>NZ_BPWJ01000010.1:0-263781 GCF_040362985.1 Duganella caerulea | reverse complement strand
GCGGCGCCTCGGGCGTGCGGGGGACGGGCGGCGCGGTGCGCGCGGGGGCTTGCAGGCAGTCGAACAGGTCGCAGGCGCGCGGCGGCTTGATCAGCTGAAACGCGACGCCGGCTTCGCGCCGCTGGACGCCGTCGGCGGCGTTGCGTTCGGTGCTCAGCAGCAGCAGGCGGGCGCCGGCCAGCTCGGGCTCGGCGCGGATGGCGGCGGCCAGCGCCAGGCCGCTGGTGCGCGGCAGTTCCATGTCCAGCAGCACCACGTCGTAGGGATGGCCGGACGCCGCCGCCTGGCGCAGTCGCGGCAGGGCGTCGGTGGCGGTGGCGCTGGTGGAGGCGACGCGCCAGCTGGCCAGCAGCTGTTCCAGCTCACCTCGGCTGGAGGGGTTCTCATCGACAATCAAAGCGCGGCATTCCTGGGTGGCGTGGAAAGAAGGATCGTCGACATCGATGCGACGCTTATCAAAATTTACGGCAAACCAAAAGATCGATCCTTGAGTTAGCGCATGGTCGACGCCTATTGTGCCGCCCATCAGTTCCACCAATTGTTTCGAGATCGCCAGCCCCAGGCCGGTGCCGCCGTGCTTGCGGGTGGTGGAGCCGTCGGCCTGCGAGAAGGAGTCGAAGATGCGGGCGCGCGCGTCGTTGGAGACGCCGATGCCGGTGTCGTGCACCTCGAAGCGCAGGCCGACGGTTTGCGCGTCCTCCTGCACCACGTTGACCTTGACGGTGATCTTGCCGCTCTCGGTGAACTTGATCGCGTTGCCCAGCAGATTGAAGATGACCTGTCGCAGCCGGTTCGGATCGCCGCAGATCGCGACCGGGATGTCGTAGGCGATCGCCAGCTCCAGCTCGATGCCCTTGGCCTGGGCCTGCGGCGAGAAGACGTTGTCGATGTCGTCGAGCAGCTCGCGGAAATTGAAGTGGATGTATTCGACGGTCAGCTTGCCGGCCTCGATCTTGGAGAAGTCCAGGATGTCGTTGATGATGACCAGCAAATGCTCGCCCGAGCGCTTGACCATGCTGGTGTAGTGGCGCTGCTGTTCGGACAATCGGGTGGCCAGCAGCAGCTCGGTCATGCCCAGCACGCCGTTCATCGGCGTGCGGATCTCGTGGCTCATGGTGGCGAGGAAGGCGCTCTTGGCCTGGCTGGCGGCCTCGGCGGCGTTCTTGGCTTTTTCCAATTGCTCGGTGCGCACGCCGACCTGGCGTTCCAGCTGGTCGCGGTACTGCGCCAGCGCGCCGTCGCGCGCCTCGACCTGGGCCAGCATGTCGTTGAAGCTGTCGGTCAGCGCGCCCAGCTCGTCGCTGCGCTGATGGACGATGCGCGGCGTCGGCTGGCCGCGGCTGACCTGCTGGGCCGCGGCGATCAGCTGGCCCACCGGCTCGGCGATGCTGCCCTTGAAGCGGGCCGCCGTCAGCAGCGCCATCATGAACGACAGCATGGCGGCCACGGCGGCGGCGGCCAGGTTCTTGAACAGGTCCAGCCACATGCGGGTCTGCGCGCTCTCGATCATCACGGTGCCGACCAGCTCGTCCTTGTCGCGCACCGGACGGTACAGCCGCAGCGCGGGCGCCCACAGCCGACCGCTCTGGTAGGTGCGGATTTCCTGGACGGCGTCCTCGGCCGGTAACTGCTCGGGCGCGTCCTGCTCGGCTGGCAGGGCGGCGGACTTGTAGCGGGCCAGTTGCTTGCCGGTGCTGTCGTACAGCACGGCCTGCAGGATCTCGTCCTCGACCGCCAGCGTGGCCAGCGTCTGCCGTGCCTGCTTGCCGTCGGCGTAGCGCAGCGCCGCCGCGCTGTTGTTGCCGATCACGCCGGCCAGCGAGGACAGCTGCTTGCGCTCGTCGTCGGTGCGGCTGATCACGGACGTGGCGGCAAACGCGATGAAGACCAGCAACAGCGCGCTCCCGGTGGACAGCACCGAAAGGATGGTGAGTTTCTGGCTCAGTCCGGAACGTTCGAAATTGAACATCGCTGTAGGCGGTAGCAAACGGTGGACGCCGAAATCGTCGGCGCGGCAAGCGGGTCAATAAGTGCCAATAGGAAAAATATAGCGTTCAGTGCCGGCCGATCTTGATGTGCGTCTAATGCCCGCACCTTTGCGCCGGCTCAAACAACGCCGTGGACCGGGGCGCAAGCTGGCGCGATGGAACGCAAAAAAATCCTCTTCGTGGCCGAGGCGGTGACGCTGGCGCATGTCGGCCGGCCGCTGGCGCTCGCGCGCACGCTGTCGCCGCAGCGCTACGAGGTGCACTTCGCCTGCGCGCCTGGCTATGGGGCCTTTTTGCAGGGCAACCGGTTCAGCACCTGGCCGCTGAGCAGCATTTCCAGCGCGCGTTTCCTGGCGGCGCTGGCGGCGGGCAAACCGGTGTACGACGCCGCCACGCTGCACAATTATGTGCATGACGATCTGCGCCTGTTGCAGGCGGTGCGGCCGGACGTGGTGGTGGGCGATTTCCGGTTGTCGCTGTCGGTCAGCGCGCGCGTGGCGCAGGTGCCGTACATCGGCCTGATCAACGCCTACTGGAGTCCCTACGTGCCGCAGCGCTACACGGTGCCGGCCATCGGGCTGGCGCGGGCCTTGCCGATCGCGCTGGCGGACCGGCTGTTCCGCCTGGTGCGGCCGCTGGCGTTCGCGCTGCACAGCATGCCGCTAAACCGCGTGCGGCGCGCCTACCGGCTGCCGTCGCTGGGTTACGACCTGCGCAGCGTGTATGCCGACGCCGACTACGTGCTGTATCCCGACATTCCCGAAATGTTCCCGGCGGCCGGCCTGCCGGCCAACCATTCCTACCTGGGGCCGGTGACCTGGTCGCCGCCCACCGAGCCGCCCGGCTGGTGGGATGCGCTGCCGGCGGAGCGGCCGCTGGTGTACGTCACGCTGGGCAGCTCGGGGCAGGGCGCGCTGCTGCCGCGCATCCTGCAGGCGCTGGCGCCGCTGCCGGTGCGGGTGATGGCCGCCACCGCCGGCCAGGCCGATCCGGGCGAGCCGCCGGACAACGCCCACGTGGCGGCCTACCTGCCGGGCGAGGAGGCGGCGAGGCGCGCGCAGCTGGTGGTCTGCAACGGCGGTAGCCCCACCAGCCAGCAGGCGCTGGCGGCCGGCGTGCCGGTGCTGGGAATCGCGGGTAATCTGGACCAGTACCTGAACATGCGCGCGGTGGCGGCGATGGGCGCCGGCACGCTGCTCAGGTCGGATCGTTTGAACGAGGACGGTGTGCGCCGCGCCGTGCTGGACCTGCTGGAGCGTCCGGCCGCGCGCGGGGCGGCGGTGCAGGTGGCGCAGCTGTTTCAGCGTTACGACATGGCGCAGCGCTTCGGGGCGGCGGTGCAGCGCGCGGCCAGCCGCAGCTGAGGAAGTGGCGACGGCGGCTATCCATCCCGGCTCATGCCGGCAGCTTGCGCCGTTGGCCCAGCGCCACGCCGGCGAAGCCGATTCCGATCAAGGCCAGCGTGGCCGGCTCCGGCAGGGGCGCCAGCGCGAACGAGCCCGATCCGTCGAACTTCATCAGCGGCACGCCGCTCGCCGCCGTGCCGTCCCACATGGTCGCCGGTGAGTACGTCGAAGGCATGGTGGCGGCGCCGGTGACGTTGTTCTGGAATACGGAGCCGGTGGCGACGTCGAGATATCGGCTGTCCACAAAATCGATCTGGAAACGGATGTCGAACGCGCCGGTGGTGACGTCGCCGTTGGCGGTGACGTTGGCTTCGTTGAAGATCAAATGGCCGGACATGACCATGACGCCGTCGCCGTCCGGGTCGCCCGCGCCGCCGCAGCCCGCCGTGTTGCCGGCGCCGTAGCAGCGCACGGTGCCGGGACCGTCGCCAGGCACCGCCTGGCTGGTATTTCCCGGCCCGAAGCGGTCGAAGTAGAAGGCGATGTTTTGCACCTTGTCGTGCAGCGGGTCGACATCCATTGCGGCCGACTGGCTGTCCGGCAGCGCGAAGTGGGCGGTGGTGGCGGTCTGGCGGTCCACCAGTTCCTCGAAGCGCACCACGGCGCTCAGTTCGTAATTCGTGTTCAGGCCGGCGGGCGTGACGAGGGCGCCGCCGTTGGCCATGGTGCCGACGACCATCTGCGAACGCAACTGGCTGATGTAAGGCGTGAAGGGCGCAAACGTGTTGGCGGTCTGGAAATTGGTGGCTAGCGCGGAATTGGTGGCGTTGGTCCACAGGTCGGCATAGCTGCTGTAGACGCCGTTGCCGGTCGGGTCCAGTCCAACCGCCGGGCCGGCGTGGACTGCGGCGGGCAGGGCCAGCGCCGTGGCGATCATGGCGGCGGCCATGGCCGGTTTGTAACTGTTCATGTTTTGCTCCCTGGCTGGATGGCGTCCCCGGAATTGGAGCCGCCTGCATGTTGAGCAAAAGCCCTGCCAGCGGCGCTAAAGCACGCGGAATCAGGGACTTGGATGCGCCGAGCGGACAGCGCGGCACGCCACTGTAAAGAACGCCGTCAGTGGATCGCGCCTCAGCGCCTTCCCGACGGGCCGACCAGCAAGTCGCGTAGCGGCCGCCGCAGCGAGCGCGCCGTGGCCGGCTTGCCGGCGCCAATGCGTCCCATGCACACCGCCGTCTCCCACACCGCCGGCCCGGTCAGCGCCGCGCCCTGGCGCGACAGCGCCTCGGCCCGCTGCTGCATGCCCGGCGTGCCGGAAAACACCCGGCCCTCGCGCACGTAGCGGGCGAAGATCAGCGGCGTCATCTCCGGCTGCAGCTGCAGGCCCTGCGCGGTCGCGGTGAGCCAGAAGCGCTGCATGGCGCGGCCGGCGTCGAGGTAGTCGTCGACGCGCTGGGGCCGGCGCGGCGCGGTCAGCACGAAGTGGGCGGCGCAGGCCAGGCCGGGGATCAGGTCCATCTGCAGGCGCGGCGCCAGCGTGCCGGCCAGCCAGGTGTTGAAGAACTCGACCCGCTGCCAGCGCTGCATGATCCAGCGCATCAGCCTGGCGGTGGCGGCGTCCACGCCCAGCGCCTGGTCGGGGATGCGGTCGTCGCTGTAGCGGGCGTTCCATTCGATCACCGCCTTGTGCACCTGCCACGCCTCCGGCATCGTCAGGCGCAGCTTGGCGTTGCGAAACATCAGCCGCGCCGCCGCGCGCCGCCGGGCGCCCTCCAGCCAGTGCACGCCGTAGCCGGGCGGCAGCGACGCCTCCAGCGCCGAGCGCTCGGCCGGGGTCAGCGGCCGCCGGCTCAGCGCGCGCCGCTGCACGCTGCGCGGCAGGATGGCGTCGGCCAGCGGGTCGGGCTCCAGCAGCGGCGCCGGCGTGAACTCGACGGTGAGGGTGGGACGGCTCTCGGGCGCCTCGTTGTGGCGGGTGGCCTGCATCTCCAGCTGGTGGGCGCTGGCGGCGATGGCCATGGTCTCCAGCAGCGCGCCGATCGACATCTGGCTGGGATGGCCGTCGAGGTCGTAGACGCAGTGGTCGCGCGTGTCGTGGCCGTGCACGATCAGGCGGCGGGCGTCGAGGATTTCAAAGCGCCACGGCTGGGTGTTGTCGCCGCTGGGCGCCCAGCGCGCCAGCTCCAGGATCTGTTCCAGCGTGGCGTCGAGGTGTTGCTCCATCTTGCTCATGATTGATCTCCGCGCCGGCGCTTGACCAGCATCATGGTCAGCCGCTGGAGCGGGTGGCGATGTCCGCCCGGGCGCCAGGTGCGGACCAGTTTGTTACGATAGGCATCGAAATGGTAGCCGCGTGGCGCGGCGTCGACCGGGCCCCGGTTCAGCAGGATCTTCAGCGCCTCGGTGGCGGCCGCGCCGGCGCACAGCTGGCAGCCCATGATGGTGGACGGCCCGCGCTGCTCCCTGAGGTTGATGCTGGACGGATCGACCAGGTAGCCGGCGTGCAGCCCGGCCGGCGCCAGGCCGACCAAAAAGCGCAGCGCCTTCTCCTCGTCCGGCAGCTCGCCCCAGCCGAAATATTCCTCGAACGTCATGTGCCCCGGCAGGAAGTTCAGCACCGCCGTGCCCATGCCCAGCGGCGCCGCCGTGATGGCCGGAATGCCCAGCCGCGCGCAGGCGGCAAACGTGGCTTGGCGCGCGCCGAAGGCGAAGAAATCCAGGCCGTCCACGTACAGGTCCACGCCCTCGAAGAAGCTGGCGAGGTTGTCGCGGTTGACGCCGCCGGGGAAGCTGGTGAGCTGCAATTCCGGGTTGATGTCGCGCGCCATTTCGGCCAGCACCTCGACCTTGGGCCGGCCCAAGGTGGACATGGCGGCGCCCACCTGGCGGTTGAAGTTGGCGATGTCGAAGGTGTCGAAATCGGCGATGTGGAAGGCGCCCACGCCCAGCCGCGCCAGCGTGAGCAGGTGCACGCCGCCGACGCCGCCCATGCCGGCGATGGCGATGCGCTTGCCGCGCAGCACCGTTTGTTCCGCCGGTGTCAGCCAGCCGATGTTGCGCGCGAACGCCTCTTGGTATGAGAAAGGATGCGACATGTGTCTCCCGGAAATGGCCGGCAACGCGGCTCAGCGGAGTTAGACACGGAGGTCGGCAGGGAAGTTCCCCGCCAAAATAAAAAAAGCCGGTTCGGGGGAACCGGCCTTTTAGTTAGCAGCATATTCAGCAACAACCGCCACGCTTGCCCGCGCCGCCGTAGCGGGCTTCCTGGCGCTCGCGGAAGAACTCCTCGTAGCTCATCATCGGCTCGCCCGGATGGGTGGCTTCCCGGTGCGAGACGTAGGTGTCGTACTCGGGCAGGCCCATCATCAGGCGCATGCTTTGCCCGAGATAGCGGCCGGCCTTGGCGATCTCGCCCAGCATCACTGCACCGTCGGCATCAGGACCATCGGGCTTTCCTGCACGGTCGGCTTGGCCGAGGCGCGCGCCACCATCACGGTGCGGATGCCGAACGCCAGCACGCTGATCACGACGATCACGAAGAAGCCGGCCAGCGACGCGTCCAGGTAATCGTTGAAGATCACCTGCTGCATCTGCGCCACCGACTTGGCCGGCGCCAGCAGCTTGCCGTCGGCGTAGGCTGCCTGGTACTTGGCGGCGTGCGCCAGGAAGCCGACCTTCGGATTGGCGTCGAAGATTTTCTGGAAGCCGGCGGTCAGCGTGCAGATCAGCAGCCACGCGGTCGGCACCATGGTCACCCAGGCGTACTTGGCGCGTTTCATCTTGAACAGCACGCAGGTGCCGAGGATCAGCGCGATCGCGGCCAGCATCTGGTTGGCGATGCCGAACAGCGGCCACAGCGTGTTGATACCACCCAGCGGATCGACCACGCCCTGGTACAGGAAGTAGCCCCAGGCCGCCACGCACAGGCCGGTCGCGGTCAGGTTGGCGAACACGTTCTCGGTCTGCTTCATGGCCGGCACGAAGGCGCCCAGCAAGTCCTGCAGCATGAAGCGGCCGGCGCGGGTGCCGGCGTCGACCGCCGTCAGGATGAACAGCGCCTCGAACAGGATGGCGAAGTGGTACCAGAAGGCCATCATGACCTTGCCGCCGATGACGCCCGACAGGATCTGCGCCATGCCCACGGCCAGGGTCGGCGCGCCGCCGGCGCGCGAGATGATGGAGTGCTCGCCGACGTCCTTGGCGGTCTGGGTCAGCATTTCCGGCGTGATGTAGAAGCCCATCTGCGAGACCGCGTGTGCGGCGGACTCGGCCGTGGTGCCCAGCAGCGCGGCCGGGCTGTTCATGGCGAAGTACACGCCCGGCTCGATGGTCGAGGCGGCCACCAGCGCCATGATGGCGACGAACGATTCCATCAGCATCGCGCCGTAGCCGATGAAGCGGGCGTGGGTTTCATTCTCGATCATCTTGGGCGTGGTGCCCGACGAGATCAGCGCGTGGAAGCCGGACACGGCGCCGCAGGCGATGGTGATGAACAGGAACGGGAACAGCGAGCCGGCCCAGACCGGACCGGTGCCGTCGATGAACTTGGTCATGGCCGGCATTTTCAGGTACGGGGCGACCACCACGATGCCCAGCGCCAGGCCGACGATGGTGCCGATCTTGAGGAAGGTCGACAGGTAGTCGCGCGGGGCCAGCAGCAGCCACACCGGCAGCACCGAGGCGATGAAGCCGTAGCCGATCAGCATCCAGGTCAGCTCGGTGCCGGTGAAGGTGAACATCGGCGCCAGCGCCGGGTTTTCCTGCACCATCTGGCCGCCGAAGATGGCCGCCATCAGCAGGATGAAGCCGATGACCGACACCTCGCCGATGCGGCCGACGCGGATGTAGCGGGTGTACACGCCCATGAACAGCGCGATGGGGATGGTGGCCATGACGGTGAAGCTGCCCCACGGCGAACCGGTCAGCGCTTTCACGACGATCAGCGCCAGCACCGCCAGGATGATGACCATGATCATGAAGGTGCCCAGCAGCGCGATCATGCCGGGGATCTGGCCCAGCTCGGACTTGATCAGGTCGCCCAGCGAGCGGCCGTCGCGGCGCATGGAAATGAACAGCACGATGAAGTCCTGCACCGCGCCGGCAAACACCACGCCGGCCAGGATCCACAGCATGCCGGGCAGGTAGCCCATCTGCGCGGCCAGCACCGGGCCGACCAGCGGGCCGGCGCCGGCGATGGCGGCGAAGTGGTGGCCGAACAGCACGAACTTATTGGTCGGCACGTGGTCGAGGCCGTCGTTCAGCTTGTTGGCCGGCGTCATGCGGCGCGCGTCCAGGCCCAGCACCTTGTCGGCGATGAACAGGCTGTAGAAGCGGTAGGCGATCAGGTAGACGCAGACCGCGGCGATGACGATCCAGATGGCGCTGATCGATTCGCCGCGCTTGAGCGCGATGACGCCCAGCGCCGCGGCGCCGCACAGGGCGAGCGCGGCCCAGCCCAGGCGGCTGGCCAGGGTCGGGGGCGCGGTGTGGTGCAATGTTTTCATGCTTCCTCCAAAGTTTTGGGTGCTGCTCTCAACTGATCCAGCTCCAGCTTTCGCCAGGCTTTCAATTCTGGCAGCTTATGACCAGTATTCATGAAGCTGATATCCCCCGCAAGCGCAGCATTACGCACTATGGCTCGGTATAACTACGTAGCGGCCGCAGGCGGGGGGAGCGTAGAATCGCGCTACAGAAGAATAATTCGGGACCCACGTCATGAAGTTGCGGCAAAAAGTCATATTCCTGGCCATCACGCCGCTGATCCTGGCGCTGTGCGCGATCGCGCTGGCGGTGCGCCACCAGTCGGTGCTGCTGGCCCAGCAGCAGCGCGACACCATCCAGCAGGCCTACCTGAGCAGCAAGGAGGCCGAGCTCAGGCACTACGTGGCGCTGGCCTCGCACTCCATCGCCCACCTGTACGAATCGGGCCGCGACGACCAGGCCACGCGCGACGAGGCCAAGCGCATCCTGTCCTCGCTCAGCTATGGCGACGACGGTTATTTCTTCGTCTACGACATGCAGGGCAACACGCTGATGCATCCGCGCCAGCCCGAGCTGGTCGGCAAGAACCTGTTTGAGCTGCGCGACGAGCTGGGCCAGCCGACCATCCAGAACCTGCTGGCCCGCGCGCGCGCCGGCGGCGGGCTGGAGCGCTACCGCTGGGTCAAACCCTCGACCCACAGGTCCGGCGCCAAGCTGGGCTATGTGATCCCGATGCCGAAATGGGGCTGGATGATGGGCACCGGCATCTACCTGGACGACGTTGACCAGGCGCTGGCCAAGATCGACGTCCAGCAGTCCGGCAATATCCATAACACCATGCTGTGGATCGCCGCGATCGCCATCGCGGCCGCGGTGGCGGTGGCTAGCTCCGGGCTGGCGCTCAATATCAGCGAGCTGCGCGTGGCCGACGCCAAGCTCAAGGTGCTGGCCCAGCGCGTGGTCGAGTCGCAGGAGGAGGAGCGGGCGCGGCTGTCGCGCGACCTGCACGACGGCATCAGCCAGTGGCTGGTGTCGATCAAGCTGCAGATCGAGGCCGGCATCATCCGCCTGAGCGCGGGCAACGGCCAGCAGCCGGCCGCGCAGGCGGCCTTCGAGCACGCGGCCGAGCAGCTCAACAACGTGATGGGCGAGGTGCGCCGCATTTCGCACAACCTGCGCCCGGCCATCCTTGACGACCTGGGCCTGGCGGCCGCGCTGCACCACCTGGGCCAAGAGTACACGCTCAGCAGCGGAACCCCGGTACACTTCGAGGCGACCGGCGTCACCGACGAGCTGCCGGACGTGGCCAACACCGTGCTGTTCCGCTTGGCGCAGGAGGCGCTGACCAACATCGAGCGCCACGCCGGCGCCCACCGCATCGACATCGCGCTGACCGGCGAGCACGGCGGCGTGACGCTGCGCATCCGCGACGACGGCAACGGCTTCGACGCCGAGGGCATCGCGCTGCATCCGATGCGCGGCATCGGCCTGCGCAACATGATGGAGCGCATGGACGCCATCGGCGGCCGCTTCGACATCGCCTCGTCGGCCGACGGCACGGTGGTCACCGCCTTCGCCGGCAACAATAGCTAATACCGTTAATACCGTTAATACCGTTTATAAAGATTAAAGACATGACAGCCACCATCAAAATCCTGCTGGTCGACGACCACCCCCTGGTGCGCGACGGCCTGCGCGCGCGGCTGGAGGCGATGCCGCAATTCGAGGTCGTGGCCGAGGCCGGCGGCGCGGCCGAGGCGCTGGAGCAGGCCGCCCGCTGCGACATCGACTTGGTGCTGATGGACATCAACATGCGCGGCGCCAACGGCATCGAGGCCACCGCCCGCTTCAAGCAAGCGTTCCCGCGCATCGCCGTGCTGATCCTGTCGATGCACGACAAGCTGGAATACGTGTCGCAGGCGATCCAGGCCGGCGCGCGCGGCTACGTGCTCAAGGACGCGCCCGGCAAGGACATCGTGGTGGCGATCGAGACCGTCATGTCCGGCGGCATCTACTACAGCGCCGCGCTGGCCCGCCAGCTGGCCCAGCCGCACACCCAGGACAACCAGCTGACCTCGCGCGAGCACGAGGTGCTGCGCCACATCGCCAACGGCGAATCGAACAAGCAGATCGCCCGCGCGCTCGACCTCAGCGTGCGCACCGTGGAAACCCACCGCCTCAACATCAAGCGCAAGCTGGGCATCGAGGGGCAGGCCGAGCTGATCCGTTTTGCGGTCCAGCATGCGCAGTAAAAAGCAAGGCGAAAAACGCCGCCTGTTGTAAAACCAGAGCGGCGCTTCTAATTCCGTTAAGCAATTTCTAACAGTGCGTGTTTGTGCGGCAATATCTGCTATATTCCTGCACGGGTTGTGTATCTGCAATTGTATATAAGAAAATGTTTCCCGCGCGATAAATTGGTTCTATACTGGTCGTATCGAAAATAACAATACTTTCCTATGGTAATTGAGTTTCCACTGGTGGAATTGCAAGCGGTGTCCAACGCTCACAACGAGTGGGTGGCCCTGACTTTTGAATTGTCCACCGACTCGGGCGACGCCTTCCAGGCCGCGCTCACCCTGCTCAAGACGCCCGATGTGTTCGCCGCCCTGGCACCGCTCGACTGCATCCTGCCGGTGCCGCAACCAGCGCTGCTGGAACTGTCGCAACTGGAAACCCTGCCGCCCAACCGCGTGATCCTGCGCGTGCAGGCCGACGCCTGCGCCGATCCCGCGGTGCAAAAGAAACTGTCCGGCTACGCCGATGCCGGCTATCGCATCATGATCGAGGGCGTGGCCGGCATGGCCGCCACGCTGTGCGGCGCCAAGTCGCTGATGGTCGACGCCGCGCAGACGCTGCCGCCGGTGCTGGCGCTGGTGGCCCAGCCGGGCCCGCACCTGGCCACAGGCATGGGCAGCGAACAGCGCATCGCCGAATGCGCCAAGGCCGGCTTCAGCTGGTTCGCCGGCGACTTCGCCCTGCATCCCTCGCACGACGCCAGCGCCGGCGACGGCACCTCGCGCAAGCGCCTGCTGGCGCTGCTGGGCCTGCTGGCGCGCGACGCCGACTCGCGCGAGCTGGAAGTGCTGCTCAAGCAGGATCCGGCGCTGTCCTACCACCTGCTCAAACTGGTGAACTCTGCCGCGTTCGCGCTCAGTTCGCCGATCCACAGCTTCAGCCAGGCCATCAACGTGCTGGGCCGTCGCCAGCTGCAGCGCTGGCTGCAGCTGCTGCTGTACGCGCGCCAGCAGGACGACGGCATGGCCAACCCGCTGCTGCCGCTGGCGGCGGTGCGCGCGGCGCAGATGGAAGCGCTGAGCAAGGCGCTCGGCTGGGAACGCGACCAGCAGGACATGGCCTTCGTGGCCGGCGTGTTCTCGTTGCTGGACGTCTTGCTGGGCATGCCGATGACGGAAATCGTCGCCGCGCTCAGCCTCGACCTGGACGTGGTGATGGCGCTGCTGGACCGCGGCGGCCCGCTGGGCGAGCTGCTGGCGCTGGTGGAGCGCCACGACCGCGCCGCGCTGGACCGGGCCGGCATCGAGCACGAGACCTACTGGCAGGCGCAGCTGCAGGCCTACCACTGGGCGATCCAGGTCAGCAGGAACATCTAAGCCATGGTCGCGCATCCCGTCTCCGACTTCCTGAACAACAGCGCGGCCTTGTGCGACGCGGTGTTGCGCTTGCGCGGAGCGGCGCTGGCCGAGGAGCTGGGGCGCATCGTGCGCAGTGTCATGAACAGTCCGCTGGGCGAATTCCTGCCGGCCGACACCCACGCCATGCTGCTCAAGCCGCCGGTGGTCGAGGTGCTGGCCGCCAACGACGACGCCGTGCCCAGCCTGACGCAGGACATCGTCTTCGACGACGAATACTTCGGCCGCTTCGTGGTGTCCGGGCGCGCGCAGTACAGCGCGCTCGACCGCGAACACCTGGCCAGCCTGGCCAACCTGGCCGGCAGCGTGCTGCAGGTGCACGCGCTGGCGCAGCGCTCCACCCACGCCTACGTGCAGGTGGAATCGCAGCTGCAGCACCAGGCGCAGATCCTCGACCACATCCACGAGTCCGTGCTGACCATGGACATGAACGGCTTCATCATCAGCTGGAACAAGGGCGCTGAGCGCCTGTTCGGCTACAGCGCGGTGGAAGCGGTGGGGCGCAACATCCTGTTCCTGTACCACGACGAGGACGAAAGCTTCGACGACACCTTCCTCGAGCAGGGCGGGCGGCTGATGGAGGTGCGGCGCAAAAAGAAATCGGGCGAGGTGTTCTGGGCCAGCCTGTCGCTCTCGCCGCTGCGCGACATCAACGACCGCGCCATCGGCCTGATCGCCTACCTGACCGACATCACCGAGCGCAAGATGGCGGAGGAGCGCATCCACCACCTGGCCTACTACGACGCGCTGACCAACCTGCCGAACCGCTCGCTGCTGACCAAGCTGGTCGACCAGGCGCTGACCGTGGCCCAGCGCAGCAAGCTGCACGGCTGTGTGCTGTTCATCGACCTCAACCGATTCAAGCTGATCAACGACACCCTGGGCCGCAAGATCGGCGACGAACTGCTGTGCGAAGTGGCGCGCCGCTTCCGCGCCGTGCTGCGCGACCAGGACCTGGTGGCGCGGCTGGGCGGCGACGAATTCGCCGTCGGCCTGTTCGACATCGGCCAGCACTTCGAGGCCAGCATGGTGGCGCAAAAGCTGCTGGGCACGCTCAACACGCCGATCCTGATCGACGGCCACGATTTGCGCGTGGGCGGCAGCATCGGCATCAGCGTCTACCCGCAGGACGGCGGCGACGCCGAGACCCTGCTGCGACTGGCCGACATCGCCATGTACCGCGCCAAGCAGGAGGGCGGGGCCGAGGGCGACCACGTCGCCTTCTACAGCCAGGACATGAACCAGGGCATGCAGGAGCGCATGCGGATCGAATCGGGGCTGCGGCACGCGTTGGGCAACGGCGAACTGCTGCTGCACTACCAGCCCAAGTTCAGCATCGACAGCGGCAAGATCATCGGCGCCGAGGCGCTGGTGCGCTGGCGCCATCCGGTGCGCGGCCTGGTGCCGCCGGCCGAGTTCATCCCGCTGGCCGAAGCCACCGGGCTGGTGGTGCAGGTCGGCGAATGGGTGCTGGAAGCGGCCTGCGCACAGGCCAAGCTGTGGAAGGACGCCGGCCTGCCGCCGATCCGGCTGGCGGTCAACGTCTCCGCGCGCGAGTTCACCTCCACGCTGCCGGGGCGGGTGCAGGACACGCTGACGCGCTACGGCCTGGAGCCGTCGTGGCTGGAGCTGGAAATCACCGAGAGCACGCTGATGAACAACATCGACCGCGTGATCGGCATCATGGACCGCATCACCGCGCTGGGCGTGACCTTGTCGCTGGACGACTTCGGCACCGGGTATTCCAGCCTGTCCTATTTGAAGCGCTTCCCGATCGACACGCTGAAGATCGACCGCTCGTTCACCATCGGCATTCCTTCCGACGCCAACGACTGCGCGATCGCCAACACCATCATCAGCATCGCCCAGCAGCTCAAGCACAAGGTGATCGCCGAAGGCGTGGAGACGGTCGAGCAGCTGGCCTTCCTGAAGAACTCGGGATGCGACGAGGTGCAGGGCTACCTGTTCTCGCGGCCGCTGGAGGCCGACGCGTTCGAGCAGGCGCTGCGCGAGAACTGGACGCCGGACCAGGCCAGCCGCGCGGCCTGAGCGGGTGCGGCAGGCGAAAAAAAACAGACCTCGCGAGGTCTGTTTTTTATTGCGTGAACCGGACGCTGGGCGCCCGGCGTTGCATCATGCCTTGCGGCGGCGCGCCATGAAGCCAACCAGGCCCAGGCCGGCGATCAGCATTGCGTAGGTTTCTGGTTCCGGTACAGGCGTCACGTTCAGCGACAACGAACCGACGAAGCCCTGGGTGTTGACCAGTGGGGTGCCGGTCACGGTGATGTGGTGCACGGTGTTGCTCAGCGTTGGCAGTTGCAGCAGCCAGTAATCGAAGCCGTTGTTGCCGAAGGTTACATTGGTGATCGGAGCGAAGCTATGGCCGTCCAGGCTGACACCGGTCACGTCATAGCCGGCGCCGCCGGTGAAGTTGGCCGACACCTGGCCGACAAAATTGCTGGCGCTGGCGAACTGGCTCAGGTCCAGATCGAAGACGTTGGTGGTGGCATAACCGGCGAAGGTGCCGGAATACGAATTCGCGATAGTCGGCGATGGGGTCAGCGTGATGGCCGTGTTGGCCGAAGCCACTGCGGAGGAAATCAGCAGCGCCGCTGCCAGGATGGTGGATTTAAAGTTCATGGGATCTCGTCGGTTGTTGGGTTGGTGTTCGGTGAGTTTCCGTAAGGCATTGTTTCTTATGGAAAAATCTGTTTCACTTCGTTATTGAAACGTATAGTATCCAGACGAGCTCAACATTGCAACATGTTCTTCAAAAAACAATTGTAATGTGGTTTTGTAACTTTTTTTGATATCGCACAATAGTGCTGCGATGTGGGAAACTGGGTGTGGATAGCGCCCCAGTTGGAAGCGAAATCTGTATAATGCTGCACACTTAGGAAGCGTGGCCGAGTGGTTGAAGGCACTAGTCTTGAAAACTAGCGACGGGTTAAACTGTTCGTGAGTTCGAATCTCACCGCTTCCGCCAGAAAACGCAAAAAACCGCCCACTGGGCGGTTTTTGCATTTTCGGACGGAAGCGGTGAGATTCGAAGGACTGGGCTTGCAAGCCCAGCCCTCTCCGAATCGCCCAACTGCTGGGCGCCAAGCGCCCAGCCTCGCGCGCCGAGGGCGCGCGTGCGTGCATCTATATCTCCAAGTTCGCAGGCCAGCGGCCCTCAAGGCAAGCTCAAGTCCATGCCCAGCATCCTGACCAGGACGAAAGTGACGAGCCCCAGGCTCAGCAGCGACACCACGAAGATGCCGGCCACCTTGCCGCCCGCGCGCAGCAGCGCGCGCTTCTCCTCCAGCTTCCTGCCCTGATCGTAGTGCCACTTGATGGCGAAGAACATGCCCGTGCCCAGCACGAGCGCCTTGAACGTCACGAAGACTATCGGGATCCAATCCATCATTTTGAGTATTTCCTGGCTATTACTGATACTGTCTATCGTCAGGAGCACTACCTCATTGCCATGCAAGGATGGTATTGCTGCCCGTTCTGAAGCATACTACTTCAAAGCAATTTCCATACATTGAGACATAATGTCCCAGTTGAAACCCATACAAGATTCACCCAGCTGGTTGCCGCGAATGGCCCCGCACGGCGGGCCGCGCTTTTTGCAGATCGCCGACGCGTTGCAGGCGGCGGTAATGGACGGATCGCTGCAACCAGGCGACCGCCTGCCGCCGCAACGCCACCTGGCAGCCCGGCTGGACGTCGACCTGACGACGATCACGCGCGCGTACGACGAGGCCAGGCGCCGCAACCTGCTGGAGGGCAGGGGCGCGCGCGGCACGTATGTCGCGGCACCGAAAGTCGAAATGAGCCCGGTTCTCGACCTGAGCATGAATACCCCGCCACCGCCGGAAGGCGTGGACTTCGACGACATGTTGAAACAGGGTCTGTCGCAAGTCCTGATGAGGGCGGATAACGAGTTGCTGATGACCTACCACCTGGCCGGGGGCAGCGATTCCGACCGCAAGGCTGGCGCCCACTGGCTCGAACCGATGTTCGGACGCCTGGACCCCCGCCAGGTTGTTGTCTGCCCGGGTGCGCAAGCGGCGATCGCCGCATTGATCCTCGCGCTGACGGAGCCCGGCGATGTCATCCTGGCGGAGCCGATGAGTTATCCCGGCCTGCGTGCCGCGGCGGCCCAGTTCGGCCGGCACCTCATCGCGGTGGAAGCGGACCAGCACGGGATGCTGCCCGAGATGCTGGAGAAAGCCTGCCGCCGGCACAAGCCCGTGCTGGTCTATCTCAATCCGACATTGCAGAACCCGACCGCCATCACCATGCCGGAGCGCCGCCGCGAGG
This sequence comes from Duganella caerulea, assembly GCF_040362985.1. Taxonomy (NCBI): domain Bacteria; kingdom Pseudomonadati; phylum Pseudomonadota; class Betaproteobacteria; order Burkholderiales; family Oxalobacteraceae; genus Duganella; species Duganella caerulea. The sequence continues at coordinate 247,005 of NZ_BPWJ01000010.1, read as the reverse complement.
AGCTCGCCGGCGTAGCCAAGCATTGCCAGGTACGCATCATCGAGGACGATCCCTACTGGCTCCTTGCCGATGCCCCGCCGCCGCCCATCGCCACGTTCGCCCCGGAGCAGGCGTGTTACATCTCGACGCTGTCGAAATGCCTGACGCCGGGCTTGCGCGTGGCCTTCGTGCTGATACGCGACCCGCACGAGCGCGAACGTTTCCTAGCCGCGCTAAGATCCTTTGCGCTGATGGCCGCTCCCCTCGCGGCCGCGCTCGCCACCCAATGGATACTCGACGGTTCGGCCGGCCGGTTGATGGAAGGCGTGCGCAACGAGGCGCGCCTGCGTCACCGGATGGCCCGCGATATTCTGGCTGGGCGCTACCGCGGCGACGGAGACGGTCTGCATGTATGGATCGAGTTGCCGGCGTATTGGCATTCCTCCCAGCTTGCGCGCGCGGCCGACGGCGAGGGCATCGCGGTCACGCCGGCGGAGGCATTCGCAACCGGCGCGGAATCCGTGAATGCGATACGGATCTCCCTGGGCAGCATCAAGGACCAAGGACGCTTGCGGGCGGGTCTTCAACAGCTGTCCCAACTGCTGGCGCGGCGGCCCGAGGCGTTCAGCGCCGCTGTGGTTTAATCGCCCCAAGTGATGCCACGCTTCATCCGGACGGGGCGAATAAAATTTGAGGAAACAGAGGGGAACTCGTTAAGATAGCAACACGAGACTCTGGAGATGGCGGGTATGTGGTCGTTTAGAAAATGTGCTTCGCCTCTGCTGCAAGGCGTTGTGATGCTGGGCCTGGCCTGTCCCGGGCTGGCGATGTCCGCTGAAGTGAGCATGGCGTTTGGCGAGAAGATTCCGCCTTTTTGTTTTCCCGAAACCGATTCCGGCATCGAACTCGAGATCCTGCGCGAGGCATTGGCGTTCCGTGGCCACACGCTCAAGCCGAAGTACTATCCCTTCGCCCGCATCCCCACGGCGTTCAAGATGGGCAGCGTCGACGCCGCCATGACCGACCTCGGCGAAGACATGGGCAAGGCCGGTGCTTTCTACGGCGATCCCGCGGTCTTTTATGATAACGTTTTCATCACACTGGCGTCCCGGCATATCTCGATCAGGACGCCCGCGGACCTGCGCGGCCTGACCGTCATCGCCTTTGTCGGCGCGCTGAAACGCTACCCGGCCTGGCTGAACCAGGTGAAGAAGGACGGGCACTACTTCGAGCAGAACAATCAATCGCTGCAGGTGATGACGCTGGACGCCGGGCACTACGACGTCGCGCTCAGCGACAAGAACATCTACAAGTACTTCAGCCTGCTGCTCAGGGGAAGCAGGAACTTCCGTGACAAGCCGGTCACGCTGCACAACTTCGTGAAGATGAATCCGATGGATTACCGGCCGGTGTTCCGGGACCAGGGCGTGCGCGACGACTTCAACGCGGGTCTGAAGCAGCTCAAGAGTTCGGGACGCTTCAACGCGATCTATAAAAAATACCTGGGCGAGCAGCGCGACTAGCCGGGAAGGTTGTGATATTTTCATGCTTTCCATTCGGGGAGCGATCGATGAAAAGAATGCGTTGGTGGGGCGCGTGGCCTTGTTCCTGGCCGACGGCTACAACGTCGCCATCTTCGGCCTGCCCAGCGACACGCCCGCGCTCGACTACAGCGACCGCGTCAATCCCAAGCACCTGGCCGACGTGCGCGCCGCGCTGGACTTCGTGCATGGCAAGAGCCCGGTGCCGGTGTGGCTGGTCGGCACCAGCCGCGGCACGATCTCAGCCACGTACGCCGCCATCGGCAGCGTGGACGACCCCAACATCGCCGGCCTGGTGCTGACCTCCAGCGTGACCGCCTTCAAGAAGGAGGGTGCGGTGCCCACCCAGAACCTGGCCGCGCTCAAGCTGCCGGTGCTGGTGGTGCATCACGCCAGCGACGCTTGCGTGATCTGCCGCCCGCACGAGGTGGACTGGATCATGAAGGGCCTGAAAAACGCGCCGGTCAAGAAGCTGGTGATGATCACCGGCGGCGGCCCGGTCAGCGGCGATCCGTGTGAGAGCTATCACTATCACGGCTACATCGGCCAGGAAAAGGAAGTGGTCGACCAGATCGCGGCCTGGATGCATCAGCCCGCCAATTGAAAAGTCTGATGCACGCCGATCTGCCGCAGGAAGTTTTCGTCGTGAGAAATCAGCACCAGTGCGCCGGGATAGGCGCGCACCACCTCGATCACATGCTGGCGCATCCGCATGTCCAAGTTGTTGGTGATTTCATCGAGGATCAACAACGTTGGCGGCTTGGCCGCGATGCAGGCGAGCGAGAGGCGCGCGCGTTCTCCACCGGACAGGACCGCGACCCGCGCGTGCACCATGTCGTTGTGGCGAAATAAAAAATCGCTCAGATGTCCGCGCAGGGCGGTCGCGTCCCACGTGGGGACGACGCTTTGCAGCGCCTGCAAGACGGAGTGGTCCGGATCGATATTCGCGTAGTGCTGATCCAGGTAGCCTATCTCGTCCGGAGGCGGCGTGAACCAGTCGCCGCTGCGCGTCACGTCCGCCGCGCCCATGATCGCCTGCGCCAGCGTGGACTTGCCGCTGCCGTTCGCGCCTTGCAGCACCAGCCTTTCGCCGCGTTCCAGGTGCAGATGGATGCCTTGCACCACAGGCTGCGCATAGCTGGCCGCGCCGTTTGAAATTTGCAGCACGGTGTGGCGCGACGATGGCGCCGCGTCAAGGTGAAAGCGCGGCACGATGACGGGATCGGTACGCAGCGCTTCCATCTGTTCGAGCAGTTCCAGCTTGTGCTCCTTGATTTCTGCTTGCTTGCGTCCCGCCGTGGTGTTACCACGGCCGAGCTTGGTGGGAGACTTCACGGTCGGCCACCTGCGGTTCTCGATGTTTTTCACGCCGCGTTCACGGGCGCGGCTGGCGCGTTCCTGTTCCTGCATCAATGCCTGATGGGTGTTCTGCCTGGCGAGCGCGATGGCCGACAGCTGCTTCTCCAGCGAGGCATGCTGCCGCTGGCGTTCCGCCAGATAGTCGGAATATTTTCCTGTGAAGACTTCGATGGTCCCGGAGCGTATCGACCAGATCGTGTCGCAGACCTGGTCCATCAAAGCCTCGTCGTGCGTCACCAGGATCACGGCGCCGTAAAAGGCCTTGAGCATGCGCGCCAGCGAACGCTTGTTGTCGGCATCGAGGTGGTTGGTCGGCTCGTCCAACAGCAACAGGTCGGTCGCCGAGGCCAGCGCGGCACTGAGCGCGCGGTTGACGCGCTGGCCGCCGCTCAACTGTTGGTCTCCGTGCTGCACCTGCGCCAGGTAACCGATGCCCAGCCCGGGACTGGCGTGCACGCTGCCCTCCGCCGGATCGAGCAGGCCGCCGATGAGTTTCAGCAGGGACGATTTTCCGCTGCCGTTGTCGCCGACAATGGCAATGCGTTGCCCCCATTCGACGGTGGCATTGAAGGCGGAAAAACAGATTTTATGTGGGAAGGCAAGGCCCAGGCCTTGCAGCTGAATCATGGACATGAGTACGCTCGCGATAAATCGAATCAAGGGGCAGATCTGACGTGTGCCCGTAGAGGGCGATTAAGCGAGCGTGTTCATTTCGGGTAGGTCCTCATGTGTGGAGCGGGAATTATATGCCAGGAAAGCGGAAAGTGGCGACGCGTGCGCGCCACGCGGGGGCGAGACAGTACGCATTGATGATTTGACATCAAGACTGCCGCGCTCGATAATCGGCGCTCAGCCATTTGCCGAGACGAGCCATGGGTACCGCGATAGACAATACCGAAGTGTTGAAAGACTGGTTCCTGCGCAGCGGTGTCCATACGCCGCTGCACACCTGCATCGGTCCCTTGCCGAGTTCCCGGGCCTCGATCGTGCGCTGGACCAGCAACCAGCCGGACGCGATGATCCAGACCATCAGCTCGCATCCCAACGACTACCGCATCGCCATCATGCTGGAGCCGGTCGACGCCCGCATCTGGCTGCACGGCCAGCCGGTGTGGGGCGGGGTGATCGCGGCCGAGCGCTTCCGCATCTGTCCGCCCAGCGGCGCCAGCCAGTGGAGCCGGCTGAGCAGCTGCGACATCGTCAACCTATTCGTGCCGGCCGCGCTGATCGACAACCTGAACGGGCTGCGCGAAACGCCGCTGAGCCTGGGCGCCCAGCAGTTCACCTCGGACCGCCACGTGATGGAGCTGGTGCGCCGCATGCTCAACGGCGACGCCATGGCCGGGCCGCTGCAGTCGCAGTATTGCGACGGCCTGATGGTGGCGCTGCTGAGCTATCTGCTGGAACACTACAGCCGGCCGGCGGCGGCGCCGCAGTCCAGCACGCTGGGCGGCGGACGCCTGCGGCGCGTGCTGACCCACATGGGCGCCAACCTGGCCACCGGCGTCAGCAACCGCGACCTGGCGGCGCTGTGCGGCATGAGCGAGGCGCATTTCTCGCGCGAGTTCCACCTGGCGTTGGGCCTGCCGCCGCACCGCTACCTGATGAAGATGCGGCTGGAGCAGGCGCGCACGATGCTGCTGGCCGGCGGCCGGGCGATGGCCGACATTGCCGAGGCCTGCGGTTTCCACGACGCCAGCCATCTGTCGCGCACCTTCAGCCGCCACTTCGGCACGCCGCCCGCGAAGTTCCGCCAGCAGCGCGGCAACTAGAAGTCGTTTCAAAAAGACCGCAGCGTCGTTATGGCCCCTCGCCGTGCATTCGCACTGTCTTCGGCGCCACGCCTAGCTGCGCTCATTTTGAAACAACTTCTTATTGTTTTAGCAGCTGGCGCGAAAAACTCACCACCGCGCCCACCGCCGCGAAGCCGGCCGCGACCATCAGCGCGTACACGGTGCCGCGCGCATCGGACAGCGTGAAGCAGTAGGCCACCAGCGCCGCGCCGGTGGCCTGGCCGCTCAGGCGGGCGGTGGCGACGATGCCGCTGGCGCTGCCCGCCCGCGCGCGCGGCGCGCTGCCCATGATGGCCTTCATGTTCGGCGCCTGGAAGAAGCCGAAGCCCACGCCGCACAAGGCCATGCGCCAGCCGATGTCGAGCGCCGAGGCGTCGGCCGGCAACGCAACCAGCAGCAGCATGCCTCCGCTCAGCACCGCCAGGCCGATGCCGCCCAGCGTGCCGGGCGGGTAGCGGTCGCTCATCCAGCCGCCCAGCGGCCCCATCACGGCAACCAGCGCCGGCCACGGCGTGATCAGGAAGCCGGTGTCGATCGGCGAGCGGCCCAGCGTGCGCTCGAAGAAGAAGGGCAGCGACACGAAGGCCAGGCTCTGCACGGCGAAGGTGCAGAACGCCGTCAGCGCCGACAGCGCGAACATCGGCTTGCGGAACAGATCCACCGGCAGCAGCGGCGCCGCGTGGCCGCGCTGGCGGTGCAGCAGCAGCGCCCAGCACAGCGCCGCGCCGGCGATCTCTGCCGGCAGGCGCTGCGGCGCGTTGCCGTGCGCGGCGTCGCCCAGCGCCAGGATCGTCAGGCCGAAGGCGCCGACGTTGTACAGCGCGGCCAGCGCGTCAAGCCGGTGCGCTTCGCGCGGGGTCTGCGGCAGCGCCTGGCTGGCCGCGCCCAGCGCCAGCAAGCCCAGCGGGACATTGATCGCGAACAGCCACGGCCACGACGCCAGCGACAGGATCAGCGAGGCCGCGGTCGGCCCCACCGCGAACGCCACCGCCACCACCAGCGCGTTGGTGCCGAAGCCCTGGCCCTGGCGCTCGGCCGGGTAGATGGCGCGGATCAGCGCGGTGCTGACCGCCATCATCGCGCTCGCGCCCAGGCCCTGCAGCAGGCGCGCCGCCACCAGCGCCGGCAGCGACCACGCCAGCGCGCAGCCCAGCGAGGCCAGCGTGAACAGCACCAGCCCGCTCAGCGCGACACGGCGGTAGCCGGCGATCTCGCCCAGCGCGGCGCACGGCAGCAGCGTGGCCACCATCGCCAGCTGGTAGGCGTTGACGATCCACACCGACGCTGCCGGCGTGGCGTGCAGCTGCGCGGCCATCGACGGCAGCGCGGTGTTGGCGATCGCCGTGTCCAGCGAGGCCAGCGCCACGCCGGTCATCAGCGACAGCATGGCCCAGGTGCGCTCGGCCGGCGGCAAGCCCGCCTCGGCGGCGGCGCAGGCGCCCGCGCTCAATCGCGCACCACGCCGGATGGGCCAATGCGCTCGGCGTTGGGCACGTCCGACATGCGGATGCGGATCAGGTGGCGGCGCTCGTCCGTGTAGGTGGTGCGGCCGTGCAGCACGCGGTGGTTGTCGGCCCACAGCAGGGTGTCGGTGGGCAGCTGCTGCTTGAAGCGCGGCGCGCTGTGCTCGGCCACCTCGTTCAGCAATGCCAGCGCGTTCACCAGCGCCGGCGTGGCCAGGTCGGGCCGCACGGCCAGGCCTTTCTGGATCGCGTCGTAACGCCAGCGCAGCGTGAAGCGGTCGCCGTCGCGGCGCGGCGGGCCGAACACCGGCGCCACGAAATGCTCGATGGCGGCGTCGCCGGCCGCGTACACGGCCGGCACGCGGAACGGCACCGGCGTTTCGCTCAGCAGCTCGTAGGCGGCCTGGCCGGCCGCGGTTTGCTGCAGCGTCTGGTAGATCGCCTCGCCGTCGATCAGCAGCGAGTGGCCGCCCTGGCAGTCGGCCGACTGCACCACGTACAGGATGAACTGTTCCTCCGGCATCGGATAGAACGAGGAATCGGTGTGCATGTCGGCGCTGCCGACGCGCTCGGAAAAGGTGGTGAAGCGGGCGGCGTTGTGGGCCTCGGGGCGCGACTTGACGTCCCACGCCACGCGGCCGGTGCGCTGGTCGGTCGAGGTGGGGAAGCCCAGCATTAGCGTCAGCGCGTAGAGGGCGGCGTTGCGGCGGTCCTCGCTCAGGCCTTGCAGGCCGAGACCGCCCAGCACCACGCCGTTCGTGCCCTGTCCGCGCAGCTGCCGGGTCAGCCTGCCCAGCGCGCCCACCTCGCTCAATTCGGCCCGCAGCGACACCTCTTCCGGGTGGGCATAAAAGCCGTTTTCATTAAATCCATTGAAACGACGGGTTAATATTTCATAGATGGCATTTAAATCGCTTCCCCAGTTGATGTCCGCCGATGTAATAGCGACATTATTAATTGCATTGAATGAACTGGGCATAAGAATTCCTTTTTGATTAAATCGAATGTTGCTTCTAAGAAGTTCGGATATTCTAAGTCCATGCCATTCCGTTTACTGTTGTTTTTAATGAGTCAAGGAAACTATTATTTCTTCTGTTGATATTAATAAATGCTTTGAAAACAATATGTTGCGAATAGTCTACAAGGCCGTAATACCCGGCGCTTGGCCGATTCCGCTTGCGCTATGATGAATGCCGTCCACGTCCGCAAAGCGGCCAGTTACTATCAAATTAAACGTTGAAGGACTAGCATAATGAAATGGTTTAATTCGCTGCGTCTAGGACAAAAGCTGGGGTTGGCATTCTCCGCCGTATTAGCACTCACGGTGCTGGTGGGGGTTTTATCCGTCTGGGAACTGGCTCAGGTTAATAATACGTCCAAGCGGTTTTCCTCCCGCTGGATGCCCAGCATCCGCGTGATCGAGGACATCAAGTCGCAGATCGCGCGCATCCGCACCCGCGAGCTGCAATACATCATCTCGTCCAACGTGGCTGACATGGACAAATACGACCAGGTGATCGCCAAGGACCTGGTCGACCTGAAGAAAATGCAGGACGAGTTCGTGGTGCTGGCCAGCTCGCCCGAGGAGCGCGCCATGTACGGCAAGTTCGTCGACATGTGGGCGCGCTACATGGAGGAGGACGGCAAGATCCGCGCCGCCGCCCGCGCCAACAACGACGACCAGGCGCGCGCGCTGATCCGCGGCGAGTCGAACAAGCTGATCGTCGCGCTGCGCGGCCAGGTCGACCAGCTGGTCGATTACTACACTGACGGCGGCAAGGTGGAAGCGGTCGAGGGCGACCGCCGCTACAACTCGTCGCGGGTATGGATACTGGGCCTGGTGATCGGCAGCGTGGCCTTCGGCGCCACCGGCGGCCTGATGATCACACGCTGGATCACGCGCAGCCTGGGCGGCGAGCCGGACTACGCGACCGACATCGTCAGCCAGATCGCCGCCGGCGACCTGGGCGTGACGGTCGAGACCCGCTCCGGCGACACCACCAGCCTGCTGTACGGCATGCGCACCATGCGCGACAACCTGGAGAAAATCGTCGGCGAGGTGCGCGGCGCCACCGGCGTGATCACCCACGCGTCAGGCGAGATCGCGGCCGGCAACCTGGACCTGTCCTCGCGCACCGAGCAGCAGGCCAGCTCGCTGGAGGAGACCGCCGCCTCGATGGAGGAGCTGACCTCGACCGTGCGCCACAACGCCGACAACTCGGCCCAGGCCAACCAGCTGGCCAGCTCGGCCGCGAGCGTGGCGCAGAAGGGCAGCGCGGTGGTGGCGCAGGTGGTCGACACCATGGGCGCGATCAACACCTCGTCGCGCAAGATCGCCGACATCATCGCCGTCATCGACGGCATCGCCTTCCAGACCAATATCCTGGCGCTGAACGCGGCGGTGGAGGCGGCCCGCGCCGGCGAGCAGGGACGCGGCTTCGCGGTGGTGGCGACCGAGGTGCGCAACCTGGCCCAGCGCTCGGCGGCGTCGGCCAAGGAGATCAAGGACCTGATCAGCGAATCGGTCGGGCAGGTGGAGAACGGCAGCAAGCTCGTGGCCGAGGCCGGCGCGACGATGAACGAGGTGCTGGAAAGCGTGCAGAGCATGGCCGGCGTGATGGCCGAGATCAGCCACGCCAGCCGCGAGCAGAGCGCAGGCATCGAGCAGGTCAACCAGGCCATTTCGCAGATGGATACCGTGACCCAGCAGAACGCCGAGCTGGTCCAGCAGGCGGCGTCGGCCGCGCAGGGTTTGCAGGACCAGGCCGCCACGCTGTCGCAGCTGGTGAGCGTGTTCCGCCTCAAGGATGGCGGGCGCGGCGCGGCGCCGGCGGCGCGGCCGGTGCGCGACAAGCAGTGGCCGGCGCTGAGCGGCGCGGTGCGCTAGTGAACGCTAACGCCGGCGTGCTGCCGGCGTGGTCAGCGCCCCACAGTTTGCACTGCGGCATGGGAATGCCAGCAGCTTAGTACAAAAACAGCAGTCCTGTCCGTGACCTGAGCACGCCGACAAAACACACTCCGTGTCAGTTGAAGTCCTTTCATCAAACTGTCACGGAGTGTCCATGTTGCAAATTCGTCCCATCGTTCGTGCCGTCGCCCTGCTGTGCGCAGGCGCCGCCCCCTTGACCGCCGCCGCCCAGGTCAGCGCCGACGCGCCGCCGCGCGTGGAAATCACCGGCTCGCGCATCAAGCGCGTCGATGCGGAAACCGCGTCGGCGGTGCAGGTTATCACAGCCGAGCAGATCGCCCGTTCCGGCGCGGCCACCATCAGCGACGTGCTGCGCGACCTGCCGGCCGGTAACAGCGGCGCCTACACGTCGGAAGGCACGCCCGGCCAGGCCTTCGGCTCGGCCGGCATCTCGCTGCGCGGCCTGGGCGCGGGCTCGACGCTGACGCTGATCAACGGCCGCCGCGTGGCGCCGTTCGGCTTCGGCTCGGCCTCCTTCGTCGACACCAATTCGATCCCGGTCGACGCCGTCGAGCGCATCGAGGTGCTGCTGGACGGCGCCTCGGCGATCTACGGCGCCGACGCCATCGGCGGCGTCATCAACATCATCCTGCGCAAGAACTACGAGGGGCTGGCGCTGAAGGTCTCGGGCGGCACCTCGGCCTACCACGACGGCAACACCGGCGACATCGGCCTGACCTACGGCAAGGGCACGCTGGCGCAGGACGGCTACAACTGGCTGCTGAGCCTGTCCCACCGCGACACCAGCCCGGTGTTGGTCAACGCCCGTCCGCGCACCAAGGATTCCGACTTCCGCCGCTACGGCCTGGCCGACCGCCGCTCGTCGTTCTCCAGCAACGCCTACACCGCGTCCGGCACCACCGGCGGCACCTTCCTCGGCATCATCGGCGACTGCCCGGCGCTGGTGGACGCCGGCTCGCCGCTGAACGGCCGCTGCATCAACGACAACACCAGCGCCGTCACGCTGCAATCGAAGAGCCAGCGCGACAACATCTACACCGCGCTGACCTACGACCTGGGCCGTGGCTGGGAAATGTTCGGCGACGCCGCGCTCAGCCGCAGCCGCCAGATGTCCAGCATGTACAGCTACGCCACCAACTCCTACGGCGCCTACACCAACGACCTGGTCGACAAGTACGGCCTGTACGGCAACGCGCCGGGCACCACCATCAGCTACCTGCTGCTGCCGGCCAGCCATCCGCAGAACAAGTGGGGCAAGACGGTCGGCGTGCGTTACCTGTTCAACGACGTGCCGACCACCATCGCCAGCGAGAGCCGCAACATGCGCGGCACGCTGGGCGCGCGCGGCACGCTGGGCAAGTGGGACGTGGAGGCGGCCGCCATGTTCTCGCGCTCGCTGACCGACACGCGCTACCACGGCTACATCCAGGACAAGGTGCTGATCAACGACGTGCTCGACGCGGACGGCCTGGTGCGCAACAGCTTCCTGCTGCACAACCCGGGCGGCAACGATCCGTCGCTGATGGCGCGCCTGTATCCCGAGCTGAACAACCATGCCGACACCAGCACCAGCAGCGTCGACGTGCACGGCAACCGCGAGCTGTTCACGCTGCCGGGTGGGCCGCTGTCGATCGCGGTCGGCGCCGAGTACCGCCACGAGAAATTCGACGCCATGCCGGACCAGCTGTTCACCGACGGCTCGATCCAGCTGATCGGCATGACCGGCGCCAACGGCTCGCGCAGCGTGACCGCCGCGTATGGCGAATTGTCGGCGCCGGTGCTCAAGACGGTCGAGCTGAGCCTGGCCGCGCGGTCCGACCGCTACAGCGATTTCGGCTCGGCCTTCACGCCCAAGGCCGGCATCAAATGGAGCCCGATACCGCAGCTGGCCTTGCGCAGCACCTACGCCGAAGGCTTCCGCGCGCCGTCGCTGCCGGAGCTGCACGCCGGGAACACCAACGGCTACACCAAGGTGCTCGATCCCAAGCGCTGCCCGGTGTTCACCGCCGGTAACGACGACTGCGAACGCTACGTGGCCTACACCACCGGCGCCAATCCCGACATCAAGGCCGAGAAGTCCAGGAGCCTGACGGTGGGCTTCGTGGCCGAGCCGGTGCCGGGCTGGTCGCTGTCGGTAGACGCTTACCACATCAAGCGGCGCGACGAGCTGTCCACCATCAGCGCCAGTTACCTGCTGGAGAACGAGGCCAAGTTTGCCGACCGCATCGTGCGCAATCCGGTCAGCGGCAAGCTCGATCACCTGAGCCTGATCACCGCCAACCTGTCGTCGACGCAGACGCGCGGCGTGGACGTGGACGCGCGCGGCAGCTTCACCGTGGGCAACTGGGGCCGCGTGTCGCTGACCGCCAGCTACAACCGCATGAACAGCTACGAGAGCACCGACGTGCCCGGCAACGATCCGGTCGACTACGTCGGCTACTACCTGCAGCCGAAGAACCGCGGCCGCGCCGGCGTGGCCTGGGATCGTGGCCCGTGGGATGCCAGCGTCAACTGGAACTACGTGGGCGGCTACTCGGTCAAGAGCACGCCGGACACGGCCTGCTCGTTCCAGGCGGCCAACCCGCAGCTGTGCGACGTCCACTCGTGGCTGACGGCCAGCGCCTACATCGGCTACAAGGGCTTCCGCAACCTGGAGCTGTCGCTGTCGGTGCAGAACCTGGCCAACAAGGAAGCGCCGATGGACGCCAGCCAGCTGGCCTACCTGCAGGGCTACGGCACCTCCTACCATAGCCAGCTCGGCCGCTACGTGCAGCTGACCGCCAACTACAAGTTCAAGTAATCAACCCAGGCGCCGGCCCAGTGCCGGCGCCGCTCTATGAGTTTTTTCCATGTACAGAATTCTTCTTGCGTCGATTGCGCTGCTGCTGTCGGCCTGCAGCACCATCGCGCCTATCGACCACAACAACGATGCCTTGCGCGTCGAATGCCACTGGGACTTGCAATACCCGAGCGTGGCGCCGGCCGACGCCACGCTGGCGCAGCTGCGCGAGGCCGCCACGCGCCGCCTGGCCGCGCTGAACCTGAACGCGCAGTGGGAGCTCAACAGCGAAGGGGCCAGCGCCGAGGCCTTCACCGACAGCGAGCCGGACCGCCAGCGCCTGCATCGCCTGCTGAGCGTGGTGCTGCCGGGACTGGAGCGTTATCCGTCTTCGTTCTTCGCCAACGTCCGCCTGCACAACATCGTGCTGGTGAAGGAGCTGGCGGTGGGCGGCCAGCGCCGGCTGGCGATGCCGATGGCCGAGGTCGACAGCGTGGCCTACGCCGACAACAGCGCCAAGCTGTGCCCGGCCGGCATGGAGATGCGCGTGCATCACGAGTTCTACCACTTCATCGACTACCGCGAGCACAACGACTACTACCACGCCGATCCCGCGTGGCTGGCGCTCAATCCGGCGGAGCTCACCTACGGCAAGGGCGGCGCCACGTTCTACGGCAAGAACCTGCAGGACGTCGGCCACGCCAAGCCGGGCGTGGTCAGCCTGTATTCCAGCTACGGCCAGGAAGAGGACAAGGCCGAAACCTTCGGCTGGATGATGACGCCGGACTACGCCGCGCGGCTGGACCTGTACGCCATGCAGGACACCAATCTGGCGGCCAAGGTGCGCCACATGCGCGAGCAGTTCCGCAAATACAGCCAGGCGGGGGATGTGAAAAATAATTAATTGTCGGGCTTGCAATCGATGCAGGCAGCCGCAGCTTAGGTCGGTCTTTTCTTAAAAAGCGATTAAGATGAACCGTTACCCGCTGTGGAAGTACATCGTGATTGTGATCACGGTGTTGTTGGGCGCGCTCTACACCGCGCCCAATTATTTTGGACAGTCGCCGGCGCTGCAGATCAGCAGCGACAAGGCCAGCGTGCGCGTGGGCGCGGAGCTGGTTGGCAAGGTCGAGACGGTGCTCAAGCAGGCGCAGGTGCCGTTCAGCGCCGTGGCCTTCGATGGCGAGCACGCCTCGGTGCGCGCGCGCTTCGCCGATCCCGACACGCAGTTCCGCGCCAAGTCGGTGCTGGAGAAGGGCTTGAACGCCGATACCGCCGACCCCAACTATCTGGTCGCGCTGAACCTGCTGTCCGACACGCCGCAGTGGATGCAGAAACTGCACGCGTTGCCGATGTACCTGGGCCTGGACCTGCGCGGCGGCGTCCACTTCCTGATGCAGGTCGACACCAAGGCCGTGCTGGACAAGAAGCTGCAGGGCGTGCAGTCCTCGCTGCGCAGCGTGTTGCGCGACAAGTCCGTGTTCCATGGTGGGATGACACGCGTCGGCGAGACGATAGAGATCAGCTTCCGCGACGAGGCCACGCGCCAGAAGGCCCACGACCTGATCGCCGGCCAGGGTCCCGAGCTGCTGCTGGCCGATGTCGCCGATGGCGCGCAGCTGAAGACCGTTGTGCGGCTCAAACCCGAGGCGCTGCAGCAGACCATCAACGAAGGCGTGGCGCAGAATATCGCGACCTTGTCCAAGCGGGTGAACCAGTTGGGCGTTGCCGAGCCCATCATCCAGCAGCAGGGGCCGGACCGCATCGTGGTGCAACTGCCTGGCGAGCAGGACGTGGCGCGCGCCCGCGCCGTCATCGGCCGCACGGCCACGCTGGAAGTGCACATGGTCGATGAGACGATCACGCGCGGCACGGAAATGGGCGCGGAGATTCCGCTCAACTCGCAGCTGTACACGATGGGCAGGGATGCGCCGGCAGTGCTGTACAAGGACGTCGTGCTGACCGGCGACTACATCACCAGCGCCACCGCCGGCCAGGACGAGAATAACCAGCCGGCCGTGTTCATCGACCTCAACACCGCGGGCGGACGCAAGATGTCGGCCGCCACCAGCGACCGCGTTGGCAAGCACATGGCCATCGTGCTGATTGAAAAGACCGGGAAGCCGGAGGTGATCTCGGTGGCCACGCTGACCAGCGAGCTCAACGCGCACTTCCGCACTACCGGCGTCGGCACCGCGCAGAACGCGGCCGACCTGGCGCTGATGCTGCGCTCGGGCGCGTTGTCGGCGCCGATGGAGATCATCGAGGAACGCACCATCGGCCCGCAGCTGGGTGCGGAGAATGTCGCCAAGGGCCTGCATTCGACGATCTACGGCTTCGCCGCGATTGCCGTGTTCATGATCGGCTACTACATGCTGTTCGGTTTCTTCAGCGTGCTGGCGCTGGCCTGCAACTTGTTGCTGCTGCTGGCCTTGCTGTCGCTGATGCAGGCCACGCTGACCTTGCCCGGCATCGCCGCGATCGCGCTGGCGCTGGGCATGGCGATCGACGCCAACGTGCTGATCAACGAGCGCATCCGCGAGGAGCTGCGCGGCGGGGCCACGCCGCAGCAGGCCATCGCAACCGGCTTCGACCGGGCGTGGGCCACCATCCTCGATTCCAACGTCACCACCTTGATTGTCGGCGTGGCGTTGTGGGTGTTCGGCTCCGGCGCGATACGCGGCTTCGCGGTGGTGCATTGCCTGGGTATCCTGACGTCGATGTTCTCGGCGGTGTTCGTCTCGCGCGGCGTGGTCAACCTGTGGTACGGGCGGCGCAAGAAGCTGGCGTCGCTGTCCATCGGCACGGTCTGGCGCGGCAAGTAGCGGGTGAGGGATAATGGCTGTTCTTAACCTCATCAAGGAGATCACATGAAACAGCTATTGCTTGCTTGCGCGTTGCTAGGTGCGTTTGCCGCCCATGCCGATGAAGCCGCCTCGTGTTCGGCGTCCGCCGGCAGTTATCGCAGCGGTGTGGTGGTGAAGGGGCCGAAGTTTTCGCACGGCCAGTTCCGCAAGGGAGTGGAGTTGTCGCACACGCACCTGAAGATGAAATCGGACCAGGACGGCAAGGTCTACGATGTCGCTATCGATAATGTCTTCGCCAGCGGCTTCGTGCCGAACCAGAAGACCGTGCCGGCTTCGCTGAGCGGCATCCGCGTGAACGACCGGGTGGAAGCCTGCGGCCAGTTGTACACGGACGGCGGCGTGGGCATCCACTGGGTGCACACCAACTGCGGCAAGAAGCCGACGCAAGCCAAGCCCGATGGCTGGCTGAAGGTGATCTCGGCCGATGGTCAGCCGGGCCAGAATATCGAGGACAACCAGCAATACTGTTCCGTGTTCAACTAAGCCCGGTATTGCCATGCTTGCTATACTGTTGCCTGTGAGAGAAATTTTCAGGGGAATAGTTTGCAGGCTTTGAACAAACGATGGAAGCGATGGGGCGTGGGCGTGGCCGGCGCGATGGGTGTGTATGCGCTGGCGGGCGGCTGGCTGCTGCCTTATGCGATCAAGAGCCAGCTTCCAAAGTTTGTCGAGACAGAGCTGGAGCGCAAGGCCAGCATCGGTGAGGTCAGCTTCAATCCCTTCACGTTGCGGTTGGCCGTGCAGCAGTGCCAGCTGACCGAGGCCAATGGTGCGCCGTTGTTCGGCGTCGGCGGGCTGGAGGTGGAGATGCAGTGGCGCTCGCTGCTGCGCCGCGCCTGGAGTTTCGCCGATATCCGCATCGTTGCGCCGACGGTGCAACTGGCTATTGCGCCGGATGGCAAGTTCAATATCGCCGAGTTTGTCGAGACGCTTAACAAGCGCAAGCACGATGACAGCGACAGCGGCATGCCGCGCCTGATCATCGAGCATTTCGCGCTGGAGCAGGGCAAGGTCGACATGCATGACCGGCATGCGGGCTACAACGATACCTTTGCGCCTATCGCGTTCACGCTGAACAACCTGAGCACGCTGCCCGATGAGAACGGCGATTACACGCTGAGCGCGGACGCCGGCCTGGGCGGCAAGCTGCGCTGGAAGGGCACGAACGCGCTTAATCCGATTGGTGGCAGCGGCGTGTTGACGCTCGATGCCGTGGCGCTGCCGGGGATGTCGACTTACCTGAAGTCGTTTGCGCGGGTGGCGGTGGTTGATGGGCGCTTGTCGGCCAAGCTGCCGTACAAGTTCGCTTACAAGGATGGGCAGCTGGAGGCCAACCTGTCCGGCGCCGGGCTGGCGTTGAACGATCTGGTGGTCAAGCGCGATGGCGCGGCCGAGGCGTTCGTCAAGTTGAAGCAGTTCGATGTCAGCGATGTGGGCGTGGATCTGCTCAAGCGTACGGTGACCGTTGGCGGCCTTCACGTCAACGACGGGACGCTGGCGGTACGCCGCGATGCCAAGGGCGAGCTGGATGTGGCGAACCTGATGGTGCCTGCCGCGCCAGCACAGGCGGCGAAGCCCGCGCCAGCGACTGCGGCCGGGGCCGCATCTGCGGTAGCCGCCACGTCCGCACCGGCGGCGGCAGCCAAGTCCGCGTCTGCGGTGGCGGCGACGCCTGCTGCTGCGGCCAAGTCCGCATCTGCGGTGGCGGCCACGCCTGCGGCGACGGCCAAGCCTGCGCCGGCGGGTAACTGGAAAGTCCAGCTCAAGCAGCTCGCGCTGGACGATATCGCCGTGGCGGCGGTGGACGAGACTGTCAGCCCCGCGCTGAAATTCAACGCGGACAAGTTGAAACTGAACCTGCAACTGCAGGCCGAACCCACCACCGATGGCCTCAAGCTGAACATCGCCGACGCGGCCTTCTCGGTGGACAACCTGTCGCTGAGCAGTGGCGCGATGACGCCGCTCAAGCTGGCGCAACTGGGCTTCGAAGGCGGCGAGATCGACCTGGCCGCGCACCGCGCCAGCCTTGGCCGTCTGCATTTCGACGGCGGCCAGCTGGACCTGTCGCGCGACAGCAAGGGCCGGTTCCGGTTCCTGGACACCTTCCCGAAAGCGGGCAGGGGCGCGCAGCCGCCGGCCAAGAATGCGCCGGCCTCGGCACCGTGGACCGCCAATATCAAGACCGTCGAGTTCAACAAGTTTGGCGCGCGCTACGATGACGCGAGCAGCGGTATCAAGGGCAATCTGCAAGACTTCAATCTCAAGCTGACCGACGCCAGCACCGACCTGAAGAAGCCGCTGGCATTCGACGGCGCGGTGGCGCTGCGCGAAGGCGGGCAGCTGACGGCCAAGGGCAAGGTGGTGCCATCCACCGGCGCTGTCGATACCGACCTCAAGCTGACCAAGCTGGCGATCGCGCCGGTGCAGCCGCTATTGTCCAAATACGTCAAGCTGAAGATCGCCGACGGCAGCATCTCGGGCCAAGGCCGCTTGCACACCGGCGCCGGCGGTAAGGCCGATCCCGGCTTGCGCTACGACGGCTCGCTGGAAGTGGCCGAGCTCGCCCTGAACGAGGAAGACAACGACCGCTTCGCCCACTGGAAATCGGTGCGCGCCGACAAGCTGGCCTTCGGCCTGTCGCCGGATCTGCTGGACGTGGCCGAGCTGCGCGTCATCGAGCCGGACGCCACCCTCATCATCGAGAACGACCGCAGCTTCAACGCCCAGCGCTTGCTGGTGACGCAGCCTGCCGCGCCGGCGCCCGCTACCAAGCCCGCCGTCGCATCGGCGCCGGCCGCCGCGTCCGCCGGCAAGTCCGCCGCGCCGGCCGCCGATCCGTTCCCGGTGAAGGTGCGCCGCGTGCGCTTCGAGAACGCCAAGCTGGCCTTCACCGACCTGAGCTTGCGGCCGCAATTCGCCGCCAAGATTTATGAATTGGGCGGCGTGATCACCGGTCTGTCGTCCAAGCGCGACGCCAGCAGCCAGATCGAGCTGGACGGCCGCGTCGACGACTACGGCCTGGCGCGCATACGCGGCAAGCTCAACCCCTTCGTCCCGGCCGACAACACCGACATCAACGTCGTGTTCAAGAACGTCGACATGGTGTCGGCCTCGCCGTACAGCATGAAGTTCGCCGGCTACAAGATCGCGCAGGGCAAGATCTCGCTGGACCTGGAGTACAAGGTCGCCAAGGGCCAGCTCGAAGGCAACAACCACATCGTGCTCGACAATCTGACCCTGGGCGAACGCATCGACAGCCCGGACGCGCTCAAGCTGCCGCTGGAACTGGCGCTGGCCATCCTGAAGGACAGCGACGGCCGCATCGACCTCGGCGTGCCGGTCTCAGGCAACATGAACGATCCGCAGTTCAGCTACGGCTCGGTGGTGTGGAAGGCGATCGGCAACATCATGAGCAAGATCGTCACCTCGCCGTTCCGCGCGCTGGGCAATCTGTTCGGCATCAGCGGAGACAAGCTGGAGTCCATCGACTTCGATCCGGGCAGCGACACGCTGCTGCCGCCGGAGCGCGAGAAGCTCAAGCAGGTGGCGCAGATCCTGGCGAAGAAGGCGCAGCTGAAGCTGTCGGTGCCGGGCCAGTACAGCGAACAGGCGGACGGCGCGGCCCTGCGCGCGCAAGCGCTGCGCCGCGTGGTGCTGGCGCGCGCCGACATCAAGCTGGCGGCGGGCGAGCAGCCTGGCCCGCTCGACATGGGCCAGCGCAAAGTGCGCGGCGCGGTGCGAGACCTGTACGCCGAACGCTTCGGCGCGGCCGAGCTGGACAAGCAGAAGAAGGCCGCCGAAGCCGCCGCCGGTGCAGCCGCCGGCGCCGATGCGGCCGCTGCCGATGCCGCGCAAAAGAAACTGCCGATGCTGCAGCGTCTGGGCAAGCTGGTGCAGGGCGAGCCGCAAGTGGCGGACGCGACGGCCTTCTACGCCAAGCTGCAGGAGCGCCTGGAGCAGAAGCAGCCGCTGCCGGCGGACGCCTTGCCGCAACTGGGCGCGAAGCGTTCGGCCGCGATCCTGGCCGCGTTGAAGGGCGAGGGCGTCGATGCCGCCGCCGCGCAGACCACCGGGCCGGAACCGGTGGAGGGCGGCACCGGCAAGCCGGTCGCGTTGAAGCTCGGCCTGTCGGCAAAATAGGATGACCGATACCAAACAACACGCGGGCGGCAGCGCTCTGCTGGCAGGCTTCGCGCTGTTGACCAGCCAGCTGTCGCTGAACTTCGGCGCGGCGATGGCCAAGCATCTGTTCCCGCTGGTCGGCGTGGAAGGCGTGACGGCTTACCGGGTCGGCATCGCTGCGGTGCTGATGCTGCTGATCTTCCGCCCGTGGCGCACGCCGCTGACGTGGGCGCAGGGTGTCAACGTGGCGATCTACGGCAGTGTGATCGGCCTGATGAACCTGCTGATCTACCGCTCCTTCGACCGCATCCCGCTGGGCATCGCGGTGGCGATCGAAGTGGCCGGGCCGTTGACGGTGGCGGTGCTGTCGTCGCGCCGGCCGCGCGATTTCGCCGCGGTCTGCCTGGCCGCGGTGGGCTTGTATTTCCTGTTGCCGATTCATGGCAAGGTCGACCAGCTCGATCCGGTCGGCGTGCTGTACGCGGCAGGCGCGGCGGTGTGCTGGGCCTTGTACATCGTGTACGGCAAGCGGGTGTCGGTGATGCATGGCGGGCAGTCGGTGGCGTGGGCGATGCTGGCGGCGTCGCTGTTCATCGTGCCGATCGGCGGCTGGTATGGCGGCGCGGCGCTGTTGACGCCGGCGTATCTGCTGATCGGCCTGGCGATCGCGGTGATGTCCAGCGCCTTGCCGTACACGCTGGAGATGCTGTCGATGCGCACGCTGTCGTCGCGCACCTTCAGCATGTTCAGCAGCGCCGCGCCGGCGCTCAGCGCGCTGGCCGGCTTCGTGGTGCTGGGCGAACATCTGACGCTGACCCAATGGCTGGCCATCGGCAGCATCGTCCTGGCCTCGGCGCTGACCTCTTTGCGTTAAGTCAAAGCTGCTGAGCTTGCCTGCGGCGGGGACGGCGGCCTAAGATGTGAGCATGGACATCGAGACAAAACTCACTGGGCTGGAAGAATCGATCGCCGAGACGCGTGAGCGCGTGATAAAGATCGAGACCCGCCTCGATCACATGGACGCCAATATGGCTACCAAGGCGGACTTGGCTAATCTCAGCGCCACAATGATCAAGTGGATCGTTGGCATGGTAACCGGCGCTGGACTGGCAGCTATCACAGTGATGACCTTTGTGCTGAACAACGCGGTGCCGCCTAAGGCCACGTCGGCCGCCGTGCCGGCACCCATCGTCATCCAACTGCCTCCCACCAAATAACCCGCGTTGCATTTGTGACTAGTTCGTGGCAGCATAGCCGCTTACTGGAGGAGTCACCTATGCAAATCGCCCGAGCACAACAACCGATCGCCGCCGCCACTGTCTCGCTGATCGCGTGGGTGCTGTGCGTGGCCGCCTTCCTGCCGCCGCTGAACAAACATACGCTGGACTCGGTGCCGCTGATGATCTTGGCCGGCGTCGGCATCGCGGTCAGCTTCATCGTGCACCTGGTGTTCATCGGCTTGTCGGCGCAACGGCTGGGGCGTTCGCCGGTGCTGTGGGTGATCATTTGCGTGTGCGTGTTTCCGGTGGGTTCCATCGTCGGCCTGATCCTGTTCGAGTGGTTCAGCGACCAGGAAAAACAAGCCCGCGCGTAAAAAGGCTATTGCAAAAAGCCGAACCCTTCGGCTAGTATGGATACCGATGCAACATTGCATCGACGTCGCTCGGACGGTTCCGGGCGCTTACGTGAGACATCCATGACTGACACCCAAACTCCGCGCAGCTTTTCGCGCATCGATCGCCTGCCTCCCTACGTTTTCAATGTCACCGCCGAGCTCAAGCTCGCGGCGCGCCGTCGCGGCGAAGACATCATCGACATGTCGATGGGGAATCCCGATGGCGCCACGCCGGCGCACATCGTCGAAAAACTGGTCGACACCGTGCAACGTCCCGACACGCACGGCTACTCGGCCTCCAAGGGCATACCGCGCCTGCGCCGCGCGATCACCAAGTGGTACAAGAACCGCTACGAGGTCGAGTTCGATCCCGACTCGGAAGCTATCGTCACCATCGGCTCCAAGGAGGGCCTGGCGCACCTGATGCTGGCCACGCTGGACCAGGGCGACACGGTGCTGGTGCCAAATCCCAGCTACCCGATCCACATCTGGGGCGCGGTGATCGCCGGCGCCAACATCCGCTCGGTGCGCATGACGCCCGGCGTCGACTTCTTCGACGAGCTGGAGCGCGCGGTGCGCGAGAGCTATCCCAAGCCGAAGATGATGATCCTCGGCTTCCCGTCCAACCCGACCGCGCAGTGCGTTGAGCTGGAGTTCTTCGAGCGCGTGGTGGCGCTGGCCAGGCAGCACAACATCTTGGTGGTGCACGACCTGGCCTATGCCGACATCACCTTCGACGGCTGGAAGGCGCCATCCATCATGCAAGTGCCCGGCGCGCGCGACGTGGCGGTGGAATTCTTCACCATGTCCAAGAGCTACAACATGGCGGGCTGGCGCATCGGCTTCATGGTCGGCAACAAGGAGCTGGTGGCGGCGCTGGCGCGCATCAAGAGCTACCACGACTACGGCAGCTTCACGCCGGTGCAGGTGGCGGCGATCGCCGCGCTGGAAGGCGACCAGAGCTGCGTGAGCGAGATCTGCGCGATGTACCAGAGCCGCCGCGACGTGCTGCACAAGGGCTTGTGCGAGGCCGGCTGGCCGGTGGACAAGCCGAAGGCGTCGATGTACATCTGGGCGCGCATACCGGAGCAGTACCGCCACCTGGGCTCGCTGGAGTTCTCCAAGCTGCTGCTGGCCGAAGCCAAGGTGTGCGTGTCGCCCGGCATCGGCTTCGGCGACTACGGCGACGAGTATGTGCGTTTCGCGCTGATCGAAAATGAGGCGCGGATACGACAGGGCCTCCGCGGCATCAAGGCCATGTTCCGCAAGGCCGAATAAATCTGCGTGGACTTTACGCCGCATCAAACGCGAGGTTTGATGCGGCAGCTACTGTGTTCCTGAATTCCTACAGGAGCATCCACCATGTCTTCCCCTCCCGTCAGCGATAGCACGCGTCGTTTGCTCGACGCCGTCAGGAAACTTGAACGCACCCTGCAATCGGTCGGCTTGCCGCGCCTCCTGGCGCGGCTGCCGGTATGTTGGCTGTGCTGGCATTATTGCCGCACGCTGGACCAGAAGATCATCCGTATCCAGCGCATCGCCGGCAAGTTCGAGCAGTGGCTGCCCGCCATCCGCGCCTACTCGGGCGAGGGCGCGGCGCAGCTGGAACTGATCGACGTCGACCTCAGCATGCGCAACGATATCGAAGTCACCAAGAACACCATGTGGGAGCTGCGCAGCTACTGCCTGGACATCGGCCGCATGTTCGACCAGCTGGGCTACCAGTCGCCCGGCCTGCGGCGGCGTCAGGCGCTGTTCCTGCAGATACTGGAGAGTTCGTGCGTGTCGGCCTGCACCATGCAGGATGCGCTGGCCGAGCACGACAACGCGGCGCTGGCCATGTTGCGTGCGCGCCAGGCGCTGGAGCGCGCCCGCACCGGTGAAGCGCCGACCGTTTAAAAGCCTTCCAGCACGATCTTGCCCTTGGCGCGGTTGCTCTCGATGAGGGCATGCGCGCGCTTCAGGTTGGCCGCGTTGATCTTGCCGTAGCGTTCGGCCAGCGTGGTCTTGATGACGCCGGTATCGACCAGCGTGGCCACGTCGTTCAGCAGTTGATGCTGCTTCTGCATGTCGGCCGTGGCGAACATCGAACGGGTGAACATGAATTCCCAGTGCAGCGACACGCTCTTGCGCTTCAGCAGGCGCACGTCGATGGCGGCCGGATCGTCGATCAGCGCGACCTTGCCTTGTGGCGCGACCAGTTCGGCGATGGCGTTCCAGTGGTGGTCGGTCTGGTTCAGGCTGGCGACGTAGTTCACCGGCGGCAGGCCGAGGCGGGCGATCTCTTCGTTCAGCGGCTTGGTGTGGTCGATGACGTGGTGGGCGCCCAGCTCCCGCACCCAGGCCGCCGTGTCGGGGCGCGAGGCGGTGCCGATCACGGTCAGGCCCGTGAGCTGGCGCGCGAGCTGCACCAGGATGGAGCCGACGCCGCCGGCCGCGCCGATCACCAGCAGCGACTGGCCGGACGCGCCCTTGTCGCGGCTCACTTCCAGCCGTTCGAACAGCAATTCCCATGCGGTGATGGCGGTCAGCGGCAGCGCGGCGGCCTGGCCGAAGTCGAGCTTGCGCGGCTTGTGGCCGGCGATGCGCTCGTCCACCAGGTGCAGTTCGCTGTTGGTGCCGGGACGCATCAGCGCGCCGGCGTACCAGACTTCATCGCCCGGCTGGAACAGTGTGACGTCGGGACCGACCGCCTTGACCACGCCGGCAGCGTCCCAGCCGATGACTTTGCTCTCGCCTTCGGCCGGCGCCATGTTGGCGCGGATCTTCACGTCCACCGGATTGACCGAGATGGCTTTCACTTCGACCAGCAGGTCGTGGCCGGCCGCTTGCGGCGCCGGCAGGTCGACGTCGATCAGGGCGTCGTCGTGGGTGATGGGAAGGGACTTGCGGTAGGCAACGGCTTTCATGGAATACTCCGGTCGATTAAGGATGGGAGTATCATCATTTATTTCGTGGCCTTGAAAAAGAGGCTGATTAGCGAAACACTTTCAAAGGAATGAAGATAGTGCTGCGATTGGATGATTTGACGGTCTTTGTCCGCACGGCAGACCGCGGCAGCTTGTCGGCCGCCGCGCGCGAGCTGGAGATATCGCCGGCCCTGGCCAGCGCCGCCGTCAAGCGGCTGGAGGGGGAGCTGGGACTGCGGCTGTTCGCCCGCACCACGCGCTCGCTGCGGCTGACGGAGGAGGGCGAGCATTACCTGGGCAATGCGCGCGAGGCGCTGCGACTGCTGAAGGAAGGCCACGACGCGCTGATCCAGGGCCAGGAAACGCTGGGCGGCACGCTGAAGATCTCGATGCCGTCCGACCTGGGCCGCAACATGATGGTGGGCTGGCTGGACCTGTTCCAGGCCCACTACCCCAAGGTCAGCTTCCAGCTCAGCATCAGCGACCGCGTGTCGGACATGTACCGGCAGCCGGTCGACCTCGCCGTCCGCTACGGCCGGCAGGACGATTCCAGCCTGGTGGCGCTGCCGCTGGCGCCGGACAACCGCCGCGTGCTGGTGGCCTCGCCGGACTACATCCGCCAGCACGGCCGGCTCAAGGACCTGAACGATCTGCTGCGCCACAACTGCCTGCGCTTCATGGTGGACGAGGTGGTGCACGACCGCTGGACCTTCCAGCGCGACGCCGCCGCCGAGCCGATGGCCCTGCACGTCAGCGGCAACCGCAGCGCCGACGACGCCGACGTGGTGCGGCGCTGGGCGGTGGCGGGCCTGGGCATCGCCTACAAATCGCGGCTGGACCTGTCGGACGATATCCGCAGCGGGCGCCTGCAGATCCTGATGCCGGAAATACTGGGCGAACCGGCGCCGCTCAACATGCTGTGCATGCATCGCGCGCAGATCACGCCGACGGTGCTGCAGCTGCGGGATTTCTTGCGCACTTGCTGCGAGCAGGCGTCGAAACACGCTTAGAAAATAATTAAAACTTTGCTGCGGCATGTGCGGCCGGGCCAAATGCGCTTACCATAGCCCCCAATATTGACCAGGAGACACTCCGATGACCGAAACCCAGCGCGATATCCTCAGTGCCGGCTTTTCCCTGACCTTGATCGCACTGGCGGCATTCATCATGCATCGCTTCTTCCTGCCGCTGGTGTGGGCCGGCATCCTGTGCGTGGCGACGTGGCCGCTGTACAAGCGCATCCGCGCGCGCTTCGGCCGCCACCACGTGCTGGCCGCCGCCGCGCTGACCCTGATCTGCGCCGCCGTCTTCATCATCCCCGTGTCGCTGGGCGTGGCGCAGGCCGCCAAGCAGGCGCCGGAACTGGCCAACTACCTGGTCACCGCCAACACCGACGGCATCCCGGTGCCGGCCTTCATCCAGCACCTGCCCATGGTGGGCGAGTGGATCAGCGACTGGTGGCAGGCCACGCTGAGCCAGCCGCACGGCTTGTCGCACCTGCTGTCCGAGCGCGAAATCAACGGCCTGCATTCGGCCAGCGACATGATCAAGGTGGCCGGCGTGGGCTTCATGCACCGGCTGGTCGATTTCGGCCTGGCCTTCTTGTGCCTGTTCTTCTTCTACAAGGACGGCGAGGCGCTGAACCGTCAGATCACCGCCATCGGCAGCCATTGCTTCAGCGAGCAGCGCTGGGCGCGCTATGCTGAAAAAATCCCGACGGCGATCCGCGCCACCGTCAACGGCCTGGTGCTGGTGGGCCTGGCGGAGGGCGTGTTGATCGGCATCGGCTACGCGATCGCAGGCCTGCCGTCCCCCGCTCTGTGGGCGGCGGTGACGGGTATCCTGGCGATCATTCCATTTGGTGCGCCGGTCGCTTTTGTCAGCGCGGCGGCGGTGCTGGTGTTCAACGGCGCGGTGCCGGCCGCCATCGCGGTGGCGGTGTGGGGCACGATCGTGCTGTTCGTGGCGGACCACTTTGTACGGCCGGGCATGATCGGCAACGCCACGCGGCTGCCGTTCCTGGCCGTACTGTTCGGCATCCTGGGCGGGGTCGAGACCCTGGGCCTGGTCGGACTGTTTATCGGTCCTGTTGTGATGGTGCTGTTTGTGACGCTGTGGTACGAGGCGAATCTGTTTGATGACGGTACGCCAGTTGCCAAACCCAGGTGAGGAGCGCGAGCGAGGCAGCGGCGTTGGCCGGCCTGTCTTGCGACTGGATCGGGCAACTGGCACCGGCAACCATTAGTGAGCCTTCGACAGGATCAACAACCAGCGGCGGAACATCAATACTTCCAGATGGCCTGCCTGCACGCCGGTGTCGCATTCCATGATCGGGTTCACCGCGTAGTAGCGCTTGCGGAAGTCACGGCACACCAGCAGTTCGCGTTTGCCCATGCGCACCAGGAACGAGGTCGGCATGTATTCGAGACCGAAGCGGGAGCTAAAGCTGCTATGCAGTGTAGTCATGACGTTTCCTTTTGGAGGAGTAGTGTTTAACGAGGAGTTCAGAATAGCATAACTACTGTATGAATAAACAGGTACTGTGCAAATAAACAGTAAATTCGTTTTTTCGTGATTTTTCCAACAACTTGAACGGCTAGGGCCCTTGGAGCACCAAATTTTCAGCAAATTCATCCGTTTCATTGAGGCAAGACTGTCGCCGGGAGGCGAATTCGGCCTGCACCTGACCGCCGGGCTGGTCCTGCTGGTGCTGTCTGTGGCGATTTTCGGCGAACTGGCAGAGGATGTGATGGGCAAGGAGGCGATCACCGTGCTGGACGCGCAGGTGGCGCACTGGTTCCATGTGCGCGCCTTCGAACCTCTGACCAGCTTCATGCTTGGCGTGTCGCTGATGCATACCGGCGTCGGCATGGTGGTGCTGGTGGCGGCGCTGGGCTGGTATTTCTGGCGCGTGCGGGCGCGTTATTGGCTGCTGGCGCTGCTGGTGGCCGTGCCCACCGGCGCGATACTGAATGTGGCGTTGAAATATCACTTCCAGCGCGTGCGGCCGCTGTTCGACGAGCCGCTGGTGACCTTGATGACGTACAGCTTCCCCAGCGGCCATGCGTCGGTGGCGACCTTGTACTACGGCCTGCTGGCGAGCTATGTGATGATCGCCCGCCCGCACTGGCATGTGCGCTTGGGTGCGGCGGCGGCCTGTGCCATGATGGTATTGTTGGTGGCGTTGAGCCGTGTCTATCTGGGCGCGCATTACCTGAGCGACGTGCTGGCGGCGATGGCCGAGAGCGTCGCGTGGCTGGCGGTCTGCATCACGGCGATCTCGACGCTGCGCCGGCGGCGCGAAGCCAAAACCTTATAAATCGTTTACGGAGTATCCACTGGACAGCATCGTCGTCATCGTCAACGCCAGCGCGGGGCAGGGCTACTGCGGCGGCTGGACCGCCGCGTTGACGGAGAAATTCCGCCGCCACGGCGTCGAGCCCGACATCACGCTGGCCAAGAACGGCGCGGAAATGATCGCGCGCGCCGAGCGGGCCGTGGCCGAGGGCGCGCCTGTGGTGGTGGCGGGCGGCGGCGACGGCACCATCAACGCGGTGGCCTCGGTGCTGGTCGGCACCAAGACCCGGCTCGGCGTTCTGCCGCTGGGTACGCTGAATCATTTCGCCAAGGATTTGAAGATCCCGCTGGACTTGGACGCGGCTGTGGCCAACGCGGTGCGGGGCCGGGCGTGCGCGGTGGACGTGGGCGAGGTCAATGGCCGCATCTTCCTCAACAACTCGGGCCTGGGCATTTACCCCGACATCGTTCGCGACCGCGAGCAGCAGCAGCGCCATCTGGGCCGCAGCAAGTGGCCGGCGTTCGGGCGCGCGCTGTTCGCGGCGCTGCGGCGCTTTCCGTTCATGAGCGTGCGGCTGAAGATCAATGGCGAGGAGCATCTGCGCCGCACGCCCTTCGTCTTCATCGGCAACAATGAATACCAGCAGGGCCTGACGCTGGGCGCGCGCGCGGGACTCGATAGCGGCAAGCTTTGCCTGTACGTGGCGCAGAAGCCTTCGCGGCTGGGGCTGCTGCGCTACGGCGTGCGCGCCATGCTCGGCAAGCTGGGGCAGACGCGCGATTTCGACGTGCTGTCGGCGTCGGAGTTGACCATCGAGACGCGCCACCACCACATGCGCGTGGCCACCGACGGCGAAGTGTCGCTGATGAAGCCGCCGCTGTGCTACCGCTCGCGGGCGGGGGCGTTGAGCGTCATCGTTCCGGACTAGCTGAGGAGGCCAGCATGCGCACCATCGTACATTTATCCGATCTGCATTTCGGCCGTGTCGACCACAAGCTGCTGCGCCCGCTGCAAGCCTTGACGGCCAGCTTGGCGCCGGACGTGGTGGTGGTGTCCGGCGACCTGACTCAACGCGCCAGGACCGAGGAGTTCCAGGCGGCGCGGGCCTTCCTGGACACCTTGCCGGGGCCGCAGATCGTGGTGCCGGGCAATCACGACATCCCCTTGTATAACGTCGCCAGCCGTTTCCTGGCGCCGCTGCGCAAGTACACGCGCTACGTCACGCTGGACCTGACGCCGGAATATGTGGACGACGAGATCGCCGTGTTGGGCATCAACACCGCTCGGTCGCTGACCTTCAAGGACGGACGCATCAACCGCGAGCAGATCGACCAGATCCATCGCCGCATGAGCGCGGTGGATCCGCACCTGACGCGCATCGTCGTCACGCACCATCCGTTCGACATGCCGGAGACGCACGACGAGGGCGACCTGGTCGACCGCGCGCCGCTGGCGATGCAGGCGTTCGCCGAGTGCGGCGTGGACTTGCTGCTGGCGGGGCACCTGCACGTCAGCCACGCGCACAACACCGCGCAGCGTTACGAGATCAGCGGCTACGCGGCCTTGATGGTGCAGGCCGGCACGGCCACGTCCACGCGCGGGCGGGGGGAGTCGAATTCCTTCAACGTCATCCGGGTCGAGCACGACAAGGTGGAAGTGCAGCGTTACAGCTGGGTGGACGGCACCGGCAGCTTCGAAGTCTCGCACACCGAGCGCTTCCAGCGCAGCGGCGACACCTGGTCGCTGACCGCCGAAGCCTGATTTAAAGCCAATAGTTCATGAAGCGGGCGGCGAATTCGCGCAGGCGGTCGGACCAGGGACGGTGGCGCCAGCTTTCCAGCGTCACTTGCACCGAGTCGCGCAGGTCTTCCTGGAAGGCTTTCTCCATTTCGGTGCCGAAGACGTCGCCCATGACCACCACGTTGAGCTCGCTGTTGTGCAGGAAGCTGCGGGTGTCGATGTTGGTCGAGCCGACCGTCGACCAGTTGCCGTCGATGACGGCGGTCTTGGCGTGCAGGACCGCCAGCTTCAACTGGTAGATCTGCACGCCGCTCTCCAGCAAATCGTCGTAGAAGGCGTGGCCGGCGTAGAACACCAGGCCGCTGTCGGACACGCCCGGCAGCACGATCTTGACGTCCACCCCGCGCCGCGCGGCGGCCATCAGCGCGTCCACCGTCTGCCGGTCCGGCACGAAGTAGGCCGAAGTGATGTGGATGCTCTTCCTGGCTTCCTGGATCGCCAGGTTGTAGGCCTTGTAGATCTCGAACTTGCCGCCGGGGTCGCTGCCCAGCACGCGCACCACCTTGTCGCCGGCCACCACCGGCTTGGGGAAGTAGTCGGCGTCCGCCAGGTCATCCTTGTCCTGCGCCACCCAATGCCGCACGAACAGCCACTGGAAGGCTTGCACCGCCGGCCCTTCGACCTTGATGTGGGTATCGCGCCAGCCCACCTGCGATTTGTCGGTCGGCCTGGCGGAGGAGCGGAACAGCGAGCTGCGCGCGTACGTGGCGCTGATGTTGATGCCGCCGGTAAAGGCGACCTTGCCGTCGACGATCAGCACCTTGCGGTGGTCGCGGTTGTTGAGCTTCCAGCTTTCGCCGCTCAGCTTGGCCGGATTGACCGGGTTGAATTCCACCAGGTGGATGCCGGCCTTGCGCATCCGCTCGAAGAACTCGGCCGGCACGCCGATGGTGCCGACGCTGTCGTACAGGACGTTGACCGTCACACCTTGCCGCTGCTTGTCGATCAGCGCGTCGGCGAACTTCAGGCCCAGCTCGTCCTGGTCGAAGATGTAGGTTTCCAGGTTGATGTGGTTGCGCGCGGCGGTGATGGCCTTGAGCATCTCCGTCATGGTCTGCGGGCCGTCGAACAGCAGCGTGCACTTGTTGCCGGCGATGAGGGGCACGCCGGTGGCGGCTTCCTCCAGCGCGGCCTGGGCCTGCAGGTCCAGCGTCGCCTTGGGCCAGCGCTTGGCCAGCAAGGCCTTGCCGCGCTCCGGGCTCAGGCTGCCGTTGACGCCTTGCACGCTGGGCACGGCGGCCGGCTCCAGCTTGTCGCTCATCGCCGTCACGTTGGGCAGCGATGCGCATGCGCCCAGCAAGCCCCAGCACATCAGGCAGAGGGGTAACCAGAACCGCATGCGCGCGAGTTTCATTTATGTGACCTCTCCGTGGCGACCGCTGTTTCAATCAACTCAGCTTCCTCGGCCTCGGAGCCGAAGAAGAACGATACCGGCCCCTGGCGGAACCGGCGGCCCAGCGCCTTGAGCAGCTGCCAGCCCTGCTTGAAGCGCGCCTGGCGCGAGCGCAGCGCCACCCACAGCGCCAGCCCGAAGCTGACCAGCAGGTTGACCGTGCCGATGGCCAGGAAACCGGCCACCGAGGTCAGCACCAGTTGCCAGCTGACATGGTAATCCAGTCCCACCATGGCCGTCGCAAAGTTCGCCGATGAGAACGTCACGTGGCGGATGTCCAGCGGCAGCCCCAGCAGGAAGCCCAACAGCGGCATCACGCCGAGCAGGATGCCGAAGAAGAAATTGCCCATCAGGCCGCCGAGGTTGTTCTCCATGTAGACGCCGAGGCGCGCCAGGCGTTCCTGCCCCAGCAGCCAGCGCAGGCCGCGCAGCTGCGCGATGCGTTGCGACCAGCGGGTGTACAGCGCCTTGTTGTCGTAGTAGCCGGAGATCAGGCCGGCCACGAACAGGCAGACGCCGGCGATGGCGGCGTAGATCAGCGTGGGGCCGTGGATCGGGTCGATATCGCTCAGCAGGCGCATGGCTTTTTCCGGCGAGACCAGGTGGTGGCCGGTCAGCCACGGCCAGGCCAGCGCGATCAGCCAGGCGGTGGGGATGGCGGTGGCCAGGTTGCCCAGCACCGCCATGTTCTGCGTGCGGATCACCTTGACGCACAGCTCGGCCATGCTGTCGATGTCGATGTTGCGCCCGTCCTTGCTGTGCAGGCCGGCCGCGATGCGCGAGGCCGTCATCGCCGGCTGCTTGGTGGCGACCGTGAAGTGCAGCAAGTGGATGAACATGAAGCCCAGCGAGTAGTTCATGCTGAACAGGAAGGCTTCGACCAGCGGCGCGGCGCGCAGGTAGGACATCAGGATCTTGAACAGCGCCATGAAGCCGATCACCAGGCCGGCGCCGGCCGATGACACGAACATGCCGGTCAGCTCCTTGCGCTGGCTGGCCACGTAGTGCTCGCCGGTGTGGCTGGCGTTCTCGGTGACGTTGCGCGCCAGCAGGTCGATGTTATCGTGCATCAGGTCGCGCAGCTGGTACTTGTGGTTGTGCGCCTTGATCAGCTCCAGGCCCAGGCCGACGGCGGCGCTGCGGCGCGGGCTGGGCGGACCTTCCTGCTGGTGCGGCGCGTGAGTGGCGGCCAGCAGGTTGAGCTCGGCCGCGGCGGCGGCCGGCAGCTCGCCGCTGACGTCCACCAGGAACAGCAGCTTGCGCAGGCGGTCGATGCTTTGCGTCAGCGTCACCAGCAGGTAGGTGAGGGCGATGCTGGTGCCCTGGCTCAGCGCCTTCTTGCGGATCTTGGCCACCACGCCGTCGCACTGGTCCAGCATCACCAGCAGGTGGCGCGCATCTTCCAGCGCGGCTTCGTCGCCGTCCAGCATGCGCTGGTAGTTGTCGAGATAGGCGTTGACCTCGAAGTTCTGCACCATGAACGGCGATTCGTAGGTCTCCATCTCGGTGTGGAAATTGGTCAGCTTGGGTTCCAGGCCGATGGCGCACACGCGGTAGGACAGCGTGCGGATCGCCTCCAGCAGGCCGGGCAGCATCAGCTGCGGCTGCTGTTCTTCCTCGTCGTGCAGGCTGATCACGTCGATCAGGGCCAGCCAGTCGGCGGCCGGCACGGCGGCGATCCAGATGTGGTCGGTGCGCTTGTAGACCACCTGGTCGAGCGCGTCGCTCAGGTATTCGTCGCCCAGCGCGGGCGGCAGGATGCGGTAGGCGATGCGGCGCTTGAATTCGGTGAAGAAGCCATCGTTGGACAGCACGCCGATCTCGGTGTACAGGCTGGCGTGGCGGCGGCTGGACAGCAGCGTGCGGGCGTAGCGGCCCAGCGCCCGCGCGTGGGCGGGGTTGCCCTTCAGTAGCTGGCACAGGGTGCGGACGTTGGCGGTGGCGCGCGCGCCGTCGGTGGCGCGCTGCGGACGCAGGGTGTCGAACAGCTCGACCATCAGGCCGATGTCGTTGCTGTTTGCGTCGATGCGTTCAAGGATTTCGAGCATGCGTGGGGCGGACGAACCGCGTAGGTACAAAGCCGCAGTATAGTCGTATAACTCTGCCAAGTATGTACGCTGGCGAACGTTGGCTGTCCTACGGGCAACTGATGACAGGAATAAATAAACCGCCCGGAGAATTAAACATGTACAATTTACCGTACAAGTTTGAAATGGGAGAATCCTATGAGAATCGTCAATTTTTCCGATGCTCGCAACAGTCTTCGGACTGTGATCGACCAGGTCGTCGAAGATGCTGATGTCACCGTCATCTCACGCCGTGACGCGCCGGATGCGGTCATCATGTCCTTCGACTACTACAGCGGCCTGATGGAGACCGTGCATTTGTTGAGCTCGCCCGCAAACGCGGCGCACCTGGCAAAATCGATCGCGCAGGCGCGCGCAGGGCAGCTGCGGCAGCGGGAATTAATCGATATGCCGGATACTGAAGCTACGTAACATGCGCAACGTGAAGTTCACCGATGAGGCTTGGACCGGCTACCTCTATTGGCAGACGCAGGACCGGAAGACACTCAAGCGCATCAATGATCTGATCAGAGACGCGCAGAGAGATCCCTTCACGGGCATCGGGAAACCAGAGGCATTGAAGCATCACCTCTCTGGTTTATGGTCCCGGCGAATAGACGAGATAAATCGGCTGGTCTACGAAGCCACGGACGAGGACCTGGTGATCATCTCCTGCCGATATCACTACTGAGGGCGAATTTTCCGTCTACGTGGTTTCGCGCACAGAGGGGTCGCGTCCGCTGTCCTACCATGAGCCTAACGGCATACGTTTTCCAGGCTCATCATGAAATCGATTTACATCATGCTGGCAGGGTTGGCGCCGCTGGTCGCGGCGGCGCAGGCGCCATCGCAGGCGCCTTCTCAAACGCCATCGCCGGTGCAGGTCTACGGCCTGCTCGACGCCGGCGTGGTGGCCGAGGGCGGCTGCAACGGACCCTGCGCGCACACCCGGCTCGACAGCGGCGTGTCCGCCGGCTCGCGGCTCGGCGTGCGCGGCCGCGAGGACCTCGGCGGCGGCACGTCGGCCGTCTACACGCTGGAGGCGGGCATCCTCAACGACACCGGCGCCTCCGACCAGAACGGCAAGCTGTTCGGCCGCCAGGCCTACGTCGGGCTGGACGGGCCGCTGGGCGCGGTCACGCTGGGCCGGCAGTACAACCTGCTGTACGAGACGCTGACCGACGTGGCCGATCCCTTCCACGGCGGCACGGCCGGCAGCGCGGCCAACCTGGTCGGCTACACCACGCGCCGCTACGACAACACCATCAAATACCAGTCGCCGCGCAGCAAAAACGGCTGGAACGGCGCGGCCATCTACAGCGTCGGCGAGTCGCCCTACAACAGCAAGGCCAACCGCGCCTACGGCGCCACCATCGGCTACGCCGGCAGCACGGTCAACCTGCGCGTGACCCACCAGCGCAAGGAGAATGCGCTCGACGCCAGCGGCGCCGCGTCGGCGGTCGACCAGTCGGCCAGCAACACGCTGGTGGCGGCCAATGTGGACTTCGGCCGCTTCGTCGGCTATGCCGCGTACGGCCACAGCCGGGGCGCCGGCAGCTCGCCGTGGAATATGTCCAACCCCTACGGCGCGGTCGTGCAGAGCACGCCCTCCGACAACAGCCGCGACGTGCTGGTCGGCGTGGCGGTGCCGATGGGTGCCGCCACCTTCCTGGCCTCCTACATCCACAAGGACGACCGCGGCAGCGCCAACCGCGACGCCAACCAGTTCGCGGTCGGCGTCAGCTATGCGCTGTCGCGGCGCACCGAGCTGTACGGCGCCTTCGCCCGCATCCAGAACCGCAACGGCGCCGGCTACACGGTCGGCAACGCCACCGGCGCCGGCCATGGCGACCGGGCGATCAACATCGGGCTGCGCCACGCTTTCTGATCCGTGCTAAATTGCTCTTTTTAGCACTCATCAGGAACAAGCATGTATCTGACTTACTTCAACGGCGGCTGGTCCGAAGGCAACACCCCTTTGTTTGGCGCGATGGACCACAGCGTCTGGCTGGGATCGTCCGTGTTCGACGGCGCGCGCTCGATCCGCGGCCACATGCCGGACCTGCGCCTGCACCTGCAGCGCGTGATCACCTCGTCCGAGCGGCTCGGCCTGGTGTGCCCGCTGTCGGTGGACGAGATGGAAAAGCTGGTGCGCGAGGGCGTGGCCAAGTTCCCGCCTGATGCCGAGCTGTACGTGCGTCCGCTGGTGTTCGGCACCGACGGCCTGCTGGTGCCGGTGCCGGAGAAGAGCGCCTTCGCGCTGACCTTGTTCGATGCGCCGATGCCGCCGTTCACCGGCTTCTCCGCCTGCCTGACGGCGCTGCGCCGTCCCGACCCGTCGATGGCGCCAACCGACGCCAAGGCCTCCGCGCTGTACGCCAACACCAGCAAGGCGATCCGCGAGGCGCAGCAGCGCGGCTTCGACAACGCGGTGGTGTGCGACAACGCCGGCAACGTGGCCGAGTTCGCATCGGCCAACCTGTTCCTGGTCACGCCCGAAGGCAAGGTGGTGACGCCGGTGGCCAATGGCACCTTCTTGTCCGGCATCACCCGCGCGCGCGTGATCGCCTTGCTGGCCAAGGAGGGCATCGTGGTCGAGGAGCGTTCGGTGCGTCCTGAGGAGCTGGAGACGGCGGTCGAGATCTTCAACACCGGCAATTACGGCAAGGTCACGCCGTGCATCCGCTACGAGGCGCGCACCTTGCCGGTCGGTCCGATCGCCACGCTGGCCTTCCAGCGCTACATGGCGTTTTCCGACACCGAGTGATCAGTTGGGCTTGGCCGGGCAGCTGGCGCTCAGCCAGCGTCCGGTCGATTCCACCTGCACGTTCTGCGGCGTGCCGCCGGCCTCGCTGGTGACGTGCATGTCCATCACATAGGCGCTGTCGCCGTTGAAGCGCAGCGTGCCCTGGCCGCTGGAGGCCGGGTCGGTGCAGCTGAACGAGATGTTCAGGCCGCCCGCCACCGGCTCGCTTTTCGAGCTGCACTTGCCTTGTTGATTCATCGGCAGTTCCTTCTTCGCCGCCATTTCGGGCGTGACGCAGGCGGTCAGCACCATGGCGCCGTCGCCGCCGGACTTGGGCATGGAGACGCCGTTCTGCTTCATCATCGCCTCCATCTGCGCGCGCTGCTCGGGCGGCATGTTGGCCAGCTGCTTGAGCGCCATGCCCATCGCCTGGTCGGCCTGGGCATTGCCGGTCTTGACCTTGTTGTGCAGCTCCCACAGGCCGGGCTTGATGGTCTGGGCGGACGCCGGCGCGGCGGCCAGCACGGCCAGGGAAAGTATCAGTCGCTTCATGTGAGCTCCCGGGAATAAGGTAGCGACAGCATAAACCAAAACGCCGCCGTACAAATGAAAACGGCGCGCCACCGTCAAGTGGAGCGCCGCATGCGGGGCGGTACGGGCTAGACGCCGCGTCCGCTGATCAGGCGCAGCAGCACCATGATGATGGCGACCACCAGCAGGATGTGGATGAAGCCGCCGATGGTGTAGGAAGTGACCAGGCCCAGCAGCCACAGGATAAGCAGAACGACAGCAATGGTGTAAAGCATGTGATTCTCCTCGGGGTTGTTAAACTTCGTTTCGTTTTGTGTGTCCCCATTGTGCGGCAACTGTGGGCGGCATTCTGTACGCTGGCGTACTAAGATGACCTCGAATCGGCGATTGCCTGTGGCGCGTCGGCCGCGATCAGGCCGAGGAGGTGCTCGACGCGCACCGGCTTGACCAGGTGCTGCTCGAAGCCGGCCGGGGCGGCGCGCTCGCGGTCGATCGCCTGGCCGTAGCCGGTGAGCGCGAACAGGCGGCAGGGACGGCCGTTTAGCCGCTGGCGGATGTGGCCGGCCAGCGCGTAGCCGCTCATCGTCGGCAGCCCGATGTCGAGCACGGCGATCTGGGGCAGAAAGCGGTCGAGATGGGCAAGCGCGGCCAGCGGTTCGTTGAACACCTGGACGTCATGCCCGTGCAGCTCCAGCAAATTGGCCATCAGGCTGACGGCGTCGAGGTTGTCGTCCACCAGCAGGATGCGCTTGCGCTGCGCCACGCTGCTGGCGGGCTGCGCCGTGTCGCCGCCCGGCGCGGCGTCGGCCGCCTGCGTCAGGCGCGGCAGGCGCACGCGGAACTCGCTGCCCTGGCCGGGGCCGGCGCTGCGCGCCTCGATGCCGCCGCCATGCAGGCCCACCAGGTTGTTCACCAGCGCCAGGCCGACGCCCAGCCCGCCGGCGGAGCGGTCGGTGTTGGTGCGGCGGTCCTGGTAGAACAGGTCGAACACATGGGGCAGGGCGTCGGCTGCGATGCCGATGCCGTTGTCCACCACGCTGACGTAGACGTGCTCGCGATCGCCGCTGGCGGCCAGGCGGATGTCGCCGCCGGGCGGCGTGTAGCGCGCCGCGTTGGTCAGCAGGTTGGCGATGATCTGCACCAGGCGCACATGATCGCCGCGCACCGGCAGCGGCCCCTGCACGTCGACGCTGAAACGGTGCTGGCGGTTGTCCAGCAGGGGCGCGACCATTTCCACCGCCTTGTCGATGATCTGCGCCAGGTCCAGCGCTTCCGTCTTGAGCACGATGCTGCCGGTGTTGACGCGCGAGACGTCGAGCAGGTCGTCCACCAGGCGGATCAGGTGCGTGAGCTGGCGGCCGATGATGTCATGCGCGACGCTGTGGCCGCCCTGGCGGCGGATCACCTCCAGCGCGGTCAGGATCGGCGACAGCGGATTGCGCAGCTCGTGGCCCAGCATGGCGAGGAACTCGTCCTTGGCGCGGCTGCTGGCGGCCAGCTCGGCCATCAACGCCTCGCGCTGGGCCTGCGCCTCGTCACGCTGGTGGCGCTCGGTCGCGTCGCGCGTGAAGCAGCGGGTGTAGCGCAGCGTGCCGTCCTCGAAATGGCCGTTCGAACTGATCAGGACGTGCTTGATGCCGCCGTCCTTGCAGCGCAGCCGGGCCGGCATGTCGCGCACGGTGTCGCCGGCCTTGAGCCGGGCCAGGATGTCCGCGATGACGGGGGCGTCGACGTGGAAGTCGGCGATGTGGTGGCCGACATATTCCTCCCAGCGGTAGCCGAGCAGGCGCAGCTCCGCCTGGTTGGCCCAGAGGATGGTGCCGTCGGCGCCGACCTGGTGGATACTCTCGGCGGCGTTTTCAACGAAGTCGGCCAGCTCGCGTTCGCGCTGCGCCAGCGCGCTTTCGGCGGCGCGGCGGCGCGCGATCTCGGCGCTGAGCGACAGCGCCTGCTGCTCCAGTTCCAGCAGGCGTTGCTCCGGATTGTGGGATGGCGGCACTTCGGCCGCGCAATGGGCCGCGTGGTCATGCAGCGCGCAGACGTGGCGGAAGGTTTCCGCCATGGCGGCGTTGGGAAACTGGCTCCACGGATAGGCGCAGAACAGCGTGAAGCGGTTGCGCCGCGCCAGCTCGTTCCACAGCTCCTCCAGCCGGACGGCGGCGCTGTAGTTGCCGCGCTCGCACAGCAGGGCGACCATTTCGCCGAACGCGTGGATGGTCGCCGAGCCGACCTCGAGCTCGCGCACCAGTTGGCCGACCGTGGCGTCGAACAGCGTGGCGTCGGGCCAGTCGTCCAGCATGAAGGAGGACAGCGTCTGGTCGGCGTCGCGCGTCACCAGCCGGGCGCCGGGATCGCTGCCGCCCGGCTCGGCTTGCAGGCGGGCCAGGCGCCGCCGCAGCGCCGCCAGATGCTCGGCGGTGGCGATGACGATGCTGGCGCCGCCGGCGGCGAGGGCCTGGTGGACGAAAGGGGCGACCTCGTCGAGCAGCAGGCTGTCATCCTTGTAGAACCGGACGAAGTGCGAGGAACCATGGGTGGCAAGGGACAGGGGTGAGGGGTCTAGCTCCGCCATGATGGTCCTTTCGCGGTGGGGGTGGAAGGGACCTTAGAGGGAGCGCAGCTGGCCGTTGACGATCTTCACCTGGTCGCCGGAGCGCCATTGCGGTTGTGCCGATTGGTGCAGCACGCGTTTCTTGCCATTGTCCATGCGCACCACGATTTCCCAGCTGTGCGTGGTTTTCATATTGCCTTCGACCTGGTTGCCGGCCACCGCGCCGCCGACCGCGCCGGCCACCGTGGCCAGTTGACGGCCGTGGCCGCTGCCGATCTGGTTGCCCAGCAGGCCGCCCAGGATGGCGCCGCCGGCCGCGCCCACGCCGCTACCCTGGCCTCGGTGCTCGATCGAGCGCACCGATTCCACCACGCCGCAGCTGTTGCAGACGGCTGGTCCCTGTTGCGCCACGCGTTCCTGTGGCGCTGCTTGTTCCTGCTGTCGTGGCTGCTCCTGCTGTTGCGTCGGGTACGGCGCGGGCGCGGCGTTGCTGGCGTAGCCGGCTGGCTGTTGCGCGGCTTGCTGCTCTTGCGGCGGCACCGACGACAGCTGGCCCGGCATCGGCGCGGCGCCAGGCACGGTGGCGCTGGAGGTCGGCAGCCAGCCCATGATGGCGGCGCTGCCGACGCCGCAGAACAGCACCACCGCGACGGCTGCGATGACCATGAGTGGGTGGAGCTTGGGCTTGTTGGTTGGGGTGTCCATGATGTGTCCTGTTATTGATGTTTAGGGTAATGCACTGCACGCCGGATTTTCCCTGAAGACTAGGTCTGCTTCCGTGCGTCACCGTACATACACGGGAAATCGCAGCCATTACGCTGACCCCATGCATACCCATCCTTCCTATCTTTCCGACGACGACCGGGCGCCGGCCCGGCCGGCGTTGAACCGCTTGTTGTCCACCCTGGCCGACGACGACCAGGGCAAGCTGCTGGCGCTGTGCGACACGGTGCGGGTGGACGTCGGCCAGGTGCTGTACGAGCCGGGCCAGGCGATCCGCCATGTGTACTTTCCGGTCGACAGTCTGATCTCGCTGCTGGCGGTGGCCGAGGGCCGCATGACGCTGGAGGTGGGATCGGTGGGGCAGGAGGGCATGATCGGCGCGTCGGTGGCGCTGGGCCACGAGCTGGCGCTGGTGCGCGCGGTGGTGCAGCGCGCCGGCCGCGCCAGCCGCATCGAGGTGGCCGACTTCCGCGCCGAGTTCAAGCGCAACGAGGCGCTGCAGCGGCTGCTGTACCGCTATACCGACATCCTGCTGGCGCAGGCGATCCAGATCGCCGTGTGCAGCCGCTTCCACGTGCTGGAGGCGCGCCTGGCGCGCACCCTGCTGATCACGCGCGACCGTCTGCAATCGGAGAAGTTCCATCTGACCCACGAGTTCCTGGCGCATGCGCTGGGCGTGCGGCGGGTGGGCGTGACCAAGGCGGCCAGTGCGCTGCAACAGCAGAAATTGATCACCTACAGCCGCGGCAATATCGAGATCCTCGATTCCGCCGGGCTGGAGGCGGCGTCCTGCCGCTGCTATGAGCTGGTCAAGGACAAGGGGGCCATGGGCATGGCCAAGGTGTTTCTCTGAGACTTAACGCGGTGGCTTGCTGACCTGGTTGCCGATCACGCCGCCGACGGCTGCGCCGCCCACGGTGCCGACCGCGCTGCCGCCGGTCAGCACCGAGCCGGCCACGGCGCCCACGCCGGCGCCGACCGCGGTGTTACGGTCCTGGTTGGACATGCCTGCGCAAGCGCTCAGGCCCAGCGTGGCCGCCACAATGGCGGCGCTCGATACGATGCGTTTGGTATTCATGATTTTCTCCTTGCTGATTGAGGCGCGACAGTAGTGGCTTGCACCAATACCGAAAGCGTACGCAAGAATCATGGCTCGCTCCGTTCGGCAGCACACATAGAATCGCCCTAGCGCCGGGACGTTTTTTCCGGCGACTTGCCGGGCGGCGGCGCCACCGGTTTGCCGCCCTGTTGCGCCAGCAGCGTGGCGCAGCCGGTGGTCTCGCCGGGACCGGCGTTGATCAGCGGCAGGATGGCCGCCACCGGCGCCACCGCCGCCAGGGCCAGCGCGCCGCCCGCCCGGAGGGCCAGCACGCCCTTGTCGACGCTGACGGCCGGCTCCTTGAAGGTGCCGCGCACATAAATCGGCGCCCGCAGCGAGATCACCCGCACGCCCTTGGCGTCGGGCCGCAGCGTCAGGTCCATCTTCTCGTTGTCGAGGTTGACGGTGCCGGCCACGTCGATCTTGGCGTCCGAGGTGTCGACCACGAACAGCCGCGAGCGCATCAGGCCGTTGTTGACGCCGAAGTCCGTCACCATGCAGTTGAGCTTGACCTGCTTGTCGCCGATCAGCTTGGTCAACACCACGTTGCCGATGTTCAGGCCCATCTCCTCCAGCAGCAGCTTGCTGACGCTGCCCTCGTTGATCACGCCCTTCAGTTCGCCGTTGGACGTGCCCAGCAGGCCGGCCACCGAGTTGCCGGTGGCCGACAGCGAGATGTCGGCGTTGACCTCGCCCACCGTGGCCTGCATCTCCTCGATGCGCGGGAACAGCTGGCGCAGCTTGAGGTGGCGCGCGGCGGCGCTCAGCTCGGCGCGGATGGCGTCGCGGTTGACCTTGCCGCTGCCGTCCAGCTTGACCTTGGACGTGAAGCGGCCGCCAGCGATGTCGAAGTCCAGCGGCTTGAGCGACAGCACGCCGTCCTTCATGTCGATCACCGTGTCGAGGTTGGCGATCGGCAGGTCCTTGTCGCGCGTGATGCGCAGCGCCTTGAAGTTGACGTCGGCGTCCAGCGCGGTCCAGCGCTCGGTCTTGAACGGCTCGACCGGCAGCACGCGGTCGCCCGGCTGCACCGGCGCCACGCCGCGCGCCTGCTTGCTGGCGTTGGAGTCGGCGCCGATCAGCGGGCCCAGGTCGGAGAACTGCAGCAGCTTCGACTGCACCGCGCCGGTCAGCAGCGGCCGCGGCAGCGACTGGCCGTAGCGGTATTCGAGCTTGCCGGCGATGTCGGAATGGCCGACGCGGCCGGTGAACTGGTCGTAGATCCAGCGGTTCTCGCGCTCGCCCAGGTGGCCGGTCAGGTGGCCCTCGGTGGTGTAGGCCGGGGTTTCCGGCAGCAGCACGCCGGTCAGCGCGTACAGCCGCGCCATGCTGGGGCCGGACAGCTTGAGGCGCAGGTCGAGCGCGGTCAGCGCGGACGGCCGGGTCAGCGTGCCGGTCACGGCGATGCTGTTGCCGCCGACGTTGATGTTGGCCGCCAGCGGGTAGGGCGTCGATTGCTGTTGCAGCGACAGCACCGCGCCGGCCTTGCCGCCGCCGGTGACGTCCTGCTTGTTCCACTTGCCGCGCAGGGTCCACGCCACGCCGTAGTTCGGGTCGGCGTTGAGGGTGTCGATGTCGGCCACCGCGTCCACCCGCGTCAGCGCGTCGCTGTAGTGCACGGTGCCCTTGTCGAGCACCACGCGCTGCAGGTCCAGCTTCCACGGCGACGGCTTGTTGGCCGGCTTGAAGGTCCAGTTGTTGGCGCCGTCCGGCTTGCGCTGCAGCCACACCACCGGCGTGTCGAAGCGCAGCACCGGGATCGACAGGCGGTGCTCCAGCAGCGGCAGCAGGTCGATCGAGAACGAGAACTGGCCGACGCTGGCCATCTCGGCCGGCGCGGCCCAGCCGGACGGGTTGCCGACATGCACGTCGCGCGCCACCAGGTGCGGCAGCGGCAGGTAGTCGCTCCAGGTGCGGTCGGCGTCGCTTCGGCCCTGGCGTTCCCAGGTCAGCGACAAGTTGCCGCGGATGGCGAACGGGCGGTCGATGGCTTCGCTGACCTTGTCGTTGAGCCAGGGGCGGGCGCGGTTCCAGTCGTAGTTGAGCAGGACGATCACGGCGATGGCCGGCACGGCGACCACCACGCCGGCGACGGCCAGCGCGATACGGGTGCGGCGGGAAGGGGAGGAGGGCATGGTTGGCCTTTTTCTTATAGGAGTGTCGCCATTTTACTAGCCAGTGCCGGGCGCGGAATGTGCGGCACCGTACTGAAGCTGCCGCGCCATGGGCCTATAACGTCAACCTGCGATCTGAATTTTTAAGGAGAAGAATAATGACGACCATTCATCATCGTTACGCCAGCATGTGCGCGCTTGTCGCCCTGCTGGGCCTGGCCGCCTGCGCCAGCGAGAAGACCCCCGCCGTGGCCGATGTCGCCGTCTCGCGCGAGGCGGTCGCCAACGCCACCAGCGCCGGCGCGGCCGACCTGGCGCCGGCCGAGATGCAATCCGCGCGCGAGAAGCTGATGCGCGCCAACCAGGCGCTGGCGGCCAAGGATTACCGCACCGCGCAGGACCTGGCCAACCAGGCCTCGGCCGACGCCCAGCTGGCGCAGAGCAAAGCCGGCTCGACCAAGGCCACCATGGCGGCGGACGAGCTGCAGCAGAGCATCCGCGCGCTGCGTGAAGAGCTCAACCGCACCAACGCCACCAGCCAACAATAAAGGAGCCCCATCATGAAAACCCGGAGCCTGAAAACCCTGCGCCTTGTCCCGGCCGCGCTCGCGCTGGCCGTGATGGCGGCCTGCAGCACCACGCCCACCACCACCAGCCTGCTCGACCAGACCCGCGCCGACTTCATGGCCGCGCAAAGCACGCCGTCGGTGGCGGCCAACGCGCCGCTGGAGTTCAAGGCCGCGTCCGACGCGCTGGACAGCGCCAACGCCGCCGCCGCGCGGAAGGAAAGCCTGAGCGAGATCGACAAGCTGGCCTATATCGCCAAGCAGAAGATCGCCACCGCGCAGGAAGTGGCCAAGCAGAAACAGGCCGAGAGCGAGGTGGCCAACGCCGGCCGCCAGCGCGACGAGATCCGCCTGGAGCAGCGCACCGCCGAGGCCAACCAGGCCAAGTCGCAGGCCAACCAGGCCAAGGCCGACGCCGACGCGGCGCGCGCCCAGGCCGACGCCGCCGCCAACAGCGCGCGCAGCGAGGCGGCCCGCAACGCCGCGCTGCAGCAGGAGCTGGCCGACCTGCAGGCCAAGCAGACCGACCGCGGCATCGTCATCACGCTCAACGACGTGCTGTTCAACGTCGACCGCGCCGAGCTGAGCGCGGAGGGCATGCGCACCGTGCAGAAGATGGCCGACGTGCTGCTGCAGGAACCGCAAAGCGCGGTGCTGATCGAGGGCTTCACCGACAGCACCGGCAGCGCCGACCACAACCTGCAGCTGTCGCAGCGCCGCGCCGAGTCGGTGCGCAACGCGCTGATCGGGCTGGGCGTCAAGAGCGACAAGATCGCCACGCGCGGCTACGGCGAGGCCTTCCCGGTCGCCAGCAACGCCGATGCCGGCAGCCGCCAGCTGAACCGCCGCGTCGAGATCGTGCTGTCGCAGAACGGCGCGCCGATCGCCAACCGCCACTAACTTTGAAGGATGCATATCATGGCTG
Organism: Duganella caerulea; assembly: GCF_040362985.1. Lineage (NCBI taxonomy): Bacteria > Pseudomonadati > Pseudomonadota > Betaproteobacteria > Burkholderiales > Oxalobacteraceae > Duganella > Duganella caerulea. Next base: position 203,837 of record NZ_BPWJ01000010.1, on the reverse strand, counting down.
AATCCACCCCCACCGGCATCGACAAGGAAGCCATCCGCGCCGCCGCGCGCAACCTGCAGGACGGCCCGGTCACGGCTGGCTACCAGGGCGACCGCCAGGCCGTCATCAAGATGCTCAACGACGCGCTGGCCACCGAGCTGGTGTGCGTGCTGCGCTACCAGCGGCACTACTACACGGTCACCGGGCGCGACAACGGCCCGATCAAGGCCGAGTTCCTGGAGCACGCCACCCAGGAGCAGGAACACGCCAACTGGCTGGCCGAACGCATCATCCAGCTGAACGGCCAGCCTGATTTCAATCCAGCAACGTTGCTCGCACGTAGCCATGCCGAGTATGATGCATCTGACGACGTGCAGGCGATGATCAAGGCCAACCTGATCGCCGAGCGCGTCGCCATCGAGTCGTACCGGCAGATGATCGAGCAGATCGGCGCCAGCGATCCGACCACACGCCATTTATTGATCAAGATCATGGCGGTGGAAGAGGAACACGCCGACGATATGCGCGATTTGCTGGGATAATGCTGATTTTGCAGTTTGCTGTACAGTTTTCACTTCACACAACCATAACAGGAGCTCCATCATGCTGGAACAAAACATCAGTACCGTGAACAACGACGTGAAAACTCTGGTCAAGGATGCGCAAGCATTGTTCACCGCCGCCACCGCGCTGACCGGCGAAAAGGCCGAGGAACTGCGCGGCCGCGGCATGCGCGCGCTCGACACGGCACTGGCCAAGGCCCACGAAGCCCAGCAAAGCGCGGTCGCCGCCAGCAAGGAGATGGCCAAGCAGGCCGACGTCTACGTCAAGGAAAACCCATGGCGCTCGATCGCCGCGGCGGCCGGCGTGGGCCTGCTGATCGGCGTGATCATCGGCCGCAAGTAAGCCATCGTGTCCGATGAGATGAACCGCCCGCCGGGCCTGATCGCTTCGCTGGGCAACATCGCCCGCAACAGCATCGGCCTGGTCCTGACCCGGCTGGAGCTGGCCGCGCTGGAACTGTCGCAGGCGCGCAATCACCTGCTGCAGCTGGTGCTGGTGTTCGCGCTGGCGGTGGTGGCGTGCTGCTTCGCGCTGGCCTGCGGCACGGTGACCATCGTCTACGTGGCGTGGGACAGCATCGGCTGGAAGATCCTGCCCATCGTCACCGGCGTGTTCCTGCTGATCGCGATCGGCCTGATCGTGTACGCGCGCGGCATGATACGCAGCGGCAAACTGTCGATGCCGGCCACCATGGCCGAACTCAAGTCCGACCGCGACATGCTGTTGTAACCGGGAGAGCAGATGAGCAAAGAAGCTGAACGCGCCGCCATCGATGCGGACAAGCAGCGCCTGATCCGCGAGGGTGAGCTGTTCCGTATCAAGGTGGTGCACGCCAAGGCGCTGGTGGGCAACGCGCTGCAGCCGGACGCCTTGCTGCATGGCGCCGTCGACCAGGCCATCGGCATGGCCCAGGCCCGCCTCGGCGGCCTGTTGCAGCCGGGTGGCCTGAAGAGCGTGAACTTCAAGGCGCTGTTGCCGTATGCGTTGACGGTGGGCTCGTACATCGCCCGCAAGCGCCTGGTCAAGCCCGCCATGGGCGTGGCGCTGGCCGCCGGCCTCGGCCTGGCCTGGCTGATGCGACGCCAGCCGGCGCCGCAGGATGACCAGGAATAAACCCGAACGCCGCAGCCGCGGCGTTTTTTCATTGGAGTCAGCAGATGAGCAAGGCGATACACGAACTCAATCCCGAGCGCTTGCGCGTGGTCCTGGTGTTGCAGGGCGGCGGCGCGCTGGGCGCTTACCAGGCCGGGGTGTTCCAGGCGATGCACGAGCACGGCCTGGCGCCGGACTGGATCGTCGGCACCTCGATCGGCGCGATCAACGCCGCCATCCTGGCCGGCAATCCGCACGAGACGCGGCTGGCCCGGCTCAAGGAATTCTGGGACGGCGTGGCCCACCGCGACAGCTACGACATGGCCCGCGTGCCGGACGCGCAGCGGCGCTCCAACGTGATGCTGCAGACCTGGGACACCCTGCTGCGCGGCGTGCCGGGCTTCTTCCGGCCGCGCTTCATGAGCCTGTTCCCGACGGGGACCCCGGTCGATCCCGAGCAGGCCAGCTTCTACGATACCGCCGAGCTGGGCGAGACGCTCGAGCGCCTGATCGATTTCGATTACCTGAACGCGCCGGGCGGCATGCGGCTGACGGTCAACGCGCTCAAGGTCACCTGCGGTACCTTGCGCCGCTTCGACAACCGCGAGCTGACGCTGCACGCCGATCACATCCGCGCCAGCGGCGCGCTGCCGCCGGGCTTCCCGCCGGTGCGCATCGACGGCGACCTGTACTGGGACGGCGGCCTGTATTCCAACACGCCGCTGGAAACCGTGCTGGACGATAACGAGCATGTCGACACGCTGTGCTTCATGGTGGACCTGTGGAGCGCCGACGGCCCCGAGCCGGCCACCTTGGACCAGGTGCAGACGCGGCAGAAGGATGTGACCTTCGCCTCGCGCTCCAAGCGCCACCTGCAGGATTACGTCGCCACGCACAAGCTCAAGCAGAAATTGCGCGAGCTGTACGCGGAATTGCCGGAGCGGGCCCAGTCGGCGCAGGGCAAGGAGGAATTGGCCGGGCTGGGCGGCGACAGCACGCTGCATGTGGTGCGGCTGGCGTATTCCGGGCGCGACTGGAGCATGCCGGCCAAGGACATCAACTTCTCCAAGGGCTCGATCGAATGGCGCTGGGACCAGGGCTACCAGGACGCGCTGCGCGCCATCACGGCGGCGGGCTGGCTGAGCTTTGTGACGGAAGACACGCCACTGGTCGTGCACGAGCTGCCGCCGTTGCGGCAGCCGGTGCACGGCCAGGAGCGGGCGGCCTAGCTGGCGGCACTGCTAGTGCTGGTGGTTTTCCTCGCGGATCTGCTCGGCCTTGGCCATGTCCTGCCGGTAGGTCGCCTGGGCGTCCTGCAGGCAGCTGCGGCGTTCGGCGGCCGGCCCCTGTTTGCAGGCCAGGTTGGCCTCGGCCAGCGCGGCGCCGATCTCCTTGCGCAGCGTGCGCAATTGCGCGGCCGGGCTGGTGTCGTCCTGGTACCAGCGCGCCGGATCGCCCTTGGCGATTTCCGACTTTTGCAGCTGGGCGTTCTGCGGCGGCGTGGTGTTGCTGGCCGCTTGCGCGGCCAGCGCGGCGCCGGCCAGCGCCGCGCCGATGATGACTTGCTTGAAGTGAGCCATGATGTCCTCCTGTGTCGTTACAGCCTGCCGGTGAGCAGCATGATCAGCAGGATGACCACCACGATGCCGGTGATGCCGCTGGGCGCATAGCCCCAGTTGCGGCTGTGCGGCCAGGTGGGCAGGGCGCCGATTAATGCCAAGACCAGAATGATCAGAATGATGGTTCCCATGTCGCGCTCCTCGTGTAAACGTCAGGGTTAATAGCGGTACAAGCGGCCGTCGACCAGACGCACGCGGTCGCCCGCGCGCAGGTCGTAGACGCTGTCCTGGTTGACGATGCGGTAGTCGCCGTTATCCATGCGCACGCTGATCTGGTACTGCTCGCGTGGCTGGTTGCGGTTTTCCTCCACCTTGTTGCCGACCACCGCGCCGCCGACCGCGCCGGCCACGGTGGCGGCGGTGCGGCCGCTGCCCGAGCCGACCTGGTTGCCCAGCAAGGCGCCGACCAGGCCGCCCGTGACGGCGCCGGCGCCGCTGGTGCCGGACTTGGCCTGCACGACCTGGATCGAATCGATGGTGCCGTACGCGGCGGCGGTGTCGGACGGGTTGACGTAGGTGGTCTGCTGCGGCTGGCCGGAGCTGGCGCAACCGCCCAGCGCGGCGCTGCCGGCGATGAGCGCGGTGGCAAGTAGGATCGAGTGGTTCATGTTGTACTCCCGAAAAAGTGTGGTTCCAGAATAGTCAGCGGCCGGGTTGGGGTCTGTGCGCTCGCGCACCCAGTCCGGCGATGTTTGCGTTGTGTACGTTAGCGAACAGAGGTGAGCGGGGAAGGGGCGTAAAACGGCTGCATCGGTAGCGGGCATCGTGACCTGCTGGCTGACAAACCGCTGTTTACCAATCAAGGAGAATGCCATGAAAATCGCACATAAAATCGCCACTGCCCTGTTCACCGTATCGTTGCTGGCCACGGCCGGCTGCGCGTCGACCTCGACCAAGGAAGGCACGGGCGAATATGTCGACGATTCCGTTATCACCACCAAGGTCAAGGCCGGCATCTTCAACGAGCCCAGCCTGAAATCCACCGAGATCAATGTCGAGACTTTCAAAGGCACGGTGCAGCTGAGCGGCTTCGTGGCCCAGCCTGAAGACATCACCAAGGCCGGCGAAGTGGCACGCAGCATCAAGGGCGTGACCGCCGTGAAGAACGACATCCGCGTCAAGTAAGCCAGCCCTGCCGGCGCGGTCCTGCCGCGCCGGTTTTTTTTGCGAGCCATCATGAACCTGCCGCCCGGACTGCCCCGCATCGAACCGGCGGCCGAAGATGGTGAACTTCAGCGCATTCCGCTGCACGTCAACGCGCGCGGCCTGGCGCTCGGCGTCATTGCGACCGTGGCGTTTGTCTACGCGCTGCAATGGTCGCGCAATTTTCTGGTGCCGCTGCTGCTCGGCATCCTGATCACCTACATGCTCAGTCCCATCGTGTGCTGGCTGGAGCGCCTGCGCATTCCGCGCGCGCTCGGCGCCACGCTGATCACCGCCGCCATCCTGGGCGGCGCCTTTGTCGTGATCGACAAGGTGCAGGGCGAGTTCGAAGCCATCGTCGAGGAACTGCCAACCGTCAGCCACAAGCTGTCGCGGCTGATGGCGGAGCGCCTGCACGGCGGCCCCAGCACGCTGCAGCGCATCCAGGCGGTGGCCACCGAGCTGCAGCAGGCGACCGCCGGCGCGCAGGAACGGCGCGCCGCGCGCAAGGCCGCGCCGCCGCCGGACAGCGGCTCGCTGCCGGTGATGGACTGGCTGTGGGCCGGTTCGATGGGCGTGATGGGCTTTCTCAGCCAGGCGACCATGGTGATCTTCCTGGTGTTCTTCCTGCTGCTGTCGGGCGACACCTTCAAGCGCAAGCTGGTCAAGCTGACCGGGCCGTCGTTGAGCAAGAAGAAGATCACCGTGCACATCCTGGAGGACATCAACTCGTCGATCCAGAAATACATGCTGATGCTGTTGGTGACCAACGGCCTGCTGGCGCTGCTGATGTGGATCGCGCTGCGCTGGATCGGCCTGGAGAACGCCGGCGCCTGGGCCATCGTGGCCGGGCTGCTGCACGTGATGCCGTATTTCGGTCCCTTGCTGATCATGCTGGCCACCGGCGCGGCGGCCTTCCTGCAGTTCGAGTCGCTGCAGACCAGCCTGCTGGTGATGGGCGCCTCGCTGGCGATCGCCACCCTGGTCGGCACGCTGGTGGCGACCTGGATGACCGGGCGCTTCGCCCGCATGAACGCGGCGGCGGTGTTTGTCAGCCTGCTGTTCTGGGGCTGGTTGTGGGGCGTGTCCGGCCTGCTGCTGGGCGTGCCGCTGATCGTCATCGTCAAGGTGGTGGCCGAGCGCGTCGAGGGCATGGAAGTGGTGGCGGAATTGCTGGGCGATTAGGCTGCGGATGGGACTTGTTTCTATCCGGCAGACGGCTAACATAAGCAGAAGTACACACACACTTTGAGGAGCAAGCCATGAGTCCAGAACATGACCGCCGCCGGCGGCCGGAAACGTCAGATACCGTGGGTTGGCACTCATTGGAATTCATCGTGCGCCACGCGCTGGAAGTGCAGCGCGACATCGGCACGGCCAGCGCGGTGCAGTTCCTGCAGGGCATAGGCATCAATCCGCAAGTGATCGAGCGCGTGCTGGCGCCGGACGCCAAGGTGCGCGAGGCGGACCAGCAGGCGCTGGCGGCGTCGCTGCCGGTGGCCGACCTGCCGGTGGCCACGCCGCGCGCCTACCTGCGCCGACCGATCTGATCGCTTATTTGATCGCTTGCTGCTTGCGCAGGCTGCCCAGTTGCAGCGCGTACTGGCGCGCGAACTCGGCGCCGAGGAAGAAGATCTGCGCCGAGTAGTACACCCACAGCAGCAGCGCGATCATCGATCCGGCGGCGCCGAAGCTGCTGGTGACGCCGCTGTTGCCGATGTAGGCGCCGATCAGGTATTTCCCCAGCGTGAACAACGCGGCCGTGCCCAGCGCGCCTATCGTCACGTCATGCCAGGACAGCCGCACGCGCGGCAGCAGCTTGAAGATCACGCCGAACAAGGCGGCGATGACGAGGTAGCTGATGATGAAGTTGACGCCCGTGAGCACCCGGCCGGCGTCGCGCCAGTAGGCGTCCCACAGGTTTTCCAGCACGGTCAGCGCGGCGCTGACCACCAGCGACACCATCAGCAAAAAGGCCAGCACCAGGATCATGCCGAAGGAGAGCAGGCGGGTGCGGATCACATCCCAGACGGTGCCGTGGACCAGCGGCGGCACCTGCCAGATATCGTCCAGGCTGGCCTTGAGCTCGGCAAACACGCTGGTCGCGCCAAACAGCAGCAGCGCGCCGGCCGCCAGGGTGGCGAGGCGGCCTTCCTCCTTGTTGCGGGCGCCGGCCAGCACCAGCTGCACCGCCTCCGCCCCCTGCGCGCCGACCAGGCCGCGCAGCTCCTCGAACAGCTGGCCGCGCGCCGCCTGCGGCCCGTAGAACCAGCCGGCGATGGCCAGCACCAGCACCAGGATGGGCGCCATCGAGAACAGCGTGTAGAACGCCAGCGCCGCGCCCTTGCTGCTGGCGCGGTGTTCCAGCCATTCGGTGACGGTGCATTTCAGCACCGAGCCCAGGTTGCGTTTCATGAGAAAAAAACCCCGCCGGAGCGGGGTGGTCTTTCAGCTTATTGCACGCGCCGTTCGACGGTGATCTGTTCGACCTCGACGCGGCGGTTCGGTTCCAGGCACTTGATCAGGTCCGCGCGCTTCTTGTTGTTGCAAGTGACGACCGGATTGGCCTTGCCCTTGCCGACTGCGCTCAGGCGGTTGGCGGCCACGCCTTTGCCGACCAGGTAGTCCTTGACCGCGTTGGCGCGGCGTTCGGACAGCTTGATGTTGTACTTGTCGCTGCCCAGGCGGTCCGCGTAGCCGGAGATGACCACGTTGTCGATGCCGGGATTGGTGTTGAGCACGTTGGCGATGTCGTCCAGCTTGGGCTGGTTAGGGCCCAGCTTGGCGCTGTCGAAGCCGAACAGCTCGGTGGCCGACATCGTCACCTTCTCGAACTTCGCCGGTGGCGGCGGTGGCGGTGGCGCCGGTTGCGGCGGTGGAGGAGGAGGCTCGGCCGCGACCGGTGGTGGAGGCGGCGCCGGCGGCGCGGCTTTCGGCGGCGCGTTGAAGGCGATGTTCAGGCCGATCGTTGCGTAGTAGTTATTGCTCTTGCTGTTAGGGAACTCGCTGCCACGGATGAAGCCGTGCACGTCCCGGATGTCGGCCTGGAAGGCGACCTGGTCGCTGATGTCGGCCTGGAAGCCCAGGCCGGCGCTCAGGTAGGGCGAGGTCTTGCTGCGTTCGCCGAAGGCGTTCAGGTTGGCCTTGTCGCGCTCGGCGCCGACGCCGATCAAGAGGAAGGGTCGGAAGGATTTACGCGAGAACATATACAAGCCGTCCACGCCCAGCGTGTTCTGCTGGTAGCGCTCGCCGTTTTCGCGGGAGCGGGCGTAAGTGGTGCCGAGTTGCAGGTCCCAGTCCTGGTTCAGCGCCTTGCCGAACTTGAGGCCGGCGCCGTAGCCGCGCTTGTCCACGCCGAAGTCCGAATCGGGCTTCATGGCGTTCAGGCTGGGCTGGACATACCACGATGGATTGATGACCGCATCCTGTGCCAGGGCGGAAAACGACGCGCATAACGCTGCGGTCGCGAGGGCGATTTTCTTAGTTTTATTCAAAATGAGCTCCCGATTAATGATGAGTGTGCTGCTGCAACAGCAAAGTGAATGTCGCTGTTCGACCGGAGAATAAGCAGTTTGGTGCGGCTCTTCCGTGCGTTAGCGTACGAAGGCTTGCGCTGTATCAAATTCATCACACTTCTTGAAACTTAAATAAAACCGCCTTGTCACAGCTTAAGTGCCCAGTATTTTCGCTAATGTTCGTTGCCGCACAGACCAAAGCGCTGCGAAAAGGCATTCTTGAGTCAGATGCAGAGACCGTAGCGAGATGCCAGCCGCCCGCCACGCCATCCGCTGCCACTAATCTCGGCAATTGTTATAAGGAGTGATCCCATGCATGCAGTTAGACAACCTCAACATCTGGTCCAGAACGAGATGAAAGCCTCGCCGGAAATGCATACCACCACGGCCAAGCTGATGCTGGTGGAGCGTCCGGCCCCGGCGCCCCTGGACCGGAAGCCTGCGCTGTCGATGGCTTCCATCGAGCGTGTCCGCTCGACCTCGGCCACCCTGCGCCGCATCGAAAACATGCAAAAGCTGATCGGCGAATTGCAGCTGCACGAGATGCTGGCCGACGAAATCGCCTGGTTCCTCAAATTCTCGCCGTCCGGCGCCCGCAAATACATCCGCGACCTGCGCGAAGCCGGCGTGATCGAGCTGGCCCGCTACGTCGAGGGCACCGCCACCTACCTGGGCAAGGCCGTCTACCAGCTCACGCCGGACCCTGAACGCGTCAGCGCCTTCCTGGCCGCCATCGTCCAGCCGAAACGCGAAGGCGCGCCGCCGCGCAAGGAGCGTCCGGGCCTGCGCGAACAGGCGATGGCCGGCAGCGGCCGCCATTTCCACATCCTGGCCGACGACACGCACTACGCGATCCGCGTCAACCGCGGCCCGGTGATGCGCGATCCGCTGGTGGCCGCGCTGTTCGGCTCGGCACCGTCGATGCAAAAGGAAGAAACCGTCTGACCGCCCAGCACGGCGTATGATGAGACAGCCGGGTCACGCCCGGCTGTTTGCATATTGAAATGTCGGCAAGGCGCCCCACCTAGCCCTGACTGGACATACATCATACGGACGCGCGGCACATGGAAGCTTTGACCTGGATAGGCCTGACGGCGCTGCTGATAGCGCTGCCTTTTTACTACCCGCGCTGGCGCTTGCGCCGGGTGCTGGCGCAGCCGTTGCCGGCCGAGGCGGTAGCCGTCCTGCAGCGCAACATCCCGGTCTACCTGCGCATGGACGCCGGCCTGCGGCAGCAGCTGCAGCGGCTGGTCGTGCAGTTCCTGCACCAGAAAAAATTCATCGGCTGCGAGGGGCTGGAGGTCACCGACGAGATGGCCGTCACCATCGCCGGCCAGGCCTGCCTGCTGCTGCTGAACCGTCCCACCAAGGTCTATCCGGCGCTGCACACCATCCTGGTCTACCCCAGCGCCTTCGTGGCGCGCCGCGCTGAGGTCGGGCCGGGCGGGGTGGTCACGCCGGGCCACCAGAGCATGCTGGGCGAATCGTGGGACGACGGCCGCGTGATCCTGTCGTGGGACGACGTGCAGCGCGGCGCCGGCGACTGGACGGACGGCCACAACATCGTGCTGCACGAATTCGCCCACCAGCTCGACAGCGAGTCGGGCCGCGCCAACGGCGCCCCGTACCTCGGCAACCCGGCCAGCTACCGCGAATGGTCGGAGGTGCTGGAGCGCGATTTCCAGCACCTGCGCCACAGCGCCATGTACCGCCAGCACAGCGTGATGGACCACTACGGCGCCACCAACCCGGCCGAATTCTTCGCCGTCGCCACCGAGACCTTCTTCGAAAAGCCCTACCAGATGGCCGAGCACCACGCCGAGCTGTTCGCCGAATTCCTCAAATACTACCGGGTCGATCCGCGCGCGTGGATGTCGCCGCCGCCACCGCCGCCACCGCCCGAGCCATCGTACGAGTGGACGCCACACTGGTCGCACTGAACACCTTCCGCGCGGGAACTAGGGCATAATCAAACAACACCGCGCATGGACCGCAAAGTGCGCGTGACAGACGCCGTCGCGAGGCTACCATTATGCAATTCGAGGAATTCGACTTTTCTTCCGACACCGCCGCGCCCCGTGCCGCGCCGGTGGCCGAGGCGGCTTCGCCCCTGGTGCGGCTGCAGTACCTGGTCGACAACACGCCGGCCATCATCTACTGCACCGTGCCCAGCGGCGACTTCAAGATGACCTTCGTCAGCAACAACGCCTTGAACGTGCTGGGCTACCATCCCGAGCAGATGGTGGCCGACCCCAACTTCTGGTTCGACCACATCCATCCCGACGACGCGCCCAACATCTTCTCCAGCCTGGCGCTGGTGTTCAGCGAGGGCCAGCGCGCCTACGAGTACCGCTTCCGCATCAGCGACGGCAGCTACCTGTGGATGCACGACACGCTGCGCCTGATCCGCGACGAGAACGGTGTGCCGCTGGAGGTGATCGGCTCGCTTACCGACATCACCGAGCGCAAGCGCATGGAGGAGGCGCTGCAGGCCAAGGGCGTCGAGCAACAAGCGCTGATCGGCGAGCTGCGCAACGCCCACGAGCAGCTGCTTCAGTCGGAGAAGATGGCCTCGATCGGCCAGCTGGCGGCCGGCATCGCGCACGAGATCAACAACCCGGTGGGCTTCGTCAACTCCAACATGGGCTCGCTGAAGAACTACGTCGGCACCTTGCTGGGCGTGATCGAGCGCTACGAGCAGGCCGCCGCGCCGCACCCGGCGCTGGCGGCCCAGCTGGCCACGCTGCGCGAGCAGGCCGACCTGGAATTCCTCAAGGAGGACGTGACCGACCTGGTGCGCGAATCGATGGACGGCCTCAAGCGGGTCAAGGACATCGTACAGGCGCTCAAGGATTTTTCGCACGTCGGCGAGACCGAGTGGCAGGTGGCCGACCTGCACCACGGCCTGGACAGCACGCTCAACATCGTCAGCAACGAGATCAAGTACAAGGCCAAGGTCGAGAAGCAGTACGGCGTGCTGCCGCCGGTCACCTGCCTGGCCTCGCAGCTGAACCAGGTGTTCATGAACTTGCTGGTCAACGCCGCCCACGCGCTGCGCGAGACCGGCGTGATCACGATCCGCACCGGCGCGGCCGACGGCTGGGTATGGATCGAGGTGGGGGACAACGGCTGCGGCATCGCGCCGGAAAACCTGCACCGCATCTTCGAGCCCTTCTTCACGACCAAGCCGGTCGGCAGTGGCACGGGGCTGGGTTTGTCGCTGTCGTACGGCATCGTCAACCGCCACGGCGGCCGCATCGAGGTGGCTTCGGTGGTGGGCAAGGGCACGCGCTTCACGGTGCACCTGCCGGTGCAGCCGGCCCAGGCGGTTACAGGATAACCGCGCCGTCGTCGTCGCGCTTGACGTCCAGCAGGCCGGGCTCCTCGGCCTCCAGCCGCTGCGCCTCCAGTTCCTGCGGCGTGGGTGGAGGCGCCGCCAGCGCGGCGCGCTGGGCCAGCGCCAGCCGCACATTCTGCTCCAGCTCGGTCGCGTCCCACGGCTTGCTCATGAAGCGGAACGCCTGCGCCTGGTTGATCGCGCTGAGCACGGTGTTGTATTCGGTCGAGGCGCTGAGCATGATGCGCACCGTGTCCGGCGCCACGTCCTTGAGCGCCTGCAGCAGCTCGCCGCCGGTCATCTGCGGCATGTGGTAGTCGCAGATCACCAGGTCGAAATCGCAGTAGCAGATGCGCTTGAGCGCCTCGTAGGGATCGGTGCAGGTCTCGATCTGCGGCGGCGCGTCGCGCAGCATCTGCAGCAGCGCGCGCTGCAGCGCGTTGAGGACGTTGACCTCGTCGTCCACCAGCAGGATCTTGCTCATGCGTCCCCCTTGGGATTGCGCACCCAGATCGCCAGCCGGGCGCCGCTCTTGGTCTCGAAGTCCTGCACCTGCTGGATCATGCGCGCGTCCAGCACGTGGTCGACCGACAGCAGCATCAGGCCGTCGCGGCTGATCAGGTCGCGCGCCAGCGTCATGCCCGGCAGCAGTTCGCCCGACAGCACCTCGACCCCGGCGCCGGCGTCGGCGCCGCCGTCGACGATCTGGCGGAAGGCCGCCACCACGTTCGGATCGTAGCGCTTGCCGCTGGCGTCGAGGATCAGCGACTTGGCTTCCTCCGGCCGCAGATGGCGCTGCACCATCGCGCCCTGTTGCAGGTTGTAGTAGTCCGCCGCCAGCGCCAGGATGCGCGCGCCCAGCGGAATCGCCAGGCCGGCCAGGCCGTCCGGGAAGCCGTTGCCGTCGAAGCGCTCCAGTTGGCCGCGCAGGATGGCGGCGCTGCCGCGCAGGTCCTCCAGCGGCATCAGCAGTTCGGCAGCGCGCTGCGGGTGCTTGCGGAACAGGCCCAGCGATTCGCCGTGCAGCATGGTCAGCGGCGTCTGCAGCAGCTCGTCGGAGAAGCCGATCTTGCCGATGTCGTGCAGCAGCGCGGCGATGAAGATCTCCTGCGTCTCGCGCGTGTCCAGCTCCAGCCGCACCGCCAGCTGGCGCGCCAGCTCGGCCACCAGGCGCGCGTGGCCCGGCTTGTTGTGCGCGCGCAGCTCGATCATGCTGGAGAAGATCTTGATGGTGGTGACGAAGTTCCGCTTGAGCTTGTTGTTGGCGGCGGCGGTGGCATCGTGCTCGGCCTTGAGCTGGCGCGTGCGCGCCTCGACCTTGGCCTCCAGGCTCTGGTTGAGCGCCTTGAGCTCCTCGTTCTGGCGCAGTGTCAGCGCTTCCAGCCGCTGCTTTTCCTGCTCCAGCTGGCGCCGCTCCAACGCGTGGCGCACCACCAGCAGCATGTCGCCGTCTTCCCACGGCTTGGTGATGTAGCGGTAGATCTCGCCGCAGTTGATGGCGTCCTGGATCGACTGGATGTCCGAATAGCCGGTCAGCAGCAGGCGCATGGTGTCGGGCCAGCGGGCCCGCACCTGGGCCAGGAACTGGGCGCCGTTCATCTCCGGCATGCGCATGTCGGAGATCACCAGGTCGACCTGTTCCTTCTCCAGCACCTCCAGCCCCAGCGCGCCGCTCTCGGCGATCAGCACGCGGTAGCCGGCCGGACGGAACAGGCGGCGCAGCGAGGACAGGATGTTCGGCTCGTCGTCCACGAACAGCAGCGTGGCGGGCGCTGCCGCGGCCGGTGCGCCGGCCGGCGCCAGCGCGGCGTTCATGGCGCCTCCCCGGCGGCGGCCTCGGGCTGGTGGATCGGCAGGTGCACGCGGAAGCGGGTGCCCTTGCCCAGCTCGGTGTCGACCTCGATGTTGCCGCCGTGCTTCTGCACGATGCCGTAGGCCAGCGACAGTCCCAGCCCGGTGCCCTTGCCGACCGCCTTGGTGGTGAAGAAGGGGTCGAAGATGCGCGACAGCGTGTCCGGCGAGATGCCGCTGCCGTTGTCGGCCACGTCGATCCACACCTCTTCGCCGTCGGTGCCGGTGCGCACCGTGATGCGGCCGCGCTGCTCGCCGATGGCGTGGGCGGCGTTGACCACCAGGTTCATCACCACCTGGTTGATCTGCAGCGGCAGGCACTGGATGTCGGGGATGTCGCCGTATTCCTTGACCACGTCGGCCTTGTACTTGACCTCGTTGCCGACGATGTTGAGGGTGGAGTCGATGCCGCGGTGCAGGTTGGCCCACACCCAGTCCTGGTTGGCGTCCACCCGCGAGAAGTCCTTCAGGTCCTGGACGATGTGGCGCACCCGCACGATGCCCTCGCGCGACTCGGCCATCAGCGAGGGGATGTCCTCGCGCAGGAAGTCGAGGTCGAGCTCGGCGCGCCGCGCGCGCAGGGCGGCCGCGGCCGCGGGCGGCAGCTCGGCCTCGGCCTGCTGGTAGGCGTGCAGCATTTCAAACAGCTGGTCCAGGTAGGTTTGCAGCGTGGTGCAGTTGGAGAAGATGTAGCCGATCGGGTTGTTGATCTCGTGCGCCACGCCGGCCGCCAACTGGCCGATCGAGGCGAGCTTGTCGGCCTGCACCAGCTGCTGCTGGGCGCGCGACAGCTGGTCGTTCAGCGCGGTCAGCTCGAGGTTGCTGCGGCGCAGTTCGGCCTCGGCCAGGTGGCGCTGGCGGATGTCCTCCTGCAGCTGCTCGTTCATGTCGGCCAGCTGGGCGGTGCGCTTCTCGACCACGTGCTCGAGGTTGTCGTGCGCGCGCCGCAGCGCGTTCTCGGCCACGCGCCGCTCGGTGACGTCGCGCAGCGTTTCGATGGCGCCGACGATGCGGCCCTGGTGGTCGCGCAGCGGCGCCGCCGTGAAGTGCAGCCAGTGGCCGCTGGCGCCGATGTTGGGGAAGAAGTCCTCGGCCTCGTAGGCGCCGGGGATCAGCGACGAGGCCTGGTATTTGCCGGGGTAGTGCAGCTCCAGCAGGCGATCGTCGCCGGCCACGATCAGGTCGGCCAGCACCGGGCGCGGTTTGGGATAGAAGGCTTGCCAGTGGTTGCTGGTGCCGATCATGGCCTGCTTGCTCCAGCCCAGCAGGTGTTCGCAGGCGCGGTTCCAGTGCGTGATCACGTGCCGGGTATCGATGGCGAAGGTGGCCACCGGATGGCCGTCGAAGAATTCGGACAGCGCGATGCCGTCGTGCATGGCCACCTCGGGCGGCGGCGCTGCGGGGGCGATGGGAGTGGAGGAGGCGGCGGTCATGGGGTCAGCATCTGGCACATGGTTTCGAACAATTGCTCGCTCTCGGCGAACACGGCGGCCCAGGCGGCCTCGCCCAGGCCCAGCGACTGCCAGGCGGCCAGCGACAGCGGCGGCACCTGGTCGTCCTCCTGGCCCGACAGGTCGAGCGCGTGGGCCAGGATGTTGGCCGCGTAGATCACGGTCGACAGCGTGGCCGGGCCGGTCTCGGCGGGGTGGTGGTGGTCGGCCACGGCGGCCTGGATGGCCTCCGGGAATTTCCAGTGTTTGGCCAGCGCGCTGCCGACGCTGGCGTGGTCGATGCCGAACACGGCCATCTGGGCCGGCGCGGCCGGGCAGTCGTGCTGGCGGCGGTGGGCGATCACGCGGCGGTACTCGTCCGGGAAGCGGGTGGCCAGCACCAGCGTGCCCAGGTCGTGCAGCAGGCCGGCGGTGAAGGCGGTGTCCGGATTGACCCGCACGTGCGGCGCCAGCACGCGCGCGCACACGGCGCTGCCGATCGAGTGGCGCCAGAAGGCCTGGAAGTCGAACTCGCTGCCGGGCACGGGCGCGAAGCTGGCCGTCACCGAGCAGGCCGTCACCAGCGTGCGGATGGCGTGGAAGCCCAGCACCGACACCGCCTGCTGGATGGTGGTGACCTTGGTCGGCATGCCGTAGAACGAGGAATTGGCCAGCCGCAGCGTCTTGGCGGTGAGCGCCTGGTCCAGCGTGATCTTGGCGGCCAGCGCGTGGGTGTCGATGTCGTCCTGCTGCATGGTGGCCAGCAGCTCGTTGACCACCGCCGGCAGCGACGGCAGGTCGCGCACGGCCTTGATGATGTCGTCGGCGTTCATGGTTGCGCTCCCTCGCGGTAGGCGCGCAGCTGCGCCAGCAGCACGGCGCCGCCGTCGCTGTCGGCGCTGTGGCGGAACAGGCGCTCGAGCCGCGCCAGCTGCTGCGCGCGGGCGCGCGCCAGCGCGGCCGGATCGACCGGTTCGGCCGTGGACCAGACCACGCAGCGTTCGATGCCGCGCCGGCGCAGCGCGGCCAGCGTGGCGGCGGTCAGTGTGGCGTCCTGCGGCAGCAGCACGCCGCCGTGGGCGTCGAGCAGGGCGGCGGCCAGGACCATGCCTTCGGCCGCCTGCTGCAGGTCGATTTCATTGGGATTGGGGGTGTTGCTCATCTATCGGGCTCCACGGTGCTAAGGGTGATCAGGCTGCCGCGCGAGGCCGAGTGCTCGCCCATCGGGTAGCACATCACGGCGTAGCGCTGGCCGTCGATGTCGGCCAGGTGGCGGTGCGGCAGGCCGGCGCCGCCGTCGGCATCGGCCTCGGCCGGAAAAAGTTCGGGCAGCACGAGGCTGGCCTCGTTGCCCAGCAGGCCGCCGCTGTGCTGGAACAGGCCGGCGGCGGCGCCGTTGATGAAGGCGATCATGCCGCTGTCGTCCATGCCGATCACCGGCAGCGGCAGGTGCTGCAGCAGTTCGCGCGCCACGCTCAGGCTGATCTCGTCGCGGCTGATCTGGCGCTGCTTCTCCAGCAGCAGCTGTTCCATGCGGCGGTTGGCTGCGGCCAGCTCCTGGTTGGCGCTGCGCACCTCCAGGTGCAGGCGCAGGTTGTCGTCGGCGATTTCCTTGACGCGGAAGGCCTCGGCGATGTGGCCGCGCAGCTGCTCGTCCTCCCACGGCTTGGTCAGGAACTTGTAGATCGCGCCCTCGTTGACGGCGTCGGTCACCGACTGCAGCTCGGTGTAGCCGGACAACATGATGCGGATGGTGTCCGGCGCCAGCTCGCGCGCCTTGCGCAGGAAGTCAGCCCCCAGCATGCCGGGCATGCGCTGGTCGGAGACGATCACGTCGACCGTCTGCTGGGCCAGCAGCGCCAGGCCCTGCGGGCCGTCGCCGGCGGTGAAGATCTGGTACTGGTCGGCGCGCAGCAGGCGCTTGAGCGCGGCCAGGATGTTGGGCTCGTCGTCCACCAGCAGCAGCCGGCGCGGCGGCCGGTGCATGCGCAGCAGGTGGGCCGGCAGCGTGCGGCCGCTGGCCAGCAGCTCGTGCAGCTCGGTGGAGTCGAGCGGCGGCGCGAAGAAGTAGCCCTGGATGTGGTCGCACATGTTCCGGCGCAGGAAGTCGCACTGGCTTTCCGTCTCCACGCCCTCGGCCACCACCTTCATGCCCAGGTTGTGGCCCATGGCGATGATGCTCTTGGCCATGGCGGCGTCGTGGCTGTCGTTGACCACGTTGCGGATGTAGTCGGCGTCGATCTTGATGGCGTCGAAGGGGTAGCGCTTCAGGCTGCTGAGCGAGCCCTGGCCGGTGCCGAAGTCGTCCAGCGTGAGCGTCAGGCCGCGCGACTTGAAGGCGGCCAGCAGCTCGTCGCAGCCGTCGCCGGCCTCGGTCAGCGCGGTCTCGGTGATTTCCAGCGTCAGCGCCTCCGGGGGGATGGCGCACTCGTCGAGCATGCCGCCTACCGCCGCGCAGAAGGTGGGGTCGCGGAACTGGCTGGGCGAGACGTTGATCGCCACCCGCAGGCCGTTCTGGCCGCCGCGCCGCCAGTCCTGCAGGTCGGCGCAGGCGCGCCGCAGCACCCAGTGGCCGATGGCGGCCGTCATGCCGGCGGCGTCGGCCTGCGGCAGGAAGGCCTGGGCCGCCAGCAATCCTTGATCCGGATGCTGCCAGCGCACCAGCGCCTCCAGGCTGATCACCGCGCCGCTTTGCAGGTCGACCAGCGGCTGGTAAAGCAGGCGCAGCTGATCCTGCGCCAGCGCCTGTTCCAGCGCGGTGGTCATCGCCGGGAGATCCTTCGTTTGCGGGGCTGCTTGCATGGGCGCCTAGCGAAATGATAGCTGGTGGATATCGAAAACCCTGAATCGATTATACGACCTCGCCAGGGGCGTTGCCGCACATGCGGTGTTTTTTTTCCGCACAGCACCACGCCGGGCTTGCGCTGCGTTGTTGCTTATCGGAGACTATGCTTGCGCGGCCAGACTTTTCGGGCCCGATAGTCGCTACAATCAAAACACCTGGCAGCCGTCGGACTAACGCGTTGTAATGGGGAGATGCGGCAATGGCACACGCATGGGTAATGCTCACTCGTCCAGACGGCCGCGACGTGGCGGCGCCGTCCGAGGCCCAGATGGCGGCGGCCCTGGCCGAGGTCTACAGCGGCAAGACCGCCGCGCCCGACGGCGGACCCGGCAGCGCGGTGCTGCGCTTCGGCTATGACGACGGCTTGATGTACGAGGTCGAGGTCTCCACCGGCGGCGGCGTGCGCTTTGCCGAATGGTCGGACCGCGATTGCGAGATCGCGCTGGCCGGCCCGCGCGTGATGACGCTGGCCCAGGCCGACGCGCTGCAGCTGTGGCGCCTGCTGGCGCAGCGCCAGGTGGCCAAGATCCGCAGCCAGCCGTGGCAGGACGCCGGCTGACGCCGGCGTTGGTGTTCAGCGATCAAATTCAGCGGCGCGGCTGTTCCTGCAGCGTCTGGCAGGCGATGCACAGGCGCGCCTCCGGCCGCGCGTTGAGCCGCGAATAGCCGATCAGCTCGCCGCAACGCTCGCACAATCCATAGCTTTGATCGTCGAACTTGGCCAGCGCGTGGCGCACGATGTGCAGCTGGCGCGCCGTGTGTTCGGCCGCCTCGTGCACCAGCGCGTTGAGGGTGCGCTGGCTGGCGTTGTCGGCCGGCGAGGCCTCCACTTCGTGCGGCGCCGGCGCGCGCACGTCGGCGCTGCGGTCGAGGTCGTCCGCCAGCTGGCTGAGCAGGGCGGCGCGCGCGCGTTCCAGCCGCTCGCGCAGGGCCGTCCATTCAATGTCGTCGAGTCCGTTCATGCCGCACACTCCTTGCGGTGTTGGACCGGCGCGGCGCGATTTTGTTCAGCGGGCTCAGCCCGGCGCGGGCAGCGCGTCCAGGTGGTGCTTGAGTTTTTCCAGCGGCGCGGCCAGGTGGTCCGGCTTGCCGGTGGCGATCGCCGCGCCCAGCGACAGCAGTTCGGCGGTCAGGTCGATCATGTCCTTGACGCGGTCGATGCGGGCGATGGCGTCCTCGGCGCGCCGGGCCAGGTCCAGCAATTGCTGCTGCGCGCCGCCCAGGCCGGCGGCGGCCAGGCGGGCGCTGTCCAGGTACAGGCTGTTGGCGCGCTGGCGCAGCAGCACCTCGTTCTCGAACAGCGCCTGCGCCGTGCCCTGCGACATGGCCGGCGCGCCGCCCGGCGCCGGCTTGCGCAGCGCCCGCATCAGGTGGGCGTGCAGGGCGTCGGCGCTGGCGGACAGGCTGTCGGCCAGCGCTTCGATATCGTGTTGATCGGCCATGGCGAACTCCTTATTGCTGCGGGATCTGGTTGAACAAGGCGCGATGGGCCTGCTCGATGGCGGCCAGGTTCTGCTGGGCCTGGGTGTTGCGCACGCCGGTCAGGTGGTACTCGACCTGCTTGTCGTGTTGCAGCGACCGCGACAGCGCCAGCAGCAGCCGGTCGCGCCGCGTGTCGACGAAGGGGATCTCGCTCTCCAGCATGCCGAGCACGATTTTTTGTTCGTTGTCGCTGCTCTTGTCGTACAGGCGCAGCAGCGTGCGCATGGCGCCAAGCAGCTCCTCCATCGCCTGGTGGCCGTCGCGCAGCAGCTCCTGCACCGCGCTGTCCTGCGCCGGCCGGGTCAGCGCGCGCGTGATCAGCCGCGTCAGGCCGGCGTAGGCGTTGACGTGGCGCTCGTCGATGCCGCTGTCGGGCCAGGCCTTGATGCCGGCGCTCATGGACTTGACCTGGTCCTCCAGGTCGTACTGGTTGTCGCCGGCCAGCCGGCCCAGCGCCTGCATGTACGCCTGCACGCCGGTCTGCAGTTTGGCGAAATCCGCGCTGGAGGCCTGGCGCTGCTGGTCGAGCTGGCGCTCGCGCTGGTCGGCCGCGGGGCTCAGGAAGGGTTGTTCGCGCTGGTAGGTGGTGCGGTAGCGCTCGGTGAGCTCATGGTAGGCGCCCAAGTGCGGCGACTGGGCGGCGAAGGCGCGCACCTCCGCCATGCGCGGGCTGCTGCTGGCGCAGCCGCCAAGCAGGGCCAGGCAGCAGAGGATCAGGAATACACGGCTTAATTTCATGTTCGCTCCCTAGGTGTGAGGACATTGTTGCCTTGCGTGAATATTTCCGTATTGCGAATGCGCAGATCAGCTGGTCAGCGCCTGTCGCCAGTCCAGGCCGGCGATGGTGTCGCCGGCCGGCAGGTATTCGCAGCCCAGCCAGCCTTCGTAGCCGAGCTCGTCGATGAGGCGGAACAGGTGGCGGTAGTTGATCTCGCCGGTGCCCGGCTCGTGGCGGCCGGGGGTGTCGGCGATCTGCATGTGCTTGATCATCGGCAGGTTGGCGCGGATCGTGTTGCTCAGTTCGCCTTCCATGCGCTGCATGTGGTAGATGTCGTACTGCAGGAACAGGTTGGGGCTGCCGGTTTCGGCGATGATGTCCAGCGCCTGCCGGCTACGGTTGAGGAAGTAGCCCGGCATGTCGTAGTGGTTGATCGGCTCGATCAGCAAGTTGATGCCGTGCGGCGCCAGCTCGGCGGCGGCCCAACGCAGGCTGTCGACGTAGGTGGCGTGGGCGCGTTCCGGCGCCAGGCCGGGCGGCGTCTTGCCGGCCATGCAGTGCAGCTGCGTCGCGCCCAGTTCGGTGGCGTACTCCAGCGCGCTGTGCACGCCGGCGCGGAACTCGTCCTGGCGGCGCGGGTCGCAGGCCATGCCGCGGTCGCCCGCGTTCCAGTCGCCTGCGGGCAGGTTGAACAGCGCCAAGGTCAGCTGGTGGCGGCTCAGGCGCTCGGCCAGTTGGTGGGCATCGTAAGCGTAGGGGAACAGGAATTCGACGCCGTCGAAGCCGGCCTCGCGTGCCAGCGCGAAGCGTTCCAGGAACGGCGCTTCGGTGAACAGCATGGACAGGTTGGCGGCGAATTTGGGCATGGGCGGACTCCGGCTGAGAAGCCGCTATCGTAACCGCAAATGCCGTTGGCGCGGCGCGCCGCCACCCCGCACGGCGATCCGCCTGGGGTCCGACCCCGCCTTGCCGGGGTAAAAAAAACCACCCGAAGGTGGTTTTGAGGGGACTGCTTATCGGCCGCGGCCGCCGGAGCGGTGCTGGGCCGCCGAGCGTGGGGCGCTGGTGCCGGTGCGTGGACCGCCGCCGTTGCCGCCGCCGGTGCCCGGTGCGCGTGGCTTGTTGCCGCCACCGCCGCCGCCACCACCGCCGGTCTTGGCGCGCGCTTGGCCGCCACCGTTGCGACCGCCACCGCCGTTGCGATGGCCTGGGCCGCCGCTACGCAGCTGCACCGGTTGCGGACGCGCGTTCAGGTCCGGCTCGAAGCCTGGAATCACTGCGCGTGGCAGGGTTTGCTTGATCAGCTTTTCGATATCCTTCAGCATCTCGTGCTCGTCCACGCAGACCAGCGACACGGCCTCGCCGGTGGCGCCGGCGCGGCCGGTGCGGCCGATGCGGTGCACATAGTCTTCAGGAATGTTCGGCAGGTCGTAGTTGACCACGTGCGGCAGCTGGTCGATGTCGATCCCGCGCGCGGCGATGTCGGTGGCCACCAGCACTTGCAGCTTGTTGTCCTTGAACTCGGACAGCGCCTTGGTGCGCGCCGACTGGCTCTTGTTGCCGTGGATCGCCATCGCGCCGATGCCGTCGCCGCCCAGCTGTTCGACCAGCTTGTTGGCGCCGTGCTTGGTGCGGGTGAACACCAGCACCTGGTGCCAGTCGTTGGTCTTGATCAGGTGCGACAGCATCGGGTGCTTCTTGTCGCGGTCGACCGGGTGGATCATCTGGGCGATCACTTCCACCGCCGAATTGCGGCGCGCCACTTCGATCATGGCCGGCTTGTTCAGCAGGCCATCGGCCAGCGCCTTGATCTCGTCCGAGAAGGTGGCCGAGAACAGCAGGTTCTGGCGCTTTGGCGGCAGCGCCGCCAGCACCTTCTTGATGTCGCGGATGAAGCCCATGTCCAGCATGCGGTCGGCTTCGTCCAGGATCAGGATTTCCACGTGCGACAGGTTGACGGTGCGCTGTTCCATGTGGTCCAGCAGGCGGCCCGGGGTGGCGACCAGGATGTCGACGCCGTGCTTGAGCTGCTTGATCTGCGGGTTGATGCCGACGCCGCCGAAGATCACGGTGGAGTTGAGCTTGGTGTACTTGCCGTAGATGCGCACGCTTTCCTCGACCTGGGCCGCGAGTTCGCGGGTCGGGGTCAGGATCAGGGCGCGGATCGGGCGGGCCGTGGTGTTGCTGGTGATCGCCGCGCCTTTGGCGTCGGTCGACAGGCGGTGCAGGATCGGCAGCGTGAAACCGGCGGTCTTGCCGGTACCGGTTTGTGCGCCTGCCAGCAGGTCACCGCCGTTCAGTACGGCAGGGATGGCCTGCTGCTGGATCGGGGTGGGCGTGGTGTAGCCGGCTTCGGTAACAGCACGGACAATAGCGTCGGACAAACCGAGGGAAGAAAATGACATGATGACTTTTTGTTAAGATCGGCCTGTCGCTTTCTAGGCGCCAGTCGCAGGCAATCAGAGTGGATGACACTGCGGCTAAAGGACTGGTCAAAAGTGCCGCAGGCCTGAGTATAGCAGCTAAGTGCATTGATTATTTCGCTTAGGAAATAAAAAAACCCCTGTGCGCATAAGACGGCCAAGGCCGCCTTATGCGCACAGGGGATTTTTTTTGTAACAAATACTCTACTTTTGCTAATTCATCATGCTTTTGGCTGCTCGCCGAACTGCGCCAGCAGGCCGACCATCTGGCCGAAGATCTTCGGGCTGGCGGCGATGATGTCGCCCTTGTACAAGTAATCGGACTCGCCGTTGAATTCGCCGACGATGCCGCCGGACTCGGTCACCATCAGCGCGCCGGCCGCGATGTCCCAAGGCTTCAGGCCTTTTTCATAGAAGCCGTCCAGGCGGCCGGCGGCCACGTAGGCCAAGTCCAGCGCGGCGCTGCCCGGGCGGCGCACGCCGTGGCAGCGTTCGGCCATGATGCCGTACATCTTCAGGTATTCGTCCAGCGCCTTGGCGTTGCCGGCCACGTAGCCGGTCGACAGCAGGGCGTTGGCGATGCGGTCCAGCTTGGTCACGCGGATGCGCTTGTCGTTCAGGTAGGCGCCGGCGCCCTTGGTGGCGGTGAACAGGTCGTTGCGGACCGGGTCGTAGATCACGGCCTGCGTGATCACGCCGCGCTGCGACAGCGCGATCGAGATCGAGTATTGCGGGAAGCCGTGCATGAAGTTGGTGGTGCCATCGAGCGGGTCGATGATCCAGGTGAATTCAGTCTCGTCGTTGGCGTTCTTGGACGGGCCCGACTCTTCGCACAGGAAGGCGTGGTCGGGATAAGCTTTGGACAGCACCTCGATGATGGCCTGTTCGGCCGCCTGGTCGACGTCGGTGACGAAGTCCTTGTGGTTTTTCTCGGTGACGATGACGCGGTCGAGGTCGAACGACGCGCGGTTGATGACGGCGGCGGCGCGGCGGGCGGCTTTGATCGCCGTGTTGAGCATTGGGTGCATGTAAGCTTTTCCGTTAAAAGAACGCTAACGCCCACCGGGGGCCTCAGCCTGCCCGGCAGCACGAAAGTGTACAAGAGTGAATTAAAGAGCGGAGCGGCGACGACAGGGTAAAATCCCGGGGAATTTGTGTATCGATACCGCGCAATAGCGCTATTTTAAATGAACCTGCCCGAAATCAATACGAATCTTTTCAAACAGCTGCGATTTATTCTGGTCGAGACCAGCCGCGCGGGCAATATCGGGGCCGTGGCACGGGCCATGAAAACCATGGGTTTCAGCGACCTGGTGCTGGTCACGCCCCGTTTCGACAACGCGCTGGACGACCCCGAGGCGGTGGCCTTCGCCAGCGGCGCCGGCGACATCCTGGCCGGCGCGCGGGTGGTGGGCAGCATGGCCGAGGCCCTGGACGGCATCAACTTCGCGGCCGCCGTCTCGGCCCGGCTGCGCGAATACTCGCCGCCGGTGCTGACGCCGCGCGAGGTGGCAGGGCAGCTGGCGGCCCAGCCGGAGCTCCACGGAGCCCTCATCTTCGGCAACGAGCGCTTCGGCCTGCCGAACGAGATCGTCGAAAAGTGTAATGTGTTGATTAACATTCCGGCCAACCCGGAGTACTCGTCGCTGAACCTGTCGCAGGCGGCGCAGGTGCTGGCCTACGAGTGCCGGATGGCGGCGCTGGACGGCGCGCCGCCGTCGATGAGCGTGCGCCAGCCGGCCGGCGACGCCAACGAAATCGGCTTCCAAGGCGAGGCGGCCAGCCTGGCGCAGATCGAGGGCATGTACGAGCATCTGGAGCAGTCGCTGGTGGAGATCGGCTTCCTCGACGCCGGCAACCCGCGCAAGCTGATGCCGCGCCTCAAGCGCATGTTCGCCCGCGCGCAGCTGGAAAAAGAGGAAGTCAACATCCTGCGCGGCATCGCCCGCCATATGGTGGGCAAGCGCAAGGACTGAGTCGGGAGCGCGGCGCACCATGAAACTGGTGGCGGCGGGGGACAGGATCTGCGCCGCGAGCCAGCCTACCGCGTCAGGGACTGGATCCGCGAGGCCGCCACCGCGTTGACGAAGGCTTGGTCGAAGCCTTCGGCCATGTGCCACGGTCCGGTGGCGTCGTCGCGCTCGAACACGAAGTCGCCTTCCAGCGTGGTCGAGCCGTCGCGGCCGATCGCCGCCAGCAGCGGGTCGTTGCGTTCGACCAGCAGGCGGCAGCTGTACGCGGTGCCGGCCGCGATCTCGCGGCACGGCGCCAGCGGCTCCACTTCGGCGATCTCGCGGCTGCGCTCGGGCGAGCTGGTGGCCAGCTTGGGGATGCCGGACATGGGCGACTCTGCAGACAGCCGCCGTCCAGCCGGCAAGGCCGAGGACATCAGCCGCTCGACGCCGGCGCGGAAGGCGCGCTCGGCCGCGGCCCGCCCGATCGGCTCGGCTGTGTTGATGAACTTGCCGTCCGCGGTCAGGTGGCCGAAGCGCGCCTCGACAATGGCGGGCGAAGCGCCGACCACCGCGAAGTCCTGCTTGCCCGGCGCGCTGGGTTCGATGGTGAAGGCGTACGGCGTCTCGGTCTTGTCGATGGTCAGCGTGGCCTTGCAGCCGCGGATGCGCGGCTCGCTGGCGTAGCCCACTTCCTTGATGCCGCTGACGCGCGGCAGCATCGCGTCGGCGCCGGGGCGCATCGAGCTGATGCGCTGGTCGATGCTGGCGCGCAGCATCAGGCCGTCGAGCGTGCGGCTGATGTCCGGGTCGGTGCAGGCCGGCGCGGCCGATGGCGTCACCGTGTGCCAGATGTAGACGCTGAACGCCAGCATCGGCACGGCGATCCACATCCAGACCGGGCCGGGCAGCAAGGCGCGCAGGTAGGCGGTCTTGGCGTCGTGGTATTCGAGGTCGAGGCGTTCGACCTCCTGCAGGATGGCCGCGCGGCGCACGTCGCCGCCTGCGCCATCGCGGCGGAAGTCCTTCAGGCGCCGGCGGCTGATGTGGCCGTTGTGCGTCAGCCAGACCAGCGCCTCGCCCGGCGACTCCAGCAGCAGCTCTTGCGGCAGCTGCGGCAGTACCCGGTCCAGCTCGTCCTGCGTGATCAGCGCGGCCGACACCAGCGCGCCGAGCTTGTCGCGGTTGATCTGTTCGCGCACGCTGAGGTACTTGGCCAGCGTCTCGCTGATGATCTCGAGGTGGCGCGCGCCTTCCTCTTCGCTGTAATTGGCCTCGATGCGCGTGCAGGCGTGCGCCATGTCGTCCGGCGTGACGATGTCGCGCTGGATCATCCACACCAGCTGGTCGGACATGCTGTCCATCGCCGCCACTTCGGACGCGCCGGGATCGGCCAGCGCGCGGCGGCGCTGGCCGGCGGTGATGATGCCGATCGAGAGCAGGGTGTCGAGGCCGGTGGTGGTGGTGTCCGAGGTCATGAGTGCCTGTGGCGAAAATAAAGATTATTTATTTTATAATTTCCGCCGATCACCTGTCGCACGGCTCAGTCGGTGCGCGCGGCCTGGACCGCCTTGCGGAAGTCCTCCGCGAAACCTGGCGCCGGCCGCCACGCCTGGCCCGAGTCGTCGCGCTGGAAAGAGAATTCGCTGTCGAGCAGCGTGGAGGAGGGCTGGCCCGCCGCCGCCAGCTTCGGATCGTCGCGCTCGACCAGCATCCGGCAGCGGAACACGCCGACATGCCGCGAGGCCTGGTTGCACCTGGCGTCCGGCTGCAGATCATGGATCGCGTCGCGTTCGCGCTGGCCGTCGGCGAGCTGCATCACGCCGGCAAAAAAGACTTTGCGCAGCGCGCGCCCTTCCAAGGGGGCCTTGGCAAAGCTTGGATAACGAACGCGAATACGCCGGTTCCAGTCCCACTGCTCCAGGCGCTCTTTGATAATCTCCGGCACGCCGCTCTCCATTACAAAGGCGCCCTCGTCGCCTGTCGACTCCAGGGTGTAGCCAAATGGACGCTTGATGCGGCCGAAGGTCAGCGTACCGGCGCAGGCGCGGGTGGCGGGCGAGTCGTACTGGCTGATCTGGTGGATGCCGCTGATGGCCGGCATGCCCAGGCGCTCGTTGCCGTGGCCAAGGATGGCCGCGCGCTGCTGTGCCGGGCCGCGTACCATTTTGTCGATGCTGGCCAGTACGCGGTCGTCGCCGCAGTCCGGCAGCGACCTGGCCTTGTGTTCCTTGTTGGCGCCATAGGCGATGAACAGCACGGCCAACACCCACACCCACCAAGGCCCCGGCAACAAGCCGTTCCAGCGGACGCGGCGAGGACGCGGCGCGGTGCGCGTCAGCAGCGCATGGTCGGCGCGTCCGATCACGCCCGATGACGCCAGCGCGGCGAGCTGCGCCTGGTCGGGATCCTGGCCGCCCAGGCTGCGCCTGGCAATCGCCCGCGCCAGCACGGTGGCATAGCGTTCGCGCCGCTCGCCGCGATAGGCGGCCTGCACATGGCGGCGCGCCCGCTCCAGGTCGGCCGTGCCCAGGATCGCGCGCGATAGCAGCCACAGCAGGTGCTCCGACAGGTCGGCGGGCTGTTCGTTCCTATGAAAATCCGGATGCGCTTGCGCCGCGCGGTGTTGGGTGTCGGTGATGATGCCGGCCAGTTGCAGGGTGGCGAGGCCGTCGGCCCGTGTTTCGAATGACATGAGTGTTTGAATGTCGACGGTTTTACGGCCGCCAGCGGTGTTATAGTCTTACGATTGTAATTTAAACATGAAAATATAACCTGACCAGGAGATGGATATGCATGTTCGCGGCGTGATGGGGGTGGCGTTGGCCTTGGCTTTTCCTGCAGCATCGGCATTGGCGCAAGCGGCGTCGCCGGTGTTTGATTTCGCCACCACGCCGGGGCGGCTGCCCAAGAACGTGGTGCCGCTGGAGTACACCATCGCGCTCACGCCCAACGCCGCGGCCCACACCGTGGCCGGCACCGAGAGCATCGTGCTGGACTTCAAGGCCGCCAGCGCCGTCATCCAGTTCAACTCGCTGAACCAGAAACTGAGCAAAGTCCTGTTGGACGGCAAACCGGTGCGTTCCGTGGTGTCGGACGACAAGGCGCAGCTGACCACCATCAAGCTGGCCCGTCCGGCCGCGCCCGGGCGCCACACGCTGAGCTTTGCCTACAGCGGCAAGATCGAGAAGGAACCGCGCGGCCTGTTCCTGCAGGAGTACGTGACGCCGGCCGGCGCCAAGGACGCGATGCTGACCACCCAGTTCGAAGCCACCGACGCCCGCCGCATGTTCCCCTGCTGGGACGAGCCGGCCTTCCGCGCCGTGTTCAAGCTCAGCGTGACGGTGCCGGCCAAGTGGGCGGTGTACTCCAACATGCCCGAGAGCGAGCGCAGCGTCAAAGGCGAGCTGGCCACCACCCGCTTCGCGCCGACGCCGAAGATGCCGACCTACCTGGTCGAATTCTCCGGCGGCGACCTGGCGCACATCGCGGCCGAGAGCGGCGGCACGCGGTTCCGCGTGGTCGCGGTCAAGGGCCAGGAGCAGGGCGGCCAGCAGGCGCTGGCCAACGCCCAGCAGATCCTGGCCGACTACAACGATTACTTCGGCGTGCGCTATCCGCTGCCCAAGCTTGATTCGATCGCCGTGCCTGGCGGCTTCAGCGGCGCCATGGAAAACTGGGGCGCGATCACCTACAACGACCAGGCCCTGCTGATCACCCCGTCCAGCACCATGGGCAACCGGCAGACCGTCTACAGCATCCAGGCGCACGAGATGGCGCACCAGTGGTTCGGCGACCTGGTCACGATGGGCTGGTGGGACGAGCTGTGGCTCAACGAAAGCTTCGCCTCGTGGATGGCCGCGCGCCAGACCGACCTGCGCAACCCCAGCTGGCGCTGGTGGGAGCATCAGGACGCGACCAAGGAGGACGCGATGGGCGCCGACGCCCGCGCCACCTCGCACGCCATCGTGCAGCACGTGACCAACGAGCTGCAGGCAAGCAGCGCCTTCGACCCGGCCATCACCTACAGCAAGGGGCAGGCCGTGCTGCGCATGCTGGAGGCGCACATGGGCGCCGACAACTTCCGCAGCGGCATCCGCAGCTACATGAAGACGCACGCCTACTCGAACACCCTCAGCGGCGACCTGTGGCAGGCATTGGACGGCGCCGGTGCCGGCCAGGTCAGCGGGATCGCCCGCGCTTGGACCTCGCAGCCGGGCTTCCCGCTGGTGTCGGTGACGGCCAGCTGCGACGCCGCCGGCGAGCGCACGATCGCCCTGACGCAGCAGCGCTTCCTGTTGCAGGGGCTGGGCAGCGGCAAGGGCCATTGGCCGGTGCCGTTGCAGGTGCGCAGCGGCGCCGGCGCGCCCAAGCCGGTGCTGTTCGACGGCGACCGCCAGAGCGTGCCAGCCGGCCGCTGCGACGAGACGCTGAGCATCAACGCCGGCGCGGTCGGCTACTTCCGCGTGGCCTATGACGACGCCACGCTGGCCCGCATCACCCAGTCCTTCGCCAGCGTGCCGGAAGCGGACCGCATCGCGCTGCTGGACGACCAGTGGGCGCTGGTGGGCGCCGGCGCGCAGCCGCTGGCGAGCTACCTGGCGCTGGCCTCGGCCATGGGCGACACGGCCAACCAGCGCGCCTGGGAGCAGATCACCGGCGCGCTCGACACCATCGAGACAGCCGAGCGCGGAACCCCTGGCCACGCCGCCTTCGCCGCGTATGCGCGCTCCATCGTCAAGCCGCTGTCGGTCAAGCTGGGCTGGGACGCGCGCGCGGACGAGTCGCCGGGCATGCAGAAGCTGCGCCGCTCGCTGCTGGCCGACCTGGGCGGCTGGGGCGATCCGGACGTGCTGGCCGAGGCGCGCAAGCGCTTCGCCGCCTTCGTCGCCGACCGCGCCGCCCTCTCCGCCGACGACCAGCTGATGGTGCTGGCCATGGTGGCCGAGCACGCCACGGCGGCCGAGTTCGAACAGCTGCACGCGATCGCCAAGTCGGCCAAAAACGAGACGGAGTTGCGCCGTTACTACACGGCGCTGATGCAGGTGCGCGATCCGGCGCTGGCGGAGAAAGCCGCCGCGATCGCGCTGTCGGACGAGATCCCCAAGCAGGCCGACATGGCGCGCATCGGCCTGGTGGGCGTGCTGGGCGGCGAGCATCCGCAGCTGTCCTGGTCGGTGTTCACGCAGAACTCCGAGCGCCTGATCGCGCCGCACCAGCCGTTCGGCCCGATGATACTGGCGCAGTACACGCCGGAGATGTTCTGGCGCGCGCTGCCGCCCGAGCAGCTGGAGGCCTGGATCAAGGGCAGGGTGCCGGCCGACCTGCTGCCCAACCTGGCGCGCGGCATGGAGGTGGCGCGCTTCAAGCTGGCCGAGAAGGCCATGCTGGTCAAGGCCACCGACGCCTACCTGGCCAGCAAGCAGGCGCGGGCCGACTAGACGCGGCACTCTATTTTTTGCGGAGAAGCTTGTCCGTCCGTTCACGTACACTAGCTGGATTATAAAAACGAGACGGACGGAGACATGACCACCCGCAGATCTTTCCTCAAGATCGGCGCGGCCGGCGCGCTATTGCTCGCAGCCGGCGGCGCCGCCTATCGCCTGACCCATCCCCCCGCGGCGCCGCAGGCGTTCGTCCTCGACGGCGAGGCCGGCGCGGTGCTGGCCGCCATCGTGCCCGCGATGCTGGGGCCGGTGCTGCCGGCCGACGCCGCCGCCCGCCGGGCCGCGCTGGACGCCGCCACCGCGCGCACGCTGGCCGCCATCCACGGCCTGCCGCTGGCCACCCAAAAGGAAGTGCAGGACCTGTTCGGCCTGCTCGCGCTGGCGCCCGCGCGGCGCTGGCTGGCCGGCGTGTCCGGCAGCTGGCGGGAGGCCGCGCCGCAGGAGGTGGCCGCCTTCCTGGAGAGCTGGCGCCATCACCGCCTCGCCATGCTGCAGACGGCCTACCTGGCGCTGCATGACCTGATCCTCGGCTCGTGGTACGCGGAGCCGTCGACCTGGGCCGGCATCGGCTATCCCGGCCCGCTGAAGGAGCTGCAAAAATGACGAATTTGGGCAATACGACGAATATCCCGATCGCCGCCGCCAAGGGCCCGATCCCCGATCCGATCCAGGCCGGCCTGGCCGCCGGCTGGCGCGTGACCGACTGCGCGCGGCTGGACGCCGACCTGACGCTGGAGGCCGACGTGGTCATCGTCGGCAGCGGCGCCGGCGGCGGTGTCAGCGCCGAGATCCTGGCGCTGTCCGGCCTGCGCGTGCTGATCGTCGAGGAGGGCGCGCTGCGCTCCTCGTCCGACTTCAACATGAAGGAGGCCGAGGCCTATCCGCAGCTGTACCAGGAATCGGCCGCGCGCAAGACGCGCGACAAGGGCATCAACATCCTGCAGGGCCGCACCGTGGGCGGCAGCACCACCGTCAACTGGACCAGCAGCTTCCGCACGCCCGACATCACGCTGGCGTATTGGAATAAACAGTATGGTTTAAAGGACTACACGCCGGAACAGCTGGCGCCGTGGTTCGGCATGATGGAGCAGCGCCTCAACGTCATGGACTGGCCGGCCGCGCCCAACGAGAACAACGACCTGCTGCGCCGTGGCGCCGCCAAGCTGGGCATCCCGACCGCGCTGATACGGCGCAACGTCAACGGCTGCTGGAACCTGGGCTACTGCGGCATGGGCTGTCCGACCAACGCCAAGCAGTCGATGCTGGTCACCACCATCCCGTCGGCGCTGACCCAGGGCGCCACGCTGCTGACGCGCGCCCGCGCCGAGCGCTTCGTGCTCCAGGGCGACAAGGTGGCGCAGCTCGACTGCGTGGCGCTGGACGCCTCCGGCCACGCGCCAACCGGGCGCCGCATCACCTTGCGCGCGCGGCACTTCATCGCCGCCGGTGGCGCCATCAACACGCCGGCGCTGCTGCTGCGCTCGGGCGCGCCCGATCCGCACGGCCTGCTGGGCAAGCGCACCTTTTTGCATCCGGTGGTGATCTCGGCCGCCACCTTCGAGCAGCGCGTGGACGGCTACGCCGGCGCGCCGCAGACCGTGTACTCCGACCACTTCCTGCACAACGCGCCGATCGACGGGCCGATGGGTTACAAGCTGGAAGTGCCGCCGCTGCATCCGCTGCTGCTGGCCACCACGGTGGCCGGCTTCGGCGCGCAGCACGCGGCCGAGATGGCGCAGTTCCCGCACAAGCAGGTGATCCTGGCGCTGCTGCGCGACGGCTTCCATGCCGATGCGCCCGGCGGCAGCGTGGCGCTGGACGGCGCCGGCGCGCCGGTGCTCGATTACCCGATCAGCGACTTCATCTGGGACGGCGCGCGGCGCGCGCTGCTGACCATGGCCGAGATCCAGTTCGCGGCCGGCGCCAGGGACGTGTCGCCGGTGCACGAGTCGGCGCCGCGCTACACCAGCTGGGCGCAGGCGCGGGACGGCATCGCCGCGTTGCCGCTCAAGCTGCTGGCCACGCGCGTGGTGTCGGCGCACGTGATGGGCGGCTGCGCCATGTCCGGCGACGAGCGCCAGGGCCTGACCGGCGCCGACGGCCGCTACCACGGCCTGGCCAACCTGTCGGTGCACGACGGCTCGCTGTTCCCGACCTCGATCGGCGCCAATCCGCAACTGTCGATCTACGGCATCGTGGCGCGCCTGGCCAGCAACCTGGCGCAGCAGCTGACCGGCAAGCCGGCGGCCATCCCGGTGCGCGCCTGACCGGCCGGACCGGGGTATGATGGCGGCATGATCAAACGCTGGATTATCCTGCTGTTGCTGGTGCAGGCCGGCGCCGCGCTGGCGCTGGCGGCCGGCCTGCATCTGGTGTGGCGGCCGGCGTGGGAAGCCCCGCTCAACCCGCCGCTGACCGCGCTGGCCTATGGCGCGCTCGGCCTGGCCTGTGTGCTGCTGGTGCGGATGGCGCTGTCGGCCAACAACTTCCTGCTCAGCTCGCGCGCGGGCAAGGGCGCGCCCACGCCGGCCGACCACGCGCTCAACCCGGCCCGCGCCGCCGGCCTGTTCCTGCATGAATTCCGCGCCTCGATGCTGGCCTCCAGCTTCGACATGCTGCGTCCGCTCGGCATGCAATTGCAGCCGCAGGCGCGCGGCCTGCCGGTGCTGCTGATCCACGGCTATGCCTGCAACAGCGGCTACTGGCGGCCGCTGAGCGCGCGCCTGGCGCGGGCCGGCATCAGCCACTACGGCATCGACCTGGAACCGCCGGGCGCCTCGATCGACGCCTACGTGCCGCAGGTGCAGGCCGCCATCGAGCGGCTGTGCGCGGAGACTGGCAGCAAGCAAGTCATCATTGTCGGCCACAGCATGGGCGGGCTGGTGGCGCGCGCCTGGCTGCGCCGCCACGGCGCGGACGCGGTGGCGCGCGTCATCACGCTGGGCACGCCGCACCACGGCACCGCGCTGGCCCACTTCGGGCCGGGCGGCAACGCGGTGCAGATGCGCTACCGCAGCGAATGGCTGGCGGCGCTGGCGGCGTCTGAGGCAAATTTGCAACGCGGGCTGATCAGCTCCATCTACTCTGTCCACGACAACATCGTGGCGCCGCAGGATTCCGGCGCCTTGCCGGGCGCGCGCAACCTGGTGTTCGGGGCGATCGGCCATGTGGCGCTGGGCCGCCATCCCGCCATCCTGCGCTGCGCGATGGAGGAAATCGCCGCCGCCGCGCGATTGTGACTTTGTGTGAATTTTCGCGTTGCCGCTTACTGTATGTTTATTGTCATGTAACGGCGGACAAGGAGGGACACCATGGCGACTGACTTCGGCACTCTGATCCTCAACGAAACACCGGACGCCGTTGTGCTGACTTCGCTGGAAGGCGAAGTCGTCTGTTGGACCAATGGCGCGCGGGCGATGTTCGGCTACAGCAGCGACGAGGCGCTGGGCTGCCGCCTGGCCGAACTGATCGCGCCGGCCGCCGGGGATGGCGCCGAGGACGACGTGGTGCGCGAGACCCTGGCCAGCGGCGTCGCCAACTATGAAACCATGCGCCGCGCCAAGGACGGCACGCTGGTGTACATCGACAGCTCGTCCAAGCTGGTGCGCGACGACGACGGCCAGCCCGAGTATATTTTGTGGACCAAAAAAGACGTCACCGCGCTCAAGGTGCTGCGCGACGCCAAGCTGGTGCAGGCGCGCTTCGGCGACCTGCTCGAATCGCTGCCGGACGCCATCGTGCTGGCCAACGCCGGCGGCCGCGTGGTGCTGGTCAACGAGCAGGCCGCGGCCCTGTTCGGTTATCCGCGCGAGGCCATGCGGGGCATGGCGCTGGAGCAGCTGATGCCGGCGCGTTTCCGCGAGCGCCACGTGCGCCACCGGCGCGACTTTCATCAGCAACCGGTGGTGCGTCCCATGGGCGGCGGCCGCGAGCTGTTCGGCCTGCGCAAGGACGGCGTGGAATTCCCAGTCGAGATCAGCCTGAGCCCCATCGCCTCGGAGGAGGGCACGCTGGTGATGAGCGCGATCCGCGACACCAGCGAGCGCAAGCGGATCGAGCGTTCGTTGCAGGAAAAGAACGCCGAGCTGGCGCGCGCCAACGCCGCCAAGGACCGTTTTTTGAACGGCATGTCCCATGAATTGCGCACGCCGCTGAACGCGATCATCGGTTTTACGGGTACTATGTTGATGAAGTTGCCTGGCCCCATTAATGACGATCAGGAAAAACAACTGCGCACGGTGCAACACAGCGCCCGCCATCTGTTATCCTTGATCAATGACTTGCTGGAACTGACCCAGATCGAGACCGGCAGCCTGAAGCTGGACATGGCGCCGCTGCCGTGCCGCCCGCTGATCGACGAGGTGTTGTTACTGTTTAAGCCGCAGGCCGAGCACAAGGGGCTGGCGCTGGATTTCGTCAGCGTGCCCGACGAGCTGGTGGTGATGGCCGACCGCCGCGCGCTGCAACAGATACTGATGAATTTGCTCCACAACGCGCTCAAGTTCACCGACCGGGGCGCGGTCACGGTGCGGCTGGACCAGGGCGTGTGCCACGAGCGCCCCTGCGCCATGATCAGCATCAGCGACACCGGCATCGGCATCGCCGACGAGGACCGCGCCACGCTGTTCCAGGCGTTTTCGCAGCTGGAGGCCGGCAAGCTGCGGGAACTGGAGGGAACCGGGCTGGGCTTGCATCTGAGCCAGCGCCTGGCCGCCATGCTGCATGGCGAAATTTTGTTTGACAGCACATCCGGCGCCGGGAGCTGTTTCACCCTGGCGCTACCGCTGGAACGATGAAGAAGGGGAGCCCAACGTGTCGGCACGCATCCTGATCATAGAAGACAATGCCACCAACATGGAGTTGATGGTGTACCTGCTGCGCGCGTTCGGCTACGAGCCGCTGTCGGCCGCCGACGGCGAGGCCGGTGTGGCGGCGGCGCGGCGCGAGGTGCCGGACCTGATCATCTGCGACGTCCACCTGCCCAAGCTGGACGGCTACGGCGTGGTGGCCGAGCTCAAGGCCGACCCCGCGCTGCGCCACATCCCGACCCTGGCCGTGACCGCGCTGGCGATGGCGGGCGACCGCGAGAAACTGCTGGAGGCCGGCTTCGACGGCTACATCGGCAAGCCGGTCGAGCCGGACACCTTCGTGACCCAGATCGAGTCTTTCTTGCGCGGGGCCGTGTCGTCCCCGGTTAAAAGCGACACCGCCACCATCCTGATCGTGGACGACCACGTGCTGAACCGCGAGTTCCTGATCACCCTGCTGGGCTACGGCGGCCACCGGCTGCTGGAGGCCGCCAACGGCGCCGAGGGCCTGACCATGGTGCGCGCCGAGAAGCCCGACCTGGTGATCTCCGACATCCTGATGCCCAACATGGACGGCTACGAGTTCGTCACCCGCCTGCACAGCGATCCGCAGACGGCCGACGTGCCGGTGATCTTCTACACCGCCACCTACCGCGAGCGCGAGGCGATGGCGGTGGCGCAGTCGTGCGGCGTGCGCTGGGTGCTGCCCAAGCCTTCCGATCCGGAAGTGATCCTGCGCACCGTGCACGAGGCGCTGGGCCTGGCCGAGGCGGACGCGCGCGAGCCGCTGCCGGCGTTCGCGCCGGAGCCGCCGCAGGAGGGGCGCTTCCACAACATCGACGACAAGGTGGCCGAGTACCTGGACGAACTGGAGTCGAGCAGCCAGCAGCTGTCCCAGCTGGCCCAGGAGACCGATGAGCGCGGGCCGCAAAACCTGACCCGCATGACGCAGCGCCTGACCAGCTCGCTCTCCAGCCTGCAGGCGGTGAGCCTGCGGCTGACCGCGCTGATCGAGCTGGGCATCGAACTGGGCGCCGAGCGCGACCCCGGCGCGCTGGTCGAGATCGGCTGCCGGGTGGCGCAGAACATCTGCGTGTCCAAGTACGCGTGCATCGGCGTGCTGCAGGCGGACGCGGCCGAACTGTCGTATTTCGCCAGCTGCGGCGCCGGCGTGCCGGGCCGGCAGATCGCGCAGGCGCCGCGCGCCGGCGTGCTGCGCGGCCTGCTGGAGCAGCGCCAGCCTTGCCGCATCAACGACCTCGACGGCGACCCGGCCGCCATCGGCCTGCCGGCCAGCCATCCGCCGGTGCATTCCTTCCTGGGCGTGCCGATCGCCTCGCGCGAGCGCGTGCACGGCTGGCTCTACCTGGTCGACAAGCTGGGCGCGGACGGCTTCTCCGAGGTCGACGAGCGGGTCGCCGCCACGGTGGCGGCGCAGATCTCGGTGGCCTACGAGAACCTGCTGCTGTACGAGGAGATCAAGCGCCACCACGCCCAGCTGACCCTGGACATGAACGCCCGCATCCGCCTGGACGAGGACCTGCGCCGCTTCCGCCTGGCGATGGACGCCACCGCCGACGCCATCTTCCTGGTCGACCGCGCCGGCATGTGCTTTGTCGACGTCAACGTCACCGCCTGCCGCATGCTGGGCTATGAGCGCGAGGACTTCCTCAAGGTCGGCCCCGGCAAGCCGGGCGACGCCGAGTTGAACCGGCTCGAGGAGCTGTACGAGAAACTGCTGTCCGGCGACCAGAGCGGCGCCATGACCGAGCTGCTGCTGTACCGCAAGGACGGCTCGCCGCTGTCGGTGGAAGTGCAGCGGCGCACGCTGCGCTCCGGCCCCAGCTGGATCCTGGTGGCGGTGGCGCGCGACATCACCGAGCGCAAGGAGGCCGAGCAGCGCCTGCTCAAGCTGGCCCACTTCGACACGCTGACCGGCCTGCCCAACCGCAGCCAGTTCTACGATTCGCTGAGCCACTCGCTGCGCCAGGCCAACGATCACAAGTGGTCGCTGGCGGTGCTGTTCCTCGACGTCGACCGCTTCAAGAACGTCAACGACACGCTGGGCCACACCATCGGCGACGAGCTGCTGCGGCAGTTCTCCAGCCGGCTGGTCGATTGCCTGCGGGTGCGCGACACCATCGGCCGCTTCGGCGGCGACGAGTTCGCCGCGATCCTGATGCTGCCCGAGGGCGCGCAGAACGCCATCGCCGTGGTCGACAAGATCCGCGAATCGATGCGCCGGCCGTTCGACCTGAAGGGCCACGAGGTGACGGTCACGGCCAGCATCGGCATCTCGGTTTACCCGGACGACGGCGCCGACCCCGACACGCTGATCCAGTACGCCGACACCGCCATGTACCGCGCCAAGGAGGCCGGGCGCGACGCCTTCCGCTTCTTCACCTCGGAGATGAACGCGCAGTCGCTGGCGCGGCTGGACCTGGAGAACGCGCTGCGGCGCGCCATCGACAACGAGGAGTTCGTGCTGCACTTCCAGCCCAAGGTGCACATCGGCACCGGCCGCATCAGCGGCGCCGAGGCGCTGATCCGCTGGCGGCGCCCCGGCCACGGCATGGTGTCGCCGGCGCTGTTCATCCCCATCCTCGAGGAGACCGGGCTGATTGTGCGGGTCGGCACCTGGGTGCTGCACGAGGCCTGCCGCAAGATCGCGCTGTGGGGCAAGTCCGGCGTGGGCGCGGTGCACCTGTCGGTCAACGTCTCGGGCATCCAGTTCTTCGTCGGCGGGCTGGAGGAGGAGGTGCTCAAGGCCATCAAGAAACACGACATCGCGCCCGAGCTGCTGGAGCTGGAGCTGACCGAAAGCTCGCTGATGTCCAACGCCGAAGAGACCATCACCGTGCTGCAGAATTTGAAGGCGCTGGGCATCAAGATCTCGATCGACGACTTCGGCACCGGTTATTCCTCGCTGGCCTATTTGAAGCGCTTCCCGATCGACAAGCTGAAGATCGACATCGCCTTCGTGCGCGAGGTGACCAGCAACCCGGACGACGCCGCCATCGTGCTGGCCATCATCAACATGGCGCACAGCATGAAGCTGGAGGTGATCGCCGAGGGCGTGGAGAAGGACGCGCAACTGGCCTACCTGCGCCGCCACGGCTGCGACGAGATGCAGGGCTACTACTTCAGCCGTCCGCTGCCGGAGGAGGAGTTCGAGCAGATGCTGCGCGAGGGCCGCTTCCTGCAGACGCCGGCCGAGGAAAACGTGGTCGAGCAGCAGACCCTGCTGATCGTCGACGACGACGCCTTCATGCTCGACGTGCTGACCGATTTTCTGTCGCAGGACGGCTACCGCATCCTGACCGCGCAGACCGCGGCCGAGGGCTTCGATGTGCTGGCGCAGAACCGGGTGCAGGTGATCCTGTGCGACCAGTGCATGCCGCTGATGAGCGGCACCGAGTTCATGGAGCGGGTCAAGAACCTGGCGCCGGACACCTTCCGCATCATGCTGTCGGCCTACGCCGACCTGACGCCGATCATGGCCGCCATCAACCACGGCGCCATCGACCGCTTCTACACCAAGCCGTGGAAGGGCGCGGTGCTGCGCGAGAACATCCGCGAAGGCTTCCGCCTGCACGCGCAAGTGCACGGCGGCCCGCCGGCGCGGCTGGCGCAGCCGGTCGTCGAGGACGTCAAGGAGTAGTGCCTCCGAAAAAAAATTAATTCCCTTTGGTATTTTCTGCCACAATGCCGTATTGATAACTTTTGCGGGGTGGGCATGAAGGGGATGTCGGTTGCGATACTGGCGTTGTTGGTGGCGTCGCGCGCCGCGCTGGGCGGGCCGCTGACGGTCGAGCAGGCGGTCGAGCCGTTGTCGACCTATGCACTCAGCTTGTCGCCGGATGGCAAGCACATCGCCGGCATCGGCTACAACATCAACAACAGCGGCCTGATTCTTTACGATACCGCGACTTTAACGCCGCGCATGATCTACGAGGGCAAGGAAGTCGAGGAAGGGTATTGGAGTTTTCAAAAGGCGCCGGTCGCCGTCACGTGGGTCGATAACGACCTGCTGGCGGTGGATTACGGCATCAGGGCCGAATCGATACGTCTGGACGGAACGAAGGTGGCCGGCCTGGGCGAGAAGGTCATCGGCAAGGCCGAGCGTGGCAACACTGCATCGCCGAATATGCTGGTGTACACCGACAGGGAAGACGGCGACATCGGGCTGGTCAACGCGCGCACCGGCGCGATGAGGAAATTCAGCTACCCGAGCGGCAAGGCCATCAAATGGGCCTTCGACAAGCGCGGCGAATTGCGCGCGGTAACCCTGGTTAACTCGGCCTTCTGGAAAGACGTCTCCAAGGTCTCCAACTGGTACAAGCCTTCGGCCGGCGCCGAGTGGGAAAAGCTGGCGGAGTTTTCCATCACCGAGGATTACTGGGCGCCGCTCTACGTGCCTGACGAACCCAATACGCTGGTGGTCTCCTCGCGCTCCGGCCGCGACACCTACGCCATCTTTGCCTACGACACCAAGCATCGCGCGCTCGGCGAATTGATGGCGGGCCATCCAACGGTGGACATTGTCAGTGTCGATGGCATAGACCAGGCCTCCTTTGAGCAGGTCTCGACGCGTGGCATGAAGCCGCAGCAAGTCTGGTTCAATCCGGCTTGGGATGCGGTCCAGCGAGCGATCGACCAGGCGCTGCCAAAGCGGTTTAACCAGATCAGTGGAAATCCCAAGGGCATGGTGCTGGTGCGGTCCTCCAGCGACGTGGATCCGGGCTCATGGTATCTGCTGGATGTGACCAGCGGGGAGCTGCGCCTGATCTGCGTGACCAAGCCCAAACTGGCCGGCGTCGATATGCGGCCCATGGAAACATTTAAATACGCCGCCGCCGATGGTTTGAGCATTCCGGCGTTCCTGACCAAGCCTTCGGACAAGCCGGGCGCCGTGCCGTTGGTGGTGTTGATACATGGCGGCCCCACGGCCCGCGACTACTGGGGATGGAACGAGGAAGTGCAGATCCTTGCGGCGCATGGCTACGCCGTGTTCCAGCCTCAATTCCGCGGCTCCAGCGGCTTTGGCCGGCGGTTCGAGGAGGCCGGGTTTGGCCAATGGGGCTTGTCCATGCAGGACGATATAACCGCCGGGGTGGAGTATCTGATCAAGCAAGGCATCGCCGATCCCAAACGTATCTGCATTGCCGGCGCCAGCTACGGCGGCTATGCGGCATTGTGGGGGCTGGTGAAAACGCCGGACCTGTATCAGTGCGGCGTCAGCTTCGCCGGCGTCTCCGATATCGAATTCATGTTCCGTGACCGCTCGGACAGGACCGAAGACAAGGTGATGCGGGAATTCATGTTGACCCGCATCGGCGACGCCCGGTCGAACAAGGAGCGGTTCGATGACGTCTCGCCGCTCAAGCACGCCGACCGTATCAAGGCGCCGGTCCTGATTATGCATGGCAAGGAAGACGTCCGGGTGCCCATCGCACATGCCGAGAAAATGAAGGAGGCACTCGAAGAGCAGCACAAGAAGGTGCAATGGCTCACCTTCGAGAAGGAAGGGCACGGTTTGTATTATGTGAATAACGAGATCGCTTATTACAAAACGTTGCTGGAGTTCCTCGACAAGTACATCGGTCCGGCAAACGTCGCCGCCACGCCATAGTTTTCTCCAGCAAACTGGCTTAATATCAGCCTTATCGATGGTCGAGTTCGAGGTTGGTGATGCGCGTGATGTCCTGTTTGTCGCTGTTGCTGCTGTGCGCCGGCCTGGCGTCGGCCGCGCCGGACGTGCCCGTGCTGAAGATCTACGGCATGGACAGCAAGCCGGTCAGCTATGCCGACGCCGGCCAGCCGGCCGGGTTGGCGGTCGAGCTGGCGCACCGCATCCAGGACAAGCTGGGCCGCCACGACGCGATCGACATCGTGCCTTGGGTACGGGCGCAATCGCTGGCCGAGGCCGGTCCCAACGTGCTGTTGCTGACCGTGGTCCGCACCCCGGAGCGCGAGCGGCAGATGCAGTTTGTCGGGCCGATCTTCACGTCGCGCCTGGTGGCCTACGCCGTCAAGGGCCGGCTGGCCGAGCTGCGGCGCCACGATCCCAGCCTGTACAAATTGCACGCCGGCGCGCGGCGCGGCAGCATCTTCGCCAACACGGCGCGCGGCCTGGGCTTCAACCTGACCGACGAAACCAATACCTCCGAGATCGCCGCCAAAATGCTGATGAGCCGGCGCTTCGACCTGTGGTTCGACGGCGAGGAACTGATGCCCGGCGCCATGGAGCGGGCGGGACACCGGCCCGCCGAAGTCGAGGTGGCGCTGCGGCTGGGCACGGCCGAGGTGTATTTCGCCTTTTCCAGCGGCACGTCGAAGGAGCTGGTCGAAGCCTGGGCCGGCGCGCTGCGCGAGCTCAAGCGCGACGGCAGCCTGCAGAAAATCCAGCACAAGTGGCTGGCGTTTCTTCCCGAGCATTAGAAAACCTTCTCTAGTTTTGCCGACTACAATAAAATATCGGCAATGCAAATTCGGGAAGTTCACATGGCAAAGAAGTTGAAGCGGCATGACGATCAGCAAACGGCTGAAGTGGTCCGCATGTCGTCGCAGGAAATCTGGCAGGCCGGCTTGAGCGCCTTCGCCAAGGCGCAGGAGGAAGAGGGCAAGTTCTTTTCCATGCAGCTGTTCGAGGAACGCGTGCTGCGCGCGCTGAGCTCGATCGGCGTGCCCACCGCCAAGGAGGTCGAGGCGCTGACCCAGCGTGTCGACGAACTGACCCGCCAGGTGATCGCGCTGGGCGGCACGCCGGCCCCGGCCAAAAAGCCCGCTGCGGCCAAGGCGGCAGCGAAGGCCCCGGCCAAGCCCGCCGCCAAGCCGGCCGCCAAAAAAACCGCCGCCGCGCCGGCCGAGGCCAAGCCCCCCGCACGCGCACGGGCCAAAACCAGCGCGAAATAGCAGCGAATTAGCCGCCGTTGGGCGGCCGATAGCCGCATCTTTCGGCATTGAGCCGGCATATGCGCGTAAAAGCACGTGCGGATGTTTCTAAGATAGTGACATCGGTGTTATGCTTGCAGGAGAATAAACAGAGGTTTCCTTGCTATGCTACAAAAAGCACCCCGCCGTACCCGCGAACGCATACTCGAACTGTCGCTGCGCTTGTTTAATGAATTCGGCGAACCCAACATCACCACCACGGTGATCGCCGAGGAGATGAATATCTCGCCGGGGAATCTGTACTACCATTTCCGCAACAAGGACGACATCGTCAACTCGATCTTCGTGCAGTTCGAGGCCGAGATCGAGCGCATCCTGACCGTGCCCAACGGGCGCCGCTCCAACATCGAGGACGTATGGCTGTACCTGCACCTGATGTTCGAACTGATCTGGCGCTACCGCTTCTTCTACCGCGACCTCAACGACCTGCTGTCGCGCAACCGCAAGCTGGAGCTGCACTTCAAGCAGATCCTGGCGCACAAGATCAAGGTCGCCAAGCAGCTGTGCGAAGACCTGCGCAGCGAAAAATCGCTGGAAGCCTCCGACACCGCCATCGACGCCATGGCCACCAACATGGTGGTGGTGGCGACCTATTGGCTGTCGTACGAATACGTGCGCAATCCGCGCAAGTACAGCGAGCAGCAGTCGATGGCCGATGCGCTCGCGCGTGGCTGCTATCAGGTGCTGTCGCAGATCGGTCCATATCTGCGCAACGAAACCAGTTTGCTGTTCCAGAAACTGTCCGAAGAATACCTGAAGAAGCTCAAGTAAAGCTGACGGAGACTGTCATGGCGTGGAACCTCTTTCCGTATCCCGACCCCGCATACCAGTACACGCCCGCCAGCCTGGAGGCGGCCTGGCCGTTGCTGCACAGCGGCGACCAGGAACCGTTCCCGACCCACCCGCTGCTGGTGCAGGCGTGGATCGCCTTCCATGCCGGCGAGTTCGAGCGGGCCGCGCGGCTGGGGCTGGATGTCGGCGTGAACGGCTACTCGGTGGCGCACAAGGCCATCTGCATCTACGCGCACTACCTGGAGCGCAGCCCGCAGAAAAAACTCGCCACCTTCGAATGCGTGGCCGAGCGCTGCGAGCGGCAGCAACTGGAGCAGCCTGGCAATTCGGCCGGCTTTTACTGGCACGCCTACGCGCTGGGCCAGTATTCGCAAGGGATCTCGGTGGTCAAGGCGCTGGCGCAGGGCCTGGGCGCCAAGGTGCGCAACAGCCTGGACACGGCGATCCGCCTGACGCCGCAGCGCGCCGACGCGCATATCGCGCTGGGTGTGTACCACGCCGAGATCCTCGACAAGGTGGGCGCCATGATCGGCGGCCTGACCTACGGCGTCAAAAAGGAAGAATGTTATAAACAGTTTCA
Organism: Duganella caerulea; assembly: GCF_040362985.1. NCBI lineage: Bacteria > Pseudomonadati > Pseudomonadota > Betaproteobacteria > Burkholderiales > Oxalobacteraceae > Duganella > Duganella caerulea. The sequence continues at coordinate 161,306 of NZ_BPWJ01000010.1, read as the reverse complement.
GATCGCGCTGTCGCTGACGCCGGAGTCGGCGATTGCCCGCGTCCGCTATGCGCGCGCGATGCTGATGTTGGAAGGTAAAAAGAAGCAGGCGGAGGCGATCAGCCTGTGCGAAGAGGCCGCCCGCTGCCCCATCCGCGATGCGATGGAACGGCTCGATTCGGACGCGGCCAAACGAGAACTGGAAGAGGAAAAACTGTAGTGAAAGCAATCTGCGTGTATTGCGGCGCCAACGCCGGTGTGAATCCTGTGTACGCCGAGGCGGCCCGCGCGCTGGGCCGGGCTTTGGTCGAGAACAACCTGTCGCTGGTCTACGGCGGCGGCAAGGTGGGCCTGATGGGTGTGATCGCCGACGAGGTGCTGCGCCTGGGCGGCGAGGTGACGGGCGTGATCCCGACCGCGCTGGTCGAGCGCGAAGTGGGCCATACCGGCCTGACGCGCCAGTTCATCGTCAAGGACATGCACGAGCGCAAAGCCATGATGGCCAAGCTGGCCGACGGCTTTATCGCCATGCCGGGCGGCATGGGCACGCTGGAGGAATTGTTCGAGATGCTGACCTGGTCGCAGCTGGGCATCCACGCCAAGCCGATCGGCCTGCTGAACGTGGACGGCTTTTACGATGGCCTGACCGGCTTCATCGAGCATGCCAGCGAGCAGGGCTTCATCCGTCCGCAACATGCGGCGCTGATGATGTCCTCGCCGGACGGCCAAGCTTTGCTGCAAATGCTGAGGGCTTGAGCCTCGCCCGCAAATAAATATTTTTGCGGGACCGATCCGTTTTGTCGCGGTTCGTCGTCTTACAGGAAACAGGCCCGATCGGCGGGCCTGGCCAACCCGAGACGAACCATGACTACCTTGATGAATTCCCTGACTGTCGATCCAAAGCTTGCCGCTTTTGCTACGATCGACTCGATCATGGGCGATGTCGTCCATGCGGCCAAGGCTTAGACAGGCGGACATGGACGATGTGATGCTTGAAAAACTGCTCGGCGAAATGCGACCCAGGCTGCATCGCTACTGCGCCCGCATGAGCGGTTCGGTGATCGACGGCGAGGACATCGTCCAGGATGCGCTGGCGAAGGCGTACGCGGCGCGCGCATCGTTCGGCGGGCTGGACAATCCGCAAGCCTGGCTGTACCGCATCGCCCACAACGCCGCGCTGGATTTCCTGCGCCGCCGCGCGCGCATGCCGCCGATGGAGGACGAGGACGAGCTCGCCGTCGAATTCGCGGACGGCCAGGTCATCGGCATCCGCGATTTCCTGTACGCGCGCTACGCGATGGAGGGGCTGGAGATTACTCCGCTGGGCTCCACAGGCGCTTGCCCGACTGGTCCAGCTCGGTGAGGTAGAGCCGCAGGTCGAATTCGTACTGGTGGTAGTTCGGCTCCATGTACGTGCACAGCTTGTAGAAGGCCTTGTCGTGCTGCTTCTCCTTGATGTGCGCGAGCTCGTGCACGGCGATCATGCGCAGGAATTCGATCGGCACTTCCTTGAACAGCGTCGCCACGCGGATCTCGTGCTTGGCCTTGAGCTTGCCGCCCTGGACGCGCGAGATGGACGTGTGCAAACCCAGCGCGTGATTGATCACGTGGATCTTGCTGTCGTACTCGACCTTGTTGATCGGCTCGGCGTTGCGCAAATGTTCATTTTTCAAATCCTGCACGTACTGGTACAGTGCCTTGTCGGTGCGCAGCTCGTGCGCCTTGCTGTAGCGCTTGAGCAGCACTTCGCCCAGCCGGTTCTGGGCCAGGAGTTGCGACACCTGCTGCTGGGTTTGTTCGGAATAGGCGCTGAGGTACTTCAGGGAGGACATGTTGTGGCACGGCTGGAAAGAATCGAGGCGTGAATGTACCACAGCTGACGGACCTCCCATCAATGAAAGGAGTGAAACATGCGGGTAACACGAATAGTGAGCAACATCGCCACGGCGGATACCGAGGCGGCCAAGGCATTTTATGGCGGCGTGCTGGGCTTGTCGGTGGTGATGGACCACGGCTGGATCGTGACGCTGGCGGGCGAGGGCGAGGCTGCGCCGCAGATCAGCTTTGCATCCGAGGGCGGCTCGGGCACGCCGGTGCCGGACCTGTCGATCGAGGTCGATGACCTGGATGAGGCCCACCGGCGCCTGGTCGCCGCGCGCGTGCCGCTGGAGTACGGCCCGGTCAGCGAGCCGTGGGGCGTGCGGCGCTTGTTCGTGCGCGATCCGTTCGGACGGCTGCTGAACATCCTGTCGCACAGCTAGCCGAGCTGCTGCGCGATGGAGCGGGTTTTCTCGGTGACCGTGTCGCCGGTGTGCAGCGTGGCTTTCTTTTCGATCAGCATGAGCAGGCATTCCTGCTCCGCCACCGGATTGTGGCGCACGCCTTTTGGCACGACGTAAGCCTGCCCCTCGGACAGTTCGACCGCGCCGTCTTCCATCTCGATGCGCAGCCGGCCCTTGAGGATGAAGAAGAGTTCGTCCTCGGCCTCGTGGCTGTGCCAGGTCAGCGAACCGAGCACCTTGGCGACCTTGATGTAGTTGTCGTCAAGGTCGCCGATCACGCGCGGCGACCAGTGTTCGGACAGCGCGGCTGCGCTGGCGGCGGGGGAGAGGACTTGCTTCATGGCGGTTCCTGTGGGGACGATGGAGCGGCCACTGTAGCCTGCCGCGTTCAGCGAGTCTTGAACGTTTGTGCGTCCGCGTTCAGGCGCAGCCAGCGGGCCGGCGGGATGCCGTAGGCCGCGACGAAATGGCGTGTCATGTGCGGCTGGTCGGCGAAGCCGGCATGGACCGCGCTGTCGGCCAGCGGCATGCCGCGCAACATGAGCCGGCGCGCCAGTTCCAGGCGGCGCAAGGTCAGGTAGCGGTGCGGACTGGTGCCGAAGAATTGCCGGAAATCGCGCGACAGGCTCCAGCGATCGCGGCCGCTGGCTTGCGCCAGCTGGTCCAGCGTCAGCGGCGAGAGCAGGGCGTCGTCAATATGTTCGCGGGCGATCTGGGCGGCGCGGAAGTCGCCGCCCGCCGGCGCCGGCTGGCCGGCCACCAGGCGCAGCGCGGTGGCGACGTTGACCAGCGCGTCGTCGCGTTCCATTGCATCGGGCGCGGAGTCGAAATTATTCAGCAGGGCGCGCGCCGCCTTGACCAGCCTGCGGTCGCCGGAGACGCCGCCATCGATGAACGGCAGCGGCGCGCCGCCCAGCACCTGCTGCAGCAACGCCGGCGCCAGGTAGGCAATGCGGTAGTGGAAGCCGTCCCTGGTGCCGGCCTGGCCGTCGTGCAGTTCGTCGGGATGCAGCACCAGCGCCTGTCCGGACAGGCTGTGGCGCATCGACGACCGATAGCGGAACGATTGAACGCCGGACATGGTCAGGCCGATGGCGTAGCTGTCGTGGCGATGCGCGCCGTACGCCGCGCCCTGGAAGAACGCTTCGAACAGGTCCACGCCCTCGGCCTGCCGGCCGTGGCGCAGCCAGTCCGTGCGTTGACGTGGCGGCAGGCTCATGGCCGGCCGCCGGCGTGGTTCGATTCCTGCCACATGCCGCTTCCTTTCACGCGATGCTATCCCGGATGCGCGCCGGCGGCGCGGGCCTGGTTGATCCCGGCTTGGCAGCTCGCGAGCGCGGTGGCGAACTTGGCGCGCCCGGGCTGGGGCTCGTTGGGATAAATGTCCGAATGTATCTGATGATAAACCGTGTGGTCGATGACGAGGTAGCGCTGGTAGAGATCCGTTTCCTCGCCGGAGTCGCCGGTCACGAAGCCATACACGGTTTCGTTGCAGTACAGGCCGTCACCGAGTGCCACCGTGACCGGTGAATTGCCGAATGCCAGGCTCATGGCACAGAAGAGCAAGGCCAGCAGCCATGCGACGCCGGCCACGAGACCGATGACGGCGCCCAGGATCCTCGGGCGGCTGTCGATGGAATAGAGCACCTGCACGCCGGCCGCGATCAGCGCGAGGGCGATGGCCATTACATTGGCGGCGTGACCTGCAAACGAAAATCCCGAAACCGCCGCCGCCGCGACGGCCACGACCAGGCCACTCAGGCACAGGTGGCGCCGCGCCGTCACGGTGCCGGCGGCGTCGAGCTTGGCCCCGCGCAGCCGCACCAGGGGCAATAGCAGCGCGGCCAATATGCCCACCGCGAACAGGGCAAGCAGTGCTTTAAAGAGCATGGGATGCAATCATGGTTTTTAAATAATATTTCAGCATAACATTCCTAGTCCCTTGTGCGTAGTGCCGGAACCGGACTATCGCTATATAATCGAGTTTATTGCGATTCATTACTTAAAGGAAAAATCGATGCGTGCGTTGAAACTTGGGGTGGTGTTGATGTTGGCGGCGACGGGCGCCTCGGCTGCGGAGATCACGGTGTCGGCTGCGGCCAGCCTGACCAATGCCTTCAAGGAAATCGGCGCCGCCTACGAGAAGGAGCACGCGGGCGACAAGGTGCAGTTCAATTTTGCCGCCTCCGATCCGCTGGTGCAGCAGATCGCCAAGGGCGCGCCGGTGGACGTGTTCGCCTCGGCCGACCAGGATGCGATGGACAAGGCCGACACGCTGAAATTGCTGGCCCCGGCCAGCCGCAGGAACTTCGCCAGCAACAGCCTGGTGCTGATCACGCCGCTGGCCGCCACGCTGCCGATCAAGGGCATCGCCGACTTGCAGCAGGCCGGCGTCGCGCGCGTGACGATGGGCAACCCGGCCAGCGTGCCGGTGGGGCGCTACACCAAGCACGCGCTGGAGCAGGCCAAGCTGTGGGCGGCCGTCGAACCCAAGGCCATCTACGGCGCCTCGGTACGCCAGAGCCTGGACTACGTGGCGCGCGGCGAGGTCGATGCCGGCTTTGTCTACGCCACCGATGCGGCCGTGATGAAGGACAAGGTCAAGGTGGTCGCCACCGTGCCGACCGAGACCCCGGTCAGCTATCCGATCGCGGTGATCGCGGCGGGGCCGCAAGCGGCGACCGGCCGCAGGTTTGCCGACTATGTGCTGTCGTCGTCCGGCCAGGCGATCCTGGCCAAGTACGGTTTCGGCCGCCCGTAACGTGATAAACGGTTTTCTCGCCGAACCGGCATGGATCGCGTTGCGGCTGTCGCTGAAGGTGGCGTGCTGGGCGACATTGCTGGACCTGCTGTTCGGCGTGGCGCTGGGCTATCTGCTGGCGCGCAAGCGCTTTCCGGGGCGCGAGCTGCTGGATGCGCTGCTGACGCTGCCGATGGTGATGCCGCCGACCGTGCTGGGCTACTATCTGCTGGTGGTGATCGGCCGCCATGGCGTGATCGGCGCGTGGCTGCAGCGCACCTTCGGCATCAACCTGATCTTCACCTGGCAGGCGGCGGTGATCGCGGCGGCCGTGGTGGCGTTCCCGCTGGTGCTCAAGGGCGCGCGGGCGGCGTTCGAGACGGTCGACACGCAACTGGAGCAGGCCGCCAGGGTGCTGGGGATCTCGCCGTTCGGCGTGTTCCTGCGCGTGACGCTGCCGCTGGCCTGGCGCGGCGTGCTGGGCGGCGCCTTGCTGGCCTTCGCGCGTTCGATGGGCGAGTTCGGCGCGACGCTGATGGTGGCCGGCAGCATCCCCGGCAAGACGCAGACGCTGTCGATCGCCGTGTACGAGGCCGTGCAGGCGGGGCAGGACGACAGCGCCAACCTGTTGGTGATCATCACTTCCGTGGTCTGCATCGTGGTGCTGATCGCGGCGAACAAATTGACGCCTAACCGCAACCCGCAGGCTTGAGCATGCAAATCAATATCGACATCGGCAAGACCCTGCGCTCCGGCTCGCGGACCTTCGAGCTGCGCGCGCAGCTGACGTCGAGCAGCCAGCGCATTGTGATCTACGGCCCGTCTGGCGCGGGCAAGAGCCTGCTGCTGAAGGCGGTGGCCGGCCTGAGCACGCCCGACCGCGGCCACATCGAGGTGGCGGGCCGCCGCCTGTTCGACAGCGGCGGCGGCATCGACGTACCGGCGCAGCGGCGCCAGCTGGCCTATCTGTTCCAGGACTACGCGCTGTTCCCGCATTTGAACGTGCGGCAGAACATCGCCTTCGGCTTGCAACGCGGCTGGCGCAACCCGCTGGCGCGGGTCGACGGCGACGCGGTGCGCTACTGGCTACAGGCGTTCGAGCTGGAACATGTGGCGCATCAGTTGCCGCATCAACTGTCCGGCGGCCAGCGGCAGCGGGTGGCGCTGGCGCGCGCGCTGGCGCCTGAGCCGCAGGCGCTGCTGCTGGACGAACCGTTCGCGGCGCTGGACCCCGGCCTGCGCCAGCGCATGCGCGCCGAGCTGGACGCGCTGCAACGCCGGCTCGGCATTCCGATGCTGCTGATCACGCACGATCCCGAGGATGTGCGCGCCTTCGGCGACCATGTGCTGCGGATGGAAAATGGTAGCATGGCCGAAATCAGGGATATGGACATCGTGGAGCGCAATGAAGCCTGAAGAACAAGCAATGGCCTTGCAGGGCAATGTGTGGCTGACCGTCGGCGGCCAGAAGCTGGGCGGGCAGGACCGGATGGCGTTGCTGGCGGCCATCGCCGAACACGGTTCGATCACGGCCGCCGCCAAGGCGGTCGGCATGAGCTACAAGGGCGCGTGGGACGCCATCGAGGCGATGAACAACCTGGCCGGCGAGCCGCTGCTGGAGCGCCTGGCCGGCGGCAAGGGCGGGGGCGGCACACGGCTGACTTCGCGTGGCGCGCAGCTTGTGGAAAATTTCCGTAAAATCGACGAAGCGCATCGCCAGTTCGTGGCGCACTTGAGCAGCCAGTCGCACGCGCTGGCCGATGATTTTCTGTTGATACAAAGGATGAAGATGAAGACCAGCGCGCGCAACCAGTTCAGCGGCAAGGTGGTGACGCTCAAGGAAGGCGCGGTGAACGATGAGGTGACGCTGGAAATTGTCGGCGGCCAGCACATCGTCGCCACCATCACGCGCGACAGCAGCGACAGCCTGAGCCTGGTGGAAGGCGCGGAGGCCTTCGCGCTGATCAAGGCGTCGTCCGTGATCGTGGTGACGCAGATGGGCGGCGCCCGCTTCTCGGCGCGCAACCGACTGACCGGGAAGATCACGCGGGTGCAGGTGGGCGCGGTCAACACCGAGGTCAGCATCGAGCTGCCGGGCGGCGGCGCCATCGCTGCCATCGTCACGCGCGACAGCGGCGACGCGCTGGAACTGCATGTGGGCATGGAGGCGACCGCGATCTTCAAGGCTTCCAGCGTGATCATCGGCACGCCGGCCTGATCAGGTGTCGAACTGGGCGAAGCGCGCCGGCGTGACGCCCAGGATGCGGCGGAACAGGGCGATGAAGCTGCTGACGCTGTCGTAGCCCAGGCTCAGCGCCACGGTCGTCACCGAGGCGCCGCCGTTGAGCAGTTCCATGCCTTTTTGCAGGCGCGCCACCTGGCGCCATTCGACCAGCGACATGCCGGTCTGGTCGCGGAAGTGGCGGGTCAGGGTGCGGCGCGACCAGCCCAGCCTGGCGGCCCATTCGTCGAGGTCGGTTTCATCGGCGGGATTGTCGGCGATGGCCGCCGCCATCGCCTGCAGGCGCGCATGGCGCGGCATGGTCAGGTGCAGCGGTTCCTCGTCGGCGGTGCGGATCTCGTCCAGGAACACCGTCAGCAGGCGCCGTCCGGCGGCGTCGGCCGGCATGCCCTGGGGCCAGGAGCACATTCGCTCCAGCAGCGACACCGCCAGCGGCGACATGCGCATCACGCGCGACTGTGCCGGCAGGTCGGCGCACAGGGAGGGCGCCAGATGGATGGTGTAGCCGGCCAGGCCGGGCTTGAAGGTGTTGGCGTGGGCGCTGGCGCCGTGCGGCATATTGGGCGGTATCCAGCCCAGCCGGCCACGCGGCAGCACCTGGCGCACGTCGCCGGCCTCGACCACGATCACGCCTTGCAGCGGGATGTACAGCTGCCCCTCCGGGTGATGGTGGGTGTGCGTGGTGCGGTCGGTGTTGTGGTCGGCGTGCTGCGCGGACACGATGACGGGCATCTCGTCCGTCAGGCGCTTCTCGCCGTAATAATTACTGCCCATATGATTTTGGCCCGATTGCGATATTACTTGTCTGTCGCCAGTTAGTGTTTGTTTCGAATTGCTGGCAATCTACGACTTTGGTTTATAACAAGGAATCGGCATGACTGCAATCGATACGGAAGAAGTCCTGGCGCTGGTGCGCGAGGCCGGCGCCGATCTGTGCGAGACCTTTTGGCGTGGCGAGCCGGTGGTGGAGGTGGACGACATGATGGCCGCCTTCCATCGCATCGACGGCGCCGCCAACGCCGGCATGAAGCGCGCGCTGGCGCGCCTGTACCCCGGCATCGCCTGGATGGAGAACGAGCTCGACACCACCGAGCCGGAGGACGACGAGACGGCCGCGCTGGCCGCCGGTGGTGAATACTGGATCTGCGACGCCATCGACGGCGCCGGGCAATTCCTGCGCGCGATCCCGAACTGGGCCATGTCGCTGACCTTGATGCGCGAGGGCGTGCCGGTGTTCACCGCGATCTTCGACGCGGTGCATGACGAGATGTTCCATGCGGTATGGGGTCACGGCGCCTACCGCAACGGCGAGCGCATCCGCGTCAACGGTCGCGCCAACCACTACCAGGGCATCGTCGCCACCAGCCAGCCACCGTTCGCCGGCCGCGACCGGCATGCGGTGCGCCGCTCCGGCGCCGCGCTGAGCGCCATGCTGCCGGACGTGGCGGCGGTGCGCAACCTGAGCGCGACGTCGCTGCAGCTGGCCTATGTGGCGTGCGGCCGCGTCGACGCGTTCTGGGAATTCGGCGACGACAGCATCAATTGCGTCGGAGGCGCGCTGCTGGTGCGCGAGGCCGGCGGACAGGTGACGCAAATCGACGGCCGGCCTTATCAGCTGGGTTCGCCGAGCATCGCCGCCGCGTCGCCGGGCGCGCATGCCTCCATGCTGCTGCGCTTGCAGGAAGTGCTGGCGGCCTGACCGAAAGAAGCGGCGCCAGCGTGCTGCCGCCTAGCGTTCGGCGGTCTTGCCGCCTTGCTGGTTGCCTCCCTTGGACGATTGCTCCGACCCGGCGCTGTGCGACGCCGCGGCGTTTTTCGCGGCGTTGGCGCGGGCCGCGGATTGCCGGCTTTCCCCGCCCTTGCGGCCGATCTGCGCCATGTGTTCGCGGTCGCGGCTGACCGCCTCGCCGCCTTTCTGGCCGGCCCGGCGCGCTTCCTCCGAATCGAATTCATGGGCCGTGCCCTTTTGATGGGCCGCCTGGCCGCCCTTGCTGGCGATGGCGCGCTGGGTTGCTTCGTCCATTGCCGCAAAGCCGCGCTTGGCCGTGCCTTTCGGCTTGCTTTGATCGTTACCTGAATTACTGGCCATAAGACCTCCTCGTGAGTGTGATGAAATTCCGTCTGGGTTCCCCGAGCGGCGGGCCGGAAGCCCGCTGCTCTGCATGGTTAGAGGTGCTACGTTGACGGAAGTTCCACTCGGGCCGAGGCGCGCTTGATGCGATTGCTGTGTTTAGTGACGCAGCTCGCTGGCCATCTGGTATCTGGACATCTGCTCGGCGGCGCGCGCGGTCTGTTCGGAGGCCTGGTGCATGATTTCCTCGGCCACGTTGTTGGCGGCGCGACGCACCGCCGGCATGTGGGTGGCGGCCGTTTGCGCCAGGCTGGAGTTGGCGCGGCTGAGGATGTCGACCAGGTGCCTCTGGTAATTTTGCAGCGCGGCGCCGCCCGGCGTGAGCTGGGCGCTGACGGCCGCGCCCAGTTGCGTGGCGTCCTTGCTGGCCATCAGCCGCTGGACGTTGCCGCCCATTTCGGCGATCAGGTCGCGGCCCAGTTGCATGTTCAATTCGCTCAGGCTTTGCAAGGCTTCCAGCGTGCGCTGGTTCAGGTCGGTGTACAGGGTGATCAGGATCTCGATCTGCGATTTGATCGCGGGGGTAATAAATTGGGGGAACATGGTCTTCCTCGTCGTGAACTAAAAAAAACGCCGGGCTTGCGGCCCGGCGGAATGTGCAGCCGAAGGATAGACGCTGCGGACGCGGAAAAGTTCCCGAATTTATTCGGCCGCCACCTGCAGCACCAGTTTGCCGAAGTTCTTCCCTTCGAACAGCATGTTGAGCGCCTGCGGGAAGTGCTCCAGTCCCTGCACGATGTCCTCCTTGCTTTTGACTTTGCCTTCCTTCATCCACTGGCCCAGCGCGGCGATGCCCAGGTGGTAGCGGTCGGCGTAGTCGAACACGACGATGCCTTCCATGCGCGCGCGGTTCACCAGCAGCGCCAGGTAGTTGGCCGGGCCCTTGACCGGCGTGGTGTTGTTGTACTGCGAGATGGCGCCGCAGATGACGATGCGCGCCTTCAGGTTGATGCGGGTGAGCACGGTGTCGAGGATGTCGCCGCCGACGTTGTCGAAGTAGACGTCGACGCCGTTCGGGCAGTGTTCCTTGAGGCCGTCCTTGACCGAGCCGCCCTTGTAGTCGATGCAGGCGTCGAAGCCGAGCTGGTTGACCACGAAGTCGCACTTGTCCTTGCCTCCGGCGATGCCGACCACGCGGCACCCGAGCTGCTTGGCCACCTGGCCGACCGTCTGGCCGACCGCGCCGGCCGCGCCGGACACCACCACCGTCTCGCCGGCCTTGGGCTGGCCCGATTCGATCAGGCCGAAGTAGGCGGTCATGCCCGGCATGCCCAGCGTGTTGAGGTAGGTGGGCAGCGGCGCCAGCTTGGGATCGACCTTGCGGAAGCCGTGGCGCTTGTCCCCGGCCGGGCCGACCCAGTAGCGCTGCACGCCGGTGCCGCCCTGCACGTAGTCGCCGACCGCGAAGTCCGGCGACTTCGAGGCCACCACCACGCCGACGCCGCCGGCGCGCATCACCTCGCCGATGCCGACCGGCGCGATGTAGGATTTGCCCTCGTTCATCCAGCCGCGCATGGCCGGATCAAGCGACAGGTACAGCACCTTGACCACGACCTCGCCATCGGCCGGTTCGCGCACCGGCTCGCTGACCTGCTGCCAGTCGCTGTCCTTGACCATGCCGACCGGGCGGGCCGCCAGGCGGAATTGAAGATTTGTCTCGTTGATTGTCATTTTGTATCCTCAAAGAAGAGTGTGGCAGCCAATATATCTCAAATTGAACGATCGTGCTATTTTTACGGTGTGGGCCCAGCCGTGCGACAATACCGGCCTTGTTAGACCTATAACGATGGTGGATATGAGCAATCCCGAATACATTTTGACACTCTCTTGCCTGGACCAGCGCGGTATCGTGCATCGCGTATCGGGCTTCCTGGCCGACCACGGCTGCAACATCATCGATTCCGCCCAGTTCGGCGATAGTGAATCGAAGCTGTTCTTCATGCGCGTGCACTTCGCGCTGGAAGACCGCAACGTCAGCGACGACCTGCTGCGCGCCGACTTCGGCCTGCTGGGCGCGGAGATGCAGCTGGACTGGGAGCTGCGCGACGCCCATTACAAGCCGCGCGTGATGCTGATGGTGTCGAAGATCGGCCATTGCCTGAACGACCTGCTGTTCCGCTACAAGAGCGGTCTGCTGCCGGTGGAGATTCCTGCCATCGTGTCCAACCACATGGACTTCTACCAGCTGGCGGCCAGCTACAATATTCCGTTCCACCACCTGCCGCTGGCGACCGGCGCGCCGCAAGAAGCCAAGCTGGCGCAGGAAGCCAAGATCATCGAGCTGATGAACTCGCATAACATCGACCTGGTGGTGCTGGCGCGCTACATGCAGATCCTGTCGCCCGGCCTGTGCGCGGCGTTGAAAGGGAAGGCGATCAACATCCACCATTCCTTCCTGCCGAGCTTCAAGGGCGCCAAGCCGTACGCGCAGGCGCACCATCGCGGCGTCAAGCTGATCGGCGCCACCGCGCACTTCGTCACCGGCGACCTGGACGAAGGTCCGATCATCGAGCAGGACGTCGAGCGGGTCGACCATTCGATGGACGCGGAGACGCTGTCGGCCATCGGCCGCGATGTCGAGTGCGTGGTGCTGGCGCGCGCCGTGAAGTGGTTTGTCGAACACCGCATTTTGCAAAACGGCGACAAGACTGTCGTCTTCAAATAATCACACAGAGATTCACCGATGGCCCTCAAAGCAACAATCTACAAAGCCGACCTGCAGATCGCGGACATGGACCGCAACTTCTACGAGACCCAGTCGCTGACGCTGGCGCGCCATCCGTCCGAGACCGACGAGCGCATGATGGTGCGCCTGATCGCCTTCGCGATCCACGCCAACGAGGCGCTGACCTTCACCAAGGGCTTGTTCGACGTCGAGGAGCCGGACATCTGGCAGAAGGACCTGACCGGCGCGATCCAGCTGTGGATCGAAGTGGGGCAGCCGGACGAGAAGGTGATCCTGAAGGCCTGCGGCCGTTCGGAGCACGTCTACGTCTACAGCTACGCCGCGACCAGCCACATCTGGTGGAAGGCGCTGGCCAACAAGGTCGAGCGTTGCAAGAACCTGACTGTGATCAACCTGGACGCGGACGCCACCGAGCAGCTGGCCAAGATGGCCCAGCGCACCATGCAGCTGCAATGCACGATCCAGGACGGCCAGATCTGGCTGACCGACGGCACCAACACGGTGGAAGTCGGCCGCGAGACCTTCAAGGGCGAGCGTTGATATAATCGGCCGATGAAAAACATCCTCTCAGCATTGCTGTTGGCGGTGGCCGTTCCGGCGGCCTTGGCCCAGGTCGAGGTCGGCGACGCGTGGATCCGCGCCACCGTGCCATCGGCCAAGTCCAGCGGCGTGTTCATGCGGCTGAAGTCGAAGCAGGATGCGCAGCTGGTGGCGGTGCGCGCCGAGGTGGCGGGCGTGGCGGAAATCCATCAGATGCAGATGGAAGGCCAGCTGATGAAAATGCACGCCGTGCCGTCGCTGGACCTGCCGGCCGGGCAGATGGTGGACCTGGCGTCCGGCGGCTACCACGTGATGCTGATGGATCTGAAACGGCAGTTGAAGCAGGGCGAGACCGTGCCGGTCACGCTGGTGTTCCGCAAGAAGGGCAAGCAGGCCGACACCGTCACCATCAATGTGCCGGTCAAACCGCTGACGTACACACCACCGAAAGGGCAGTAATGAAAACGACTCTGACCATGCTGGCTTTCTCCGCCGCGCTGCTGGCGCCCGCGGCGCAGGCGCACGTGACGCTGGAACAAACCACCGGCCTGGCGGGCAGTTTCCAGAAGCTGACCTTCCGTGTCGGCCACGGCTGCGACGGCAGCGCCACCAAGGGCTTGACGGTGTCGCTGCCGCAAGGCGCCACCAGCGCCAAGCCCATGCCCAAGGCGGGCTGGAAGGTCGACGTCGGCACCAACGGCGGCGTGCAGGAAATCAGCTGGACGGGCGGCCCGCTGCCGGATGCCTATTTCGACGAGTTCGTCATGCAGGTCAAATTGCCGGCGCAGCCGGGCAAGCTGTATTTCCGCATCGTGCAGCAATGCGACAAGGCCAGCGTGGCCTGGGACGAGATTCCCGGCGACAGCGCCGTCAAACTGAAAGCGCCGGCGCCGATGCTGGAAGTGCTGCCGGCGCCGGCCGGCACGGCCCAGCACCAGCACTGATCCAGGCCGCGCGGTCTACTTGACGACCGCGCCGCCCTTCATCACCCACTGGACGTTCTCCAGCGTCTTCACATCCTTCAGCGGCTCGCCGTCGACCGCGATCATATCCGCGAACTTGCCGGCCTCGATCGTGCCCACCCTGTCGGTCCAACCCAGCAGCTCGCTGGCGTTGACGGTGGCGGTGCGGATCGCCTGGATCGGCGTCATGCCCAGCTTGACCAGGATGCCGAACTCGCGCGCGTTCAGGCCGTGCGGATAGACGGCGGCATCGGTGCCGAAGGCGATCGGCACGCCGGCCTTGATGGCGCGGGCCACGTTCTGGCGCGCTATCGGCAGCACCACCTTGGCTTTTTCCAGCAGCGGCTTGGGCAGCTTGATGGCCTCGGCGTTCTCGATCAGCCAGTCGCCCAGGTACAGCGTGGGCACCAGCCAGGTCTTGTGTTCCTTCATCAGCTTGATGCCTTCGTCGTCGATGTAGGAGCCGTGCTCGATCGAGTCGATGCCGGCCAGCACCGCCAGCTTGATGCCGTCGCCGCCGTGCGCGTGGGCGGCTGCCTTGCGGCCCAGGCGGTGGGCGTCGCCGACGATGGCCTTCAGTTCCTCCAGCGTGTATTGCGAGGTGCGCGGATCGTCGCCGAACGACAGCACGCCGCCGGTGGCGCAGATCTTGATCACGTCGGCGCCGTACTTGATGTTGCGGCGCGTGACCTTGAGCGCCTCGTCGACGCCGTCGGCCACGCCCAGGCTGGTGATCTTGTACTCGGGCGCGTGCATGGTGTCGTCGCAGTGGCCGCCGGTGATGCTCAGCGGCGGGCCGGAGGCGGCCATGCGCGGGCCGGGCACGTCGCCGTCGTTGATGGCGTCGCGCAGGCCGATGTCGGTGTAGGCGTCGGCGCCGACATCGCGCACGGTGGTGAAGCCGGCCTGCAGCGTCACGCGGGCGTTCTTGGCGCCGGTCAGCGTGACGCGCGGCACCGACTTGGCGACGATGGAATAGCCGGCGTCCTGCGGATCGCCGGTCAGGTGGGTGTGCATGTCGATCAGGCCTGGCAGCAGGGTCTTGTTGCCGAGGTCGATGACCTGTGCGCCGGCCGGGATCGCCAGCTGGCTGCCGGCGGCGGTGATGCGTTCGCCGCTGACCAGGACCACGGCGTTGTCGACCAGCGCGCCGCTGCGCACATCGAGCATGTGGGCGGCCTTGATGGCGGTGACGGTGGGCGGGGCGGCGGAGGCGGCCGAGCAGGCCAGCAACAATAAGGGCAGCGCGAAGGCGCGGCGGACGGACATGGCGATAACGTTCAAGCGGATCTCCTTGTGGTGAGTTTCTTATTCGCGCCGGATTGATGCGGGCCAAACAGCGCCCGCCTAGCGTACCCGCGTCTACAGGCGGGCGCTACAATTTTTTGGATGAACTCCCGTAGCGATTCGTTGGTCTGACACATGGGTTCAGTTTTTTGGGAGCGGCTTCGAGGAGGTAAGGGCCATGCTGTTCGACAAACAATTTAAAACTGTGGAAGAACTCTGGGATTACGAGGAAAACGAGCGCATTAGAGAAAGCAGCGAAAAGGTCGCCAAACAGATCGGGCTCCAGGATAGCGAGCAAAAGATACTGAGCGAGGCGTTGAGGACCGCCCGCTACAGTGGAATGCAAGATGCGTTGTACACTGGCCGGATGAAGGGATACTACGAAGGCTGCCTGGAGGGCCGGCAAGCGCTGGTAGAAGTGCTGTGCGGGCTACTTGAAAAATCCGCTGTAAAACCTTCCCGGGAAACCTATAAAATGATTGCCCTGGCCGAACTGTCCGAATTGAGCGACTGGGTCCGGCAATTGATGGCCGGTGCCGAACCCAATGAGATATTTGACTGATCTAAAATGAGCCGCTATTGCGGCGAACCACCCAGCCGCTTGACGCTGCCCGAACCCAGCACGCTGCTGGTCAGCTTCGGATCGCCGTAGTAGCTGATGTCGCCCGAGCCGGCCACGCTCAGGTTCAGTGTCTGCTTGGCCCACACGGTCGCCTCACCCGAGCCGCCGATGCTCACCGTCACATCGCGCGCGGCCAGCTGGCCGGCCTGCACCCGTCCCGACCCGCCGATCGACACCTGCAAGCGCTCGACATTGCCGCCGACCTTCAGGTTGCCGCTGCCGCCCAGCGCGATCGCCACCGATTCGCTCTCCAGCTTGCGCACATTGATCGAGCCCGAGCCGCCGACGTCAAATGTCAGGCGCTCGCCGCGCAGCTGGTCGGCCTCGACCGAGCCGGAGCCGGCCACCGCGATCTTCTCGATCGAGCGCGCCTGCACCACGATCTTCATCGTGTGCGACTCCAGGTTGACATCCTTGCGCGTGGGGCGGATGCGCAGCGTGCCGTTGTCGACCACCGTCTCGATCAACGGCAGCAGATTGTCGTCGGTCTCGATGCTGATGCCCTCGGTGTTGCCCTGGCGGAGCTCGATGTTGCCGCTGACGCTGGTGGCCAGCGAGGTGAAGTGGCCGATCTCGCGGTTCTGCTTGACGATCTTGCCGCTGCCTTGCACGCGCTCGCCGTGGAACCAGCTGAACGGCCCGGCCACGGACACGCCCACAGGCGCGGCGACGGCCAGCAGGCCGGCGGACAGGAACAGGATGCGCAGCGCGCTGCGGACGGATGGATTTGCCATGATGATCTCCTCGTGATGGTTGGCACAGCTCTTGAGGTTGGATACTACGGACTTGCCCCGGCGCGCGAAACCGGGCTGCGACAGATTGCAGCGGGCGCGGAACAGAATGCACAGGCCGGGGAGCAGGCCGCGTCCGGCGGCGGGCTGGTCGGCCCGCATGAGGTATCATTCGGCCTATCTCGCAACACCGCACATATTGGACGCACATGCTTATCATCACCATCAAACAGGGCAAGGAAAAGAGCCTGCTGGCCGGCGACCCCTGGATTTACGCCTCGGCGGTCGACAAGGTCGACGGCAAGCCGCAGGAAAAGAACAAGCCGGGCGCCACCGCCACCGTGCAGACTTCGTCGCGCCAGTTCATCGGCCGCGCAGCCTACAACGCCAAGTCGCAGATCTGCGCCCGCATCTGGACCTACAAGGAAGACGAGCCGGTCGACCACGCGCTGATCAAGCGCCGCGTCAAGGCCGCCGTGGCCAAGCGCGCCGCCAGCGTGCGCGCGGCCGGCCCCAACGACCTGGTGCCGGTGGTGCGCGGCGACGAGGATGGCTTGTCCGGCCTGCTGGTTGACAGCTGGGGCGGCGTCAAGGGCTACCTGATCTGCCAGTTCCAGTCGGCCGGCGTCGACGCGTGGAAAGTGGCCATCGTGCAGGCGCTGCTGGCCGAGACCGGTTGCCCCAACGTCTACGAGCGCTGCGACGACCTGGTCCGCAAGGGCGAGGGCTTGCCGATCTTCTACCGCGCGCTGGCCGGCGAGGAACCGCCCGACCACGTGCTGGTCACCGAGGGCAAGCAGCGCTACAGCATGGACCTGCGCACCGGCTTCAAATATCCCAAGGTCCGCAGCTAAAATATTTCGATGCTGCAATTTTTTCTCTTATAATCGTTGACGGAGCACCACCGACCCCACCGAGAGCAGAGATGGAACATTACCAGTCGTCGCAGATACGCACCCTGACCTACATCGAGAACGAAGACCATCCGGTGTTCGGCACGCTCGTCGAGCAGATCCTGCATCTGCTCAATTCCAAGCTGATCTTCAGCGACATCCTGATCCACCAGAACAGCCCGTTGTTGCTGCGCCAGCCGAAGGGGCTGGTGGCGGTGACGGATTCGCCGATCACGCGCGAGGAGCTGCAGGAGTTCTTCGAGGTGGTCGAGCCGAACTGGGCCGAGCGCATCCAGGACCGCGCCTTCGACCGCGCGGTGGATTTGCACACGGCGCGCATCCGCGCCAACTGCTTCAGCTTCCAGGGCAAGAAGCGGCTGGGCTGCGTGATCCGCCGCTTCCCGAAGGAGCCGATGGTGCTCAGCCAGCTGGGCCTGCGCCAGGCCGAGCAGAACTTCGCCAAGCTCACCAGCGGGCTGGTGCTGATCATCGGCGACACTTGCCAAGGCAAGTCGACCACCATCGCCGCCATGCTGGACGAGATCAACAAGCACCGTTCCGGTCACATCATCACGATTGAGGACCCGGTGGAAACGCTGATCCCGCAGCGCCAGTGCGTGATCACGCAGCGCGAGGTGGGTTTCGACGGCGACGTCGAGAGCTTCTACCTGGGCGCGCTGGACGCGCTGCGCGAGCGGCCGGATGTGATCGTCATCGGCGAGATCCGCGACGCCCAGACCGCGCAGGAAGCGCTGGCGCTGGCCGAATCGGGTCCGCTGGTGCTGGCCTCGCTGCACGCGCGCTCGACCGAGCTGGGCCTGCAGAAGATGGTGCGGTTGCTGGGCAATGGCGAACCGCAATCGCAGGCCCTGGCGCACGCGCTGCGCGGCGTGCTGTGCCAGGCGCTGCTGCCGTCGGTCGATGGCGACCGCTACCACCTGGCCACCGAGTGTTTAACGTCGAACCCGGAAGTGGTGGGCATGATCGCCAGCGGCCAGATCTCGGCGTTGCGCAACTGGATGGAGACCAAGCCGGGCGAGGGCTGCCACACGATGAACGCCTCGCTGCGCGCGCTGCTCACGGCGGGCAAGGTCAGCGTCGACGACGCCCGCAACGCCACCACCGACCGCATCGGCTTCGCCGAGCACTACTAACCGCCAAGCAATTGGTCAAGTCTGACATTCGGACACGAGCTCTGCTGTAGGCGCGGCTTACAGCAGGGCTCGTGTCCGAATGTCAGACTTGACCCCACCATGATATGAAACACAGACTATTTCTTTTCGACCTGGACGATACGCTGCTGGACTTTAAGGCGTCCGAACAACTTTCCTTCGTGCGGACCATGCAGGCGCTCGGCCTGCGCGATGATGTGGAGGCGGTTTTTCTCCAGTATCAGGCGATCAACGTGCAACTCTGGCGCGACTTCGAGACGGGCGCCGTGACCAAGGACTTCCTGAAAGTGGAACGCTTCCGCAAGACGTTCCAGGCCAACGCCCTCGAGTTCGACCCCGAGGCGGCCAGCAGCATTTATCTTGAATCGCTGTCCGATACCGTGGTCCTCATCGACGGCGCCAAACAGCTGTGCGAAACGCTGTCGGCCATCGGCGAGGTGGGCATCATCACCAACGGCGTCGAGGCCATCCAGAACCGCCGCATCGCCAGCTCGGGGCTGGCCCAGCACATTTCCTTCGTCGCCACCTCCGAGGCGTGCGGCCACGCCAAGCCCGACGTCCGCTTCTTCGACTACGCGGCCAGCATGGCGCGCTCCTTCGCCAAGCCGGAAGCGATCATCGTCGGCGACCGGCTCGATGCCGACATCCTCGGCGCCAACCGGTATGGCATAGAAAGCTGCTGGTTCAACCCCGGCCGCCTCGCCAACGCATCGGACGCGGTGCCCACCTTCGAGGTCGCCGGCCTGGCGGAAGTCGTTCCGTCGCTCAGGAGCCTGGCCGCCGCGTAGACGTTTTACGCCGGGTGGACCGGCTCAATCGTCGACCGCCTCGATGCCTTGCAGCCTGAGCTTCTCGACGTGGTCCTTCATCGCCTGTAGCGCTTCGGGTGAGTGGCCTTGCCATTCCTTGACCTCGCCCACTACGCGCAACGCTTGCTTGGAGCGATAGGACTTGGTCGGGTTGCCGGGGAATCTTTTATCCGTCAGGTTGGGATCGTCCACGATCTCGCCAACCGGCTCGACGATGTAGATCCTGGCAGGCGCATCGCCCTGCGCCAGCTCTGCTCCCCACGTGGCCGCCTCCAGCGTTGCGCTCAGGTAGACATGGTTCGCCTTGCGCCGCGTGCCGTAGTTCGAGGTGTAGCCGGGTTCGATCAAATCGCCGACCTTCAAGTCGGCCCTGGTGCCGTGGTAGTACTCCATTCATGCCTCCCAAACATTGGGGTCAGGTCTGACATTTGGGGTCAAGTCTGACATTCGGACACGAGCTCTGCTATAGGCGCCAACGACTGCAGCAGAGCTCGTGTCCGATTGCCAGACTTGACCCCATTTTAGTTCAGCTGAGCTCGTGTCCGAATGCCAGACTTGACCCCATTTTTTAATCCAAAGGAATCGCGCGGTAGCGGTTGACGTCGTTGCCGTTGACCGGCGGTGCGTTGTTGCCCCAGGCGCTGCGCAGGTAGGACACGACCTGCGCCACTTCGGTGTCGTTCAAGACGTGGCCGAATGGCGGCATGCCGTATGGACGCGGGTTGCCTTCCGTGCCGGGCGCGAAGCCGCCGTTGAGCACGATGCGGATCGGATTGACCGCTTGCTCCATCGTCAGCGCGCGGTTGCCCGCCAGCGGTGGATAGCCGGGCGGCAGGCCGGTGCCGCCGGCGCCGTGGCAGTCGACGCAGTGCTTCTCGTACAGCTTGGCGCCGGCCGCCAGGTAGGCCGTCGCTTCGGCGCCCTTGTCGCGCTCGAAGTCGGATTTCTTGTCGTCGCCTGGCAGCGCTTTCAGGTAGACCGCCATGGCGTTGATGTCGCCGTCGCTCAGGTGCTGCAGGCTTTGCTGCACCACCTCGGCCATCGGCCCGAACACGGTCGCGCGTGGCGACACGCCGGTTTTCAGCAATTGCACGATGTGCGGCTGCATCCATTCGCCCAGTCCCGCCTCGGCGCCGGCGTTGAGCGACGGCGCGTACCAGCCCAGCACCGGGATCAGGCCGCCGGACAGGCCTTCGCCGTCGCTCGCGCCCAGCGTGTTGCGCGGGCTGTGGCAGGCGCTGCAGTGGCCCAGGCCCTGCACCAGGTAGGCGCCACGGTTCCAGTCCACCGATTGCTTGCTGTCCTCGCGGAACACGGCCGGCTTGAAATACAGCGCGCGCCACGCGGCCAGCATGAATTGCTGGTTGTAGGGGAAGCGCAAGGTGTGCGGCTGGTTGGCCTGCGCCACCGCCGGCACCGACTGGAAGTAGGCATACAGCGCGTCCGCGTCGTCGCGCGTGATGCGGGTGTAGTTGGTGTATGGGAAGGCCGGATACAGCAGGCGACCATCCTTCGATTTGCCGTTGTGCAGCGCGTGCCAGAAGTCGTCCGCGCTCCAGCCGCCGATGCCGGTGGCCTTGTCGGAGGTGATGTTGGGCGAGATGACGTTGCCGAACGGCGTTTGCAGCGCGCGTCCGCCGGCGTATTGTGCGCCGCCGCGCACGGTGTGGCAGGCCATGCAGTCGCCGGCCTTGGCCAGGTAGGCGCCGCGCGCGATCCGCTCAGCCGGCGCCAGCTTGGCGGTGACGGTGGGCGCCGGGCCGGCGTCGTCCGAGCCGCCGAACAGCACATACAGGATGCCGGCCGCCAGCAGGACGATAACGGTATAAATGATTTTCTTCATGAGCTGGCCCTCAAGGTGCCGGCACGCTGCCGCAGTTCAGCGGCAGGGGCAGGGCGATGCTGTCGGCGGCGCCGGGGCGGGCGGCGGCGTCCGGTGTTTGCTTGCTGAGCCAGCCTGAGACGGCGGCCACGTCGGCCGGCGTCAGACGGTTGGCGATCTCCGCCATGCAGTCTGGCGCGGCGGCGCGGCGTACCTTGTTTTTCCATGCGCCGAACTGGGCGTTGATGTAGTCGCTGGGCAGGCCGACCAGGCCGGGGATCGCCGGCGCCACGCCGGTCAGCGCGCTGCCGTGGCAGGCCACGCAGGCCGGGATCTTTTTCGACGGATCGCCGTTGCGCACCAGCGCCTCGCCGCGCGCCAAGGCGTCGCCGCCGGCGCTGGCGCCGCTGCCGGCCTGCGGCGGAGGATAGGGCGGGTGCTGTTGCGAGAAGTAGTCGGCGATTTCACGCAGATAGGCGTCCGGCAGATGGTCGACCATATAGGTCATCATCGGATAATGCCGCCGTCCCTCGCGGAAATTGACCAGCTGGTTGTACAGGTAGCCTGCGGGCTTGCCGGCGATGCGCGGGAAGAAGGCGTCGCCGCGTTCCTTGGCGGCGTGGCAGGCGGTGCAGGCGGCCACGCGTTGTTCCAGCGTGTCGGGCAGGGTGGCGGGCGCGGCCGCCAGCGAGGGCAGGCCGAAGCCGGCCAGAGCCAGCGCGGCGCCCGCGCGCACGACGTAAGAGGTAGACATGCCATTCCTTGAGGTCGTAACTATCTGGCAAGGATACCAGATCATCCCGCTACTGCGGCTTCGGCGGACGCGGAAGTTTCACCGCTTTCATCGGTGGCAGCTTGTTGCCGGCAGCGATGAAATGGCGGTAGACCCGCAGGGCGACCTGGGCGTCGTCGGCCGCGTACAGGATCTGCTTTTCGTTCAGGCGCGGCAGCGCCCAGTTGGTGGTGGAGATCTTCTTGGACTTCTGCAGCTTCTGGCCGAAGAACTTGGCGACGGCGGTCTTGGCGCCGAGGTCGTTGCGTTGTCCCGGCGTGCGCAGCGCCACCGACAAATCGACCACGCCGGCCGCGCGGATCGCCAGCTTGGCGTGCAGCCGCTTGACGTCGTCGGACAGGCCGAAGCCCACCTTGAGCAACGCCGGCGTTTCCAGCACCGCCTGCAAGGCCTCGAGGATGGTCGCCGAGGTGCTGGCGCCGATCTGGAACAGGTAGGCGGTGCTGTCGGTGGAAAACTGGATCAGGTGCGGACCGGTCGAGGTCTCGCCCTTGGTGAAGGTCGGCTTGGACTCGGTGTCGAAGCCGATGGCGTCCGTGGCCAGCAGGGCGTCGCGCGCGGCGACCGCCTGCCCGGCCGTGGTGACCAGCTGCACATCGGCGATGCGTATGCCGATGTAGGGCGGAAGCTCGGCCTCCGCCGGCACGGCAGGCTGCTGCTGAGTGTTCAACTGAGCCAACTGAGCCAACTCAGCCTTTGCGCGAGAATTTCGCGGTCAGCTGGTTCAGCTTGTCGGCGCGCACGCGGGCCGCTTCCTCGGCCGCGGCCGCTTCGCGTTCGGCCTTCTTGCGCTCGGCTTCTTTCTTGAAGCGTTCCTGCAGCACCTGCGTGGCGTGGGCGCGGTGGGTGTCGGTCACTTCGGCGCCGGGGGTGCCGTCCAGATCGTGGCGCACCTTGGCTTTTTCCATGACCTTCAGGTAGCGCAGCGAACCGGTGTGGATGCCGAGCGCGGTGCGCATGGTTTTGCGGTCCAGTTCGGGCATCACGGCGAGGATCTGCTTGTCGATACCGATCGACAGGGGCAGGAAATCGCGGAAGGCCGGGAATTGGGTTTGCAATTGTTTCAACAAGCTGCGCGGGGACAGCGCTGCTGGTGCCGCGGTGGCGACCGGCTCGGTGGCAGGCGCCTGAGGGGTGAGGCTAGTGTTCATCGACTTCATAGTTTAAGCAAGAGGCGTGAGCATATCATGGGGACTACGGGATTGCAGTGCCTTTTAGGCCATGATGTAAAAATAACCACAGCACCATCATACGCCAGTTGGACGCCGCAGGTGCGTTTGCGCACCAAAACATGTATAATGCGAGACGCACTTTTGCAGGACGGTGCGTTTCAGTTTGGTACAGGATGCGATTTGGACGGTCTGACAAGAGTGTGTAGCCCTTGTTATATGGTTTTAAGATGTCGGATATAGGTACTATCAATTATCCTGATGTCTCGCGATACGGCATACTTTGCCCTCTCCCTATTCTTCACTGAAAAGAGAAACAAGCCCGTTGTTGGACGCGGGCTTTTTTTATTCCGCAGATAATCGTCAGCTAAATTACAACATTTCCATCCATGCGCACTGGTAACGGTCGGCGCGGGCTATGGCATTTTGTATTTTCTGGCGAATACGCATTGAGAGATATTTAATGACAAAAACGCCGAAAACTTTAACGTTGTCCGTCAAGGCCGCCCGTACCAGCTCCGCTCCGCTGGTGGTGCCGAAGACGACTCTATCTTATGTGATCGATAATGCGCAAGAGGCAGCGAGCAAAGTAACGGTAGTCAAAAAGAAAACGCGCCTGAGCGCCGCGGCCGAAGCGGCCCAGGCGGAAGCCCAGGTGGCGGTGCAGGCCGATGCCTCGGATGCACCCATCAAGACCGTCAAGGTGGCGCGCAAGACCGCCGTCCTGCCGGGCGCCGACGACGCCGCGCCGGCCGTGGTGGTCAAGGCCGCGCCGAAGTCCAAGCTGGTCAAGGTCGCCAAGGCCGAGCCGGCACCGGTGGTTATCGTGACCGCCGGCCCGGCCGTCAGCCAGGTGACCGACGCCGCCACGCTGGCCTCGATCGACACCTCCGGCTATCTGCTGCCGAGCGTCAAGGTGCCGGGCCGCCGCGGCCGCAAGCCGTCCGAATTCACCCCTGAGAACGACGAAGTGGCCGCGCTGAACGCGGTCGAGCGCGCCGAGCTGAAGGCCGTCTCCAAGGCCCGCGAGCGCAAGGCCAAGGGCGGCGCCGCCGACATGCTGGGCATGGATTCCAAGAGCACCGCCGAGGAGCTGGAACGCCGCCGCACCCAGATCAAGAACCTGATCAACATGGGCAAGGAGCGTGGCTTCCTGACCTACGCCGAGATCAACGACCAACTGCCGGAAAACATTGTCGACCCTGAAGCGATCGAAGGCATCATCGCGACCTTCAACGACATGGGCATCGCCATCTACGAGCGCGCGCCGGACGCCGAGTCGCTGCTGCTGACCGACAGCGTGGCCACCGTCACCTCCGACGACGAAGTGGAAGCGGCCGCCGCGACCGCGCTGTCGACGGTCGACTCCGACTTCGGCCGCACCACCGACCCGGTCCGCATGTACATGCGCGAGATGGGCGCCGTGGCGCTGCTGACGCGCGAAGGCGAGATCGAGATCGCCAAGCGCATCGAAGGCGGCCTGAAGGACATGATCCAGGCCATCTCCGCCTGCCCGACCACGATCGCCGAGATCGTCGCGCTGGCCAAGAAGATCGAAGCCGACGAGCTGAAGGTCGATGAAGTGGTGGACGGCTTCGTCGACCTGAACGAGGCGAACAACGCGCCGGCCGTCGCGGCCGCGCCTGCCGTCGCGTCGGACGATGACGAAGAAGAGGAAGAGGAAGTCGAGGAAGAAGACGGCGACGCCAACGGCGGCGCGGCGGGCTTCTCGACCGAGCAGCTGGCACAGCTGAAAAAGGCCGCGCTGGAAAAGTTCGACGTCATCTCGACCCAGTACGACAAGATGCGCAAGGCCACCGGCGGCTACGGCTCCAAGGGCTACGTGTCGGCGCAGGAAGCGATTTCCGCCGAGCTGTTGGGCATCCGCTTCACCGCCAAGGTGGTCGAGAAGCTGTGCGACACGCTGCGCGGCCAGATGGAAGAAGTGCGCCACATCGAGCGCGCCGTGCTGGAGCTGTGCGTGAACAAATGCGGCATGCCGCGCGCCCACTTCATCAAGGTCTTCCCGGGCAATGAATGCGACCTGGACTGGGTTGACGGCGAAGTCGACAGCGCCTATCCGTACAGCGCCATCCTGGGCCGCAACGTGCCTGCGGTGAAAGAGCTGCAGAAGAAGATGATCGACCTGCAAGCCCGCGTGGCCTTGCCGCTGGCCGACCTGCGCAAGATTAACAAGCAGATGGCCGCCGGCGAAAAACGCGCGCGCCAGGCCAAGCGTGAAATGACGGTCGCCAACTTGCGTCTGGTGATTTCGATCGCCAAGAAGTACATCAACCGCGGCCTGCAGTTCCTCGACTTGATCCAGGAAGGCAATATCGGCCTGCTGAAGGCGGTGGACAAGTTCGAATACCGTCGCGGCTACAAGTTCTCGACCTACGCGACCTGGTGGATTCGCCAGGCCATCACCCGTTCGATCGCCGACATGGCCCGCACCATCCGCGTGCCGGTGCACATGATCGAGACGATCAACAAGATGAACCGCATCTCGCGCCAGATCATGCAGGAAACCGGCAGCGAGCCGGACCTGGCGACGCTGGCGGTCAAGATGGAAATGCCGGAGAACAAAGTCCGCGAAATCATGAAGATCGCCAAAGAGCCGATCTCGATGGAAACGCCGATGGGCGAGGACGGCGATTCGCAGCTGGGCGACTTCATCGAAGACAACACCACCCTGGCGCCGCTGGACGCCGCGCTGCACGCGTCGATGCGCAACGTCATCAAGGAAGTGCTGGACTCGCTGACCCCGCGCGAAGCCAAGGTGCTGCGCATGCGCTACGGCGTGGAAATGTCGAACGACCACACGCTGGAAGAAGTGGGCAAGCAGTTCGACGTGACTCGCGAGCGTATCCGCCAGATCGAAGCGAAAGCCATGAGCAAGCTGCGCCAGCCATCGCGCTCGGACAAGCTGAAGACCTTCCTGACGCAGAACTAAGCGTCTGCAGGGTTGAAGAAGAGGGGAGGCCATGTGCCTCCCTTTTTTATTTTGCGGTGACAAACCGCGTATTTCTTTTTAACCGGATTGCAATACACTAGCGCTTTTCCCACCACCGGCCGCTGCATGGAAACCCCAGTCTTTCGTCCGTTCTCCCGCAGCCTGTGGCTGGGCCTGCTGGCCGGCAGCGTCGCGGTGATGCTGCTGACGGAGATGCATCACTACCTGCTGCAGTTGCGCTACCCGCCGGGCGCCACGCCCATCGAACGCATCGACGATCATTCCGATACCGCGCTGTGGCTGTGGCTGCAATTGCTGGACTTCATCGGCGGCATCGTGGCCGGCGCGCTGGTGGCACGCTGGTCGCCGCGCGGCTCGTGGCGGGCGCTCGGGCTGGCGGCGGCGGGCTTGCTGGTGTACTCCTTCTTCGATTTCCTGCCGCATACCAAATCCTGGTTGCGATGCGCGCTATGGTTCCTCGCGGTGCCGTCGGGTGTGCTGTGCGGCGGCGCGCTGTACCGCTGGCGCGAGCGCGGCAGGGCCGAGGAGCCGGCCCGCGCCGCGCCCGCCGATCACATGCAGGATCTGCCGCACACGCCGCTGCCGCAGGCGCTGTTGATCATGGCGATTTGCTTTGGCGGTTTTATTTTGGATTCGTTCGGCATCGCATCCAGCGGCGCTGATGGGTTGAGTTTCAATGACGGGGTCTTCGCCGCCATGGCCGTGCAGGAACTGCTACTTGCCTGCGTGGCGCTGGCGGTGCTGCACGCCTGCCAATATCCGCTGGCGACCCTGCTGCCCAAGCCGTCATGGGGCGGGCTGGGCATCGGCGCCGTGCTGTACATCGTCGCCTGCGTGGCCGCGCTGGGTGTCGGGCTGCTGTTCGGCGGCGAACCGATCCAGCCGGTCGACACGATGCTGGCGCAGTCGCATGTCACGTTGCCCGCGCTGGTGGCGATGGCGCTGATCAACGGCACCTTCGAGGAAGTGTTTTTGCTGGCCTACCTGCAGCGCGGGCTGCGGCGCTTCGGCGCTTCCAACGCCATCGGCGCCGCGATCCTGGTGCGGCTGCTGTGCCACTGGTACCAGGGGCCGGTCGGCGCGGCCAAGGTGCTGGCGATGGGCCTGGTGTTCGGGATATATTATGCGCGCAGCGGGCGGCTGTTCCCGGTGATCGCCGCGCACGCGGCGGCGGATTTCCTGCCTTTTCTCGATGTCGTGCAGTGAAAGTGAGAGCGATGATCAAATCGGTATTTTTCGGCGCGGCCCTGGCCTGCGCGTCCATGATGGCGGGCGCGGCGCGTATCGATATCGCCACCGGCATCCAGCTGGCGCAGATCGACTTCGATACGTATCACGCCTTGCTGCTTGAACGCTGCAAGACGGAGGCGCCGGATTCGGTCGATGCGCTGGCGGAGGCCTTGGCGCAGTGGAAGGCGCAGAACGCGGACGCGCTGCTGATCCTGCGCCAGCTGTACAAGGTGCAGCTGATCCAGCAGATGCGGGCCCGCCAGCCGGCGGCAACCGAGGCGGAAATCGATGCCCATGTCGCTGCGGTGATGGGCGTGTTCAACGGGGGCCTGAAGGACAAGGTGGCGGCCTTGCCGGCCGGCGAGGCCAGGGCGTCCTGCGAGGGTGGGTACGCCAACGACCTGGAGACCAACCCCGACATGGATTTCAACGAGCTGCTGGAGCGCATGACGCTGGGGCGTTGAGCGGCCTGCTGGCGGACGGGTTTGACGAGCTGCGCGCGGCGATAGGCGGGTTGTTGAAGCAGATACTGCCGATGGTCGGGGAGGGCGATGTGGCGGCCACGCTGATCGGCTCGTCCATGCCGGTCGATCCCGACGGCGGCGATGGCTGGCGGGCCGCCATGTTCGACATCGAAGACCGGCGACGTAAGCGCGCCTACGTGGTCCTGCCCTATCGCCAGCGCGCCACCGGCGGCTGGCAATACGGCCCCATGGAATTCTCCGAGGGGCGCTGCCAGATTTTTGCGGGTAATGAACGAAAACTGTTTATATCAATGTACTGTTCTACCTGACGCGCGGCCGCCGCAGCGCCGCCTCAGTAAGATAGTTTCGGATACCAGTCCGTGCCGCGTCCGGCCGGCGTCAGGTCCAGGATATTCCACAGCGGCGTCGGGTCCGGCGCGCCGCGTGGGTCCTGGCCGGGATCCTCGGTGCCACCCAGCTCGCTGGCCCAGAAGTGGTGGACCTTGCCGTCGCGCTTGACCCAGACGTCCAGCGCCGGCCACTCGCTGCCGTCCGGCGCCAGGCCGCGATAGTCGCGCGGGAAATCGTCGCCCACGCATTGGTAGAACGCCAGGTTGCGCCATCCGCGCTCGCGCGCGAAGGCCAGCTGGCGCGACACCGGCGAACGGCCCAGCACCGCCACCGCCACCCGCTGCGACAGGTCGCGCGACGGAATGTCGATGGCGCCGAGGAAGGCGGTACACATCGGGCACGGCCGCTCGCGCTGCGGCCCGTACATCCAGAAGTAGGTGACCAGCGTGTCATGCTGGCCGAACAGGTCGGCCAGCTTCACCGTCTTGCCGTTCTCGTCGAGGAAGCTGTAGTCGGGCACCTCGCCGCCAAGCGGCAGGGCGCGGCGCTGCGCGGCCACGCGTTCGATGTGCCGCCGCAGTTCTATCTCTTCGGCCAGCAGGGCCGTGCGCGCGGCACGGTAGGCGGCGCTGTCGTTCGGATAGGGAGTGCTTCGGGCAGCCAGTTCAGCTGCCGGCGTCAGCGTGGCCATGGCGCCTCCTACTGCATGAACCAGCCGTGGCTGACCACCAGCGATTGCCCGGTCAGCGCGTTCGACGGGAAGCTGGCGAACAGCAGCGCCACTTCGGCCACGTCCTCGACGGTGGTGAACTTGCCGTCCACGGTGTCGGCCAGCATCACTTTCTTGATGACGTCTTCCTCCGAAATGCCCAGGGACTTGGCCTGCTCGGGGATCTGCTTGTCGACCAGCGGCGTGCGCACGAAGCCGGGGCAGATCACATTGGCGCGCACGCCATGCTCGGCGCCTTCCTTCGACACCGCCTTGGCCAAGCCGATCAGGCCGTGCTTGGCCGTCACATAAGCCGACTTGAGCTTGGACGCTTCCTTCGAGTGCACCGAGCCCATGTAGATTACGCTGCCGCTACCGGCCTTGTACATATGCGGCAGGCAAGCCTTGGTGGTGAGGAAGGCGCCGTCCAGGTGGATGGACAGCAGCTTCTTCCAATCTTCGTAAGGGAATTCCTCGACCGGATGGATGATCTGGATGCCGGCGTTGCTGACCAGCACATCGATTTGCCCCCAGGCCTCGACCACGCTGGCGATGCCGGCGTTGACCTGGCCTTCGTCGACCACGTTCATGGCGACGGCCATGGCCTGGTGGCCGCTGGCTTTCAGTTCATTGGCGGTGGCCTGCGCCGCCTCCAGGTTCAGGTCGGCGATGACGATCTTGCCGCCTTCGCGCGCGTACACCAAAGCGATTTCCTTGCCGATGCCGCTGGCGGCGCCGGTGACGATGCAGACTTTGTCTTTCAGTTTCATGAACTTGCTCCTCGCAGGTGGGAATACAAAATGTGATTACAGCGATACCGCGCAGCGCCGTCTATGCGCTGGCGTACATAGTGGGCAAGGACAGGCGCACAAACGCGCCGCCTTCATCCCGGTTGCCCAGCTCCAACTTCGCGCCGATGCGCTCGGCCCGCTCGCGCATGCCGACCAGGCCCCAATGGCCACTGCGGCCGCCTTGCGCCAGCGTCTCCGCCGCGATGCCCTTGCCGTTGTCGCTGACCTGCAGCGTCAGCCGTTCGGTGCCGTAGTCCAGCTCCACTTCGATGGCGTTGGCCTGCGCGTGGCGGAAGGCGTTGCAGATGGCCTCGCGGCCGATGGCGAACACCTCGTCGGCGGTGATGACGGGCAGGGTGTATGGTGCGCCTTTTTGATCGAGCCGGAAACTGGCCGAAAGTCCAGCCGCCAGCCGCTGGCCGAAGCGCTCCAGCGACTCGCCCAGCGTCTCGTTGTCGCGCAGCGGCGAGCGCAGGCCGCGCACCTCGTCGCGGCCCTCGACCAGCGCCTGCTCGATGTAGCCGATGCCGCGCTCCATGGCGGCGCGCGCCGGCAACGCGGGCGGCACCTGTTCCATCGCCAGCTGCATCATTAAAATGGTGCCCTGCGCCTCCTGCAGGAAGGTGTCGTGCAGCGCGCGGGCGATGCGTTCGCGCTCGCTCAGGCGCTCGATGTGGCGCGCCTCGATCAGGCGCGCCATCTGCGCCAGCCGCCAGCGCCAAGCCGCCACCAGCGCCGCCGCCACCGCCGCCGCGCAGATCAGCTTGAACCACAGGCTTTGCACGAAGGTCGGCGGGATCGTCACCGGCAGCGCGGCGCCCTCGGTGTTCCAGACGCCGTCCTTGTTGGCGGCGATGACCTGGAAGCGGTACTGGCCCGGCTCCAGATTGGTGTAGAACGCCTCGCGCCGGTTGCCGGCCGGCTGCCAGTCGCGGTCCACGCCCTCGAGCCGGTAGCGGAAGGCGATCCGCCCCGGCATCGACAGGCCCAGCGCGCTGAACGTCAGGTGCAGATTGTTCGCGCCTTGCGGCAGCGTCAGCGGCGCGTCCGGCGCATAGGCCCGGCCACCGCTCTCGACTGCGCGCACTTCCACCGGCGGCGGCATGGTGTCGCGGCCGATCTGGCCGGGCGATATCAGCATGACGCCGCTGTGGCTCGACAGCCAGAGCTTGCCGTCGCTGGCCTCCACCATCGACGGGAACGGCCCGGTCGGCTGGACCGCGCCGGTCAGCCCGTCGTCCACGCCCAGCAGTTCGTAATCGACCGCTGCGCCGTCAGTGACGAAGCGGCGCAGCTGCGCGGCGGGGATGCGGAAGGCGCCGTCATGGCCGTGCAGCCACAGCTCGCCGCCGGCCGTCTCCACCACGCCGCTGATGCCGCGCAGCGCGTGGCCGTCGGCCGCCTGCAGCGGCACGAAGCGCTTGCCGTCCCACAGCGCCGCGCCCAGTTCGCCCGCCACCCACAGGTGGCCGTTGCGCTCGGCCGCGCTTAGCACGTTGCCGATCGCCAGGCCCTGCGCCGCGCCCAGCACCGTGACGGCGGCGCCGTCGACGACAGCGATGCGGTTGCCCTGGTAGCCGATCCAGACGCGGCCGCGCTGGTCCGGCCACATCGACAGCACGCGCGCGTCCGGCAGCCGCGCATCGTCGACGTGGCGCCAGGCGCCGTCGTGGTGGCGGTAGAGGCCCAGGTTCAGGTAGCTGGCCCACCAGTCGCCGCCGCCGTCCTGGGCCAGCGCGCGCATCATCGGCGCGTCGCGCAGCGTGTCGGACGGCGGCGCGATCAGCGTGCCGCCGTTGGGGCCGGGCAGCCAGATGCCGTGCTCGGTGCCGAGCGCCGGGCGGCCGTCGCGGCCGGTGGTGGACGACAGGAAGGAGCGCGTCGTGTGCTCGTACCGCGTGCCGGCGGCGTCGGCCAGCCAGGAGCCGGCGCTGAAGCCGCCGATCCGCACCTTGCCGCCGGCGTCGGCCCGCAGCGCCGGCGTGGCGATGTCCAGGTCGCTCGGCAGCGGGACCACGCGGTTGCGGCGGAACTGGTCCAGGCCGTTGACGGTGCCGATCCAGACGTTGCCGTCGCGGTCCTCGAAAAAGGTTTGCGGATTCAGGCCGCTCAAGCCCTGCTCGCGCGTGATGCGCTGGCGCGGATCGGGGAACACGTCCGGCAGCATGCGCTCGACCCGGTCCTCGCTCAGCAGCCACATGGTGCCGGCGCGGTCGAACCACATGCCGCTGCCGGGCAGGTCGGGGTGGGACGGCGGCTTGCCGTCGGGCGCGCGCTGCGACAGCTTGTAGTTGGCGTCGTTGCCGTTGGAGGCCCAGACGGTGCCGTCCGGCCCCGCCGCCATCGACGACAGCGGAATGTTGGCCGGGCTGGCCACGTGGTAGCGGCTGTCGCCCTGGCGGCGGTAGTAGATCGCGCGGTCGCTCGACACCCACTGCGTGCCGTCGCGGTCGAACAGCACCTGCCACACCGAGCGGGCGCCGGGATTGAAGCCGCTGTCGGGGCCGACGCGGCGCCAGCGGCCGCCGTCGAGCCGGGCCAGTCCGCCGGCGCTGGTGGCCCACATGGCGCCGTCCGGCGCGCGCGCGAAGCTGTAGGTGGCGCCGGGCGGGAAGCCGTCGGCGGCGCCGTAGTGGCGCACCTGGCCGTCCTTGAACACGCTGGCGCCGCCGAAGCGGTAGCCGACCCACAGCGCGCCGTCGGGCGCCGTGTACAGCGGCAGCACGATGGTCGACTGCAGCTTCCGGCCGCCGACCTGCTCGCGCCGTTCGAAGTTGAGGCCGTCGAAGCGGTACAGGCCGTTCGGCGTCGACAGCCACAGCCAGCCGTCCGGGGTCTGGGTGATGGCCTGGATCTGCGCCGGCGCGCCCTCGGCGGCGGTCCAGGCGTGATGGCTGTAGTCGCTCAGCAGGCGCGCATGTTCCGCAGCGGCGGCCGGGCGCGACGCCAGCAGCAGCACGGCGGCCAGCAGCCAGGCGCGGCGCGGGCTAAAGCTCATCGGGAGAGGCGGGCGGATGTCAGGGTACCGGGATGGTGGCCGGCAGGTTCATGCGCAGCACGGTGCCGGCGCCGGGCAATTGCGCCACCGCCAGCTCGCCGCCGAAGTCCGCCAGGCGGGCGCGGATGGCGCCCAGGTCGAGCGCGCCGCGTGGCGACTGCGGCTCGGTCAGGCCGTCGCCGCTGACGATGATCGACAGCTGCTGCGGCCGCAGGTTGAGCGTGGCCTGTACGCTGCGGGTGCCGGCCTGGTCGCACAGATAGCCCAGCGCCGTCAGCACGATGCCGTAGATGCCGGTGACCTGGCGCTGGTCCAGCGTCGCGCTGTCTTCCAGCAGCTCCAGCCGGCAGCTCAGGCCGTGGCGCCGCTCCAGTTGCTGCATCTGCCATTCGATCGCGGCCGACAGGCCCAGCTCCAGCGTGCGCGGATGCAGTTCGTTGATCAGTTCGCGCACCGCGAGGATGCTGGCGTCCAGCGTGCTCAGCGCCAGCGTGGCGCGCTGGTGCAGCAGCGGCTGGCGCGCGCGGGTGCGGTTGTGCAGGGCGGTCACGTCCAGCTTGAGCGCCAGCAGGTTTTGCGCCAGGTCGTCGTGCACGTCCTGGGCGATGCGGCGGCGTTCGCTTTCCTTGGCCGTGTGCTGGTGGTGGGACAGGGTGCGCAACTCGTGCAGGGACGAGGTCAGCCTGCTCTCCGCGCGCTTGCGGTCGGTGATGTCGACGCACATGGCGATCAGCATCTTGGGCCGGCCCTGCTTGTCGTAGATGGGTTGCTTGTGGGTTTGCAGCCAGCGGTTTTCGCCGAGGCCGGCGTGCCACAGCTCCTCCTCGTAGACGACGTGCTTGCCGCTTTCAAAGGCCATGCGGTCGTGTTCGAGGAAGTAGGCGACCTGCTCGGGCGGGAAAAAGGCGGCGCCCTCGTTGCCGCGCATGGCCTCGAAGGGGATGCCCCACAGCGCCTCGCAGGCCGGGTTCATCAGCAGGACATTCGATTGCGCGTCCTTGATGAACAGGGCCAGCGGCATGGCGCTCACCAGCTGATGCAGATCGCCGTCCGGTGCCGCGGCCACGCCGTCGCCCTGAACCCGGCTGAGCATGCTTTCAATATCCGATTTTCCCAGCGATTCGATCAGGTTTTTCATGACGGCGTAGGCAGTGGTCCGATGTTCACATTCTAATGCTATTTTGCTGCTAGCCTTCAGTCCGTTTGCGATCGGTGATGTCGACGCACATGGCGATCAGCATTTTGGGCTGGCCCTGCTCGTCGTAGGTGGCTTGCTTGTGGGTTTCCAGGCGGCGGTTTTGGCCCAGGCCGGCGTGCCACAGGTCTTCCTCGTAGACGGTGTACTCGCCGCTGTCGAAGGCGATGCGGTCGTGCTTGAGGAAATAGGCGGTTTGCTCGGCCGGGAAGAAGGCTGCGCCGTCGTTGCCACGCATGGCTTCGAAGGGGATGCCCCACAGCGCTTCGCAGGCCGGGTTCATCAGCAGCACGCGCGATTGCGCATCCTTGATGAACAGGGCCGCCGGCATGGCGGCGATCAGCGCGTGCAGCTCGCCGTCGGGCGCGGCGTTGCCGATCTCAGTCTTGATACGGTTGAACATGCTGTCAATTTCCGATTTTCCCAACGAGTCGATCAGGTTTGTCATGGCAATCCAAGGTAGTGAATGTTGTTATATTCTAATGCCTTTTTTGCCAGATTGACCAATCTTTAAGGAAATAATTAAGCCGGCCTACCTGGCCGTCGCGTCCAGCTTGGCCTCCAGTGCCTGCTTGTCGAACGCGGTGCCGGTGCGGGTGCCGTCGCTGAAGTAGATGGTCGGCGTGCCTGCCACGTGCAGTTTCTTGCCCAGCGCGAGGACTTGCTCGTTGGGTGTCGGGCAGGCGGCCGGCGCGGCCGGTGCGGGCTTGGCGTTGACGATCCAGTCGTGCCAGGACTGGGCGCGGTTGGCCGCGCACCAGATGTCCTTGGATTTGACCGCCGAGTCGTCCGACAGGATGTTCAGCAGGAAGGTGTAGATGGTGACGTTGTCGATGCCTTCCAGCGTCTGGTGCAGCTTGCGGCAGTACGGGCAGTTGGGATCCTCGAACACCGCCATCACGCGCTTGCCGTTGCCCTTGACGGTCTTGATGGCGGTCTCCAGCGGCAGCTCGGAGAAATGGATCGCGGCCAGCTGGTCGGCCCGGGCCCGCGTCAGGTCCTGGTAGTTGTTGGCGGTGTCGACCACCTTGCCGACGAACAGGTAGCGCGCGCTTTCATCGGTGTAGAAGATGTCGCCGTTGGTGCTGATTTCGTACAGTCCGCCGTATGGCGTCTTGGTCACCGAGTCGACTTTGATGTTGACGCCCAGGCGGGGCGTGATCAGGGCTTTGATGCGGGCTTCCGCTGGTGTTTCGGCGTTGGCGGCGGGCAGGGCCAGGAGGCTGGCTGCCAGCAGCAGCGCGGTGGTTTGCTTCATGCGTCGCGTTCCTGTTGAGTGGAGTTATTCGATGCCGCTGGCGCGTGCGCGGATGCGTTCGCGCTCGTTGGGGAAGATCCGCGCTTGCAGTGCTTCCAGCTGGCGGCGGCGGGCGTCGGTGCCGGCGGTGGCGGTCAGCAGGGCGGCGTCGGCGCGGTAGCGCAGGTAGAGCGCGCGCCAATCGCGCTCCTCGCCGGCGGCGGATTCGTAGCTTTGCGTGGCGCGGGCCAGCAGTTCGCCGGTGTCGGTGTCGCGTGCCGCCTCCCACGTGGCGTCATGCAGGCGGCGCTCGCGCAAGGTGTTGGAATCGGGTTCGGCTTCGTTGCCGGTGGCGGCGCCCGCGCCCGCGTTGGCGCGCGCGCGCAGGTCGGCCACTGCTTGCGCCAGTTCGGCGTCATCGGCGCCAAACCAGCGGCTGGCGATGGCCGGCCCGAACGTGCTCTGGCGCAGGCGCGCGCGCTGCTGCTGCCACGTCGCCAACTGCTCCACTTGCTGCGGCGTGGGGGCGGACCCGGCGGCCAGGGCGATGCGCTGGCCTGCCAGCAGCTCGTCATGCGCGCGCATGTAGGCCGTGTAGCGGGTGGCCAGCGTCCTGGCCTGTTCGCCTGCGGCACCGCTGACTTGCCGCTCCAGATGCGTGCGCAGTTGCGCGGCGCGCGCATCGAGGTCGGCGCCGTCGCCGCGCACCAGGAAGAATTCGAACAGTACCCGCAGCGGCGCATCCACCACCAGGTTGCCGCTGGCGTCGGTCGACAGCGAGGAGGGCGCGAGCTGATCGTCCAGCGGCAGTTCGCTTGGCTGGCGCGGGCCGTTGTTCCATCTGGCGAGGCCGAAGGTGTCGTGCGGCGCCGACGCGGCGGCTGGCGGCACCTGCACGGCCGGGCTGTCGCTCGTCGGCCAGTACCACACCAGCGCCACGCCGGCCAGGACGGCGGCGCCCAGCCAGTAGCGTTCCCGGTGCAGGGATGTCGTCATGGCCGGCTTCAGTATTTCTTGTTGATCGCCGGCGCGGCCAGGTCGGAGCCCGGCACCGCCTTGCTGGCGCCGTCCACGGTGGCGGCGTAGCGGGTGAGCACCTTCCACGCCCCGTCCACCTGTTTCCAGGTGTCGACCACAAACACCTGGCTGGGCAGCGCGCTGTTTTTCGGCGCGGCGATTTTCCACATGAAGCTGACCACCGCCAGCTCGCCGTATTCGTGCACCGCCATTTGTTCGATGTTCGATTCCAGCGCCGGCGCGGCAAACGCCTGCTGCTGCCATTCCGCGCGCGCGGTGGGACGGCCGGGCACGGCGGCGCTGCGCAGTTCGAATTCGTCGGCGACGATTTTTTTCACGGCCTCGGCGTCGCGGTTGTGCACCGCGTCCAGCCAGTCGTTTTCCAGGGTGCTGAACAGTTGTACCGTGCGGGTGACGGTCGGCACGGTGCGCGGCGGCGCGGCCTGCGCCACGGTCTGTGCCAGGGCCAGCAAGGCCAGCCCGATTATCGATGTCTTTTGCATGAACGTTCCAGTGAAAGGGACGCCGCCGCGATGCCCTGCGGCGGCTGGATCAGTTCAGACTGATTGTATTACGGATAGTGCTGCGCGCACGCCTGGCTAGGCTGCAGCACCCAGTTTTGCTGGATCAGATACTTCATGGTGCCGAAGGTCTGGTTGTACTTGGCGCCGTTCGAAGCGGTGGCGGTGGTGCCGAAGTTCCATGCGCACTTGTCGCCGTTCTCCATGCCGCTTTGCGTCGAGTACCAGGCGTTGCCGTCCGGGTCGGTGACCGCCTCTTCCAGTTCATGCGAGAAGATGCTGGCCATGGCGTCCGCGCCCGGCGTGTTGTTCGGGCTCGGCGACGTGGCGCCGCACGCCGACGCGCACTGGGTTTCCGGATTGCCGACAAAGGCGTACTTGATGTTCTGGCCGTTGAAGTTGGTGTTGGTGTGCCAGCCGCAGTACTGGGTGCAGAAGCCCGAGGTGGCGGTGGTGTTCTTGTCGGTCATCACGAAGTACACCGCGTTGGAATCCAGCGGCAGCGCGCCGGAGCTGATGGCGCTGGTCACCACGGTCTGGATGTTGGCGTCGGTCAGCTTGCTGCCCAGCGTGCCGGAGTTGCTGGTGCTGCCGGCCAGTGTCACCTGGTTGACCACGTGGGTGTTGCTGGCGTTGTAGTAGGTGGTGTTGATGTTGAAGTAGGGCGAGCCGCCGATGTGCGAGGCGATATTGTTGAGCACGTTCTGCGACGCGCTGTCCCAGGCCGAGCCGTACCAGATGTAGTAGACCTTGGTCGGCGCCACCATGACCGGGCCGCCCTGATAGGTCAGGTTGGCGCTGCGTTGGGCCTTCAGCGTGGCGGCGCGCTCGGGATGGCTCATCGAATCAAGGTCGAGCTCGCCCCAGCCCTTGCCGGTCGGTTTGAACAGGGAGTCCTTGTCTTCTTTGATGGCGCCGGCGTGCGCGGCGGTTACACAGGCCAGGCAGGCTGCCAGCATGGTCAGTTTGCGGCTGAATGTCATGTTGTCTCTCCAAAAGGTGTGTCGTCAGGGTGTGCCACAAGGTTCAACTGCGTAAAGTCGTCCTGGGGGACGATCTGTTTTGTGCGTCGCCACGCAGGACAGCAGCCAGGCGCGGCGCGCACGCTTCCAACGCGTACCTTGCCGGCACGCGTGAAATCGGGGGAATTCGGAGATTGGGGGGCTCTAGAGCCAGAGCGCTGGGTGGGCCGGAGAGGGGCCAGACGGATGCAGCGGGCGACGGGTGCTCAACTTCATGTGTATCCTCCGGGTCAGATCTTGCCGCTTCGTTCCGCTCCGCGCTTTTGGCGCCGGCGGATATCATTTATACCGTTTCAACTTGTCGATCGGGTGTGATTAATTCTACTTAAAGCTTGCAAGTTGCCTCAGGATTTTCGTGCGGTGTGTCTGCAAATCCATACACTTTTCGGGAAGAATCCCAAGTATCGCGATGCTGAAAACCATCACTGTTTGGCTGGTTGATGACAGGTGGTAGGTTTTTTTTCATTTTTTAACAAAAACGCCCCGGACCTTGCGGCGCGGGGCGTTGTTTGGCGTGCGGTGGCTTAGCCGGTGTTGCGCAGGCCGGCCGCGACGCCGTTGATCGACAGGTGGATGCCGCGGTGCACCCGCTCGTCAGCCTTGCCCGGCTCGCTCGACAGCGCGCGGTGGCGCTTGATCAGCTCGACCTGCAGGTGGTTCAGCGGATCGAGGTAGGCGAAGCGGTTCTGGATCGAGCGCGCCAGCAAGGGGTTGCCGGCCAGGCGCTCGCTGGCGCCGGTGATGCTTTGCAGGATGTTCAGCGTGTTCGCGTGTTCCTCGGTGATGCGCTTGAAGATGCGCTCGCGCAGTTCCTTGTCCTGCACCAGCTCGGCGTAGCGCGAGGCGATCGCCAGGTCGGTCTTGGCCAGCACCATGTCCATGTTCGACAGCAGCGTGGCGAAGAACGGCCACTGGCGGAACATGGCCTGCAGCTGGGCCAGGCGCTCGTCGCGCGGGCCGTCGGCGATCCAGGCGCCGATGGCGCTGCCGAAGCCGTACCAGCCCGGCAGCAGCAGGCGGCACTGGCCCCACGAGAAGCCCCATGGAATCGCCCGCAGGTCCTCGATGCGCTTGGTCGACTTGCGCGAGGCCGGGCGCGAACCGAGGTTCAGCTCGGCGATCTCGGCGATCGGCGTGGCGGCGAAGAAGTAGTCGGTGAAGCCCGGGGTCTCGTAGACCAGGTTGCGGTAGGCCTTGTAGGCGCGGTCGGAGATCTCGGCCATCACGGCCTCGAACTGGCGCAGCTGGGTCAGGTGGGCGCCGTCGGCCGACTGCGGCATCAGGCTGGCCTCCAGCGTGGCGGCCACCAGCAGCTCCAGGTTGCGGCGGCCGATGTCCTTGTTGGAGAACTTGGAGGCGATGATCTCGCCCTGCTCGGTCAGGCGGATCTGGCCGTTGACGGTGCCGTGCGGCTGCGCCAGGATGGCCTCGTACGACGGACCGCCGCCGCGGCCGACCGTGCCGCCCCGGCCGTGGAACAGGCGCAGCTTGACGCCGGCCTTTTCAAACACGGTGACCAGGTGGGTCTCGGCCTTGTACAGCTCCCAGTTGGAGGTGAGGAAGCCGCCGTCCTTGTTGGAGTCCGAATAGCCCAGCATGACTTCCTGGATCTGGCCCTGGCGCGCGATCAGCGCCTTGACCAGCGGGATCGCCATCACGGCTTCCATGATGCCGGCCGCGCGCTGCAGGTCGGGGATGGTTTCGAACAGGGGGATCACCATCAGGTCCAGCTCCTGTTCGGCGATGCGCAGCAGGCCCATCTCCTTTTGCAGCAGCAGCACTTCCAGCAGGTCGGACACGGTCTCGGTGTGCGAGATGATGTAGTTGCGGATGGCGCGCGCGCCGTACAGCGCGCGGATCTGGCGCGCCGCGCGCAGCACGCCCAGCTCGGAGTCGGTCTCGGCCGAGTAGGCGATGTACGGCGAGTACAGCAGGCGCGGTTGAGCCAGCTCGCTCAGCAGCAGCGCCACCTTGGCGTCCTCGTCCAGCGACGAATAGTCGGCCTGGCCGCCGGCCTTGGCGAACAGCTCGCCCAGCACGCGCTCGTGGATGTCGGACGACTGGCGCATGTCCAGCGAGGCCAGGTGGAAGCCGAAGATGTCGGCCGCGCGCTTCAGGGTCGACAGGCGCGGCTGCACCAGCACGGCGCCGTGGTTGGCGTTGAGCGAGTCCACCAGCACCTGCAGGTCGGCCGAGAACTCGGCCGCCGTGGCGTATGGTTCGGCGTGGCCCACTTCCTTGCGCAGGATGTTGGTCGCGCCCAGCGCGCGGGCGGTGCTGGCCAGGCGGGCGTAGATGCCGATCAGCGCGCGGCGGTAGGGCTCGTCGGCGCGGTGGTCGGAGGTGTCCGGCGACTGGTCGGCCAGCGCCTGCAGCTGCGGGCTGCAGGCGATCATCAGCGTCGACACCGACAGTTCGGCGCCCAGCAGGTGCGCCTCCTCCAGGTAGAAGTCGAGGATGGTGGTGGCCTGGCGCGTCAGCGCGTGTTCCATGGTGCCGCCGTTGACGTTGGGGTTGCCGTCGCGGTCGCCGCCGATCCAGCTGCCCATCTGCACGTAGGGCGCGGTGATGGCCTTGGCCTCGCCGCCATCGCCGTAGTGCGCGGCGATGTCGGACTCGATGTCGTCGTACAGGCCCGGCAGCTCGCGCAGGAAGGTGATGCGGTAGTAGGACAGGGCGTTTTCGATCTCGTCGGCCACGGTCAGCTTGGAGTAGCGCAGCATGCGGGTCTGCCACAGCGTGGCGATGCGGGCGCGCAGCAGGTGCATATTGGCCGCCTGTTCCTTGGGCGTGAGCGGCAGGTCGCGCTCGGCCAGCAGGCGGGCGATATCGTGTTCCGCGTCAAGAATGGACTTGCGCTGCACTTCGGTCGGGTGGGCGGTCAGCACCGGCGCGATCAGCGCGTCCTGGAAGAAGGTGCTGACGGTTTCCTGGCTGACGCCGGCTTCCTTGAGCTTGCACAGGGCGAAGTTGACGCTGCCTTGCTGCGGCTTCGAGCCGCCCAGCAGGTGGGCGCGGCGGCGGCGGATGTGGTGCTGGTCTTCCGCGATATTGGCCAGGTGCGAGAAGTAGGAGAACGCGCGCACCACCGAGATGGTCTGCTCGCGCGTGAGGATCTTCAGCATGCCGTCCAGTTCCTTGGCCGCGCCGGCGTCGGCCTCGCGGCGGAAGCGCACCGCCGTCTGGCGGATGGTTTCGACCACGGCGTAGACTTCCTCGCCCTCCTGGTCGCGCAGTACGTCGCCCAGCAGGCGACCTAACAGTCGGATGTCTTCTTTGAGTGGCGCGTCTTTGTCCGCGCCAGGTTGTTCAGCCGTTTGATCGTTCGTTGCACTAGATTGGTTTGCCATGAGATAAGCCGCAAAGATGTGAAAAGTCGGTGCAAAGGCTTGTGGCCCGGTTCTGCAAGAAGGTGAGCATGATAAAATTTGTGATCTTAAACACGCACGTGGTACTGGCCTGCGCCGGTCAGCGTCAGCTACAGCGAAAGAACTGGTTGTGAAAATATCGGAATTACTACAAAATCCTCCGTCCACCTTGGTGATCGCTTCGCGTGAAAGCCGGCTTGCCATGTGGCAGGCCGAGCATGTTCGGGCTCGCTTGACTTTATTATATCCGCAGTGCGATATTAAAATTGTAGGAATGTCGACAAAAGGCGACCAAATTCTTGATCGCACCCTGTCCAAGGTCGGCGGCAAGGGCCTGTTCGTCAAGGAACTGGAGGTCGCCATGGCCGAGGGCCGCGCCGACCTGGCCGTGCACTCGCTCAAGGACGTGCCGATGGAGTTGCCGGAAGGCTTCGCCCTGGCCGCCGTGCTGGAGCGCGAAGACCCGCGCGACGCCTTTGTTTCCAACGATTACGACTCGCTGGCCGCCTTGCCGGCCGGCGCCGTGGTCGGCACCAGCAGCCTGCGCCGCCAGTCGCTGATCGCGGCGCGCTACCCGCACCTGGTGATCAAGCCCCTACGGGGCAACCTCGACACCCGCCTGGGCAAGCTGGACCGCGGCGACTACGCGGCCATCATCTTGGCCGCCGCCGGCCTCAAGCGCCTGGGCCTGCCCGGGCGCATCCGCGCGCTGCTGGATCCGGCCGACAGCCTGCCTGCCGCCGGCCAGGGCGCGATGGCGATTGAAATCCCCGAACGCAAGGCCGTGGGCGGCGTCGACCTGATGGCGCTGCTGGCGCCGCTGAACCACGAAGCCACCGCGCAAGCCGTCACGGCCGAGCGCAAGGTGTCCAAGGTGTTTGGCGGCAGCTGCCAGGTGCCGCTGGCCGCCTACGCCACGGTGGAAGACGGCCAGATGCACCTGCGCGCCATGGTCGCCACGCCGGACGGCGTGCGCATGGCCAGCGCCGAGGTGCGCGGCGCCGCGGCCGAGCCGGAAGCGCTGGGCGAGCAGGTCGCCGCGCTGCTGCGCGCGCAGGACGCGGTCGACATCCTGGCCTCGTGCCTGAGTGAAGCGGCCCAGTCCGAGGCCGACGCCCGTTCGGCCACGCTGGCCGGCGGCCCGTCCGGCGCCTGACCCGGGGATGACCGGCGCCGTCGTCATCACCCGTCCCTTGGCGCAAGCCCGCCCGCTGGCGGCGCGCATCGCCGCGCTGGGCCGCCGGGTGGAACTGCTGCCGCTGCTGGAAATCGAACCCCTGCCCGAGCCGGCCGCGCTGCTGGCCGCGCTGGCGCGGCTGTGCGCGCCGCAGCCGGGCTATAAACTGGTGGCCTTCGTCTCGCCCAACGCCATCGACGCCGCCTTCGCCCATATTCAACAGTGGCCGGCCGGCGTCCAGCTGGCGGTGCTGGGGGAGGGCAGCCGCGCCGCGCTGGCCGCGCACGGCATCACGCCCGACACGGCCGACATCGTCAGCCCGGCCGACAGCGCCCACAGCGACTCCGAACACCTGCTGCAAACGCTGGACCTGGCGGCCCTGCGGGGCCAGCCGGTGCTGATCGTGCGCGGCGAAAGCGGCCGCGAGCTGATGGCCGACGGCCTGCGCGCGGCCGGCGCGGTGGTCGACGTGGTGCCGGCCTACCGCCGCTCGGTGCCGCGCCTGACGCCGGCGCTGGCGGCCACCTTGCGCGATTTGCTGGCGCAGCAAAACGACTGGATCATCACCAGCTCCGAGGCCCTGCGCGGCCTGTGCGCGCTGCTGGCCCAGCTGGACGCGGAACACCCTGATGCAACGCAGCAGAACAGTGTTGCGGCGATGCAACAGCAGCATTTGATCATTCCGCACGCCCGAATTGCCGAAACGGCAAACAATTTGGGCTTTTCCCGACTGACGCTCACCGGATCAGGCGACGAACGCCTGCTGGCCGCGTTACAATCACGCCTATGAACGATTTGCCTACCTTACCCGATCCTGTCGTCTCCGCCGGCGCCGCCGCCGAGACTCCGCCCGCGGCCAAGCCGCAGCCCGAGCCGAGCCTGCTCGAAACCGTGCAACAGCCGCAAATGCTGCTGGTCGGTATCGTCGTGCTGGCCATTTTGCTGGCCGGCCAGACCTGGTCCTCGCACAACCAGGTGCGCAACCTGCGCGAGGAAATGGCGCGCCGCCTGCAAAAGGGTGACGCCAGCAACGCCGAGACCGGCACCCTGGCGCGCGCCGTGCAGGAGACCAGCAAGGAGCTGCAAGGCAAAGTCGCCCTGTTGGAGAGCAAGCAGCAGGAAGCGCAGAGCCAGCAACTGGCGCTGGAGCAGCTGTACCAGGACCTGTCCAAGAACCGCGACGAGTGGGCGCTGACCGAGATTGAGCAAGTGCTGTCGACCGCCAGCCAGCAGCTGCAACTGGCCGGCAACGTGCCGGGCGCGCTGATCGCGCTGCAGAACGCCGACCGCAGCCTGTCGCGTTCGGACAAGCCGCAATTCATCACCATCCGCCGCGCCATCGCCAAGGACACCGAAAAGCTCAAGGCCCTGCCAAGCGTGGACTCGGTGGGCATGGCGCTGCGCCTGGACAACGTGATCGCGCAGATCGACACGCTGCCGATGCTGTCGGACGAACAGCCGACGCTGCCGGCGCCGCCGGAAAAGAAGGCCAAGACCAAGCCGGCCGTGGGCAAGGGCGGCAAGCCTGAGCCGGTCGAGCAGACCAGCCCGTGGCTGCAAGCCATGCAGGACGCCTGGAGCGGCTGGAGCACCGAGATGTGGACCGATGTGCGCCAGCTGATCCGCGTACGCACCGTGACCACGCCGGACGCGCTGATGCTGTCGCCGACGCAGGCCTACTTCCTGCGCGAGAACCTCAAGCTGCGCCTGCTGAACGCGCGCATGGCGCTGTTGTCGCGCAACGAGGCGGCCTTCCGCGCCGACCTGATCGCGGCGCAGGAAGCGCTGGTCAAGTATTTTGACGTGCGCGCCAAGTCGACGCAGACCGTGCAGATGCTGCTGCGCCAGGTGCAGAGCAACAACCTGGCGATCGAGATGCCGACCCTGTCGGACAGCCTGAACGCTGTGCGCAACTACAAAGCGAAGCCATAG
Organism: Duganella caerulea; assembly: GCF_040362985.1. NCBI lineage: Bacteria > Pseudomonadati > Pseudomonadota > Betaproteobacteria > Burkholderiales > Oxalobacteraceae > Duganella > Duganella caerulea. Next base: position 117,460 of record NZ_BPWJ01000010.1, on the reverse strand, counting down.
TCATGCGTTTATTTCTCTGGATAGTCGCTTTGATGGCCGCGGCCATCGGTATCGCCGTGACGGCGCGTTTCAACCCGGGCAACGTGGTGCTGTTCTACCCGCCGCACCGGATCGACCTGTCGCTGAACTTCTTCGTGGTGCTGGAGGTGGCGCTGTTCGCCTTCCTGTACGTGGTGATCCGCGCCTTCCGCGCCACCGTCAAGATGCCGGGCAAGGTCGCCGCCTACCGCCAGCGCAAGCGCGAGCGTGACGGCAACAAGGGTCTGCGCGAAGCGCTCAAGGCCCTGTTCGAAGGCCGCTTCGGCCATGCCGAGAAGGCCGCGATGCGCGCCTCGGAGCTGCCGGAAAACGCCGGCGTGGCCTCGCTGATCGGCGCGCGCGCCGCGCACCGCATGCGCCAGAGCGCCCGCCGCGACAACTGGCTGGCCAAGCTGGCCGACGACAACGCGATGAAAACCGCGCGCCTGATGACGATGACCGAACTGCTGGTCGACGACCACCAGCCGGAGCAGGCGCTGGCGGCGGTGCAGGAGCTCAACGCCAGCGGCACCCGCCACATCCACGCGCTGCAATGGTCGCTGAAGGCGCACCAGCAGGCCAAGAACTGGCCCGAGGTGCTGCGCCTGGTGCGTTCGCTGGACAAGCATCGCGCGCTGCATCCGGCGCTGTCGTCGCGCCTGCGCGAGCTGGCCTACGACGACATGCTGTCCGACAGCGCGCACGACGCCGAATCGTTGCAGCGTGTATGGGCCACCGTGCCGAACGCCGACCGCATCAAGCCTTATGTGGCCTGTCGCGCCGCCACCGCGCTCAACGCGCGCGGGCTGCACGACGAGGCGCGCCTGGTGGCCGAGGAATCGCTGGCCGCCGACTGGGACGACCGCGTGGTGCGGGCCTACCGCGAAGCCGCCGCTCCGGCCGGCTCGGCCGCGCTGCTGATGCAGATCGAGCATTGCGAGAACTGGATCCACGCGCGTCCGACCGACGCCGAGCTGGCGCTGACGCTGGGTTCCCTGTGCCTGAAGCAGAAGTTGTGGGGCAAGGCGCAGCGCTACCTGGAGCAGGCTTTGTCGGATGCGGCCGATCCGCGCATGGTGCGCGAATCGCACCTGAAGCTGGCGCAGATGCACGAAGCGCTGGCCCAGCCGGAAGAAGCGGCCAGCCACTACCGCCAATGCGCGCTGGCCACCATCCTCTAAAAAAGAACCCGTCCTCGCGACGGGTTTTTATTTTTCGGACGGATGATCTTCCGCCTGGTTTTCGGAGCCAGGTTTTCCGGTCTCAAGATACACCCAGATCGAAACGCCCAGCCCGACAATTATTGCGATGGTAGAGGCGATGAACATGATTATCTCTCCTTGACTCTCGGAAGATAGATCCTCAGTTTAGGCGGGCTTCCGGGTTTTGCTATTGAGTCCGCTCACGGCGCTGTGTAGAACCTTTTCAGCAGTGCGTTAACGGCGGCGGTCATGCCCAGCATCGCCGCCGCGTGCATGCCGGCGGCCGCCAGCACCAGCGTCTGCGAACCGGCCAGGGCCACCTCGCGCACGGTGCCGTCGCTGCCGCACAGCGGAACCAGCATCGGCGCCAGCATCAGGCCGGCGCCGTGGAGGGCCGTCATCAAGGCGGCCGAGGCGACGTGGCCGGCCGCGATGGGCGTCACGGCCTGCAGCGCCTGGTTATGGTTATGCCGCCACATGACAGCACGCAGCCGCAACTGGGGCGGCTTCGTAACGGTCGTGGTGGCGCACCCATGCCATTGTGTAGGGCAGGGCGTCCTCGTGGCGGCCCAGCGGGGTCAGGTCGAGGAAGTTATAGGTGTGCATCATCACCTCCACGCCACGGCCGTAGGTCGAGTAGCTGTGGTAGACCACGCCGTCGTCGTCCTTGTAGAACACGCTAACGCCCGGCATGTCGGGGTTTTTAATCGGCTGGCGCTGGTAGTTGTAATAGATTTCGCCGTTGGCCAGCTCCTCGGGACGGAAGCTGACGTGGAAGTCGTAGTTGAAATCGCCTTCGCCGGACGACACCCAGTTGAAGCGCCAGCCCATGCGATGGCGGAAGCGCTCGATGTCCCCCAGCGCCGCGCGGGAGATGGCCACGAAGGTCACGTCGCGCTGCGCCAGGTGGGCGAGGGCGCCGTCGGTATGGTCCGCCATGTAGGAACAGTGGCTGCAGCCCTGTTCGGCGCCGGGCGTGAACATGAAGTGCTGCACCACCAGCTGGCGCCGGCCTTCGAACAGATCGGCCAGCGAGCGCCGGCCTTGCGGCGTGTCGAACACATAGTTTTTCTCGACGCGCACCCACGGCAAGGCCCGGCGTTCGCGGGCGACCTGGTCGCGCATATGGGTCAATTCCTTCTCGCGCGCCAGCAGGTTCTGGCGTTGCCGTAGCCATTCGGCCGGCGAGACGACGGCATGGTTCAAGGTTTCGGTACTGGTCATGGTTGGCTCCTGTGGATGCGCCTCGAATTGGCGCTGCAGGACAACTTTAGGCCAGTGGCCTTGCGGCAGGGAGTAACAAGATTGTCGTGAAACCGGCCGAGTAATTCGCTGCGAATTTTTATTGGCCGCAGCTCGGGTATGTACAGGGCGGGGGGTGTTTTTTCGGCTTTTACTAAAACCCGCTAACCACTACTACCCGATACTAACCATCGATATTTCGTACGACTCCGCGCTATTTTCGGAACTAAAAGCCGCTAATCGCCTCTAACGAATACAGGCCGAAAATTTAGTAGTGATTAGCATGCGATCCGGCATTTTTAGTAAGTGATAGCGCTGGATAGTACAGGTCAGTAGTGGTTAGCAGCGCTTAGTAAAACCCGATTTTAGAGAGCCCCCCATGCCTACCTCGCCCAAAATCAAGCCCACGTACAACCTCCAGTTCCCGATCCGCGTCCCTGACGATGTGCTGGTTGAGCTGGGCGAATTCACCGGCAATTTCTGGTCGGATTCGCTGGCGCAGGAGCCCTTCGTTATCGAAGCTATCCGCAACTACATCAATCCCCCACCGCCCCCCTCGCAGCAGCCTGCCGCGACAACCGAGACGGGCTACCAATGGAAGCAGGTCTTTCTTCCCGAGGGCACAAGGCTGCGCGCCAGCTTCGGCAGCCAGCCCTATTTCGCCACAGTGGAGGGAGCGGAAATCAAGTATGAAGGGCACACGGTATCGCCATCGTGCTTCGCGAACCTGCACGGCAGCGGCAACCGCAATGCATGGAAAGCCATATGGCTGCGCCTTCCCGGCAGCAACGAATGGTTGTTGGCAGACGTCTGTCGATCGGCGCGAAAAGCCGCGATAGCCCGTCTGCACGAGGGCGGCGCTCAAGCAGCCCCCTGAAGAGCGTGTTGCCATTGAGCATGCTCACGGCGCCGTGGCGTCCGGGGGACTGTTTTGCGGTGCTGCGCCGCACAAGCGGGCTGTACTTCGCTATAATTACGCGGTTAAACATTTGCCAGCACTTACGAGGAAACCCCCATGAGCTTGAATAAAGTATCTTCCGGCCGCGATCTGCCGAACGATTTCAACGTCATCATCGAAATCCCGATGAACGCCGATCCGATCAAGTATGAAGTTGACAAGGAATCGGGCGCGATCTTCGTCGACCGCTTCATGGGCACCGCCATGCACTACCCATGCAACTACGGTTACGTGCCGAACACCCTGTCCGCCGACGGCGACCCGGTCGATGTGCTGGTCATCACCCCGTTCCCGCTGATCCCGGGCGTGGTCGTGCGCTGCCGTCCTGTCGGCGTGCTGAAAATGACCGACGAAGCCGGTGAAGACGCCAAAGTCCTGGCCGTGCCGGTCGACAAGGTACTGTCGATCTACAGCCACTGGCAGAAGCCGGAAGACCTGAACGAACTGCGCCTGCGCCAGATCCAGCACTTCTTCGAGCACTACAAAGACCTGGAAAAAGGCAAATGGGTCAAGATCGACGGCTGGTACGGCCCGGAAGAAGCGAAAGCCGAGATCCTGAGCGGCGTCGCAGCGTACAAGAAAGAAAACGGCATCGCCTAATCAGCGCCGCCAATGGAAAAGCCCCGCAAGGGGCTTTTTTTTATCCGCGCGGCGCGCCGCTGGCCGCCTCGGCCTCGCGCCGCAGCCGCGACATGTATTGCGGCGTGATGCCCAGGTAGGATGCGATGGCCCGCTGCGAGATGCGCGCCTCCAGCCCCGGGTATTCCTCGCGGAAGGCCGCCAGCCGCTCGTGGGCCGAGGTCTCGCCGTTGGTGTAGGCGCGCTGCGCCAGCGTCCGCAGGCCGTGCATGGCGATGTTGAGGTGGTAGTGCTGCATCACCTCGTGCTGGGCGCGCAGTTCGCAGGAGTGCTTCCAGTCCAGCGTGAAGCCGTGGATCGGCGTTTCCGCGACCAGGAATTGCACCGCCGGCTGGCCGCCTTCGCCGTTGATCAGGTCCGTCAGCGTGGTGGCCGACTCGCCCTCGCGGTAGAAGCGCAGCGTCACCTCGATGCCGTCGCGGTTGAAGAAACCGCTGCGCACCACGCCGCTGCTGATCCAGTGCACCTGGGTCGCCGGCACGCCGGCGCGCTGCAGGTATTCGCCCTTGCGCACGTGGAAGGGCTTGGCGATGGGCGCCAAAAGCTCGGTTACGTTGCTGTAGGATTCTTCGCTGACGTCGATCCGCTTCATGGTCGCGGTCTTGAAGCGCTCACGCTGTCTTATAAAATCTGCATTCATGCTTGGCTTGCCACATTCTTGATAAAACCCTACAACGGGCCCAGAGTATAGGCTCGATTGAAATTGCTGTGAAGCAAACTGGTTTCATCCCCTACGAAGATATTAGGTAACGCTTCCATTCTACCTGCGTTTTACGGAACCCTTTGCCCGCCACGCCGGTCTGACATGGGTGAGCGACGGTTGACGGGGAGGTGAGCATGGATGCGAGGCCGATGGTTTTGCGCAGCTGGTGGATGCTGGCGCTGCGGGGCGTGTTGTTGCTGCTGTTTGGCGGGCTGGCGCTGGCGATGCCGGGGCCGACCGTGCTGGGCCTGGTGGCGATCTTCGCCGTCTATGCGCTGCTGGCCGGCGTCATCTACCTGGCCGGCACCTGGCGCCACCGGCGCCACGCCACCGGCACCCACGCGGTCGACTGGTGGCTGCTGCTGTTGGTGGGCCTGGTGAGCGTGGGCGCCGGCGTGGTGGCCATCATGCAGCCCTTGCTGGCGGCGCTGGTGGTGGTGATTGTCATCGGCGTCAACGCCATGATCAGCGGCGTGCTGGACATCATCCTGGCCGTGCGCCTGCGCAACCACCTGCGCGGCGGCGCCTGGTTGCTGCTGGCCGGCGGCCTGGTGTCGCTGGTGGTCGGCACGGTGCTGGTGACGCTGCCCGGCATGGGCGTGCTGGCGCTGGCGTGGCTGGTCGGCGCCTATGCCATCGTGGCGGGCCTGCTGTACCTGATGCTGGCCTACCGCGCCTACGCGCCCACGCCGGGGCGCGCGGCCAAGCCGGGCCACGACGAGCGGCGCATGGGAGAGCGCCGCACCGCGCCGGCCAGCCCGCAGTGATGTCAGCCGGCCTTGAACGGCACGTGCTCGGCCAGTTCGTCGATGTAGTCGTCCATCGCCGCGGTTTCCTCGCGCAGGAAGTCGGCGATCGCACCGGCGAAGCGCGGATCGGCCACCCAGTGGGCGGACCAGGTCGGCGTCGGCACCAGTCCGCGCGACATCTTGTGCACGCCCTGCGCGCCGCCCTCGAAGCGGGCGATGCCGTGGCGGATGCAGTAGTCGATCGATTGCACGTAGCAGGTTTCGAAGTGCAGGCCGGAGACGAATTCCAGCGTGCCCCAGTAGCGCCCGTACATGATGCCGCCGCCCACCAGGTTCAGCGCGGCCGCCACCGGGGCGTCGCCGCGCCTGGCCAGCACCATCATCATGCTGTCCGGCGTCTCGCGCAGGATGCGCTCGAAGAAGGCTTTCGACAGGTAGGGCTTGGAGTAGTGCGCGTGGTAGGTCGACACGTAGCAGCGGTAGAAGAAGTCCAGCACCCCGGCGCCGATCCGCGCGCCGGCCAGGTGCTCGAAGACGATGCCGGCGTCCTGCACGCGGCGGCGGTCCTGGCGGATCTTCTTGCGCTTGTCCATCTTCATGCTGGCCAGGAAGGCCTCGAAGTCCGCATAGCCGGGATTATCCCAGTGGAACTGGACGCCCTCGCGCAGCATGTAGCCAGCCTCGGCCAGCGCCTGCTTGTCCTGCGCGTCGGGGAACAGGATGTGCAGCGACGACGTGCCCAGCTGGCGCGCCACCTGCAGCGCGGCGCGCGCCAGCAGCTGGCGGTCCTCCTGCGTGCGGGCCAGCAGGCGGCTGCCCGTCACCGGCGTGAACGGCACCGCCGACAGCAGCTTGGGGTAGTAGTCGATGCCGTTGCGGTGGAAGGCGTCGGCCCAGGCGTGGTCGAACACATATTCGCCCCGGCTGTGATCCTTCAGGTACAGCGGCATGGCGCCGGCCAGCACGCCGTCGCGGTGCAGCACCAGGTAGCGCGGCGTCCAGCCGGTGTCGGGCGACGCGCAGCCGGTCTCGTGCAGCGCGTGCAGGAAGCCGTGGGACAAGGTCGGATTGTCGCCGGCCAGCGCCTGCCATTGCGCGGGGTCCACGCTGTCCAGTGTATCGATGATGGTCAAGACTGCTTCTGACACGCCTGCCTCCGGCCTTTGATGTTGGCGCAAGTCTAGCCTATCTGGCGCGGCTTTGTTGGCGGCGGCGCGGCTGTGCCCGTGCGATAATTCGATTTTGCATGTCCCTTGTGCTCGCGAAAGACTACACATGACCTCGAATTTCCTGAATCTGTACACGCACGATTTCGCCCGCGTCGCCATTGCCGCGCCGGTCTGCCGCATCGCCGATCCCGCCTACAACGCCGCCCGGACCATCGAGCTGGCCGGACAGGCCGCCGCCCAGGGCGCCGCGCTGGTGGCCTTCCCCGAGCTGGGCCTGTCGGCCTACACCTGCGACGACCTGTTCCACCAGCGCGCCCTGCTGGACGGCTGCCTCGACGCGCTCGACAGCATCGTCGCCGCCTCGCAGCAATGGAAGCTGGCGCTGGTGGTCGGCGTGCCGCTGCGGGTCGAGCACCAGCTGTACAACTGCGCGGTGGTGATCGCCAACGGCCAGATCCAGGGCGTGGTGCCGAAGAGCTACCTGCCCAACTACGGCGAGTTCTACGATGCCCGCCAGTTCAGCAGCGGCGACTACGCGGTCGCCACCGAGATCGACCTGCTGGGCGAGCGCGTGCAGTTCGGTTCCGGCCTGCTGTTCGAGGTGGCCGACATGCCGCTGTTCAAATTCCACGTCGAGATCTGCGAGGACGTGTGGGTGCCGATTCCGCCGTCGTCGTTCGCCGCGCTGGCCGGCGCCACGGTGCTGGTCAACCTGTCGGCGTCGAACGCGCTGGTGGGCAAGGCCGGCTACCGCAACCAGCTGGTGTCGCAGCAATCGGCGCGCTGCATCTCGGCCTACCTGTACACCTCGGCAGGCACCGGCGAATCGACCACCGACCTGGCCTGGGACGGGCAGGGCGTGATCTGCGAGAACGGCGAGCTGCTGGCCGAGTCCAAGCGCTTCAGCGACGAAGCCACGCTGACCTTCGCCGACATCGACCTGGAGCGCCTGTCGCGCGAGCGCATGCGCATGAACACCTTCGCGCAATCGGTGCAGCGCCACGCGGCCGAGGTGAACAAATTCCGCACCGTGTTCTTCGAACTGGAGATCGGCCGCGAAGCGCCGCTGGCGCTGAAGCGCTGCGTCGAACGCTTCCCGTACGTGCCGGCCGACGCGCGCCGCCGCGACGAGCGCTGCAACGAGGTCTACAACATCCAGGTGCAGGCGCTGGCGCAGCGCCTCACCTCCAGCAACATCAAGAAAATCGTCATCGGCATTTCCGGCGGCCTCGACTCGACCCATGCGCTGCTGGTGTGCGCGCGCGTGATGGACAAGCTGAACCTGCCGCGCACCAACATCCTGGCCTACACCATGCCCGGCTTCGCCACCAGCGATCGCACGCTCAAGCAGGCGCATGCGCTGATGAAGCTGGTCGGCTGCTCGGCGCAGGAAATCGACATCCGCCCGAGCTGCATCCAGATGCTGAAGGACCTGAACCATCCGTACTCGGAAGGGCAGGCGCAATACGACATCACGTTTGAAAACGTCCAGGCCGGCGAGCGCACCAACCACCTGTTCCGGCTGGCGAACCACCACAACGCCATCGTCTGCGGCACGGGCGACCTGAGCGAACTGGCGCTGGGCTGGTGCACCTACGGCGTGGGCGACCACATGTCGCACTACAACGTCAACGCCAGCGTACCGAAGACGCTGATCTCGCACCTGGTGCGCTGGGTGGCCGAATCGGGCGTGATCGGCCGCAACGACGCGCAGGTGCTGCTGGACATCCTCGGCACCGAGATCAGCCCCGAGCTGGTGCCGGGCACGGCCGACGGCCAGCCGGAGCAGCGCACCGAAAGCACCATCGGCCCGTACGAACTGCAGGACTTCAACCTGTACTACGTGCTGCGCTTCGGCTTCCGTCCGTCCAAGGTCGCCTTCCTGGCGCTGACCGCGTGGCAGGACAAGGAAAAGGGCCGCTGGCCGGACGGCGACCACGTCACGCGCAACCAGTACGGACTGGGCGCGATCAAGAAGAATCTGGGCATCTTCCTGGACCGTTTCTTCCGCACCAGCCAGTTCAAGCGCAGCTGCGTGCCGAACGCACCGAAAGTGGGCAGCGGCGGTTCATTGTCGCCGCGCGGCGACTGGCGCGCGCCGAGCGACGCGCAAAGCGTTGTATGGCTGGAGGAATTGCGCTCCATTCCGGTGCAAGAAGCAGGGAATTGACAGGTATTCGCATACGTTGATGGACAGTAGGCGCGTGTCGATTACAATACAAAGTAATCGCTCGCGGCTCGCCCGGCTACAGATTTTCGATTTAAATAAAATTAGGAGAAGTCATGAAACAGATTACCGCTGTGATCAAGCCGTTCAAACTGGATGAAGTGCGTGAAGCGCTGGCAGAGGTCAACGTCACCGGCCTGACGGTCACCGAAGTCAAGGGCTTCGGCCGCCAGAAGGGCCACACCGAGCTGTATCGTGGCGCCGAATACGTGGTGGACTTCCTGCCGAAGGTCAAGGTTGAAGTCGTGGTCGACGACGGCGTGGCCGAGCAGGTGGTGGACGCCATCATCAAGGCCGCCCGCACCGGCAAGATCGGCGACGGCAAGATCTTCGTGCAGAACGTCGAGCAGGTCATCCGCATCCGCACCGGCGAAACCGGCGCCGAAGCCGTCTAAGCGCGTCCCGCCGCACCAATCAAAATGCCGCTTGATGCGGCATTTTTTTATACTGTTTCCGTCCGGGTTAGATGGCGTAGGTATAGAAGAAGTCGTCGTCGCGTTCCCACCCTTCGCGTTCGTACAGCGCCTGCGCCGTGGTGTTGGTGAGCGAGGTGGAGAGTCCCAGACGGATGGCGCCCACCGCGCGCGCGAAGTCGATCGATGCCGACAGCAGGCCGGAGGCGACGCCCTTGCGCCGCCCACCCTCGTTGACGAACAAGTCGTTCAAGACAAAAATCCGTCCAAGCGAAACGCTGGAGAAACTCGGGTACAGCTGGGTGAAGCCGACCGGGTTGGCGCCATCGTGGGCGATGAACAGCACCGATTCTCCATGCTCGAAGCGGTCCAGAAGGAATTGCTTGGCCGCCGCCACGTCGCTCTGCCGGCCGTAGAACTGGCGGTAGCCGTCAAATAAAACGGACAGGGCTTCGATGTCGGCCAACACGGCCTGGCGGATGCTGATGTTGCTCATGCGTTTCTCTTTCGTGAATAGTTAAAGTTGTTGAGGGCGGTGTGCCCATTTATTTGGCTGCCGCATCCTTGACGCCCCGGAACCCGATGCCGCCGGAGCGGTCCTTCGATGGCGCCATGAGCAGGTATTTTCCGTGTTCATTGAGCTTGTAGGCTTGCGGGAAATACCAGTACGAGTCTTGCGGCTGGTAGTAGCTGCCGCCGCGCAGGATCGCCGCGCGGGTGTGCTCGTCGGCGAACTCGTTAGTCCATTGCCAGACGTGGCCAATCATGTCTTCGACGCCGAACGGACTGGCGCCCTGTGGGTGCTGCCCGACCGGTTCGGGCGCCGGCAGCTCGCGCCCCTTGGCGGGCGCGGACACCATGGCGGCATCCCACGCGTTCCCCCATGGGTACAGGCGGCCGTCGCCGCCTTGCGCGGCGTACTGCCATTCCCATTCATTCGGCAGGCGCTTGCCGGCCCAGCGCAGATAGGCGCGCGCGTCCTCCAGCGACACCCAGGTCACCGGCCGGTTTTCATCGCCGGCTTTCGGGGCGCCATCGACCCAGTGCTTCAGGAAGTTGTGCGCGTCCTTCGGGCGATACGCCGTCGCGCTGACGAAGGCCTTGAACTGGGCGTTGGTCACCGGATGCTTGTCCATGTAGAACGGCTTGATCGACAGGCTATGCACATGGCCGCGCCGCGCAACGGTCTCCCACGGATATTGCACATCCAGCCCCGGTTTGTTTTCGCCTTCGATTTCAATGCCGTGAACCTGGAAGTCGAAAACCGCTCCCGGTATCCTGACCATGCCTTCGGGCTGGCTGGTGGCGGGCGAGGTGGCTTCAACCGGCGTCATGGTCTGGAGCAGCGGCTTCCACTCGCTGGAGTAGGACTGCAAGGGCCGCGCAGCCTGCTGCGCCAGCCGCTTCAGAGTGGCGTCCAGATTGGCGACGTGCGCATCGCGGTCGACGCGCAGCACGGCACCATAGCCGTGCGCCTCCATCGGCATGCTCAGCTCGGCGTAGCCGTCGCGGACCAGCGGTTTGATTTCCTTGCCGTTCCACAGATCGAAATAGCGCTGGCCCGGCTGGTGCGCAACGCGCATGATGCGCTCGCTCACGTCCCAGTCGGTGCGGTTGATGATCGTCCACAGCGTGCTGCCCGGCAGCGGGAACTCGCTGGCGTAGACGCCGTAATGCAGCGTCGGCACATGCGGCACCCAGCCGGCGCTGACCAGATGATCGGGGAGGGCGCGGTAGATGGTGGCGATGCGGCGCATGGCCTCGCCGTCGCGCGCGGTGAACTGGTTCCACCAGCCCCAGACGTTCTCCCAGCTTTCAACGCCGACGCCGTTGAAGAAGGCGTCCTGCAAAATACTGGTGCGGTCGGTGGCCCAGCGGTCGCACACGTGAACCATGTGGCGCGGCTCCATCCACTTCCATTTGCTGACCAGCGGCACCAGCGGCGTCGTCCAGTAGCCCCAGCTCTGCTGGTTGTAGGCCAGCATGCCGTCGTCCTTGAAGGCCAACTCCGGTTCCAGCGCGACCGGATGGCCGGTGGCGTCGGAGGCGGTGCGGTAGGCCAGCGGCAGGCCGTCCATGGTGTCGCCGTTGATGCCGTCCGCGCCGATCTCCGCCATCAGCGCCGCCGTGGCCTGGTGCATGGTGGTGCCGACATCGCGCGAACCGGTATCCCACGGCATGGTCGGGAAGAAGACCTTGACGCCGCGCGCGTGGAAATCCTGGATCAGCTGCCGCACGCCGGCTATGCCGCCGGGCAGGTCGCGCACCATGTCCCACTGGTTGCGGTTGTCGACGCCGATGTTGGGATAGACCGGCCACAGCAGCACACTGTCGATACCGCCGTAGCGCCGTTCAAGGTCGTTCAGGTAGCGGTCGACGGTGTAGCGTCCGGCGACCGGGTCGTACAGGTAGCGGTCCTCGACCATCGCCTGCGGCTGCACGAAATTGCGCTGGGTCCAGCGCAGCTCCGGGCGGCGGTATTGCGCGTCGTCGTAGCCGATGGCGGCCAGCCGATTGCTGCGCCAGGTGCGCATCGCGGCCAGCCATTCCGCATGCTTGCCATTGGGATCGCGCTTCCAGTTGTTGAGGCGGGCGAGCCAGTCCACCTCGCCGATGTCCTGCTGGTCGGGGCCCAGCAACTGGCTACCGCGCACCTCTATCGCAACTGGCGCCGCGCCTGCCTGCGCGACGATCGCGCCCGATAACAACGCCGCCACGGCGGCTGGAATTATTTTCATCAGTTTTTGTGATAGTGGAGATGCAGTTCGAACTTCCAGGTGACCAGCCGCAGCAAGGTGATGCAGGCCGCGCTGGCCCACAGCGCGAAGTCGTCCGAGACGTCGGTGTATTGCAGGCCGATGTACATCCAGCAGCCGAAGAAGGCGCAGATGGCGTACGGTTTGCCGTCGCGGAAGACCATCGGCACCTCGTTGCAGACGATGTCGCGCAGCACGCCGCCGAAGATGCCGGTGATCACGCCCATCATCGACGCGATGAACAGCGGCATGTGCGCCGCCTGCGCCTGCGACACGCCAGCCACGGCAAACAAGCCGAGGCCGATGGCGTCGGCGATGACGATCAGGCGTTCGGACAGGATCTGGCGCAGCGTGCGCATCAGCGGCGCGGCGACCAGCGCCAGGATGAAGATCAGGATCGCGTATTCCTGGTGCAGCACCCAGAACAGCGGCCTGCGGTCGAGCAGGATGTCGCGCAGCGTGCCGCCGCCGAACGCGGTGATGAAGGCCACCGTGAACACGCCCACCACGTCCATGCGTTTGCGGCGCGCTTCAACAAAGCCGGAAAACGCACCCACCAATATCGCGACAACTTCGATCACGGTGATCAGGGAAACGTGCGGAACAGGGACGTGCTTCATGTAGGCGATCGGACAAATTGACGATGCCATAGGTTAACATGACAAACCGACCACGTGTCATGAATCTGAACTCGGACGCCGCTGCGCGCCTAACTGCGCCACCAGCCGCTCGACGTGTGACTCCGCCGCCACAATCGACTCCTGCAGCCGGGCGTCGCCGAACTCGTCGAATTCGACGGCCACGCCATGCACGTCGGTGATGCCGATGTAGCCGAGCGCCGTGGTGATGGACGGTTCGACGTGGTTCATGTGGGCGATGCGCTGGCCCTCGCCGTAGCCGTAATCGCCGCGAGAACTGAGGATGACGAACGATTTGCGGTCCTGGTCCAGCAGCGGCCAGTAGGGTGCTCCGGCGCGGCCGCGGTCGAAGCCGAAGGTCCGGCCCACGCGCACGATGTTGTCGATGTAGGCCTTGAACTGCGCCGGCACGTTGAAGTTATACATCGGCACGCCGGCCACGATGACGTCGGCCGCGCACAGTTCGTCGATCAGCTGGTCGCTTTCGCGCAGCACCGCGTCCATCCACGGCAGGCGCTGCTCGGGCTTGGTGAAGGCCGCGTGTATCCATTCGCCGGTGACGTGCCGCGGCGGATGTGCGCCCACATCGCGATAGATCGCGGTGCCGTCCGGATGCGCGGCGCGCCAGCGGGCGACAAAATGCGACGTCAGGCGCCGGGTGTGCGAGCCGAACGGCTGGTTGGCGGAATTGCCGGGGCGGGCGCTGGAATCGATGTGGAGGAGTGTGGTCATGGTTAGCTTGCGGTATGCTCGTGGGTTGTCGAGCAATGACTATAGGCCGCGCCGCCAGACCCGACAAACCAGCTGTATTGATGCCAGATGAATTGGATTCACCCAAGGACATTCCATGTTTCGAGCTTTACCGGTTATCGCATTGCGCACCTTCGAATCCTCGGCGCGCCACTTGAGCTTCAAGCTCGCCGCCGAGGAGCTGGCGGTGACGCCGGGCGCGGTCTCGCATCAGGTGCGGACGCTGGAAGAGTGGCTGGGTGTGGCATTGTTCGACCGCCTGCCGCGCGGCGTCCGGCTCACGCCCAAGGGCGAAAAACTGTTCCACTCATTGCATTCGGCGCTGGCCGACCTGGCGCAGGTAACCAGCAGCCTGCGCGAAGTGCCGGTGGCCGGCCGGCTGACCGTGACCACCCCCTCGTCGTTCGCCGCGCTGTGGCTGGTGCCGCGCCTGGACCGTTTCTACGCCAGGCACCCGGAAGTCAATCTCCGGCTGGATACGTCGACCGCAACCATCGACCTGCAACAGGACGCCAGCGTCGACGTCGCGATCCGCTACGGCGGCGGCCCTTATTCGGACCTGTACAGCCCGGGCAGCATGGCCGAAACCTTCGGCGTCTACGGCGCGCCGGGCAGGGTGGATGAGTGGATGGCGCACGCCGCACCGTCGCTGATTTCGGTCCACTGGAACAAGTCCACGCTGTACCGCGACAGCTGGCGCGCGTGGTGCGACGAGGCCGGCAAGGACTGGCTGCCGACGCTGGCGCTGCGGGAATATGCGGAAGAAATGTACGCGCTGCAGGCGGCGATCGCGGGGCAGGGCCTGGTGATGGCCAGTTCCATCCTGGTCGCCGACACGGAGCAGAGGGGATTGTTGAAAGCGGCGCGGCCGGACCTGCAAATCCCCGGCGGCACCTACACAGTGTTGTGCGTGCCGGGCCGGGAACGGCACCCGCCGGTACAAGCTTTCTTCGATTGGTTGCGCGACGAGTGGAACACCGCCGCGCCGTAAAGGTTTAGCGCACCGGCTTGAGCGCCGCGCGCAACAGCACGATCAACGCGCCTTCGCCACCTTCGGACGAGCGCGCCTGGCAGAAGGCCACGACTTCCTCCTTCTGCACCAGCCAGCTGTGCACCATCGACTTGAGCACCGGCTCCTGGCCGCGCGAGCCGAAGCCCCGGCCATGGATCACGCACACGCAGCGGTAATTGCGCATGGCCGACTTGCGCAGGAAATCGCCGATGGCGTCGCGCGCGTCGTCGCGGCGCAGGCCGTGCAGGTCCAGCTCATCCTGCACCGGCCAGTGGCCCTTGCGCATCTTCTTCACCACGTCCGGGCCGACGCCGGGCGCGGCGTAGTTCAGCGCCGGATCGTCTTCCAGGTAATGATCGACTTCGAACAGGTCGGACAAGGACTCGCGCAGCACCGCCGCATCGTCCTCGGCCTGGGTCAGCTTGCGGGCCGGCGCGGCGGCCGTGGCGGCCGACTTCGGCAGCGACGGCACGTAGCGGTCCGACACCGGCATGCGCTTGACGCCGCCCACGCTGGCCTGGAAGATATTCGCCTCCACGGCCCGCGTTTTCTCCTGCTTGACGCGCTCCGCCTCGGCGGCGGCGCGCGCGTCAGCCTGTTCCTTGAGCTGCTTGGCCAAGGATTTCAGGTCGGCGAAGTCTTTCAAGCCCACGACTTACTCCTGGCCTTCGAGGTAGCGCTGGGCGTCCAGCGCGGCCATGCAGCCGGTGCCGGCGCTGGTGATGGCCTGGCGGTAGATGTGGTCCTGCACGTCGCCGGCGGCGAACACGCCCGGCACGCTGGTCGCGGTGGCCATGCCCTCGGTACCGGTCTTGGTCTTGATGTAACCGTTGTGCATGTCCAGCTGGCCTTCGAAGATGCCGGTGTTCGGCTTGTGGCCGATGGCGATGAACAGGCCGTGCACGGTCACGTCGGTGACGGCGCCGTTCTCGGTCGAGGCGATCTTGATGCCGGTCACGCCGCTGTCGTTGCCCACCACTTCCTGCAGCGTGTGGTTGTACTTGATGACGATCTTGCCCTCGGCGACCTTGGCGTTCAGGCGGTCGATCAGGATGGCTTCGGCGCGGAACTTGTCGCGGCGGTGGATCAGCGTGACCTTGGTGGCGATGTTGGACAGGTACAGCGCTTCCTCGACAGCGGTGTTGCCGCCGCCGACCACGGCCACTTCCTGGCCACGGTAGAAGAAACCGTCGCAGGTGGCGCAGGCCGACACGCCCTTGCCCATGAACGCCTGTTCCGACGGCAGGCCCAGGTACTGTGCCGAGGCGCCGGTCGAGATGATCAGCGTATCGCAGGTGTACTCATGGCTGTCGCCGATCAGGCGGATCGGCTTTTCCTGCAACTTGACCGTATGGATATGGTCGAACACGATGTCGGTATTGAAACGCTCGGCGTGCTGCAGGAAACGCTGCATCAGGTCCGGGCCTTGCACGCCCATCGGGTCCGCCGGCCAGTTTTCCACGTCGGTGGTGGTCATCAGCTGGCCGCCTTGCTCGACGCCGGTCACCAGCATCGGCTTCAGGTTGGCGCGCGCGGCGTAGATGGCGGCGCTGTAGCCGGCGGGGCCGGAGCCAAGGATCAGTACACGGGCGTGTTTAGGAGTGGTCATGGAAGGCTTCTTAATATGTTGGATTAATCCGAATTTGGGGGCTATTTTAGTGACGGCAAGGGCGGCGGCAGGGCCGCCGCTATTGCATTCACGCAGGCAATACAAGATTATAGTGCAAGCAGCCGATCAGGATGAATCGTCGGGCCTGTTGGGGCCCTTATGCCTTAGAATAGCCATATCTGAATTTCCTGACCGACAAGATTGCAACACCTTTATACCTATGAGCAGTAAAAAAGTTCAGGAACGCATGCCAAAAGCCACTTCCTCCGGTTCTTCCGCCTATACCCGCACCCCGACCGAACGCCAACCTTTGCCCAACCGGCTGGTGCGGCTGCTGTCGGAGGCGCGCTGGCTGGCGCTGGCTGTGCTGGGCCTGTATTTCGTGCTGATCCTCATCAGCTACGACAAGATGGACCCCGGCTGGTCCCACGAAACGCTGGTGCCCAAAGTGCACAATCTCGGCGGGAGGGCGGGCGCCTGGCTGTCCGACCTGCTGTTGTATATTTTCGGCTTCTCGGCCTGGTGGTGGGCGTTCTGCCTGCTGCGCATCGTCTGGCTGGGCTACCGCCGGCTGACGCAGAAGTACGTGCTGTCCAAGGAACCTGATCCAGAACACGCCCAGGAACCGCTGATCCGCGCGATCGGCTTCGTGCTGCTGTTTATCGGCAGCGTCGGGCTGGAATACCTGCGCATGTACACCCTGCACGTGCAGCTGCCGCGCGCGCCGGGCGGCGTGCTGGGGCAATTGATCGGCCATTCGGCCCACGTCGCGTTCGGGTTCACCGGCGCGACGCTGCTGCTGTTGCTGCTGTTCGGTCTGGGCCTGAGTCTGTTCTTCCACGTCTCGTGGCTGACCTTGGCCGAGCGCATCGGCGGCGGCATCGAGATGATGATCGACTGGTTCATCCAGCGCTACCAGTACCGCGAGGACCGCCGCCAGGGCGAGGTCGCGGCGGTCAAGCGCGAGGAGGTGGTGGTCATCGAGCGCGCCAAGCACGTGGAGAAGCATCCCGTGGCCGCGCCGCCGGTCAAGATCGAACCGCAGGTGGTCACGGTGGTCAAGTCCGAGCGGGTGGAGAAGGAGCGCCAGGCCAATCTGTTCCAGGACTTGAGCGGCGACAGCGCCTTGCCGGCCCTGTCCCTGCTGGACGAGGCGGCCGAGGTGCAGGAAACCGTGCCGATCGAGACGCTGGAATTCACCAGCCGCCTGATCGAGAAGAAGCTGTCCGACTTCGGCGTCGAAGCCAAGGTGGTGGCGGCCTATCCGGGTCCGGTGGTCACGCGCTACGAGATCGAACCGGCCACCGGCGTCAAGGGCAGCCAGATCGTCGGCCTGGCGCGCGACCTGGCGCGTTCGCTGTCGCTGACCTCGATCCGCGTGGTCGAGACCATCCCGGGCAAGAACTACATGGCGCTGGAGCTGCCGAATCCGAAACGCCAGATCGTGCGCCTGAGCGAGATCGTCGGCTCCAAGGTCTACAACGACAATCCATCGCCGCTGACCGTGGCGCTGGGCAAGGACATCGCGGGCAAGGCCGTGGTGGCCGACCTGGCCAAGATGCCGCACTTGCTGGTGGCCGGTACCACCGGCTCGGGTAAATCGGTGGGCATCAACGCCACCATCCTGTCGCTGCTGTACAAGTCCGACCCGGCCGACGTGCGCATGATTCTGATCGATCCGAAGATGCTGGAGATGTCGGTGTACGAAGGCATCCCGCACCTGCTGGCGCCGGTGGTGACCGACATGCGCCAGGCCGGCCACGCGCTGAACTGGGCGGTCAACGAGATGGAGCGCCGCTACAAGCTGATGTCCAAGCTGGGCGTGCGTAACCTGGCCGGCTACAACGCCAAGATCGCCGAGGCCAAGAAGAAGGAAGAGCTGATCCCGAATCCGTTCAGCCTGACGCCGGATTCGCCGGAGCCGTTGGAAAAACTGCCGACCATCGTCATCATCATCGACGAGCTGGCCGACCTGATGATGGTGGTCGGCAAAAAGGTGGAAGAACTGATCGCCCGTATCGCGCAAAAGGCCCGTGCGGCCGGCCTGCACTTGATTCTGGCGACGCAGCGCCCATCTGTGGACGTGATCACGGGCCTGATCAAGGCCAACATCCCGACCCGTATCGCGTTCCAGGTATCGTCGAAGATCGACTCGCGCACGATTCTGGACCAGATGGGCGCGGAAACGCTGCTCGGCATGGGCGACATGCTGTACATGCCGCCGGGCACGGGCCTGCCGGTGCGGGTGCACGGCGCCTTCGTCTCGGATGACGAGGTGCACCGCGTGGTCAAGCACTTGAAGACCACCGGCGAGCCGGACTACATCGACGGCATCCTCGAAGGCGGCACGCTGGAGGGCGAGGGCGGCGGTGCCGGCGGCGAGGCGGGCGAGGGCGGCGGCGAGGCCGATCCGATGTACGACCAGGCGGTGCAGGTGGTGCTGAAAAACCGCCGCGCATCGATCTCGCTGGTGCAGCGCCATCTGCGCATCGGCTACAACCGCGCGGCGCGCCTGCTGGAACAAATGGAAAACAGCGGAGTCGTCTCCGCCATGCAATCGAACGGCAACCGCGACATCCTGGTGCCGGCCGCCAGTGCTGAATAAAATAGGATAAACCGTATGATGCGTTTCAAGAATATCGCGGTATTGACCGCCGGCCTGCTGGCCGCCACCCTGGCCCAGGCCAGCGCGCTGGAGCAGTTCAAGACCTTCGTGGCCTCGACCAAGGCCGCCAAGGGCGAGTTCACGCAGAAGCAGGTGAAGAACACCAACGGCGAAACGCCCAAGGCGTCCAACACCGCCACCGGCACCTTCGTGTTCGCCCGTCCAGGCAAGTTCATCTGGACCTACGTGAAGCCCTACGACCAGGTGCTGCAAGCCGATGGCGACCAGCTGTTCATCTTCGACAAGGACTTGAACCAGGTCACGGTGAAGAAGCTGGGCGACGCGCTGGGCTCGTCGCCGGCCGCCATCCTGTTCGGCAGCAACGACCTGGAGAAGAACTTCACCTTGTCCGAAGCGGGCACGAAGGATGGCCTGGAATGGCTGAAGGCGGTGCCGAAAGCCAAGGACACCAGCTTCGAGCAAATCACCATCGGCCTGCGCAACGGCTTGCCGGAGGCGATGGAGCTGAAGGACTCGTTCGGCCAGACCTCGGTGCTGTCGTTCCGCAAGATCGAAAAAAATCCGGCGCTGACTGCGACGAGTTTTAAATTCGTCATGCCGAAGGGCGCCGACGTATTCAATAATAATTAAGCCCTTGCTGTCGCGGGCGCCGACGCCGCAGCCGCGACGCTGCGGCGTTTTTCCTTTTAAAGATCATGGCAGATTTATTTTCCACCGAACCGCGCCAGCCGCTGGCCGAAGCCCTGCGGCCCAAGACGCTCGACGACGTCATCGGCCAGCACCACCTGCTGGGGCCGGGCAAGCCGCTGCGCCTGGCGTTTGAATCGGGCCAGCCGCATTCGATGATCTTGTGGGGGCCGCCGGGCGTGGGCAAGACCACGCTGGCGCGGCTGACCGCCAATGCCTACGAGTGCGAATTCATCGCCTTGTCGGCCGTGTTCTCCGGCGTGAAGGACATCCGCGCCGCGATGGAGCAGGCCCAGCACAACCTGGACATGGGCAAGCACACCATCCTGTTCGTCGACGAGATCCACCGCTTCAACAAGTCGCAGCAGGACGCCTTGCTGCCGTATGCCGAGTCCGGCCTGGTCACGCTGATCGGCGCCACCACCGAGAACCCTTCGTTCGAAGTCAACTCGGCTCTGTTGTCGCGCTCGCAGGTCTACGTGTTGCATTCGTTTGACGAGGCCGAGCTGCGCCAGCTGGTCGACAAGGCCCGCGCCAAGGTGCTCACGCATCTGGAGTTCGACGAAGCCGCGATCGACACGCTGATCGGCTACGCCGACGGCGACGGCCGCCGACTGCTGAACCTGCTTGAACAGACCAGCACCGCCGCCAACGCCGCCAAGACCAACAAGATCACGCCAGAGTTCATCCAGAACGCGCTGACCCTGAACGCGCGCCGCTTCGACAAGGGCGGCGACAATTTCTACGACCAGATCTCGGCTCTGCACAAGTCGGTGCGCGGCTCCAATCCCGACGCCGCGCTGTACTGGCTGTGCCGCATGCTGGACGGCGGCGCCGACGCCAAATACCTGTCGCGCCGCATTGTCCGCATGGCATGGGAAGACATCGGCCTGGCCGACCCGCGCGCCATGCAGCTGGCCAACGACGCGGCCGCCACATACGAGCGGCTCGGATCGCCGGAAGGCGAGCTGGCGCTGGGGCAGGCCGTGATCTACCTGGCCATCGCCGCCAAGAGCAACGCCGGCTACAACGCCTTCAACCAGGCGATGGCCTTCGTCAAAAAGGACAAATCGCGCGAAGTGCCGGTCCACCTGCGCAACGCACCGACCAAGCTGATGAAGGAACTCGGCTACGGCCACGAATACCGCTACGCCCACGACGAACCGCACGCCTACGCCGCCGGCGAAACCTACTTCCCCGACGACATGCGAGAGCCCGGCTGGTATCAGCCCGTACCGCGCGGCCTCGAAAGTAAAATTTCCGATAAGATGGCTTTCCTGCGCAAGCTCGACGAGGATGCCGGCAAGAGCTGATGTGTCCGGCAAAACAAAGCAGAGTCCGCGCTGGCCTTGCCCGTGCACGGGCGTCCATGATTATTGGGAGAATCATGCCGAATGCTGACCATACCGCAACCGCAACCGCTACCGCAACCGCGCCCGCTGGCGAGCGCGACGGCGCCACCAGCTGGCTGAAAAAACTCGGCCCCGGCCTGATCACCGGCGCCGCCGACGACGACCCCAGCGGCATCGCCACCTATTCGCAATCCGGCGCCCAGTTCGGGTTCCAGATGCTGTGGACGGTCTTCCTGACCTACCCGCTGATGGTCGGCATCCAGGTGGTCAGCGCGCGGATCGGGCGTGTCAGCGGCAAGGGACTGGCTGCCAACATCCGCGAGCATTTCCCCGCATGGCTGGTGCGCTCTATCGTCGCGCTGCTGCTGGTCGCCAACACCATCAACATCGCGGCCGACGTCTCGGCCATGGGCGAAGCGATGACGCTGATCGCCGGCGGATCGTCGCGCGTGTATGCCGCGCTGTTCGGCGTGGTCTCGCTGCTGCTGCAGGTGTTCATTCCGTATCACCGCTACGTGCGCCTCCTCAAATGGCTGACCTTGGCCCTGCTGGCGTACGTGGCGACGGTGTTCACCGTCCACGTGCCGTGGCTGAAGGTGTTGACCGCCACCGCGCTGCCGCATCTGGACTTTTCGCCGGAGTACATCACCACCATGGTGGCGGTGTTCGGCACCACCATCAGTCCCTACCTGTTCTTCTGGCAGGCCTCGCAGGAAGTGGAGGACATGCAAGCCAATCCGCAAGCGCAGCCGTTGATCGATGCGCCGGACCAGGCCGGCGCCAGCTTCCTGCGCATCAAGATCGACACGGTGATCGGCATGGGTTTCTCCAACCTGGTGGCCTTCTTCATCATGCTGACCACGGCCGTGACGCTGCACCAGCACGGCATCACGTCGATCGAGACCTCGGCGCAGGCGGCCACCGCGCTGCGTCCGGTGGCGGGCGATTTCGCCTTCGCGCTGTTCAGCGCCGGCATCATCGGTACCGGCCTGCTGGCCGTGCCGGTGCTGGCGGGCTCGGCGGCCTACGCGGTGGCGGGCGCCTTCAAGTGGGCCAAGGGGCTGGAGAAGACACCCTCGCAGGCCAAGGGCTTCTACGGCATCATCGCCGTTGCCACCATCGTCGGCATCGCGCTGGGCTTCACGCCGATCGATCCGATCAAGGCGCTGTACTGGAGCGCCGTGATCAACGGCGTGATCTCCCTGCCCATCATGGCCGTGATGATGCTGATGGCCGGGCGTTCGTCCATCATGGGCCGCTTCGTGATCGGCCGCCGCCTGCGCGTGCTGGGCTGGGGCGCCACCGGGGCCATGGCGCTGGCGGTGCTGGCCATGTTCTGGACCATGATGCAATAATTACGTTGTTGAATGGCAACGGAACTGGGCGAATCGTAAACCGGCGTAATATACTTGTAACATCTAGCGCCGCCGAACCCCCGCGTGCACAAATGGCTAGTCCATTTCGACCCGCAGTGTCCTGACGGACTTGCTACACAGGTGTGCTCATGCGGCATTCATTTGGTTTTTTCTTAAGTTTCAAGTTCAAGATCAGCGTGCTGGTGATCGCGCTGGTGCTGATCGCCGGCATCGGCAGCGGCGGCTTGTCGCTGCTGATCGCCGAGTCCGAGCTGCGCCAGGTGATCGCGCGCCAGGAGCTGTCGCTGCTGACCAGCGCGGCCGCCCTGGTCGACAACGATCTGCAGGACAAGCGCCAACTGCTGCGGTTGTTGGCCGAGCAGTTTCAGGCCCATCAGCTGACGCTGGGCCAGGTCCAGGAGGAGCTGGAAACCCATGAAACCCTGCGCGACGAATTCTTCAACGTCTCCGCCTTCGACGCCTCGGGCGCGCTGATCGCCAGCCTGCGCGACCGCAACGCCAAGCGCATCAATATCTCCGACCGCAAGTACTTCCAGGAGACCATGCGGCTGAGGGAGGGCGTGGTGTCGGCGCCGTTCAAGAGCGTGCTGTCCGGGCGCCCGGTGGTGGTGCTGACCCAGCCCCTGCGCGACGCCGACGGCAAGATCGTCTGCATCCTGCTGGGCGCCATCGATTTGCTGAGGCCATCGTTCTCCGCGCAGATCGACTCGCTGCGCTCCAGCTCCGAGGGCTACCTGTTCATCGTCACCGACGACGGCGTGCTCATCCACCACCCCGACCGCAGCCGCCTGCTGGAGAAGACCGATCCCGAGCCCGGCGGCGTGCTGGAGGCGGCGCTGCAAGGCGGCGAGGGCTGGCAGGACGGCATCCTCGACAACGACGTGCCGGTGCTGCTGGTGCACAAGCACCTGCGCGAGGCAGCCTGGAACATCGCCCTGTCGTATCCGATGGAAAGCGCGTTCGCGCCGATGCGCAGCGTGCGCTGGCGGGCGTTCCTGGGCGCGGCCCTGCTGACCGGCCTGGCCGGGTTGTTCGGCTGGGGCGTCACCAAGAAACTGCTGCGGCCGCTGAAGCGCTTGCACGACCACGTGGAGGACATCAGCGCCGGCCGCGCCGGCATCGCGGTGTTCGATGTGGACCGGGGCGACGAGTTCGGCCACCTCAGCCGGGCGTTCTACGCCTTGTCGCAGCGGCGCGAGCAGGCCGAGGCGGAGCTGCACCGCATCGCCACCACCGACGTCCTGACCGGCATCCACAACCGCCGCATGTTCGACGATTTCCTGCCCAAGGCGCTGGCCCGCGCGGCGCGCGCCGGCCAGCAGGTGGGGCTGGCCTTCCTGGACATCGATCATTTCAAGCACATCAACGACACGCTGGGCCACGCCGCCGGCGACGAGGTGCTGGTGGAATTCGCCCGGCGGCTGACGGCCGCGGTGCGCACCACGGACACGGTGGCCCGCCTGGCCGGCGACGAGTTCGTGATCGTGTTCGAGCAGCTGGGCTCCAACACGGAAATCGATCTGCTGGGACGCAAGATCCTCGACGCCATGCAGCCGCCCTTCCTGGGCGGGACCGCGCGCCTGACGGTGACGGCCAGCATCGGCATCGCGCTGACGACCTCATCGAACGTCACGGTCGACGAGGTCATGCGGGCGGCGGACCAGGCGCTGTATGGCGTCAAGGCCGCCGGGCGCAACGGCTTCGCGGTGAACATGGTCGGCGCAGAGCGCGTGTTGCGGGCGCGGATCAAGACCTAGCCTGGTGCGGTCTCAAATGTTGTAAAAATGTTGTAAGATCAAGGATTGACGAGGCGGCGCAGAGGAATGAAATGCAGGTAACAAAGGTCGATGGCATCGAAGTCCATATCGAAGGTGAAGGCACCGAGACCATCGTGATGATCCACGGCTGGCCGGACACCTACCGCGTGTGGGACGCCCAGGTTGCCGAACTCAAGCAGCATTACCGCTGCGTGCGCTTCACGCTGCCGGGCTTCGACATCGCCAAGCCGCGCCGCGCCTACTCGCTCGACGCCACCATTCGCCTGATCTCCTACGTCGTCAACAGCGTGAACCAGAAGCAGAAGGTGATCCTGATGCTGCACGACTGGGGCTGCGTGTTTGGCTACGAGTACTACATGCGCAACAAGCAGGCGGTGTCGGCGATCATCGGCGTCGACATCGGCGACGCCCAGTCCAAGGCGGTCGAGCGCTCGCGCACGCTGGCGCAGAAGATGATGGTCAAGGGCTACCAGGGCACGCTGGCGCTGGCCTGGGCGATCGGCGGGTCGATCGGCAACATGATGACGCGCTACATGGCGCGCAAGCTGCACGCGCCGTCGCCGATGGAATACATCAGCGTCAAGATGAACTTCCCGTACTACATCCTGGCGGCCGGCGAGGCCGGTTCCTACCGCTCGCTGGTGCCGTTCGTGCCCAAGGTGCCGATGCTGTTCATCTACGGCGCCCGCAAGCCCTTCATGTTCCATTCGGACGAGTGGGCCGACAAGCTGGAGGCCAAGGAGGGCTGCAAGGTGGTGGGCTTCAACACCGACCACTGGCCCATGCTGCGCCAGCCGGAGCGCTTCAACCAGGTGGTGCTGGCCTGGCTGGAGAAGCCGGCCGACAACGACGAGGCCCCCGCGCAGGACGCGGCGGCCTGACGCATCAACGCAGCTTGATCGGCTTCAGGTAGGGCGCGAACGGCGGCGCCGGCAGCTGCACCGAGGCGTAGGCCTCGCGGAAGCAGGCGGCCTTGCTGTTCTCCACGTCGGTGGTGCTGCGGGTGACGCGGCCGCTGGCGTCCAGCGTCAGCACGATCACCACCGGATACTTGGACTTGTCGTGGCAGTTGCCGCGCTCGTCCAGCTTGTTCGTGTTGTTGAAGTTGATCGACACGTCCTCATACTTGCTGGCCTTGGGATTCGGGAACTGGGCGTTGAACTTGGCCATTTCGGTGGCGAAGGCCGGGTTGGCAGGCGGCGGCGCCTCGTCCGCGGCCGAGCCCTGGCCGCCCATGGTCGAACAGCCCGCGGCCAACAGCAGGGTGGCGCCGGCGGCGATGGTTTTCAGGAATGGTGTGTTCAAAATCGTGCTCCTCGGTGTCAATATTGTTGACGTATCGTACATAGTCCGACGAGTGCGTGGCGCACGATTAGTTGCGTAGGAGAAATCCTACATCCTGCAGCGCGCCGGCGAACCTGCGCTGCAAGCCGAGCCAGCCGCCGGGCACTTCGGTGTCGGCCGGCAGGCGCACGCGCACCGTGCCGCAGCCCGCCGCGTCGATCAACATGAGGCCGTTGTTGGGCACCTCGAAGCGCTGGCCCTGGCGCAGCATGAAGTCGGTCTGTTCGCCGTAGGCGGTGATCCAGGCGGTGCCGGCCAGGCATTCGATGTGGCGGCCGGCCGCGCCGGCGATGCGCAAGGGATGGTTTTCCGACAGGCGGTATTCGGCCTGTCCCTGTGTCAGTGCGAGTAGTTCCGGTTTCATGGCGGCTCCTGCCGTGGTCTATCATGCCACCAGCTTAGCCAGCGTCGCGCGGGCAGAACAGATGCAGCAAATCGAAATTGTGACCGTCACACGGCCGCTTGCACTAAACTGTGCTGGTCGAAATTTGCAGCCGCTGTACCTGTCGCGGGCGGGCGGGGCGGGGCCACAATACACGGATGTCCACTCAACTCAATTTGTACGAGCACCTGGCCAACGAACTGGGCGGGCTGATCGCCAGCCGCGTGTTCGCGCCGGGCGACCGGCTGCCGTCGATCCGCCACCTGGCGCAGCAGAAGCGCCTGTCCGTCAGCACCGTGATGCAGGCGTTGCGGCTGATGGAGGACCGCGGCCTGGTCGACGCCAGGCCGCAGGCGGGCTATTACGTGCGCCACCGCGCGCGCACGATGGCGGTGATGAGCGGCGCCGAGCATCTGCAGGAGCCTGCCTATGTCGGCATCAACAACCTGCTGATGCGGGTGCTCAAGGCCAACGACGCCGGTGGCCTGGTCCAGATGGGCTCGGCCTGGCCGCAGCACGAACTGCTGCCGATGAAGCGCATGCAGAAGACCGTGGCCGCGGTCGCCCGCCGCGATTCAAATTTGTTGAGCACGGTGAGCTGCTGCGAGACCAACCACCCGGAGTTCGCGCGCCAGATCGCCCGCCGCGCGCTGGAGTGGGGGCGCCTGGACTTGAATGAAATCGTCGTCACCGGTTCCTGCAGCGAGGCGATCAGCCTGTGCCTGCGCGCCGTGGCCAAGCCTGGCGACACCATCGCGATCGAATCGGCCACCTATTTCGTGCTGCTGCAATTGATCGAGTCGCTGGGCATGAAGGCGCTGGAGATCCCCACCCATCCGGTGACCGGCGTGTCGATCGACGCACTGGAGCTGGCCATGAACGCCGGCCTGGTGCGGGTGGTGATGCTGATCCCGAACGCCAACAATCCGCTGGGCTGCATCATGCCGGAGGCGAACAAGCAACGGCTGGCGCAGCTGCTGACCCGCCACGATATCCCGCTGATCGAGGACGACATCTACGGCGACCTGTGCTTCACGCCGCAGCGGCCCTGGCCGGTCAAGGCCTACGACACCAGCGGCCACGTGATGCTGTGCGCGTCGTTTTCCAAGGCCATCAGCCCCGGTTCGCGGGTCGGCTACGTGGTGGCGGGGCGCTATGCGCAGGACATCGCGGTGCTGAAGATGGTTTCCAGCGGCGCCAACAGCCATTTCTTCCAGGCCGTGCTGGCCGACTTCCTGGCCGGCAGCGCTTACGAGCAGCAGCTGCGCAAGATGCGGCGCGCGCTGTCGCAGCGCATCGCCCGCATATCGGATGCGATCTGCGAGGCGTTCCCGCAGCAGTGCACGGTATCCGAACCGCAGGGCGGTTTCGTGGTGTGGGTCAGCCTGCCGGAGCAGGTTGACGCGCTGGCCCTGCACGCGGACGCCATCGGCCGGGGCGTGGCCTTCATGCCGGGGCAGCTGTTCTCCGCGTCCGGCAAGTACCGCAACTATCTGCGCCTCAACTGCGCCACCCCCTGGGGGCCGCGCACCGAAGCCGCCATCGCCACGCTGGGCGAGCTGGTGCACCGCCACGCCGGCTGAATCTTTCAATTCCCACCTGTTTTTTGCACTTCAGGCGCCGTTTCCAGCGCTTCGTCGCATCCCGATGGCGGCCCATACGGCCTTTAGGTACAGTACAACCATACCGAACCAACTACCTGAAGGAGCACATCATGAACATCGCTAAAAACATGGAAATCATCTTCGTCGCCGCCACCGTGCTGGCCGCCGCCACGAGCTTCGCCACCGCCGCCGACAGCGCCGTTGCATCGGCCGCTCCGGCCGCCAAAGTGGCCGTTTCGAACGCCAAGATGCAAGTGGTCACCGTGACCGCCAAGCGCCTGACCGCCGCCGAAAAAGCCGCACTGTAATCGCCGCAGCCGGCGGGCTGTTCAAAACTCGCAGGGAAGTGGCATCCTCTTGGTACAATTGACGTTTTCGATACAACGGCACTTGTTCCCATGATTGATATCCAACTTCTCCGTAAAGATATAGCCAACGTCGCCGCGCGCCTGGCGACCCGCAAGTTCCAGCTCGACGTGGACGGGTTCAACGCCCTCGAAGCCGAACGCAAATCGATCCAGACGCGCACCGAAGAGCTGCAGGGCAAGCGTAACTCGCAGTCCAAGCTGATCGGCATGATGAAGGGCAAGGGCGAGGACACCACCGCGCTGATGGCGGAAGTGGCCGGCCTGGGCGACGAGCTCAAGGCGAACGAAACGGCACTGGCCGCGGTGCAGGCCAAGCTGAGCGATTTCATGCAGGCGATCCCGAACCTGCCGCACGAATCGGTCCCGGTCGGCACGGATGAAAGCGGCAACGTCGAAGTGCGTAAGGTCGGCACGCCGCGCAGCTTCGAATTCGAAGTCAAGGATCACGTCGATGTCGGCTCCCCGCTGGGCCTGGATTTCGACGTGGCGACCAAGCTGACCGGCTCGCGCTTCTCGGTCATGAAAGGCGGCATCGCCCGCCTGCACCGCGCGCTGGCGCAGTTCATGCTGAACACCCACACCGACGAGCACGGCTACACCGAGTGCTACACCCCGTACATGGTCAACGCCGACTCGCTGCGCGGCACCGGCCAGCTGCCGAAGTTCGAAGCCGACCTGTTCTCGGTGAAGAAGGGCGGCGTGGAAGGCGAGGGCGAGAACTTCTACCTGATCCCGACCTCGGAAGTCACGCTGACCAACATCGTGCGCGACGAGATCGTGGCGGCCGACACGCTGCCGCTGAAGATGACCGCGCACACCCCATGCTTCCGCTCGGAAGCGGGCAGCTACGGCCGCGACACGCGCGGCATGATCCGCCAGCACCAGTTCGACAAGGTCGAGATGGTGCAGGTGGTGCATCCGGACACCTCGTACGCCGTGCTGGACGAAATGGTCGGCCATGCGGAAACCATTCTGCAGCGCCTGGGCCTGCCGTATCGTGTGATGTCGCTGTGCACCGGCGACATGGGCTTCGGCGCCACCAAGACCTACGACCTGGAAGTGTGGCTGCCGGCGCAGAACACCTACCGTGAAATCTCGTCGCTGTCGAACTGCGAAGCCTTCCAGGCGCGCCGCATGCAGGCGCGTTTCCGCAACGCCCAGGGCAAGCCGGAGCTGCTGCACACGCTCAACGGATCGGGCCTGGCGGTCGGCCGCACGCTGGTCGCCGTGCTGGAAAACTACCAGCAGGCGGACGGCTCGGTGGAGATTCCTGCGGTGCTGCGTCCGTACATGGGTGGATTAACTCACCTCAAGGCGTAAATACTCCTTCCCTTTTCCCAGCGGCCTGCTATAATCTTGCCTTCTCGCAGCAGCAGGTGGGAAAACGGAGAGGTGGCAGAGTGGTCGAATGTACTTGACTCGAAATCAAGCGTAGGGGCGACCCTACCGTGGGTTCGAATCCCACCCTCTCCGCCACAAAACGCTGCTGTAAGAAATGTACCACCAGGAGAGGTGGCAGAGTGGTCGAATGTACTTGACTCGAAATCAAGCGTAGGGGCGACCCTACCGTGGGTTCGAATCCCACCCTCTCCGCCATAATTAAATAGGAAAGCTCCCGCAAGGGAGCTTTTTTATTTGTGCGGCGTAATCGGCTGGCGGTGCGCCTTTCACCTGTTATGATGCCGGGACCGTACCATCAAGAGTACGGCGCCGAGACAGGTCAATACCCAATATGCAAGAGTTCTATAAGAAAGCGCTGCTGGCGCTGATTTCACTGCTGGTCGTGGACGCGCTGCTGGCGGTCTTTTTTGTCTACCGGACTTTCCCGACCCAGGCGCTATTGCCCGCGAATAAAGACGGCTCCCGCTGGCACTACGGAACATATTCCGATGTATCCACCGGCGGCGCGTCCTCGGTGCGCCTGCACGACACCTCGCGCGACCGCCTGCGCTTCGACTTTAAGCTGAAGGACGTGAGCGCATACCCCTATGTCGCCACCGACATGGTGCTGGAGGACGACAAGGGGCAGCCGGTCCACGCGGATTGGTCGAAATTCCGCACCATCACCTTTGTCGCCAAATGCGCGCCGGCCACTTCCCTGTTGATGGAGCTGTCCACCTTCGACGAAAAATTATCCAAGCCAGGCCAGTACGCGACCTATGTTCCGCCGAGGGCGTATTTCTCATGCAGCGAGCAGGGCATGCCCGTCACGCTCGATCTGGGCCGGCTGATGATACCCGAATGGTGGTTCCCTGCGCGCAAGCAGGACCTGGCACTCCAGGCGTACCGGCTCGACAAGGTCGCGAAGATCATGTTCGGCACCAGCACCGTCACGCCGCGCAATGTGGATGCCTACGTTGAAATCAGCGAACTGACCTTGCATGGCCGCGACTACCGCTACCTGGCTGCGCTGGCGGCCTTGGTCCTGGGCGGCTGGGTGGCATTGGGTGTCTGGTTTTTCTTCGCCTATTCCCGCGCGCTATTGGCCAGCGTGAATTCGAAAATGAAAATCAATTTGCCGATCGTGGCCTATCGCCAGTTAACCCTGGAACCGTATAAGGACAAGGAAAAGGCAGCGGTCCTGCGGTATATCGCCAGTTCTTATACCGACCCCAATCTGGACCTGGAAGCCGTGGTGGAAGGGACCGGCGCAAATCGCTATAAAATCAATGAAGTGCTGAAATCCGAACTTGGCATGACATTCACCAGTTATCTGAATAAACTGCGGCTGACCGAGGCATCCAGATTATTGACTGAAAAAAGCAGCGCCGCCGTCTCGGAAATCGCGTATTTGGTTGGCTATTCAAATGTTCCGTATTTTAATAGGCTGTTCAAGGAGGAATTTGGCTGCGCGCCGAAGTCATTCCGGATGATGGCCGCCCAGCGGCAGCAGCCCGCCGACAGCACCACGCCAGAACCACAGGCCTGAACCACCCCCCATCCCAACGACTCAGCCTGAGCCGGCGCGTGCCGGCCACGCAGGCTGATCCTGCTCGTCTTCCGCCCGCCACAGCCGTTTTGCACCATAGCTGACATTGCTTGCAATTTCTGCGCTGTGCAAGAAATTCGCTTGACTGCAATACCGTTGCTCCTGCCGGACATCCTATGCTTTAGACGTCGGCCGGGCTCCGCTGCCACCCGTCCGTAGCTGGAACAGGTTTTATGGGGAGAATGAATGTTCTCCATATATTAGAAACCGAATCGATCAAATCGATTAAGTTTATTGCTCTCCTCGCTGCGTGCTTGCGCAGTGATTTTATGGGGCAGCTTTGGCTGCCCCTTTTTTTAGGATGAGCGAAACAAAGGGCGGGCAAGTGCGGAGGTATATAAAAAAAATGAAGACAACGAAAGTACACCGGATCGCGCTGTTATTCAACGCGAACAAGATATTCGATCACGAAGTTATTGCCGGCATTGCGGCATATTTTGGCAGTACCCGCGCGGCATGGGATGTATTCCTGGAAGAAGATTTTCGGCTGCGCCTGTCGGGCATCGAGCACTGGCAGGGCGACGGCATTATCGCCAATTTTGACGATCCGGCCGTGGCGCAAGCTTTGTCGCGCTGCCGCGTTCCGGTGGTGGCGGTGGGCGGTTCCTATGCCGACCCGGCCAGCTACCCAGCCGGGGTGCCGTATGTGGCGACCGACAATTTCAAGCTGATCGAACTGGCGCGCCAGCATCTGATCGATGTCGGCCTGCAGCGTTTCGCCATGTTCAGCGTGCCCGCCACCGCGGAAAACCGCTGGGCGCAGGAGCGCGAACTGGCCTTCCGCAGCCTGATGCAGGGCGACCAGCTGAAAGCGGAGATCTTCCGCGGCTGGGAAACCAACGCCCATTCGTGGAACGCGGCGGTCCAGGTCCAGGTCGACTGGTTGCGCAGCTTGCCCAAGCCGATAGGCGTGATCGCCGTCTCGGACGCGCGCGCCCGCCAGCTTTTGCAGGCCTGCATCCTCGCCGGCATCGAAGTGCCGGAGCAGGTGGCCATCATCGGCATCGACAACGACCCGCTGGTGCGCCGGCTCAGCCGCATCCCGCTCAGCTCGGTGATCCAGGGCGCGCAGGAAATGGGGCGCGAGGCGGCCCATCTGATGGAGCAGATGCTGCACGGCGTGCGCCCGCCGGACACACCGGTGGTGGTGCCGCCGGCCGGCGTCAACGTGCAGGCGTCCAGCCAGTACCAGCTGATCCGGCATCCGAGCGTGATGCGGGCGCGCCATTTCATCCGCCAGTACGCCTGCCAGGGCATCAAGACCGAACAGGTGGCCGAATACGTGGGCGTGTCGCGCTCTTCGCTCGACGCCGACTTCCGCCAGGAGCTGGGCTGCAGCGTGCATGACGTGATCATGAGCTTCAAGCTCAACGCCGCCAAGGCCGCCCTGGAAAGCGGCGATTGCAGCATCGCCGACGTGGCGCAGGACAGCGGCCTGACATCCAGCCAGTACATGCATCGGGTATTCAAGCGCGAGCTTGGCTGCACGCCGCGCGCCTACCGCGACCGCGTGCTCAGCGAGCGCGGACTGCTGTCGCCAGCTTAGATCTGACCAAATTTCAACGAGAGGGGCATGGAGGGCCCGGGCGGAGGCGTGCCGGGAAATTTTAGCAAACACAAAAAGAAAGGAACATCCCAATGAGGAGACATACTATGAAATTCCAGATGACGGCGGTCGGACTGGCTTGTGCCACGTTGCTGGCCGGCTGCGGTGGTGGCGGCGGTGGCAGCGAGGGCGGGACGGCGCAGGCCATTTCCTTCACATTCCCGGGCGGCGCTGTCCTGGCGGCCCCGCCCCAGGTCGCGACCGTTACGCTGAAAGCGACGGCCAGTTCCGGCGGACCGGTGACCTACGTGTCGAACACGCCGGCCGTGTGCAGCGTCAGCGGCGCCACGCTGTCGCT
The DNA here is from genome assembly GCF_040362985.1 of Duganella caerulea. Lineage (NCBI taxonomy): Bacteria > Pseudomonadati > Pseudomonadota > Betaproteobacteria > Burkholderiales > Oxalobacteraceae > Duganella > Duganella caerulea. Next base: position 84,965 of record NZ_BPWJ01000010.1, on the reverse strand, counting down.
GCTGAAGGCGGGCGAGTGTTCGGTGAGCGCCAACCAGGCCGGCGGGAACGGATACGCCCCGGCCACGGAGCGCCAGCTTTTCGTCGTTCCCAAGAGCGATCAGGTTATTCTGGGCTTCCTCAACCCGGGAGCCCTGCCCGTGGGGACATCGGTGCAGGTGGCGGCAGCTTCCAGCAAGGCCGCGTTGGCCGACCTTCCCATCACCTTTGCCACCAGCACGCCGGCGGTGTGCTCGGTGAGCGGAACCACGCTGCAAACGCTGGCCGATGGACTGTGCGTGGTCTCCGCCACCCAGCCCGGCAGCGACTACTTCAATGCGGCTTCGGTGACCAAGACCATCCCGGTCGGCACGGCGGAAGCACCCACGCTGGTCTTCGCAGGCGGCTACAAGGCAAACGATGCCGGGCGCACCGCGGACAACGGCAAGATCGAATCGTACGCCTCGGATTCCAACAAGGCCACCGTGGCAGCCGACGGCAGCACACTCACGTTCTCCATGGCCAAACAGTCCAGCGTTCCTGATTTCGGCGGCTACTTCGGCCTCAGGTTGTACGCAGCCACCCTGGATAGTCTCGTCTCCGGCGCCGACACGGAGGCCGGTGTGCGGATCGATTCGCAGAAGGCGATCAGGTTCGATCTCATGATGAACCCTGAAATGATCGCCGCGCAAAAGACCCGGCTCAGGGTCTGGCTGTACCTCGGCCACTACGCCAACAACTGCAACGTGGTGCTGGAGAAGTTCGTGACCCCGGTATTCGCGTCCCCCGTGCAGGGCGTGCAAGAGCAAAGCATCGATCTCAAGTCGTTCACGGTGTCGAACAGTTGCGGCCTGCCGGACCTCGACGTCTGGAACGAGCTGCAGAACTACGCGATCTCCAAGCTCGAGTTCAATGTCCCGGATATCAACAACAAGGTGCCAACCACGGGGACCGACACCTACACGACCAGCGTAACGATGGGGAAAATCAGTTTCAAGTGATGGCGCACGGCAGGACAACTATACGAATTCAATAGGATGGAGACAATGAGAACAATCGCAAAAATGATGCATCGGAAGCCTTTGAGAATGACCGCGCTGGCGTTCGCCGCGGCGCAGCTGGCGTCGATGTACAGCGCCGCCGCGCAAGCGCAAACCGCGCCTGCGGCGCCGGCCGCCAAGGACGAGGAGATGGTCACCGTCGTGGTCAGCGGACAGCGCGCGGCCATGAAATCGGCGGCCAAGCTCAAGCAGAACGCCGAAGAGGTCATCGACGGCGTCGTCGCCGAAGAGGCCGGCAAGCTGCCCGACAAGTCGATTACCGAGGTGCTGCAGCGCGTGGTCGGCGTGACGATGGACCGCAACCGCTCGCGCGGCGACCCGGAGCACTTCTCGGTCGAGGGCTCCGGCATTTCGGTGCGCGGCCTGACCTGGGGTTCGTCGACCCTGAACGGCCGCGAATCGTTCTCGGCCGGCTGGCCGGGACGTGAATTGAGCTGGGGCGACATCCCGCCTGAGCTGATGTCCGCGGTGGTCGTGCACAAGAATCCGCCGGCCGAACTGGTCGAGGGCGGCGTCAGCGGGCAGGTCGACTTGCGTACCGCGCTGCCGTTCGACTACAAGGGCGACAAGTTCACCGCCTCGACCAGCCTCAACTACAACGCGCTCGGTTCGAAATCCTCGCCCGCGGTCTCCGGCCTGGTCTCCAAGCGCTGGGAAAACGACTTCGGCCAATGGGGCGCGCTGCTCGACCTGTCCGCCAACGAGAGCAATACCCACAACGATTCGCTGCAGGTGGACGCCTACTTCCCGCGCACCGACGTCGTGCCCGGACAAACCGTATGGGTGCCCAAGTCCGGATCGTGGCGTACCAACACCAGCAAGAACGACCGCGCCGGCATCTATGGCGCGCTGCAGTGGAAGAAGTCGGGCATGGAGTCCGCGCTGACGTATTTCCACTCGGGCTACAAGGAAAGCAGCGTCGAGAACGCTTCGTTCACGGGGGTGGAAAATCCCTATCTGTCCAAGCTCATCGACCCCGTGTTCGACGCCAACGGCATCCTGCAGTCGGCCAAGTACACCTATCCGATCGGCGGCGCGGGCGCGAATCAGTTCGCGGCCGGCGGCCTGGGTTTCAATTCCAACCAGGCCTATGCCGAACGGAAGTCGCAGACCCGGGAGATCGCCTGGAATGCCAAGTGGACCATCAACGATCGCTGGTCGGTCCAGAACGACCTGCAATGGGTCCATGCAACGAACCGGTCTGTTGGTGGCGGCATCGTGCTGGCCACCTTCGTGCCGAGCATGAATATCGACCTGAGCAAAAATCCCGGGCAGATCACCTTCGACGACGCGGCGAGAAAATTCCTGGCCGATCCGAAGAACTACTACATCTCCAACGTGCAGACGGGCGATGACAAGGCCAAAGCCGACCTGTATGCATGGAAGGCCGATGTGCGCTACAAGTTCGACCATCCGGTGCTGCGTGACGTGCGTTTCGGCGTGCGCCTGACCAAGCGCACGTCCGACCACACCGAGGCCAGCGGCGATACCTGGTACAGCAACGCCGAGCCGTGGGCGATCGTGCCGACGAGCACGCCGGGGCAGCTGCCCAGCCAGGCCGACAAGGATAAGGGCTGGCAGCCATACGCCAACTTCGGCTATATGAGCGATCCGAGGTACGCGGCCCTGCTGCCGGTCACCGCCTTCAATTACACCGATTTCTTCAACGGCAAGGTCCCCGCGCCCCCGACCCTGGTGCAGCCGACCATGGACGCGGTCAAGGACTATCCCGCCGCCTACCAGAAGCTGGCGCTGATCCGCCAGTACTCATGCGAGAACGCCAACGCGTACTGGCACAAGAACGACGACTGCTCGAACAAGGTCGACTGGAAGCCCTTCGTCTACGACGGCGATCCGGCAAAGACCCGGCTGCAGTCGGAGAAGACGCAGGCCGCCTACCTGATGACGCGTTTCGGGTTTGACGACCTGCGCTTCCCGGTCGAAGGGAGCGTCGGCGTGCGCGTGGTCCACACCAACACGACGGCCCACGGCTACACCGTGTTCAAGCCGACCTACAGCAGCAGCGCGCCGGCGTCCGTGCCGAAGTTCGGCAAGATCGACGAGCCGATCGACTCCAGCCACGACTATCTCGACGTGCTGCCGAGTGTTAACCTGAAGATGGACTTGACCGACAAGTTGCAAGCGCGCTTCGCGTTCGCGAAGTCGATGTACCGGCCGAGCTTTGGCGACCTGGCCGAATACGTCGAGCTCGAGCAGGCGATCGGCTTCGACAGCAAGACCAACACCATCCAGAGCATCATCTACCGGGGCACGAACAAGGGCAACGTCAAGCTGGACCCGACCAGGGCCAACAGCTTTGACGCGACGCTCGAGTGGTATCCGGGCAGCGGCTCGTCGCTGACGGGCGCCTTCTTCTACAAGAAGGTGCGCGACGTCATCCTGCGCTCGGCCTACGTCGCTGAATACAATGACCTGGCCGGCAACCCGCAAACCTTCCTGATCAACGCGCCGACCAACGCGGCGGACGGCAAGGTGGCCGGACTGGAGCTCGCCGGCCAGACCTACTTCAACAACGTGCCGGGGCTGGAGGGCAAGCTGCCGGAGTGGGCCAAGGGCTTCGGCATCTCGGCGAACTACACCTACATCAAGAGCAAGCAGACGCTGCACCATCCGTTCGCCCTCAATTACTGCCCGGCCGCAGGCTCGTTCAACAACAGTTCCCTGAGCTTGTATGGCTGCGACACCGATGGCCTGCCGTTCACCGACATGCCCTTGCAGTATCTGTCGCCCAACGCCTACAACCTGATGTTCCTGTACGACCAGGGGCCGCTGTCGGCGCGCCTGGCCTACAGCTGGCGCAGCCGTTTCCTGCAGGGCGTGAACGTCAACGGCACCTCGGACCCCAACGGCGGCGCCACCAGCGCCGATCCATCCCGGGCAACGGTCGTGGACGGCAAGACGGTCCATCCGACGGACGTGGCCTGGGGCTTGCCGACCTGGCAGGAGGCGACCGGCCAGCTGGACTTCGGGGTCGACTATCGCTTCAGCGACCATGTGCAGGTCAGCTTCTCGGCGAGCAATCTTCTGGATGGCATCGTTAGGCAGACCCAGCAGCAGCACATCGGCGCCATGACCCGTGCGTGGTTCGAGCCTGGCCGCAGCTATCGCCTGTCGCTGCGCTACACGTACTAAAGGGCAGGGCGGTCCCGCGTGCGGGGCCGCCTCCCAAGGTACACCATCAGAAAGCGACACTTATGTCCGATACCGGAATCCGAAAAGTCGTCATCGTCGGTGGCGGCACCGCCGGCTGGATGACGGCGGCGCCGCTGGCGCTCAAGCTGGGCGGGCGCTGCGAGATCGTGCTGGTCGAGTCGCCCGAGATCGGCACCGTCGGCGTGGGCGAAGCGACGTTGCCGACCATCCGCTACTTCAATCATGCCCTGGGCCTGGACGAAGCCGACTTCGTCAGGAAGACGCAGGCAACGTTCAAGCTCGGCATCGAGTTCAAGGATTGGGGGCGGGTCGGCAACCGCTTCTTCCACGGCTTCGGCGACTTCGGCCCGCCGATCGACAACCGGCCGGCGTATATGTATTGGCTGCGCCTGTCGCGCGCCTTCAAGGATATGCCGTCGTACGAGCAATGGTCGGTGGCGACGGCGATGGCGCGCGACAACCGCTTCACGCCGCCGCACGGCGAGCTGCCATCCATCAGCGACGCCTATAGCTACGCCTACCATTTCGACGCCGGCCTGTATGCCGCCTATTTGCGCGACTATGCCATGCGCCGCGGCGTGGGGCGGATCGAAGGCATGATAGATGGCGTCGAACAGCACCCCGAGAGCGGCTTCATCACCGCCCTCAAGCTGCGCGACGGGCGCCGCGTCGAAGGCGACCTGTTCGTCGATTGTTCCGGCTTTCGCGGCTTGCTGATCGAAGGCGTGTTCAAGGCCGGCTACGACGACTGGAGCGCCATGCTGCCGTGTAACAGCGCGCAGGCCGTGCCGTCCGCCAAGGCCGGCTTGCTCACGCCCTACACGACATCGACCGCCCAGAGCGCCGGCTGGACCTGGCGCATCCCGCTGCAGCACCGCACCGGCAACGGGCACGTCTACTGCGACGCCTTCACCACCGACGAGCAAGCGGGCCGCGTGCTGCTGGACGGCCTGGACGGCGAAGCGCTGGACGCGCCCCGCCAGCTGCGCTTCACCACCGGCCGGCGCCGCAAATGCTGGATCAAGAACTGCGTCGCCATCGGTTTGTCGAGCGGCTTTCTCGAGCCGCTCGAATCGACCAGCATCAACATCATCGAACTCGCGGTCGGCTGGCTGCTGCAGTATTTTCCCCAGCGCGATTGCCGTCCCGAGCTGGCGGACGAGTTCAACCGCCTGATCGCGGAACGCTACGAGTTCGTGCGCGACTTCATCGTCCTGCACTACAAGGTCAACGACCGGACCGACTCGGCGTTCTGGCGCTACTGCGCCAACATGCCGATTCCGGATTCGCTGCGGCACCAGATCGAACTGTTCCGCGAAACCGGGCGCGTCGTCGTCTATGACACGCAGGGCTTCGGCGTGCAGTCCCACGTCTCGCTGCTGATGGGGCTGGGCGTCGTGCCCAGGCAGGACGATCCGCTGATCGACACCATGCAGTTCGAGCAGCTGCTGGCGCACTTCGCCAGCCGGCGCGAAATGATTGCGCGGACGGTCAAGGCGATGCCCGACCACGCCCATTACCTTTCCCAGCACTGCGCGGCGCCGGCCAGCTCGAAATAATTTTTTAACCGATAACAGGAGTAATTTTGAAACGACGCCAATTATTGAAACATCTGGGAGCGGCGATTCCGGCCGTCGCCTTGTCGCCCTACGCGCGCGCCGCCGACGCGCTGACGCAAGCCGCCCCGGGTGCGATCGCGGCAGGCCCGTTTGCGCCGACCTGGGATTCGTTGGCGAACTACCAGACGCCCGACTGGTTCCGCAACGCCAAGTTCGGCATCTGGGCGCACTGGGGACCGCAGTGCGAAGCGGAACATGGCGACTGGTATGCGCGCGGCTTGTACGAAGAGGGCAGCGCCCACTACCTCTACCATGTGGCGAAGTACGGCCACCCGTCCAAGTTCGGCTTCAAGGATGTGATCCAGCAGTGGAAGGCGGAGCGCTGGGACCCGGACGCCTTGCTGGCCCTGTACAAGCAGGCCGGCGCCAAATACTTCATGGCGCTGGCCAACCATCATGACAACCTCGACCTGTACAACAGCCGCCACCAGCCGGACTGGAATGTCACGAAGGTCGGCCCGAAAAAGGACCTGATGGCCGGCTGGAGCAAGGCGGCCCGCGCCAACGGCATGCGCTTCGGCGTCAGCGTGCACGCCGCGCACGCCTGGACCTGGTACGAGACGGCGCAGGGCGCCGACAAGAAGGGCCCGCTCGCCGGCGTTCCCTACGACGGCAAGCTGACCCGGGCCGACGGCAAGGGAACCTGGTGGGAAGGCCTCGATCCGCAAGCGCTGTATGCGCAAAACCATCCCTTGAGCAAGAACGGTAGCGAGGGCGGCGTGTGGGACCAGCAGTGGTCCTGGGGCGGCGGCGCCGCCATTCCGAACCAGGCCTACTGCGACAAGTTCTTCAACCGCACGCGCGACCTGATCGATGCCTACGACCCGGACATGGTGTATTTCGACGACACCGTGCTGCCTCTGTGGCCGGTCAGCGACGTCGGCCTGCGCCTGACCGCGCACTTGTACAACCGCAGCATCGCCAGCAAGGGCAGGAACGAGGCCGTCGTCAACGGCAAGATCCTCAATGAACAGCAGCGCCGCAGCATGGTGTGGGACATCGAGCGCGGCCAGAGCCACCGGATCGAACCCTTGCCATGGCAGACCTGCACCTGCATCGGCAACTGGCACTACGACCGGTCGCTGTACGAGCGCAAGGCCTACAAGAGCGCGCAGACGGTGGTGCATACGCTGATCGACGTGGTCAGCAAGAACGGCAACCTGCTGCTCAGCGTACCGGTGCGCGGCAACGGCACCATCGATGAGCAGGAGCGCGCCATCGTCGAGGAGATCGGACGCTGGATGGCGGTCAACGGCGAGGCCATCTACGACACTCGGCCCTGGGCCGTGTACGGGGAAGGGCCGGTGGCGCGGGAGGCGGCCACGCCGCTGTCGGGCGCGGGCTTCAATGAGGGCCAGGGCAAACCGTTCTCGGCCGCCGATGTGCGCTTCACCGCCAAGGACAAGACCGTGTTCGCCTTCGTCATGGGCTGGCCGGAATCGGGCAGGGTGTCGATCGAGGCCATGGGCAGCGCCAGTCCCCACCTGGCGGGCCGCATCCAGCGGGTCGAGCTGCTCGGTACCAAGCGTGCGCTGGCGTTCGAACAAACCGCGCAGGGCTTGCAGGTCACGCTGCCGGCCGATATGCCCGCCCTGGCCTACGCCAGCGCCTTGAAGATCTCTTGAGGCGAGGCAGACCTAACACTTCTGTCACTTTTTCTTCAACAAAGCAGCAAGTTGCAGAAGTCGTTGCTGTCTGCCTTATCCGCATGCGCATGGTCCGGTCTATGCTCGCTCCGCAAAAAAATTTTTGATACGCCAAAAAATGGAAGAAATTAATGAGACTAAAAAAACGCAGTTTGATGGTGGCTTTGTGGGCCGCCTTGGCGGTATGTGGCGGGAGCAATGCAATGGCCGGCAGCACCACGTTTAACTGGACTTCGAGCCCGCAGCTGATCGCGCCTCAACCAGATCCAGGCCAGACAATCTACGGCGTGAAGGATCCCTCGATCGTTTACGTGAACGGCAAATACCACGTCTTCGTGACGACGGCAGGGACCGCCGGCTGGGGACTTGGGTACACCAGCTTTGACAAATGGTCGGAAGCATCGGCCGCGAAGATAGTCCCGCTGGACAAGTCCCCCATGGGGCCGGGTTATCGCGCGGCGCCGCAAGTGTTCTATTTCGCTCCGCAGAAAATATGGTATCTCGTCTATCAAGGTGGCGATCCGATGTATTCGACCTCGAAAGACATCAGCGATCCGATGTCCTGGAGCGCACCGAAGCCGTTCTTTTCAGTCACGCCCGACATCATTAAGGCTCCACAAGGCACCGGCTGGCTGGATTTTTGGGTGATTTGCGACAACAAGAAGTGCTATCTGTTCAATACCGACGACAATGGACGCTTGCTTCGCTCCGAAACCGAATTGAGCCAGTTCCCGGCGGGCTTCCATAACACGGTGGCTGTCATTACCGAGAAAAAGGAAGACGTGTTCGAGGCGAGCAATACCTACAAGATCGCCAACACGAATACCTACATCACGCTGGTGGAGGCCATTTCGCCCAAGGGACGCTACTTCCGGATCTGGAAGAGCAATGGCCTGGACGGAAAATGGGAGCCGTTCTCCTCCGCGCCGATGAACGCTTTCGCGACGCGCGACAATGTTGAACGGATCTGGTCGGAAGGAATCTCCCACGGTGAAATGGTGCGGACCAATCCCGATCAAACGATGACCATCGATCCGTGCCGGCCGCTCGAATACCTCTTCCAGGGGAACGACCCCGCGGTGCGCGTGGACGACTACATCAAACTTCCGTACCGCCTGGGTGTCATCACGGCGAAGGGGGATAACCCGGTAAGCGCGCTCTGCCGCTAAACAAAAGGGGCCTGCTGGCCCCTTTCTTCATTATTTATCCTGGTATTTAATCCTGAACCAATCGAAATCCACATAGCCGCCGGTGTTTTTGGTCGCGTAATTGAACAAGCCAAAACGGTAGCCCATGAAATGCGGGATGGCGTAGGTCATCTTCAAAGTATCGCCAATCGGAGACCATGATTTTCCATCCAGGCTGTACGCGAAGGTGGCCTGATCTTTTTTATCGGTGAAATCGCAATCGATCTTCAGATAGACCTGGTTAGCTGTCAGGGGAACCTGCTGTACCTCCACAGGCTTATCGGATCCGGCGTTGACCATGAATATCCATTTTTTGCCGTTTTCGACTTTGACGCCAACCTGTCCGTAGTTTTTCTGGAAGGCGCTCAAGCCTGCGAAATCGCCTTCCTTCATTTTCGACACATCCACCAAGGTGGCGCCAGTGCTCGCCGGGCCGATGGTGCGTTGCGTAAGCGTATTCCTGGCCTGCACAAACGAGGTCTCGAGCCTGCCTGTTTTCAGCCGCAGATATCCTTTTCGTTCTTGTACCGACCAGAGCTTGTTGTCCGGATTATGATTCCATTGCCAAACCAACGGCAACGCCGCTTGCCCTTTTTCTCGATTGAATTCATCGGAAGCAACCAGGTTGGGAATCAAACCTGTACTGGCGGGCAAGTCCAGCTGATCCGGAGCTTTGCCTCCTTCGCCCAACACGGGCCAGCCGTTCTCCCACTTGACTGGAACCAGATAGGGAATCCGGCCAACGGCACCAAAATCGCGGAACAGATAAGAGAACCAACGCCCGTCGGGCGTGTCAATCAACCCACCTTGGGCGATGCCTCTATCCTGAAGGCCAACTTTCCCTTCCCAAGGGCCGTTGATGCTATCGGCTCGATGGATAACGACTGTCCGGTTCTTGCCCTTTGGTGCGCAAATATTAAATAAATAGTATTTACCGTTCACCTTAAATAATTGGGAGCCCTCGGCGATAAGGCCCATGTTGTCGCCTGCGGGTGCGTCGGCGTTTTCGATGAGGACCTTTTCCGGAACGCCTGGCCTGGCGCCTGTCAGGTCATCATTCAACTCGATGATCTTGAGCGTATGGGCGTTGTGAATTAAATAGGTTTTGCCATCGTCGTCAAAAAACAGGGAAGAGTCATGATACGCAGGTTTGAAAGAGGTCCTTTCCCAGTTCCCTTTCTCTATATCTTTCGTTTTAAAGATATAGGTTTCATTCGTGGTCTGCGAAAAAGTGGTGACGTAGTACATGCCCTTATGAAAGCGCAGGCTGCTGGCCCAGGTGCCCTTGCCATAGGCGTTGTGGCCCGCCGTCAAATTCAGATCCGGCGTATCGGCCAGCGTCTCGTAGGCATAATTGATGATTTTCCAATTCACGAGATCCGTGGATTTCATGATGGGCAGGCCCGGATTCATGTGCATGGTCGTACTGCTCATATAGTAATTTTCGCCGACCCTGATCATGGCCATGTCAGGCACATCGGCAAAAATGACGGGATTTTGAGCTTGCGCCAAGGCGGCGGCCGATGCTGGCAAGAGCAGCGAAGCGACAATGAGGTTGACTATTTTCTTCAAGGTGATTCCAGGTTCGGTAAGAAGGGGGGATTTGCAGATTTTCTCGGTCACGGGCATTCTGCGCGCTCCTCCTCCACGCCGCAATTTTCAAAATCACCAATGTGGGGAGTCATTTTTACTGTCGTGCGACGTGGCGAAAATAGCAATGCTATGATCGCCGCATTGAATTAATGCGAGGCGATATGGGCGGGAAAGCGATCATCAGGCTGGGCGACAAAACATCGCACCACGGCACGGTGCTGGAGGGTCATCAGGATGTCATCGTGATGGGCAAGCCGGTGGCCGGCGTGGGCCACAAGGTGAGCTGCCCCAAGTGCCGGGGCACGCACACCATCGTCGAAGGCGCGGTCACGCACACCGTCATGGGCGTCAGCACCGCGGTGGAGGGGATGAAGACTTCCTGCGGCGCCGTCCTCATCGCCTCGCAGCAGACCGACACCATTGGCTGAGCAGCGGCGCCTGTTCGCGGTAACGGAGGCCGACGCGCCACGCGTATTGAGCCTGCTGGCCGCAGATGCGAACGATATAAACAGTTTTACACGTTATAGCGAACGCCGGGAATTTGGCGGCCATGTCATCGAACTGGTGACCGATTCCGTGGCTATGCTTCAGGCGCTGGACGCGATGCGCTTACGGCCACCCGCGCCCTGGCTGGCCTTTCCCGACCTCGATGCCGGCGGCACCGGCAGTCTGCAGGGCAGCCTTGATTATTGGTGGAACTGGCTCTGGATGCCGTACTGGACGAACGCGACCCAGGACGAGCGCGAACAATGGCTCGAGCTAGCCTCGGACGACTGGCGCGAGTTCATCGAACTGCACGTTTAGGCCGCGTCGCCGCAGCACTTCTTGTACTTCTTGCCGCTGCCGCAAGGGCAGGGATCGTTGCGGCCGACTTTCGGGCCTTTCGGTGGATGCCAGTAGGCGTTGATCTGGATGACCGATGGCGTCACCGCGTCGGCCCAGGCGTCGCCTTCGCATTGGAACGGCGCCAGCCATTCCGGATGGGCAGCCCGCAGCGGCGCCCACGCCGCCGCGTCGGCCTGCATGCCGGCCTCGAATCCCTCGCACCATTGTTCCGGTCCCCAGTTGCCGCCGCATTCGTAGATCGGCTCGAAGCTGCCCGGGTCCTTGCTCATCCAAGTGCGCATGTAGTGGTAATGGCGCAGCAGCAGCGGCTCGGCTGCCGGATTCTTCAGGGCCGCGGGCAGCCAGCTTTCCGGCGCCGGCGAGCCGGGGCCGATGACCACGGCGGTCAGGAAACCTTCCAGCCAGGAGACGTCCTGCAGGGCGTCCAGCGCATCGTATTCGTCGTCGTTCAGTGGGGTGTGCTGCATGGGATGGGCCTTGTTGACTGTTTGAGCCGACATTCTACGCACCAATCATGTGGCCATGTTTGCGAGTTTGGCAATATGATGCGTGCCAGCACCAAACAATACCAACATTCAAGGAGCAACCATGAACCCGATAAAAACCCTGGCAGCCGCCAGTTTGCTGATGAGCGCCATGTGGGCCCAGGCATCGGCCCCCACCGCCGCGCCGGACGCCGCCCAGGTCAAGGCCGCGCATGACCTGCTGGTGTCGATGCAGGCCGAGAAGATGGTGCGCACCACCGCCGGCATGAGCAAGTATCCCAGCCCGGCCCAGCGCGAGCTGATGATGGCCAAGCTCGACAAGCTGCCCAACGAAACCGTGTACAGCCGCTTGGCGCTGCCGGTGGCGCGCCTGATCAGCACGGAGACGGCGGTCGAGATGACCCAGTACTACCAGTCCAGCTACGGCCAGAAGGTGCTGACCCAGACCTACAACGGCCCGCCGCGCCTGTATCCCGCCGATCCGACCCCGACCGCCAAGGAAAAGGCCGAGCTGAAGAAGCCCGCCTTCGTCAAGGCCAACCAGGAGTTCAAGGCGGCCGAGCAGGCCATCCACCATGAGGCCTTCCTGCTGATCGGCGAGATCAACAAGGGCAAGTAAGCTACTTGGCCTTCGGCGGCACGGGCTTGAGTTTGGGCGTCTCGACAATCAGCACATGCTTGTCGACGGCGCCCGATTTTTCCTGCTTGACCACCTGTACGGCGACCGGCCGGTTGTCATGCACCGACCTTGGACGTCTTGGAACCAGCATCTTCTTCCCCCGAGTGATTGTTGTTGAAGTCGCAAATGGGCATGCCGGCGCTTTTTGCAAGTTGTTAAATAGTAAAAAGTATTGGATACTCCAGCTTTCACTCCCGAAGGAAGCTCGAATGCTGAAGAAACTCGCCGTTGCCTTAGCCCTGTTGCCGATGGCGGTGCAGGCCTCCAACCTGCCGGACTACCCCTTCATCCACGTCGGCGGCGAAGGCTTCCTGCGGGTCATGCCCGACATGGGCGAGATTGATTTCGACATCAGCGCCTTCGACGCCGACACCAACGCCGCCGTGGCCGTGGTGCAGGCGCGCGTGGCGGAAGTGCAGGCCTTGCTGGCCGAGCAGGGCGGCGATTCCGGCAAGGATACCGAAGCCGAGGTGTCCTTCCGCGACATGCGCAAGGAAATGCGCAAATCCGCCAATCCCGATCCGAACGCCGCGCCAGAATATGAGATCCGCAGCGCCGTGCACATCGTCGTGCGCGACCTGACCAAGTGGACCGCCATCATGCAGGGTCTGCTGAGCAAACCGAATATCGACCACATGAGTACCGGCTTCGGCAAGAAAGACCGCCTGCAGACCGAGCAGGAACTGACCGCCATCGCGATCAAGGATGCGCAGCGCCGCGCCGAGGGGATGGCGGCCGGCTTCGGCAAGAAGGTGGGCGCGGTCACGGCCATCTCGTCGGGCCAGTTGCGCAACCTGACCAACGCGGTCGGCCTGCTGCCGGTGGATTTCTACAACAATCGTCGCGGCACCAGCGCCAAGTCGGCGGACAAGGACTTGCTGTCGATTCAGTCGCTGCAATGGTCGCAGACCGTGGACGTGATCTTCCGCATCAAGTGAGCGAGATCTCGATCGGCTGCCTGCCGCAGGGGCTGGACAACCCCGCGTGCAACGCCTTCATCCAGAGCGCGCCGCTGGCGGCCTGGATGCCGGTGTTGAGCCATCTTCAACAGCAGTTCGGCCTGCCGGATGGCGCGTGGGAGAGAATCCCGCAAGGCGCCAACGCCTTGTTCGGACTGGGCGGCGAGGTGATCGTCAAACTGGTGCCGCCCAACTGGCGCCGGCAGGGCGACAAGGAAATCGTGGTCGCCCCGCTACTGGAAGGCAAGCTGTCGCTGCAAACGCCGCGCCTGATCGGCAGCGGGGAGATCGACAACTGGGTCTTCGTCATCACGAGCCGCCTGAAAGGTGTTTTGCTGGCGGACGTGTGGCCGTCGCTGGACATCGAGCAGAAGCGCTCGATCATGGTCCAGACCGGCCAGGTCCTGCGCGAACTGCGCGCGGTGGCGTTCGATGAGGACATCGCGATTAAAGTGGATTGGCCGTCCTATCTCCAAGAGCTGACCGCCGGATGCCTGGCGCGGCACCAGCGCAGGAACATGCCCGACGGCTTGCTCGACCAGGTCCTGCCGTACATCGAAGCGGCGGGGGACTTTGCGGAAGCGGGCGAGCCGCGCTTCATCCACATGGACGTCCACCCGTGGAACCTGATGGCGAAGCAGGAGGAGGGCCGCTGGAAGCTTGACGGCCTGCTCGATTTCGGCGACGCGATCGTGGGTTGCAGCGACCGGTTCGAGTTGCTGACGCCGATGATATTTATGGCGCAAGGCAGCCCTTTGCTGCTCGACGCGCTGCTCGAATCCCATGGCGGGACCGGCGGCGTCGTCTTGCGGCGCCAACTGACGGCCTGCATGCTGATCAGGCCGGATTCCGACGTCATGTTCTGCATGCGGCAAGTTCCGGCCAGCGGCCCGCGCGACACCTGGGACCAGGTCGCCGCGCAGATGTTTCCCTTCGATTCAACCAGATAAGGAGTACGCGTGAACCTCGTCAAATTGATCGCCATCGCCCTGCTTGGCTGCTGTTCCATCGCATCGGCGCAGGATGGCCTGTTTTCCGGATATTTGCGTCTCCAACGCGGGAGGATGCCAGACCATGGACGTCAAGGTGGATCAGGTCTACCTCGGCGAAGCCGGTGACGAGACCCGGCGGTTCGAGTCCCGCATCGGCGAATGGGGACCGAGTTATCCGGTGACTGAAAAACAGATCATCGTCGGCGTCGAGGCGGGTCGCGTCTCCTGGTCGTTGGCGACGGTGAAGGATGGCCGGATCTTCATCGACCCCAAGCGCCTGCGCAGCATCGCCGGCGTCCCGACCGCGCCAAAGAACAGCGAAGACCTGGTGGCGCTGGACGATGTGCTCGCGATGGTCAAGACGAAGTAGCGCAAGGCGCCAGCGTGCGGCAACGCACGCTGGCGTGCAATCGGGCGCTTGTTTATCCGCCGGCAGCCCCTAATCTGCTTCTTGAATGGATAGCCTATTTCAAGGAGGACCGCCCCATGAACACCCGCGCCCATACCACCCCCGAGCCCGACATGCCGCCGCCCCAGCCGGAAAAAGACCCGCCGCCGGACAATATGCCGCTGCCGGACCACGCCCCCATCGAAGAGCCGCAGCCCAAGCAGCCACCCGTCAAAACCTGATCCCGTGATGCCCGTGAGAAAGTATGATGGCTGTTGCTCAACGGATACATATTTTAAACTTTGTGTTCGCTGTCACAACGGCGTAACCAAAGTGTTTCTATAATTTAGTCATGTCATCGATTTTCCTCTCACGGAGAGCATCATGGGCAATTCCTTACACAACAAAATCTACCTCGGCCGTCGTAGCGTCGCCTTCAGTGCGAAGCGTGTCCAAGCCTTGATTTGTGTAGCGGCGTTTGCCACCATCGGCCTGATCTGGCTGGCGATCCGAGCGTTTTGAGCCACACTTTATTTTCGTTTTGATACGCCCGTGCCGCCGCAGCAGGCGCCGGAAGGGCGTATCCCTTGCCGCCGCCCCGCCGGGCGCGTACCATGAGGGCCGCAGCAGTCTCTTATGGATAAAATGGCAATGAAGAACGAGAAATTAACGCAAGACGAATACAACGCACTCGATGAGGTCAAGCGCGGCACCCAGGGTGAGCGTGTCAGCGCCTGCGTGGGCCGCAACACCAAGCGTCTGGCCGGCATCAAGCTGTTCAGCATCGCCCGGAACGGCCGCATTTCGCTCACCGACAAGGGCGAGGAAGTATTGTTCCTGCGCCGCTGCGTGCTGGGCATGCGCGCCATCGAAGCCGATCCGGCCAGCCCGCTGGACGCCGATGTCGCCCTGTTCCTCGGCAAGAAGTCCCACATCGTGCCGCGCGCCGAGGGCGGCTTCGAACTCAGCGACAAGGGCCGGGAATCGTTGGCCGATATCGCCAATCAAGGCTTGTAAGACAAAAAACGCTCCTCCGGGGCGTTTTTTTTGCGGTAATGTAGAGGCATAACAAAACCAAAAGAGACCGCCGGCCGCCATGAAACCGGATACCTTGCAGAAGTTCCGTAAACTGTTCGGCGTGCTCGTCGCGGCGGTGGCCGCGGTGCTGCTGCTGGTGTCGCTGTTTGTGGCCCATGTGCTGCAGGCCAGCCAGGCGCGCTACTACGCCAACGCGGCCGAGACCGCGCACAACCTGGCCGTCTCGCTGGAAAATTTCCTCCATTCGCATTTCGAAGAAGTCGACCTGGCCATGCGCCGCGCCGGCGTGGAGTTCCGCGACATGCAGACGGCTGGCCGCTTCGAGCCGGACAAGTTCAGCGCCTACCTGCGCACGCTGCGCGAACGCATCCCCAACGCCCAGGCCGTGCGCGGCTCGGACGCGGCCGGCCGCGTGGTCTACGGCGAACAGATCGACCTCGCCCATCCGCAGGACCTGAGCGTCCGCGAGTTCTTCCCGCGCGCCCGGGTCGAGCACGAGCTGATCATCGGCCTGCCGGTCAAATCGCGCATCAGCGGCGAGTGGGTGCTGCCGCTGGTCTACCCGCTGGCCATGCCGGACGGCAGCTTCGGCGGCACCGCCTACACGCTGATGAACAGCTCGCGGCTGACCGAGCTGTTCTCCTCGCTCAACATCGGCCCGCACGGCTCCATCGTGCTGCTCGACGACCGCCGCCGCGTGCTGCACCGCTATCCCTTCGTCGACACCATGGCCATCGGCGACACCATCAAGATCTCGCCGCAGACCCAGGCCATCCTCGATGGCCGGCAGGACGGCGACACCTACAACATCATCAGCGACCGCGACAAGCTGGAGCGCACGATGAGCCTGCAGCGGGTCGGCCGCTATCCGTTGTACGTGGCGGTCGCGCTGGCCAGCGAGGATTTCCTGGCGCCGTGGCGCAAGGAGGTGCGCAACGCGCTGCTCTTCATCGGCGTGCTGGTGGCGTTCGCGGCGGCGCTGCTGGCGGGCGTGTGGTACGCGATACGCAAGCAGTCGCAGGCGGTGCATCAACTGGTGGAGGCCGACCGCGCGCTGCAAGCCTCGCTGGTGCAACTGACCGCGTCCGAATCGCGCTGGCGCTCGCTGACCGAAGGCTTGCCGCAGATGGTGTGGACCGTCACCCCGGCGCTGCGCCTCAATTTCATCAGCCACCACTGGGAGCGCTTCAGCGGCGTGCCGGCGGCTGCACTGATCGAGGCGGGCGACTGGTCGCCGGTGCTGCACCCGGACGACCGCGCGGCGCTGCAGGCCGAATGGCAGCGCGCCGCCGCCACCGGCGACGCCTTCCGCTGCGACTGCCGGCTGCGCCGCCTGGACGGCGCCTGGCGCATCTTCGACAACCACGCGCTGCCGCAGAAGGATGGCAACGGCCGCGTCCTGGGCTGGGTGGGCAGCAGCACCGATTCCACCGAAGCGCGCGCCGCCCACGACGCGCTGCGCCTGGCCAAGGAGGCGGCCGACCAGGCCGGCCGCGCCAAGTCCGAGTTCGTCGCCAACATGAGCCATGAGATCCGCTCGCCGATGAACGCCGTGCTGGGCATGCTGCAACTGCTTCAGCAGACCGAGATGAGCGAGCGCCAGCAGGACTACGCGGCCAAGGCCCACGCCGCCGCCAGCGCCTTGCTGGGCCTGCTCAACGACATCCTGGACTTCTCCAAGGTGGAGGCCGGCAAGCTGGCGCTCGATCCCCATCCGTTCCGGCTCGACAAGCTGTGGCGCGACCTGGCCGTGATCCTGTCGGCCAACGTCGGCAGCAAGAATATCGAAGTGCTGTTCCGCATCGATCCGCAACTGCCGGCGCTGGTGGTGGGCGACGCGCTGCGCCTGCAGCAGATCCTGCTCAACCTGGCGGGCAACGCCATCAAGTTCACCGAAGAGGGCGAGGTGGTGCTGTCGGCCCAGTTGCTGTCGCGCGCCGACGACACGCTGACGATAGGCTTCTCGATCCGCGACAGCGGCATCGGCATCTCGGACGAGCAGCGCCTGCGCATCTTCGACGGCTTCTCGCAGGCCGAGGCATCGACCGCGCGCCGCTACGGCGGCACCGGCCTGGGCCTGGCGATCAGCCAGCGCCTGGTGCGCCTGATGGGCGGCGAGCTGGGCGTGACCAGCTCGCTGGGGCAGGGCAGCGTGTTCGAATTCGCGGTCGCCTGCGGCGTGGCGCCGATGCCGGCCGAGGCCGAGGCGCCCGACCTCGCGGTGGCGGCGCCGGAGCGCGGGCTGCTCAAGGGCCTGACCTGCCTGGTGGTGGACGACAATCCAACCGCGCGCATGGTGCTGAGTGAGATGGCGCAGTCGTTCGGCTGGCAGGTGGACGTGGCCAGTGGCGGCCATGAGGCGCTGGCCGCCGTCACCGAGCACATGGCCGCGCAGCGCGCCTACGACGTGGTGCTGATCGACTGGCGCATGCCGGTTTTCGACGGTTGGGAAACCAGCCGCGAGATCCGCAAGCTGGCGCCGCACGGCAAGCTGCCGCTGATCGTGATGGTGACCGCGCACGACCGCGAGCTGCTGGCGCAGCGCCACATGGAAATGGAACCGGTGCTGGACGGCTTCGTGGTCAAGCCGGTGACGGCCTCAATGCTGTTCGACGCGGTGGCCGACGCCCGCATGGAAAGGCGCGCGCCGCTGGCGGCGGTGGCGCTGCCGTCGTTGCAGCGGCTGGCCGGCCTGCGGCTGCTGCTGGTGGACGACAACCCGGCCAACCAGCAGGTGGCCAGCGAGTTGCTGGGCAACGAGGGCGCGCAGGTCGAGGTGGCCAGCTCCGGGCAGATGGCGATAGCCGCCGCGACGCGCGCCGGCCCGCCGCCGGACCTGATCCTGATGGACATCCAGATGCCGGAGATGGACGGCTACGAGGCGACGCATGCGATCCAGCGCCTGCTGGGCGGGCAGGCTCCGCCCATCGTCGCGATGACGGCCAACGCCATGCCGGCCGACCGCGTCGCCGCGCTGGACGCGGGCATGGTCGACCACATCGGCAAGCCCTTCGACTTGGTCCAGTTGATCGCGGTGATCCTGCGGCATGCGCGGCGCGCTGGCGTGCCGCTGGAAATGGCGGCGGGGCAGGTGGTGGAGGCCGTGGCGGCCGCTGCGGCCGATGTGACGGGCATGGCGCCGCTGGCGGAGGCCGGCATCAACAGCGCGGCCGCGCTCAAGCGCATGGGCGGCCTGCTTTCGGTCTATCTGGTGGCGCTGCGCAGTTTTGCGGTGGAGGCGAACAAGCTGTCGGCCCAACTGCAGGCGGCAGGCGACGGGCAGGACGGCGGCGCGGCGCTGCCGCTGCTGCATACGCTCAAGGGATTGGCCGGCACCGTGGGCGCCGACCGCCTGGCCGGCCTGGCGCACCGTGCCGAGCGGGCGCTGAAGGCGGACCCCGGCGCGACAGGCTGCGCGCAGCTGGCGCCGGTGATCGACGCCATCCCCGGCGTGGTGGACGAGATCGCCCACCTGGCGCGCCAGCTGGACCCGGCCGGCGCGCTGCCCCAGCTTTAACGCGGCTGGAAACCGTCCGCGCTGATCTGCAGCTCGGTCACTTCGCCGTAGGTCTTGGCGATGTCGCGGATGGCGTCGGCTTTCCCCACCAGCACCGTTTGCAGCTTGGTGCGCGGGAAGTGCTTGTCCACCAATGCCTTGGCGCGCTCCGGCGTCAGGCTGTCGACATCCTTCATGAAGTTGTCGATCTGCTCGCGTCCGACCTTGGACGCGTACATATCGCCCAACAAACCAGCCAGCTGCTCGCCGGTCTCGTAGCGCGGCGGGAACTGGCCCTTGACGTAGGCCTTGGCCGATTCCAGCGTGGCCTGGTCGATGCCCTTGTCCCACAAACGCTGATAGGTCTTGTGCGCCAGCGCCAGTGCCGCCTCGGTCTTCGGCAGCGCGGTGAAGCTGGAAATGGCGAAGGTGCCGGTCTGCGCCAGCGTGGCGAACTCGCTGCGGGCGCCGTAGGTCAGCCCGGAATTCACGCGCAGCTCGTCGTTCAGCCACGAGGTGAAGCGGCCGCCGACGATGGTGTTGAGCACCTGCATGGGCACATAATCCGGATCGTTGCGCGCGATGCCGACGCCGCCGATCAGGAAGGTGGTCTCGATCGCGTCCGGCTTGTTGACCAGCCACACGCGCGCCTTGTCGGCCTGCACCTTGCCGTTGTCCTGTTGCGGCAGCGCCGGGCCGCTGGCCTTCCACGCGCCGAACAGCGACTCGATCTGCTTGCGCATCTCGGCCGTCTGGAAGTCGCCCACCACGATGATGGCGGCGTTGTCCGGACGGTAGTAGTGCTGGTAGTAGCCCTGCACGTCGCTCTGCTTGAGCGCGCTGACGCTGCTGACCGTGCCGCCGGGCGGATTGGCGTACGGCGCCTCGCCGAACAGCATGGCGCGGTAGTAGTTGCCCACCACGTTGCGCGGCGCCTCCTTGGCCTGCTTCAGGCCGTTGACCTTGCGGTCGCGCAGCTTGGCCAGCTCGGCCTCGTCGAAACTCGGCTGCTGGACGATCTCGGCAAACAGCGGCAGCAGCGTGGCGCTGTCGGCGCGGGCGAAGTTGGCCTGCACCGTGCTGGCCTCGGTACCGGCGCCGCCGGCCAGGCGGGCGCCGCGGAAGTCGAAGGCCTGGTCGATGGCGGTCTTGTTGTGGGCTTTACTGCCCAGCAGCAGGGCGTCGCCGGTCAGGTTGGACAGGCCCGGCTGTTTTTCGTCGTTGACGGCGCCGGCCTTGACCACGGCGCGCACCGAGATCAGCGGCACCTCATGGCGCTCCATCAGGTACACGGTCAGGCCGTTGGGCAGGGTGACGGTGTCGAACGCCGGCAGGCGGAAATCGGCGGCGCCGGCCAGTGGCGCCGCGCCCAGCGCGGCCAGCACGGCGGCGGCCATTACGGTTGCTTTGATGGTCATCGTATCAGTCCTCCTTCGCAGCCAGCACGCCGACGGTGCGCTGCGATTTTTTCAGGTATTTGGCGGCGACGGCCTGGATATCGGCCGGCGTCAGTTTTTCGTAGGCGGCCGGGGCGTCGAACATCTTCTTGTAGTCGCCGAAGAACACCTCGTAGTTGCCCAGTTGCTGGGCCTTGCCGTTGATGGTTTCCTGTTCGCGGTACAGGTTCAGCAGCTTCTGGTTCTTCACCTTTTGCAGCTCGTCGGCGGTTACGCCGTTCTTGACCAGGTTGTCGACCTCGGCCAGCAGCGCCTGTTCCAGCTGGGCCGGCGGCGTCTTGGCGGTGGCCACCGCCGACAGGTACAGCAGGCCCGGATCGAAGCCATCCATGCTGCTGGCGCTGACCTGCGTGGCCAGCTGCTGCTCGACCAGCGCCTTGTACAGGCGTGAGGTCTTGCCTTCGCCCAGTATGCTCTGCAGCACTTCCAACGCGTAGTAGTCGGGGCTGTTGGCGGCCGGGACCTTGTAGGCGATCGCCAGGTTGGCCGAGGTGGCCGATTCCTTGGCGACGAACACGCGGCGTTCGCCTTTCTGTTCAGGCTCCACGGTGCGCACGGCGGGCGGCAGCGCGCGCTTCGGAATGCCGCCGAAATATTTGGTGGCCAGCTTCTTCACCTCGTCGGCCTTGACGTCGCCGACGATCACCGACACCGCGTTATTGGGCGCGTAATAGGTGTTGAAGTAGCGCTGCAGGTCTTCCTGGGTCCAGGCCTTGATGTCGGACTCATGGCCGATCACCGGCCACGAATACGGATGGGCCTGGAAGGCGACGCCGTTGACTTCCTCGTGCAGCGCGCGGATGTTCGAGTTCTCCAGCCCGGTGCTGCGCTCGGACAGCACCACGCCGCGCTCGCTGGCGACCATTTTCGGGTCGATCGTCAGGTGGGCGATGCGGTCGCTTTCCAGCGTGAAGATGGTTTCCAACGACGCCGCCGGGAACCAGTCCTGGTACACGGTCAGGTCGTTGCTGGTGTAGGCGTTGTTGGAGCCGCCCTTGGCTTCCATGGTGCGGTCGAACATTTTCGGGCCGAAGTGCTTGGAGCCGTTGAACATCATGTGTTCGAAGAAGTGCGACAGGCCGGTGATGCCGGGCGCCTCATTGCGCGAGCCGACCTTCCAGAACGTGTACATATTGGCGTTGGGGATGGTGTGCGATTCGAGCACGATGAACTTCATGCCATTGGCCAGCGTGAAGGTGTGGACCTCGTCCGCCGTGACGGCGTGGGCGGTGGCGGCCATGCCGAGCATGAGACTGGCGGCCAGGACTTTCCATTTCATGGTTGCTCCTTTTTTCGTGAAGCGCAAAGCATACGATAAAGCTAGTGGTTTTTGATAACTATTTGCGAATGACAAGCTTAGCGGATAGCATGGAGAAAACAACTATGGAGTATGCAATGCAAAAACCGATGAGCTGGACCGCCCACGAACTGAGCATGACCGTCCTGATGACGCCGGACATGGCCAATTTCTCCGGCAACGTCCACGGCGGCACCATCCTGAAATATCTCGACAGCGTGGCCTACGCCTGCGCCAGCCGCTACTCGGGCAGCTACGTGGTGACGCTGTCGGTGGATCAGGTGATGTTCCTGCAGCCGATCCATGTGGGCGAGCTGGTGACCTTCCTGGCGTCGATCAACTACACCGGCCGCACGTCGATGGAGGTGGGCATCCGCGTGGTCACGGAAAACATTCAGCAACGTCTGGTGCGCCACGCGAATAGCTGCTACTTTACGATGGTGGCGGTGGACGAGCACCGCAAGCCGGTCGAGGTGCCGACGCTGGTGCCGGAAACCGAAGAGCAGAAACAGCGCTGGGACCAGGCCCTGCTGCGCAAGCAGGCGCGCCAGATGGTCCACGGAGCGCGCAAGGCCTGAGGAGGCGGTATGGAAATGAAACGCATCAACGCCGGCAAGCTGCGCGCCATCGGATATGATGCGCGCGAGCGCATGCTGCGCGTGGAGTTCGACGATGGCGTCGCCATCGACTACTCGGGCGTGGGCAACGAGGTGTGGCGCAAGCTGTCGACCTCGGCTGCCGCGTGGAGCTACTATCGCGACAATATCGAAGACGAATTCAGCGGCCGGCGCGGCGTGGTGCGCAAGCCCACCAGCCGCGCCGAGCTGGAAGACCTGTTCAAGCCGCCCGGCGGCGATGCCAACTGAGCCGACCTATGTTGACTGAAAATGTAATGGAAAGTCCGGCGGTGCTGTCCGACCAGCCGGCGTACATCGTCAAGACCTCGCCGGTGCACGGGCGGGGCGTGTTCGCCAATCGCGACATCGCGGTCAGCGAATGCGTGATCGAATACACGGGCCGCGAGATCACCTGGCCCGAGGCGCTGGAACGCGCGGCCGCGCAGGACATGCCGCACAACCACACCTTCTTCTTCAGCCTGGCCAACGGCAACGTCATCGACGGCGGCGATGAGGGCAACGAGGCGCGCTTCATCAACCACTCGTGCGAGCCCAACTGCCAGGCCATCGAAGACGAGGGCCGCATCTACATCTACGCGCTGCACGACATCAAATGCGGCGAGGAGTTGAGCTACTCCTACCCGCTGATCTACGAAGGCCGCCACACGCCGGCGATCAAGCGCTCCTTCGCCTGCCGCTGCGGCGCACCCGGCTGCACCGGCACCATGCTGGCGCCCAAGAAGCGGCGCCGCAAGCTGGCCTGAAAATGAAGAGCCTTATTTATGGCTTCTTGTTCCTATTTGCGACCAATATATCGGCGCGCGAAATTGTTTTGAAACGTGTTTATGCGGACAAAGCTGGAAATATTCACGCGGTCACCCGGGATGGGAAGGATAGGCAGCTAACCCGCGGCGGGCGAACCACCCGGGCGGAATTGTCGAAAGATGGCCGCACTGCGGCGTGGCTGGTAGAGAATACGTGGACTGCGGAAGGCGACTCAGGGCCAGGGGCTAGCCGTCTCACCGTCTACCGCGACGGTAACCTCCGATCTATCGAATGCCAGCCGTTTATACGTGACTATTGGTTTTGGGAAGATGGGGAAAAGGTCGGGATAGATTGTGGAGGAAGGCACTTCGCCGGGACATTGATTCTCTACGACGTTCGCAGCGGGAAGAAGATTGAGTCTGTCTTCCAGCAGGATGGAGAACTTCCCGTGTGGGCTAACCCTTATTAGCAATCAAACGCGGCAGATTCCTGCCCTCCGTCAGCATCTGCCCGAAGGCCTCGGCCGGCACCGCCCGGCTGAAGTAATAGCCCTGGATCTCGTCGCAGCCGTGCAGCCGCAGGTAGTCCAGCTGGGCTGCGGTTTCCACGCCCTCGGCGATCACGCGCAGCTTGAGGTTGTGCGCCAGCGCGATAATGGATACCACGATGGCCGCCTCGTCGCCGTCGCCGATGTCGCTGACGAAGGAGCGGTCTATCTTCAGCACGTCGATCGGGAACCTGCGCAGGTAGGAAAAGCTCGAATACCCGGTGCCGAAATCGTCGATCGACAACGCCAGCCCCAGCGCCTTCAACTTGTGCAGCAGCTCCACCGCCAGCGCCACGTCGTGCATGAACAAGCCCTCGGTGAGCTCGATGTCCAGACAGGACGGCGGCAGGCCGGTCCGCTCCAGCACCTCGGTGATCGAGGCAAGCAGGTTCGGCTCGCCGAACTGGCGCGGCGACAGGTTGACCGCGATCCGCAACGGCCCGAAGCCCGCGTCCTGCCACGCCTTGGCCTGCGCGCACGCCACCCGCAGCACCCAGGCGCCGATCGGCACGATCAGCCCGGTCTCCTCGGCCAGCCCGATGAAGCGGTCGGGCGCCACCATGCCCAGCTCGGGATGGCGCCAGCGTATCAGCGCCTCCATGCCGACGATGCGGCCGCTGCCGAGGTCCACCTGCGGCTGGTAGTGCAGCACGAACTCGTCGCGCTCCAGCGCGCTGCGCAGCGCGGTCTCGATGCGCACCCGCTCCAGCGCCTCCTCGTTCATGGCCGGCTGGTAGAACTGCGTGTTGTTGCGGCCCAGTTTCTTGGCGCGGTACATGGCGATGTCGGCATGCTCGATCAGGCGCTGCGCCGGCATGCCGTCCGGGTCGTACACCGCCACGCCGATCGAGCAGGTGACGAAGAACTCCTTCCCCTCCAGCAGCACCGGCTGCGCCACCGCCCGCATGATGCGCTGCGTGACGTCCAGCGACAACGCCTCGTCCGGGTATTCGGTCAGGATGGCGACGAACTCGTCGCCGGACAGCCGCGCCACGGTGTCGCTCTCGCGCACGCTGTCCTGCAGGCGCAGGGCCACGGTCTTGAGCAACTGGTCGCCGGCCTTGTGCCCCAGGCTGTCGTTGACGAACTTGAAGCGGTCCAGGTCGATCAGCATGACCCACAGCGGGTTGCCGCTGCGGTTGGCGAAGGCGGCCGCCTGCGTCAGCCGGTCCTGCAGCAGCACGCGGTTGGGCAGGCCGGTCAGCACGTCGTGGTGGGCGATGTGGTGGATGCGCTGCTCGGACTGCTTGCGCTCGGTGATGTCGGTGCCGGTGCCGCGATAGCCCTTGAACACGCCGTCGTGGTCGAACAAGGGCTCGCCGCTGATGCTGAACCAGTGCTGCTGGCCGTCGGTGCCGGCCAGCGCGTATTCGAAATTGAGGAAGGGCAGGTGGGCTTGCAGCAGCGCGATGTGGTCCTGGCCCCAGCGCGCCTGCCGCATCTCGGGATGGTGTTCCCAGCGCGTCTTGCCCATGAAATGGTCCGGGTCCTGCTTGCCCTTGTCGAAGAAGCCGCCGGTGATGCTGGTGAAGCGGAATTGCTCGTCCTGCTCCCAGTACCAGTCCGATGACAGCGCCAGCAGGCGGCGGAAGCGCAGCTCGCTTTCCTGCAGCGCCTGCTCGGTGCGCGCGCGGGCCGCCACGTCTTCGTTCAGGCGCTCGTTGCTGAGCTGGAGCGCGCGGGTGCGCTCGTCCACCAGCCGCTGCACGCGCACCGAGCGCCGCGCCAGCGAATTGACGAAGGCCGCCGTCAGCAGCGAGAACAGCAGCCCGCCCAGCAGCGTGGACAGCGAACCCAGGTGATTGGCCAGGAAGGGGCGCGGCAGCGGCGTCACCTGCACGTGCCAGGCCTTGCCGGCCGCGCTGAAGGTGCGGGTGTAGACGTCGTGGTAGTCGAACGCCAGCCAGCGCTGCAGCGGCTTGGCCGCCACCGCCTGTCCGACCGGCTGGCCCAGGCTGTAGATCAGGTTGTCCGGCCGGACATCGTCGCCCACGTACACCCGCACCACCAGCGAGCTGTCGTCCAGCAGGCCGGCGCCGTGCAATATCTTCTGGATCAAGTCGGTGGAGCGGATGACGGCGCCGGTGCTGCCTATCCACGCCGCGCGCCGTTGTTCGGCCGTGGCGGTCTGCGCGCCCGGCCGGTAGACCGGCATCAGCAACACGAAGCCTTTCTGGTTGCCCCGTTCCTGCGCCAGCCTCAGCAGCGGCGTGGCCAGCGTGGTGCCGGCCGCCACCGCCTGGTTGACGGTGTTGGACATCGGCCCCAGCGACATCACGTCCAGCCCGAACGCCGCCTCGTTGCCGTGCATCGGTTCCAGATAATCGACGATGGCGTGCCGGGGCCGCGACGACAGCGGCAGGCGGCCGCCGTCGAACATGGCGTAGCCGGGATAGCGCTCGCGCAGCGCGGCCTCGTGGCGGCGCGCCTCCTCGTCGGTCAGCACGCGGTGGAAATTGAAAGCTTGCACAAAAGGATAGCGCGCCAGCAGCGGCCGGGTGAAGTCGCCGAACTGCTCGCGGCTGACCGGGCCCACCGACTTGAATAGGTCGTTGATGATGGTGACCAGCTCGAGCGTGTCGTCCAGGCCGCTGCGGATGGCGGCCGCGCGCGCCTGGGCGCGTTGCTGGAAAGCGAGCTCCATCTTGCCGTATTCCAGCGCGCTGACGGCCACGAACAGCATGCCCGTCACTGCCAGTCCGGTGACCAGCGTCAGCATGGCGGCCAGCGAGATCGGCGGCGACTTGGAAAACAGCGGCATGCGGCGCTTTCGGGGTATGGACGGCAGGGCAGGCGGATGAGCCTAGTGTGGCATAACTCATGCTCCCAGGACAGTCATTGGCCCCTGGATTGTCTTATACAAGCCACGTTTTCAGGCTAGTCCGCGCCGGAGCGCTCATGGTTCCAGCGCAGCCGCAGCACGATCCAGTGCGCCAGCAGGCGGTTGAGCAGGGCGAAGCCCAGGCCGTGGCTGCGCGCCACCTTCTGCTGCATGGCCAGCGCCGGCGACGGCTTGCCGCCCTTGACCGCGAACAGGATGCGGTTGTTGCCGGCGATGCCACGGAACCAGCAGATGCGGCCCTGGAAAGTCTCGCGCAAGCGCCGCAGCATGGGCCCGTACTGCGGATCGTAGCTGAAGATATTGGCCACCATCACGCCGCCGGGCCGCAGCGCGCGCCGGCAGTCGGCGTAGAAGCTGGCGCTGCCCAGAGCCGGCGGCAGGCCGTCGGCGTCGAAGCCGTCCACCAGCAGCACGTCGGCCGCGCCGCTGAGCGTGGGCATGTAGGCGGCCGCGTCGGCCTGGATGATGCGGAAGCGGGCGTTGTCGCGCGGGATGGCGAACTGCTCTCGCAGCGCGATCACGTCGGCGCGCAGCTCCAGCACGGTGATGCGGCTGTGCGGCAGGTAGCGGTAACAGAACTTGGCCAGCGAACCGCCGCCCAGCCCGACCATGACGATGTGCTCGGGCCTGGGGTGGAACAGCACGAAGCACATCATGGCGCGCGCATAGCTGAGCACCAGGTCGTCCGGCCGCGACAGCCGCATCTCGCTCTGGATCATGCCGGGCTGGAATTCCAGCGAACGTTTGTCGCCGCGCGTGTGCACTTGCGGCCGGTGGGAAGACTGGGTCAAGGGGCGTATTGTGGATTTACGGGGGCGTTTTATAGTAGCATGCCGGCCAGTAAGCCACATTGCATTTACAGAAGCAACAATTGTAGGTACATTGGCGATAGCACAGGCCAGCCCCTTCCGGCGGCCCCCATGGAGAACGAGACGATGTTTTTAGACCACCCTACGCTGACCGCCACCAACAGTTTCACCGAGCCAGACCGCCTGGAGCGCCTGACCCGCGTCTACGGCTACGTGGTGGCGCTGGCCGACATGGCCGGCAAGCAGGCCTTCATCGAGAAAGTCAGCCAGCTGCACGACCACAAGGGCACGCTGATCGTGTTCTGGCACGACGCGCCGACCGAGGACGAAAAAGCATACTTCGCCCAGGCCTGGGCCAGCAAGATGGGCGACGGCAGCACCAACGTCGAGCACGAGGTCTGACCCGCCGCAGGTCATGGATATAAAAACCCTGGTACTGGCGCTGGCGCTGGGCAATCTGAGCCTGTGCGCGGCGCTGTTCTTTTATGAGCAGGAGCGCCGCCGAGCCGGCCTGGCGCCGGCCAGTTCCACCTGGGGCATGGCCAAGCAGTGCCAGGCCTTGGCCTGGGCCCTGCTGTACCTGCGCGGCACGCTGCCGGACTTCCTGACCATCCCGATCGCCAACGGCGTGCTGTTCGCCGGTTTCGCGCTGGACGCCTCCGCGTTGTGGGAGCAGGCCGGCCGCCGCGTGTGGCGGCGCTACCTGCTGCCGGCGCTGGGCGCGGCCACCGGCGTGTTCACCGGCGCCTGGCTGCTGGAACTGCCGCCCGCCGATCGCATCGCCATCGGCTCGCTGGTGATCGGCCTGTTTACCATCGCCGGCGCCGCCGCGCTGGGCCGGGGCTGGAGCGCCGGCACGCTGCTGCGTCGTTACCTGGTGCTGTCCTCGCTGCTGCTGGCGCTGGCCGTGATCGCGCGCGGCCTGCTGACGCTGCTGATGCCGGAGGGCTGGGGCTGGGTCAGCCCGGCCATCGTCCAGGGCGTGGGCATCGGCGCGCTGTACCTGATGATGATCAACAGCGCCTTCGCCTACCTGCTGCTGGGCCGTGAACAGCAACTGGCCGAACTGGCCCGGCTGGAGGTGGTCGACGCGCTGACCGACGTGCCCAACCGGCGCGGCTTCTACCAGACGCTGACGCCGTGGATCGCGCTGGCGCGCCGTCCCGGCATGCCGACCGCGCTGATCATCCTCAACCTCGATCACTTCAAGCGCGTCAACGACAGCTACGGCCATCCGGTGGGCGACCAGGTGCTCAAGGCCATGGTCGACGTCTGCAAGAAGCAGCTGCGCGACAGCGATTTGATGGGCCGCCTGGGTGGCGCCGAATTCGCCATCCAGCTGCCGCGCACCTCGCAGGAGGACGCGCTGATGGTGGCCGAGCGTATCCGCAACGCGGTCGCCGCGCTGCCGGTCAAGGCCGGGAAGGCCGTCATCAACATGACCGCCAGCCTGGGCGTGACCACCATCCGCGCCGACGACACCACCATCAGCCTGTTCAAGCGCGCCGACGAGGCGCTGCAGGCGGCCAAGCAGGCGGGCCGCAACCGCGTGGCCGAGGCGCAGGCGGGCACGCTGCCTGCCTGAATAGCCACACCACTGTCATCAGCCGGTAACAAACTGCGCTTATCGTGATTATAATCATGTAAATCGTTTAGTTTGATTCACCCGCGAGCCTTCGTTGCCGTGTGCCGAGAGAGGCTTCCAAATATGTACGCAGCAGTAGATCTGGGTTCCAACAGTTTTCGCCTCCACATCGGCAAGCATGACGGGGAGGCGATCCGCGTCCTGAAATCCGTGCGCGAACCGATCCGCCTGGCCGCGGGCCTGGACGAACAGGGCAACCTGACCCCCGCCGCCATGCAAACCGCGCTGGCCTGCCTGAAGAACTTCCGCGCCGTGCTGGCCGCCTACCGCCTCGATGGCGTGCGCGTGGTCGCCACGTCGGCCATGCGCGTGGCGCGCAATTCCGCCGCCTTCCTGCCGGAGGCCGAACTGGCCATCGGTTATCCGATCGAGATCATCTCCGGCGAGGAGGAGGGGCGCCTGATCTACATGGGCGTGGCCAACGCGCTGGCGCTGCCGGGCGAACGGCGGCTGGTGATCGACATCGGTGGCGGCTCCACCGAACTGATACTGGGACGCGGCCAGGAAATCGAGCAGGTCGAATCGTTCAGCGTGGGCACGGTCAAGCAAAGCCTGTCGTTCTTCATCGGCGGCCGGGTCGACGCGCCGTCGTTCGAGGCGGCCATCCTGTCGGCGCGCAGCCATTTCGAGGACGCCGCGCCGCCTTACCATCCGCAGTTCTGGAAGCAGTGCTACGGCTCGTCCGGCACCGCCCGCACCATCGCCGACATCATCGTCAAGAACGGCATCGGGCGCGAAGTCAACGCCGAGACCCTCAGCGCCCTCAAACAGCGCTTCATCGAATTCGGCCACGTCAGCCGGATCGAGATGGCGGGCCTGCGTCCCGACCGCGCCGCCACCATCATCGGCGGCCTGGCGATCCTGATTGGCCTGGTGCGCGAGCTCGATATCCCGGTGGTGCAGCCGATCGAGGCCGGCCTGCGCATGGGCGTGATGTGGGACCTGCACCTGCGCTCGACCAAGCGTGACCGCCGCGAGCAATCGGTGCAGGCCTGCCTGCTCAAGTTCCATTGCGACGAACGGCGCGCCAACCGCGTGGCCGACGACGCGCTGGCCCTGTACGCGCAGACCAAGCCGTCCAGCGACCAGTACACGCGCCATTTGTACTGGAGCGCGCTGCTGCACGAGATGGGCATGGTGGTGTCGCACACCGGCTACCACAAGCACGCCGCCTACATGATCGAGAACGCCGACCTGCCGGGCTTCACCTCGCGCGAGCAGAAGACCATGGCCCGCATGATCGCCGCGCACAAGGGCAACCTGCGCAAGGTGGTCGACGCGCTGGCGGAGCCGGATTTCACCAAGGCGGTGGTGGCGCTGCGGCTGGCGGTGCTGTTCATGCACTCGCGGCTGGACATCGACTTCACCCTGATCAAGCTGCGCATGAAGAGCCGCATCGAGCTGGAAATCCGCCGCGAATGGATAGGCGACCATCCGACCCTGTCCTACTGGCTGGAGAAGGAGCAGGAGCAGTGGGATGAAGTTGGGGTAGACTTCAGCATACGCACTATCGGCTGAGCGCCAGGGAGGTCTATGAGGAAGCACGCCATACATCGCAGCTGCGCCGGCGCGCTGTTGGCGCTGTCGTTGCTGTCTCCGGCCGCCGGCGCCGCCGGCAAGGAGACGGTCGTCCTGTGCTTCGAGCAGCAGGACGTCCCGCCGTGGCGCACGAAGCAGGGTGGCGGCCTCAATTTCGCGCTGCTGAAGATGGTCGAGCAGCAGCTCGACATCCGCTTCGATTACCAGGCCGTCCCGTGGAAGCGCTGCCTGGCCGAGCTCAAATCCAACACCGTCGACGGCGCCTTCGCCGTCAGCTACAAGCCGGATCGGCGCGAGCTGGGCGAATATCCCGGCGGCCAGCAGATCGACGCCAGCAAACGCATGCACATTGATAGCTACATGGTGGTGCGCCGAAAAGGCAGCAAGGTGGAATGGGACGGCAAGAGCTTCCACAACCTCGATGGCGCCATCGGTTTCCAGCTTGGCTATTCGGTGGGCGACGTGCTGCGCGCGCAGAACGTCGAGGTGGACGAGGGCAGCCAGCGCGCCGACGAACTGGCGCGCAAGCTGATCGCCGGGCGCGTGGCGGCGGCGGCCATCGGCGGCAGCGACGCCAACGGCTTGATGCACGGCCCGCTGGCGCCGCAGCTGGAGGAACTGCCGATCCCCATCATCGAAAAACCGTACTTTCTGATCCTGTCGCACGGCATGGTGGCGTCGCGCCCGCAGCTGGCGGAGCGCATCTGGCGCGCGATCGAGGAAGCCCGCAACAGCGCGGCCTACCGCAAGCTGGAAGCGGCCGAGGGAGTGCGCCATTGATACGCGGGGCCCTGCGTTGAGCGGCGGCCCGCTGGCGCGCCTGCGCGGCGCGTGGCGCCGCAACATCCTGCTGCGGCTGGGGTTCGGGATCTTCGTCTCGGTGACGCTGTCGACCGCCATCTACACTACCTACGTGCTGCAGACGCTCAAGAGCGAGGCCGAACAGAACCTGCGCGAACGCGCCGAGCGGCTGGCGGCGGTGTTGTCGCAGGCGCTGGCGCGGCCGCTGTTCGACATCAACAGCGCGGCCGTCTCCAGCGTGGTCGACGCCTCCGGCGCCACGCCGGAAGTGTTGGTGCTGCGGGTGCTGGCGCCCAACGGCGCGGAGCTGGCCAGCTACGTCTCGCCGCTGCGCGAGCCGGTGGCCGCGATCAAGGTGCGGCGCGATATCAGCTTCACCGACGTGCGGCGCAGCTATGCGGTCGGCTCGATCGAGCTGGCCTTCTCGCGCCAGCAGATCGACCAGGACCTGCGGCGCCAGCTTTACAACACGGTGGCGGCCAACCTGCTGCTGGCGCTGGGCATCGTGCTGTCGATCTTCATGGTGGGCCGGCGCGCGGCGCGGCCGTTCGCCGACATCCAGGCCGGCCTTGAAAAGCTGACGCGCGGCGAGACCGACATCAAGCTGTCCGGCATCGACCGCGAAGACCAGGTGGGCCGGCTGTCCGGCGCCGTGCTGCGCTTCCGCGACACGCTGACCCGCCTGCGCGACGCCGAATCCGAGCTGCGCGAGTTGAACAGCGACCTGGAACTGCGCATCGCCGCCCGCACCCGGGAAGTGACCACCTCCCTGCGGCAGCTGGGCGACAGCCAGGCCAAGCTTCAGGCCATCCTGGACACGGCGCTCGACGCGGTGGTGCGCATGGACCTGGCCGGCCGCATCGTCGGCTGGAACGCGCAGGCCGAGCGCATCTTCGGCTGGAGCCGCGAGGAGGCGCTGGGACTGGCGCTGGACCAGACCATCATCCCGCCGCGCTACCGCTACGACCACCGGCGCGGCATCCAGCGCTACATGGCCGGCAACGGCCCGGCCCAGGTGCTCGACACGCGCATCGAGGTGGCGGCGCTGCGGCGCGACGGCAGCGAGTTCCCGATCGAGCTGGCGATCACCCACGTCAGGTCGGAAGGGCCGGACAACGTCGAGTTCTGCGCCTTCATCCGCGACATCAGCGACCGCCGCGAGCGCGAACAGAAACTGGTCAACGCCAACATCGCGGCCGAGGCGGCCAACATCGCCAAGTCCGAGTTCCTGGCCAATATGAGCCACGAGATCCGCACGCCGATGAGCGCCGTGATCGGCATGGCCTACCTGGCGCTGCGCACCGAGATGACGCCCAAGCAGTTCGACTACATCAGCAAGATCCACCGCGCGGCCTTGTCGCTGCTGGGGATCATCAACGACATCCTGGATTTCTCCAAGATCGAGGCGGGGCGGCTGGACGTGGAAGCCATCCCGTTCGCGCTGGAGGACGTGCTGGCCCACGTCTCCAGCGTGACCGCGCAGCGCGCCGAGGACAAGCACCTGCGCTACCTGGTCACGACCGCGCCGGGCGTGCCGCGCTACCTGGTGGGCGACCCGCTGCGACTGGGGCAGGTGCTGGTCAACCTGGTCAACAACGCGGTCAAGTTCACCGCCGAGGGCGAGCTGGAACTGCGCTGCGAGCCGGGCGCGGAGCGCGCGCCGGACGGCCAGGCCACGCTGCGCTTCTCGGTGCGCGACACCGGCATCGGCATGACGCAGCAGCAGAAGGCCAAGCTGTTCCGCGCCTTCAGCCAGGCCAACGGCTCGACCACGCGCCACTACGGCGGCACCGGCCTGGGGCTGTCGATCTCGCAGCAGCTGGTGCGGCTGATGGGCGGGCGCATCGACGTCGAGAGCGAGCCGGACTCTGGGTCGACTTTCCATTTCGAGCTGCGGTTCGCGCTGTCCGACGCGGCGGCGGTGTCGGTGCAGGCGGCCGTGCACCAGGGACCGGTGGGCGACCTGACCTTGCAGGCGTCGCCGCGCCGCGCGGCGCGCGTGCTGCTGGCGGAGGACAGCGCCGACAACCAGGATGTGATGGTGGAGCTGCTGGAGCTGCAGGGCATCGTGGTCGACGTGGCGGGCAACGGCCGCGAGGCGCTGGACCTGCTGCGGGCCGCCGGCCCGGACGCGTATGACCTGGTGCTGATGGACCTGGGCATGCCGCTGATGGACGGCCACGAAGCCACGCGGCTGCTGCGCCAGGACAGCCGCTTCAACGAGCTGCCGGTGATCGCCGTGACCTCGCACGCGCTGGCCGGCGTGCAGGCGCAGTGCATGGACGAGGGCATGCAGGACTTCATCACCAAGCCGGTCGATCCGCAGCGCCTGTATGGCGCGCTGTCGCGCTGGCTGGGATTGTCGATGAAGGCGCTGCCGCCGGTGCCGCCGCGCGCGGAACCGGGCATCGTCGACGCGCGCCAGGCGCTGGCCGAGTTGCGCGCGCTGCTGGCGGAGTTCAGCGGCGACAGCGTGGATTATTTCGGCAGCGTGCGCGCCTCGCTGGCGACCCTGCTGCCGGCGGCGGCGATGACCCGCCTGGCCAATCACATGGCGCATTACGAATTCGAGGCCGCCGGCACGCTGCTGGCGGCGGTCGCACAGGAACAGGAGAACCCATGAACGTCAAAGCCAACCGCCCCACGATACTGATCGTCGACGACACGCCGGACAACATCACGCTGCTGGCCAATCTGTTGAAGGACAAATACAACACCAAGGTCGCCACCAGCGGCGCGACGGCGCTGCAGATCGTCGCCGCCTCGCCGGTGGACCTGATCCTGCTCGACATCATGATGCCTGAGATGGACGGCTTCGAGACCTGCCGCCGCCTGAAGGCCGATCCCCACAGCAGCGGCATACCGGTGCTGTTCCTGACCGCCAAAAGCCTGGCCGAGGACGAGGCCATGGGGCTCAGCCTGGGGGCCGTGGATTTCCTGCGCAAGCCCGTCAACCCCGATGTTTTGTTTGCCCGCGTTGCCTTGCATTTGCGCTAAAACAAGCAAAAACATCATAAATGATATATATTGTTTATATTGTTGAATAATTGTGGAGTTAGTATGAACAAAACCGTCAATGGCCTCCTGAATGGGAAAGCCCCCGCGCTGCCGAAGAAACCGGCCGTGAAACCAGTCGCCAAGGCTGCCGCCAAGCCGGTGGCCAAGGCCACCGTGAAGCCCGTGGCAGCCAAGCCGGCCGCCGCGAAAGCCGCACCGAAGGCCGCCGCCAAGCCAGCGGTCAAGGCAGCGCCGAAGGCTGCACCTAAGGCAGCGCCCAAGGCCGCACCTAAAGCCGCGGTCAAGGCAGCACCTAAGGCAGCACCTAAGGCCGCCGCCAAGCCAGCGCCTAAAGCAGCCGTCAAGGCCGCGCCGAAGGCAGTGGTGGCCAAGCCGGCCCCGGTGGAAGCCGTCAAGGATAAAACCCGCAAGGAAAAGCTGGTGCGCGACAGCTTCACCATGCCGGAAGCGGAATACGCGGTGCTCGGCCAGGTCAAGAAAGCCTGCCTGAAAGCCGGTTTCGAGATCAAAAAGAGCGAATTGTTGCGCATCGGCGTCGCCCTGATCAGCCAGATCGACCTTGCCACGCTGCAAAATGTGTTGTCCGGCCTGCCGCAACTGAAGACCGGCCGTCCAAAAAAAGACTAAATAAAAAACAACACTTCGGCCCATGTCACGGAACTGACACCACGATGTCATTTTCTTGAAGTATTCGACCGTTACGCTTGCTTCGTTCCCCACAGAAAGGATGAAGCATGCAAACTTCGATCATACAAGCCGACGTGCGAGCAGCGTCCGGTAAGCTGGTACTCAGTATGGCAAGCACACCGGAAGAGCTGCGCGAGGTTCAGCGTTTGCGCTACAAGGTGTTCATCGAAACGATGGGATTGAGTTCGCTGGTCCGCGAGGATGGCCTGGACAGCGACGAATTCGACGAACACTGCGATCACCTGATCGTGCGTGATTCGAGCACGCTCAAGGTGGTGGGCACCTACCGCCTGCTGAGCGCCGCGCGTGCGCGCAAGCTGGGACGCGTCTACTCCGAGGGCGAGTTCGACCTGGGCCGCCTGAACAACCTGCGTGGCCGCATGGTCGAAGCGGGCCGCGCCTGCATTCATCCAGACTACCGTGGCGGCAGCGTCATCATGCTGCTGTGGTCCGGCCTGGCCGAATACATGCGCCGCGAGAACTGCGACTATCTGGCCGGCTGCGCCAGCATCAGCCTGGCCGATGGCGGCCACAATGCGGTCGCCGTCTACCAGTCGCTGGTTGGCGCCCACCTGGCGCCGTCCGAATACCGCGTTACCCCGCACCTGCCGTTCCCGTTCTCGAAACTGGAAGCCGCGCAGAAGCCGCAAGTGCCGCCGCTGTTGAAGGGTTACGTGCGTTCGGGCGCCTGGATCTGCGGCGAACCGGCATGGGATCCTGATTTCGAAAGCGCCGACCTGTTCCTGCTGCTGCCGCTGGCGAACCTGGACGGCCGCTACGCACGCCACTACGGCGTGGCCGGCGAACCACTCGCCGCGTGATGTGACCGCGCCCCGTGTAGAATAAGCCGTTGTGCTTATTCAGCGGGGCAGGGATGAAGTTTGAGACAGAGACGGAACGATCTGGATTGCAGGAGCGCTCCGTGCTGCGCCGGCGCGGCACCGCGCCGCAGGACGCCGCTCGCGGCACCGACCGCGTCGCCGAGGAAATGCCGGTGGCGCTGGTCTTCAATGGCATCTCGCACGCCGTCATGATGGTCACCCCGCGCGAGCTGGAAGCGTTCGCGCTAGGTTTCGCGCTCACCGAGGGACTGGTGAGCAAGGCCGCCGACGTATTCGATATCGAACAGCGCGAACATGCGCGCAGCTTCGAGGTCGCCCTCACCATCGCCCAGGAAGAATTCATGCAGCTCAAGCAGCAGCGCCGTTCGATGGCGGGCCGCAGCGGTTGCGGCGTGTGCGGCGTCGAGAGCCTGGAACTGCTCGATCTGCAGCCCGCGCGCATCGGCGCGGCGGCGCTGCATGATGCGGACACGCTGCCGCCGGCCATCGCCCGCGCGGCGGCGGAGCTGGGCAAGCACCAGGAGCTGATGCAGGCCACCGGCGGGGTACACGCCGCCGCCTGGTGCGACGCCGACGGCGCCGTGCTGCGGGTGTGCGAGGACGTGGGCCGCCACAACGCGCTCGATAAGCTGATCGGCCACCTGGCGCGCGACGGCGTGGACATGCGGCGCGGTTTCGTCTTCATGTCCAGCCGCGCCAGTTATGAGCTGGTGCGCAAGGCGGCGCGCATGCACATCCCGATGCTGGCGACTATCTCCGCCCCCAGCACGCTGGCCATCGATATCGCCGTCGAAGCGGGCGTCAAGCTGGTGAGCTTCTGCCGCCAGGACGGCTGCGTCGAATATACCTAGCTATTCCGCCGACGACTGCTCGGCCGACAGGTGCAGCAGCACCGGGATCGATTTCGAGGTCGGGGTGCCGGCGCCGTCGGCGGTGCTGTGCAGCGGAACCAGGCCGTTCGTCTCGGGGAAGTAGGAACCCAGGCAGCCGCGCGGGATGTCGTATTCCACCAGCAGGAAGCGCTCGGCGCGGCGCTCCACGCCGTCGTCCCACACGCTGACGATGTCCACCCACTGGCCGTTGCGCATGCCCAGCATCTCCAGGTCGGCGCGGTTGATGAACACCACGCGGCGCAGGCCGTACACGCCGCGATAGCGGTCGTCCATGCCGTAGATGGTGGTGTTGTACTGGTCGTGCGAGCGCGCCGTCATCAGCGTCATCAAGCGCTCGCCGTGCAGGGCGCGGGCGCGGTGGATGGGCGTGTCGGTGTCGACCGCGCGCGGCAGGAACTGCGCCTTGCCGCTGGCGGTGCGCCATTCGCGCTCGCGCGAGGCCACCCGCAGGTGGAAGCCGCCCGGCTTGGCCACGCGCGCGTTGAAGTCGTGGAAGTCGTCGAAGACCTGCTCGATAATGTCGCGGATGCGGGCGTAGTCGCTGCCCAGCGCGAGCCAGTCCACCTTGCCGCTGCCCAGCGTGGCGTGCGCCATGCGGGCGGTGATCATGGTCTCGGACAGCAGGTTGTCCGAGGCCGGCTGGTTCATGCCGTAGGACAGATGGACCATGCTCATTGAATCCTCCACCGTCACGCCCTGCGGCACGCCGGCCTGCATGTCGATCTCGGTGCGGCCCAGTGTCGGCAGGATCAGCGCGTCGTTGCCGTGCACCAGATGGCTGCGATTCAGCTTGGTGGCCACGTGCACCGTCAGGTCGCAGGCGCGCAGCGCGTCGAAGGTCAGCGGCGTGTCCGGCGTGGCCATGGCGAAGTTGCCACCCATGCCGAAGAAGACCTTCACCTTCCCGTCCAACATGGCCTGGATGCTTTCCACCGTGTCGTAGCCGTGCGCGCGCGGCGGCTCGAACGCGAACACCTTCTGCATGCGGTCGAGGAAGGCCTTGGTGGGCTTCTCCTCGATGCCCATGGTGCGGTCGCCCTGCACGTTGGAGTGGCCGCGCACCGGGCACAGGCCGGCGCCGAGGCGGCCTATATGCCCGCGCATCATCATCAGGTTGGACAGCATCTGGATCGTCGCCACCGCGCCCTTGTGCTGGGTCAGGCCCATGCCCCAGGTGCTGATCACCCGTTTGCCCTTGATGTAGACCTCCGCCAGCGCCTCGATCTGCGCGCGCGGCACGCCCGATTCGGCCAGCAGCTGGTCCCAATCCTGGGCGCGCAGGTCCTGCTCGAAGGCTTCGTAGCCGGTGGTGTGGGCGGCGATGAAGTCGCGGTCCAGCAGGCTGGCCTGGCCGGCGGCCAGCGCCGCGTCGTCGCGTTCCACCAGGCGCTTGGCGATGGCCTTGATCAGCGCGAAGTCGCCGCCCAGTTTGGGCTGCACGAACATGCTGCTGATTTCCGTGCTGGCGTTGGTCAGCATCTCCATCGGATGCGAGGGGCTGGTGAAGCGTTCCAGCCCGCGCTCGCGCAGCGGGTTGATGGAGACGATGGTGGCGCCGCGTTTGGCGCAGTCGCGCAGTTCGCCCAGCATGCGCGGGTGGTTGGTGGCCGGGTTCTGGCCGAAGATCAGCAGCGTGTCGGCGTGCTCGAAGTCCTCCAGCGTCACCGTGCCCTTGCCGGTGCCGACGGTGCCCGGCAGGCCGCGGCTGGTCGGCTCGTGGCACATGTTCGAGCAGTCGGGGAAGTTGTTGGTGCCGTACATGCGCACGAACAGCTGGAACAGGAAGGCCGCCTCGTTGCCGGTGCGGCCGGAGACGTAGAACGTGGCCTGGTTCGGATCGGGCAGCGCCTTCAGGTGGCGCGCGATCAGCGCGAAGGCGTCGTCCCACGCGATGGGCAGGTATTTGTCGCTGGCGCTGTCGTAGACCATCGGGTCGGTCAGGCGGCCGTGTTGTTCGAGCTGGTAGTCGGATTGCGCCAGCAGTTCGGTCACGGTGTGGGCGGCGAAGAAGTCGGGCCGTACGCGCTTGCTGGTGGCTTCGGCCGCGACGGCCTTGACGCCGTTCTCGCAGAATTCGAAGGTGGAGGCGTGCTCGCGGTCCGGCCACGCGCAGCCGGGACAATCGAAACCGTCCGGCTGGTTTTGTTTGAGCAGGGTCTTGTAATTGCCCCCGGCGACCTTCTCGCGTACCAGGTTGATCGCCACCTGCTTCAGCGCGCCCCAGCCGCCGGCCGCGTGTTGATAGGGTTCGATACTTCCTTCGTGTTTCGTCTTCTGCATAGCGTAATCCGGTAAATCGTGTTGAGCGCAGTATAGTGCAGAATACGCCTTTGAGCTGAACGGTAGATTGTATGGATAACGAGGTGATCGCCGCGCTGGTGGGCGTGCTGGAAACGCTGTGGCGCATCGATGCGGAGTGGCCGGACAAGCCATGCACGCTCGCCAAATTGAGCAAGCAATCGGAACGTCCGATGTCGGTGCTGCGGCGCCAATTGACGCTGCTGGCCGATGCCGGCTGGGTCGAGGTGCGGCTGGAGGAGGGCGGCGTCGCCGGCACCGTGCTGCTGACCATTAGCGGCCGGCAGCTGGGGCGGGAGTTGTTCGCTTAAGCCTTCTGCGCGCGCCGGCGGCGCATGGCCAGCAGGCCGGCGCCGGCCAGCAGCATCGCATACGTCGCCGGTTCTGGCACCGGCGCCAGTTGGTAGTGGTACAGCGCCAGGTGCAGGTTGGGATTGGTCAGCGACTGGCCGCTGCGGTCCGGGTCCACCACCTGTTCGATGTACATGTCCAGCGCGCCGTTGGCGCCTTCGCGCAGCGCCAGTCCTTCCATTTCCAGGTCGCCCAAAGGCTGCGGAAGGCGCAGTACCTCCTCCACCGCGCCGGTCAGCAGGTTGCTGCGGTAGATCGATTGGGTGTCATTGTCCGAGGCCATATACAGCCAGTCGCCGATCACCTTCGCGCCCTGGATGCGCGCCAGCGGCGCGGCCAGCGTGATCGTGTGGCTGAAGCTCCAGTCGTCCAGATTGTAGACGTTGATGGTGTTCCCGTTCTGCCATTCCTTGCCGTAGCCGACGCCGCGCCTGGCGTCCACCGCGACCCAACTGGCCAGGTCCTTGTTCGGATTGGCCGGCGTGCCGCCCAGCGCATAGGTCTTGCCGGTGTAGCTCAGGTCCGAGGCGTTGAACAGCGCCACATGCGGCTTGGTGTAGCCGGCCGTGGAGTCGAGCGAGGCGTAGATGATGCCGTTGTGGTAATCGATGTCGCCGATGTGGTTCAGGCCTTGCGCCATCAGCGCGGCCGGGATGCCGGGTTTGAGGCCGCCGGCCAGCGTGAGCGAGGAATTGCGCTGCAGGGAGTCGAAGTTGTCGTCGGCCCGTTCCAGGCCATACTGCCACGAGAAGAACCATTGCTTGCCGTCGGTGGCCATGCCCTGGCTGCGATACAGGCCGGTGAAGGAATCGGGCGCCGGCGTGTGCATGTAGAAGTTGTCGACGCCGGCGAGCTTCCAGTTGTCGGCGGCGTGGGCCGGGACCAACGCGGCGGCGCCCAGCGCGAGTGCCATCAAGGTAGGGATGCGCATGACTGCTCCATTGTTAAATTGGAATGCAGTTATGCTAACAGCCGTTTGTGACGGCTCGGCGACAAAAAACCGCTTGCAATCGTTCAGGGCGAGGACTACACTTCGTTTGTACCGATCGGTACAAACAACATGAAAAGGTAATCAAATGACACGTCCACCTCTCCCTCCGTTCACCCTTGAAACCGCGATCCAGAAAGTCCGCCTGGCCGAAGATGGCTGGAACACGCGCAACCCGGAAAAGGTCTCGCTGGCCTACACCGAGGACTGCCGCTGGCGCAACCGCGCCGAATTCGTCACCGGCCGCGCCGCCATCGTCGGCCTGCTGACGCGCAAATGGACGCGCGAGCTCGAATATCGCCTGATCAAGGAATTGTGGGCATATGAGGGCAACCGCATTGCAGTTCGCTTCGCCTACGAATACCATGACGACTCCGGCCAGTGGTATCGCGCCTACGGCAACGAGAACTGGGAATTCGCCGAAGACGGCTTGATGCGCCACCGCCTGGCCAGCATCAATGAAGCGCCGATCGCGGCGGCCGACCGCAAGTTCCACTGGGACCTGAACGGCCCGCGTCCGGCCGATCATCCGGGCTTGAGCGATTTCGGATTCTAAAAAAGAAAGCAGACATGGCAAGAACGACGGTTGAACGCGGCGATGTGATCCCGCTGCTGGCGGAAGTGTTCCGGACTTACGGCTTCGAAGGCGCGAGCCTGACCCGTATCTCCGAGGGCACCAAGCTGGGCAAGGGCAGCATCTATAACTTTTTCCCCGGCGGTAAAGACGAGATGGCGGATGCCGTGCTGGCCGAGATCGACGGCTGGTTCCGCGATCAGGTGTTCCAGCCGCTGCGCTCCGCCGCCGACGCGGCGCAGGGGATAGAGCGGATGTTCGTCGCGGTCGGCCGTTACTTCGAGTCGGGCCGCAAGGTGTGCCTGGTGGGGGTGTTCGCGCTGGGCCATGAGCGCGACCGTTTCACGCTCAAGGTGCAGGGCTACTTCGCCGAGTGGGTGGCCGCGCTGGCCGACGCGCTGGAACGCGCCGGCCACGACGCCGACACCGCGCAGGCGCTGGCCGAGGATACGGTCGGCGCCATCCAGGGCGCGCTGGTGCTGGCGCGCGCGGCCGGCGAGCCGGAGCTCTTCATGCGCGCGCTGGAGCGCCTGCGGCGGCGCCTGGCCCTGCCATCGCCATCGCCCTGACGGTGAACTGTCTGGCGCCCGGCCGGTCAAACCTGTTTTGGGCGGCCCGCCATGAACACGTCGCTGACTTCAGATATCCTGCTCAGGCAGATCTACCAGAACGTTCGCGACTTCGCGATCTTCACGGTCGACAGGCACGGCGCCGTCGACAGCTGGAATGTCGGCGCGGAGCTGATCTTCGGCTATACCGCCGCTGAGATCAGCGGCCGAGGCATCGAGCGCATCTTCACCGAGGCGGACCGGGCGCAGAACGAGCACCTGCGCGAGATGGAGACCGCCGCCATTTGCGGCCGCGCGGCCGACTATCGCTGGCACCTGCGCAAGGATCGCTCGCTGTTCTGGGCCGACGGCGTGCTGACGCCCATCCCGGACGAGCAGGGACAGTTGATCGGCTACCTGAAGATCCTGCGCGACATCACCGATCGCAAGCTGGCGCAGGATGAGATCAGCCGCCTGGCCAGCATCGATGTGTTGACGGGCCTGGCCAACCGCGCCGCCTTCGACGCGCACCGGGCGGAGATGGTGGCGCTGGCCGGCCGCACCGGTCAGCTGTTGCTGCTGCTGATGATAGACCTGGACCAGTTCAAGCAGGTCAACGATATGCTGGGCCATCACGCGGGCGACCTGCTGCTGCGGCAGGCCGCCCAGCGCCTGCGCGCGGCCAGCCGGGAAAGCGATTTCATCGCGCGGCTGGGCGGCGATGAATTCGGCCTGCTGCAGCTGCATGCGCCCACGCCGGCGGTCGGCGGCATGCTGGCGGAAAAACTGCTGTCCGAACTGGCCCGGCCTTTCCTGATCGGCGAGCGCGAAGCCCGCATCAGCGCCAGCGTCGGCATCGCCGTGTGTCCGAACGACGCGGCCGAGCCGGACGAGCTGCTGAAACGGGCCGACCTGGCGCTGTACCACGCGAAGAATTCCGGCCGCAACTGCTACCACTACTACACGGCCGAGCTGGACGAGGTCGCGCACCGCAAGAATTCCGACCACGGCGAGCTGCGCTCCCTGATGCGGGCCAAATCGTTCTGGCTGGCCTACCAGCCGATCATCGACTGCGCCAGCGGCCGCACCATCGCCATGGAGGCGTTGCTGCGCGTGCCCGGCAGGCTGGCGGCGCATCCGGTCGAGTACATCATCGAACTGGCGCAGGAAAGCGGCATGCTGCCCGATCTGGGTGCCTGGGTGTTCCGGCAAGCCTGCGGGCAGTTGCGGCGCTGGCGGGAGGCCGGCCTGTCCGAACTGCGCATCTGCATCAACACCTGCGCCAAGGAGCTGCTCGATCCCGGCTATCTGGACCGCACCGAGCGCGCGCTGCGGGACTGCCGCCTGGAGCCCTGCGAGGTGGAGGTCGAACTGACCGAACGCGATGCGATCGAGCTGGAACGCAACGGCAGCAACGTCATCAAGCGCTTGCGGCAGCGTGGCTTCCTGCTGTCGCTCGACGATTTCGGCACCGGTTATTCCTCGCTCAGCTACCTGCGCACGCTGCCGGTGACGACCATCAAGCTGGATAAGAGTTTTCTGCACGGTGTGCCGGACAACGACGACGCCAACGCGGTGGCCCGTAGCGTCATCGAGCTGGCGCACAACCTGCGCCTGGACGTGATCGCCGAAGGTGTGGAGAGCCAGGAGCAGGCGCACTTTCTAGAGGCCTTGGGATGCGGCGCGCTGCAGGGGCATCTGTATTCCGTCGCGCTGCCGGCCGACGGCGCCACCGCGTGGCTGCGGACCCACTAGCGCGGGGCCGCGCTCAGACAAGGCCGATGTCGCGGCCCCTGGTGCCGAAGATGTGTTCGACCTGTCCGGCATTGAGGCCGTACATGCGCGACAGCAGGCCGCCGAACATGGCGCGGTATTCGTTGAGCACCGGGTAGTCGCGGTTCTGGAACAGCGTGGCCTGCTCCACGCGTATCTGCTCGCCGCGCACCTTGCCGCCCTGGACGCCGCCGCCCAGCACCCAGTACACCGAGCCGTGACCGTGGTCGGTGCCGCGGTTGCCGTTTTCGCGGAAGGTGCGCCCGAACTCGCTGACCACGATCACCACCGTGTCCTTCCAGTCCGGTCCCATCTCCTGCGCGAAGCCGGCCAGGCCGCGTCCCAGTTCGTCCAGCCGGCCGGCCAGGTAGCCGGTGGCGCCGCCCTGGCCGACGTGGGTGTCCCAGCCGCCGACGTCGACGAAGCCGATGTTGTATTTGTCCTTCATCAGTTTGGCGATGCGGCGCGCCTCCAGCTCGAAGCCCTTGGCGGTGATGGCGTTGCGGTTGGCCGCGTCCATCTCGCCGATCATTTCCTTCATCACGTCCTCGCGCACCGCGAAGCCGTCGCGCACCGGCTGCGACAGCGGCGTGCCGTCGTACATGGCGGCGATCAGTTTGGCCTGGCGCGCATCGACCGAAGGCTTGGCGATGGAACGCAGCGCCATGTTCGGCAGCTGCACGCCGCCCTGCATGATCAACGGCAGCTGGTCGGTGAAGGAGATGGCACTGGCACGGTCGGCGGTGAGCGTCTGCGCCAGCCGGTTGAGGAAGCCGGAGCGGTAGTCGCGCGTGCGGTCCAGCGCTTGTCCGAGCTCGATGCTGTCCTGGGTTTCGAAGTGGCTGCGCGAGATGTCCTCGGTGCCGGCGAAGGGCACGAACGCCGCCTGCCCGGCCGTGAACAGCGGGTAGATGCTGTCGCGCAGGGCGGGGTGCAGGCCCCAGTCGCTGTCGATGGGCAGGGCGGAATTGAGTTCGGCGCTGGGCTTGGGCACGGCGATGTTGGGGCGCGCCTGGTAGTAGAACTGGCTCGATATCGGCACCAGCAGGCTGGCGGCGTCGTAGCCACCGCGCATGAAGACGAACAGCAGCCGGGATTTGCCGGCCGGTGCGGCCCACAGATTGCCCGCCATCGCGGGCAGCGCCAGCGCGGACAGGGAT
The DNA here is from genome assembly GCF_040362985.1 of Duganella caerulea. Lineage (NCBI taxonomy): Bacteria > Pseudomonadati > Pseudomonadota > Betaproteobacteria > Burkholderiales > Oxalobacteraceae > Duganella > Duganella caerulea. Next base: position 40,373 of record NZ_BPWJ01000010.1, on the reverse strand, counting down.
TTGAGCAGGGTGCGGCGTTGCATGGTGCGGTTCCTTAGCGGTGCATCAATTCGGGCGACGACAGTAGGAACGTGTTCCATTCCTGCGGCGACGTGGCCTGGTCCAGCACCTGGCGGGTGGCGGGACTGATGGTCTTTTGCAGCGACTGGTAGTACAGCGCGTTGGCCAGCTGCGGGAAGGCGGCGCGTTCCTGCGCCTGCGGGCCGTCGGTCTTGAACAGGCCCGCGTTGCCGGAGCCGATGGCCTTGGCGATCTCGAAGCGGGTCGTCATCTGGCCCGGACTGGCCCAGCCGGATTGCGTGAGCTGGTAGCCGTCCGGCGTCTGGCGGCCGTACAGCGGCTCGGCCATGCGATTGAGCCAGTACAGCATCGGGCCGGTGTTGAGCACCACCTTGTCGTCGTAGGCCAGGCGCACGGCGGACACCACGTAATGCACAGGGTCCTTGAACTTGCGGCCCAGCGACTGCGCGAATTCGGCCGACGTGAACATGGTGCGCAGCACGGCGGCGATGTCGCCGTCGGTGGACTGGAAGGTGGCCGCCATGCGCTCCACCAGCGCCGGCGGCGCTTCGTCGGCGACGAAGTAGAGCGCCAGCTTGCGGCTGATGAAATGCGCGGTGGCCGGGTGGCGGCACAGGCGGTCCAGCGCTTCGTCCACTTCGGCCAGGCCTCGTCCCTTGACGGTCTGGCCGAGGAATTCCTTGTTGCCGTAATCGTGGCGGTTCGGGTTGAATTCAAACAGCCCTTGGCGCACATACTGCGCTTGCAGTTCCTTCTTCACGCCCGGCGTATTGGTGCCCATGTTGACGCCGACCCCGGTGAGGATGCGCGCCAGTTCCTGCACGTCGCGCTGGCTGTAGCCGCCGTCCACGCCCAGCGTGTGCAGCTCCATCAGCTCGCGCGCGTAGTTTTCGTTGATATGGCCGGCGGCGTTCTGCTCGTTGTCCAGGTAGCGGATCATGGCCGGATGGCGCAGCGTGGCGGACAGCAGGTCGCGGAATTTGCCCAGCGCGTGCGCGCGCACCGCCGTGTCCTCGTAGTCGCCGACCAGCACGCGCAGGTTGCTCTTGCCTTGATGGACGTTGAAGTGGTTCATCCAGAACCACGTCATCTGCTCCTGCAGCTGGTTGGGCGAGTACAGGTCGCGCAGCAGCGAGCGCGTGGCCGCTTCCTTGGCGATGCGGTTCAACTCCTGCTGGTAGGCCTGCTGCGCGGCTTTCTTCTGGTCGTCGTCGGCGGTCTTGTCGGCGTCCTTGCGCTGCTGGTCCAGGTCCTGGTTCAACTGCGGCAGCGGCTTGCGGGTGATGGTCATCGCGTCGATCTGCGCCTGCGCGGCGGCGGGCAGGCGCGCGGCGCCGGGATGCAGCTGCTGTTCCAGCCAGGCGTCGTAGCCGATTTTTTCGGCCTGCTGGTAGGTGCCCAGGTTGACGCCCCAGCTAACGCGGTTCAGCGCTCCGCTGAGCTGCTCGGGCTTGACGGCGGACGGACCGGCGCCGCCGCCGCCGCCGGTCGCGGCGCAACCGGCAAGCAGGGCGCCGCAGGCGGCCAGGGAAAATGATAGAGGTCTCATGAAGCTGAGTATAGTTCGCGAATTCCGCCGGGCGGCGCGCATAACAAAATGTTACAAACTATGTAATGCAAAGACGTTAGCATGATCTCTTTGCAGCCCTGAACGGACAGTCATGAATCCCAATCAGTTGTTGGCCGTGTTGGCCTTGGCCGCCAGCGCAAGCTGTCACGCGGCGGTCACGCTGCAAGTCACCACGTCCGTGCATTTCGAACCGACCAAGTCCGCAAGCAATCTGCCGGCGGACAGCAAGACCACGGCCTTCGTCACGCTGGCCGACGATTACATCGCGGCCAAATCCGGCAACCTGACGACGGTCTACGATTTCAAGAACCGCCGCCGCGTGGTGCTGGACGACGTGAACAAAACCTATGTCGACTACTCGCTGTACGACACCCTCGGCTTCCGGGTCTTCGAGATGCGCAGCCGTATCGGCATGAACGCCGCGATGGCCAAGGCGGCAATCCCCGATTTCAAGCCGGCCCGCAAAGTGGACCTTGAGCAGGAACTGACGCTGGCCGAGGATAGCGCCACCGTCATCGACGCCTCCACCAGCGGCGACACGCTGCGCTTCACTAGCGAAGGCATTCCATTGGCGGCATGGAGCAAACATGGCGCACAACCCGGCGCGCGCGATGTGGCCCACTTCGCGCAGCTGCTGCGCTACGTGCAATCCATCCATCCGCAAGTGCTGGCCAAGCTGGCCGAGGGCGGCGTGATTCCCGACAGCCTGACCTTCACCACCAATACCTCGCTGGCCCCCGCGACGGTCCGCCTGGATGTGGAAAAGGTGCAGAGCGCATCCCCGCCGGCCTTTACGCTGCAAGGCTACGCACCGCGCCAGGCCGCGCCGGCGCAAGGCGCGCTGGAGGCGCTGGTCGACCGCATGGCGGCGCAGACGCCGCAGCAGCTGGACGCCTTGCGCGCCGCGCATCCCTGCGACACCGAGGCTGCCTACCGCGAAGACCAACTGCTGGATACGATGCTCGGCCGGATTGAGTGCACGCTGTCCACCGGCGCGCCGATGCTGACCTTTACGCCGGCGCAGCTGGAGCAGGTGCGCGCCAGCGTTCCGGTCAGCCTGGCCTTCAGCGCGACCAAGGTCACCAAGCAGGAGGAGGTTGTGGCGGCCGTGAAGACCTTGTCCGGCCTGCGCAGCCAGGCGCCGCGCAAGGCTTACGTATTGAAGCTGTTCGAAGCGAACAACCGCGCCAGGCTGCGGCAGTTCAACGAATCCAGCCAGTTGTTCGCCGATGTGCTGGAGGCCAATCCGGTGCTGGGCGGCGCCTGGAAGGACATGGGCGATTTGATGATCATGCGCTTCGATATGCCGGCGGCGTGGCGTAGTTGGGACATCGGCCGCCGCATCGCGCCGACGCTGCCGAATTTTGCCTACGTCAACCAGCTGGAAAGCGAAATGGCCAGGCGCCATCCCGAGTATTTGGTATATTGAGGAAAACAACAACCAGCCGAGCATCGTCATGCCCACCATCGATCCGCGCGTTGACGCCTACATCGCCAAGTCCGCCGAATTTGCGCAGCCCATCCTCAAGCACCTGCGCGCCATCGTCCACGAGGCCTGTCCGGAAGTGGAGGAGACGATGAAGTGGAGCTTCCCGCACTTTATGTACAAGGGCATGCTGTGCGGGATGTCGGCCTTCAAGGCCCACTGCGCGCTGGGTTTCTGGAAGGGCGAGCTGTTGATGGCCGATGAGGCCAACCGCGAGGCGATGGGGCAGTTCGGCCGCATCGAGTCGGTCAAGGACCTGCCGTCCAAGAAGGTCCTCACCGGTTACATCAAGAAGGCGATGAAGCTGAACGACGAAGGCATCGCCGCGCCGGCGCGAGCGAAGTCCGCCGAGCCGCGCGCGCTGGTCATCCCCGACGACCTGACCGCCGCGCTGAAGGAAGTGCCGGTGGCATACCAGCACTTCGAAGCCTTCAGCCCAAGCAAGAAGCGCGACTACGCGGAATGGATCGCCGAGGCCAAGACCGAGGCGACCCGCACCCGCAGGCGCGAGCAGGCAGTCGAGTGGATCGCCGAAGGCAAGGCGCGCAACTGGAAGTACGAGAAGTGCTAGCCTGGCGCGAGCCAGAGCCAGAGCCAGAGCCAGCGAGCCCGCAAGCTCGCTAGCCCGCCTTGCCTATCCGGCCAGCAGCGCCGGCTTGCGGCGCGCGCTCGCGAGGCCAGGCCGCGCGGCCGGTTCCGCATGCAGCTTGAACACCTGCACGGCGGCGGTGAGGTGTTCGGCCTGTTGCTGCAGGCTGCCCGCCGCAGCTGCGGCTTCCTCCACCAGCGCTGCGTTCTGCTGCGTCACCGCGTCCATCTGCGACACCGCCTGGTTGATCTGCTCTATTCCCTCGGTCTGCTCGCGCGTGGCGGAACTGATCTCGCCCATGATGTCGCTGACGCGCCGCACGCTTTCGACGATCTCCGTCATCGTGGTGCCGGCTTCACCCACCAGGCGATTGCCGATGGTGACCTGGCCGACCGAATTGTCGATCAGCGCCTTGATCTCCTTGGCCGCGCTGGCCGAGCGCTGCGCGAGGTTGCGCACCTCCGACGCCACCACCGCAAACCCGCGACCCTGTTCGCCCGCGCGCGCCGCTTCAACCGCCGCGTTCAGCGCAAGGATATTGGTCTGGAACGCGATGCCGTCGATGACGGCGATGATGTCGACGATCTTGCGCGACGAGTCGTTGATCGAGTTCATGGTGTCGACCACCTGAGACACCACATCGCCGCCCTTGGCCGCCACGCTGGTGGCGCTGGCCGCCAGCTGGTTGGCCTGGCGCGCGTTGTCGGCGTTGTGCTTGACGGTGGACGTCAACTCCTCCATCGAACTGGCCGTCTCCTCGAGCGAACTGGCTTGCTGCTCGGTGCGCGCGGACAGGTCCAGGTTACCGGTGGCGATCTCGCCGCAAGCGGTCGCGATTTCGTCGGTGCTGTGGCGCACCTGGCCGACGATGCGCAGCAGGTTGTCGTTCATGTCGCGCAGCGCCTGCATCAGCTGTCCCGTTTCGTCGGCCGATTCGACTTCGATCGACGACGTCAGGTCGCCCTTGGCCACCTGCTGCGCCACGTCCAGCGCGGTGCGCAGCGGCCGCGCGATGATGCGCGCCACCCAGACCGCCAGCACCAGTCCAAGCAGGATGGCAGCCACCAGCAGCGCCACGGTCCACAGGCGTGAGCTGGCGAAGATGCTGGCCGCCGTCGCTCCCGATTGGTCGGCGCCATCGAGGTTGACCTTGACCAGCTGGTCGATCTGCGTGCTCACTTCTCCCAACTGCCGCGCCGAGTCGCCGGCCAGCAGGGCCTTGGCGTCCTCGGTCTTCTCCGGGCCGGCCGCCAGCAGGGCCATGATTTTTTCATTCGAGGACAGATAGCCGGCCATGGACTTGGTCATCTCGGCGTACACGCGCTTCTCCTCCGGCTCGGACACCTGCGCGGCGTAGACGGCGGCGTCCTTCTTGAGCGTGGCGATGGCGGCGGACAGATTGCCCTGGATCCGGGTGCGGTCCGGCCCTTCGCTGTAGAGGAAGGACGACAGTTCCCAGCGGCGCACCAGCAGCAGGTCGGACTTGACCGTCATGACCGCGCGCACGCTGGGCAGCCAGTTGTTGTACAGGTCCAGGGTGGAGCCGTTGATGGTCCCCATGTTGACTATCGAGATGACGCCATTGGCCAGCATCAGGCCCAGGACTATCAGGAAGGACGCGACCAGTTTGGTGGCGATATTCAGATCGTAGAACCACTTCATGATGTTTTCCTTTCGGGAACAACGTGAATAGGGGAGCCGCAGATCAGTATAGGCCTGATTTATTGTCGATGGGTATCGAATTGCAAGGTGTGGAAGGGGCGAGACAGATGAGGGAAATGCGGCGTTCAGCGGGGTTTGGGCTGATCGCAGGGCGCATTTAGGGCGCCGGATACCGCATGCCGGCGCCTGGCATGGCAAGAGCAGCTAGGCTGTTCAGTGCATGGACGCGGTCGACAGATCCTTCAATTCCCGTATGCTGATATCTGACTTCTCATGCATACGCAGCAAAATGGTGGCGCCAACTGCCAACTTCCGGTGCCGAATCTTGCTGATGATGGGCGGTTGTACCTCTAAGACTCTGCAAAGTTCCGCATCGTTTTTGAGGTTCATCTTTTCGATCAAAGTGTCAAGAAGCTTGTTCGGAACAAAACTGGAAGGTTCCAGTGCCCGAGCGCGATTCATGGCTTCGATCAGTTCCAGCTTTTTTTGCCGTACGTTCATGATTGCTCCTCCTTTGCTCAAAACGTGAAAAGAAAATTACGTTTCCCGGCAAGGCTAGCGTCCACACTTTTTTGGTCTGAATGTGGTACGCAACTCAACATTCTTGATAACCATGCAAGTTGAGTCAATAATACTACGTGGGAGCAAGGATACGCTTGTTTGATAAAAAAATTATCTTGTTTATTGCTTAAACGTGTTGACGTTTGTTGTTTCTTGTATCCCTGTTTTTGAAAGTTGTAGGACTTTGTCTGTCATTTCGGCCGCGTGCTGCGAATGCGTGACCATGATCGCGCACGCACCGGTGGCTTTGATTTCCCGCCGCAGCAAAGTCAGGATGCTGTGGGCGGTATCGGGATCGAGGTTGCCGGTCGGTTCGTCGGCCAGTACCAGGGCGGGGCGGTGCACCAGCGCGCGGGCGATGGCCACCCGCTGCATCTCGCCGCCGGACAGCTGGTGCGGGAAGTCGCCGCCACGCCCGCCCAGGCCCACGGCCTCCAGCATTTCCGCCGCGCGTTCCGTCGGCAGGCCGTTGAGCAGCAGCGGCAGGGCCACGTTTTGCAGCAGCGTCAAATGCGGCAGCACGTGGAAGGCCTGGAAGATGAAGCCCATGCGCGCGCGCCGCAGCCTGGTGGCGGCGTCGTCGTCCAGGCCGGACATCGGCACGCCGTCGACGATGATGGGCGAGTCGCCCGGCGCCGCGTCCGGCGTATCGAGGCCGGCGATGAGGTTCAGCAGCGTCGATTTGCCGACGCCCGAATCGCCCATGATGGAGACGAATTCGCCGGCCTTGAAGTTCCACGACAGGTTGGACAGCACCGGACGGCCGCTGGCATAGGATTTGGACAGGTTGCGCAGTTCGAGCATGAAGGCCTTGGCGAAGTTTAGCGGGTGAGGAAGCGGCGCAGCGCGAAGCTGATGCCATCGACCAGCGCGACCAGCAGCAGCATGGCGATGATGACGGTGGCGGCCTTCTGCATCTGGAACAGCGACAGGTGGTACTTGAGCATCTGTCCCAGTCCGCCGGCGCCGACCACGCCCAGGATGGCGGCGGCGCGGATGTTGTTCTCCCAGCGGTACAGCGTGTAGGACAGCATCTGCGGCAGCGTTTGCGGCAGCGTGGCGTAGAAGAAGGCCGCGGCGGCGGAGGCGCCATTGGTGCGCAGGCTTTGTTCCGGCAGCGGCGCGGCGTTCTCCAGCGAGTCGGCGAACAGGCGTCCCAGCACGCCGGCGGTGTGCGCGCCCAGCGCCAGCGTGCCGCCGAACGGCCCCAGGCCGCAGGCGATCAGCAGGATCGAGGCCCATACCAGTTCCGGAATGGAGCGCAGCACATTGAGCAGGCCGCGCATCAGCGAGCGCGCCACGTGGCCGAAGCGGCCGGACGCGGACAGCGAGAACGCCAGGCCGGCCATCACCGCCAGCAGCGTGCCGAGCGCGGACATGGCCATCGTTTCCAGCGCGGCCCAGCCGGTTTTGGCCAGGAAGGGCGCGGACAGGTCGGGCGGTGCGAAGCCGGCCAGCAGCTCCAGCGAGCTGTTGACCGCCTCCAGCGTGAAGAACTCGCGCCACTTCAGCGGCAGCGAGGCGAAGCTGGCCACGACCAGCACCGCCAGCATGGCCAGCATGGCCAGCACGGTCCAGTCGCGGCGCGGCGGTTTGGGCATGGTGTGGTTCATCCGAGGCGCCTCCGCAGGACTTTGGAGAACTGGTCGGCCAGCGCCACCAGCAGCACGAACACCAGCAGCATGGACGACACTTCGGCGCCGGCCAGCATCTTCATCGATTCGTCCATGCGCTGACCGAGGCCGCCGGCGCCGACAAAGCCCATCACCACGGAGCCGCGCACCGCGCATTCCCAGCGGTAGAAAGTGTAGGACATCAGTTCCGACGCCGCTTCCGGCAGCGCGCCATACATCAGCGCCGCCAGTCGCCCGCTGCCGTTGGCCAGCAGCGTGTCGCTGGCGTGGGAGTCGGACGATTCGAGGATCTCGGCGTACACCTTGCCCAGCATGCCGCAGTAGGTGAGGGCGATGGCCAGCACGCCGGCGGTCGGCCCCAGGCCGATGATGCGCACGAACAGCAGCGCCCACACCAGCTCTGGCACGCTGCGCAGCACCACCAGCGTCCAGCGCACCGACTGGCGCAGCAGCATGGCCAGGGGCCGCATGCGGCCCGTGCCCAGGCGCGAGATCGACAGCTGTTCGTTGACGATCAGCGTGGCGGGAATGGCGCCCAGCAGCGCCAGGGCCAGGCCGGAGGTGGCGATGGCGACGGTCAGCCAGGTCTGCTCCAGCAGCATGGCGAGGAATTCGGAACTGTGCGCGGGCACCAGGAAGTCGGCCAGGAAGCGGCCGGTGGCTGTGAGGCTCTGCCAGTCGAACAGTATCCACGGCTTGAATTCGGTGACCACCAGCGCGGGCCACAGGATCAGCAGGCAGACGGCGGTGGCGGCCACGCGGCCGCGCCAGGCCGGATCCGGATGGGAGGACAACGTCGCCATCACAGGCAGGCGCCGACGCCGAGCTTGACCGCCATCGCCTCGTGGTCCAGCGGCTTGGCGCTGGCGGCGGGTTGTTCGCCCTGGTACAGCGCGGCGATCATGTCGGGCGTGACCTGGGCGCGCGGCAGGTCGAATTCGATGCGGCCGTCGCGCAGGCCGACGATGCGCGGGAAGTGGCTCAGCGCCAGGTCGACCTGGTGCAGGCTGCAGATCAGGGTGGCGTTGCGGGCCCTGGCTTCGTCGCGCAGGGTGGACAGCGTCAGTTCGGACAGCACCGGGTCGAGCGCGGACAGCGGCTCGTCCACCAGCAGCGCCTTGGCCGGCGACAGCAGCAGGCGCGCCAGGCCGCAGCGTTGGCGTTCGCCGCCGGACAGGCGGTCGACGCGGGAATACAGTTTGTCGCCGAGGTTAAAGCGCGACAGCGCCTGCCAGGCCGCTTCGGGGTCGGCAGGCTTGAACAGCGAGACCAGGGCGCGCCACAAGCTCCATTGCGGCAGGCGCGCGGCCAGCACCGCCGTCACCACGCGCTGGCGCGGCGGCAGCGGCGGCGTTTGCGGCGCCAGGAACAACTGCGCGCGCAGGCGATGGCGCTCCGCGTGGCCCAGCGCCCACGGATCGACGCCGAAGGCCTGGAAGCCGCCATCGGCCGGCTGGTGGGCGCAGGCCAGCGTCGCCAGCAAGGTGGTCTTGCCGGCGCCGGATGGGCCGATCAGGGCCAGTTGCTCGCCCTGTTCGATCGTCAGGGAGATCCCATGCAGCGCGGATGCCTGCGATGCACCAATGTGGCGCACCGTCAGGTTCCGCAGGTCGTAAGTGGACATCGATTACTTCTTCAGCAGGCCCGCGTTTTGTGCGGCGGCTTCGATCGCGGTGTAGTTCTCAGCCTTGGTCGGGATGAACTTGGAGGCGCGCTGCAGGTCCATGATGGCTTTGTCCTGTGGGTTCTTGGCGTCCAGCGCCAGGAAGGCGTCGGTCAGCTTTTTCTTCAGGTCCGCGTTCATGTCGGTGCGCACGCTCCAGTTGTAGTCGTAGTAGCCGGGCGTGGTGTAGAACACGCGGACCACGGTTGGATCGACCTTCTTCTCGGCGACCATTTTTTCCCACACCGAGATGTTCAGCGCGCCGGCATCGACCTTGCCGCCTGCGACAGCGGCCACGGTGGCGTCATGCGCGCCGGAGAAGGCGATGCGTTTCAGGTCGGTGTCCGGATTGACCTTCGCGGCCAGCAGGTAGGAGCGCGGCATCAGGTGGCCCGAGGTAGACGACTCCGAACCAAAGCTCAGCGTGTGGCCCTTCAGGTCTTCCAGCTTGTGGATGTCCTTGTTGGTGGTGATGAAGACGGAGCGGAATTTTTCATCTTCGGCGCGCTGCACCAGTGGCGTGATCTGGTTCTTGCTGCGGTCCTTGGCCTGCACGAAGGTGAAGCCGCCGAACCAGACCATGTCGACCTTCTTGTTGATCAGCGCTTCGACCGAGGCGGCGTAGTCGGTGACCGGGGTGAACTCGACCTTCATGCCGATTTTCTTTTCCAGGTACTCGCCCAGCGGCTTGAACTTGCGCTGCAATTCGGTCGGCGCCTCGTCCGGAATGGCGGACACGCGGAACACGTGGTCGGCCGATTGCGCCTGGGAGTGCGCTGCTGCCAGCATCAGGCCGGCGGCGAACAGGGATTTGATGGTGCGCATGGCGGAAAATTTCATGGTCGGGAGCCCTTTTTTTGTAAGATTTATATGTCGATTTCGACGAATGTGAAAGACCGCACGGTTTTATCGGCCCGGCACTGCAAAATGGATATTCGGCTATCATAACAAAAATGTTATCCGCAGCAGGGATGACCATCTTTTAAAGGCAGAGCATATATGCAGATGTCCCGCTCTTCGGCGATCCGTGTTGTTTCGCCCGACGACAGCAACACGCCTGCGCCGCAGCAGCGGCAGCATGCGCATGGCAGCGCGGAGGTGGTCGCGGAAATCAGCGCCGGCCTGCTGGCCGCACGCCCGCACATCTCGCCCAAGTACCTGTACGACGGCCTGGGTTCCAAGCTGTTCGAGGCCATTTGCGAGCTTCCCGAATATTATCCGACCCGCACCGAGGCCGCCATCTTTGCCCTGCATGGCGCGGACATGGCGCGCGCCATCGGCACCGGCGCCGTGTTGATCGACCTTGGCGCGGGTAACTGCGCCAAGGCCGCCAGCCTGTTCCCGCTGCTGCAGCCGGCGCAGTATGTGCCGGTCGATATCTCGCGCGATTTCCTCACCGAGGCGGTCAGCCGTCTGCAGCAGCGCTTCCCGGAGATCGAGATGACCGCGCTGGGGCTGGACTTTTCCAATGGCTTCGATCTGCCGGACAGCGTGCGGCATGGCCGCCGGCTGTTCTTCTATCCCGGTTCGTCGATTGGCAATTTCTCGCCGGAGCAGGCGGTGAGCTTCCTGCGTGGCCTGCGCGACAACGCCGGCGCCGATGGCGGCCTGCTGATCGGCGTGGACTTGATCAAGGACAGCGCCGTGCTGGACGCCGCCTATGACGATGCGCTGGGCGTCACGGCGGCCTTCAACCTGAACATGCTGCGCCATCTGAATCACCTGGCCGGAGCGGACTTCGATGTCGGCCAGTGGCAGCACCGGGCCTTCTTCAACGAGGAGGGCAGCCGCATCGAGATGCACCTGGAGGCGCGCGCCGCGCTGACCGTGCGCTGGAGCGGCGGCGAACGCCAATTCGCGCGCGGCGACCGTATCCACACCGAGGACAGCTACAAGTACACGCGGCAGTCCTTCGTCGGCCTGCTGGAGCGGGCCGGCTTTTCGTCGGCCCAGGTCTGGACCGATCCATCGAACTGGTTCGCCGTCATCCACGCCCAAGTCACTCCTTCCTGAAAGCCGATCACGCCCATGGACATGCGCCCACCGAAACTGGACCTTAACGCCCGCTACGACAAGGTGCGCCGCCGTTCGCTGGCGCTGGCCGAGCCGCTGACCGACGAGGATTGCGGCGCGCAGTCGATGCCGGATGCGAGTCCCATCAAGTGGCACCTGGCGCACACCACCTGGTTCTTCGAGACCTTCATCCTTGAGCGCATGGAGGCGGATTTCGCACCGTTCCATCCGGCGTTCCGGGTGCTGTTCAACTCCTACTACAACGGCATCGGCGAGAAGCATCCGCGCGCGCAGCGCGGCCTGCTGACGCGGCCCTCGATGGCACAGGTGCGCGCCTACCGCGCCGATGTCGATGCCCGCATCGCCCGCCTGCTGGCCGCCGACCTCGATGCCGAGCGGCGCGCGCAGTTGACGATGCTGGTCACGCTGGGATTAGAGCATGAGCAGCAGCACCAGGAGCTGATGCTCACCGATGTCAAGCACCTGCTGGCGCAAAGCGTGCTGCTGCCCGAGTACATGGACGTGCCGCTGGCGCGCGCCAAGGCGGCGCCGGCGATGGCCTGGCTGCCGTTCGAGGGCGGTCTTACCGACATCGGCTACCAGGGCGACGGCTTCTGCTTCGACAACGAGCTGCCGCGCCACAAGCAGTACGTGGCGCCGTTCGAGCTGGCCTCGCGGCTGGTGACCAACGGCGAGTACCTGGAATTCATCGCCGCCGGCGGCTACTTCAACGCCGCCTTGTGGCTGGCCGAGGGCTGGGACTGGGTGCGCAGCCAGAACCTGAATTGTCCGATGTACTGGCATCAGGACGAAAAGGGACAGTGGCAGGAATTCACGCTGCACGGCGCGCAGGCGCTGGACCTGTCGCGGCCCGCGACGCATTTGTCGCTGTATGAAGCGGATGCTTATGCGCATTGGGCCGGCGCCCGTTTGCCGACCGAGGCGGAATGGGAATTCGCCGCCGCGTGCGCGGTGGTGGAAAACGGTTCGCTGCATCCTGCCGGCGCCGCCGACGCGGACGGGTTGTTGCAGATGTTCGGGCACTGCTGGCAGTGGACCAGCAGCAGCTACGCTCCCTATCCGGGCTACCAGTGCGCGCCCGGTGCGCTGGGCGAGTACAACGGAAAATTCATGCTGAACCAGTATGTGCTGCGCGGCTCGTCCTGCGCCACGCCGGACGGCCACGCGCGCGCCAGCTATCGCAATTTCTTCCCCGCCGGCGCCCGCTGGCAGTTCACGGGCATCCGGCTGGCGCGCCTGGCGCCGTGAGGCTTACAGTGCCTTCATGAAGGCCGCCAGGTCGGCCGCCTCCTGCGCGGTGAAGCCGATGGCGAAGCGCTTGTCGTAGAAGGTCACGATATCCTCGATCGTGTGCACCGAGCCGTTGTGGAAGTAGGGCGAGCGCGATTCGATGCCGCGCAGGCCAGGAACCTTGACGCGGCCGATGTCCTTCCATTTCCCTGTTTGCATGGCGGCGCCTGGATCGGTGGTGGCCACCGTCTCGCCGGTGACGTTGTTGCGCAGCGTGTAGAGCGGCATGTCGGCCGTGCGGCGGGATCCGTCGGAGACGCCGGTGTTGAACATGCGGACGATCGAGTGGGTGCCGGAGGCGGGCGTGTCGTGGCAGCTGGCGCAGGTGCCGCGCTGCAAAGGACGCCGCAACTCGTCGTTGAAGCCGGCCACGCCGGTGATGTTGAACGGCTTGTTGTTGAAGATTTGTTCGCCGCGCGCGATCGAGGCGCGGGCCAGGTTCTGCGGGCTTGGTGGCGCCGGCGGCGGTGGAGCGGGGCGGCCGCGCGCAGGTGGCGGTGGCGGCGCGGGACGATCCAGGTTGCGCCACGCGCCGAAGATCGCCATCACGTTGCGGTTGAACGGCGCGCCGGTCTGATAGTCGCCGGATTCGAGGTCGTTGATGCCGAAGTAGAAGGCGGCGGAGGCCAGCCGCGCCGGGCCGCCCAGCGCGCCGGCGTCGGTCAGGCTGCCGGCGTCGATGGAGCTGACCTGGGTGGTGAACAGCGTCTTTTCGAAATCGACGATTGCGCGCTGCTCGGCGGCGGTCAGGTCCTGCGCCGCTTCGGCGTGGCCGCGCACGGCGTCGTTGGCCTGATGCAGCAGGCTGGCGTCGGCCGTGGCGAAGCACTGCGTGGGCCGCGCGTCCTTCAGGCACAGGGCGGAGGCGGGATCGCTGGCGGTTTCGCGGCTGTCCCACATCACGCTGCTGGTGAATTTGAGGTTGGTGGTGGGTAGCGGGCGGCGGAACAGCGACAGCTCCTTGGCGCTGGCGTAGTTGTACGGGTCTTCCGTTTTGACCAGCGTGAACTCGGCGCCGGTGGGCATCGGCAGGCCGACGCGGATCAGGCCCTTGGTCAGCAGCATGCTGTAGGCGACGCGCTTCTGGTCCAGCGTGGCGGTGGCGGCCAGTGGCGAGACGGCGCCGTCCACCAGGCGGAACACCGGATCGGTGCCGCCGCTGTTGGTGAAGCGCTCGGCCAGTTTGTCCGGGCCGATGCTCCAGCCATTGTCCGGCTGGTGGCAGGTGGCGCAGGAGCGGCCATTGCCGAAGGGTTTGAAGAAGGGATTGGCCGTGTCCACCGCGCCCGCGGTGCTGAAGGTGAGCGATGTGCCTTCGTCGTTGGCCACCTGGGCCAGCACCACGGGCGGGGCCACCGGGGCGGCAGCGGCCAGCACGGAGACGCCGGACTGCGTGGCGGGGGAGGTCGGTGCGGCGCTCTGCTGCACGCCTTCTGTGGCGGTGACTGTGTTGTTGGTCGCCGCCGGGTCGCTGCCGCCGCATGCGGCCAGCAGGGTTGCGACGATGGCCGGTGTCAGGTAAAGCGCGCGTTGATACATGGTGTTCTCCGTCTGGTGTGGTGACGGTGCGAGATTGCCGTGCAAATGTGTAGAAAAAATGAAGGCGGGTGGTGATGTCTCGTTTTTGCCAGTGCCTCATAATTTCTCCACATTTGGCGGTTATGATGGAGGCATGAAGCCAAGGAGCCAGCCATGCGGTTGACCATCGCCCGCAAGATCGCGCTGGCGGTGACCGCTATCGTCATCCTGTGCGTGGGCACGATGGCGTGGGTGGCCAGCAGTAACCTCAAGCGCGGCTTCGTCGCTTATCTCAACGAACTGCAGGTCCAGGACTTCGACCAGCTGCGCGAGCTGCTGGAGGACCGCTATCGCACCGAGGGTAATTTCGAATGGTTGCGCGGGCAGCCGCGCGCGCTCGGCGACGTGCTGGCGCGGATGACGCCGCGCAGCCAGGTGTTCGAGCCGGATGGCGATGCGCACCGTCCGCGCCACGGCCGCCGTGCTCCACCGCCGCCCGACGGCGCGCCGCCACCGCGAGGTTACGGGCCGGCGAGGGACGAGCCGCCGCAACGCAATGATTCACCGGCGTATGGCGCGGCGCCACAGCGGGGCTACGGGCCGGCTCGAGGCGCGCCGCAGCGGCTTGTGGATTCGCCGCCGCGCGCCGATCCGCCGCCAGGCGAAGCGCCGCCACCACGCCGCAACGATCCATTGGACTTCGCATCGCGCATCTCGATCACCGACGCCGAGGGCCGCAGGTTGATCGGCCCTCCCGACCTGCCGCAAGGCGTGGACCGGGCGATCAAGGTCGATGGCGTCGTGGTCGGCCACATGCGGCTGATGCCCTTGCGGCAGACCGGCGGAGAGGACTCCAGCGCCACCGTCTTCCTGCGCGAGCAGCTGCAATCGATCCTGCTGCTGTCTGTCGTGCTGATCGGCCTTGCGGTGCTGGCGGCGATCTGGCTTGCACGCCATTTGCTGCGCCCCGTGGCCGCGCTGCGCGACGTGACGGCGCGGCTGGCGCTGGGCGAATTGAGCGCCCGCGCCCCCTTGCTGTCGCGCGACGAGGTGGCGGAACTGGCGCTGCACGTCAACGCCATGGCCGAAGCCCTGGAGGACAGCGAACGCCAGCGGCGCAAGATGCTGGCCGACGTCTCGCACGAACTGCGCACGCCGTTGACGGTGATACGCGGCGAGATCGAAGCGCTGTTGGATGGCATTCGCCAGGCCGACGCGAGCGCGCTGCAATCGCTGCATGCCGAAGTGCTGCGCCTGAATAAACTGGTCGACGACCTGCACCAGCTGACGATGGCCGACTCGGGCGACCTGCATTATCACTGGCACGAACTGAATCTGGCCGAGCTGCTGCGCCCAACGCTGGAGCGCTACCAGCCGCGCGCGCAGAAGTGCGGCCTGGACCTGAGCTGGAGCCTGCCGTCCGCGCCGTTGCTGCTGCAAGGCGACGCTGGCCGTCTGCAGCAGGTGTTCACCAACCTGCTGGAAAACAGTCTGCGCTACACCGACAGCGGCGGCCAGGTGGTGGTCGCGCTGGGCAGCGCCGGCGGGCATGCGGAGATCGTGGTGGAAGACAGCGCGCCTGGCGTGCCGGCCGCCGTCCTTGGCAGCATCTTCGAGCGGCTGTACCGCGTGGACGGCGCCCGCACGCGCGAACGCGGCGGCAGCGGGCTGGGGCTGGCGATCTGCAAAGCGCTGGTCGAGGCGCACGGCGGCAGCATCATCGCCGCGCCGTCGGTGCTGGGCGGTGTCAAAATAACGGTGCGCCTGCCGTTGAAAACATAGGAAGCGAAGACGTGCCCAATATCCTGATCGTTGAAGACGACACCAAGATCGCCGCGCTGCTGGCGGATTACATGAACGCCGCCGGCTGGACCACGCGGCTGGCCGCCGACGGCCGCAGCGCGGTCGACATCGTCCGCAACGGCGGTGTGGATCTGGTGCTGCTGGACCTGATGCTGCCGGAGCTGGACGGCATCGGCGTGTGCCGCGAGGTGCGCGTCTTCTCCCAGCTACCCATCATCATGCTGACCGCCCGCGTGGACGAGATCGACCGCCTGCTGGGATTGGACAGCGGCGCCGACGATTACGTCTGCAAGCCATTCAGCCCGCGCGAGGTGGTGGCCCGCGTGCGCGTGCATTTGCGGCGCAGCGGGGCGGTGGCACAGCAAGCGCCGGCGGCTTCAGGCTCGCCGTTCCAGATCGACCGCGCCGGCATGCGCGTGCTGCACAAGGGCGCGGCGCTGGCATTGACTCCACTGGAGTTTCGCCTGCTGGCCGAGTTGATCGACAACCCGAGCCGCGTCTACACACGCCAGCAACTGCTCGACTTTGCGCACCAGGACCAGCGCGACATCGGCGACCGTACCGTCGATTCGCACATCAAGAACATCCGCCGCAAGCTGCCGGATGCCGAGTGCCTGCAATCGGTGTATGGCGTAGGTTATCGCTTCGAGTTGCCGCTATAATTGGCTATTCACTAACAGCCCGGAAGCAGCATGCTTATACGCAGATTGGTTTCATCCGACGCCGCCGCGTTCCAGGCCCTGCGGCTGGCGGGGCTGCGCGGCTCTTCGTCCGCGTTCGGTTCCAGCTACGAGGAGGAGTGCGACACGCCGCTGTCGACGATCGAGTCCAGGCTGGCGCCGGATTCGGGCCGCAATATGTTCGGCGCTTTCGACGGCGGGCAATTGGTTGGCCTTGTCGGCGTCGGGCGCGAGACTGCGCTCAAGGTTCGCCACAAGGCTTATGTCCGCGCGATGTATGTCGCTGAAAGCCATCGGGGACGCGGCATAGGGCGGCAGCTGATGGAGCATGCGCTGGCGTTCGCCGCCACGATGGAGGATGTGCTGCGCGTGACCATTTCGGTCACCGCCGGCAATGCGGAAGCGGTTGGTCTGTATGAATCGCTGGGCTTCATCGAATTCGGCCGTGAGCCGGATTCGATGATCGTCGACGGCCGGTTCCACGATGAGATCATGATGTCGCGCGCGCTGGCGGTTGTGCCGTCGATGGAGTAAGCATGTCGGGACGTATGAGTGCGTGGTTGAAGGCCGCTTTTCTTGGTACTTCCAACGGTTCCGCGGCCCGCGCGCAGACCGCACCGGGCACGCTGTTGCGGCCGGAGGGAACGCGTAGCTATTTGCTTGCACAGCCCAGCCGGCGGGCGGAGGGCAAGCGTCCGCTGGTCATCGTGCTGCATGGCGCCGGGGCTTCGGCCGTACAGGTGATGGGGCAGGCGTTCCCTCCGTCGCCACTATCGGTGTGGCTGGAGATCGCCGAACGCGAGAACGTGGTCGTGCTGGCGGCGGATGCCGGCGCCGGTGGCTGGAGCGATTGCTTCGCCAGCGCGGAGAAGGTGGCGAAGAAGGACGACGTGGCGTTCATCTCTGCGCTGATCGACAAGGCGGTCGCCGAATACGATGTCGATGCCGCGCGTGTCTACCTGATCGGCGTGTCCCGTGGAGGCCTGCTGGCTTACCGCGCGGCGGTGGAGATTCCGCATAAGCTGGCGGCGTTTTCGGTCGTCCTCTCCTGCATGCCGCCGCCTCACGCCGCCCGCCCACCCACGGTTGCGCTGCCGGCGCTGATTATCGGCTGCACGGCCGACCCGTTGATGCCCTACCGGGGAGGCAAGTACTTTTATACGCTGGGCTTCCTCGATCCGGTTTGCAGCATCGAGGACAGCGCGCGAACCTGGCGCGAACTGGCCGGCCTTCCCGATCAAGCCAGCGTGCTTGAGCTGCCAAAGCTGAACCCTTGGGACAAAACGCGGGTCACGCGCTGGATGTGGGGCGACGCGGCGGACGGCCTTCAAGTGGGCCTGTATAAAATCGAGAACGGCGGCCACGCGGAACCCAGCATCACCAAGCGCTATCCGTATTTCATCAACAAGCTGGTAGGCCGGCAGAACGCCGACTTCGAAGTGGCGGAAGCGGCCTGGGAATTTTTCAGGGAAAAGCGCGCGGCCCGCTAACTTACTTCTGCTTGTCCAGCACTTCCATCACTGCCGAGACAATGGCGCCCGGTTCGCCGTGCGCGACTTCGGCCAGCGGCATGTCGCCTAACGGCTTGCGCGCCTGCCAGCGCGTCCTGGCCGGCGGGCGGTGCGGCGTGGACGCCGGCGGCGGCCAGCAGGAAGGCTGCGGCGGAGAGTGCGGATTTGTTCATGGCGTTGGATGAGATGGATGTGAAAGGGCGCCCTTGTGGGGCGCCCTTCAGGATCCGGCTCTGGCGGTGGCTGGCCGGGAATGGGTTATGCGGTGGCGTCGGCGCCCGCTGGAGCGGCGGCGGTTTCCTGCTGCCGCAGCTGGCGGTTGACGGCGCTCAGCACCGCCTTGAACGAGGCCGTGACGATGTTGCTGTCGATGGCGGCGCCGAACAGCGTCGGGCCGTTGGCCAGGCGCAGTTCGACGTAGCAGGCCGCCTTGGCGTTGGCGCCCGAGCCGATCGAATGCTCATGGTAGTCCATCAGTTTGATGTCGAGGCCCAGCGCGTTGACGAAGGCGTCGATAGGGCCGTTGCCGCCACCCTGCAGCGCCAATGGCGCCTTGCGGTGGGTGAGGGCGATATCGATCTGCACCGGCTCGTCGCTGCTGGTGTCTTCGATCATCTTGTGCGCGTTGTAGGCGTACGGGGTGGCCTGCTCGAAGTACTCCTTGCTGAAGATGTCGTAGATGCCGTCGGCGGTGATTTCCAGGCCGGTGGAATCGGCCACCGCCTGCACGGCGCGGCTGAATTCAATCTGCAAGCGGCGCGGCAGCACCAGGCCGTAGTCCTGCTCCAACAGGTAAGCCATGCCGCCCTTGCCGGACTGGCTGTTGACGCGGATGACGGCGTCGTAGCTGCGGCCCAGGTCCTGCGGGTCGATCGGCAAGTAAGGGATCTCCCACAGCGCGCCTTCGTTCTGCTGTGCGAAGCCCTTCTTGATCGCGTCCTGGTGCGAGCCGGAGAATGCGGTGAACACCAGGTCGCCGACGTATGGATGGCGCGGGTGCACCGGCAGCTGGTTGCACTCTTCGACGCACTTGCGCACTTCGTCGATGTCGGAGAAGTCCAGGCCCGGATGCACGCCTTGCGTGTACAGGTTCAAGGCCAGCGTGACCAGGTCGACGTTGCCGGTGCGTTCGCCGTTGCCGAACAGGCAGCCCTCGACGCGGTCGGCGCCGGCCATCACGGCCATTTCGGCCGAGGCCACGGCGGTGCCGCGGTCGTTGTGCGGGTGGACGCTGATGATCAGCGAATCGCGGCGGGCCAGCTTGCGCGACATCCATTCGATCTGGTCGGCGTAGACGTTGGGCGTGCTGCACTCCACCGTCGACGGCAGGTTGATGATCATCTTGTTGTTCGGGGTCGGTTCCCAGATCGCGGTGACGGCGTCGCAGATATGCTTGGAGAAATCGAGTTCGGTGGTGGAGAACGATTCAGGCGTGTACTCGAAGCCCCATTCGGTCTGCGGGTGCTGCTTGATCAACTCCTTCACCAGCCTGGTGCCGGTGGTGGCGATGTTGGTGATCTCTTCGCGCGACATGCCGAACACCACTTTGCGGAACACCGGCGCCACCGAGTTATACAAGTGGACGATGGCGCGCTTGGCGCCGGCCGCCGATTCCACCGTGCGGCGGATCAGCTCATCGCGCGACTGGGTCAGTACGATGATGGTGACGTCGTCGGGGATGCGGTTTTCCTCGACCAGCTTGCGCACGAAATCGAAGTCGGTCTGCGAGGCGGAAGGGAAGCCCACTTCGATTTCCTTGAGGCCGATCTTCACCAGCAGTTCGAAGAAGCGCAGCTTTTTCTCGGCGCTCATTGGCTCGATCAGGGCCTGGTTGCCATCGCGCAGATCGGTGCTCATCCAGATCGGCGGTTTGGAGATGACGTTGTTCGGCCACTGGCGGTCGGACAATTGGACAGGTGGGAAGGCGCGGTACTTCGCTGCTGGGTTCTGCAACATCATGGGGTACTCCTGGTCTCAAATGGGGAACTGCGGATGCCACGGTCCGACGAATCGGTGTTGGCGCACTGTTGTGGCGAAGGGCTGCCGCGCGGCCACGGGATACTAGGCTCGGCAACCGATCGGTAGTTTTAGCAGTAGCGACAGGGCTGGGAACATCGGTGCAAACTTTCCTGGGATTTGTAGACAGGTGCGGCTTATGGCCGGCACAGGGTACAGCTGGAACGCGGATTAGGCGCGTGCTAGTAGGCGCGCTGCCAGCGATAGGGCGCTGGTAGGCGATAGCAGGAAAGCGGATAGGTGCAGATGCGAGGTCATGGCCTTTAATGTACGAGATCGACGGCGTGACTGTCAAGGAGATTTGATCTTGTTACAATGATTATGTGGCGCCATGGTCTTTTTGTCATCTGCGCGCCGATGCGCTAAACGGAGGATGGAATGGAAAAACTCATCGAGGCGGTGATACCGGTGCTGATGTCGCGTGATGTCGCCGCATCGCTGGCGTTCTATGAAAAGCTGGGTTTCGTCGAGGTGTTCAGGGACCAGGCGGACGGCCCCAGATATGCGGCGGTGGCGCGCGATGGCCTGGAGCTCCAGCTGCAGTGGCAGGATGCGTCGCATTGGGACCATGTGCTGGACCGCCCGGTCTACCGCTTTTATGTGAGCGATGTGGAGCGGGCGTATGCCGAATTCCTGCGAAGCGGAGCCATTCCGGCGTCGGGCTCCGGCCCGTGGTGCCGGCCTGGCGACACGCCGTGGGGAACCAGGGAGTTCCATGTGCGTGACCTGGACGGTAATGGCCTTCAGTTTTATCGACAAATTTGAAGAGGAATCAGTGAACGTACCATCGTTTTTAAAGCTGCCTCCCGCAGTGAAAAGCTTTATCGGCGACGCGCCGCTGCAGCGGGACGAAGTTGGCGAATCGCCATGCGAGGTCCATCGCTTCCAGCGCGGCAGCGATGTCTTTTTTCTCAAGACCTCGCCCGCGATCTATGCCGGCACCACTTATAGCGTCATGCGCGAGGCGAGTGTGCTGGACTGGCTTTCGGGGCGGTTAAGCGTTCCGGAGGTGGTCCTCGCCGCGCAAAACGGCGATGGGGAGTGCATGATCACGCGCGCCGTGCCGGGAGTGCCGCTGTCGTCGCTGGTCGCCGCCGGCAAACCGGTGACGGGCTTGTTCCGCGAGGCGCTGCGTCAAGTGCAGTCGCTGCCTGCTGCCGATTGTCCGTTCGATGCCGGCGCGGCGATGCGGCTGCGGGAACTGGAATACCTGATGTGCGAAGGCCTCATCGACGAAGACTGCGACCTGGAACAATGGCCCGGTTTGAGCACGCCGCAGGACCTGCTGCATCACCTGCGCGCGACGGCGCCTGCCGAGGACCTGGTGTTCTCGCACGGCGATCTGGGCGACAGCAATGTGTTTGTCGACGCGGGCGAACGGTTGCATTTCATCGACTGGGGGCGTGGAGGGAAGGCTGACCGCTGGCTCGACATCGCCTTCGTTCACCGCAACCTGCTTGAAGACGTGTCCGAGCGCGCGGCGGCCTCCTTTCTGAAGGAACTGGACCGGCAAGACGCGCCGGCCAAACGCCTTTTCTTCGAACAGCTTGACGAACTGTTTTGAGAGCGACCAGTTATACTATCGCCCTTAAAAAAATTTTAGTTCGGGATATGTCGAAAGAGAAGAAGCCGGCGGAAGCGCCGCGCGCATTGCGCCTGCCGCCGACCCGGCAGGAGTCGGAGTCCGCCTGGTCCGCCGACCCCGCGGCGCAGAAGCTGGCGCGTGAGCGCAAGGACGCGCAGGTTCGCGGCGTCACCTCGATCCCCGAGATGCGCGAGGCGATCAAGCGCGCTTCGCGCGAACTGCCGCCTATCGCGGAGATACCGCGCATCCGCGCGCTCGATGCCGCCGCCTTTCGCAAACGGGCGGCGGACGGGCTGCCGTTCCTGATGGCCGGCGCGGCCAGCCGCTGGCCGTTGTGCGCCCTGACGCCGGAATCGCTGCGCGCGCAGTACAGCCACCTGCCGGTGCGCGCGCGGGTGGGCGACTACATCAACACCGCGTTCGCGCCCGACCGCGCGATGCAGGACATGTCGATGCTGGAGTACCTGGAACTGGTGGCCGCCGGCACGCACGACCTGCCGCCGTACCTGGGCAACCTGGAGCTGCGTGAGCTGAACCGCCTTTGTCACTGGCCCACGTACTTCGACAAAATGGGCCCGCCGCGCTTCTGGCTCGGCCCCGCGGGCACGGTGACGCCGCTGCATTGCGACTACGACGACAATATCTTCGCGCAGATCTGGGGCACCAAGCGCATCTTCCTGGCGCCGCCGCACCACGACGAGTTCCTGTATCCGAACGAGGCCAACGCCATCCTGTTCGGCTCCCCGTTCGACCCCGAGGCGCCGGACTACGAGAAGTTCCCCCTCGCGCGCCAGGCCCCACGGTCGAAGTCATCGTCAATCCGGGCGACATGCTGTACGTGCCGGCCGGCTGGTACCACCAGGTGCGCGCGCTGACGTTCTCGTTGTCGTCGAACCGATGGGCCAGAGCCGTGCCGTTTGCACTGAGCGGTGACCCATCCATACTGCGCCCAGCGGACTAGCCCCAGTCTATCCTGGGGCGGCTACAGTCGCAGTCTTTGAGGAGGTGGTAAATGAGCGAGGTGGCGATTACATTATTTCAGGGGCGTGTGGGCGACCACAATAACCTGGCGATTCCCGGTGCGAAGTCGCTGGCGGCCGTGCTGTCGGAGCGTCTGGGCGCTGGGGTCGTGGTAGTCGGCACGCCGGCGCCGGCGTTGAACCTGGGCTGGCGGGCGGAGTTGGACGCCGCCATGCCGGCCTTGCGCGCATTGGCCGCGCAGCTCGACCAGGTGCTGGCCCGGCGCGCGAAGCCGCTGACGGCGTCGAGCCGCTGCGCCGCCTCGCTGGCGACGCTGCCGGTGGTGGCACGCCATCGTCCGGATGCATGCGTGGTGTGGTTCGACGCGCATGCCGACCTGAATACGCCGTCCACCACCGATAGCGGCTATCTGGGCGGCATGGTCGCCGGCGCCGTTGATCGCCGCCCTGGGCCCGGTGCTGGAGGCGCTCCGATAGGCGTTACGGCTTGCCGGCCTTGGCGACATAACGTCGCTCGCCGGTGCCCGGATCGTACAGGACCTCCATCGCCGCGCCGGACTCCGGGTCGATGAACTGCTCGCCCGTGGGCTGCCAGTTGCCGCCGGTGGCTGGCGGCGGTTGATAGCGCCAGCGTTCGAACAGCACCGCCACCGTAAGGATGCCGCCCCAGATCGCCGCGGGCATCGCCTCGGAGTGGCCGGTCGCCAGGGCGATCGCGCCGCCACCGGCGACCAGCAGCGCGATGACGAGTATCGCGTTGCGCAGCATGTCAGGCTTTCTCGACCACGACGACCGTGCCGTAGGCGACGATCTCGCTCATGGTCTGGCCCATCTCGGAGGAATCGAAGCGCATCATGACGACCGCGTTGCCGCCCATCTGCTGCGCGTTCTTGACCATGCGGTCGAGCGCATGGCGTCGCGTTTCCTCTAGCAGCGCGGTGTATTCCAGGATCTCGCCGCCGAAGATGGAGCGCAGCCCGGCCATCAGATTGCCCGCCAAACCCCGGCTGCGCACGACCACGCCGAACACCTGTCCCTTCACTTCCAGTACCCGATAACCCGCGATGTTTTCTGTAGTAGTGACCAGCATGATCTTCCTTCTGTGGTTGATAATGAATCTACTTTAGCGCAGATCGCGGCGGAGGCCACGGCAATCGCCGACGGCTTTCACCGGAATGCTCTTCAATCCAGCACCAGTGTGCTGGACAGATGGCCGAACACCGTCGAGACGCGCCGCAGGTGGCGCGACTCGACGTGGGTGAGCAGCCATAGCTCGGTTTTCGCTTCATCCAGCGTGCTGCCCAGTTGCGCGAGGTCGCTGCGTTGCCGCGCCAGGAACAGCGGCAGTATGCCGACGCCCAGTCCCAGCGCCACCATTTCGGCCACGCTCAGGATGCTGTTGACGCGGAATTGCGGCGTCACCTTCGGATAATTTTTCTTGCGCCAGATGACCGATGGATGTTCTGGTAGCGCGTCGTCCGGCGCGATCCACGGCGCCTTGCCGGCATTGGCCTTCTTCCATTTTCCACCGCGCGCGGCGAACAGCGCGACGCGGATCGGGCCTATGTGTTTTCCGACCAGGTGCGCCGGCGGCCGGCTGGTGGCGCGCACCGCGATGTCGGCCTCGTGGCGGCTCAGGTCCGCCAGCTTGTTGCCGGCATCCAGCTCGTAGGTTAGCAGCGGATGGCTGGCCTGCAGATCGCGCAGCGCCGGGGCGACCAGCGCGTGCAATATCGTGTCGGTGCTGGTGATACGGACCGTGCCCTCCACCTGATCGGGGTTTTGCAGTGCCGCCGAGCGCGCCGCGTCCAGTTGCGCTTCCACCAGTTCACCGTGCCGCGCCAGCGATTGCGCCAGCTCCGACGGCTGATATCCCAGGCGCGAACGTTCGAACAGGCGCGTGCCCAAGCCTTTCTCCATCCGCTGCACCGAACGGAATACGGTGGACGGATCGACCGCCAGCCGCTCGCCGGCATCCGCCAGCGTGCCTCCGCGTACCAGCGCGAGGATGATTTCCAGATCTTGCGAGCTCAGTCTGTATTGCGGTTTTGCATAGCCCATCTGCGTGATCGCCTATTTTCGTTGCATGTCCGAAATCGTATATTAACGCCATCGACTTTCAGAGAGGAGTAAAAAATGGATACGGTGCTGGTCAGCCATCCCTTGTGCCCATACGTGCAGCGGGCGGCGATAGTGCTGGCCGAGAAGGGCGTTCCCTACGAACGGCGCGATATCGACCTGGCGGCAAAGCCGGATTGGTTCCTGGCCGTTTCGCCGCTGGGGAAAACGCCGGTGCTGCTGACTGGCGGCGCGGCGTTGTTCGAATCGGCGGTGATCTGCGAGTATCTGGACGAGACGCACGTCCCGCGCCTGCATCCGGCCGACGCCTTGCTGCGCGCGCAGCAGCGGTCGTGGATGGAGTTCGGATCGACGCTATTGAATCTGATCGGCGGATTTTATAACGCCGCTGATCAGCAGGCGCTGGCCGCCAAGGCCGGCGAGATCCATGCACGCTTCAAGCGGGTGGAGGCAGCGCTGGGGGAAGGGCCTTACTTCATGGGTGGGCAATTCGGCATGGTCGACGCGGTCTTCGGCCCGGTGTTCCGTTATATCGACGTGTTCGACACGATCGCGGATTTCGGCATGCTGGCCGGACTGCCGCGCACCGCGGCATGGCGCGCCGCGCTTGCCGCACGGCCGTCCGTGCGGCAAGCGGTGCCGGCGGAGTATCCGAGCCTGCTGCGCGCCTTTCTGTTGAGGCGCGGCGCAGCCTTGTCGGCCCGGATGGTAAGCTGATTAGGCGTTTACCTGCAGTTTTGGTCAATGAAGTTGAACACGTCGGCGAACCATATGTCAGCACCACGATAAGCGAAGCTGTGGCCATCCGCGGCGCTTTTGCCAAAGGCGCCGTAGGTTTTGACCACGCTGGTTTTTCCGGTTTTCGAGCGCTCGGCGGATAACACCTGGCTGGGCTCCAGATTGAAATCGTTCGCGGCCTGGAAGAACATCATCGGACTGGCGGCGTTGCGGGCGGCCGACTTCATCACCTCCTGAAGCTCGGGCGATTGCGACCAGCTTTCGGCGCCGCCGGAGGCGACGACGGCCGCGCAGTAGGGCGCCTTGGCGGCGCCCAGCACCGCCTCCACTCCGCCGAAGGAATTGCCGGCGACGGCCACCGGTTTTCCTTGTGAGTAGGGCTGCGATTGTATCCATGCCAGTGCCGCCAGCTGGTCGTCGAGATGGTCGGTGCTGAGCAGGCGGGTCATCGTGCGCGAACCTTCCTGCATGCCGCCGCGCGCGGTGGCGGCCTTGATCTCGTCGCCGATGTAAGGGCCGGCATCGGCGCTGGAGCCCTGGCCGCGCCGGTAGGGCATGAAGAAGACCCAGCCCCGCGAGGCGAACAACGGCCCGATGATCTTGGCGGCCTGGCTGTTCAACATGCCCCCCGCGCTGCCGTGGTTATACAGCAGCACGGGGAAGGGGCCGTCGCCCGATGGCTTGTACAGCTCACCGCCCAGCGTTCCTGTTTTGCCAGGGAAGTGGACAACGTCCGGTTCGACCGCCTGCGCGCTGGCGGCCAGCGCGCAGAACAAGGCCGGCAGGAGGAGGTGGTAGCGCATCGGGCGCAGGTCAGGCGACCGTCACGCGCGCCGCGCCGTCGGCCATGCGGCCGATGACGGCCGCTTCGCCGAAGCCTTCGCGGCGGAACAGCTCCAGCACCTCGTCGACGCTGCCGGCGTCGCACGACACCAGCAGCCCGCCGGATGTTTGCGGATCGGTCAGCAGCATGTGCTGCGCCTGCGACACCGTCGGCGACAGCTCCACATCCTTGCCGTAGGCGTCCCAATTGCGGCCTGAGGCGCCGGTGAAGTAGCCGTCGTGCGCCAGTTGCTCGACGCCCGGCAGCAGCGGGATTTTGGCCATGTCGAGATGCGCCGTGAGCTTGGCGCCGCGCGCCAGTTCCAGCAGGTGGCCCAGCAGGCCGAAGCCGGTGACGTCGGTCAGCGCGTGCACGCCCGCCATCTCCGACAGCGCCTTGCCTGGCTTATTGAGCTTGGTGGTGTTGGCGATCATCGCCTGGTAGCCGGCGGCGTCCAGCTTGTCCTTCTTCAGCGCGGCCGACAGCACGCCCACGCCCAGCGGTTTGCCCAGCACCAGCACGTCGCCGGCCTTGGCGTCGGCGTTGCGCTTCACCTTCGATGGGTGGACGAGGCCCAGCACCACCAGGCCGTAGATCGGTTCGACCGAGTCGATGGTGTGGCCGCCGGCGATGGGGATGCCGGCTTCGGCGCAGATCGATTCGCCGCCCTTGATGATCTGGCCGATGGTTTCCAGCGGCAGTTTGTTGATCGGCATGCCGACCAGGGCCAGCGCCATGATCGGCGTTCCGCCCATGGCGTAGACGTCGGAGATGGCGTTGGTGGCGGCGATGCGGCCGAAGTCGAACGGGTCGTCGACGATGGGCATGAAGAAGTCGGTGGTGGCGATCAGCGCCTGCTCGTCATTGAGTTTGTAGACGGCGGCGTCGTCGGCGGTCTCGATGCCGACCATCAGCTCCTTCGGCACCGGGAAGCCGGACGAATTTTTCAGGATCTCGGACAGCACGCCCGGCGCGATCTTGCAGCCGCAGCCGCCGCCATGGGAGAAGGAGGTCAGTTTGATTGGGTCATTGCTCATGATGTCGTTCCTTGTTTAGACTTGTGCAGCAGATTATCCACCAACTCCAGCAAAGCTGCCTGCTCGGCCGCTGGAGCGAAGAGGGGCGCCCGCGCGTCGCACTGGGCGCGCAGCAGGGCAAGGAAGTCCGGTTCGGCCAGCGCGCGGTCGATCAGGCGTGCCAGCGCGGCGGCGTCGCCGGCCGGGAAGTAGCCGGCGTAGTCGTCGCCCAGCATGCCGCGGTTGCCGCTGATGTCGCTCGCCAGCACCGGCACGCCGCTGCAAATCGCTTCGATGATGACGTTGGCGCCACCCTCCATGTGCGAGGTGATCGCCATCAGGGCGCTGCGCTTGAGGTGCTGTCGCGTGGCCGCATGCGGCAGGGCGCCCAGCCACCGGTAGCGCGGATGGGCGGCGGCTGTCGCCAGCGCGGCCTGCTCCAGCGCCGGTTCCAGCGCGCCGCCGATGTGGACCAGGCGCGCCCTGGGCGCCGTGACCAGCGCGGCGGCGCGCATGAAGGTCAGCGGATCTTTTTCGGAGCGAAGGTGGCCGACCATGCTGATGTCCATGTGCCTTTTGTTGATAGGGCGCGCGGGCCGCAGTGTGGGCGCCGACTGGAAGATCACGCTGGCCTTGGCGCGCAGCGGCGCGGGCAGGGCGTCCATGCCCGCCGGTTGCAGCAGCACCAGCGCGCTGGCCTGGCGCAGCGCCTGCTGGGCGCTGGCATCGGTCTGGATGTCGCGATACAGGTCGGTCCCGGTCAACAGCAGGATCGATGGCCGCTGCGGATGGGCGCGCGCGTACGCGTCGAGCGACGGCGCGGAGCGGCGTGCATGCAGCGCGATCAGCAGGTCCGGCGCCGCGGCGGGGCCGGAGTCGGGCCATTGTTGTGAAATCGATACCCGATAGCGTGTGCGCAGAAAACGCGCCCAGCGGCTGGCGCTCTGCCAGTTGCCGTTGTTGGCCCGTGCCGAGGCCGGGCTGACGATCCAGATATGGGGTGCGCTCACTGGTGTTTTGGCTAAAAATCGTTACAATCGGCCCATGACTTCCAACCCAACTTCGTTCAGGACCGCCTCGCCGCAGCAGTTGGCGCAGGCGCTGCAGCATGCGCGGGATTATACGCTGTCGCTGTTCGACTGCTTCGCCGCCGCCGGCATGGACGTGGCGGAGCGCGTGCCGCAGCTGCGCATCGTCAATCCGCCGTTGTGGGAGCTGGGCCACACCGCCTGGTTTGCCGAATGGTTCATCCTGCGCTCGGCCGATTCCAGCCACCCGGCCGACGCCCACGGGAACTGCCTGCTGACCAAGGGCGACGACTGGTTCGATTCGGCGCGCGTGCCGCACCGCAGCCGCTGGACGCTGGACCTGCCAAGCACCGGCGCGCTGAAGACCTACTGCCACGAAGTGCTGGACCGTGTGCTCGACAAGCTGTCGCGCGAACCGAACGACGACGCGGCGCTGTACCCTTACCGGTTGGCGCTGGCGCACGAGGACATGCACGGCGAGGCGCTGCTCTACACCTTGCAGACCCTGGGCTTGCCCGCGCCGGAGCGGGCCACGAACAACGGCCAGCAGCTGTATGCGCCGTCGGAGATCAGCTTCCCCGGCAGGACCATCCAGCTGGGCAGCGCCGAGGGCAATGGCTTCGTGTTCGATAACGAGCGCCAGACGCATGCCTTCCGCGTGGCGCCGTTCACCATCGACAGCACGCTGGTGACGAATGCGCAGTATGTCGATTTTATCGGCGACGGCGGCTACGACAACCGCCAGTTCTGGAGCGGCGCCGGCGCCGATTGGCTGATGCGCCAGGAGCGCTCGGCGCCGCGCTACTGGCAGCGCGACGGCGGCCAATGGCGCACGGTGCGCTTCGGCCAGCCCGCGACGCTGGCCGGCGCGGAGCCGGTGCGGCATTTGAACCTGTACGAGGCGCAGGCTTACTGCTCCTGGGCCGGCCGCCGCCTGCCGACCGAGGCTGAGTGGGAGTATGCCGCGCTGTCCGGCCATCCGGCGTTCCGCTGGGGCCAGCTGTGGGAGTGGACCGCGTCGCCGTTCGATGCCTACCCAGACTTCGAGGCGGACCGCTATCGAGAATATTCGGCGCCGTGGTTCTCTACGCATCAAACCTTGCGCGGCGCGTCGTTCGCCACGCCGTCACGTTTCGTCAGTCCGCGCTTCCGCAATTTCTTCCTGCCCGAGCGCGACGACATCTTCGCCGGGTTCCGCACCTGTGCGTGGCCGGGATAAGATCAACAACAAGCAGACTCTTTTCGGGAACTCCATGAAATTCAAGCATCTACTGATCTCCGCCACCGTCGCGGCCACCCTGGGCGCGGCCGCGCCGTCGTTCGCCGATGCCGGCAAAGTGGTGGCGATACGCGCCGGCCGCCTGGTCGACGTGGTCGCCGGCACGGTGCTCAAGGACCAGACCATCGTCATCACCGGCGAGCGCATTACCTCCGTCGGCCCCAGCGCCTCGGCCAAGGTGCCGTCGGGCGCGCAGTTGATCGACTTGTCGTCGCAGACCGTGCTGCCAGGCCTGATCGACATGCACACCCATCTGACCGGCGACCCTTACCTGGGCGGCTACAACGCGCTGGGCGTGTCCGATACGCGAGCCGCGTTGTACGGCGTGCGCGCCGCGCGCAAGACGCTGGAGGCGGGCTTCACCACCGTGCGCAATGTCGGCGCGAGCGGCTTCGGCGACGTGGCGCTGCGCGACGCCATCAACGACGGCGATTTCATCGGCCCGCGCATGCGCACCGCCGGTTACGCCATCGGCATCCAGGGCGGCCACTGCGACGAGAACCTGCTGCCGCCGGATATGAAGTTCACCAGCCGTGGCGTGGCCGACGGCCCGTGGGAGGCGCGCGCCAAGGTGCGCGAGATGGCCAAGTACGGCGCCGACGTGATCAAGATCTGCGCCTCGGGCGGCGTGCTGTCCAAGGGCGACGAGCCGGGCGCGCAGCAGTACACGCTGGAGGAGATGCAGGCCATCGTCGGCGAGGCGCATAAGCTGGGCCGAAAGGTGGCGGCGCACGCGCACGGCGCCAGCAGCATCCGCGATGCGATCCTGGCCGGCGTCGATTCGATCGAGCACGCAAGCCTGATCGACGACGAGGGCATCAAGCTGGCGCGCGAGAAGGGCACCTACCTGGTGATGGACATCTACAACGACGACTTTATCCTGCAGGAAGGCGAGAAGGCCGGCATGCTGCCGGAGTCGATCGCCAAGGAGAAGGTGGTCGGCCAGATCCAGCGCGATAATTTCCGCAAGGCCCTCAACGGCGGCGCGAAGATGGCCTTCGGCACAGACTCCGGCGTTTATCCGCACGGCGACAACGCGAAGCAGTTCGCCTACATGATCAAGTACGGCATGACGTCGATGCAGGCGATCCAGGCGGCCACCATCAACGCGGCGGACCTGCTGGGCTGGAAGGACCGCGTGGGCTCACTCACCGCCGGCAAGTTCGCCGATATCATCGCGGTCAAGGGCGATCCGGCGGAGAACGCGACAGAACTGACCAAGGTGACCTTTGTCATGAAAGGCGGAGAAGTCATCCGCAAATAAAGGCTTGCAGGGTCATCCCGCTGGCTCGCGGGGCCATGCTGTTGTGGCGCGGATGGTATAGGGAGGGGATTGTTTTTCTATATACTTTTCGCTTTCAGACAGTGCACTGTGAGCCAGTATGCGTTTTCAAGCCTTCCCCCGCCATCTGGCCCTGCTGGCGCTGGCCGCCGCGTTGAGCGCATGCGGTGGTGGCGGTTCTTCCGGCACCACGGCGAAGCCTGACGCCACGGCCGCCACCTTCACCGGCACCACGCCCGACACCTCCACCCTTATCGACGTTGATGGCGCCCGGCAGACCCTTACGCTGCCTGGAGGCGCCGCGCTGAAAGGCATGGGCGACGCGCTGATCGTGGGCGACCATATCGTGGTGCGCTCGTTCTCCGATACGACCGTTATCCAGAACGGCAACCAGGTGCATCCGCGCACCCGATTGAGTGTGCTGGACAAGGACGGCGCGCTGGTGTCCAGCATCGATTACGGCTTCACGCTGGCCGCCGGCTACCTGGGCGAGTGGCAGATGCTGCCGTCGCCGGACGGCTTTGTGATGCTGCAGTCCGGCCCCGGCGCCAAGCTGCTGCACTTCGACGCGCAGGCGAAGCAGATCGGCGGCGCCATCGACCTGTATCCGGCGGTGGCGCCCACGTCGACCACCGAGCTGGCTGCGGCCGAAAGCAGCGGCGCGGTGGACGGCAACGGCTTCTGGCTGGTCACCACCTTTTCGCTGCTGCCGGTCACCGACAAGACGCAGTACCTGCTCAAGCTGTGCAAATTCGATTTCGACGGCCGGCAGTTGACGCCACCGTTCGAGATATCGACGTCGGCGCTGCATCCGCGCGTGGCCGCGTCGGCCGGCGTGGTGCTGTCCTCCTGGCTGGAAGGCGGCGGTGCGATGGTCGCCATGTGGCCCAAGGGATTGGGCGCGCCCATCGTGCATTCGCTGGGCACCAACGGAGCGTTGCCGTATCCGATCGCGCTGGACACCAGCGGCAAAATGGGCGTGCTTTGGAACGGCAAGGCCTCGCTCTCCAGTCCCGGCGGCGTGATGGGCGTGGCGCTCGACAAATCCGGCATCGCGGTGCTGCCGGCCGACCGCACCGACCTGGGACAGGAAACCTTGTCCAGCAAGTGGGCCGGCAGCGGCCGTTCGCCCGATCTCGATGCGCATCTCTACAAGGGCAGCCTGCTGCTGGCCGATGTGGTGGTTGGTTCCTACAACGTCGGCGATCCGGTGGGCGATTTGCTGGTGCTGGGCGATTACGGCGTCGGCACGGCGGCGCTGTCGGCGCAGAAGTCGACCATCCTGCGCATCAAGCTGACGGGCACCGACACCGAGTTTGGCGGCACCGCGGTTATACGGCAATTGATGTTTGACGATCATGGCGTGCTGCTGGTCGGCGACGAGCATCGCCTGGTGATGATGAGGCTTAAGCGCAATTGAGCCATTTATGTCAGCGCTGCCTCAGGTTGACATGGTTGAAAAGCTATGCGATGCTCGACGCATGATGCTGACTAAACGCCAATATTCGAAGCTTGCGATTATTGCCGCCATTATTCCGATGGCGGGTTAGCTTTTTGCAGCAAGGAAGAAGCCCGCCCTGGAGGCGGGTTTCTTTTTTGGGAATCTGGTTTCCGGGGGTTTTTAGCCAAGGAGAGTCCGATGAAAACAGAAGTCCCCGAAGTAGCCAACGTTCCTACGCTGCATCTCGTCTGCGGGAAGATCGCGGCCGGTAAATCCACGCTGACCCGCGAGCTGGCGAGCCGGCCGAATACAGTGCTGATCAGCGAGGACAAGCTGCTGGCAGCCCTGTATCCGGGCGAGATCAAGTCGCTGGTCGATTACGTCCGCTGCACGACAAAGCTGCGCGGCGCCTTGCACGGCTTGATCCAGAACATTCTGGCCGCCGGCAGTTCGGTGGTGTTGGACTTCCCCGCGAATACGGTCGCGACGCGCGGCTGGATGAAGTCCCTGCTCACCGGGACCTCGGCCGCGCATTGCCTGCATTATCTGGACGTAAGCGATGAAGAGTGCAAGCGGCGGCTGAAGCTCCGCAATGAGGAGGGCGCTCACCAGTTCAGCACGAGCGAGGCGGAGTTCGATTTGATTACCCAGTATTTCGTGCCGCCGGCGGACGCGGAAGGCTTCAACGTCAAGATGGCGTGAGCCTTGGCGCGCCGCCGGTTTGCTTAGATCAGCGATTCCGCCAGGTCGCGCAGGTCTTCGGCGTATTCCAGTTCGACCAGCTCCTTGCGGGCGACGCCGCTGCGCCAGGCGGCGCTGGCGATCTTCGGCGTGACGCCGCCCAGCAGGCGCGGATCCAGCAGGCCAGGCACCACGTAGTCCTTGCCGAAGCGGGCGTCGCTGCGCGCGATGTCGGCCAGTGCCACCACGCAGGCGCGCTTCATTTCCTGATTGATGGTCGAGGCGCCGCAGTCCAGCGCCGCGCGGAACAGGTAAGGGAAGCACAGCGCGTTGTTGATCTGGTTCGGATAATCCGAACGGCCGGTGGCGATGATGGCGTCCGGCGCCACTTCGCGCACCAGTTCCGGACGCAGCTCCGGCTCCGGATTGGCCAGCGTGAAGACGATGGGATGGGGCTTCATGCGCTGGATGTCCATCGGCGACAGCACGCCGGGACCGGACACGCCGAGGAATACGTCCGCACCGTCCATCACCTCGGACAGCTTGCTGGCGCTGGTGTCCTGCGCCCATGCGGCTTTTTCGCCGTCCAGCGCGCGCGCCGTGGTCAGCACGCCCTTGCTGTCGCAGACGAAGATGTTGCGACGGCTCGCGCCCAGGTCCACCAGCAGTTCCAGGCAGGCGATGGCCGCCGCGCCGGCGCCGGAGCAGACGATCTTCACGCTGGAGATATCGCGGCCGGTCATCTCGATCGCGTTCAGCATGCCGGCGCCGACCACGATGGCGGTGCCGTGCTGGTCGTCATGGAACACCGGGATCGACAGGCGCTCGCGCAGCTTGCGCTCGATGTAGAAGCACTCCGGCGCCTTGATGTCTTCCAGGTTGATGCCGCCGAAGGTCGGATGCAGCGCGGCGATGATGTCGATCAGCTTATCGGGATCGGTTTCATCGATCTCGATGTCGAAGGCGTCGATGCCGGCGAATTTTTTGAACAGCACCACTTTGCCTTCCATCACAGGCTTGCCGGCCAGCGCGCCGATGTTGCCCAGGCCGAGCACCGCCGTGCCGTTGGTGATCACGCCCACCAAGTTGCCCTTGGCCGTGTACTCGTAGGCCTTGGCCGGCTCGCGCTGGATTTCCACGCACGGCGCGGCCACGCCAGGCGAGTACGCCAGCGCCAGGTCTTCCTGGGTGGCGACGCTCTTGGTCACTTCGATGGCGATCTTGCCGGCGCTGCCGGCGCGGTGGTAAGCCAGCGCTTTTTGTTCGATGGTGCTCATGGTGTCCTCGTTATTTTGTTGGCTCTGAATGCGAAAAACGCCCGCACGGGCAAAAGCCGGTGCAGGCGCAAACTGCTGGGGATCAGTCGATCATGGATACAGGCCGCGTACTTCGCGGGCCTGCAGCACGCGGGTGCACGCCAGGATGAAGGTGGCGGTACGCAGCGTTACTTTCTTCTCCTGCGACACCGTCCATACGGCGTTGAAGGCGTCCTGCATGATGCGGGTCAGGCGGGCGTTGATCTCGTCCTCGCTCCAGAAGAAGCTGGAGAAGTCCTGCACCCATTCGAAGTACGACACGGTCACGCCGCCGGCGTTGGCCAGCACGTCCGGCACGATCAGCACGTCCTTGTCGGTCAGGATGTCGTCCGCTTCCGGAGTGGTCGGGCCGTTGGCGCCTTCCAGGATGATCTTGGTGCGGATCAGCGGCGCGTTGGCGGCGGTGATCTGCTGTTCCAGCGCCGCCGGAATCAGGATGTCGGACTCGATGCCCCAGAACGCGTCGCGGTCCAGGAAGGCTTCGGCGCCGGCGAAACCGGTCACGCTGCCGCATTCGGCCACGTGCTGGTGCAGACGTGCCACGTCCAGGCCACCTTGATGAACCACGGTGCCGGTGTGATCCTGCACGGCGATGACTTTGGAGCCGGCTTCCGCGAACATGGTCGCTGCCACGCCGCCGACATTGCCGAAGCCCTGGATCGCCACACGAGCGCCTTCGATCGCCACACCGCGCTTGGCGGCGGCTTCGCGGCCCACCACGAACACGCCGCGGCCGGTCGCTTCGCGGCGGCCCAGCGAGCCGCCCAGCGAGATTGGCTTGCCGGTGACGACGCCGGTCGACAGGTTACCTTCGATCATGGCGTAGGAGTCCATCATCCATGCCATCACCTGTTCGTTGGTGTTGACGTCCGGTGCCGGGATGTCCTTGTTTGGTCCGATGATCAGCGAGATTTCGCTGGTGTAGCGGCGGGTCAGGCGTTGCAGTTCGCCGCGCGACAGGGTCTTCGGATCGACGCGGATGCCGCCCTTGGCGCCGCCGTATGGGACGTTGACGGCCGCGTTTTTAACGGTCATCCATGCCGACAGCGCCATCACTTCGGACAGGGTCACGTCCTGGTGGAAGCGCACGCCGCCTTTACCTGGGCCGCGCGACATGTTGTGCTGGACGCGGTAGCCTTCGTAGTGGGCGATGGAGCCGTCATCGCGCTCGATCGGTACGTCGACGGTCAGGATGCGCTTCGGGCGCTTCAGGGTTTCGACCCAGCGCGACAGGTTGCCCAGGTGCGGGGTAACGCGGTCGATCTGCTGCAGGTAGACGCCCCAAGGGCCGAGGTCTTCTGGATTGAGGTAGGAAGGCAGGGTGTGTGCTTGTACAGTGGTCATGCTCAAGTCTCCGTTTGGAATTCGTGGCTGAAGTCCGCTCGTGGCGCTCTTCAAGTGGGTCGAATCATAGGACGGGAGACTGAAAACGGGCCAATGCTGTATGCGCATTCGGCTATGCAAAAAATGCATAGTTATGACGCGGCCGGTTTTTTGCTTATCTTTTCGCTTACCTTTCCGAGACTGCGACGCGGCGTTTTCGGCCGCTGTCCTTCTGCTGCCGTTCAAGGAATTCCCACAGCCTTTCGACGATGGCCTTGCCGCGCCGCTGCGCCGACGGGCGCTCGCGGTACAGGCGGATCTCCATCTCGATTTCCCACTCCGAGGCGCCGCCGTCGGCGCGCGCCAGCTGCTTTTGCTTGAGTTCCCGCGTGACCGCCGATTCGGGCAGGAAGGCCACGCCGCGGCCCTCCAGCGCCATCATCTTCAGGCCCTCGGCCATGTCGGTCTCGTAGTGCGGGTCCAGGTGCAGCGGGGTTTTTGCGTCGGTCAGGATCAGCTCCACCATGCGGCCCAGGTAGGCGTTGTTCGTGTACGATAAAAACGGCAGCGGCTCCTTCTTGGTGCCGGGAAGGGTGAATTCCGGCGCCTTGTTCTTGTCGCAGCGGGCGTAGGCGCGCAGCGATTCGCGGCCCATCACCAGTATGTCGTAGCGGCCCGGGTCGAGCTGCACCGGCTGGCGCGGATGGTGGTAGCACAGCAGCAGGTCGCAGCCGCCTTCGACCAGCTGCATCACCGCGTCGTGCACGTTGAGCGCCATCAGGCGGCTGCTGATCGGCGCGAAGTCCTGCTCCAATGCGGTCAGCCATTTCGGCACGAAGGTCAGCGACAGCGTGTGCGGCACCGCCAGGTCGATGCTGGTCTGCGCGGCGGCGCGCTTGGAGCGCAGCATGTCGCGCGCGCCGTTGATCTGCGCCAGCATCTCCAGCGCCTGTTCGTAGAACACGATGCCGGCCGGCGTCAGGCGCGTGGGATACGAGGTGCGGTCGATCAGGTCCGTGCCCAGCCAGTTTTCCAGCGACTGGATGCGGCGCGAGAAGGCGGGCTGCGTCACGTGCCGCAGCGCCGCCGAGCGGCTGAAATTATTGGTCTCGACCAGCGAGATGAAGTCTTCCAGCCATTTGGTTTCCATGCGCTTTTCCTTTTACTGCGGTTGCGGGGCGTTGTCGCTGCTGATGCTGCGGATCGGCGTGAGCAGATACGCGAGCGTCGCGAACACCACCAGTATGATGCCACCGCCGAGGAACAATTGCGACAACGTGATCACGGTCAGCACCCAGCCGGCGCCGGCGGCCGACAACGGCGCCAGTCCCATGAAGATGAACATGAAGATGCTCATGGCGCGGCCCATCATGTGCGGCGGCACGCGGCGCTGGATCCAGGTGAAGACGTTGATCTGCATGTAGCCGGACAGCAGGCCGAGGGCCAGCATCAGCGCGCAGGCCTGCCACGGCGCCTGCACGGCGCCCAGCGGCATCACCAGCAGGCCGGCGATGGCGTCGCCCACCAGCAGCACGGTGCCGAAGCTGGCGAAGCGCAGGCGCGCGCCGGCCACCGCCGCCACGGCCATCCCGAGCAGCGTGCCGGCGCCGTTGGCGCCCATCAGCAGGCCGAAGGCGGAGGCGCCGTGCAGCTTCTCGCTGGCCAGCACCGGCAGCGCCACCTGCATCGCGCCGCCGATGAACAGCGACACGGTGCCCCAGTAGATGAAGCACAGGCGCAGCGGCACGTCGTTCCACACCATCAGCAGGCCGGCGCCGACGGAGCGCAGCACCGATTGCGGCGCTTCGTTGTACTCCGGCGCTTTCAGCATGCCGACCTTGGACAAGGTCCACGCCGAGACCAGGAAGCTGAGGCAGTCGAAGCCGAACGCGAAGGCCAGGCCGCGCGCGTCGGCCACCACGCCGTCGCCGCCGCTGCCGGAGATGGCCAGCAGGCCGGCCGCCAGCAGGGGGCCGATCAGCATCGACACCTGGCGCAATCCCATCAACACGCCGTTGGCGCCCTGTAGGTGTTCGGCGGCGATCGCCTGCGGCATGATCGAGGTGCCCGACGGGATGCCGAACGCCTGCGCCAGGCCGATGCCGAAGGCCAGCACGTAGATCACCATCAGCGTCAAGTGCGCGTTCATGTCGATGGTCAGCGTCAGCGATTCGCTCAGCGACAGCGTCAGCGTGGGCTGGTTGTTCAGCACCAGCAGCGTCAACACCCCGAGCAGCAGGGCGTTGGCGTACTTGCTCAACATGAGCACGCGCTTGGGCGAGTAGCGGTCCACCACGGCGCCGCCGATCAGGATGAAGACCGCGCGCGGTATGCTCATCAGCGCGATGACGAAGCCCAGCGCCAGCGTGTCGCCGGTGAGCTTGAGCACCAGCCAGGGCAGGGCCACCATGGTCAGCTGGTCGCCCAGCATGGAGATCACACCGCCGCGCAGCAGCCATTTGAAGTTATGGTCGCGCATCAGGGCCGCGCGTTGCCGTTTTTTGGGATCGTCCATGGTGGCGGTCTCTCAGGAGTTGGTGGCGTTCATGCCGGCGATCAGGGCCAGCGCCGTGCTCAGTTCATCGAAATGCGCGGTGGGGCAGTTGCGCAGCAGTTCCTTGCTGATCTGCTCCGCCACCGAGACGGCGTTGTTGAGCAGCTCTCGGCCGGTGGGAGTGATGGCGGCGTAGGCCACGCGGGCGTCGCGCGGATCCTGCTGGCGCTCGACCAGGCCGATTTTCTCCAGCGGCAGCAAGGTGCGCGTGACGCCGGACGCGGTCAGGCCCTGGCGCTCGGCCAGGTCGACGCGGCGCAGGCGGCCGCCGGGCGCGCGGTTCAGGTAATGCAGCAGCATGAAGTCGCCGAAGCTGATGCCGTGGTAGCCGCCCAGCACCTGGTCGAGCCGGCGCACCAGCGTGGCCTGCGCGCGCGCCAGCCGCAGCGCGAATTCCAGGCTGGGACTGATGTCGGCAGGGGTGTCTTGAGTAATGTCGTTCATATGCGCTCCGATAGCAACTAATTATTGATAAATGCTTGATTGCGCAAGTATATCGCAATTACTTGACTGCGCAAGTAGTTTTTATTAATTTTCTATGATATCGTTTTCAGATTCCAAAAATATAGCCGGAGACAAAGATGCACATGGGTACCACCGAAATCTTCCTGATCGCGATGCTGATCATCTTTAGCGTGCCGTACCTGATCTGGCGCCTTGGCGGCACGGACTATTACGCGCCGCTGGTGGTGGTGCAGATCATCGCCGGCATCCTGCTGGGGCCGGGCATCATGGGCCGCGCCTATCCCGAGTACTACAGTTTCGTGTTCAACCCGCAGGTGGTGCAGTCGCTCAACGGCATCGCCTGGTGGGCGGTGATGATCTTCGTGATGATCGCCGGCATCGAGCTGGACCTGAAGAAGGCCTGGGAGCACCGCCGCGAAAGCACCATCACCGCCGGCCTGGCGCTGGGCACGCCGCTGGTGTTCGGTTGCGTGGCCGCGCTGGGGCTGCTTGGCTACGCCGGCTGGATGGGGCCGAAGGCGCACGACTGGCAGTTCGTGCTGGGCGTGGGCATGGCCTGCGCCGTCACCGCGCTGCCCATCCTGATCCTGCTGATGGAGAAGCTGGAGATCCTGCGCCAGCCGATCGGCCAGCGCATCCTGCGCTACGCCAGCCTGGACGACATCGCCATCTGGGGCGTGCTGGCGGTGATCCTGCTGGACTGGGACCGCGTCGGCCGCCAGCTTGGCTTCCTGCTGGTGTTCGCGGTGGCGACCAAGTTGTTCCGCATGATGATGGTGCGGCTGGAGGAGCGCGACCGTTGGTATGTGTCCTTCATCTGGCTGGCGGCGTGCGCCCTCGCGGCCGACTGGGCCGGCCTGCACTTCATGGTCGGCGCCTTCCTGGCCGGCGCGGTGATGGATGCCGAATGGTTCAACCAGGAGAAGATGGACTTCCTGCGCGCCAACGTGCTGATGGCGGTGATGCCGGTGTTCTTCCTCAGCACCGGCCTGCGCACCAATTGGGCGTTGGGCGGTTCGGCCGTGTTCCTCGTGGCGGCGGTGCTGCTGGTGGCCTCGGTCAGCGGCAAGCTGGCGGGCATCCACATCGCCGGCAAGATCCTCAAGTGGGGGCCGGGCGAGGCGTCCATCATCGGCTGGCTGCTGCAGACCAAGGCCCTGATCATGATCATTTTTGTCAACATTTTGCTCGACAAGCAGATCATCACCAGCGAGACCTTCACCGCGCTGCTGCTGATGGCCATCGGCAGCACCATGCTGACGGTGCCGATGGTGTACCCGAAATTGCAACGGGTCGCGCAGCTGGTCTTCAAAACCAGCTGATATAATTGCGGGATGAACGATACTACTCAACTCCCTCCGCTGCCGGATCGCCTGTCGATCGACCCGCGCAGCAAATTCCACGTTGCCGCCGTGTTCGAACACGAAGTGGGCATCCGTTTTAACGATAAAGAACGCCTGGACGTCGATGAGTACTGCATCAGCGAAGGCTGGATCAAGGTCCCGGCCGGCAAAAGCCTGGACCGCAAGGGCAACCCGATGCTGATCAAGCTGAAGGGCAAAGTCGAAGCGTTCTATCGTTAATTCAATCGTCGTAATACAAAAACCACCCGCCTGAACTTGTTCAACGCGGGTGGTTTTTTTTGGCTATGTAGCGGCTAGGTGTGGAAAGACTCCGACGGAGGCCTTGAGTAAGGCCAGCGGAGCATTGATCCGGTGGGCGTCCAAGGCCCATCGCCATCCGAG
>NZ_BPWJ01000009.1:0-325261 GCF_040362985.1 Duganella caerulea | reverse complement strand
GCGCCGCGCTGGGCGCGCGTGGCGCCGCCTACGCGCGCGACCGGCTCGACTACCGCATCCTGGCGCGCCGCTTCCTGGCCGCCTGCGCCGCGCCCGCGTGAAGCGCCCATCACCGAGGAGACCACGATGAAACCGTCCCGCCCCTTGCACGCCCCCGCCACGCCCGCGCCAGCCGCGCCCATGCCCGCCACGCGCCCGCCCGCCGTGTCCGCGACCGCCCTGTGCGAGCCGGCCCCGTCCACACCCGCTCCCTCCACGCCGGTCCTGTCCGCACCCGGCCTGTGCGCGACCGCGCCAAGGCCGCCCGCCGCGTCGCCCGACGACGGCTTCCTGCCGTTCGCCGTGCCCGACCTCGGCCCCGAGGAAGCCGAGGCCGTCCTTGAATGCCTGCGCTCGGGCTGGATCACCAGCGGCCCGGTCTGCCGCCAGTTCGAGCAGGACTTCGCGGCCTATCTCGGCGGCGGCGTCGAAGCCATCGCGGTCAACTCCGCCACCGCCGGCCTGCACCTGGCGCTGGAGGCGCTGGGCATCGGCCCCGGCGACGAGGTGCTGGTGCCGACCATGACCTTCACCGCCACCGCCGAAGTGGTGCGCTACCTGGGCGCCGACCCGGTGTGCGTGGACATCGACGACGCCACCCTGTGCATCAGCGTGGCCGCCGCCGAAGCCGCGATCACGCCGCGCACGCGCGCCATCCTGCCGGTGCACTACGGCGGCTTGGCCTGCGACATGGACGCCATCCTGGCGCTGGCGCGCGCCCACGGCCTGCGCGTGGTCGAGGACGCCGCCCACGCCTTCCCCACCCGCCACAACGGCCGCCTGGTCGGCACGCTCGACAGCGACGCCACCGTGTTCAGTTTCTACGCCAACAAGACCATCACCACCGGCGAAGGCGGCATGCTGGTCAGCCGCGACCCCGCGCTGTGCCGGCGCGCGCGCGCCATGCGCCTGCACGGCATCAGCGAGGACGCGTTCGAACGCTACACCTCGCGCCGCCCGGCGTGGTACTACCAGGTCATCGCGCCCGGCTACAAATACAACCTGGGCGACATCGCCGCCGCCATCGGCCGCCAGCAGCTGCGCAAGATCGGCCGCTTCCTGGAGCGCCGCCAAGCCCTGGCGCGCGGCTATCGGGAAGGCCTGGCCGGCCTGCCGCTGAAGCTGCCGCCGGACGCCGCCCCCGGCAGCCAGCACGCCTGGCACCTGTACCCGGTGCGCCTGCGCGCCGACGCCCCGCTGGCGCGCGACCGCCTGATCGAGCTGCTGGCCGAGCGCGGCATCGGCACCAGCGTGCACTACATCCCGCTGCACCGCCAGCCCTACTGGCGCGAGCGCTACCGGCTGCAACCGGACCAATTCCCGCAGGCCGAGGCCAGCTGGCCAATGCTGCTGACCCTGCCGCTGTACACCCGCATGCGCGACGCCGACCAGGCCCGCGTGATCGCCGCGCTCAGGGAGCTGCTATGTTAGCCAAACGCCTGTTCGACGTGGCCGCCGCGCTGGCCGGGCTGGTGCTGCTGGCGCCACTGTTGCTGCTGCTGGCCGTGTGGATCAAATGCGACTCGCCCGGCCCGGTGCTGTTCCGCCAGCGCCGCGTGGGCCGCCACGGCCGCCCCTTCGACATCTGCAAGTTCCGCACGATGGCGCCCGCCGCCGAGGAAGCCGGCCAGCTCTCTGTGGCCGACGACGCCCGCGCCACCCACGCCGGCCGCCTGCTGCGGCGCCACAAGCTCGATGAGCTGCCGCAGC
This sequence comes from Duganella caerulea, assembly GCF_040362985.1. Lineage (NCBI taxonomy): Bacteria > Pseudomonadati > Pseudomonadota > Betaproteobacteria > Burkholderiales > Oxalobacteraceae > Duganella > Duganella caerulea. The sequence continues at coordinate 323,512 of NZ_BPWJ01000009.1, read as the reverse complement.
TGCTCAACGTGCTGCTCGGCCAGATGAGCCTGGTCGGCCCGCGTCCCGAGGTGCCCCGCTACGTGGCCCACTATCCGCCGGCCGCGCGCGCGCTGGTGCTGTCGGTGCGGCCCGGCATCACCGACTGGGCCGCGATCCGCTTCCGCGACGAGGGCGAGATCCTGCGCCGCGCGGCCGACCCCGAGCAGGCCTACCTGCAACAGGTGTTGCCCATCAAGCTGGAATACTACCTGCGCTACGTGCGCGAGCGCAGCTTCGGCGGCGACCTGCGCATCGTGTTCAGCACGCTGGCGGTGCTGCTGGCGCCGGCCGCGCGGTTGCGGCTGCTGAACCACAGCCGCCTGACACCGCGCGACCACCCGTCGCCGTGGATCGCGCTGCTGCGCGGCCTGGCGGCGCTGCAGGTGGCGGCCGCCCATCTGCGCGCGCAGGTGTTCCCGAGCCTGCGCACGCTGGAGCATCCGCCGCTGTGGTACCAGGCGCTGGCGTTCGCGACCGGCTTCGCGCAGCTGGCGGTGGTGCTGTTCTTCGTGCTGAGCGGCTGGCTGGTCGGCGGCAGCCTGCTCGACCGCTACGGCCGTCCGCACGCGCTGCGCGACTACGGCATCGACCGCCTGACGCGGCTGTGGATCGTGTTGCTGCCGGCCTTCGCGCTGATGCTGCTGCTCGGCCTGGCCGACGGCAGGCTGGCCGCCAGCGCCGATGTGGGCGGCGGCCAGCCCTGGTCGCTGCTCACCCTGCTGGGCAACCTGGCCGGCGTGCAGACGCTGGCCGTACCCGCGTTCGGCGGCAATTTTCCTCTGTGGAGCCTGGCCAATGAAACCTGGTACTACGCGCTGTTCCCGCTGATGCTGCTGGGCGCGCGCGGCGCCACCATGCGCGTGCGCCTGGGCGCGGCCGTGGCGGCGCTGGCGATCGCCAGCCGACTGCCGCCGGCTATGCTGCTGTATTTCACGCTGTGGCTGCTTGGCGCGGGCGCCTCCCGTGTGCGCTGGGATGCCGGACCATGGTGGCGCCGCGCCTGCGTGATGGCCACCCTGGGCGTGGCGGTCTGGCTGCGCCTGCGCGGCCCGGATGGCGACCTGAGCCTGGCCTCGTGGCCGCTGCACCTGCTGTTCGGCGCGCTGGCCCTGCTGTGTTTGTGCAGTCTGGAGCGCGGCGCGCCGCCACGCCGCTGGCTGGCCGGCGCCGGCGCCTTCCTGGCCAGCTTCTCGTTCACGCTGTATGTGCTGCACATCCCGCTGCAGCAGATGCTGTGGACCTACCGAGGCGGCGCGCCGCTGTCGCCACAGCAGCCGGCCAGCCTGGCGGTGTACGCCGCCATGCTGGCCGTGGTGGTGGCGCTGGCCTACCTGTTCCACCTGCCGTTCGAGGCGCAGACGGCGCGGCTGCGGCGGCGCATCCGGCACTGGCTGGCCGAACGCGCCGGCGAGCCGGCCGCCACGCCGGCCCCGCAGCCGGACGCCTGAGCCCGCCGGCAAGCGCCGATGCCGGCCGGCGCCAGCCACAGCCGGACGCCAGTGCCTACTGATAGGCGCCGATGCTGACCGGCGAACGCGGCGTGCCTTCGATGTCGACGGACGGCGCGTAGCTGGTGGTGCCGGCGCCTTTGGCGGGCGACGTGCTGCGCAGGTGGAAGTCCGGCGTGCCGCCGCGGCTGTAGCCGACGAACTGCGGATCGGTCGTCACCGTGGCGGCGGCGCTCAGGCCGTTGAGCAGGCTCCAGTTGTAGCTGCTGTTCTGGAACGACAGGTTGTTGCTGTAGGTATTGTGGGTACCCGTCGAGCCCTGCTCCGAGATGCCGTAGCGGTTGTCGTAGACGATGTTGTTGACCACGTGCGTGTAATCGTCCGGCCCGCTGGTGAAGTAGAAATCGCCGCCGCCAACGATGATGCCGGTGTCCGACGCCGACACCGTGTTGTTGGCGATCACAACGTGGGTGGCGTCATGCCACAGGTGGATGGCCGCCTCGGACACGCGGTAGACCACGTTGTTGACCACGCTGCCGGACGTGCTGAGGTAGATGCCCTGCACCCAGCGGCAGCCGGCCGGCCCGATGTCGTGCACCACGTTGCCGACGACGTCGCCCATCACGCCGTGGTAGTAGGCGTCAACGCCGATGGCCGAACCGCCGCCACTGGTGCAGCCGCTGAGCGCGATATGGTGCACATGGTTGGCCCGGATCGCGTCATAGGAACCGCCGTTGTAGATGCCGTGCGTCCACGGCGTGCCGGCCTGGGTGGCGCTGCCGTCGATCTCGAAGCCGACGATGTCGACATAGCTGCCACGGTTGTCCCAGGCCGTGTCGTTGCTGGAGCTGGCAGGCGGCACGATGCGCGCGCCCCAGCGCGTGTCGGACAGGTAGTAGATGCGGCCACTGGCGGTGCCGCTGGCGGTGGTCTTGAAGCCGCCGGCGTAGCTGCCCGCCGCCACGTGCACCGTCGTGTCGGGAGCGGCCAGCGCCGCCGCGCGGGCGATGGTCCGCAAAGGCGCGGCCTGCGTGCCGGGGTTGCCGTCCGAGCCGGTGGTGGCCACGTACAGTTGGTTGGCCGTGGCCGGGGTTGGCGTCGGCGTCGGCGTCGGCGTCGGCGTCGGCGTCGGTGTGCCGCCCACATACTCGTACGCGCCGACGTCGGAAGCAGCGCCATACGGCCGCGCCTTGCCGTCCAGGTCGGTAGCCGGCGCATCGGCCGCCAGCGCCCTGTCGATCGCCGGCGAAGCCGCCGTCAGATGGTAGTCGCCGCCACCGGCGCGCACGTAGTTGACGAACTGCGGCGGCGCGGCGATCGTCGCCACCGCGAAACTCCTGCTGAGCAAATAGGCGTAGGACTTCTGCAGATACATCAGGTTGTTCGCATAAGTGTTGTGCGTGCCGATGGTGCCCAGCTCCATCACGCCATACGTGGTGTCATACACGATGTTGTTGCTCACGCGGTTGTAGTCGCCCGCCGCCGCGGCCTGGTAATAATCGCCGCTGCCCACCACCACGCCGACATACGCGGCAAAGATGGTGTTGTTGCTCACGGCCACCCGCGTCGCATCATGCCACAGGTTCACCGCCGCGTTCGACACGCCGTAGACCAGGTTGTTCTTGACCTCGCTGTCGGCCGTGTTGATGTAGACGCCATACATGCTCTTGCAGCCGGCCGTGCCGATGTCGTGCACCACGTTGGCCAGCACATCGTTGCTGCCGCCGCCGTAATAACTGTCCGAGCCGATGCCGCCGCCGGACGCGCACCCGCCCTGCCCGATATGGTGCACATGGCTGTTGCGCACCGTGCCGAAGGAGCCGGCGGTATAGATGCCGGTGCTCCAGCGCGTGCCGGCCTGCACCGCGCCGCCGTCCACCTCGATGCCGTCGATGTCGACATAGCTGCCCCGATTGTCCCAGGCCACGGTGTTGCTGGAACTGGCCGGCGGCACGATCTTCGCGCCCCAGCGCGTGTCCGACACATAGCGTATCCGCGCCGCCGCCGTGCCGCTGGCGGCGGTCTGGAAGCCGCCGGCATAGCGGCCCGGCGCCAGGTGGACGGTCGCTCCTGCCGTGGCCGCCTGCGACGCCCTGGCGATGGTCAGGAACGGCGCCGCCTGCGTGCCGGCGTTGCTGTCCGAGCCTGAGGGGGAAACGTACAGATCGGTTCCGGCCAGCAGGCCGTTGTAACTGGCCTCGGTGGCCAGCCGGGCCGGCGGGGTCGGCGTGGGTGCGCCGCCTTCGCCGCCACCACAGGCGGCCAGCAACACCGCACACACGCCGCCGGCCACGGCGTTTCCTTGAGACAGGTAAATGACAGATTTCTTCATCAGACGTTCCTCGCTACATTAAGTGAATGAGCGAGGTTTGATCTGAATCAAATTCTATAGTTCAATGCTTTTAGAAAAAAATTCTGGCAAGACAAAATGTCAATAGGAATTAGCTGCCGTCAGGCATCGTTGTACAGCACCCCGTGCGGCGCGACGCCGGCCAGGTTCAGGCGCCGGATGGCGTCGCACAGCTCGGCTTCGGTGGTCACGCCGGCGCGCGCGACCAGGAACACCGCACCGGCCAGCGCCGCGACCGCCAGCGCGTCGGCCTGGGCCAGCAACGGCGGCGCCGCCAGCAGCACCACGTCGTAATGCGCGCCCAGCGATTCAAGCAGTTGCGAGGGCTGGAAGCGCTGCAGCAGTTCGGCCCGCTCAGCCAGGCCGGACTGTACGCTGCCGGCGCTGATGAAATCGAGGCCGGGCGCCACCTCGCGCCGCAAGGCCTGCTGCGGCGCCAGCGCGCCGGCCAGGCAGTCGGCCAGCCCGGCCGCGCGCCCGACACCGAAATACACGTGCAGGCCGCCATCGCGCAGGTCGGCGTCGATCAGCAGCGTGCGCCGGCCACCGGCCGCCAGCAACAGCGCCAGGTTGACCGACACGAACGACGCCCCGACCCGCCGCACCGGCCCCAGGCAACAAACCACGTTGTTGCGCCGGCGCGCCAGGCCGAACAGCAAGGCCGCGCGGAACGCCCGCAAGCCCTGGGCCGCCGGGTCGTCCGGCGCCGCCCGCGCCAACAATGCAGGCCCCTGCTTGCGCGCCCGCCGCCAGCGCGCCTGGCGCTGGCTGTGCGGAATCACCGCCTGCACCGCGTGCGCGCCCAGCAGCGCGTCGATGCGCGCCGGCGTGTCGATGCCGCCGCGCACCGCCCGGCTGGCGAACGCTAGCACCGTGCCCAGGAACAGGCCGGTCACCAGCCCCAGCACCACGATCAGCGGCCGGTCTGGCAGCAGCGCGCGCTCCGGCACCACCGGCGCGTCCACCAGCCGCACATTGCCGACCCGCCCCACCGCCACCAGCCGCAACTGCTGCGCCGTGTTCAACAGCGCCGTGTACAGGTCGGTGTCGACCTTGACCTCGCGCGCCAGCCGCGACTGCTCCTGCTCCAGCAGCGGCAGTTGCGCGATGCGCTCCTGCAGCGCGCCGATCTCGCGCTCCGACGCGCGCGCCTGCGCGTTGAGCGCCCGCAGCAGCGGATGCTCGTCCGTGTAGCGGCCCAGCAGCTCGGCGCGCCGCTGCACCTGCGCGCTGCGCCGCGCCTGCGCCGCCGCCAGGCTGTCAAGCGCGATGCGCACCTCCTGGTCGATATTGACGCTGCCGTGACTGCCGCGATAACCGTTGTAGCGCAGCTCGGCCTGCTCCAGCTGATCCTTCAACGCCGGCAGCTGCTGGTCGAGGAAGGCCAGCGTCTTCTCCGCCTCCTCGCTGCGGCGCGCCAGGTTCTGCCGCATGTATTCGGCGCCGATCTGGCCCAGCGTCGCCGCCACCTGCTGCGCGTCGTGGCCCTGCAGGCGCACCGCGATCACGCCCGACTGCTTGCCCTGCTCGCTGATCTGCAGCGCGTTCTGCAGCTGCTCCAGCGCCGCCAGCCGCGTGGTGCGCCGCACGACGAAGCGCCCGCCCGGCTGCGCCCGCAGGCTCTCGACCTGCAGCTCGACGCCGTCGCCATCCTGGTGCGCCAGCGTGCCGGTCGCGCCCTCCAGCAGCACGCGGCCGCCGGCGTCGCTCAACCGGTAGCGCCCGCCGCCCAGCGCGGTGATGAAGAAATCCCGGTTGTACCAGGCCAGCGGCACCTCGAAGCGGCACACTGCGATGGCCTCGCCGCCCCACACATAGCCGCCGTAGCCCAGCAGCCCGGGCCGCGACAGCCGGCCGTCGCCGCGCGCCGCCAGCCAGGCCCCGCCCAGCGGAAAGTAGCGCGGCGCGGTCTGGATGTACAGGTGCTGGGCGTCGACCGCGCGCGCCACCACCAGGCGCGAGCGCAGCAGCTCCATCTCGGCGATGGCCGCCTTCTTGGTGTCGAACAGCGACGACACATCATTGAGGATGTTCCTGGACGCGTTCGGATTGTCCTCCTCGACGTGCAGCAACAGGTTGGCCTCGTACACCGGGCGCGCGGCAACCGCGTACACCAGCGCCACCAGCGTGCACAGCAGCGCGACCGCCGCCACCAGCCAGCGCCGCCCTGCCAGCACATGCGCGTAGCTGCGCCACGGCAGAGCCCCGGGCTCGGGCGGCGCCGCTACCGGCGCGATCAACTGGACGGCGCCGCCGCTTGGCGGGCGCAACAACGGAGTATCGTGCGCGTCGTTCATGTCTTCTCCTAGGGCCGGGTGGTGGCGCCGACCGCCGACGACAGCTCGCCGGGGAACAGCTGGCTGATGGTCCGGTGCCAGTTGGCCAGCGGCGACGCCGCCACATACACCACGTCGCGCGGCCACAGCTCGAACTGCTCGGCCAGCGCCATGGCCCGCGCCGGCCGCGCGTCGAGCCGGTACACGCGCGCGCCCTGCGGCGTGTGGCGCACCACGTAAACCTGACCGGCGTCGCCGCTCTGCGGACTGATGCCGCCGGCCTCGCCCAGCGCCTCGTTCAGCGTCAGGCGGCCGTCGTGCATGGTCAGCGCGCGCGGCGCCAGCACCTCGCCGCCAACGAACACCTTGCTCTCGTCGCGCGGCGGCACCCGCACGATGTCGCCGTCGGCCAGCAGCAGCGCGGCCGGATGGCGGTTGCCGCGCAGCGCCGCCACCAGGTCGACGCGGTGGCGCTGGCCGCCGCGCTCGATCGTGATGCGACTCTGGTCGGCGCCGGGCAGCATGCCGCCGGCGCGGTTGATCGCCTCCAGCAAGGTCATCGGGATATCGTTGATGGCCAGCAGGCCCGGCGCCTTGACCTCGCCGTCGAGGTAGACGCGCTGGCTGCGGTAGGCCTGCACGCTCACGGTGACGCGCGGCGCGCGGAAGTAGCGCGCCAGCCGAGCGGCCAGCAGGGTGCGCGCCTGCTCGCGGGTGTGCCCGGCCAGATGCAGTTTGCCGGCGAAGGGAAATTCCAGCATGCCGTCCTGGTCGATCACGAAGCTGGCCGCCGGCGGTCCGAGCGCGCCGCCATCCCCGCCCTGGTCGCGCGCGACGGCGCCGGTCAGCTCGGGATGGTCCCAGACGGTGATCGCCAGCACGTCGCCGGCGCCGAGGCGGTAAGGCCCGGCCGGCATGGAGTCGTCTTGCAGGCCGCTAGCCGATGTGCCGGCCGCCGCGGGACTGACCGCCGCCCCCCCGACGCCAGCGGCCGGCTCGGGCGCCGGCCCGCCCTGCGCGGCCAGCAACTCCTCGGTGATCGGAATGACGTCGGGCTCGCCCGGCCCTGGCGCGCGATGCAGGTCGGCCGCGCAGCCGGCCAGGCACAAGGGCAACAACAGCAGGGAAATAGAGATGTGCATGAAGGCCACCGCCGGCTCGGGAACGAATGCCCAGAGTAGATGGCCGGCCGCGCACCGGCCTTGTTTCACATCAAACGTGCGCCTAAGCCAGCAGGCAAGGCTGCGGCTCGGAAACGATTGGCGCGGCCTGCTCCTCCAGCAGCAGCCGCAGCTGCTCCGGCGGCAGCGGACGGCTGAACAGATAGCCCTGCATCTCGTCGCAGCCGTTCTGGCGCAGGAAGGCGCACTGCTGCTCGGTCTCCACGCCCTCGGCGATCACGCGCAGGCGCAGCCGGTGCGCCAGGTCGATGATGGAACTGGCCACCGCCTGGTCGCCCTCGCTGATGCCCAGGTCGCGCACGAAGGACTTGTCGATCTTCAAGGTGCTGACCGGGAACGACTTCAGCGCCGACAAGCTCGAATAACCTGTGCCGAAATCATCGATCGACAGCGACACCCCCATCGCCCGCAACTCGCCCATCTTGGCCACGGCCTGCGTCAGGTCGCGCATGATGACGCCCTCCGTCACCTCCAGCTCCAGCCATTCCGGCGCCAGGCCGCTGTCGGCCAGCGCCAGCGCCACGCGCGGCACCAGGCCCTGCTCCTCGAACTGTCGCGGCGAAACGTTGACCGACATCCGCAGCGGCGCCAGGCCGGCCTCCTGCCAGGCGCGGTTCTGGCGGCAGGCGGTGCGCAGTACCCACTCGCCCAGCGCGACGATCATGCCGCTTTCCTCGGCCAGCGGAATGAAGCGATCCGGCCCGATGCAGCCATGCTCCGGATGCTCCCAGCGCACCAGCGCCTCCACGCCGAAAATACGTCCCGTGCGCAAATCCACCTTGGGCTGGTACACCAGCCGGAACTGCCCGTCGTCCAGCGCACCGCGCAAGCCTTCCAGCAGCACCAGCTTCTCCTCGATGCAGGCGTTCATCTCGCGGGTGTAGAACTGGCAGTTGTTCTTGCCCATGTCCTTGGCGCGATACATGGCGGCATCGGCATGCATCAGCAGCGTCCCAGCGTCGGCGCCATCGTTGGGATAAACCGCCACGCCGATGCTGCAGCTGACCTGCACTTCCTGGCCGCCCACGTTGATCGATTCAAGCACCGCCTCGCGCACGCGCTCCAGCACCGGCGCCGCGTCCTCGCCGTTGCGCGGCTCGTTCAACAGCAGCACGAATTCGTCGCCGCCGAAGCGGCCCACGGTATCGCCGGCGCGCAGGCAGGCGCTCATGCGCGCGGCCACTACCTTCAGCAGCTCGTCGCCGGCGTTGTGTCCCAGCCCGTCGTTGACCAGTTTGAATCCATCGAGATCGATGAAGGCCACCAGCACCGAACCGCCGCTGCGGCTGGCCTGGGCGATGGTCAGGTCGAGCCGCTCGGCAATCAGGCCACGGTTCGGCAAGCCGGTCAGCGTATCGTGATGCGCCAGGTGCTGCATGCGGCCCTCGGCCAGTTTGCGCTCGCTGATATCGCGCACGATCGCCACCAGCCCGCCCTCCACCGGCACCACCTGCTGATGCAGCCAACGCGCCCGCAGCTGCGGGATATTGCTCTCCCATTCCTGCTCATGCACGCCGCCCACCCTGGTAACATGCACCAGATGATCGAACATGCCATTGCCGCGCGCCTGCGGCATCAGGCCGCACAAGGTCATCAGGCGCAGTTGCTCCTTGCTGAAGCCCGTCATTTTCTCCGCCCGCGAATTGGCGTCGACGAAGCGGAAGTCGATGATCGCCCCGCCGATGTCGCGCACCTCGCGCAGCACGAAGAAGGCGTCCAGGCTGGCCAACGACGCCGCCGCATACGTCTCCTGCGCGCGCCGCATGCGGGCGCGGTGGCGCGCGCCCTGCCACGACCATAGCCACAGCAAGGCGGTAGCCGCCACCAGCACCGCGCTGGCCACCGACGCCTCGCCGATCTTCTCACGGCGCTCGCTTTCGAAGGTAGCCATCTGCTCCTTCTCCGCCAGCCCGACCACCACGTTCAGCGCGACGCCGTGCACCTCGCGCATGCCGATGAAGCGCCGTACGCCCTCCACCATGGCGACCTGCCCGGACGGCCGTTCCATGCGCTGGCCGAAGGACAGCTTGTCGCCGACGCGCAGCGAACGCACCACGCCGTCGCCGCCGACGAGGCCCAGCATGCCCTGCTCGCCGAGGCGGCTGCGCTCATAGCTGCTGGTGAAATATGCGGGATCGGTTTCGACGATGACGATGCCGGCGAAGTTGCCCGCCTCGTCGTCCAGCCGGCGCGTGAAGTGCAGATGCCATTCGGTGTTGGCGGCGTCCCGCGTGACCTGGCTGACGAAAGTGGCGCCGCTGTCGCGCTCCTGGTGGAACTTGAAGTAAGCCTGGTCGGCCACCGAAATCGGCAGCGCCCTGGGATTGCTGGCGACGGTGACGCCGTTGCGGTCGACGATGCTGACCACGAACACGACTCCCGGCGGCAGCAGGCCTTCGCGGCCCAGTTCCGGCAACGCGCCCAGCGCGCCCTTGCGTTCGACCGCGTACTTAAGCACGCGCAGCGTCTGGTCGATGCCATCGAGGCTGCGCGCCACCTGCGCCTCGTAAGTGCCCATCAACTCGCCCAGCGAATCGACGGCCGCCTCGCGCGCGTGCGCCCGCTCGACGTCGACCTCATGGAAGGTCACCACCCAGATCGCCACCAGCAGCAGCAAGGCGAACAGCGGCAGCGAAAAGTGCGTGTCGAGGCCACGCCGCAGCCAGCGATGGCGCAGGGTCTCGCCGCGGGTGCGCGCCGTCATCGCGTCACCATCACGGCCTTGACGCTGGGGTCCAACGCCGCGCGGTCGATATAGCCGATCATCGACGGATTCTCGGCCACCATCTTGCGCACCGCGACGCTGTTATCCAGTTCGCGTGGCGGCTGGCCACGGCCGGTGAACACCATCTTGGTCCAGTAAGCCTTCATCAGCGCCGGCGACTTGGCCGCCACTTTGTTGTAGAACTCATCGCGCAGCGGACTGCCGACCGGCAGGTCCAGCGCGGTGGCCTCGTCGCCACCGGGGAAGCGGCCGGTCTGCGCCAGGAAGATATCGGCCACCTGCTCCGGGCGCAGCACGGACAGGGGATTCCTGGCCGAGACGATGACCACCAGCTCCCCCGCGCCGGCGCCGGCGCAAGCCAGCACCAGTACGAGCAGCAGCGAAATCAATCGGAGGATATGCATGCCATCCCCCTCAGAACACAAAATCGACCGACGCGCTGACCACGCCGATCGAATGGCCGGACTGGAAGCCCGGCTGCACATTGACGAAGGTACCGTTCGAGCCGTCGCGCGGCGTGTAGCGGTCGTACTGCAGCTTGAGCGCGTAGTTGGCGCGCAGGTCCCAACGCACACCGGCGGTCACGCTGCGCTGCTGCGGGATCGTCTCCAGTATCTGGTTCAAGCCGGCGTTGAGCAGCAAGCCCGCGCCGGCAAGCTGCGGCGGCAGGCCGCTCAGGTCCAGCCCCGCGACGCGCGTCGGCGTATTGGAACGCGACATGGCATAGGCCACATAAGGCGTCAGGTCGCCGAAGCGGTAGCCGCCGCTGATATACGCCGCGGTCTTGTCGCCCAGGTAGGAACGCGCGTTCATGCGTCCCACTTCCCCCATCAGGAACCACGCGCCCGGATCGTAGCTGGCGCCCAGCGAAACCACGTCGGCGCGCTTGGCGTCGACATCGTAGCGCGCCGCCAGCGCCGCGCCCTGCGGCCCGAACTGCCGCAAGCCGTCGAACAATTCTCGCGCCAGGCCCACCGTCAGCTCGGTGCACATCGCGCTGGCGCGCACCGTCAGCGCGCCGCTGGTGGTGGTGTTGGACAGCCCCGTCATCGCGCGCGCCACGGCATGCGTGTGCGGCGCGACCAGGATATCGGTATGGCCGAAGAACACCTGGGTGACGTTGTTGAAACCCGCCGCGCTCCAACGGTAGCTGGCATCGACGCCGTCGCTATTGCTGATCGGGATGGCGCCGTACACCTCGACCGGCGGCCGCACCCAAGGCAGCGCATAGCCGGCCTTGCGATAATCGCCGGCCAGGAACAGCGGCAGCGCGATGCGCCCCACGCGCAGGCTCAGGTCCGGCGTGGCCTGGTATTTGACGTTGGCCCATTCGACCTGCGGCGCATAGCCGCTTTGCAGCGTGCGCTCGGACAGCACCTGCAGCACCGCCGACCAGCGGCTGTCCAGGTTCAGGCCCAGTTGCACGCCCACGCGGCTATCCACCGTGGCGCTCCATTCGTGGCTGGCGCCGGCGTTGCCGGGATTGAGGACGTTGGCGGTGAAGTCGGACTGGCTGTCGTTGCTGTGCACCAGACCCAGCGTGCCGTAGCCGCCGAAGGTCCAGCGCGGCGCGTCGCCGTCGCCGTCGCCGGCCTGCGCGGCGGCGCAGGCGAGCAGCGTCAAGCCGAAGGTCAATGTGCGCAATGGTGAAAATTCAACGGTCATTCGTGTTCCTGTAATCGTTCGCCAAATGAACCGTGTTCAGGACGCGCGAAGACGCGGACGCCGTCCGCAACGAAGGGCGCTCATACTCAACAAGGTGGGATGGTCATGGAGGCACATCGGGTGCCGTTCCGAAGAACTGAATCGGATGTAAGTACTTTATACTTCCGTACGGCAACTGTCGATGAATTAGAGTAAGACACCAAAAATTCTATCGAAAACTCACACAATCGGATAATTAAGTATCAATAGAAATAGCTTTTAGCTACCAAATATATTGTCCAGCCAGCCATCTTGTCGAGGCTGCCATGCCGCCCGAGCACGCATGTGTTGCCGGTTATATAAAATTCAGCTACCATGAGAATAAGAATCATTATCATCATGGAGCCATATGGACATCCCCCAGGAACTGCGCAAGCTCGGACTGAAGGCCACCCTGCCCCGCCTGCGCATATTGCAGCTGTTTCAAGAATCGAAAAGCAAGCACCTGAACGCCGACGACGTCTACCGCCTGCTGCATGAAGAACAGATCGACATGGGGCTGGCCACGGTCTACCGCGTGCTGATGCAGTTCGCCGACGCGCGCATCCTGATACGGCGCCACTTCGAGGGCGTGGCCTCGGTGTTCGAGCTCAATGAAGGCAGCCACCACGACCACCTGATCTGCACCAACTGCGGCCGCATGGAGGAATTCCTCGACGCCGAAATCGAATCGCGCCAGGAGGCCGTGGCCAGGGAGCGCAACTTCGTGCTGCACGAGCATTCGCTGTCGCTGTACGGCTTCTGCGGCGAATGCGCCGGCGCCGTCAACACGCTGGCGGGCCGCAAGCCGCGGCGTCCTTGAACAATGCCTCGACAAAGTCCACGAACACCTTCACGCGCGCGGCGCGCTGGTGCCGCTGCGGATACAGCACCGACACATCCGGCCCCGCCGCCTGCCACGGTTGCAGCAACGGCAGCAGCGCGCCGCTGCGCAGCGGCTCGATCAGCGACACCGACAAATGCTGCACCACGCCGGCGCCGGCCACCGCCATCTCGATCAGCGATTCCACATGGTCCATCGCCACCGCGCCGCGCGGCGTGTTGGTGAACGGCCGGCCGTCCTGCTGGAAAATCCACGGCCGCACCTGGCGCGCCTTGGGATAGAGGAAGTTCAGGCAAGGGAAATCGTTCAAGTCGTCGGGATGCGCCGGCCGGCCATGACGCTCGATGAACGCCGGCGAGGCGCAGCAGATATAGCGGTTCTTGAACACGCTGCGCGCCACCAGCGCGGAATCGGGCAGCTCGCCGATACGCAGCATCACGTCCACGCCCTCGTCCACCATGTCGATCAGGCGGTCGTTGGCCGTCAGGCGCACGCTCAACTCGGGATACGCGGCCAGGAAGCGCGGCAGCGCCGGCGCCACGAACTGGCACGCCAGGATGCCCGGCATGTCGACCCGCAGGCTGCCGCGCGGCGCCTGGCTGGCGTCGCTCAAGCTGCTCTCCAGTTCATCCATCTCCTCCAGCAGCCGGCGCGCCTGCTCAACGCAGCGGCGGCCCTCGTCCGTCAGCGACATGCTGCGCGTGGTGCGGTTCAGCAGCTTGACGCCGAAATGCGCCTCCAGCACGCCGATCTGGTGGGTCACGGAGGATGTCGAAATACCCAGCCTGGCGGCCGCGCGGCTGAAGCCACCCGCATCGACGACGGCGCAAAAAACCTTGAGGGCATCCAGACGATCCACGTTCTCTCCTTGTTCAGCGGGCGATTCCAGCTTGATTATCCACGATTCCGGGATACTGAATGCGACGCGGCCCACTTTTTCCGGCCGCCGTCCGGCCGCAGAATGGGTCCATCAACCCACCACCGAGGAGCCACACCATGAACACCATGCAAGCCGTCGTACTGAACACCTTTGGCGCACCGCTGTCGGACCAACAGATCGCCCGGCCGGTCGCCGGCGCCGGCCAGGTGCTGGTGCGCGTGATCGCCAGCGGCGTCAACCCGCTCGACACCAAGATCGCCGCCGGCAAGGCCGATCACGCCCAGGTCCAGCTGCCAGCCGTGCTGGGCATCGACATCGCCGGCATCGTCGACAGCGTCGGCGACGACGTGCAGGGCTTCGCGCCGGGAGACCGCGTCTTCGGCATGACGGGCGGCATAGGCGATGTCCAAGGCTCGCTGGCGCAATACGCGGCGGTGGATGCCCGGCTGCTGGCGCACACGCCGCCCCAGCTGACGATGCGCGAAGCGGCAGCCCTGCCGCTGATCTTCATCACCGCCTGGGAAGGGCTGGTCGACCGCGCCCGCGTCGGCGAAGGCATGAAAGTGCTGGTACACGGCGGTGCCGGCGGCGTCGGCCACATGGCGGTGCAGCTGGCCGTGGCGCGCGGCGCAAAGGTCTACGCGACCGGCAGCGCCGGCCAGCGCGCGGCCATCGAGAACATGGGCGCGACCTTCATCGACTATCAAACCACCAGCGTCGAACAATACGTCCAGCAGCACACCGGCGGCGAAGGCTTCGACATCGTCTACGACACCGTCGGCGGCGCCACGCTGGACGCCTCGTTCCGCGCCGCGCGCCAGTATGGCGGCCATGTGGTGAGCTGCCTGGGCTGGGGCACGCACGCGCTGGCGCCGCTGTCGTTCCGCGCCGCGACCTACTCGGGCGTGTTCACGCTGCTGCCGCTGTTGTCCGGCAAAGGCCGCGCCCACCACGGCGCGATCATGAAGGAAGCCGCCGCGCTGGTCGCCGAGGGCAAATTGAAAGTGGCGCTGGACACCGGCGTCTACACGCTGGACGCGGCCAGCATCACCGCCGCCCACGCCGCGCTGCTCGACGGCACGGCGCGCGGCAAGGTCGTGGTGCAGGTCGCCGGCGATTAAAATGGCTTGCAATCCCGACGATATAGGACAGATACTTCCGCAATCTATCGTCACATGAATGCAACCATATGGACAGCCTGAACGGCATATCGATGTTCGTCACCGTCGCCGAGACGCGCAGCTTCACCAAGGCCGGCGCGCAGCTCGGGGTGTCCTCGTCCGCCGTCGGCAAGGGCATCGCCCGCATGGAAGAGCGGCTGGCGGTGCGCTTGTTCCACCGCAGCACCCGCAGCATCACGCTTACCGCCGAAGGTGCGCTGTTCCTGGAACGCTGCAGGCGCATCCTCAGCGAGGTGGAGGCGGCGGAAGCGGAACTGTCGGAGCTGTCCGGAAAACCCGGCGGCCGCCTGCGCGTCAGCGCCCCGCAGCTCACCGGCCTGGTGATGCCGACGCTGACGGGCTTCATGCGCCGCTATCCCGACGTCGTCCTGGAAATCGACCTGTCCGAACGCATGGTCGACATCATCGAAGAAGGTTTCGACGCCGTGATCCGCACCGGCGCCCATCACGATTCGCGCCTGGCTTCGCGCCGCATCGGCGCCTGCCCGCAAGTGGTGGTGGCCTCGCCGGCCTACCTGGCGCGACACGGAACGCCGGCACATCCGCGCGAACTGGCACGCCACCACTGCCTGCTGCACAAGTTCGCCGCCACCGGCCGCATCGAACGCTGGCCCTTCAAGCTGGCGGCGGACGAACCCGAGCCGCAGCTGAACGAGCGCATGACATGCAGCACCCTCGAAGCGATCACCTACGCGCTGCTTCAAGGAGAAGGCATCGCCTTCCTGCCCACCTTCATCATCGAGGATGAACTGAAGGACGGCCGCCTGCAGGTCATCCTGGCCGATCACATCGAGCAGACCGTGACGTTTTCGCTGCTGTGGCCAGCCAGCCGCTATGCCTCGCCCAAACTGCGGGTGTTCATCGACTACGTGGTGCGGAACCTGCGCATCTAGCTCCGGCGATATCGGAGCAAACTGTCCGATATCATCGGAACTCCAGCCCATTTATCTTGGAAACCGATGCCGTCAAACTGGCTCTCCACACATTTTGAAGGAGCCAGTATGAACGGTAAAATCCGCGTAGGCATCGTCGGCGCAGGCACCTGGGCTGAATATGGCCACATCCCCTCCCTGAAACTGCTGCCGCAATACGAGATCACCGCGATCTTCAGCCGTAGCCAGGAAAAAGCCAACCAGGTCGCCGCGCAGCACGGCATCAGGCACGCATTGAACTCGCTGGAGGCGCTTGTCGCCCATCCCGAAGTCGACCTGGTACTGGTGCTCAATCCCGCGCCCAGCCACGAGCAAGCGATACGCGCCGCCATCGCCGCCGGCAAGGACGTCTACAGCGAATGGCCGCTCACCCCGAGCAAGGCGGTGTCGCAGGAACTGATGGAACTGGCCGACCGCGCCGGCGTGCGCCACATCGTCGGCCTGCAGCGCCGCCTCGGCCCGGACTACCGCTACGTACGCGACCTGCTGCGCGACGGCTACATCGGCGAACTGCGTTCGGTGCGGCTGCACGTCAGCGTCGAATACTTCCAGCAGCGGCGCCTGCAAACGCTGTACTTCACCGTCCCGGCCGAGAATTTTTCCAGCCTGCTGTCGATCTACGGCGGCCACTTCTTCGACGCCGTCTTCACCATGGTGGGCCATCCGGACAGCATCCACGCGCTGACGGTCAACCAGTTCAAGGAAGTGACGCTGATCGAATCGGGCACGGTGCTGCCGCACACGCTGGCGGACCAGGTGGTGGTGAGCGGCAGCTTCGCCAACGGCGCCGTGCTGACGGCCCACCTGGAAGCGGGCAAGCGCAATAACTTTGGCTGGCAGCTGGACCTGACCGGCTCCGCCGGCGACCTGAAAATCTCCAACCACACCAGCTTCGGCAACGCCTTCAACGTCATTGAAGGCGCGCAGGGCGACGCGCAGCCCATGCGCGTGCTGCCGGTTCCGGAGGCGTACAACTGGCTGCCGCCCAGCGACCTGGGTGGCAGCCAGCTTGAGTTGACCAACCTGTACGCGGCCTACGCGTCCGACCTGCGGGATGGCACCCGGCTGGCGCCCACCTTCACCGATGCGCTGGTGATGCACGAGCTGCTCGAAAAGATCGAAGCATCCAGCAGCAGCGGCCAGCGGGTACAACTCAAATAGCCGCCGGCGGTTGACATCCAACGAGACATCCCCAACTATATCGGCATGCGCAAACCGCCCGCCGCCGCCGACCTGTGGCAAGACTTCCACCCCGCCGTGGCGGCGTGGTTTCGCTCGACCTTCGCCGGGGCGACGGAGGCGCAGCGGCGCTCCTGGCCCTTGATCCGGGCCGGCCGGCCGACGCTGATCGCCGCCCCCACCGGCTCGGGCAAGACGCTGACCGCCTTCCTGGCCGCCATCGACGCGCTGGTGGCCGAAAGCGCCGGCGCCCCGCTGCCCGACGAGTTGCGGGTGTTGTACGTATCGCCATTGAAGGCGCTGTCCAACGACATCCGCCTCAACCTCCTGGCGCCGCTGGAAGGCATCGGCCGCGAACTGGCCGCGATGGGATTGCCCGACCACGGCATCCGCAGCGCGGTACGCACCGGCGACACCACCCAGGCCGAACGCAACGCCATGCGCCGGCGCGCACCGCACATCCTTGTATCGACGCCGGAATCGCTGTACGTGCTGCTGGGTTCCGACAGCGGCCGCGCCATGCTGTCGACCGTGCGCACGGTCATCGTGGACGAGATCCACGCGGTGGCCGGCACCAAGCGAGGCAGCCACCTGGCCCTGAGCCTGGAGCGGCTCGACGCGTTGTGCGCGCAACCGCCGGTGCGGGTGGGCCTGTCGGCCACGCAGAAACCGATATCGGCGGTGGCGAGCTTCCTGGTCGGCGCCGGCGGCGACTGCGCGGTGGTCGACGTCGGCCACGTGCGGGCGCGCGACCTGGGCCTGGAACTGCCGCCCGTGCCGCTGGAAGCGATCATGGCCAACGAGGTCTGGGAGCGCGTGTACGACCGCCTGGCCGAACTCTCGGTGCAGCACAAGACCACGCTGGTGTTCGTCAACACGCGCCGCATGGCCGAGCGCATGGCGCGCCACCTGGGCGAACGGCTGGGCGCGGAGCTGGTGGCGGCCCATCACGGCAGCCTGGCCAAGGAATACCGGCTCGACGCCGAGCAGCGCCTCAAGCGCGGCGATCTGCGCGTGCTGATCGCCACCGCCTCGCTGGAGCTGGGCATCGACATCGGCGACGTCGACCTGGTGTGCCAGATGTCTTCACCACGAAGCATCGCCGCGCTGTTGCAGCGCGTGGGCCGCTCCGGCCACCAGGTTGGCGGCCTGCCCAAGGGCCGACTGTTCCCGACCTCGCGCGATGACCTGATCGAATGCGCCGCCCTGCTGGACTGCGTACGCCGCGATGAGCTGGACATGCTGCACATCCCCAACGCTCCGCTGGACGTGCTGGCGCAGCAGATCGTCGCCGAAGTGTCCAGCCGCGAATGGAGCGAGGACGAGCTGTTCGACATGGTGCGCCGCGCCGCGCCCTACGCGCAGCTGGAGCGCGCCAACTACGACGCCGTGATCCGCATGCTGTCCGAGGGCTACTCGGGCCGCAACGGCGTGCGCGGCGCCTACCTGCACCGCGACACGGTGGCCGGCGCCCTACGCGGACGGCGCGGCGGCAAGCTGACCGCCGTCACCTCCGGCGGCACCATCCCGGACAACGCCGACTACACGGTGGTGCTGGAGCCGCAGAGCCAGATAGTGGGCACGGTGCACGAAGACTTCGCCGTCGAAAGCCTGGCCGGCGACGTTTTCCAGCTCGGGAATACCTCCTACCGCATCCAGCGCGTCGAAGCGGGCAAGGTGCGCGTGGAGGATGCGCACGGTGCACCGCCCAACATGCCCTTCTGGCTGGGCGAGGCACCGGGCCGCAGCGACGAACTGTCGATGGGCGTGGCGCGCCTGCGCGGCGAGATCGAACATCAACTGGCGGCGGTCGCGGACGGCGCCGCCGCCATCGAGCGCGCCATCGACTGGCTGTACGAGCACCTAGGCCTGGCCGACGACGCCGCGCGCCAGATCGTCGAATACCTGGCTCGCTCGCGCGCCGCGCTGGGCGCCTTGCCCACCCGCGACACACTGGTGATGGAGCGCTTCTTCGACGAATCGGGCGGGATGCAGCTGGTAGTGCACTCGCCGTACGGCAGCCGCATCAACCGCGCCTGGGGGCTGGCGCTGCGCAAGCGGTTCTGCCGCAGCTTCAATTTCGAACTGCAGGCCGCCGCCAGCGAGGACGCCATCGTGCTGTCGCTGTCGACCGCGCACAGCTTCCCGCTGGACGAAGTGTGGCGCTACCTGCGTTCGGCCACCGCCGAGCACATACTGATCCAGGCGCTGCTCGACGCGCCGCTGTTCAACGTGCGGTGGCGCTGGAACGCCACCACCGCGCTGGCCCTGCCGCGCTACTCGGGTGGACGCAAGGTCGCGCCGCAACTGCAGCGCATGAAGAGCGACGACCTGCTGGCCTCCGTCTTCCCCGACCAGGCGGCGTGTCTGGAAAACATCGTCGGCGAGCGTGAGCTGCCCAGCCATCCGCTGGTCGACCAGACGCTGGACGACTGCCTGCACGAAGCCATGGACAGCGAGGGCTGGCTGGCCCTGCTGCGCCGCATGGAAGCCGGCGAAGTGACGCTGATCGCGCGCGACCTGCCGGCGCCGTCGCCGCTGGCGATGGAGATCCTCAACGCCCGTCCCTACTTCTTCCTCGACGACGCGCCGATTGAGGAACGCCGCACGCAAGCCGTCATCAACCGGCGCTGGACCGATCCAGCGTCCACCGACGACCTGGGCGCACTCGACGCCGGCGCCATCGCCAGCGTGGCCGAGGAAGCCTGGCCGAGCGTGCGCAACGCCGACGAAATGCACGAAGCCCTGATGTCGCTGGCCTGCATCACGCAAACGGAGGCGGCCTCCAATGAAGGCTGGCCCGCCTGGCTGGACGCGCTGGCCGCCGGCGGCCGCGCCACACGCCTGCGCGGCGAGACGACAGCGACAGCGACTGGGTCGGCAACGGCGGCTGCATCGGCTACGGCGGCAACGGCGGCTACGGCGACTGCGACTGCGCCGGCACCCGGCGGCATCGACCTCTGGGTACCGCTGGAACGCCTTGCCGGCCTGCGCGCCGCCTACCCGCAAGCGCAGGCCACGCCGCCGCTAGCCGCACCGCCCACCGAAGCGAACGCCAACGCCGACGCCTGGACCGCCGACAACGCTCTGATCGAAATCCTGCGCGCGCGGCTGAGCGGTTTCGGCCCGCAAACGGTGGACGCCATTGCCGGCGCATTGGGCCTCACATCCGGCACCTCCACCATCGCCCTCACGCAGCTGGAAAGCGAAGGCTACGTGATGCGCGGCCGCTTCACCCCAGGCGCCAAAACTGAAGAATGGTGCGAACGCCACCTACTAGCGCGCATCCACCGCTACACCATCAAAAGCCTGCGGCGCGAGATCGAACCGGTGGAGCGCCAGGACTTCATGCGCTTCCTGTTCGACTGGCAGCACCTGTCGCCGGACGCCCAACTGCAAGGCGAAGACTCGCTGCCGCTGCTGCTCGCCCAGCTGGAAGGCTATGAAGCCGGCGCCGGCGCGTGGGAAAGCGACCTGCTATCGCTGCGCATGCGCGACTACGACAAATCCTGGCTCGATAACCTGTGCCGCAGCGGCAAACTGGTTTGGACGCGCATCGGAGCACCATCCAGCGCCGCCGGAGGCCCGGTGCGCAACACGCCGCTGGTGCTGCTGCCGCGCCGCCAGCTCGCGCTGTGGCACGCGCTGCCGGTGGTCGCCGCCGAAGTCGAAGTATCGCCACGCGCCGCGCGCGTGCTGGCCGCGTTGCGCAGCGAAGGCGCCATGTTCTTCGACGAACTGGCGCACGAAGCGCGCCTGCTGCCGGTGGAACTGGAAAACACGCTGGGCGAACTGGTGGCGACAGGCCTGGTCAACGCAGACAGCTACGCCGGCCTGCGCGCCATGCTGCTGCCCACGAACAAGCGCTCCAGCAGCGACAAGCGCCGCCAACGTGGCGCCGCGCCATCAATGGAGGAAGCGGGACGCTGGGCGCTGGTCCGTCGCGGCGATGGCGTCACCGTGCGCGAACGCGTAAGCGAAATCGCGGAAGCCGGCGCCGGAGGCAGCGCCACGGCCGAGGGCACCGCCAACGCCGGCACCAGCGTCGCAGCTGCTCGCGCCGCGCCACCGGCCCGCACACCACGCACCGCGCCCGACACACTGGAGCACATCGCCATGACACTGCTGCGCCGCTACGGCGTGATGTTCTGGCGCCTGCTGGAACGCGAGCCCTCGTGGATGCCATCATGGCGCGAACTGTTACCGGTCTATCACCGCCTCGAAGCGCGCGGCGAGATACGCGGCGGCCGCTTCGTCGCCGGTCTGTCGGGCGAACAGTTCGCCCTGCCCGAAGCCATCCCGCTGCTGCGCGAGACGCGCCGCCGCAAGCACGACGGCAGCCTGGTGTGCGTCTCCGGCATCGACCCGCTCAACCTGTGCGGCACGCTGCTCCCCGGCGACAAAGTCCCCGCGCTGGCCGGCAACCGCCTGCTGTTCCGGGACGGCCTGCCGGTGGCGACCATGGTGTCCGGCAAATTCAACTACCTGTACCAGCCCTCGGCCGGCGACCGCGAAGCGCTGCACAACGCGCTGGTGCATGCCTGAACCGGATGCCGGTATTTCACAAGACCGGTCGCACCATAAGCCGCCGGCTTACCCGAAGAAGAAATCCATGAACCCCGCCTCGCCATTCATGCTGGACTGTCGCAAGCATCAGGCCTACCGGGATCATCCCTTTCTCAGCGTTTAAAGGTATCAAATTCACGGTAGTGGTTGACTTGTTCAATGAATTCCCCCACATCTTCGCCCTTTCGATGAACAGAATCCGCGATATGAGCAAGTACACTAACAAGCATCCATTCCCTCAGATTCTTGTCCTTCAAAACAAGTGGCAGTTCAAGACCATCATCATTCACAAAGACCTCATCATCATCCAGACTTTGCATGTAGTCCCAAGGCAAATAATAAAAATCTGCCTTCAGCGGATTGGACAACCAAATCCCAATATCCGTATGAATCCATGCTTCCTGTTCTAGGTTTTCTAAGCCAGCAATCAAATCTGAAATTGATTGGAAATATTCCATAACGTTTAGCCATCCTTAAACGTATCCACCTCACAGATCGGAATCACAACGAACTCTGCGCCCATGATCGTTGCCCTGTCTATTTGGGGCTTCGTGAAGATGCGCCCTGCTGCAGGGCATTCCTCGACAGCGTTTCTCAACGCCATAAATCCTTGATAGGTTGCTGCCATTGGGGTTCCTCATGTTAATGGTGACTCTGGATCTGTTCGCAACCGTTGATGCACAGACTCGTTCACTTTCGAAAAGTGGTAGTCATCAGCATTCCGCTTCGACATCGCATTGTCGCTTTCCGGTCAATCTGAAACCGCGCGTTTAACCGAAGAAGAACTCCATGAAACCCGCCTCACCATCAGGCCCAAGCACGCGTAGTGCAATCGCACTGACTGCATCGAGGAATTCGGGAATGGGGTTAAGTTCGTCGTCGAGCACGTCGTAGTTGAAGGTGATCGCTTCCACCGTCATAGCCTCGGACATGACCTGAAAAAAACTCGCGAGATCGTCGGCAATCTTCACGTTATATGAACCAATGTGGCCAGTCACTACGCCGCCGGCGGTACTACTATCGACTACAATCGCATCACCATTGCGGTACGCGATGACGATCCAGTGCTTGTTCCAGACAGGATTTTCTGTGACGGAGCCGTGTTTGTCGCGTATCCACCGCCATCCATGCTGACAAGCCTCAAGCTCATCAAGCGTGATTAGCATCAGCAAGAGCCGCCCCCCCACCACCGGGTCGGTCATGCCTAGTCTCCCAAAGTATTCCTGCAGGACTGGTCCAAGTGGAATCGGTTCAACGATTGGCTGGTACGCATGATATTCCAGTGCTCCCAAGTGTTTAGAGCCGGCTGCAAAAGCATCAGCGAAATTTTTCAAGGCAGTGTCAAGCGACATTTAATTTCTCCGGTCAGTCCCCGCGCATTACGCTCATAGTGCGTGGCCCGGTCGCCGCCAGTCCAGCTGACGCTTAGCCGTCCGTTTGTCCCAAGGCATCCACGCACCGGGCCAAGCTGCCGAGCACATCGTATTCGTATCCAGTTCGCTTTCCCGAACAGTCGACATGCGCAGTCAGCTGCACCCGCGCGCTCCCCTCCAGATGCCTGACACCGCCGCGCTCGTCGCGCAGCGTATGCAGCAGGGCTCGCGCATCGTGGAATCGCCCAAGGACATGGCCCAGAGAGGCGGGATCTCACAGGGCTATTGTTGGTAAGTCTTATACTTGAGCCGCAGGGCGCTTGCGAGGTTTGCGCGCCTTTTCCTCTTCTTCCCACGTTTTAAATTGCGCATCCATCGCATCAGCTAAGGCAATTACCTTTTCCTTTGCTTGGGGATCGTCCACGCGCTGTCCTTTTGGTACGCGGTGATAGTCATACCAATCATTAGGGCCAAAGATTCCGGCCAAGTGTGCATTGACCCTAAAAACGATGTGATGCATCCGCCAGCAGGTCGAGCCCTCAAATTCCCTTAGCTCAACCTTCAGCGCGCTCCGGCTCTTCCCGCCAATCCAAAGTTCTGTATCAAATGCGATGGCAATATTGTCGTAATCCGATTGGCTTCTATCGTAACCCGGATCGCTGAACAGAATCTTCCATCTGGGGATTTCGGCAAATCGCAGCGAACACATGATCGGACGGAATAGCCGCTGGCTTTTATCAACCTCATCAATCGACTGAGGCCGCTCTGTATAAAATCTTGCAAATACCTCGATCAAATGACCAACATTCGTAGGGATAAGCTCAATATAACGCCCGATCACAAAGCCAGGCTTGCCGTCTTCACTCATGGCCGGGATGTAAAACAAATCACCCGGTTTGGCATTTTTCGTTAGCGGTTTCATGCTCATTTGCCTTGGGGTTAGCAGCCAGCCTTGCCTATTGCATCCTAAGCAGTGGGCTTACCCGAAGAAGAATTCCATGAAACCCGCCTCACCATCAGGACCAAGTACGCGCAGTGCAATGGCACTGACCGCATCGAGAAATTCGGGAATTTGACTAAAGTCTTCGTCAAGCACCTCATAATTGAAGGTGTTTGCCTCAAGCGTCATAGCCTCCGCCATGACCTGGAAAAAACTGGCGAGATCATCGGCAATCTTCACACTATATGGCCCCATGTGACCAGTCACTACGCCACTGGCGGTACTGTCGTCTACAACGATCGCATCGCCATTCCGGTCGGCGATGACGATCCAGTGCTTGTTCCATTTGGGGCTTTCAGTGACTGGACCACCTTTGTTGCGCACCCAACGCCATCCATGCTGGCAAGTCTCAAGCTCATCTAGCGTGATTAGCATCAGCAAGAGCTCGCCACCCACCACCGGGGCGGTCATGCGTAGTCTCCCAAAGTATTCGTGCAGGACTGGTCCAAGCGGAATCGGTTCAACGATTGGCTGGAATGCACGATACTCGAGCATTCCGGAATTTTCGGAGCCGGCTGCAAAAGCATCGGCAAAATTCTTCAAGGCGGTGTCAAGCGACATCTAATTTCTCCAGTGAATATATTCTGTTCAAGGCGCTAGCTTCGACATCGCATTGTCGCCTTCCGGTCAATTAGGCGGCCACGCGAGGAGTTCTGCGTATCGCCACGATGGCCCTGATTCGAATGGAAATGCTCGTTATTAGCATTCGGTCTGTTGGTACTGTTCGGATGTCTATGATTTTCCAAGAAAACGATATTGCGCGGATCGCCTTCCCACTTGGTTCCCAAAGTGCCGTTTCCTTTGACCGAATTGATGTGGTGACCGGTATAACCCAGCTCAGACATAACCCTGGGCAAACTGCCAGCCTTCGTTGTCTTAATCGTCTCGAGCTCCGATGGACTCCAGTCGCGCGTTCCCATATTCGTTTCTCTAATGAGTGCCTGTTCCTGGGCCCAGGCCCGGTTAATAGCCGTTTTAGGGTTACCCGCCTGAGCGGTCAGTTCATCCCGCGGCTTGTAGCGAACCACGTCCGGCAGTCCCGCCAGGCCGAGTGGATCGCTCCACCCTACAGGGTTGGGCGCATACTGGTACAGATTCATTCCGCCCGCAAGTCCGATCGGATCAGGCGAAATAAAGCGGCCAATATCTGGATCGTAATAGCGGAAGGTATTGTAGTGCAGGCCACTCTCACGGTCTAGGTACTGTCCCTGGAAGCGCAGGTTCTGCGGCAGCGGTTGCTCATGCAGGGCCTGCGTGCCGTCCCGCTCGGCAGTCCAGTCTTCGACAACCGTGTTACCCCACACCTTGTATTGCGCGCGCCACGCAAGCTCTCCCGATGCGGCGGTCAGCTCCTCCGGCAAGCCCGAAACATCGCAATGGAAATAATAAGTTGACGCTTGCGGGCTTACGCTGCCGTCAACCTTGCCCCCAGCCGCGCTATCGATCCTGGCGACCGGTATGTAACTGTTCGCCTCATAAAGGTAAGCGGCCGCCTGCGCTCCGCGCTGCTCTTGCAGCAAGCTCATCCCATCCCACAGGAACAGGGTCGTGCCGAACTCGTCATGCTTGCGGATGCGCCGTCCCAGCGCGTCGTAATCGAAGCGGACCTGCTGCGTGACGCCCTGGCGATGCGTCTCGACCTGGCTGAGCCGGTGCTCGCCGTCGTAGCTGAAATGCTGCACGGTGTGTGCGCTGGCACGCTTGGATTCAAGCCGTCCATGCACGTCGTATTCAAAGCGCAGGTCCCGGAACACCATGACGCGGTTGTGCCGCACATAGCCGCCGGGCTGAACGGAATCAACCAGATTGGCCGCGGCATCCCACTGGAACATTTCGCGCTGCGTGTCCTGGCCCGCATAGCTGATCCTTCCCAGTGGATCGTACATGTAGGAAGTCCGCCCATTGAGCGAATGATCTTTCCGGACCATTTCGCCCGCCGCGTCATACGCCCATTCCTTGGCCAGCATGGTGCGCCCGTCCCGCAAGGACTGGGCGCGGGTACGCCTTCCCACGCTGTCGTAGTTAAAGACGGTGTTCAGCGCACCCTGGCTGCGCCCGACTTCGCGGTGCAAATCGTCGCGTTCCAGATCGCAAATGAGTTCGCCATCCAGGTTGATCTGGTGGACATGTCCCGAGCCGTAGTGCAGCGACTGGATGACTCGTCCATCAGGTAGCGCCGTGCTGATGCGGTTTCCGAGCTCGTCGTAACGATGCGCGAGCATTCCCATGTGGCCGGTTTCGCTGAGCAGTTCGCCGCGCTTGCTGTAGGCAAAGGCCAATTCATCGAACACCTTGCGCACACCTCGGTAATCGTTGAAGCTGGCGGCGTGCACGAGCTGGCCCAGCTGGTCATAGCGGAACGATGTACTGAATCCGCGCGCGTGGCGACAAGTGAGGCGCCCCATGAGGTCGCGCTCCATCCGCACAGTCAATTCATCGGCCTCGCCAGCGGCGCTCGTGACCGCCACCGCAAGGCCGCGCTGGTCGTAGGCAATGCGCTTCGTGACTCCGTCCAGTCCGACTTCGGCAATCACGCGGTCGTTCTTGTCGTAGGCGAAGCGGTACGATTCCTCATTCTCGTTGAGCAGCTCGACGAGCCGGAAAGCGGCGTCGTACTTGAACTCGACACTTCTGCCCAGAGCATTGCGACGGCGCGTGATCAGGCCCCGCGCATTGCGCTCATAGTGCGTGACCCGGTCGCCGCCAGTCCGGCTGACGCTTAGCCGTCCAGCGGCGTCGTATTCGAATTTCTCCTGTGTGCCGTCGGGATGAACGATGGAGACAATGCGTCCTTGCTCGTCCGCGCTGTAAGCAGTGGTTTGTCCCAAGGCATCCACGCGCCGGGCCAGATTGCCGCGCGCGTCGTATTCGTAGACGGTGCGCTTTCCCGAGCAGTCGACATGCGCGGTCAGCTGCGCCCGCGCACTCCACTCCAGATGTTTGACACCGCCGCGCGCGTCGCGCAGCGTATGCGGCAGGCCTCGCGCATCGTTGAACTGCTCCGTGACGTGGCCGAGCGGATCGGTGACAGCCGTCAGATTGCCCACCTTGTCGTAGTGATATTCGGTGCGGTTTCCGGCCGCATCGATTTCAACGATGGGCAGGTTCAAGCGATCGTGCCATTGCACCGATTCGATCTGCCCAAGCGCGCTGATGCTCTTGACCATGCGCCCGGCCTCATCGTATTCCCATTGCGTCCGCGCGCCCAGCGGATCGATCATCTGCGTCAGCCTGCGCCGCTCGTCCCAGTCGTAGCGCCAGATATTCCCCTCGGGGTCGGTGTAGGAAGTTGGCTGGCAGTCGCGGTTCCATCCCCAACGCTCGACACGGCCGATCTGGTCCGTGACGACGGTGACACCTTGGCGCAAGTCATACTCGAAATCATAGGCTTCGCCGTCGTCGGTCCAGTGACGGATCACGCGCGCATCGGGGCCGCTACCGCTCCACGCATAGTGGCAGCGCAGGCCACCAGCCCGGCGGTGTTCAGTCATCAAGCCTTGCTGGTAAGCGAACCAGCGCGTGACTTGTCGATCGAGGCCGGCGACCTCGGCCAACTGCCCCTGAGGATCGTAGCGATAGTACACAAGGGTTTCCGCCGGTTCGCCATCGATACCCCGAACCAGTTCGATGCGTTCGACCCGCAGCGGGTGGGCCGATGAATAATGTAGTGCGAGCGTACGGCCGCAGCTGTCGTTCAGCTGGCGCAGCTTGCCGGTGGCGTCATAACGCAATGCGTTCCAGTTGCCGTTGCGGTCCTCGATACGCTGCAGTTTAAGCGTGCCGCCAAACCCTGGATCGGGAACGCCAAAATCGAAATACAACCCGTCGATACTTTCGATCAGATATTGCCCCAGTTCCGTACAAATCAGGTAATACCCTTCGGCAGTGCTGTAATGGCTCTCGCCGGGCAGCACAGCGGGGAACGTCATGGTCCGGCCCTGGGCATCGGTGAAACCCACGGCCGTCAGCGCGCCGGCGCTATCCCGCACAACGTCCAACGCCACCTCGAACGGCACACTCCATCCACGGCCAAGCAGGCCGTCCTCGCGGCAGTCGTGGCTGCTGTAGAAACGCTCCCAGCTCAATGCGAGCGGCCCCGCCAGCGAAAAATCAGGCGGATCGTTCAGCACCTTCCCGCCCGTGATGACATTGACCGGATTGCCTATCGTGGTGCGGATCAGCCCGCCGACCATGCTGCCCGCAAACGAGGCGCCGAAATTAAGCAGCAGGCAAGGCAATGCAGATTTCAGCGCCGACAGATTCATCTTCCCACGGCCGCACAGCGTCAACGCGACACCGATGGCCACGCCGAGCGCCGTGATCCACCAAGGCCGCTCGTCGTGGATTTCACGCACGGTCAGCGTGCCACCGCCGACGAAAACATTTTCGGAGCCTTCTGCGATGGTGCCGCCGCAGGTCGTCATGTCGCCCTTGCGGGCCGCCGGCTGGTCGTTGATGAAGACGTTATCGGAACCCTGTGCCAGCATGGGCGCCGGTCCCGACGAATGCTTGCCGCATGCAATGGTATCGAGTTCGCCAGGCGCGGCGGCCCGCGCCGCAGGCTGCGAATTGAACTTGACGTTCGGCGATCCGCTGACGATCTTGCCCTCGATGGAAGGCGGAATGAATTTATCGACAGCCCGGTTGACCTGGTTGTCTATAAACCCATTTAGTCCGCTTGCCTCCATTGCCATGCTGACGCCAAAGCCGATCGCCAGCACCGCGCCCAGGCCCAGACCGCCAGTCGCGACGGTTGCCACAACCGCGGCGGCGACCAGCGCCGTCAGCGCAGCGCCCACCAGGGCCCCGATCAGCAGCGAGCCGCCCATCTTGGCGAGCAGGCCCATGGTCGAGGTATGGGCTATCGGATCGCCAAGACGGGCTGCTGCCGGACACATGGGAGTCAGTCCTGCTGGACGGGAGTGAAACTATCAAGCATTTGCTGCGCATAGGCGGCTTGCTCCGCCGTCAGCGGCGCCGCGCAGGTGATGGTGAACACCAGCACCGCCTTGTCCCGCAGCGCGACCATGGTCTGCAGCTGATGTACGCTAGCGTTGTTTTGCTTGAAGGTGACCGCTACCTGTAACGCGGGCAGCGCCGCCGGTCCCACCTGCAGGGCCACCGGTTCCTGGTGCTTCAATTGCTTGACCTGGGTACCAAGCGTGCGCAGCTGGCGGCGCAGCATGCCGTCGAGCAGCTCGCCCTCCTGCATGAGATCGCGCGTGACCACCAGCGTCAGCCCGCCGGGTCCATGGTTGAGCACGAGCATGTTGACGCTGCGGTCCTGGGCCTGTGCAGGCACCACGAAGACGCCTTCCTGAATTTGATAGTTCATTGTTTCTGTCATGTGGGGTTGCTTGGAAACTGGGCGTCGACATCGGCGATGATGGCCCCGCCACCTTTCGGGCTGGGCGTGACGGCCGCCGCGCCGCCGCTGGAGTTCAGGTCGATCGTCTTGCCGTTAACCTGGACCGGCCCGTCGGAGGTGATGTTGATGCTCTTGCCCGTGATGGCGACGTTGCCGCTTTTATCCATATAGAACTTGGCCTGCCCGCACGTGATCTCGAAGGACTCGCCGGCCTCCACCTTATAATGCTTGCCGACCAGGGTGTTCTTTTCGCCGCCGATCTGCTGCAAGGCGTCGACCTTGACCGTCTCCATCAGGCTGTTCTTGATGCGGCGGCTATGGTTGTTCCCGACGAAGGCATCCTCGTCCTGCGCCACGACTTTGCTGCGGTTGTTGCCCACCGTGAGTGTCTGGTCGTTGCCGACATTCGAATCAAAATCGCGCTCGGCCTTGAGCCAGACTTGCTCGGCCCCCTTCTTGTCCTCGAAGCGCAAGGCGTTCGCGTTCTGTGCGCCGCCCCCTGGGCTGGACCTGGACATCATGCCGCTTTGGGTCTTATTGGCAGGCAGCTCCCACGCCGGCATGGTATCGACGTTGGGGACCATGCCAATAATGATGGGGCGATCCGGATCGCCGCCAAAAAAGGACACGATCACCTCGGTCCCGACGCGCGGGATCGACGTCATGCCGAAGTTCGAGCCTGCCCATGGCGTTGCAACGCGAATCCAGGTGGAGCTGTTCTCGTCGCGGACACCCACCCGGTCCCAGTGAAACTGAACCCGCACGCGGCCAAATTCATCGGTATGGATCTCTTCGCCGGCCGGGCCGGTGATCGTGGCAGTCTGCAGTCCGTAGATCTTGGTCTCTTCGCAGTTGCGTGTGCGGCCAGGCCGCCAGGGAATGATCTTGCGCAAGCACGTCACCTGGTTCTGATACTCCGACGGCTGCTGCGCGTTCACCTGGTAATTGTTCGACGCGCGATGCCGCACTTCGACGACCAGAAACTCATCGCTGTCCCCACTGCCTCCGTTTGGCGCGCCATCGAAATGCCCTGTCAGGCGGAACCAGCGTCCCGGCGCCAGGCGGCGGTTATTGCCTGCGCCATAAAACAGTTTTCCCACCGCTTCCATTTCC
This sequence comes from Duganella caerulea, assembly GCF_040362985.1. Classification (NCBI taxonomy): domain Bacteria; kingdom Pseudomonadati; phylum Pseudomonadota; class Betaproteobacteria; order Burkholderiales; family Oxalobacteraceae; genus Duganella; species Duganella caerulea. Next base: position 293,392 of record NZ_BPWJ01000009.1, on the reverse strand, counting down.
TCCAGGCGCAAGCGGGCCAACGCTTCGCCGGTGGCATGGTCGGCAAAGCCGAGGGCGCCGGTGTATTCGTAGGATTCGATGACCGGCACATTGCCCTGCCGGTTCACCGTCGGCATCGCGCTGACAATAGGCTTGCCACTCTTGAAGTCATAACTGGCCACGGCCACGGCTCCTTGCACCAGGTGGCGCGTAGGTGACCACTCGCCGATCCCGTCCTCCTCCAGCGCGCCACCGTGGCGTTGAAACGGCACCTCTTCCCCGCCCTCTATCGGCGCGGCACTTGTCGTGTCGTCGGTCAGCACCATCTTGTGGCCGTCCGCACTATGTTCGAACCAATAAACCAGCCCCGCCGCGTTCCAGCGCCGCTGCAAATAATTGCTGTCGGTCTCGTCGAACTGGCAGGCATCGTTCATTCTTTTCTGAGCGCCGGCGACGCGCCAATCCCAGTCGCAAAGGCCGTCGTAATCCGCAAACACGCTCGCGGTTTGCTCGTACAACGTCGCTTGATGAAAGAGATAGTTATCCTTGCGCAGGCTCAGGAATCGGAACCAGGGTCCCAGCGTGGCTTCGTAGTAGGCGATGCCACCGTCGACCTTGGTCAACCCGAAGCTGAAGACGTGTCCGGTGAAGTAGCGGATAGTGCCGTCGCCAAGTACCAGATGCACCGAGAGCAGCTTGCCCTGCATGTCCTTGAGCTCGACATGGGCGGACTCCGAAAGGAGCTCGACCTTGTACTCAAAGGGGCGCGACAGCCCTTCTATCGCGTCAAGCTGATTGACAAGGAACTGGCCAGGCGCATCCTGGTTGGGAAATTGAAGACGCAGGAGACGATTGTGCTGGCCATCGGCGAATGCCGCCACTATGGATTTGACTTCATCGCGCATCGCTAGGCCTTCTACGGTGGAATAGTTGTCATTTCACAAACAACGTGATTTTACTATTATTGCTGAGGCCGCGCATTTTCAACCGTGCGCTGGGTGTGATGGCGTACAGAGTTCGCGGCGCCGCGCGCCTATGCTGAGGGTTGACAGTTCAACCACGAAGGAACCGCCATGCGCCTGCCCCTGATTGCCCCGAAAGACCTCACCTCCGAACAAAAAGCCCTGTACGACAATATGCGCAAGGGCATCAACAGTAACTTCAACGATTTCATTTCGGTGCGCGAAGACGGCGCGCTGATGGGACCATGGAACCCGTGGCTGCACGAGCCGGGCATCGGCAAGGCGATCTGGGACCTGACGCTGGCCATGACAGCCAACACCAAGCTGCCCGAAAACGTGCGGCAGATCGCCATCCTGACGGTCGGCGCCAGCTACAACGCGGCGTACGAGATCTACGCCCACATCGCGGTCGCCGAGCGCGAAGGCATGACCGCCGAGCGGCTGTCCACGCTGGTGGCCGATGTCAAGCCGGGGGATTTGAACAAGGAAGAAAGCATCGCCTACGACACGGCCTATGCGCTGAGCCGGGGCGGCACGCTGCCGGAACCCTTGTACCGGCTGGCCGTCGACACCTTCGGCCAGCACGGCGCCAGTGAGCTGATCTACCTGGTCGGCCTGTATGCGCTGGTATCGGTGACGCTGAACGGCTTTAACGTTCCGGTGCCGGAACGGGACTGAGTCTGGAGACGAGCTGTTCGGCCCGATGGCGGCGCCCGGTTGGCTCGTTGACCTACCGTCATTCGCGCCACGGGCTGATCATCTCGTTCACCCGGCATTACAATTTTTTGAATTCACCTTCTGCCGCGTCATAGACCTTGACCTTGCCCGCCGAGCTGACCTGATAGCGATCACGCACCGGCGATACGCCGGGGTCTCCACCGCATCTTTTGTCGTGAATTTCACGCGCCGCGAACTCCCACTGCTCCGCCTTCGACACTGCGGGGTCATCGGTTTCCGCCATAAATTCAAGACAATCCAGGTCGGCCACCTTGCGCCGTTTCAGCGCGGCCAACAGCAGATCCAGCGCCTGGTTCTCGGTGATCTCTTTAGATGCCGCTTGCTTGCTTGCCGCGGGCTTCGACGCCGGCACCTCCTGCGGTGGCTGGGGCGAACGTGAACACCCGAGCAGCAGTGCGGCAAAGATAAAAAGCGAAGCGCGCTTCGTGAATGACATATTTAATTCTCTTCGTTTCGTTGATGGGTTAATACTGCAGCTTCCGAACCTGATCGATGGTCCGCACAACTTCGTCCGAAACGGAGGCGCTGCGCCGGGTCATGGCCATTGGAACGCCGTCCGGGCCGGTGCATGTTAATTTCTCGCCTGTCCGCTCATAGCGGCATGAAAGACCAACATTATCGTCTTTCATTGCCGGCTGGTTCTTGGGTAACAAAACGCGAACCGATAAAGTCTCGCCTTCCAGGACCGCGCGCACTGGAAAACCGATGATCGCGCGCGCGCCAGGCTTTCCACCATCGAGGACATCGGCACGGCGGGCCGGCTCCGTGGAGCCGGCGGCCATCCCAAAACCGTCCGGGAGAAGGTAGATTTCAGTTTGCTCATCCACGCCGTCGTACAGCGAGGCTCCCGTGCCCCACGTGCCGACCAAATGAGCTGGCAACACATCAACCGCATTGGCCGATGGGGAAAACGCGCCACAGGACAATATCAGGCACAAGCAGATTCGACGCATCCCGACTCCTCATTCAGTTATATGTCCCGGCTGACGGCTTGTTCCGGAGGGCGTCAGGATAGCAGCTAGCCAGTGTACAAAATACACAAATTATCACTTAGTCATGGAAAATCATTGCCAGCTGATATATGATTCGTATACGTTTCATATACAGGATAAAAAAATGGGCATTGTGAACATCGACGATGAGCTGCACGACCAGATTCGCAAGGCGAGCGCCGTCGCTTGCCGGTCCATCAACGCGCAGGCGGCGTTCTGGATCAAGATGGGGATGTTGAGCGAACTGAACCCTACGCTGACCTTCAACGAGATCGTCGCGCGGGAATTGCGCGCGGCCGGGGTCGAGGCTCCGCCTCTTCGGAGCGCGGCATGACCAAGCGTCCCGAGGAAATCGCGCTGATGGCCGAAGCGGGCAAGCTGCTGGCCAGCGTGTTCGCCCATCTGGATCGATTGAGCCTGATCGGCATGTCCACCATGCAGGTCAACGATATGGTCGACAGCCTGATCGTCAACGAGCTGCAGGCGCGGCCGGCCAGCAAGGGGCAGTATGGCTACGCCTATGCGCTCAACGCTTCACGCAACAGCGTGGTGTGCCACGGCGTGCCGTCGCCGACCGAGTTTCTGCAGGACGGCGATATCGTCAACTTCGATATCACGCTGGAGAAGAACGGCTTCATCGCTGATTCCAGCAAGACCTATCTGGTCGGCGAGGTGTCGCCGCTGGCGAAGCGGCTGGTGCAGGTGACCTACGAGGCCATGTGGCGCGGCATCCGCGCTGTCCGCCCCGGCGCCAGGCTGGGCGATGTCGGCCATGCGATCGAGCGTCACGCCCGCCGCAACGGCTATTCGGTGGTCAGGGAATATTGCGGGCACGGCATAGGCCGCGAGATGCATGAGCCGCCGCAGGTGCTCCACTGGGGCAAGCCGAAGACCGGACTGGTGCTCCAGGAAGGCATGGTGTTCACCATCGAACCCATGCTCAACCAGGGCCGCCGCGCGGTCCGCACCGAGGACGATGGCTGGACCGTCGTCACCATGGACGGCAAATTGTCCGCGCAGTTCGAACATACCGTGGCGGTCACGCGCAGCGGCGTGCAGGTGCTGACGCTGCGCGCCGGCGAACGCGCCTTGAACTAGGCGCTTACTTGTAATCGTCCGGCGTCAGCGCGTACTTTTGCATCTTGTAGTACAGCGTCTGCTTCGGCACGCCGAGCGCGTTGCTCACTTCGGTGACGCTGCCGCTGGCCCTGCGCAGTTCCTGCTCGATCACCGCGCGTTCGAAGCAGCCGACCTGCTCGGCCAGCGGCAACGGCGCCATGCTGCGCGCCGACAGCAGGCCATCGGCCCCGCTCGACAGACCCAGCACGAAACGCTCGGCGATGTTGCGCAGTTCGCGCACATTGCCGGGCCAGTCGTGCGCCATCAGCGCCTGCATCAGCGGCCCCGGCACCGGCGGCGCGCTGCGCTTGTAGCGCGCGGCGGCGCCCAGCAGGAAGTGCTCGAACAGCAGCGGGATGTCCTCGCGCCGCTCGCGTAGCGGCGGCAGGTTCAGCACGATGAGGTTCAAACGGTAGTACAGGTCGCTGCGGAATTTCTGCTGGTCCGACCATTCCTTCAAATCGACCTTGGCCGCAGCGATCACGCGCACGTCCACCGGCACCGGGCTGTTGGAGCCCAGCCGTTCGACGTAGCGCTCCTGCAGCACGCGCAGCATCTTCACCTGCAGCGCCATCGGCAGGCTTTCGATCTCGTCGAGGAACAGCGAGCCGCCGTCCGCGTGCTCGATCTTGCCGACCTGCCGCTTGGCGGCGCCGGTGAAGGCGCCCGATTCATGGCCGAACACTTCGCTCTCAAAAATGGTCTCGGGGATCGCGCCGCAGTTGAGCGCGACGAAGTTGCTCTGGTGCCGGCGGCTGAACTGGTGCAGGCAGCGCGCCACCATCTCCTTGCCGGTGCCGGTTTCGCCGTAGATCAGCACGTCCGCCGGCTCGTCGGCCAGGTCCAGGATCAGGCGGCGCAGGTCGCGGATCGCGGCCGAGTCGCCCAGCAGCGTAGCCTCGATGCCCTCGCCGTGCGCGATGCGGTGGCGCAGCGCGGCCACTTCCAGCACCAGCCGCCGGGTTTCCATCGCGCGCTGCACCACGTCGGTCAGCTGCTCCGACGAGTACGGCTTGGCGATGAAGTCGTAGGCGCCGTCGCGCATGGCGCCCACGGCCATGGTGATGTCGCCGTGGCCGGTCACCAGCACCACCGGCAGTTGCGCGTCGATGGCCTTGACGGCGGCCATGAAGTCCAGCCCGCTCATGCCGGGCAGGCGCACGTCGCTCACCACCACGCCGTCAAAGCCCGGCGTGATCAGCGGCAGCGCCTGCTCGGCGGTGTGGAAGGCCTGCACCTCGATGCCCGCCAGGTCCAGCGCCTGTGCGCTGCCTGCGCGCACGGTCGGGTCGTCTTCGATCAGTAATACTTTCATGCTGTCTCCTGCTCCGCAATGGGTAATTCAATGATGAACCGGGCGCCGCCCGTGGTCGTGGCTTCCGCCAGCAGCCGTCCGCCAAATTCGCGGATGATCTGCTCGGATATCGCCAAGCCCAGGCCAAGGCCCTGCCCTTGCGGCTTTGTTGTGAAAAAAGGTTCGAATAAGTGGCGGCGGATCGCTTCCGGAATGCCCGGCCCGGTATCCGTGACGGCGATCATGGCCTTTTGAAAACTGCGCGACACGCTCACGGTCAGCTGGCGCGGGTCGCTGTCGGCCATCGCGTCGAGCGCGTTGGTGAAAAGGTTGACCAGCACCTGCTCCAGCCGGTTGGTGTCGCACAGCGCGAACACGTCCGGGCTCTGCATCGACATGCGGAAGTTGACCCGCTCCTGCTCCACCCGCCGCTCGACCAGGAACAGCGCGGCGGTGATGGCGCCCGCCACCGCCACCGGCCTGACGCTGGCGTCGGACTTGCGGGCGAACTGGCGCAGCTGGCCGGTCAGCGCGCCCATGCGCGCGACCAGTTGCGAAATGGTCACCAGGTTGTCCTTGGCCTCGTCCAGCCGGCCGCGCTCGATGAGCACGCGGGCGTTGTCGGACATGGTGCGCAGCGCCGTCAGCGGCTGGTTCAGCTCGTGCGTGATGCCGGCCGACATCTGGCCCAGCACCGCCATCTTGCCCGCCTGGACCAGTTCGCTCTGCGCCTGCCGCAGCTTCTGCTCGGCCTGGCGGCGCACGACGTTTTCCTCGCTCAGGTTGTGGGTCATCTGCTGCAGGCTGGCGGTGCGCTCGGCCACCATCGACTCCAGGTCGTCGTAGGCGCGCTGCAGGTCCAGCCGGGCGCGCTGGCGTTGGCGCCCCAGCCGGCGGCGCTGGCGCGCGTACAGCACCAGCATCAGCAGCAGCGCTTCCGACAGCCAGGTGAAGATGAAGGCGTTGCGGGCGCTGGCCTCGACCGGCGCCAGGTCCGACAGGTAGACGAACTGCCACTTGCGCGGCGAGAGCGAACGGGTCTGCGCCAGCATGCGCAGGCGCGCGGCCGGCGCCGGCGTGGCGACGATGGCGGCGCCGTTGTCGAGCTTGCGCAATTCGCGTATGCCCAGCGGCAGCAAGGCGTGCGAGAAGTACTGGCGCGACACCTCCAGCTCCTGCCGCACGGCCGGCGACAGCGGCGACAGCGCGCGGTACTTCCATTCCGGCTCGGAACTGAGGAAGACCACGCCGTGGGCGTCGGTCAGCAACACCTTGTCGCTGCCCTGCACCCAGCCGCTTTCCAGTTTCTCGATATTGACCTTGACGGTGGCCACGCCCAGCATGCGGCCGTTGTGGTAAATGCCATGCGCGAAGAAGTAGCCCGGCTCGCCGCGCGTGGTGCCGACGCCGTAGAAGCCGCCGGGCGTGCGCCGCAGCGCGTCGCGCACGTAAGGGCGGAAGGCGACGTTGTCGCCGACGAAGCTGTCCGGCTCGCGCCAGTTGCTGGCCGCCTGCGTCACGCCCTGCAGGTTGACGATGTAGATGGTGGTCGATTTGGACAGGTGGTTGACCTGTTCCAGATAGGCGTTGACCTCGGCGCGCAGGGTCTCGTCGTCGGGCTGCTGCAGCAAGGCGATCACGTCCTTGTTGAGCTCCAGCGTGCCGGGCAGGAAGTCGTATTTGGACAACAGGTTTTCCAGGCTGACGGCGTAGCCGTCGAGCCGCTGCGCCGCGGCCAGACGCAGTTTTTCAGTGGCGGCGTTTTCGGTCCAGCGCCAGGCCAGCGCCGCCACCGCGAGGCAGCACAGCAGCAGCAACACCCACAGCGCGGCCCGGCGCAGCAGCCGGCGGCCCGGCCGAGACGGCAAGACGGTCTGCGGTGGTGCTGCCATATTCCCCTTTGCCGTTATCGTGGTTTCATAGACCGCCATTAAAACACATGACGCACGCCCAGGTTGAATCCGGTTGTACCGGTACCACTATCGGTGGCCGTGCCGACGTGGAAATTGGCGCCGTTGCGGTTGATGATGTGGCCGTACGCGGCGTACAGGTCGGTGCGCACCGACAGCGGATGCAGGTAGCCGATCGCGGCCTGGCGGGCGCGCTGGCGCGGCGACGAGTCGTCGCGGTGGTCGATGTACGAGGCCAGCAGCTTGTCCGCGCCCACCGACACCGTCACGCCCACCAGCGCGTCGCGGCTGCCGATGCCCAGCAGGTCCTTGTTGCGCGAGTAGGCAGCGTGGCCGGTGATGTCGCCGAAGCGGTAGCGGCCGCCCAGCATGGTGTAGCGCGTGTGGGCGGTGCCCAGGGCGTTCTCGCGCTGATGGTGGGTCAGCACCACGCTCAGCGGGCCGTTGTCGTAGCTGGCGGCGCCGCTGATGGTGCGGTTCCTGGAGGCGTCGCCTGCGGTTTCGCCGAAGCCGTACAGCAGGTCCGCCGAGAAGCCGTTGTACTTCCTGGTCATGTACTCGACCGAGTTGTCGACCCGCGTGCTCGGGAAGAAGATGTTCTGCACGTTGCCGGCAAAGCCGGTGCCGAACGGATCGATCACGTCGCGCAGGGCTTTGAAGTACGGCATGTACTGGCGGCCGGCGCTGATGGAGCCGGCCGAGCCGGACAGGCTCACATAAGCCTGGCGGCCGAACAGCAGGCCGCCCTGCCCGGCGGTGCCGGTGTCGATGTTGAAGCCGTTTTCCAGCTGGAAGCCGGCGCTCATGCCGCCGCCGAGGTCTTCCTTGCCCTTGAAGCCCAGGCGCGAGCCGGAACCCACGCCGCTGCTGATGTTCTGCGTGTTGCCGGCCGGGCCGCCGCGTTCCAGCACCAGGCCGGCGTCGGCGATGCCGTACACGGTCACGCTCGATTGAGCCTGCGCGATGGCCGATACCAGACCCAGCGCCAACGCGCTCATCACATGCTTTTGCATCTTTGAATCTCCTCTAATTATTCTTCAAGCCGCACGCATCGTGGCGACGACAGGTTGTTCCTTTTCTTCTTCCAAAGCGCCTTCCCACTTCGCGACCACGGCGGTGGCGACAGCGTTGCCGACCGCGTTGGTGGCGGAACGGCCCATGTCCAGGAACTGGTCGATGCCCATCAACAGCAGCAGGCCGGCTTCAGGAATGTGGAACTGGTTCAGCGTGGCGGCGATCACCACCAGCGAGGCGCGCGGCACGCCGGCGATACCCTTGGAGGTCACCATCAGCAACAGCAGCATGGTGATCTGGGTGCCCAGCGACAGGTCGATGCCGTAGGCCTGGGTGATGAACAGCACGGCGAAGGTGCAGTACATCATCGAGCCGTCCAGGTTGAAGGAGTAGCCCATCGGCAGCACGAAGCTGGAGATCTTGCGTTGCACGCCGAACTGGTCCAGCGCGACCAGCAGTTTCGGATAGGCCGCTTCCGAGCTCGCGGTCGAGAACGCCAGCAGGAATGGTTCGCGGATCAGGGCCATCAGGCGGAACACGCGCTTGCCGATGAACAGGAAGCCGCCCAGGACCAGCAGCGCCCACAGGCACACCAGGCCCAGGTAGAAGCCGCCCATGAATTTGGCGAAGGTGCCCAGGATGCCCAGGCCGTTGGTGGTGATGACCGAGGCCATCGCGGCGAACACGGCCAGCGGAGCCAGGTTCATGATGGCGCCGGTGATGCGCAACATCACCTGGGCCAGCTGGTCGATCACGGCGGTCAGCTTGGCGCCGGCCTCGCCCATCGCGCTCAGCGCGCTGCCGAAGAAGATCGAGAACACCAGCACTTGCAGGATCTCGTTATTGGCCATCGCCTCGATCGGCGACTTCGGCACCATGTGGGCGACGAAGTCCTTCAGCGTGAAGGCCGAGGTCTTCAGGCCGGTGGCGGCGTCCATCGGCGGCAGCGGCAGGCCCAGGTGGGTGCCCAGCTGCAGGAAGTTCGACAGCAGCATGCCCAAGGTCAGCGACACCAGCGAAGCGATCACGAACCAGCCCATGGCCTTGATCCCGACCCGGCCGGCGGCCTTACCGTCGCCCATGTGCGCAATACCGACCGCCAGCGTGGAGAACACCAGCAGCGAAATGATCATCTTGATCAGACGGAGGAATACGTCGGTGGCGATCGAGATATTGCCGGCGATGGTGGCGCTGAGCGCCTTGTCGGGGAAGGTGTCATGGCAGGCATAGCCGACACCGATACCGAGCACCATGGCGATCAGGATGTAGAGGGTTAATGGGCGTTTCTTTTTCACTTGGGTTCTCCAGATTTTTGTTGTCGTCACCGCTAAGCAGTGCGCCGGCGGGGTCCAAGCTAGATAGCAATGGTTGTGCCAGCCTTGGACGAACGAAAATTTGGAGGCAAGTCCTTGATTCTAAATATAGTTCATAACAGCAACATCTTGTAACATGCTGGCGGCGCCCCGAAATCCAGACGGTGGCGATGGCCGTTGTATGGAAAGTTGGACGGCCGCCAGCCGTCGCCGCACTAGCTGCGCGCGTCTTTCGGCTTGTCCCCTTTGGGCCAATCTTTCGCCTTGAATTTGTACACCGGACGCGGAAGGTGAGTGAAATATTCAGCGACGTCGAGCGCATCCTGATCGCTCAGCGTGCCGCCCTGCCCGAGCGGCATGTTGTGCTTGACGAACGCGGCAGCGGTAAACGTGCGGGCCATGCCGGCGCCGTCGTTGAACGAATCGCTTCCGGCCACTGGCGGAAACAGATAGCCACCGGCCGGGTTTTTCATGCCGGCGCCGTTGGCGCCATGACAGCTGGCACACTTCGCCGAGTACACCTCTTTCCCGTGCGCCGTATCGGCTGTCAGTTTCTGGTCGAGCGGACCGAATCCGCGTCCCTTGACGCTGGTTCCGGTCGGCACGCCCGTCGACAGCCACTGCATGTAGGCGAGGATATTGTTCATTTCCGCGGAGTCGTAGGCGAGCGGTTTGCCGTTCATCGACCTCTCGAAGCAATCGTTTACCCGCTCCGTGAGCGAAATGACCTTTCCGCTGCGCGAACGATATTCGGGAAATACACCCCAGATGCCCACCCAGGGGGAAGCGCCGGCGGTGGTTCCCCCTGCCAGATGGCAGTTGGTGCAATTCAAGCCGTTGCCGACGTTGTTGGGCAGGCGCTGATGGGTTTCAGTCAGCAATTTCCTGCCCTCCTGAATTGCCAGTCCCTTGGGGCCCGGCGGGATGGTCGATTCGTCAGGGGCAGTCAATGCCGGGACTGCCGTTTGGGCGGCCACACCGGCTGCCAGCGCAACTGCGGTACCGGCGGCTATCAAGCGAAGTTTCATGGTCATGGGAAGCCTCAGTCGTGGAAACAAGGGGGGGTCGGTGCGCCTGCCCGCATGACTGCCGGCGCTCTCGATGCCTTCATCATATCAGCGTTTTATATTATATCCACAGATATTTTATTATTTGGTATAATATTTTTGCGACGTGACGCGAGGAGAGTAAAAATGATGCATCAATCCCAGTTCGACCCCGCTGCGATGCGCTCGGCGGCCGCGCAGGCTTGTGGACTGCTTAAGGCGCTGGCCAACCCTGACCGTCTGCTGCTGCTGTGCCAGCTCACGCAGGGTTCGCTGTGCGTCAGCGATCTCGAAACCAAGCTGGGAATCGGCCAACCGACGCTGTCCCAGCAGCTTGGCGTGCTGCGCGACGCGGCGCTGGTGACGACGCGGCGCGAAGGCAAGCAAATTTACTACAGCATCGCCAGCGGCGCCGCGATGGCGGTCATGCAAGTGCTGTACAACCAGTATTGCGGCGCGTCGAAGCAATCAACCGAAGGAGAAACAGTATGATGATCGACTGGACAGGTTTCACGCCGTGGGCCTCGCTCGCTGGCGGCGCCCTGATCGGACTGGCCGCGGCAATGTTCTTGCTGTTCAATGGACGCATTGCCGGCATCAGCGGCATCCTTGGCGGTCTGCTGCAATGGCCCAGGGGCGATATCGCCTGGCGCATCGCCTTCCTGCTCGGCCTGGTCGGCGCGCCCGCCGCCTACAGCCTGTTCGCGCCGCTGCCGGCAGCGCAGGTCGACGCCGGGATCACAACGCTGGTCGTCGCCGGGCTGCTGGTGGGCATCGGCACCCGCTACGGCTCCGGCTGCACCAGCGGCCATGGCGTGTGCGGGCTGTCGCGCCGTTCGCCGCGTTCGCTGGCGGCGACCGCCGCCTTCATGGCGGCCGGCTTCGTTACCGTTTTCATCGTTCGTCACCTGATTGGATAAGGAGCACCTCATGCAGATTTTCATGGCACTCATCGTCGGCCTGATATTCGGCATTGGCCTGATCGTCTCGGGCATGACCAATCCGTCCAAGGTCATCGGCTTTCTCGACCTGGCGGGGCGCTGGGACCCTTCGCTCGGCTTCGTCATGGGCGGCGCCATCCTGGTCGGGCTGCTCGCGTTTCGCTTTGCGGGGGGGCGCGAGCGCTCGCTGCTCGGCGCCGCGATGCGCCTGCCGACCGCATCCCGGATCGACCGCCGACTGGTGCTGGGCGGCCTGGTCTTCGGCGCCGGCTGGGGACTGGCTGGCTACTGCCCCGGCCCCGCCCTCGCCTCGCTGGCCGGCGGCGGCTCCAAGCCTCTCATTTTCACCGCCGCGATGATCGTCGGCATGGTGATATTTGAATTGCTGGAACGCCTGCCGGCGCGGCACAAGCACATCGCCTAAGGACAACCCGGCCATGCTCACCGCGCTCGGACTGGGATTGGTAGTCGGTGTCATCCTCGCGCTGACCGGTGCCGGCGGCGGCATCCTCGCAGTGCCGTTGCTGGTGTTCGGCATCGGGATGGGTGTCGCCCAGGCCGGCCCGATCGGCCTGATGGCGGTCGGTATGGCAGCCGCTCTCGGCGCCGTGCTCGGCCTTCGCGAAGGTATCGTGCGCTACCGCGCCGCCATGTTGATCGCTGCCTCCGGCATGCTGCTCTCCCCGCTCGGCCTGTGGTTGGCGCACCGGCTCGACAACCGCTGGCTCAGCGTCCTGTTTGCCACGATCCTGCTCTTGGTGGCATGTCGCACCCTGCGCCAGGCGACGGGCCCGGAAGTTGCCGTCAAGCCCGATGTCCATTCACCGTATCCGTGCAAGCGCGATGATGGAAGCGGCCGCTTCATCTGGACCAGCAGCTGCGTACGCGTGCTGGCCTTGTCGGGCACGCTGGCTGGCTTGCTCTCCGGTCTGCTAGGCGTTGGCGGCGGCTTTGTCATGGTCCCGGCTTTGCAGCGCTACACCGACCTGGCGATGCGCTCGGTCATAGCGACCTCGCTGGCGGTCATTGCCCTCGTTTCGGTGACCGGCGTCATCGCCAGCGCTGCCAGCGGCGGCATCGTGTGGACCGTGGCCCTGCCCTTTTCCGCCGGCGCGCTGGCGGGCATGCTGGGAGGGCGCCTCGTCTCGACGCGCCTGGCCGGGCCTCAGCTTCAAATCGGCTTCGCCCTTGTATCGGCCGCCGTTGCGGTCGGCATGATCGTCAAGTCCATCTTTTAAAAGTACTGCTCATTTCACCTCCGTGGCGACCTGCGATGAATGTCAACCCTGTCCAACTGTTTGATTCCGAATCCTCGACGTTTACGTACATCCTGGTCGCCGGCGACCAGACGTCAGCCGTTATCATCGACCCGGTCGATCACAATTGGGAGCGCGATCTGGCGCATCTAGCGCGGCTCGGCCTGAAGCTGTCTTTCGTGCTGGAGACGCACGCCCATGCCGACCATGTGACATCGGCCGGCAAGCTGCGCGAAGTGACAGGGGCAAGCGCCGCCGTGCCATCGGGCTGCGGCATCACCCCGGCCGAGGTGCAGCTCAACGATGGCGACATCATCCGTTTTGGCCCCGACGAACGGATCGAAGTCCTGCACACGCCCGGCCACACCGCGGGCAGCGTCAGCTATCTATGGCGCGGCAATGTGTTTACCGGTGACACCTTATTGATCGACGGCTGCGGACGCACCGACTTCCAGAACGGTAGCGCGCATGCGCTCTACGAGAGCGTCACCGGCAAACTCTTCACGCTGGCCGATACGACGCGCGTGTGGCCCGGGCATGACTACAAGGGCCAGTCAGTCTCGACGATAGGCTGGGAGAAGTGCCACAACGCCCGTCTCGCCAACCGCGGGGAGGAGGATTTTTGCGAACTGATGGCGACCCTCAATCTGCCGAAACCGAAGCTGATTGACATCGCCGTGCCGGCGAACAAGAACTTGGGGCTGGCGCACGGCGCATGCGATACTTTTTCTGTGCCAGCCCGCTGACCTGACGCCGCCAGCGCGCCGGCGCACCGCGACGCGGTTGCTCAAGCGCTCTCCTGAGACACCTGGTGAGTGACCAGCTCGGATAGCTCGGCCACTCCGACCGGGGGATGGATGCGCCACGGCACAATGAAGCTGCGGGCCGCCAATCCTGCCGCGATACGGCACATTTGCTTGCGCTCTCCCGCCAGGCGCGCTTCCAGCAGCGGATCGCGCGTGCCGGCCGCCGCCACGCTTTTGTTGATCACCCAGGCGTATGGCTCGATGCTTGCGCGGCGCAGGTCGTCCTGCAGGGCCGCCGCCTGCGAAACCGGGGTGACCTCGGGCAGCGTGACCAGAATGATCCGGGTGTAGGCGCCGTCCTGCAGCCGCATCAGGGGCGTGGTCATTCGGCCGCCGCCATGGCCTTCGAAATCGCGCAGCGTTTGCCGATGGTAGGCGCCGGCAGCATCCATCAGCAGCAGCGAGTGCCCGGTGGGCGCAGTGTCAAGCACGACGAAGGCGCTACGCGCTTCGTTGACTATCCTGGAAAACGCGTGAAAGACCGCGACTTCCTCGGTACACGGCGAGCGCAAGTCTTCCAGCATCAGCGCTTGTTCCTGCGCGTTCAGTCCCGGCGATTTTGCCGCCATCATGCGGTCGATGTAGCGCTGGGTCTCGATCTTGGGGTCGATGCGGTCGACGCGCAAGCCGGGCACCTCGCTGGCGAGCGTTCCGGCCAGGTGGGCCGCCGGATCGGTGGTGCTCAGATGAACGGTCTTGCCGCGTGCGATCAACCCGAGGGCCAAGGCTGCGGCGATGGTGGTTTTGCCCACGCCGCCCTTGCCCATCACCATGATGAGGCCGTGGCCGGACGCCGCCAATTCGTTGGCCAGCGCGTCCAGACCCGGCAAAGCTTGAGCCGTTGCGGTCAGCGCTTCGGCGCCGGCGACTGGGGCGGCATGCGCCGAAAGCAGCGCGCGCAATGCCGGCAAACCAACCGTGTCGAAGGCGCGCAAGGGCACCTGGTCTTGCGGCAGGGACTGCAAGGTGAGCGGCATCGCATCGAGCGCCTCCTGCCCGGCCGAGGCAATGGCGCAGGCCACCGCATCGGCCGGATCGCTGGCGTGGAACACGCCGTTGATGATCAGGCGCTGGTTGTTCAGACCAAGTATGCGCAATTCATCCGACGTGCGCGCCGCCTCGGCAAGTGCGCCCTTGTCGGCGCGGGCGACCAGGATGACGGTGGTCCGGGCAGGGTCGCTCAAGGCAAGCAAGGCGGCCTTGAAACGCACTTCCTGCATCTTCAATCCCGAGTGGGGGCCGAGGCAGGAAGCCCCGCGGTCATTTCCCGCCAAAAATCCGCTCCACGCCTGCGGCAAGCTCAGCAGACGCAAGGTGTGTCCGGTTGGCGCGGTGTCGAAGACGATATGGTCATAGGCGTCCGCATCGTCGGCCAGCAGCGCTGCAAACTCATCGAATGAAGCGATCTCCGTGGTGCAGGCGCCCGACAGTTGCTCACGCACGGTCGCGCGTTCCGTTTCGCTGGCACCGGCGTCCATCTGCCCCAGCACGCGCTGGCGATACGACTCGGCCGCGTTGTCGGGGTCGATATTCAATACCGACAAACCGGGGACGCCGGGCACGGGCGTGGGGCTGTTGCGCAGCTCGACGCCCAGCATTTCATCCAGATTGGACGCGGCATCGGTGCTCACCAACAGGATTTTTTTACCGGAATCGGCCAGCGTCAGCGCGGTGGCGGTCGACAGCGACGTCTTCCCGACTCCTCCTTTACCGGTAAAGAACAGATGGCGCGTCGGCGCGACAAGAAAGCCCGGCACCTTGGTGTCGAACCCTCCCGCTGCTTTCTCGTGCGACGGGATACCGCCGCAATGCACCAGCTTGCCCATATTTGCGCCCCCCCAACGAGCATAGACCAACGATACAAATAGTTTATATTGTAATTCAACAAGAGGGAAAATTTGTTCCGGCCTGCACCGGAGCGGGTTTCCACTCTTTAGCTTGGCCGATACGAGTCAGAGCTGATCGGCGTCGAAACAGCCCGTCTCCACATATTCGAACCAGCCGCCATCGTAGACGCTGATCGCGGGCCAGCCCATCAGCCAGGCGTAGAAAAACGCCATCGAGGCGCGCCAGCCGGTGCCGCAGTAGAAGGCGGTCGGCGTGCCGGGGAGGATGCCGTGTTCGGCCCACTGCGCGGCGATCTCGGCGGCCGGCTTCATGCTGCCGTCGGCCTCGTGGTAGGCGCTCATGCTGTTGACGTCGCCGTCCTCGCCCGCCCTGCCCCAGCGCGCGCCGGGGATGTCGCCGGCGGCGATGTAGTTGTAGCCGGAGGCCTGGCCGGTGAATTCGGCCCGGGTGCGAATGCTGGCCAACACGCCGTCGCCGCGCGCCAGCAAGGCGCACGCTTCTGGCGTGCCGATCAGGTATTCTGGATGGGCCGGGAAGGCGATGCCGAAATCGCTGGCCGCTGCGGCGGTTGGCGCCGGCCCGCGCGCGCAGGCGTGGCCGCCCGCCTGCCAGCGGGCGAAGCCGCCGTCGAGCAGGCGCACGTCGGCCACGCCGGCATAAAGCAGCAGATGCGCCAGCCGTGCGGCGGCCAGGTTGTTGCGGCCGTAGAGGATGACGGTGGTGTCGTGGCGCACGCCGCGCGTCAGCAGCAGCGCCAGCAGCGCCTGGTCGGCCACCTTGTTCCACAGGGGCAGTTCTTCGATGCAGGCGGTGTCGAAGTAGGACGCGCCCGGGACATGGGCCTGCTCGAACAGCACCGCCGCGCCGCAACCGACTTCGAACAGGCGCCAGTCCGCCGCCGGCGGCGCCTCGACTTCGGCGCCCGCAGTCAGTCCCGCCAGCCAGGCCGGCGTGACGAGCTGACGCCAGCGGACCAGGTCTGGCCTGAAGTCGGTGGCAATATTGTCGGTAAAACCAGAAAACATAAGGGTTGGTGGCGGGTAGGAGTGGCGGCTCGATATTTTACGCGATCACATCCTTCAACACCTGCAGATAGGAGCGGTACAGGTTGGCGGCGGGCAGCTGGCCGCGCCCGGCCATCAGCGCGTGCACTTGTGGCAGGCGGTAGAACGGCACTTGCGGATACTCGTGGTGCTCGATGTGGTGATGGATGCGGTGCGGGCCGACGAAGAACGTCTGCCAGTTGCGCCGCACCACCGTGCGCGCGTTCAGGCGCTGGTCGTCCATCGCGGGATAGCCGGCGTGCTCGGTGATCGCGCGGATGCGGGCGAACAGCTGGAGGAAGGTCAGCGCGGGCAGCAGCCATAGCGTGAGGTACAGCGTCGCGTGGCCCAGCGCGGCCAGCACGCCCAGCATCAGGCCGTTGACGGCGACGATGGAGGCCAGCGCGTACAGGCCGCGGCGATCGCCCTTGCGCGCCTTCGGCATGATGTGCGCGTGCTTGCCGGCGGCGAAGTCGCGCACGCTGAGGAAGTAACCGATGCTGGTCACGTCCTTGAACAGGCGCCACCACAGCTCGCGTTTGGGCACCGGGTAGTCGCCGATGCCGAACACGGTGGCGACCGGATCGTCGGCGGCCATCGGCGCGCGGTGGTGGCACAGGTGGCCGCGCCGGTAGCCGAACATCGACAGCATCAGCGGCGCGGCGGCGAACAGCTGGCCGACCACGTCGTTGGCGCGGCGGTTGCGCAATAGCGTGCGGTGCGCGCTCTCGTGCATCAGCACGGCCAGCGCCAGCTGGGTGCGGGCGATCAGCACCATCGCCACCAGATAGGCCGCCGGGTGCGCCAGCACGATAGCGAAGGCGAAGCATGCGGCGATCAGCAGCCAGTCCAGCGCCAGACTGGCCAGCGCGCGGACGTCGCTGATGCGGGCCAGGTGCGGCGGCAGCGCTTGGCTGGCCGCCGCGTGGCCGTCAGCGATGCCGGCCAGGTGCGACGGCAACGTCGGGCTGGCCTGCGCGTGGCCCTCGCTGATGCGAACCTGCTGCGGCGGCAGGGTCGGGCTGGCCTCCGCGTGGCCGTCATCGATGCGGGCCGAGTCCGGGGGCGTCATGTTCGGCTCCTGCCGGCGGCCAGTTGCTGCAGCACTGAGACCCAGCTGTCCAGCCGCGCACGGGCGACGTTGTGGCCGTCACTCGCGCCGCAGCGCTGGCCAGCGGTACGCGTCTGCGCCAGCAATTCGATGCCGGCCTGCCGCACCTCGGCGCTGAAGGCCGCCGCGTCGCCGCGCCATACAACGACACGATGCGCCAGGCCAAGCGCGGCGGCGCGTGCCGCGTTGCTCTGCTGTTCCGGCTGCTCCGTCAGCACCAGCACGATGGGACGCCGGTACACCAGCGCCACCGACAACGCCGCCATGCCGGGTGCCGACACGATCAGGTCGCTGACGGCCGCGCCGTGCACCCAGTCCGGATCCTGCGCCCGCCATGCGCCCCGCCCCGCGTAGCCCTCGCCGACCAGCTGCGCGCTCACACCCGCGCCCTCCAGGGCGGCCGTCAATGCGTCGGCCAGCGCGGGATCGCGGAAGTGCGGATTCAAGTAGACCGCCGCGCGCGGCGTGGCGCCCGGCTCCGCTTCGGCCGGGGCGGCGATCGCCACCGGCGTCGGCAGGCGGAAAGTGGCGCCACCGCTGGCCTCGTCGACGTAGCAAAAGTCATGCTCCAGCCGCGCCAGGCTGGCGTTGATCTGCAAGGCGATCACCCGATGGAACAGGCCGGACAACAAGCCCGGCACACGGCCGCTGAAGTTGGTTTCCAGCGCGTGCCGCAGGCTGGCGCCATACACATGCACCACCTTGCGCCGCCAGCCCGGCAGGCAGCCCATGCACAGCAGCGCCGGATGGAAGGAATCGTTGATCACCAGGTCGGCGTCGCGCAGCACGCGCCGCAAGCGCCAGATGTCGCGCCACATGCGCGTCGGCCGGAACACGTAGTTGGCCACGTTGGCGTCGGTGGCGCCGCGCAGCATGTTCTGGTGCGTGTCGAACTGCACCGCGTAGTGGCGCGACAGCACCGTGGACTCAATGCCGAAGCGCGCCAGGAAGGCCACGCCCTCGTCCGACGTGGTCAGCACATCGACGGTGGCGCCGTCGGCGCGCAGCGCGTGGGTCAGCAACTGCGCGCGCATCAGGTGGCCGCGCGCGTCGGCGGTGGCGAGGTAGGTCAGCTTGATGCCCTTCATGCGACCGGCCTCAAGCGCAAAGCCACACCGGCCAGGTACATGCCGATGGCGCCCGTCACGCCCCAGGAGCGGTCGATGGCGCGGATGCGCGCCAACAGCGACACCAGCGCCGGCTGCTCCTGCGGCGCGACCAGGCGCTCCAGCGTGTGGCTGCACAGGCGCACGTGGCGGTCCTCGTCGGCCAGAACGCCGGACAGCAGCGGATGCAGCGGATGGCCGGCGCCGATCAGCGCGCAATGGCGCTGCAGCACGCGGCTGGCCATCTGCTCGGCGCACAGGCCGATGGCGAAGGCCGGCACGATCATGCCGGCGCTGAACTGCCCGCCATAGCGCTGCGCCAGCTCGCGCCACTGCGCGATCTTGCGGCGGCTCAGCAGGTCCGGGCGGCCAGGCTCGCCCGACGGCGCCGGGCCGCCGCGCGCGGCCAGCTCGGCGGCGAAGGCGGCGGCGTGGCGGCGCTCGTCCGCCAGGTGATGCTCCATCTGCCGCGCCAGCCAGTCCGGCGGCGTGCCGGCCAGGTCCGACGCCAGCGCGATCTCTGTGGCCTCCTCGCCGATCAGGTAGACGCGCAACAGCAGCCGCTCACCGGCGGCACTGGCGTGCAGCTGGCGCAGCGCGGCGCACTTGATGCGCGCCACCCAGCGCGCCTGCCGCGCCGCCCAACCGCGCGGCGGCGGCGGTTGCAAATCAATGGGCATGGACCTACTCTTGCGTCTGCTGCCAGCCCAGCACCAGGCCGATGAAGCTCTGCTGCAGGAAGGCGCGCGCCACCGCGTTGGCGCCGTCGAACGGCTGCTGCTGGTCGCCGAAACGCAGATAACCCTTGCCACCGGCCGCGCCGACGACCAGCTTGTCGTGCGAGGTGAAGCCGCGTTCCATCAAGGGCTTCAACAGCGGCTGG
This sequence comes from Duganella caerulea, assembly GCF_040362985.1. Lineage (NCBI taxonomy): Bacteria > Pseudomonadati > Pseudomonadota > Betaproteobacteria > Burkholderiales > Oxalobacteraceae > Duganella > Duganella caerulea. The sequence continues at coordinate 274,031 of NZ_BPWJ01000009.1, read as the reverse complement.
TTATCCAGGCCGTACAGGAACAGCTCGCGCTGCGCCACGCTGTCCGGGATCTTCCCGGTCAACGCCTCCAATTCGAACGACCAGTTGTCCGGCGCCTGCGGACCAGCCACCGCCGGCACGCCATGCAGCACAGCGCGCATCACCGGCTTGGACAGCTTGCTCGCGCCCAGGCCGATGGTGATGTCGGCATCATGCGCGCCGGCCGCGCGGTTGCTGCGCACCTGCACCAGATGGCTGGTGAAGCGCGCGGCGAGGCCGGGATCGGTCAGCGTCCTGGCGATCTGCGCGGATGGCAGCACCTGCCGCTTGCCGCCCGCCTCGGTCACGTCGACGTCGTAGGGATCGATACGCACGTCGCTCAGGCGCCCTTTGACCGGCGCGTGCGAATGGCCGGTGACCGACCATTTGCCGCCCGACTTGCTCAGCACCAGATGGAAGCTGACCGGCACCCGCGCCCCGCCCTCGCTGGCGGCGGTGCCCTGCAGCAGCAGGTCGCCGACGATGGCCTTGCTGTCGTAGCTGCGGCTGTTGCTGAAGTGGACCTGGTGCGCCTTCTCATCCACCTCGACCGAGGTCGCCGCATCGTCAATGCCGACGCGGTTGCATTGCGTGGCGTTGCCGGTCAGCTCGCTCAACGGGCAACCGCTGGCCGAGGCGAAGTAGTACACGCCGCGTCCCGCGAAATCGGCGGCGCCGGCGGTGGCGGACATGGCGCAGATCGCGGCAAGGATGGCGTGGCGTTTCACATTCATGTTCAGGCTCCAGGTTGGCGTTGATGGTAAGAGAGTGCGCGCGCATCGGCATCGATACCGCCGGCCGTGCGCAGGCCGAGTCCGCGGCACAGGGCGCCCAGCATGTCGACCGCCGAGAACGCGGCGATCAGCGCCAGCGCGGACAAGCGGCGCGCCCCGCGCAGCGGCGGCAAGTCCTGCTTGTTCAGCGAGCGCATGCTGAACCACAGCCGCGAAGCCAGCACGCACAAGGGGCCGATCGGGCCGCTGTGCGCCAGCCATTGCATCCCGGCCGGCAGGTAGGCGCGCACCAGATGCGGCGTGAGCCCTTGCGTATCCTGGCCGCGCAGCCAGCGCAGCTTGAACAGCTCGCCGCGCGTGTCCGGCAGCTTGTGCTCGGTGTGCGCGCCGGCCGCGTAGTGGAGCGCGACGCCGGCCTCCTGCAGGCGCAGGCCCAGCACCTGGCAATGCGCGCGGTAGACACCGTCGAGCAACTGGTAGCTGTGGTGCGCGAACACCTCGCGCCGGAACACCACGTTGTTGGCGTAGAAGTTGCGCGTGGCGCCGGCCTGCAGCGGGCTGGGGAAATACATGAAGTCGATGGTGGTCAGCGCCGCGCCGGCCACGGTGGCGGCATAGCTGGTACGGCCCGCCACCACCGCCGGCGGGGTCGCGCTGTCCAGCGGCGCCAGCAACTGCGCCAGCCAGTCCGGCGCCGGCACGCAGTCGGTGTCGGCGAAGCAGACGTAGTCGCAGCGCGCGGCGTCGGTGGCGGCGAAACCGTCGTTCTTGGCCGAGTAGTAGCCGGTGCCCGCATCGATGCGGACGAAGTCGATGGCGCGCCCGGCCAGCCGCGCGGCGGCGGCGCGGGTTTCCTCGTCCAGGCCGTCGTGGGTGATAACCACTTGCGCGAGCGCCGTCAAGGGCACGCTCTGGCGCGACAGTAGCCCGACCACATGCAGCAGGCTGGCGGCCGCGGCCCCGGCATCGGCGCCGCCGCGCAGGTTGTTGGTTTCAAGGACCAGCGCGGTACGCGCGGCGATGGACTCATGCGGCATAAGCGTCCCATTCATTGCAAAATAATTAAGTCGAATTATAGGGGCTAACGCGCAAGCCTGCATGTTCCAGTTGTGCGCAGTCCGAAGGCAAACGCCCCATAATTGCGAATGGTTCTCATTTGCGTTAAAATGCGCGTTTCCGTCGTCCCGAAAGCCGAACATGCGCAGTCCCTCATACTTCCGTCTTTGCTACGCCCTCCCCCTGGCCTGCCTGGCGGGCACCGCCGCCGCCCAGACCGCCGACGACGAGGTGCTGCAGACAGTGAAGGTGACCGCCGCCCGCGCCCAGGGCCTGCTGCCCCGCACCACCGAGGCCGGCAGCTTTCGCGGCGCGGACATCATGGACGTGCCGTCCACCGTCAACGTCATCACGCGCGAACTGCTGGAACGCCAGGCCGCCGCCGGCCTCTACGACGCGGTGCGCAACACCGCCGGCGTCACGCGCCAGCAGAACGGCGGCGACACCTGGGACCAGCTGGTGATACGCGGCATCGCCGTCGAGAACCGCACCAACTACCGCCTGAACGGCTCGCTGCCGATCATGAACTTCGCGCAGGTGCCGATGGAGGACAAGGAGCGGGTCGAGGTACTGAAAGGCGCGTCCGCGCTGTACTACGGCTTCACGTCGCCGTCCGGCGTGGTCAACTTCGTCACCAAGCGCGCCGGCACCACGCCGGTCACCAGCGTCGGCCTGGCGCTGGACCAGCAAGGCAGCGCGGTCGCCAGCGCCGACGTGGCGCGCCGCTTCGGCAAGCGCGGCGAGTTCGGCGTGCGCGTCAACGCCGCCGGCGGCACGCTGGGCTCCTACCTGCGCGACGTCGGCAACGGCAACCGTGGCTTCGCCTCGGCCGCGCTGGACTGGCGCGTCAACAGCCGCCTGCTGCTCAAGGCCGACCTGGAGCACGACCGCCGCCGCGTGACGGAGCAAGCCGCCGTGATGCTGCCGGCCGCCGTCAACAACGTCATCAGCCTGCCGCGCGCGGTCGATCCGCGCGCGCTGGTCGGCCCGGACTGGGCGCGCTTCGAAACCAGGACCGACAACGCCCAGCTGCGCGCCGACTACGCGCTGGCCGGCGACTGGGCCGTGACGCTCGAAGCGGGCCACTCGGAAACCGCGCGCGACCGCACGCTGCCCATCTTCCGCCTGAATAACGCGGCCGCGCTGCAGACCGGCGCCGGCCGCATCACCGGCAACATCCAGCATCAGGTGACAGCGTCGACGCTGCTGCGCGCAGAGCTGGCGGGCACGGTCGCCACCGGCGCGCTGACGCACGAGCTGACGCTGGGCGCCACCCACACCGGCAAATCGCAGGACCCGATCTACCAGCGCAACTACACCATCGCCACGCAGAACCTGTACAAGCCGGTGGCGATTCCGCTGGCGAGCGTGGTGTTCGGCGCCGCGCCGGCCACGCCCACCACCGCAGAACTCAAGACGCGCGAGACCGGCGTCTACGCGCTGGACCGCATCGCGCTGTCGCCGCAGTGGCAGACCGTGCTGGGCCTGCGCCACACCAGCTACCGCAGCGACCAGGGCGACAATCACTACGACGTTGGCCAGACCACGCCAATGGCCTCGCTGATCTACAAACTGTCGCCAACGCTGTCGTTCTACGGCTCGGCTGCGCGCGGATTGGAGGAAGGCGAATCAGCGCCCACCGGCACGGCCAACCAGAACGTCAAGATGGCGCCGGGAGTCAGCAAGCAGCGCGAGCTGGGCGCGCGCTGGCTCAGCGGCGGCGGCACGCTGGTGTCGGCCGCGCTGTTCGACATCCGCCGCCCCGGCTACTACACCAACGCGGCCAATGTGTTCGTGGCCGACGGCGCGCAGCACTATCGCGGACTGGAACTGTCCACGCAGGGCAAGCTGACGCGCCAGCTGTCGTGGCAAACATCGGCCCAGCTGCTGGACCCGGCATTTGAAAACACCACCGCCGCCTACAACGGCAAGGCGCCGGAGAACGCCTCGCGGCGCACCGCCAGCGCTTTCCTCTCGTATGACGTGGATGCCCTGCCCGGCTGGTCGGTCAACGGCGGCGCGTACTACTACAGCGCCCGTCCGGTCAACGATCTGAACCAGGCCTTCCTCGGCGGCGTGACCTTGTTCAGCGCGGGCGCGCGTTACGCCACCAGCATCGGCGGCAAGCGCGCCACATGGCAGCTGAATGTCGAGAACCTCGGCGACAAGCAGTACTGGGCCGGCGCCGGCACGCGGCTGGCCGCCGGCGTGCCGCGCCTGGTCAAGCTGGGCGTGAAGGTGGACCTGTGATTACTCGAAGCGGTAGCTGAGCGCCACCAGGCCGGAATCGAGCGAACGGCGGTGCACCGCCGGGTTGCTGCGGATGGAGTCGTCCAGCCAGGTGCGGCGCACGTTGGCGACCAGGTACCAGTGGCCGCTCAGGCGCGCCTCCACCAGCAGGCCGGCGAACGGGTTGCTGGCCGAGCGCGCCACGCCGTCGTAATAGCGGACGTAGTTGGCCGAGCGGTACTCGACGCCGGCTTGCGGATAAAACGCGAACCGGTCGTGATCGATCTCGGCCGCGTACATCAGGTCGAGCATGGTGCCGTGCGATTTGCCGAGGTCGCGATAGACGTTGGCCATGAAGGCGCCAACCGGCGTGACCTGCAAGGTGCCCAGGCCCAGCGGCACCGACGAGCGCAGCCGCTCTTGCGGCGGCGCGCTGGCGCGGTAGCCGTCCTCCAGCACGCGCGTCAGCAGCTCGACGCTGCCGTAGCCGGCCGGCGCCAGCTTGACGCCGAAGGTGTCGATGCGCGCGAAGGCCGGACCGTATTCGAAGTTGGCGTACGGGACAGCGCTGGTGCTGCGCGATTGCGCCGGCACCGCGACCGGCGAACTGCTGATGCCCAGTCCGATGTCGCCGACCAGGCGCGGCGCCTGGTCCTGCGCGGGTTGCTGCTGCGCCTGGGCGCAGCCGGCCGACAGCAGAAGCAACGCGGCGCAACGCCGCAGCCCAGCCCTCATCGGAACGCGCTGACGATCAGCGCGACGTTGCTGCCGCCGAAGGCGAACGAGTTCGACATCGCCGCCTGCAGCGGCACGCCGCGCCGGGCTTCGAGCGGCACGAAATCGAGGTCGCACTCGGGATCGGGCTGGTCGAGGAAGGCGGTTGGCGGCACAGCGCCGTGGCGCACCGCTTGCGTGGTCATCACGAATTCCAGCGCCCCGGCCGCGCCCAGCGTATGGCCGTGCATGGACTTGGTGGAGCTGACCATCAGATCGCGCGCCAGCGGGCCAAAGGCCTGCTTGATCGACGTGGTCTCGGCCAAGTCGCCGGCCGGGGTGCCGGCGCCGTGGGCGTTGATGTAACCGATGGCCGACGCGGGCAGGCCGCACTGTTCCAGCGCCTGGCGCATGGCGCGCTCCTGGCCGTCCGCATCGGGCTTGGTGATGTGGGTGGCGTCGTTGCTGGTGCCGTAGGCGACCAGCTCGGCCAGGATGGTGGCGCCGCGCGCCTGCGCCGATTCCAGCGATTCCAGCATCACGGCGGCGCCCGCCTCGCCCAGCACCAAGCCGCCGCGTCCGGCCGAGAACGGCCGGCACGAACGCTCGGGGTGTTCGGCGTCGAACGGCGCCAGCACGCGCAAGGAGTCCCAGGCGGTGACCACGCCGTAGCACAGCAGGGCTTCCGAGCCGCCGGCCAGCACGCGGTCGGCGTAGCCGTGGCGGATGTGGCGGTAAGCCTCGCCGATGGCCTGCGCCGACGACACGCAGGCGCTGCTGTAGTTGTTGACGCTGCCCTTGAAGCCGCAGCGCAATGCGATCTGCGCGGCCGCCGCGTTGGTCATGCCGGCCACGACCGACATCGGCCGCACGCGGGTCTTGCCGTCGACGAACAGGTCGACATAGCCCGATTCAACGGTGCCGGCGCCGCCCATGCCGCTGCCCCAGAACACGCCGCTGCGCTCGGGCGCGATGGTCGCGTCCAGGCCCGACTGGGCCAGCGCCTCGCTGGCGGCGGCCCAGCCCAGCAGCGAGAAACGGTCGAAGATCGGCAGTTCGGAATTCTTGACCAGCTCGGGCAAGGGACCGCGGATTTGCGCGGCTGGCGTGTCCGGCCGCTGGCGGTCGCCTGCGACCTGCAGCAGGCCAATGCCGCTGTGGCCGGCCAGCGCCTGCTCGAAGTTGCGGTCGGCGCCGACGCCCAGCGACGAGATCGCCCCCAGGCCCGTGATCACCACACGCTGCATGGTCATGCGCTGGTGGCCTTGTTGGCCAGGTAGGTATCGATCTGGTCGGCGATGTCCTGCACCACCACCAGCTTCGGACGCTCGTCGCCCACTTCGATGCCGAACTCTTCTTCCAGGTCGAAAATCAGTTCGATCACGGTCAGCGAATCGGCGCCCAGCGCTTCGAGTTCGGTCTGCGGCTGGATGGTGTCTTCTGGCACGTCCAGGCTTTTGGCCAGCAGTTTGGCGACGGTTGGGAATGAATTCATAAAAAATAATCTCTGTTTAATAGGTGTTAAGCACGGTTCAGCAGCGCGTCCTGGGACGGCAGATGCTGGTTGAAGAACGCAACCGTTTCGTCGGCAACGAGTTCCTTCTCATTGTCGAGGGTGATGATGTGGTAGCTGTCATGCAGGATGACCTTGCGGCGGCTCGGCGAGCTGATGCTGCGCTCGACCAGGTCGGCGCTCTTGGTGCTGGCGACGTCGTCTTCCTCGGCGTGGATGATCAGCGCCGGCGCGGTCACCTTGGACAGCTGCGCGCGCACCTGCTTGATCAGGCGGTGGGCCTGGAAGATGCCCTCGGCCGACAGGCGCGAGGCGCCGGCCGCCGACGAATCGCTGACCTTCATCTCGCGCGCGATCCAGCGCCGCAGGTTCTCGTTCTTCAGCCCGTAGGGATAGCGCTCTTCGTACGAATACCAGTGGCGGGCCGGCGTGTAGTACGCCAGCGGCAACAGGAAGCGGTATTTGGGGATGCTCCAGCCGTCGTAGGACAGCGTGGTGGCCAGCAGGCCGAGCGAGGCGATTTCGTCGCCACGGTCGATCGCCAGGCGCAAGGCCAGCACCGCGCCGATGCACAGGCCGACCACCGACACGCTGGCGTGGGTCTCCTTGAGCTGGTCGAACAGGCGCGCGACTTCCTCGTACCAGCGCTCGCTGCGGGTAGTACGATAGGAGTCGGCCTGGCCGGACGAGTAGCCGTAACCCGGTATCAATGGAATGACAACGGTGTAGCCTGCACGTTGCAGGCGCTTGCCCACATACTGCATTTCCAGCGGGTTGCCCAGCAGGCCGTGCAAAGCCAGCACGGCATGCGGGCCGCCTGCCAATTCAATAGTCTTCATACTACCCTGTTCAAGAAAATCTTTTTATTGTTGACCGGGAAGCGGTCATCAGTCGCTGTTGCCGCGAGCGTTAAAAAATGGGTTCATCATACCCTCGTTTGGCACAGAAACTCCAGTCACCTCAGCGCCGGAATGCCGTCGACCTGCAGGTTTTGTTGCCGGGGTGCGCAATGCGAGACCAATGGGCTCGCGCGATGGCACTAGCGGGACGTGGATGCTGTGGGAAATTGCGAGGATAAACTGGTCCGACCGATTTGGATGGCGAATTTTAGCCATTCGCGGCTATCGGTAGCATGATCACTTCATTACAGATTGGAAAGGTAGCGCGCGCTTGAAAACGCTGCCTTTTGCTTTGTCCGGGCCTTTGCTATAATGCGGCCCGCACACAGGGGGGTATAGCTCAGCTGGGAGAGCGCTTGCATGGCATGCAAGAGGTCAGCGGTTCGATCCCGCTTACCTCCACCAATGTGCGAATATCTGGCAGTTCACAGTCCCCATCGTCTAGAGGCCTAGGACATCACCCTTTCACGGTGAGTACGGGGGTTCGAATCCCCCTGGGGACGCCATTCGCCCGCTCTCGGCCAAAGCCATTTTGGCGTACAATGATCATCTATATTTCGGTGATCGTTTTCGGGAGCTCAATATGCGCAAATCAAATGCAGAGGCGGCGGAAACCCGCAAGCGTATCCTGTCGACCGCGTCGGGCATGTTTTTACGACAAGGCATTTCCGCAACGGCGATTTCCGACATCATGGTCGCGGCCGGACTCACGCAGGGCGGCTTCTACCGCCATTTCCAATCGAAGGAACATCTGGTGGCGGAGGCCAGCGCCGCCGCGTTCGAGCAGATCCGCGCCTTGATCGACGCCGCCACCGCCGGCAAGCAGCCGCGCGAAGCGATCGACCTGATCGTGGACTACTACCTCAACCAGCACCGCGATACCACGCTGGGCAATCTGTGCCCGATGGCCAACCTTGCCAGCGAGCTCAGGGATGCGGATGACCAGATCAAGGAAGTCGTCACCGAGGGCTACACGCGCTTCGTCAAACTGTTCGCGTCTTACTTGATGCGCCTCGATTACAGCGATTATCTCGGCGTGGCCGAATCCATCGTCTCCGTCATGGTCGGCGCGGTGTCGGTGGCGCGCGCGGTCGCCGATCCCGCCTTGTCCGAGACCATCCTGCGCAACGCGCGTAACACGGTCAACCTCATCCTGCGCAACGCCCCCACCAGCACCGGCCTGGAACAGGACAACCGGGCCGCCGCCGAAGCCTGACGGCAGCCCTTTGGAGCGCTAGCCTTGCGGCGCGCTCCAGCCACCACCCAGCGATTTGTACAAGGCGATGCGGTTCTGCAGCTCGGCCAGGCCGGCGCGGATGGACTGCTGCTGCGCCGCGAACAAGGCGCGCTGCGCGTCCAGGTATTCGAGGTAGCTGGCCTCGCCGCTGTCGTAACGCAGCCTGGCCAGGTCGTGCCTCGCCTGCTCGGCCTGCTCCTGCGCTCTCACCGCCTGCAGTTCGTCGCCCAGCGTGGCGTGGCCGGCCAGCGCATCGGCCACCTCGCGGAACGCGACCTGCACCGTCTTTTCATACTGCGCCACCGCGATGTCGCGATCCGCCACGGCCGCGCCGAGATTGGCGCGGTTGCGGCCGCCGTCGAAGATCGGCAGCGTGACCTGGGGCAGGAAGTTCCAGGCGCGGCTGCCGGAATCGAACAGCCCGCTCAGCGCGTCGCTGGACGAACCGAACGCGCCGGTCAGGCTGATGCGCGGGAAGAACGCGGCCCGCGCCACGCCGATGTTGGCGTTGGCGGCGCGCAGCAGCGATTCCTGCTGGCGGATGTCGGGCCGCGCCGTCAGCAAGTCCGACGGCAGCCCGGCCGGCAAGGCCGCGATGGCCTCGCCGTCCCAGCGCTTGTCCGGGCCGGGCAGCAACGCCGCCGGCACCGGCCGGCCGATCAGCACCACCAGCGCGTTCTCATCCAGCGCGCGCTGGCGCTGCGCCTGCAGCACCGCGATTTTTGCGGCCTCCAGCAGCGACTCGGACTGCCGCAAGTCGTAATCCGAGTTGGCGCCCGAGGCGCGCAGCAGCGTCTGGCGTTGGTGCGAGGCGCTGCGGCTGTCCAGCGTCTGGCGGGCCAGCGCCAGCAGCTGCTCGTCGGCCAGCACCGCCTCGTAGCTGTAGGCCACTTGCGCCACCAGGCTGATCTGCGCGGCGCGCTGCCCTTCCTCGGTCGCGGCGAAACGCTCCAGTGCTGCACCCGACAGGTTGCGCACGCGGCCGAACAGGTCCAGCTCGAAGGCGGTCACGCCCAGGCCCGCCGTGTAGCTGGTGGTCAGCCCTCCCTTGCCGCCAGGCGCCACCAGGTCCGGCACCCGTTGGCGCGCGCCGCTCAGGCCGGCGTTCACGCTCGGCAGGCGGTCGGCGGATTGCACTTGATACAGGGCGCGGGCGCGCTCGATGTTCAGCGTCGCCACGCGCAGGTCGCGATTATGTTCCAGCGCCATGCCGATCAGCTGCTTCAACTGCTCATCCCTGAAGAACGACTGCCACGGCACGCTGCGTGCCGATGGGCCCTCCGCGTGTTGCGGCGCGACCGCGGCAGGCCACTCGCCGGCCACCGGCAGCGCCGGGCGTTCGTAGGTCGGCGCCAGCGAGCAACCCGCCAGCAGCACGACCAGCAAGCCGCTCAATTGTTTGACGACGGTGTTCATGCTGCCTCCCTGGTTTCCATATCGTTCGATTCAACCGCCGCGGCGGCATGCTTACTGACCTTGAACCACAGCGAATACAGCGCCGGCAGGAACAGCAGCGTCAGCACCGTGCCGACACCGACACCGCCGATCAGCACATACGCCAGCGGCCCCCAGAAGCTGGAATGGGTCAGCGGGATGAAGGCCAGCATCGCGGCGGCCGCCGTCAGGATCACCGGCCGCGCGCGGCGCACCGTCGATTCGATCACCGCCTGGTACGGCGTCAGTCCGGCGGCCAGGTCGTGCTGGATCTGGTCCACCAGGATCAGCGTGTTGCGCATCAAAATGCCCGCCAGCCCGATCAGGCCGAGGATGGCGTTGAAACCGAACGGTTGATGGAACACCAGCAGCGTCGGCACCGCGCCCACCAGGCCCAGCGGCGCGGTGGCGAACACCATCCACATCGTCGCGAACGAACGCACCTGCACCATGATCACCGCCAGCATCAGGATAATCATCAGCGGGAACAGCTTGGCCAGCGCCATGTCGGCCTTGGCGCTCTCCTCCACCGCGCCGCCGGTGTCGATGTGGTAGCCGGGCGGCAGGCTGGCCTTGAGCTGCTCCAGCTTGGGCAGGATGGCCTTGGTCACGTCCGGCGGCTGCGTGCCGTCGCGGATGTCGCCCTGCACGGCGATATAGCTTTCGCGGTCATAGCGCTTGAGGACGGAATCTTCCATGCGCGTCTCCAGCCGCGCCACTTGCGACAAGGGCACGCTGGCGCCGCTGTCGTTGGTCAGCGTCAGGTTGCGGATGTCGGCCAGGTTGTTGCGCTCGGCATTCGGACTGCGGATCAGCACATCCACGGTGCGCACGCCTTCGCGCACCTGGGTCGCGGGGATGCCGTTCAACAGCGCCTGCAACTGGTTGGCCGCGTCGCGCGGCGACAGGCCAACCTGGCGCAACCGTTCCTGGTCCAGCGCCAGATGCAGCGATGGCGTGCGGTTGCCCCAGTCAAGGTGGACGTCGCGCATGTCAGGGTTCTGCGCCATGATGGCACGCACCTGCCCTGCCAGCTCGCGCACGCGGTCCAGGTCGGGACCGGCCACGCGGAACAGCACCGGATACGGCACCGGCGGCCCGAACAGGAACTGGCTGACGCGCACCCGCGCCTGCGGGAAACGGCCCTCGGCGATCATCGTGCGGATTTTCTGCTTCAGGATGTCGCGCTCCTGCGGGCCGGCGGTCAGCACGATCAGCTGCGCGAAGGCCGGGTTGGGCAACTCGGGATTCACCGACAGGAAGAAACGCGGCGTGCCCTGGCCGACATAGCTCGACACCAGCTTGGCTTCCGGCTCCTTGCGCAGCGCGTCCTCGATCTGGCGCACGGCCGCGTCGGTGGCGGCGAAGGCGCTGCCCGGCGGCAGGTTCACTTCCAGCGTCAGTTCGGGACGTTCGGAGTTCGGGAAGAACTGCTTCTGCACCGCGCCCATGCCCACGCCCGCCAATGCGAACAAGGTGACGGTGACGGCGGCGGTCAGCCATTTGTGGTCCACGCACCAGCGCACCAGCTGGCGCAGGCGCTGGTAGTTCGGCGTGTTGTAGATGGCGTCGTGGCCGCCGGCCTTGACCGGTATGTCCGGCAGCATCTTCACGCCCATGTAGGGAATGAACAGCACCGCCACCACCCACGAGGTGATCAGCGCGAAGGCCACCACCCAGAAGATGTTGCCCGCGTATTCGCCGGCGGTGGAGCGCGCGAAACCGACCGGCAGGAAGCCGATGATGGTCAACAGCGTGCCCGACAACATGGGCGCGGCCGTCGCGGTCCACGCATGGGTGGCGGCGGCGACCCGGCTCAAGCCCTCCTCCATTTTCACCACCATCATTTCGATGGCGATGATGGCGTCGTCCACCAGCAGGCCCAGCGACAGGATCAGCGCGCCGAGCGTGATGCGGTCGAACACGCGGCCAGTCACCAGCATGATGACGAACACGGCGGCCAGCGTCAGCGGCACGGCGGCGGCCACCACCAGGCCCACGCGCCAGCCCAGCGTGACCAGGCTGACGACGATCACCACCGCCAGCGCCACCACGAACTTGATCATGAATTCGTTGACGGCGGCCTTGATGGCGAGCGACTGGTCGGAGATCTGCGCCAGCTCGATGCCGGTCGGCAGTTCGCCTTGCAGCGCCTGATGTGCGGCGCCGAGGTCGTGGCCCAGCTGCAGGCCGTTGTAGCCACGCTTCATCACCACGCCCAGCACCAGCGATGCCTCGCCCTGGGTGCGGATGGCGAAGCTGGCCGGGTCTTCGTAGCCACGTCGCACGTCGGCGATATCGCCCAGCTTGAGCGTGCGGCCGGCGCCGGCGATGGGGATGGCTTTGACGCTGTCCACGCTGTCGATGGCGCCGTCCAGGCGCAGCTGCACACGCGGCCCGCGCGTCTCGACGAAGCCGGCCGAGGTGACGGTGTTCTGGCTGCCCAGCGCGTCGATCACCGCCTGCGCCTTGATGCCCAGCGTGGCCAGGCGTTCATGCGAAATCTCGACAAAAATCCGTTGCTGCTGCTCGCCCAGGATGTTCACCTTCTGCACGCCCGGCACGTGCAGCAGGCGCTGGCGGACGTCCTCCGCCTTCAACACCAGCTGGCGGTGCGGCAGCTTCTTGCCGCTCAGGGAGAACAGCGAGAAATACACGTCCGAGAATTCGTCGTTGACGAAGGGGCCAAGCACGCCACGCGGCAGGTTGATCGCCTCGTCGCCCAGCTTCTTGCGCACCTGGTAGAACTGGTCCTCGACCGTCTTGGCCGAGGTGTCGTCCTTCAGGTAGACCTTCATGGTCACCAGTCCCGGCCGCGCGCTGGTTTCGACGCGGTCGTAGGCTTCCAGTTCCTGCAGACGCTTTTCGAGGCGGTCGGCGACCTGCTCCTGCATTTCGGTTGCGGTCGCGCCCGGCCAGCTGACGGCCACGGTCAGGACCTTGACCACGAAGCTGGGATCTTCCGCCCGGCCAAGACGGAAGAAGGCGAACAGGCCGGCGGCGCTGATGGCGATGATCAGGAACAGCGTGATGGCGCGTTCGCGCACACCGAAGGCGGACAGGTTGAAGCCGCTCATGATCCGCTCCCGGTCTTGGTCTCAGCCAGCAGGCGGACCTTCTGGCCGGCCTTCAGCAGATGGCCGCCCACCGCCACGGCCCGTTCGCCGGCGGCCAAGCCCTGCGACAAGCTGGCCTGCTCTTCGCCCAGCTGCGCCACCGTCACCGGACGCAGGCTGACGGTGGAGGTCTTGTTGTCGATCACCCAGACGGCGGGACCGTTGCCCTGGTCGGTCAAGGCGCTGACCGGCACGCTGATCGCGGCCGAGGTCGCCGTGGCGATGCGGATCGTCACCGTGGCGCCCAGCGGCGCCTGGGCTGCGCTGCCGCTCAGCGTGTAGCGCGCCAGGTAGGTGCGGGTCTGCGGATCGGCGACGGCCGCCAGCTCGCGCAAGGTGGCAGGCGCGGTGCTGCCCGGTTCGCTGTACAAGGAAGCGATGGCCGGACGCTTGGCCAGCGCCAGCTCCTGCTCGGGCAGGAAGACCTGCGCCTCGCGCACGCCCTGGCGCGCCAGCTTGACGACGCTCTGGCCGGCCGACACCACCTGTCCCACATCGGCTGGCACCTCCAGCACCACGCCATCCATGTCGGCCAGCAGCACAGCGTAGTCGCGCTGGTGCTCGGTCTCGCGCGCCCTTGCCGATTCGGCGCGGGTCTGGGCGATGGCGGCATCGGCGGCGGCCTTGGCCTGTTCGTAGGCCTGGGCCGAAGTGGCGCCGTGGGCCAGCAGATTGCGCAGGCGCGCCTCCTCCGCCACCGCCTGCACCTGGCGCGCCTGCGCCGCGTCGACCGACGAGCGGGCGGCGGCCAGCGCCAGGTCGTAATCGACCGCGTCGATGCGCATCAGGGGCTGGCCCTTGCGGACGGTCTGGCCCGGGTCCACCAGGCGTTCGACGATTTTGCCGGCCACGCGGAAACCGAGGTTGCTTTCGGTCCGCGCATGCACGACGCCGGTGAAGGTAGCTACGCCGGACGAGGCCGGCTGGGCGGTGAACCAGGCGACCCTGGCCACCGTGTCCTGCGGCGGCGCCGGTTGGCTGCACGCGGCCAGGCCGAGCATCAGTGTGGCGGCAACGGCGGTGCGCCGGGGGAAAGTGGGAAATATCGTTTTCATCATGGCCTCATAATTTAGAGTTCTAACAAACGCTAAAAATAGATTACACACACAATCTATAAAACTCAAGCCATTTTTGCGTTATTGGCCGCCCGCAGCATCAGCCGGATGGTCTGCCTGGCGTTGCGCAGGACACTGGCGGCCGGCGCCGGACCGGCCGCCAGCCTGGCCAGCATCACAGCGCCGACCATGGTGGAGACGATGGCGTCGGCCAGCCGTGCCGGCTCGGCATAGCCCGCCTGGTCGGCGAGCCCGGCAAAGAACTGCACCAGCCGCTGGTAGCCTTCCATCGCGGCGTCCCTGACCTGCTGGTCCGCACGGCCTAGCTCGCTTCCCAGGCTGGGCAGCGGGCACAGGCTCTCGCAGCCTTGCTGCTCCGACTGGGAAAGGTACAGGTCCACCGCGATGTCCAGCGCTTCCGCCGCCGGCTTGCCGTGGATCGCCTCGCTGAAGACGCCGCGCAACCGGTCGTGGGCGGCGTGGCTGGCCTCGACGATCAAGTGCTCCTTGGAGCGGAAATGGCGGTAGAAGCCGCCCTGCGTCAGCCCGGCGGTGGCCATGATGCTGGCGATGCCGGTCTCGGCCAGTCCATGTTCCAGGAACATCCTGGTCGCGGCCGCCACGATGCGCTTGCGCGTGTCGATCGTTGCGCTTTTTGACTTTTTCATACTGCCACTCCTGCCTTGCCAAATTTAGAGTTTTAGTATAATCTATTTTTAGCGTTTAAATGAACTCTATAAATTCAGGAGAAGTAAAATGTCCGATCCATTGGTAGTGGTTGTCACCGGCGTTTCGTCGGGTATCGGCCGGGCGGCGGCGCAGCAATTCGCCGCGCGCGGTTGCGAGGTATACGGCACGGTGCGCAGCACTGCGGGCATGGCGCCCATCCCCGGCGTGACGCTGGTTGAAATGGATGTGCGCGACGGCGAATCCGTGACGCAGGCGATGCGCTCGATCATCGTGCGGGCGCAGCGCATCGATGTGCTGGTCAATAATGCCGGCGTCTCCCTGGTGGGCGCCGTGGAAGAGACCTCGGTGGCCGAGGCGCAGTCGCTGTTCGAGGTGAACGTCTTCGGCCTGCTGCGCACCACCCAGGCTGTGCTGCCGCAGATGCGCAAGCAAGGCGCGGGCAGGATCATCAACCTGAGCTCGGTGCTGGGCTTCCTGCCGGCGCCCTACATGGGCTGGTACGCCGCCTCCAAGCACGCGGTCGAGGGCATGTCCGAAAGCCTGGACCACGAGGCCCGCCAGTTCGGCGTGCGCGTGGTGCTGGTCGAACCGTCCTACACCAAGACCAGCCTGGACACCAACGCTCCCAAGGCGGCCGGCAAGATCGCCGCCTACGACGCCGAGCGCGAGACGGCCACGCGCGCGGTCACGCGGCACGCCGCCAACGCCCCCGCCCCGGAGAGCGTCGCACGGACCATCGTCGAGGCCGCGTTCGGCCCGTGGAAGATGCGCCGCACGCCCAAGGGCCAGGCATCGCTGCTGAGCAAGCTGCGCCGCTTCCTGCCCGCCGGGCCGGTGGACTCGGCGCTCCGGAAAAACCTGAGCCTGAACGCCTGAACCTGGACGTCACAGCGATAGCCAGCGCATCGTGCAATCGCGGTATTTGTGGTGTTTGATTTGGATCAATCAAATTCAACGGCCATCTCCGTAGTATGGATCGGCACCATTCGGCTGCCGACCTACTCTGGAGAACGACATGAAAAGCAAAACTATCGCATTTGCGCTCACCCTGATCATCAGCCCGATGCTGGCTGCGGCACAGGCCCAGCCGAATCACGACGCGCACCATCCCGCCGCCTTCGCGCCTGCCACAAAGATCGATGCGCAAATGAAGCACATGCAGGAAATGCATGAAAAGATGATGAACGCTAAAACGCCGGAAGAGCGCAAGGCCTTGATGGGCGAGCACATGAAGACGATGAAAGACGCGATGTCGATGATGAACGGCCCGGCCGGCAGCATGGGCTGCGGCGGCGCCAACGCCACCCAGCAACAGATGGGCATGATGAAGATGATGATGCAGATGATGATGGACCGGATGGAGGCCACACCGGATACGGCGAAGTAAGCCGATCCGTCCGCTTCACAGCAAGGTTACGTCGTTGGGCAATTCGTCCGGATTGGCCGCTTTCGCGGGCAGGCAGGCGACCAATTCGCGCGAGACGGCGGCAATGCCGCCAAGCGCTCCCGCCTCGAATCGGCCGGCCGCGAATTCGGTTTGCATGGCTTGCGCGATGGCCTCCCATGTGGCGCCGCCGACGCGCGCGTGGATGCCACGGTCCGCGACGATTTCGATGGCGTGGTCGGCCAGCAGAACGTAGATGAGTACGCCGCTGTTGTGCTCCGTGTCCCAAACCCGCAGTTCGGAAAACAGTTCGATCGCGCGTTCACGCGGCGTGACATCGCGCCACAGCTGAGCCGGATGCAAGGCCGCCTCGATGGCAAACCGGATTTCTCCCAGATGCGCAGTCTCGGACTCGGCGATGGCAGCCTTGATCGCGGCCAGGCCCTGGGCCGTGAAATAGTGCCCGGCCGTTCGCCGGCTGGTCAGCAGGTGTCGTATCGTGCGTGCGAGGTCCATCGTTACCACCTTCCCGACGCGCCACCGCCGCCAAATCCACCGCCGCCCCCGCCCCACCCGCCACCACCTCCTCCTCCCCAGCCGCCGCGACCGTGACCGCCGCCGAGGTACATGCCGGCCAGGCGCGAGCCGCCGGCAAGCGTGAACACGAAGCCGAGCATACCGGCGATCAATCCGATCACCGCCGCGCCCGCGAGCAGCCAGGCGGCAAGCCCGATGATGCCGCCGGCGGCCACCGCGCCGGGCACACGGCCGAGCACTGCCCGCAGGATCCCGCCAAGCACCAGCGCGGCGATCAGCGCGACCGGCAGCAATTGCCGCAACGCCGGGAGTTCATCGGACGGGCGCTCCCAATTAGCTGCTGGCAGTGCCTCGCCGTCGATCACCTTCATGATGCTGGCGGCGCCGGCGGCTATCCCGCCGTTAAAATCGTTTTGCCTGAAGCGCGGCACGATGATATCGTCAATGATGCGCTTGGCCGTGGCATCGTTGAGCGCGCCCTCCAGCCCATACCCGACCTCGATGCGCAAGGCGCGATCGTCCTTGGCCACCACCAGGATGGCGCCGTCGTCGATCTTCTTGCGCCCGATCTTCCATTGTTCGGCCACCCGTATCGCGTATTCCTCGATCGACTCGGGCTTGGTGGTCGGTACGATCAGCACGGCGACCTGGCTCCCCTTGCGCTGCTCGAAGGCGCGCAGATCGGCCTCCAGGCTGCTGCGCTGGTCGGCGCTCAGCGTGGCCGTGAGGTCGGTGACCGGCGAGTTTAACGGCGGTACTTTCACCAACGCGTCCTGGGCGTATGTCAGGCCGCCCAGCACGTACAGGACCGCCGCAAACATCCATGGAAGCCTGAAGAAGCTCATCTCACTTGCCCGGTGCCGGCTTCTGCGGGGCGTCGAAGGAGACGGTAGGCGCCGTGCTGACCGCTTTCTCGTTCTCCACCGTGAAGTTGGGCTTGAGCTCAAAGCCGAACATCTTGGCCGTCAGATTGCTGGGGAACGAACGCACCGTCACGTTGTAGTTCTGCACCGACTCGATGTAGCGCTTGCGCGCCACCGTGATGCGGTTCTCGGTGCCCTCGAGCTGCGCCTGCAGATCACGGAAACCAGCGTCGGCCTTCAGCTGCGGATAGTTTTCGCTCACCGCCAGCAGACGCGACAACGCGCCCGTCAACGCGCCCTGGGCCTGCTGGAACTTGGCGAACGCGGCAGGATCGGCCAGCACCCCGGGCGTCACCTGGATCGAGCTCGCCTGCGCCCGGGCCTGGGTGACTTCGGTCAGCACGGTCTGTTCGTGGGCGGCATAGCCCTTGACCGTATTGACCAGGTTGGGCACCAGGTCGGCGCGCCGCTGGTACTGGTTCACCACTTCAGACCAGCTCGCCTTGACCTGTTCGTCGCTTGCCTGCAGGGTGTTGTAGCCGCAGCCGCTGAGCGAGAGCGTCAGCGTTGCCAGCAGAAGAATGAGAAGTTTTCGCACATTGGCTCCAGAAGATGATGTGGACAAGTCACCGCAGCCGCAAGGCGTTGCTGATGACGGAGGCCGAACTCAGGCTCATCGCCAGCGCCGCGATCATCGGCGACAGCAGCCAGCCCGTGAGCGGATACAGCACGCCGGCCGCCACCGGAATGCCCAGGGCGTTGTACACCAGCGCGAACAGCAGGTTCTGCTTCATGTTGCGCACCGTCGCCACCGAGATCAGCCGCGCCGCCGCGATCCCGCGCAGGTCGCCCTTGACCAGAGTCAGCTGGGCGCTGTTCATCGCCACGTCGGTGCCGGTTCCCATGGCGATGCCGACATCGGCCCTGGCCAGGGCCGGGGCGTCGTTGATGCCGTCGCCCGCCATCGCCACCACGCGCCCCTCGCGCTGCAGCCGTTCGACCAGCTCGAGCTTGTCGGCCGGCTTGACCTCGCCGTGGACCTCGTCGATGCCGAGGCGCTGGCCGACCGACCTGGCCGTCGTCATGCCGTCGCCGGTGGCCATGACGACACGCAGGCCGGCCGCCTTCAATGTGGCGAGCGCCTCGGTGGTGCTGGCCTTGATCGGATCGGACACTGCCAACAGCCCGGCCAGCTTGCCGTCGACGGCCAGGTACATCACGCTTGCGCCCTGGGCACGCAGCGCCTCGGCCGCTGCCCGCAGCACATCGACGCCCACGCCGGTCTCGCCCATCAGGGCCGAGTTACCCAGCGCCAGCGACCGTCCCTCCACGCTGCCGCGCACGCCGATGCCGGTCGCGGACTCGAAGCTGTCCGGCTTGCCCAGCGCCAGCTGGCGCCCGCGCGCGGCGCGCACAATGGCGTCGGCCAGCGGATGCTCGCTTCCCTGGTCGAGGCTGGCGGCAAGGCGCAGCACCTCGTCCTCGTCGAAACCCGGCGCGGCGACAGCACGCTCGAAGGCGGGCTTGCCTTCGGTGAGCGTGCCGGTCTTGTCGATGATGAGGGTGTCGACCAGGCGTAATTTTTCGATCGCCGCGGCATCCCGGAACAGCACGCCGCCGGTTGCCGCCCTGCCGGTGGCGACCATGATCGACATCGGCGTGGCCAGGCCCAGCGCGCACGGGCAGGCGATGATCAGCACCGCCACCGCGTTGATCAGACCGTAGACCCAGCGCGGCTCGGGACCGAACAGGCCCCAGGCAAGGAAAGTCACCAGCGCGATCGCTACCACGCCGCTGACGAAGTAACCGGCAACCTGGTCGGCCATGCGCTGCATCGGCGCCTTGGAACGCTGCGCCCTGGCCACCATCTGGACGATCTGGGACAGCACGGTATTGGCGCCGATCTTCTCGGAGCGCATGGTCAGCGCGCCGGCCGTGTTGAGGGTGGCGCCGATCACCTTGTCGCCCGGGCGCTTGGTCACGGGCAGCGGTTCGCCGGTCAGCATCGACTCGTCCACCGCGCTGCTGCCGTCCGTCACCACGCCATCCACCGGCACCTTTTCGCCGGGACGGACGCGCAGCACGTCGCCGACATGGACGTGCGCCAGCGGAACATCCTGCTCGCTGCCGTCGGCGTTGATGCGGCGCGCGGTCTTCGGCGCCAGCCCGAGCAGCGACTTGATCGCGGCCGAGGTCTGCGAACGTGCCTTCAGTTCCAGCATCTGCCCGAGAAGGGTCAGCGATATGATGACGGCCGCCGCCTCGTAGTACACGCCGACGCGCCCCATCGACACGAACGACGCCGGAAACAGCTGCGGCGCGACGGTCGCGGCGACGCTGTAGACGAACGCGGCGCCGGTGCCGAGGCCGATCAGGGTCCACATATTGGGACTGCGATGCACGATGGACTGGGCCGCGCGCACCACGAACGGCCAGCCGGCCCAGAGCACGACGGGGATGGACAGGCCGAACTCCACCCAGGTCTGCGTGCGCATCTCGAACACGCCCAGGCGGTGCCCGAACATGGCCAGCACGGTCACGACCACCGTCAGCGGCAGGGTCCACCAGAAGCGGCGGCTGAAGTCCCGCAGTTCCGGGTTCTCGTCCGCGTCCAGCTCGGGGATGACAGGCTCCAGGGTCATGCCGCACTTGGGGCAGTTTCCCGGGTGATCCTGGCGTATCTCCGGATGCATCGGGCAGGTGTAGATGGTGCCCGCCGCTGCCGTGGACGCTGCCTGTAATGTCGCAACTAACATGATAATTGGGGTCGAGTTGTAGAGGCAGGATCACTGTAGTCCATCGCCTCCCCCAATATCCTTGATCTACATCAAACCGCGCCGGAGTATGTTTCGTGATCAGAACGTGTGCCGCAGCCCCAGGTCCAGCGCCCTGGAGCCGGTCCCCTTGTCGGTGGCGTTGCCGACCTTGAAGCTGGCGCCGTTGCGGTTGGCGATGGTCGCGTACGAGGCGTACAGGTCGGTGCGCCTGGACAGCGCCCGCAGGTAGGCGATGCCCCATTGCCGCGCATCCTTGTTGGGCTTGGTGCGATCGTCGTGGCGGACGGTGGAGAACAGCACCTTGTGGACGCCGAAGGGCACGGTGACGCCGGCGGTCAGGTCACGGCTGTCCTCCAGCCCCGGGCCGCGGTTGACGGCGCCCGCCGCGTGCACCATCACCGCGCCCAAGTCATAGCTGGCCGCCAGGATGGTGTTGTTGACGTGGTCGGTGGCCGTGGGGTTATTGATCTGGTGAAAAGCAAGTTGCGCCTTGAGCGGCCCGCCAGCGTAGGCCAACGCGCCGCCCAGCATGCGGTTGCGTGCATTGTCGCCGGCGGTCTCGCCCGCGCCATAGGCCAGGTCCGCGCTGAAGCCAGCCAGCTCCGGCGAGATCACCTCGACCATGTTGTCGGTGCGGGTATTGGTGGCCATCAGATTGCCGGCGCGCCCGGCCAGGCTGACCGCGCCGAAGGGATCGCCGACATCGCGCAGCGCCTTGTAGTACGGCGAATACTGCCGGCCCAGCGTCACGGCGCCGAACCGGCCACTCAGGCCGACAAAAGCCTGGCGTCCGAACAGCAGCCCGCCCTGCCCGGCGATGCCGGTGTCGGCGTTGAAGCCGTTCTCCAGCACGAAGTTGGACTTCATGCCGCCGCCCAGATCCTCCACGCCCTTGAACCCCAGGCGCGAGCCGGAGGCCAGGCCGCTGTTCACGTTCGTCACCTTGCCGGTGGGCGTGCCGCTCTCGCGCACCAGGCCGACATCGACTATCCCATACACGGCCACATTGCTCTGCGCGGCCGCGCCTGCGGCCCAAAGCGCCGCAGGCAGCGCCAGCATCTTTAATGATTTTTTCATTTGTTGTTCTCTCATCTGATTGGGAAATGTCTAGTGCGCAGGCGCCGGCACGGCCTGCCGCATATCGTGGCGCCGGTACAGCATCCAGGTCGCGAACAGGCTGCACGCTGCCGCCGCCGTCATCCACAGTCCCGGCGCGCCCTTGTCGCCGCTGGCTTCGATCAGCGCGGTGGCGATGGCCGGAGTGAAGCCGCCGAACAGCGCCGTGGCCAGGCTGTAGGCCAGCGAGAAGCCCGCCGTGCGCACTTCCACCGGCATCACTTCGGTCAGCGCCACCACCATCGCGCCGTTGTAGCTCGCGTACAGGAAGGACAACCACAACTCCACCGCCAACATCCGGCCGAAACTCGGATCGGCCACCAGCCAGCGCATGGCCGGATAGGCGGTGACGATGGTCAGCAGGGCAAAGGTCAGCAACAGCGGGCGCCGGCCCACGCGGTCGGACAGGGAGCCCATCAGCGGCAGCCAGATGAAGTTGGACAGGCCCACGCACAGCGTCACGATCAGGCTGTCGCCGGTGCTCAGCTTGAGCACGGTCTTGCCGAAGGTCGGCGTGTAGACGGTGATCAGGTAGAACGAGACCGTGGTCAGCGCCACCAGCATCATGCCGGACAACACCAGGCCCCAGTTGTCCAGCATCGAGCGCAGGATGGCGCGCAAGGTCGGACGATGGGTGCGGCGCTGGAACTCCTCGGTCTCCTGCAGCGAACGGCGGATCGCGAACAACACCGGCACGATCATGCAGCCGATGAAGAAGGGAATGCGCCAGCCCCACGCGCCCATTTGCGCCGGCGTGAAGCACAGGTTCAGGCCGTAGCCCAGCGCGGCCGCCGCGATGATCGCGACCTGCTGGCTGGCCGACTGCCAGCTGACATAGAAACCCTTGCGGCCCGGCGTGGCCATCTCCGACAGATATACCGACACGCCACCAAGCTCGGCGCCGGCCGAGAAGCCCTGCAGCAAGCGGCCGATCAGCACCAGCGCGGGCGCCAGCGCGCCGATGCTGGCGTAGCCTGGCACGCAGGCGATCAGCACCGTGCCCAGCGCCATCAGGCCCAGCGTGACGATCAGGCCCTGGCGGCGCCCGGCCCGGTCGACGTAGGCGCCGAGGATGATGGCGCCCAGCGGGCGCATCAGGAAGCCGGCGCCAAAGGTCATCAGCGTCATCATCAATGACGCGACCTCGTTATCGGAAGGGAAAAACGCCTTGGCGATGGCCGTCGCGTAAAACCCGAACAGGAAGAAATCGAACATTTCCATGAAATTGCCGCTGGTAACGCGCAACACCATGCCGACGCGCGATTGCGTCTTGGTTGAAGTGGCAGTCATTGTGGTCTCGCTTTGCCGCGCATCGGCGGCATCAGGGGTGGAAAAACGTGGGGCACTCAGTGATTCGGCAAGGGATCGAGGCCGCTGGCGGCCACCGCGTCACGCGCCTCCGGCCCGGCCAGAAAACGCAGCAGCTTGCGGGCGGCCTCGGGATGGCGCGCCTGCACCGGAATGCCGGCCGCGAAACGGGTCACGCTCTGCACCGGCTCCGGAATACGGGCGACGAAGGTGGCGCCGCGCACCGGCAGGATCTCGCTGACCTGCTGGAAGCCCAGCTCGTACTTGCCCTCGGCCACCTGGATGGCGACCGGGGTCTTCTGCACCATGTGGGCCTTGGGTTTGACGGCCGCCTCGATATCGAGTTTTTTCAACAGCTCGCGTTCGATGTAGACCCCGCTGGCACTGTCGGAATAGGCGATCGACTCGGCGCCAAGCAAGGTCGCCTTGAACGCCTCGACGGTCGAGATATCGGGCAGCGCATGGCCGGCGCGCACCACCATGCCGATGCGGGAGTCGGCCAGCTCGGTGCGGCTGGCGGGATCGACCTTCCCCTGCGCGATCAACTGGTCGAGCGCGTAGCCCACCATGATGACGACATCGGCCGGCTCGCCGCGCGCCAGGCGATTGGGGATCGCCTCCGGCGCCTTGCCCATCGACGGCCCCCAGGCGGTGACCAGCGTGTCGCCGCTGGCGGCCTCGTAGCGCGGCTTGAGCGCCAGATAGGCCGCCGTGTAGCCGCCGGAATTCATAATGTCCAGTTGTTCGGCGGAGGCCGCCGGAATGGCGAACGCCAGCACGGCCGCGCACACGATAGAGGTTTGCATGAGTATCTCCTGTTTTATGATCAGATTTTTGTCTGGTCATTATCAGGAGCGTCATTGCGAAAGTAAAATGCATACTTTCTTCGTATTGATACCCTGAGAGCATCAATCAAGCGATCAGTGCCGCCTTCAGTTCCTCATACAACTGCTGGGCCGCCGGCGAGAACACGCGGCCGGAACGGCGGATAATGCCCAGCGTGCGCTCGATGCCCGGCGCGGTCAGCGGCACGGCGCGCAGCATCGCGCCGGTGGCGCCGGCCGGCATCGACAGCTGGGGCACGACGGCGGCACCCAGCCCCGCGCGCACCATCTCCAGCAGGGTCGACACGTGGCGGACCTCAATGAACGAGGCCGGCCGCTGCTCGGCCGGCGCCATGGCCTGGTCCAGCAGCAGGCGGTTGCCGCTGGACTTGGCCACGGTCATGTACGGATGTTTGCCGATATCGTCCCAGCTGACCGAGCGGCGCCGCGCCAGCGGGTGATCGGCCAGGCAGGCCAGCACGAAGCGTTCCTTGAGGATGGCTTCGAAGTCGATCCCCGGCTCGCCCGCGCCGAGAAAGTTGACGCCGAAATCGGCCTCGCCGCGCGCGACGATGTTCAACACCTCGTGCGCGCCCTCGTCGGCCACGCGCACGCGCACGCGCGGCAGCGCCGCATGAAAGCGCTGCAGGATGGGCGGCAGGAAGTGATGCGCCACCGACGGCACGCAGGCCACGGTCACCTGGCCCGAATGCGTCCGGGACAGGTCGCTGATCTGGTGCAGCGAGCGCTCGACGCCGTCGAGTATCTCCTGCGCCTGCACGAAGAACTCGCGGCCCATCAAGGTCAGCGACACGCGCCGGGTGCTGCGCTCGAACAGTTTAACGTTCAACGCTTCTTCCAGCTTGGCGATGCGGCGCGACAGCGCCGGTTGCGACAGATGCAAAGCCGTCGCGGCGGCACGAAAGCCGCCCTGCTCCACCACCGCCACCATCGCCTGCAAATCGCTCAGGTCGAAACGCAACTGGTTCATGTAATTGCCCTCCCGTGTGGACGCCGGCCGAGGCCACGCCTTGCCATGCGTGCGCCGTCAGCGCGGCGCCATTGTACTATCGGGACGGTGGACCAGCTTGCTGGCGCGAATTACGACATAGACGCGCGCGTATTGCGGCGGAGCGTCCCGACCAACACGCCCAGGCCCAGCAAGAGCATCGACGCCATGCCCGGTTCCGGTACCGGGCTGGTGGCGATGAAGGACAGGTTATCCGCGTAGCCATCGTTGTCGTTCGAAGCAAGACGCTCCATCGACAGCCAGAACGACAGCTTGCTGGTGCCGGCAGGCATAATGCCCACGGACTCCCGGTAGAACAGGCCTGTCTGGTTGCCGCGGTCTTGCGGGGTGACGGGACCGATCGAGGCGTTACCTATCTCATTGTTCCCCGCATCGAGAAACTGCACGTAGAACAGTGCGTTATCGCCCTGGTTGCTCCAGCCGCCGAGCCATCCGCTCAGGGAATAGGAAATGTTCTTGGCCGTCGCCACGCCAAAGTCCAGGGTCTGGGAGCCCACGGCGTATTGCCCGAGGCCGGCGAACATCTTGGTGCCGCGATCGACCGGGCCAGGCTGGGTGGGAAGCACCCAGTTGCTGCCATAGTTCACCGACTGGATCATGCTGTAACCCGGATAGACGCTCCAGCCGCTTACGCCTGCTTCGGCATCGCCGTTGACAACCAGGTTGTGACCGTAGATGACGTCAGCCTTGCCACTGCACGCCACGGCGAACAAGGCCGCGGCAAGGAAAAATCTGCAATTCATGAATGCTCCTTATAAAAGTCAAACGACGCGGTACTGGTCAAGCTGCGCTGGCCCGCGCATCGCTGGGTCACTGATCGACGGCAAACCGTTTTCCAGATGGCCGGCGAAGCGGCGCAACCAGCCCGGCAAGCCAGCCACGCTCAGGCTGTAGTCGTACCAGTTGGAACTCGATGCCAGCGGAAGCCGGACGGCGCTCCTCGAGCGTGCGACGACGCGCACTTCCAGCGGCTTGCTGGAGTAGTACTTGTTGGCGGTCAGGACGAAGGTGCATGGCTGCGCGCCATTGTTGAACAGGTCGATGACCAGCTCGCCGGCGCTGCGTTCGGCGCGCACGCTGAGTTCCGGCCATGCGGTGTTGCCGTTGCCGCGCACGTCCCCAACGATGTGGCGATGGAAACCGTTCGGTCCCAGCACCCACAGATCGTAGGCGGACGCGGTATTCCATCGGCCGGTGAGCTGTTTGCCAGGTTCGACCGTGTAGCGGCGCGGAACCTGATCCAACGCCAGGCGGTCATACACATGGAACACCGCCCCGGCCTCGCCCAGGTTGTCGAACCGGAGCTCCACCTGGCCGCCTCCGACCGGCACCTGGGCCTGCACCTGGAGTTCGTAAGGCAGAGCGCGTGCCGGACGCACGCCGGCAGCCTGGACGGGGGCCACCAGGGTGGTCGGCGTTGCGGGGACCTTGGTGTTTGGCAGGCTCAGCGCCATCGAACGCCGCGCGGCCGTTTCCGGCAGCAGTTGCTTGAACCCGTTGTCGTTCGGGTTGGCGAAGTCGAAGCAGGACAACAGGTTGCCGCTCACGGCACGGCGCCATGGACTGATCAGCGGCTCGCGCACACCGAAACGCGCCTCGATGAAACGCACGACCGAGGTGTGGTCGAAGACCTGCGAATTCACCCAGCCGCCCTTGGTCCACGGCGAGATGACATACATCGGCACGCGCGGCCCGAGACCGTAGGGGCGATGAAGCGTCCGCGCATCGGCGCCGTTAAGCACGTGATGGTACTCGCCGGTCGTGTCGACGGTCGAGGCACCGGCGAGCTGCGACTGCGCCGGATTGCTGCTGTAGCTTGTGTACGCGGGAACCGCCGGCGGTGGCATGTGGTCGAAGAAGCCGTCGTTCTCGTCGAAGTTGATCAGCAGGACCGTCTTGCTCCAGCTCTCGGGATTGGCGGTCAGCGCGTCCAGCACGCGCGCGATGTAGTCGGCGCCCGACGCGGGACTCGATGGCCCCGGGTGTTCGGAGCCTTCGGCGGTGGCGACCACCCAGCTGACCTGCGGCAGGCGGTTGGCCAGCACGTCGGCCTTGAGCAGGTCGAGGTCACGCGTCGAGGTGCCGCGATCGCGCAGGGATTGCGAATAGCCCGGCCGGCGATACCACGCGTTGCGGAAAGAGCGGAATCCTGCCAGCGAGTTATCGGTGAAGTTGTCCGCCATGTTCTGGTACACCTGCCAGCTGACACCCGCCGCTTCGAGCCGCTCCGGATAGGTGGTCCACAAGTAGTCGGTGGACATGTCCGGATTGAAGTCGTCGCGGCTGTTGTCGGTCGATGGGCCGCCCGCGGCCGCCAGGGGATCGTTGTGGCCGGTGAACAGAAACAGCCGGTTGGTGTTGGTACCGGTCTGGGTGGCGCAGTGATAGTGGTCGCAGATGGTGAAGGCGCGCGCCAGCGCGAACTGGAAGGGAATGTCGGCGTCGGCGTAATAGCCCATCGCGTGGTTCTGCTTGACCGTGCACCAGTCGTTCATGCGACCGTGGTCCCACGCCAGCTGGGCGTCGAGCCAGCTATGTGCCGTCCCGGCGACGCGCATGACGGGAAAGTCCTGCACCGTGTTGAGCCGGAACGGCGCGATGGCGCTGCCCTGCGGCCAGTTGGGCCGGCCAGGCACCGGCGCCCCGCCGACAGAGCGCTGCACGAACACCGATTTGCGATTGAAGAGGTTTTGCCGGTCCATCACCGGGATCGGAAAGGGATCGCCGAATCCCCTCACCCCTTCCAGCGTGCCAAAGTAATGGTCGAAACTGCGGTTCTCCTGCGTCAGCACGACGATATGCTCGACATCCTGCAGGCTGCGCGTGCGCTGGTTGGCGGGCAGTGCCAGCGCTTTCTGGATGGAGGGTGGAAAGGTCGCAAGCACGGCACTTGCGCCGGCCGACTTGCCCATTTTGCGGAGGAAGTCGCGGCGGCTCATGCGCGCACCTGCGTGCGTGCGCGCGCGAATTTAAAAATTTGCATTTGATTGATCCAGGTCGATTGTCAGGGAAATAGAAAACTGAAGTCATGCAAGGCAAAAGCTTACGTAACAATGATGAAATGTTGATGACATGTCATGCAGTTGTTAGGACTTCACTTATTTCGGTAACAATCCCTGCCAAGCGCGTCCGGATGGGACACCAGGGACTTGATCATGAAATGCAAAAGCAGCAGATTTACAGCAGCCCGACCAAAACCAGGTCAGCCTCCGGGCTCAGGGGCGCAGCACAATCTTGCGGCAATCGTCTTCTTTTTTATCGAACATCTTGTAGCCCTCCGCGGCATTTTCGAGCGTCATGCGGTGCGAGATGATCGCCTCCGGCCTGAGCTTGCCTTCCTCGATGAACGTGAGCAGCTCTGGCATGTAGCGCTGCACATGTGTCTGTCCGGTTTTGAAACCGATACCCTTTTCGAACGCATCACCAAACAGGAAGCCATGAATAAAGCCGGCGTAGACACCCGGAACACTGACGGTGCCGCCACGCCGGACCGCCGCAATGCATTGGCGCAACGCTTGGCCACTGCTGCCTTCCAGCTTCATCGCCGTCAACGCGGTTTCCAGCGCACTGCCTTTCGCTTCGAAGCCGACCGCATCGACCACCGCATCGACACCACGGTGGTTGGTGTTTTCAATGATGAACTCGGCCGCGTCAACCTCGTCGAAGTTAATTGGAATAACGCCGTAGGTGAGACGAGCGAAATCAAGCCGATAGCCATGATGGTCGACCATGAAGATCTTCTCGGCACCCAGCATGCGCGCGCTGGCGGCCGCCATCTGCCCCACCGGGCCGGCGCCGAAAATGGCCAAGCTCGAGCCCGGACCAACGCCCGCGTTCAGCACCGCCTGGTAGCCGGTCGGCAGGATATCGCTCAGGAAAAGTACTTTTTCGTCTTCCAGCGTGTCGGGTATCCTGATCGGCCCGACGTTGGCCTTGGGCACGCGCACAAACTCCGCCTGGCCACCTGGCACGCCTCCGTACATATGGCTGAACCCGAACAGCGCCGCGCCGGATCGGAGCGACTTCTTGTTCATGATCGTGCCGCGGTCCGGATTGGTCGTCTCGCAGGCGGAATAGAGTTTGATGTCACAGAAGAAGCAGCTGCCGCAGGCGATTACAAACGGCACCACCACCCGATCGCCCTTTTTCAGGTGGGTGACGCCGGGGCCGGCCTCGACAACCTCGCCCATGAATTCGTGGCCCATGATATCGCCCTCCTTCATGCCGGGCACCTTGCCTCGATACAGGTGGAGGTCGGAGCCGCAGATCGCGGTGGCTGTGATCTTGAGGATGATGTCATCCGGTTGCTGCAGCACCGGATCGGGTACGGTATCGACTTTCACGTCGTGGGCGGAATGATAGACTAGTGCACGCATGGGGGTCTCCAAAGGGGTTCGAACAACCCGCCCGGCAGGGGGGCGGACGGACGGAATAAAATGCCGGGGCCGCAAAGGCGCGGCGCCGGTGCCCACTATTTCGAACGCGATCCGGAGCCGCCGTCGCTGCCCGCCCTTTGATTCCCACCTTGGCCCGAGGCACGGCTTCCGCTTTGGCCGCCCGAACGCGAACCCGTGTCGGAGTCACTCTGCCGGTTGCCATCGTTCTTATGGCTCATCGCACCCGCTTTACGCGCTTCTTCCGAGGTGAACTCGTGGGCATTGCCCGACGCATGGGCTGCGCGGCCGCCTTCCGCGGCGATCTCGCGCTGGCGCTCAGGATCCATCGACGCGAAGCCGCGGCCGTCGGCGCCATCGTTCTTGCCGCCGGACTGGTTGTTGCCGCCGCTATGCGACTGCTGGTGCCCCGCCGAGCGGGACTGGGTTCCCTGCTTGTCAAGTTCGGCGCTGCCCTGGGAACCGCTCGCGCCGCTCTGTTGGGATGCGGCCGATTGCGCCGTGTGGGATTTGCTGGTGTCGCTCGTCTTATTGCCGCCTTGATTTGATGCCGTCATGATGGTCTCCTGGATTCTCGGTAGTAGGGGCCGCCGCGCAGCGTGTCACAGCTCGGCGGTGGTTCCATTCTTTGCGGAATCGGACGCCATCGTCATAAGGCGCGCACTGGTGCCCGCGTAGGATGATGGCCCGTCAAAACGAAACTTTTTTTGTCATCAGTTCGCACTCCATTCGATAGCGGCGCCAGCCATCCGGCCACCTACACCGCGATGAGGGGTGCTCCTACATCAACGTTTGACGCGTCAACTAAGATGAAATCAAGGCAGAGTTAGCGCCGAATGTTCGACTTAACCTTTTGGAGATCATCATGAGCAAACCCACCCAAGGCGGCAAAAACGGCGGCAACAGCAAATTGGAAGAAGCCAAAGGCGCGAAAAGCGCCGGCAACAAGTCCACCGGTTCCGGCAACAGCCAATCTGCATCGTCGGGCAACAAAGGCACGTCCGCCAAGCCTGCATCCGGTTCCAAGTCCAAGTAATCGCGTCGCGGAGGCTGGACCTCCGCGGTTCCTCATCCATTAAGGCAACCGACATGAAAACTACCGCCCCCACGCCGCCCCGCGAGGCATGCAACCGGCGACCGCGCCGATCGACGCTATCGAGCTGCTGACAGCCGATCATCGGAAGGTGAAAGCACTGTTTGAAGAATATGACAACCTCAGCGACCGCTCGGTCGCGACCAAGAAAAAACTCGCCACCGAGATCTGCCTAGAACTGACCAGGCATGCCACTGCCGAAGAGGAAATCTTTTATCCCGTCGTGCGACAGGCGGCCGGCGATAGCGAGGATCTGGTTGATGAAGCGCTGGTCGAGCACGCGTGCGCCAAGGCCGGATAAGCTCGCTGCGCACGTTTCTGGACAGAGAGTGGTCCAACAGCCTGGAAAAACAAAAAGCCCTTGAAACTCAAGGGCTTTTTGTCTGATTCTGGCGGAGACGGTGTCTGCATTTCGTTCGTCTCTGTGTAGCTCTCAAACGCTCCGGCCGTCGAACTTCTCTATTAAAAATCGAATTGATTGTACGCCCAGCGTCTCCGGCCGAATCACGAAATATACTAAGAGCTCGCGTCG
Source organism: Duganella caerulea (assembly GCF_040362985.1). Taxonomy (NCBI): domain Bacteria; kingdom Pseudomonadati; phylum Pseudomonadota; class Betaproteobacteria; order Burkholderiales; family Oxalobacteraceae; genus Duganella; species Duganella caerulea. Next base: position 243,478 of record NZ_BPWJ01000009.1, on the reverse strand, counting down.
ATTTGTGGGCAGAATTGTGGGCAGAAGAAGCAGGCAGACCCTGACGGTCATGGGGATCAACGCAAAAAAAGAACCCGGCTATTACGCTGATGGCGGGGGTCTCTATTTGCGTATTTCCAAAGGCGGCACCAAAGGATGGATCTTCCGCTTCATGCTCCGCGGGCGCTCCAGAGCCATGGGGCTCGGTAGCGTGCGCGACAAGACGCTTACCCAAGCTCGTGACGACGCCGCCAAGTGCCGCCAACTGCTGCTGGACGGTATCGATCCTATCACGCACCGTGAGGCCGCGCGCGAGGCGCTGCGCCAACAGGAGGCCGAAAAGACTCGCAAAGTTTGGACATTCCAAGAGTGTGCTGCGGAATATCACTCGACCCATAGCAACGGGTGGCGCAACGCCAAGCATGCCCAACAATGGTTTAGTTCGCTGGCCAACCATGCCTTCCCTATATTGGGCGACAAGGATGTAAATCACATCGGAAAGCCTGACATACTGGCTGTCCTAGAACCGATCTGGCTGTGCCATCATGAAACGGCATCCCGTATCCGCCAGCGCATCAAGGTCATCCTCGACTGGGCCGCCGCACGCGATTTTCGAACAAACCAATTTCCGCACCTATGGGATCAGCTAGAACGTGCTCTGCCACGAACGAAGGACGTCCGCAAACCCGTGCATTATCTCGCCTGCCCCTACGAACAGGTCGGAAGAGCCTTCCAGGCAATCCGCGAATGCGGCGCCTCTTCATGTATAAAACAGGCCATGGAATTCACAATTTTGACGGCAGCACGCACCGGCATGGTGCGCATGGCAGTCTGGCAGGAATTTGATCTCAGCAAGCGCCGCTGGACAATCCCCGCCGAGCGCATGAAGGCTGGCATCGAGCATAGGGTTCCGCTCTCGCAGCAGGTTCTGGCAATCCTGAAGAATCAGGCCAGAGGTCTTTCAAAACCCCATGGTTTAGTTTTCCCAACTCCTTCTGGCAAGGCGCATAGCGATATGACATTTACGATGCAACTGCGTAGGCTTGGCTTGGAATACACGATGCACGGTTTTCGCTCCACATTCCGTGACTGGGCCGCCGAACAAACCATCTTTCCGTCTGAGGTCTGCGAGGCAGCGTTAGCGCATACGACCAGGGACGCGACCGAGGCGGCTTACTTCCGTAGCGACCTGTTCGAGAAGCGACGTGACTTGATGGATCACTGGGCGGAATACTGCGAAAGAGAACACTGTACTGCTGCGAACCAGGTCCAGACCCAGAGCGAAAAACTATAGGCGAACTGACGATTGGCTGCTCGCCAAAAATCGCCGGAAATTCGAAGTTTCGCCGTTGGTCCCATTCACCCCTCAGAAATTTTCAAGGAAATGCCGCCATTTTACCGACAGCTTGCAAATTCCAGCCGTGTTCTTTCGACTTTCGCCTTCAGAATCAGGGCGTATGCGATTATTCAGGCCGCCTCAGTTGCCCACCTGCTGGATCGGGTAACCTCCTTGTAGCGCAAAGGCCCGCTGCGACAGAGGCTGGTCCGCCAGCGCTCAATGCACTCTTGCCAAAAGCGCGTCTCGCTCGATAGTCGCCATCCTCATCTCCGTTGTGAAAACGCCGGAGTATGAGCTGGGATATCGGCCATTAGTAGGTGGAAGCGTCGGACGCATACCCACCTTCACGGCTTCTTTACTAAGCTCCGGTGTCCACATTTTTGTGCGTTTCGTAAGTTACCCCGTTGGCGAAGTTTACCAAACAGGAATGTCCTCCAAAGTCAGGGGGCCTCACTGATCCCCTATGTTCAATCCCACAGGATTTGAAATGTCAAATGATCAAACTTTTCCTCAAATCCAATATCATTACAACGATATCGACGACCATTAACAATTTCCTCAATTAACATACCTGAAGTATAGGATTGGGACTGTTTTCCTTTCCCTGAATCCCAGATATTATACAAATGGATAATTCCATTGGATTTTTTTACTTCAATCAAGACAGTTTCTGGAGCACTATCGGACCAAATCTCCATACTCGCAGAATTAAAGCCGTTAACGACTAATTCACCTTCAACACCTACCCACACTCCATGTCTTTTGGACTTATCCCAATTCTCAAAAATTAGTTTTAAGCTACAGGCTTCGGGAATAGGCAACGCTTCCCATTTCACTACATCGCTTCTGCCATTTTTGAGAAAAGCACTATTAATTATTTTTTCTGTCGGGTACGTAAACTTTTGCGATGTCATTTTCATTCCTTTAAGGCCGAGGCCCCTTGTAATATCTATATGGGTCTATATCCGCATGTTCCCAAGGCCAAACCTCACGAAGATTTGTCGAATCGTGAGTACCTCCGTCACTTTGAGGAGTTATATGATGAAGTTCCATTGAAACCCCGAGCTCATCATGTTTTGGCGCCAATCCCTTTTCCATTCGTTTCAGGTTCTCCGGAGAAAACTCTCCTACCTCAGCATTGGCGGCGCGATCCTTCCAATGCTTTCGACGTGCCTTATTCCATTTACGCTTCTTCTCTTTTTTACTTTCTTTTTTATCTGCTTTATCCTTCTCTTCGCTGGTCTGGCTATCAGCTGATAACGCGGAACTTGCTTCCTGAAGCTGTTCAAGACGGGCTGTGGCTGCATCAAGTAACCTTTGTGCCCAAGCCTCATGCGTTAGCTCTCCAGTAAGCGGATCGATAGCGCACATGTCGCCACGATAACACCTGTCTTCAACTCCATCACCCGAATGGAGGTAGAGAGACAATCCAACAAATACTCGACTTGCAATCTTGGGGAACGATATCTTTCCTACTGGATTTTTAGCATTCGTTTTAGACACGGCGTCCAGTTTCCTTGCCTCAGAAACCATGTTCCGTGCGTTTTCGATTGCCCGAACCGCTTCCTCCAGCTCCGCACGCCCCGACACTACCACCTCAACGAGGAAGCCGGTAGGATCTACCAGGTTCGTTGGATTGTTCAGCACGTAGCTATAGCGGTTGTAATTCTGCCCGCTATAGGGGGTTTGAATAAACCGGTCCGCCGACAAGAATCTACCGACAAACGGATCGTACACCCGTCCATTCATGTGCACCAGATCCAACTGGTCCAGCATCTCGTGGCCGGTATAACCCTTGTTGTCAACCACGCCATCCAGACCGTCCGGCGTGGCGTTACCAGTCAGCGCCCTGCGCTTGCCCCACGCGTCGTACGCCAGCGATTCCTTTAGCTGGCCGCTCTCGCCCGTGATCGCCACCACGCTGTCCAGCCGATCGCGATGCACCCAATTCAGCGCCGTATCGCCCGTGTCCGGATTTTCGCTCTCGAACCCGATCCCCATCGGCCAGTAGGTCTTCACCGTCACTTGACCGTCTTTTGTCTCGACTTCCTGCGCGCCGGCATAAATCACTTTGCTGCCGTCACTGCGCTCCTGGCGCACGCGCTGATGCTCCGGTCCGTACACGAAGTTGCTCGTGACCGTGCCCTTCGCCAACTGGCGCGGCATGTCGAAGCTGGTCCAACTGGCGCTGCGCCCCGGCGAGGTGAGCAGGTTCCCGTTCAGGTCGTAGGCAAACGTGCCCTGCAGGCTGTCGATGCTCTGCACCGCGTGCGGCCGCACCGCCAATGCGCCTTGCTCAGGATAGGTGTAGATCCCGGTACCGGTCTTGCTCTTCATATTGCCGGCGGCATCGTAGGTGAAGGTCAGCGACGGCTGGTCATGGATATGGCTGGTCCATAACCGGTTCAGCGTGTCGTAGGTGAAGTCTTCCGAGTACCCCTGCAGCTTGTCGGCCGAACCCCAGTACTGGGTGCGGTTCGTTACATTGCCCAGCACATCGTACTGGTACGCTTCCTGCAACTGCGCCGCACCGGCCGGAACCGTCAGCGTGGCCCAGTCTAGGCGGCCAGTGTAGGGATTAAAGCCCTTCAACTGCGACAGGCCATTGCCCAGCACGATGCCGGTGGCGCGGTTGGCCGCGTCCTGGCTGCTCACATTCCACAGCACCGTCGCGCCACGCGCCACACGCGCGAGATAGCCGTAGCCGTTGTAGCGCTGGTCGAACTGCTTGAGCGTATCCCCGCCTCGCTGGTAGCTCTGCGAAACTACGCGGCCCCAATCATCGTAGCTGGTTTCGCTGGTGAAGCTGTAGCCGCCTTTGTCGAGCACTTGCGTGGTCTTGAGCGGACGGGCTTTGTCATCGTAGGTATGGATGCGGTCGTAGTCCGGGGTGTCGCCCGCCGTCGTATAGGCTTCGGCCAACTGTCCCTTGCCCATGGGGGCGGTGTCGAACTTCCAATAGCTTTTTAGGTCCGCTTCATAGCGTGCCGTCATGCGCCCGAGCAGGTCGTACACCATATACATCATCGGATCGCTTAATGCGCGCTGGTTCGGCGTACTTTGCGCCCAGACCTGGCCCAGCGGATCCACCCGGTATTGAATAACGCCCAGGTCCGGATCGCGCAGTTCGAGTTTGCGGCCCAAGCGGTCGTATTGCACCTTGATCACGTTCTTGTTCGGATCTTCGGTGTAGTTGAGCGCTCCAAACGGCTCATACCCGAACTTAGTGATATTGCTCGCAGTATCCATCGCCTCTACCTCCACCAATTGGTTGGCAACATTGCGTGTTTCAGTACGAGTGTGATTCCTGGCGTTGGTGTAGACCGTGACCGGTCCACGGTAGTCGATCGTGCTGGTATGGGAAGTGCCCGACTCGTCCGAGGTATATATCTGCGTGACGCGATCCAGGTCGTCGTAGATCTGGACACTTCCCTCCCAAGTACGGTCGGTCTCGAAGTGCGGCCCCTGGGTCACCACCAAGCGACCCAAACCATCGTATTCACGGTCGGCAATGATCACCCGGCCATCGAAGCCCCAGGTTTGCGTTCGCAGCACATGGCCGACGTTGTCGCTGTAGGTCACCTTCGGCACGCTGACGCGGTCTTTTCCATGGAACGTTTCAGTCATCTCCATCACTGCCGCGCTCAACGGACACCCGCCTGCGCAGGCCTTCAGGGCGCGACGCGTTTCGTTATCATAAACATTCTTCTCATTGGTCACCCGGCCAAAGCCGTTGACCTGCCATGTGGTGACCAAGCCGTTCGGATCTGTCAACTTGACCAGAGCGCCGGTCGCCGTGTCATTGACATGGTCTTCCTGGTGGCCCAACGCGTTCAGAACTGTTGCCGGGAAACGGCCAAGAGAGTCGTATGTGATGTCGCTAAGCGTGCGCGATTTATCAGCCTTGCAGGAGGGTGTGACCGTGTTACCCTGGCAGGCGGGATCGACCCAGTCCTGGGTTTTTTTGTTGACCAAGCCGAATCTGTTACCGCTGCGATCATAGCTGGTCGTCAGCCGATACTTCACTTCGTCTGGCTCGATCGTTTCCTTATAAAGCAGGCCGGTTGCCGCATCATACTCATACTTGACCGTGCGCGTTTCGCTGCCGCTGACCGGATCGGTCTTGGTTTGCCTTACCAGCGTGGGCAGGCCGACAAACCAGCCAGTGCCAACTGGTTGATACGTCGTCTTTGTCTCGCTGACAAACGCCGCGTTGCCGTTCGGCGGGGTCAGGGTGATGGTCTGCCTGGTCAGGTTGCACCAGCCGTCGCCATATTCATTGACGGTGTCGCCGGCGCCGAAGTCGCTGCCATCCAGGTCGTAGCGATGAACGCTGGTACTGCCGACCAGTGGACATACGGTGTGGCTGCCGTTGGCTTGTGTCACGCTATAGTTGAAGGGCGTGTTGGTTGTGCTGAAGATAACGGCGCCGTTAAGGTCGTTGAAGTTGCCCGTTCCGTGCCGCACTTGGGTCGATGCCACCGTGCCGGTATTCGGCCAGACTTGGTTGTAGTGGGTTACCGAGATCGAATGGACGTCAAGATCAAGCGCCTGGACAATACCAAAGCCCAACGAGCCTCGGCCGAACAAGTCAGTGGCTGGATCTTGATAATGGTATTGGGTGATACGGGACAGCAGGCCGCCGTTGCCCGTCCTGAGCTTGCCGACGATCTTGCCGGTAGGCGCGCTCAAGCGCTGGGGGTATGCCAAGGTGGCGGTCCCCGACTTCGAAATCGTTCCGGTCGTCAAGCCGTCGAAGTAGGTGACGCTGCTGGCCGAACCGTAACCGTTGCTGACGGAAACGATGCGGTCAAGGGCTTCGCCATCGGTCGCCAGATCATTAGGCACCAGTACTTCCCAGCGGCCATCCTCGGTCCAAACATTGCCGGAATATCTGCCCGCGTGGTAATACACCAACTGCGGACGACCGAGCCCCATGACGTCCATGACGTACAGCTGATCGGTGGGCGAAGCAGGCTCGACACGCAGGGCAGCGCGCAGTTGATCCGAAGTAATTGCCGGCGTAGCCCAAGGTTCGCAACTGACGTTGGTGTCACCGGGACCGGCGCCCTTGGTACTGTCGTCGCCCAAAAGATGGCACATCTGTAGCGTGTCGCCGACTACGATGCCTTTGCTATCAACCTGAATCATCAGCAGGTCGGGCTGACCGTCGCCATCGAAATCGGCCACGGACAAGGTCTTCATATAGCCGTTCGCGCCCGAGACGGTGTTGTTGCTCAGCGCGTGACGAATGCTGCAGTCCAGGTGCTGACCGGTCGACAGGCATTGCATGCCGCGCGACCGGGTCGCTACCACGCTATGCGCGTCATCGAGGCCAGTGACGTGCAAGCCGAAATATAGGCTGCTATAGCCACTGCCATTGAAGTCCCCAGCTAGCTGCCCGAAATTCATTGCCTTGTCGAAGGCGTAAGGCGCGAAGGTGGGTACACCATTGGCCGGCGGCGGGATGGTCGCAGTGAACCGCAGGGCCGGAGGCGGAACACCGCCTGGCGGCACAAACGCACTTACCAGCACTTGCGGCACCGCGTTTCTCCAACGGAAGCAGTCCGGACTGGTAACCGGGCAATTCCCACAATCCGGCCCCACGCAAAGTGGCTCCCGCATCGGAATAGTCCATTGCACCATTTCCGGTTTGCCGGTGCCGCTAAAGTCCACTGCTTGTTCAAAAACGGTGTACGTCTTGGCGCTCGGTCTGTTGTCGAGGATATACCATGGCACGTTCTGGTTGACCAGCGCCGAGGGCAGATTGGTCAGCCTTGGCCAGCAGGAGCCTTGTATGCACAAGGTGTCCGTCGCGCCGTCGGTTTGCGACCAAGTCGGCGCGTCATAGATTGCGGCCCGTCCATCACCGATCACGTCCATCACGGTCGGCTGGCCGCTGGTCATGTAATTACCAAGCGCGGCGAGGCCGGAATTACAATCGAAAACCAGCGTACCACCCGGGGCCGGCAAGCCGCCCGCTAATGTCGACAGGCAGACTTTGGGCGCCCCCGTGGTGCCCCCATGGGCGGTGTCTGGTCCGCTGGCGGTGTACACAAGCAAGTCTGGATAGCCATCGCCATTGAAATCTGATACTGCCAGTACTGCAAAATACTCCTCACTGTTCAGCTTGTACTGGTAGTGGTCAAAACCATAACCGGTGTTATGGAAATAGCGGTATTGCTTTTGCAGCGTCCCCACTGGAACTGCCGGATTGGAGAACGCATCGTTGACGACCTGCTGTTGGGAACTCACGCCCGAGTTGGTGTCCGAAACCCTTTTTTCGAGTATGTCGGCGCGGCCGTTGTTCTCAAAATCGCTGAAGTCAAAATACTCAATGTGGGTCGTCGCTCCCATCGCGTTACCAGGAACTGGACCGTGCACCACCAGACAAGGCGCCGTCGAGCCCTGGTCACACGTGCTTCCGCCGTAGCCTAGCCCAGGCGTACGGTTGATGAAGGCACGCGCCACATCGGCACTAGCCTTGCCCCAAGTAAAGGTGGTCGCCGTCTGGCAACTGGTTGCGGCAGCTTGTCCAGTCGCCGCAATCGCGCTGCTCGTCGCACATACCTTGACGCTGGCAAGCAAGCTGCGTCCGCTTGTAAGGCTGCGATCATACGCCAGCGTATAGCTGCGGACAGTTGTACCAGTGGTATCGCCTATCGTACCAGCGGTATCAACAAAGGTTTCAATGGTCGTCAGTCGGTTGCGCAGATCGTTGCGAGCGTCCGCGATATAACGCGTCCACGCGTCGGAGCGTGCTTCATATGTCAGGCGCACCGCAGCATATGGCAACTGCCCTGAAATGAAGTTGCCGCCGTAGCGGATCTGCTTGAGCAGATATTCTCCCGTGCTGGCATCAGGATTGGAGTAGTCAAAATCAATGTGGTTGCCCGCTGAATCGACAATGGCGGACAAGTTCCAGGAGATCGCCATACCGACCTTGGCCGTGTCGGCCACGCCATTCGGTGCATCAGGCTGGAATATGGCGCCACTTTTGACGGCGGCATAGCTATTTGAAGTGGCGCCGCTGCCGCAACCGCTACTACCGACGTCACAGCCATAGTAGCTGGTCTTGCCATCCTTGGTTTCCACTTTGAAGGCAAGCTTGCCGTCTTGCCCATTGACTGCGGTCACGCGGCTGAAGCTTTCAATCTCGGTGCGATACTCGCCACCGGCGGTCCAATAGGCGGTGTCCGCGCTAGCCGCCGTGCTGTCGGACGGCGCAGGAGCATTGACCCGCACCAGCCGCTGTCCGTCCAGGCAAAGACGATCGCCGGCGCCAAAACTGATCGCCTGATTCACGCCATCCTGTGCAATGGTTTTGCCGCAGCGGTGGATACTGGAAGTGCCGCTCAAGGCCCAGCCAAGACCCGCTATGCCATTGGAGCCACCGCTGTTGTAGTTCAGCGCAAGATTCGGCTGCATGCCAGCGGTTCCCGGAGGTACCACGACGGCGATGCTGTAGGTCGCTGCACCGGCTGGGTCAACCCCCAGATTTCCGGGCAGGCTGCCGGCATCCTGCTCCGGCAGCGATGGCGGCGTGACGACAACAGGCACCGGCTTGGGATCGGTCGGGTTGCTGCCGCTGCTGACCGTCAGCGTGATCGCCGGCGTCTCCATCAATACCTTGCCTGCCCGGTCAAGCAGTTTCACCACGATCGTATAGCTGCCCTCGCCCGCCGGCGTCCAGACATAGTGCCACTTGGTGCCGTCAAACGTGCCTTCGCCAACCACGCCACCGCTCGCTGCGGTAGTGCTGGAGGCGAACTTGGGGCTGGGGCTGGCGCCGCCCATCTTCTGCTTACCGGCAAGCATGGCCCGCGCGGCTTTCGGATCGATAAAGAACTTGACCGACTGACCCTGCTCCACGGTCGCGTTCACGATCGTGCTCAGTACGGTAGGCTGGCTCAGCGGGACGATCGTGCCGTCTTTCGGCAGCACGGCAGCCGGGACGATGCCGGGATCGACATAGAACAGATGGGTGTCCGTGATCAGCGTGGTCTCGCCCTGACGCACCTGGGCGTAGGCCGCATACGGAGCAACGCTCGCCTGCAGGCCGGCCTTGCTGACGGAATAGGCGCCCGCCCCCTCGGCTGTACTGGCCAGCCATTCGCCATTGATGTTGAAGGACACCTCGTCCAGCGTGCCGGTGTAACCGGTCACCACCGCACGCGCGAAGACGGGCAGCGGCGAACGGAAGCGGTCCAGGTTGTTGACGTTAGGCGAGGTCAGGCCGATGCGCAAGCCTTCGGGCAGGCGGCAGCCATGGTCTTCACACGGCAGCACGATCGTTTCGCCATGGGTGCTATGAGCCGACACATACAGCGGCGCGCCCGGGTATTGCGCTTGCAGACTGGCGATGTCGACCGCAAAGTAATGCGATACGCCGGGGGTGTGGCATTGCGCCTGCACGCCAGCGTCGCCGGCCTCGCTGCCCACGTTGGCCACGCCGCTGGCGACCGCCGCACCGCCTAAGGCCGGTGGTGCGTTGACGTAGACCTGATAACTCAGTGCCTCGGCGGCGGTATCGCGGCAAGCCCAGCCCACCAGCTGCAACTGCGCGCCGTTGGAACGCACACCGACGATCTGGCCCAGCAGCGGGCTGTCGCTGACATTCACCGTCACCGGCGCCGAGTCGGCAAAGTGTCCGCCGCTGTCGGTCGCGCGCAATTTCAGACGATAGCTGCCGTTGCCCAGCGCGACGGCCTCATTGAGAGCCAGTTGCGCGGCATTGCCGTTGACCGTTTTGAGCGCCGTCGCGCCAAAGCCGCTGCCGCTGTCCGCGAACACTTCCAGCTTACTAAGCTGTCCGTTTTGCTCGGAGGCCGAACCAGTCAACGTGACCGAGGCGCTCTTGCCGGGCGCCACGCGCTGGTTAACGGGACTGGCGGATAGCGACACCACCGGCACCGGTGGGGCAATCACACTGATCGTGGTCGGCGTCGACAGCGCGCCAAAGAACTCCTTCGACTCGTCGCTCATGCGCCACTGGAATTGATACTGCTTGACGATGGGCGGTGCGATAACATCGAAACTGAACGTGTAGGTCGCCCCCGGCGCCACCGCGCTGCTCAACTGCACGCGGCCGGTTTTGCTCCATACCATATTGCCGATGGGCTGTTCGACCAACGCCATGCCAAGCTGGCTCTGCGTAGAGAATGGCTGCCAGGTCGTGTCGCCGGTATTCTTTACCGTCAGCGTGACCGTGTAATGATCGCCCGCGTACATGGTGGTGGGCACGGATTGGCTAACAAACGCCGCGTCGTTGTGGAACACCGTCACGGTCGACGTCTGGCTCAGCGTGACCGCGTTGCGGCTGTCCGTCGCGCGCAACTGCAGCACATGGCTGCCCGGCGTCAGGGGCACGGTGGCGTTGAGCAGCCTGCCGCTACCGGTATAAGCCACCCTGGTTCCGTCGAGCACCTCGAACTTGCTGATGACAGCGCTCCCGGTCGGCGCGGCGGTGCCAGCAACCGGCACCTGGGCGGAACCGTTTACCGCTGTATATGTGCTGCCGTTGGCCGGGCCGTTCAGATTGACCGTCGGCGGCACGCCCGTAACGACGATATTCTGGACCGTCGATTTGGCGCCGAACAATTCCGTTCCATTGCGCACCATCTGCCATTGAAACGGATAGGTGGCCGGATCGGCCGGGGCCCGCACGTCAAACGTGAAGGTGGCGTTGGCTCCCGGCAGGACCGGCCCAGTCACTGGGATGGAGTCCGTCACCCAAGTGCCGTTGTCGGGGGACGGCGCCAGGGCATAGCCGTCCTCGGCCGTCCAGGTCGAGGTGCCGGCGTTGTGCATGACCACCACCACCTGATATGTGGTGCCGCCGACCATGGACGCCGCCGCCGTGCGCGACACCGCGCTGGCGTTATTTGTCAGCACCGTGATCGCCGTGGTGGCGGTACCGGTCACCACTTGCGCGAAGTTGTCGGTGGCGCGCAACTTTAGCGTGTGCGATCCTGCGGCCAACTGCACCACCGTGTCGATGGCGCCGCCATCGACCGTCGCGATCACGGTCACGCCGTCGAGCACTTCGAGCTTGCTGATGAAGGAGCCCTCGCCCGCCGTCGCGCTGCCCTGCAGGCGCACGTCGGCCTTCGCGCCCACCGCGACGAATTTCTGCGCGGCTAGCGGCTGGGCCAGCGCCGGCACGGTCGGCGCCAGCGGGTTGACGACCACCTGCACATTGGGCGTCTCCGGACCGAACCACTCGACGCCCTCCTGCAGCATCTGCCATTGGAAATTATAGGTACCGGGCACTGTCGGCGCCGTGACCGGAACGGAAAAACTCAGCTGGCCGCTCGCACCCACGGTCGCGGTCAGCGGAACGCGCCCATCACGCCACAACTTATTGTTTTCGGGATTCCGTGAGCCGAGCGCGTAGCCGCCCGCCGCAGTCCAGGGCTTGTTGCCCGAGTTTCTCATCGTGACCGTGGTCGTGTATGCCTTACCCACCTGCATGGTTGCTGGCACGGACTGCGAGACATACGCCGCGTCGTTGGCCCTCACCGTCACGGTCGCTATCGGACTCAGTCCGGTTTCGTTCCAGTTGTCGGTAGCGCGCAGACGCAGCGCGTGCGTCCCCATCGGCAGTTCCAACAATTGGTCGATCGCGCTGCCGTTGACCGTGGCGATCACTGTGGAGCCTTCAAGCACCTCCAGCTTGCTGATCGTGGCGTTCGTGCCTGCCACCGCACTACCTTGCACCAGGACCTTGGTCTTAGTGTCGGTCGGTATGTCCAGCGAGCTCGTAGCCGGCGCGCTCATGGTGACCGTCGGCGGGATACGCGCGACCACCACGCTCCTATTTATAATGGTGCCAAACGGACTACGTGTGCTTTCCTTTAACTGCATAAAGAACGGGAACGTCCCCTCTTTCGACGGCGCAGTCAAAGTCATATTAAAGACGGCGGTTTCTCCTGGCGGAACTGAAGCTGTCAGAGGCACGCTAAAATCGCCCCAAGCGCTGGTATGCGCCGTGCTGGCAGAAGCCAGCGAGACAGTTTGAGGATCCCACGTGGTTTGGCCGGTGTTCTTGAGTGTTACCGCCACATCATACTGGACGCCCGGCTCCATGGATGCAGGAAAATGAATGGACGCGATCTGCGAGCCATCGTTCAGCGCTTTGATAATAATCGGTATTTGCGTGGTCTTGTTGAATGAATCGGTCGCCCTGAAATAGAGCGTTTGCTTGGCCGCTTGCATCTTGTAGAGTCGGTCTATGATCGGCCCGTTTTCGGTTATCCAAGGATCATAGGAGGACGTATTGGGATTGTAGACAAGCATCTGTGTCGTCTTGATGGTTGCGACACCGGTTGGCGTCGCAGTAACCTTGACGGGAATTTGCATATAGCCGGCATTACCCACGAACGCCTGGTCAGCTGCTGGAGACTCGATAGCCAACGTTGGCGGTCCGCCTGCCACCGCCACTGTCAAATTTTTTGTCGGGTCGCCAAAGTATCTGCCGCTTTCATCCATCGTCCGCCACTGCATGTCGTAGTAGCCGGGCGACGGGGAGGCAACGGTGCCAGTAAAGCTCCCCACCGCATTGGGTGCGACGTTCGCACCGAGCTTCAAGCGATTGATACCCCAGGTGGTATTGTCCGGTGGGTTTTGTATGGCCATCACAACCTGCCCGGCCACCCAGGTTATATTGCCAGTGTTTTTCATGGTCACTGTGATCGACCGAGTGGGCGTAGTCATGGCCTCGGTCATCGTTTGCGAACTGAATGCCGCATTCGGCGCACGCGCCGCTACTTGGATGGACAGCGCACTGGAACAAGCACCGAATGGCACCCCACCTTGCGTCATGCACCACTGGAACGTGTAGGTTCCAGGTGTCGATGGAGGGGTGATGGTCGCACTAAATGGCCGCGTCGTGTTCAGTGGCGAGGTGGTGTTCACGGGAATTGACGCAACACTCCATCCTCCCGGGCTCTGCAGCGTCAGGGCGTAGCCACCGGTCGCAGCCCACGCGGTGCCGGTATTTTTCATCGAGATGGAAATCGGATAAGTCTCCCCCACCGTCATGCTTTCCGGCACCTTCTGCGTGACGAACACTGCATCATTAGCGGCATACGCGCTGCCATGCGCAGCAAGGAGCAACAGGCCGCCAATTAGGCCTGCCAGCAACCCGCCTTGCCGCAGCAACAGGGCACACAGATTGATGAACGGGAAAGCACGAAAACGCTGGCCGAAATTGAACATGTGGTAACTCGTCGTCATTGTCCTGTCGCGGGCATACCCGCCGGACTTCAGGCAAAAGGGCAGCTTGGACGGACCGCGTCCGCCATCAAGCCATATCGAGAAAATAGGAAACCGCTAGTCAGGCTGGCGCTGGGCGCCGTGTCAACGACAAAGGCGGAGGCTGGCAAAAGGAAGAGCTGTGGAAGATGAACTGCATGAACCACCCCGATGAATTTATGTTTGTGCGAACAGAACGGAACCGCTGTTTCATCGGCGATTCATAAAGTTCCATATGGAAACATTGACAGTATGACAGACGAATATCGAGAAAAGTCTCACCAATCGTCACAATCATGACTTTTTTATCAACTGCCGCTCGCCGCCTAACCACCTGCGAGGCGCGTGCGCACCTCGAACGTCACCAGCGACATGCCGGCGCGGCTGATGTTCTTTTGCTTGGCCAGGTAGACTTCGGTCAGCGGCGCCTGCGCACCTAGCTTCGTCAGGTACGCGGTCAGTCCTTCCATGGTGCGCGCCTCCCCCCTCAACGTCAGGCGGCGGTTGGTCTTGTCGGGCAAAAATTCCAACAGTTCGATCTCCGGGCTGCTAGCCTGCTCCAGAGCCCTGAAGACCGGATACCATGAAAAGGCGCGCTCCACCGCCAGCGCTTCCCAGCGCAGTCGCTCGTCCTGCGCGGCGCGCGAGGGCTGGGGAGGCGGACGGCGCACGAGACGTGCCTGCACCACTGCCTGCGTGGCCTGCCAGCGCTGCGCCTGCTCAGCGCTGCGCACGGCCAAAACGCCTACCCATGCCGCCACCCCCAGCAGCGCCAGAGCCAACAGCCACACCGCCCACGACCACCTTGCACGCGGCCGCAGTAGCTGTCGATAGTTCCCGATCATCCCAAGCTCCCATGAGGCAATACCCGCAGCCGCACAGCGGGATAGCATTCACCGGCCGCAGCCTGCGCCGGCGCCGGGTCTCCGGTGGACCAGCAGCTGATCGTCGCCAGCCCGTCCCCCTGCAATTGCGCCCGCCGCAGCAAACGACGCAAGGCTATCTCGGTTGAATCCATGACCGGCTGCACATCCAGCCCCAGCAGGCCACCGCCGGCAAAACGCAACGCACTGACGCGCCGCGCTTCGCTCAGCACCAACAGCGTTTCCCCGCCACCGGCAAGCGCATGACGCCAATAGGCAGCGGCGGCAGACGGCAGCACGCTACGCAAGCGCAGTTGGTGCGCGGCGGCCAGGTCCGCCAGTTGCATCAGCGTGTCGGTCTGCACGGCAAACGCAATCCCTCCCCGCCCATAGCGCCGGTAACCATATTGCACCGTCCAGCCGGCGCCGTACACGCCGGCATCCTCCAGGCACGCTTCGGCATAACGCAATTGCTGCTCCGTCGTGCGCAGGCCGTCTTGCCACGGCAATGTGACAACGCGCGCCATCTCGTCGCTAAGCAGCAGGTCGAGGCCGGCTCGCTTCCACGCGCCGGCCGGGCGCTGACCCAACAATGCGGCGGCGGCATCGTACGGCCCTGCGCCATCGCCCCCGACGAGGCCAGCGGTCTGCTCCAGCAATTGCTTCCCCACATACAGCCATGCGCGGTCGGGAAACATCGCGAGACAACGCCGTTCAGGCCACAAACGTAACACGGTTCACCTCCTGCAAAGTGGTATGGCCTTCGCGCACCAGGTCCAGTGCAACATCGCGCAGGAAGCGGGTGCCCTGCAAGCGCGCCTGTTCCTTGAGCGCGCGTATGGGCGCACGGGCGATAATCAGTTCGCGGATCTCATCCGTCAGCCGCAATACTTCGGCGATGGCGCGCCGCCCTTTGTAGCCGGTGTTGCGGCATTGCGGGCAACCGCGCCCGGCGACAAAACGGTACGTCTGGGGATCGGCGATGTTCGATTCTTCCAGCAACGCCGCATCCGGGTTGTCGGCCTCCGCGCAATGCGGACAGTTCTGCCGCACCAGGCGCTGCGCCACCACCCCTGTCAGCGAGGACACGAAGTTATAGGGGTCAACGCCCATATGCATGAAGCGGCCAATCACATCGAAGGTGTTATTGGCGTGGACCGAGGTAAACACCATGTGGCCGGTGAGCGCCGACTGGACCGCGATCTGGGCGGTTTCGGGGTCGCGGATCTCGCCGACCAGGATTTTGTCCGGATCATGGCGCAGTATCGAGCGAAGGCCTACCGCGAAGGTCAGACCCTTCTTCTCATTGACAGGAATCTGCAACACGCCAGGGAGTTGGTACTCGACCGGATCTTCGATCGTGATCACCTTGTCTTCGCCATGATTGATTTCCGTCAGCGCGGCATACAAGGTCGTGGTCTTACCGCTGCCAGTCGGACCGGTCACCAGCATCATGCCGTAGGGCTCGGACGCAAGCCGCCGCAGCAACTGGATGGTGCGGGCGTCAAAGCCCAGCGAATCGAGCGTCAGGCGCTGCACGCTGTCCATCAGCGCTTTTTTATCCAGCACCCGCAGCACCGCGTCTTCGCCGAAAATGCTGGGCATGATGGAGACCCGGATGTCGATGTCGCGCCCCTTGGCCCCCACCCGGAAACGGCCATCCTGGGGAATGCGCTTTTCGCCGATATCCAACTCTGCCAGCACCTTGACGCGCGCGATCGCCTGCTCGGCCAGCACCGGATTGGACACCATCCCAATCCGGTTCAGCACGCCGTCAATGCGGAACTTAATCAGCAAGCCTTGGGGCAGCGTCTCCAAGTGGATGTCGCTGGCCTCCAGCCGCAACGCGTCAAACACGGTGGAGTTGATCAGCCGCACGGCGGGACTGGCCTCACCCTGGATGGAGGTCAGCGTCAGCTCACCGCTAGCATCGCGTTCCGCCTCGGCGACCTGCTCTTCGCCGACCGCATCGGCCACCGCGCTGAACATCGATTCATACGACTCCAGCTTGGCCATCACAGCCGCCGGGTCCGCCATACACAGCCCGGCGACGTTCAACGTGGCCAGCCAGGCGCCCAAGCCGGCCTGCTGCGGCAGGCCAAGCGCGGCGACCCGGCGGCCCTGCCCGTCCTCGCCTATCAAGGCGTGGCGCCGGACCATCTCGCCGTATTCGGCCACGGTGAACAGCGGTTGCAGTTGTTGCAGCGCGCCGTCGTCGAGCACCGGATAAGCCAGCAGCCGGGCCGCCTGCGCCAACGCGGCATCCACCGGCAAGTCGCACCGGGCCGCCAACCGCGCCAACCACAAGGCGGGCGCGGCACCATCCTGCGCAGCGGCAATCTGCTGCATGGTCATGTTGTGTATGCTCATACGATATTGGCCAAGTCAAAGATGGGGCTGTACAGCATTAACACGATCGCGCCGACCACCAAGCCGATGCCCAGCATCAGCACTGGCTCTATCAGCCGGCCGGCTGTGTCGATCCAGCGCGCCGTCTCCTGATCGTAGAAGTCGGCGATGCGTTCCATCATGTCATCCAGATTGCCGGACGACTCGCCGGCCACCAGCAGGCGTACCGCTACTTCTGTGCTCAAGCCGCATTCGCGCATGGCATGCGACATGGTCATGCCTTCGCTGACCAGGCGCGCGGCGTGGTCCACGTCGTCGTGCATCGCCGCCGGCAACGAGGCGCGCGTCATACGCATGGCGGCCAGCACGCTTAGGCCGCTGTGCAGCAGCATGGCCAGCGTACGGTACAAGCGGCCCAATTGCAGCACGCGTATGCGCTCACCTATCCACGGCGAGGCCACCAGGCGGCGATAGGCCGCGCGACGCATCGCCGGATGCAGCACGCCGATCGAAACGGCCAGGAGCATTGCGCCCACAGTCAACCAGGCCAGCAGCGTGTTATCGTTGACGAAAGCACCCCACCATTGCGCAAAACCAGCCTTGCCGTTGCGCATGGTGCCCGCATCCTCATACACGGAGGCAAAGCGCGGCAGCACATACAGCATCAGGAAAGTGATCACCAGCGCGCCCACGCCCAGCAAGATGGCCGGATACGTTGCGGCGGCCGTGAGTTTGCCGCGGATCTGGTCGACCTGCTGCTGGTATTGCATGTAGCGGTCGATCGACGCCCGCACCGTGCCGGTAGTTTCGCTGGAGCGCACCATGGCCACATACAACACGGGAAAGATTGACGGCAGACGGGCCATGGCATCGGACAACTGATTGCCCTGGCGTAGCTCGCGCAGCAGCACCTCGTACACCGCCTTGCTGCCGGGCTTGCGATCGTTCTGGCACAGCACATCGATCGCGTCTACCACGGTTTGCCCCGCCGCCAACAGCGAATGCATTTGCTGGTTAAATACCGATAAGTTGAATTCCCGGCGCGGCGTGCGCGCGGCCAGCAGCGTGCCGCCGGAGCGCAAGGCGATCACGCGGCCGCCGCGGCCGGCGATTAGCTGCCGTGCCTCGGCCTCGCCGGCCGCGTCGACCGTGACGTCTTCGATGGTGCGGCTGGCCGTCAGAATTTTTGCGTGGAATTGCACCGCTCAGTTCCAGCTGACGACATCGGCGTTCTCGTCCGCCCCACCCTGCTGGCCGTCGGCGCCATAGGACATGATGTCGTATTCGCGGCCAGCGTCGCCGGGCGAACGGTAAATATAGGCATGATTCCACGGATCGGCGGGGATGCCCTTCTTCAGATAGGCGCCGTGCCAGTTCGGCTCATTCGCCGGCTGGACAAACAGCGCCGCTAACCCCGCATCCGTGAGCGGATAGTGGCCGGTATCGATGCGAAACTGGTCCAGGCCTTTTTCGAAGGACTCGATCTGAGCCTTGGCGATTTGGGTCTTCGAACGGCCGATCTGACCGAAGTACTTCGGCGCCACGAACGCGGCTAACAAGCCGATGATGACGATCACGACCAGCAATTCCAACAATGTAAAGCCGCGCGCGGCGCGGATACGAACCTTGTGCATCCTGTCTCCTAATGAGGTTGATAAACGAATTGCCAATCGCTGTAATGCGCCGCGCCGGCGAAGCCGGCCAGGTCGGCGGAAAAGCCGTCCTGCTTCAACGGCTTGAGCGTCGAGCGTGAGCGCACGCCGATCACCCTGCCCGCCTCGTTATGCACCAACTCCCACTGCCCATCCTCTGTCATCGGGTCGCGGTACAACCTGCGCAGCGGGCGCCGCGGCACGGTGAACCGGCCGTCGTACAGCAGGTCGCTCAGCTGTTGCGGGTAGGTCTGAGCCGTACCGGGCGCATTGACGTAGTAATCGCGGATGGCGTCACGGTAGGCCAGACCCCGCCACAAAAGCTCGGCTTCCTTGTCGCGCCGTTCGGCCGTCAACGTCGTTTCTAACGCACGCACCGACACGATGGACAATATGGCGACCAGGAACATCACCACCACGTAGCTGAATCCCCGTTCGCGCATGTCACCAGTCCTTCAGCCATGTGCCGTCACGCGCCGTGTTCGGGGCGCCGCTGTGCACATCGGCCACGACGCCTTGCGCCGGGTCGGCGGCAACCACCGGTACCCAGCTCTTCGCGCTCTGCGTAAACGGGTCGACCGGTACCTTGCGCAAGTAGTGCTCCGTCACCAGTTCGTCCAGCGTTGCCGGATAGCGGTTACGGTCGGAATAAAACTTGTCGATGGAGTCGCGCATCAAATACAGATCTTCGCGCAGCACATCCTCCTTGGCCTTGTCCATATTGCCGAAGTAGCGCGGCGCAGCCAGCGCCACCAGCATGCCCAGAATGGCCAGCGTCACCAGCAGTTCGATCATCGTAAACCCCCGGCAGTGCCGTTCACCATTCCGCATAGGGCACCCCGTTCAAGCCGCTTTCATTCGACAGGGAATATACGTCAAACACGTCGACACCCGCCTGCGGCGCATCGGGGGGTGAGTCGTAACGGCGCTGCCCCCAGGTATCGGCCGCCGCCGCCTTGCGGTCGGCAAAAAACGGATCGCGCGGCAAGCGGCGCAGGAAATACTGCCTGGGCCCTGTCTTGTTCAGCGCGTCCGGCACTCCCGTCACTAGAGAGGTCAGCGACGGCGGATAGCCGGAGTCCCCCGTCTTCAGTTCGATATGGCCGCCCGCTGCGGCCAGTTTGTAGGCGTCGATACCGCGCCGGATGTCGCGCAGCGCCTGGCGCAGTTCGCGCTCCTTTTCGCGCCGCATGGTCGTCTGAACCACCGGTACCGCCACCGAGGCGAGGATGCCGATTATCGCGGCGGACGCCAGCAACTCGATCAGGCTGAAGCCCCCCGACTTTCGCAGGTTCATGGCGTGACCGTCATCTTGTGCGTGGCAGGCAACGCCGGCCGCCCCACCGATGTCTGCGCCCCGATCGGCATGAAAGCCATCACGCTGACCGCCGCATCCACCGCTGGACTGCGCGCTTTCAATTTCAGCGTCAGCAGCGGTTTGGCGCCGCTGGCGGCAGCCCCGCCGGCATCGAAGCCGAACGAAACGCGGCCGCTGGCTGCATCCACCGACTTGCTCATCGCCCCCTTTCCATCCTTGCTGAAGAAACCGGCATCATCGACGCTGACGAAGTCGAATTCCGCCGCGTTATAGCCCACTTGTGCGGAAGCGCCACGCAACGGGGCCGCGCTGTCGAGGTTCAGCGTCAGCTCCACCGTCTCACCATTTTTCACGCTCGCGGGGCCAACCCAGCCCAGCTGTGGCGCATTGGGTGCGGTGGCGGGCGTCCCACCGGCGGACGAGGCTGGCGCGTTCGACGCGGGTGCCGGGCCGGCGGACTGGCCCTTGTCGTCCAGCGAGCGCAACAACAACGGGCGATCGCGCAAGGTGGCCTCGGTACCGGACCAGAAACTCTCCGCCGCAGGGCCTTGGCGTTGGATATTGCGCACCAGGTGAGGCGTGATCGACAGCACGATCTCGGTTTTCTGGCGGCTGTCATTCTGGCTGCCAAACAAACGGCCCAGCACCGGGAAATCGCCGAGCAGCGGCACGCGGTTGCCGGACGAACGGTCCTCGTCGCTGATCAGCCCCGCCAGCACCTGTGTTTCACCATCCTTCAGGCGCAGCGCACTGGTAACGTTGCGCGTGCCGATCTGGTAGGCCTGCGAGCCGTTGTTGGTCTTGACCGACGAAACCAGGGAGCTGACTTCCAGGCTCAGCTTCAGACCGATCTCGTCGCGCAGATGGATGTCCGGCTCGACTTCCAGTTTCAACCCTACATCCAGATATTGAATATTTTCGGTGACGAATGTATTGGTGCTGGTGGTGGTGACCACTGGGACTTTATCGCCGATCATGATCTTGGCTTTTTCATGATCGCGCACCCGGATGCGGGGATTGGCCAACAAATTGGCGTCGCCATCGGTCTTTTGCAGGTTGATGGTGGCCGACGGCACGCTGATGCCCAATCTGTCCGAAGTCAGGTTGCGCAGATCGCTCAGCTTCATCGCCGAGGTGGAGGTGCCGCTGCCATTGCCGGGAATCGAAGTTGTCGTGCCCAGCGGCGTCAGCGTCAGCTGGCTGTTCCACTGTATCCCCGCATTGAGCAATCGTGAGCGGTTAATTTCCAGCACCTCGACCACCAGCATGACCTCCGGCTCCTCCAGATCCTGCAGGCGTATCAGTTTCTCGGCGAGCCCGATGGTTTCAGGCGTCTCCCGCAGGACCAGCATATTCGACCTGTCCTCGACATAGATATCCTTCAGTTTGAGTACCGTCTTCAGCATTGAGGCGGTTTGCTTGGCTTCGACATTGGCCAGATAGAATGCGCGCACCATCAAGTCCTGATACTCACGCTGCTTGGCCTGGGTGCTCGGATAAATCAGCACGCTGCTGGCATTCAGAATCTTCTTTTCCAACTGGCTGGTGGAGAGGATGACGTCAATGGCGTCGTCCAGCGACGTCTGTTTCAGAAATACCGTGGTGCGTTGCTCGGGCTTCACCTCGCGGTCGAAAATGAAATTGATGCCGGTGGTGCGTGACAGGGCGTCGAACACCATTTTGATGCTGGCGTCGCGGAATTCCAGGTTGACGGGCTTACGATAGATGGCGCCCAGTCGCGGCACGGTGACCACCTGCGCCGACTGCTGCGCCTCCAGTTCCGCCTTCAGCGCAAGTGCCGGTCCGTATCCAGGCACGCGCCGCAGGGCTGCGGCCGCGAGTTCGACCGCGCGGACGGCATCTCCTTCCTTGAGAGTTTTGCGCGCGGCGGCCAACTCGTCGTCGGCACGGTGCGTCTCTTCCAAGCGCGCCAGGCCGGCCTGAGCACGCTGATTGTCCGGATCGTATTGCAGGACAGTGCGATAGGCGGCGCCGGCCTTGACCGTCTCGCCCGCAGCCGCAGCTGTTGCGGCCGATGCTAGCAGTTTGTTACCGGCATCTTCGCGCGCGCGCAGCCAGTCACGGCGATAGGCCAAATCCCCCGGCGACAATTCCGCAGCTTTCGCCAATTCCGCCACTGCGGCTGTGTAATCCTGGCGCGCGAAAGCCTCCATACCATCATAATGATGGAGTTGCGCCGCGCAGCCGCCGAGCGCAGCCAGCAGCGTAACGGAGGCCAAACGGTAAAACCTGCCCTGCAATGTCATCTATTTGTCCTGTACGGGAAGGGGCAACAGTTGTCGCAGCCCCGAAGTAGTGTCTTCAAACTCCATCTGTGCTGCGCCGATAAGGACGACCTTATAGTGGCCATCCAGCAAATCCCCCTGCCGTGCCGGCACGAGTTGATCTCCTTGCCCCAAATAAATCACACGGTCGTCCCCATCGCTCATGCGCCCGAGGAAGCGGAAGGGCAGCGGCGCGGGGCCAGGCGGTGGGGTTGCCTCCGCCAGTATCACAGGCGCCACCGTCCTGGCCTGAGTCGACGGGGGAGGTAGTGGCGGCGCAGTCCATCCACGCGGTGCGAAAGGATTGTCTTCGGTGGCAAGCCAGTCCCGGGGCGGTTCAGCGCCATTGACCACTGGCTTGTTTTCTCTTTTTTCTTGCATGCTTAATGGCCGCTCTGGCGTGGCGCGCCGCGCCGGCGCCTCGTCCACCGGCAAGAAAATAGCGGTAATCGTAGCTGCCAGGGCTGAAAGCAGGACAGCCCAACGGACCTGCTGCGACTTATCCATTGTTCGTCTTACGGAAAAAAGCCGAGAAGGTCAATTGGCAAATCAACGTAACCGTCGCCACATCGTCACGACGGCAGCGCAGCGTATCCAGCGTCACATTGGGCTGCGCGCTGCTCAGTGCCGCAATGAATTTGCGCAATTCGGGGTAGCCAGCCTTGGTCTCCAAGGCGATTCGGTACCGTTGATACGGTTGGGCCGTGCTGCTTTCAAGCACGTACACCAGTTCATCGGCAGGAAGGCCGACATCCAAGGCGATGGAGTGGAATTCGGCGGTAAAAGTTGCACTATCGAAGACGGGAAGATTGGCCTCGACCACAACTGGCTGCGTTGCCAAGGGAGGCGCAACTCGCTCGCGGGATTTTAAGCCTTGAATTTCTCCTCGCGCAACGGAAATGCGCTCGGAATAATACCCCAAAGCCATTGCCGCAGCAGCCAGACAAGTGGTGGAGCAGAAAAGTACGGAAATCGCCGCTGGTTGCCATCGCCACAGTCGCAATAGATAAAAACCGCAGGCATCAAAAATCCAAAGGTGGTTGCGTGGAGCCACAATTATTGCTTAAAAATAAGTTTTCAGGAAGGCTTACATTATATTGAGTGGCTTGCCATGCAATCTAACCAATTGTCACGACTAATCCGCATAAATAGAATCGAAAATTAACGCAGGGCCTCTCGAATTCGACAGTTAATCAAGAAAGTGTCGTCAGCGCACGAGCGGCAACTTGAGGTTCCCTTTTGGAAGGCGGCTGCGGCCCTCGGTTACCTTGCCGCCATCCGTGCCCTGAGCCATGCCTCGATTTCGCAGCGCACCCATCCCGACGCTCGCGCCGAGAGCTTGACTTGCTTCGGGAACTCTCCCTTGCGGATCGCTTTGTAGATCGCGGCCCGCGACTTGCCGCAGACCGCCGTGACTTCGGGCAGTCGCATGATGCTGAGTTCCTGAACCGGTGATTGAACGTCCATTGCAACCTCATTACGAAAGAGTGATTGCCGCCGGTCCGGGGCGGAAAAAGACAGACCTGCAGGATGGCCGCGCCCTCCGTGAATCGGACAGGCTGCGAAGCTATGCTTCGCGGCCTGTCCGACCAACAATAGCGAACACCAGTCGCCATTCAAGTGCTTCACGCCGACGCGAATTCCGCACCCGTATCAGGAACCATGTCGACGGCACTTGCACCGACCAGTTTGAGCACGGCGCCGTCCTCGAGCCGCCAAACACCCGCCGATTCCAGTACCGCGTTCCACAACGCCGCTAGCGTGATGACCACCGAACGCCCTTCGCCGCACTGTCCCGCCTTGCCCGTGATGACGGCGGTTGAAACCGGGTCGGCCGCCACGACATATTCGGACATGAAATCAGAAACCGGGAGCCCGATCCATGCGCAGGGAACGAACCCCGGGGCCAGTGCAAGCACCGCTTGGCGCAGTGCGGGCAGCGCCTCAAATAGGCCCGCCGAGAATGCAGTCCTGGCCGGCAGAGACTCGATGACTTCCTGCCCTGCGAGGTCGTACCGAACCTGAAGGTCACGCAGACGGCATCCTTCGACAAACACCAGTTCCGCCAAGATCAGTTGCATGAAGACGTCGGGCGCCGCAGCGAGGGCTTGGTAACGCGAACGCACGTAGGCCTCACGCACGCGGTGCTCCACCCAGGGCCAATATTCGCTGACATGCACCGGTCCTGTTTTCGGACGCCAAACCGAACGCGGATGCAGGGGATGCTCCTCTGTATCGTTTATGTTGTTGGCAACCACAAAACGGGGCGCCCATTCCCAGTTGATCGATTCCGTCACGGCGGCATGGCATAACGTCATCGTTGGCTCTTCCGCCTTCATCGAGCGAATGGTCGTCCACACGTCCAGCGGCGCTTGTCCTTCGGTGAAGTGCTCGAGAAGCGCCTCGGCCAAATGGCTGCGACAGACTTCGTACGTGGAAACGCCGCCATTCGTCAAACAATGGCTGACGTACCAAGCGCCAAACGGCTCGCAGACATTCTGCTCGACGGTGCCGCGCGGCCGACAACGCAAGCCATCGGCGGCGAGGATGGCTCTTTCCAGGCGTACCGCGAGGAGCACCAGCCTGGCCACATCGTCAACCAGTCTGCGCTCGTGCGGGCTATCGGCCACGAGCGCGGGGAAGTCGGGACATGCACGCATGCCCTTGTCGATAAACGCAGAAAACACCGCCATCGACATGAAAAACTCATCCGGGTCCGCCGGAATAGGGAAAATGGTAGTCATTTCGATCTCCTTAAAAAATGGTGGCTGCCGTTCGCTGCGCCGGGCAGGAGCGGCACACGCGTGCATCCTCCTAGCGGGCCAACGCCGAGAAGGCATATGGCCAGCTTGACGAACGCAGTGCGCGGAAACAGGGCCTATTCGGCCCGAGAGGAAAGAATGCTGGCTTGAGAACTAAATCGCCGGTATGCCAGCTACCGTGGGAATGCGCTTTCAACTCGCGGCGCATGCGACCGCGACGTGAAAGCACAAACACGAGGAGAACTCACGTGCGCAAGGTGCCGCACGATGCGGCTCCAGAATCGAAGGCTTGCCAAAAACCGCAGGGCCAGCTGCTGCTCAGTACAATCTAATACCTGCTTGTGCGATGACCAAACACCGAACGCTCGCCACCGGATGGGTTTTTACGCCAAAGCCACCGGCCGCGAACACCACCGTTTCTAAGCTCCGGCTAAAACCACGACGTCAGCGACTGTAGGCACGTCCGGTTCGACGACAGACAGTGGCGACCTGCCCGCGTGCGGTAACGTCGGGTCGCGCGCCGGCGCTGGCGCCCCATCTCCACGATCATCGGCCAAGGCATCCATAGTTTCTGTCTTGCGTGGCGTGGCGTTGATGCGCTTGTGCAGAGCAAACCTTGCCTCGCGGATGCTGCTGCCGATGGCGCGGACCGTGCGCTTCGCTCTGGCCTTGCGGGCGGTCATTTCCCCGTTGGGCATCGCCTCGTCGATCACCAGCGTTTCGAGAATCTGCATCAGCTGATCGACCTTGCCGATCAATTCAAGATAGTGACGGCCAAGCTTTGAGTGCACACGCGCGTCGATGACCAGGGGCGCGATATCGTAAGTGGCGAGATCGACGATGCCATTGCGTTGGCACAGCTGCTCGGCGTGTACCAGCGCCTCGTCGAGCACATTCCCGCTCTTCTCGATCATCTCATCGAGCTTGGCCACCACCTGCTCCACTTCACCGGCTGGCAGATTGATCGGCGCGATCACCACGATGAAATGCATGTTCAGCGCAGCCGAATTGAAAAACCGTAGAAAGAGCCGCTTGGCTTCCGGGCTGTGCAGCGTGGTGCGGATCTTTCGACTTGCCGACTCGACACGCCGGAAGTCCGCCTTGACCTCCCGCGCGAGCAACCTGACGTTGGTTTCGCCGTTGTCGTCATGAGTAGTGGAGAGACCGCTCTCCGGGGCGTTGCTGTGGTCAGTCATGTCATCCTCTCGCATGGTCGGCACTCCCCTCATATCTTCCAGCGGATCGCGCGCCAAGGCGACCTGAAATGAAGGGTGCCACGCTGCCTCATTTCCCATCAGCGCGCCACAACCCGGTCGAGCCCATGCGCGAGGGGAAGATGTTCGGAAAGCACAGTGAGCTCAGATATGGCGGACTGTAAAACCGGGCATTGACAATCTGCGTTTGCGCGTCTACTTTGATACCAGCAGCAGCTCGCCCTGCACGAATCGGCAAGCCCTTGATCCTCAACATCCGCGCAGCGACGCCAACGCATCGCTTCCCTGTCGTCCGCACGTGAGAATTTTCCTGCGGCGCGTTTTCCACGCGCCGCAAGAAGCATTTTCACGACGGTAGCTGGCAATCCGTCTTCCCGGCACGCCCGGGCACCAAGCCAGCCAATTCAACCCCGCCTTCGCGGTTTCACTTCAACCCTGCTTGGGACACGGCCCAGGTGGGCTGTCGTTCCGCCATTCGTGGGAGATCAACATGGAAACAAGTAGCTC
Organism: Duganella caerulea; assembly: GCF_040362985.1. NCBI lineage: Bacteria > Pseudomonadati > Pseudomonadota > Betaproteobacteria > Burkholderiales > Oxalobacteraceae > Duganella > Duganella caerulea. Next base: position 216,955 of record NZ_BPWJ01000009.1, on the reverse strand, counting down.
ATGGCATGAAGAATTTCAGAAAGAAGCGGCAGATCGCAATTGGCTGATGCCACTCGACGGCGATCGATGCGCCGCACATGCGGCGGATGTCCTCGGAAAACTGGGACCAGCCCAATTTGCGTCCGACTGGTCGGAAGAGGAGATTGTCCGGCTGCACTGGCGCCTGCTGGAACGGATCAAGCTGCTGCGCGATGTGAAAACGCCGCTGGAAGAAAAAATCGAAGTGCTGCGCTGGCTGTTTACCGACACGGAAAGGGACCTTCAGCCATTTTCGTTTGTCAGTTGCGTGCGCGTGGTGGGACTCAGCCCTCTGTCGCCGCTGTCATGCTATGTCGGGGTAGCCGACGCGGACCAAGTGCGGGACTGGATCCGGTGCCGCCTGAAGTGTTGGCTTCTCGAATCACTTACTGCCTATCCGATGTGGGTGCGTGAAGCCATCGTCGAGCAACCGGAGTGGATCGCGCTGCGGTTGGAGCGAAATCCCCAGTGGCTCAACGAGCAGATCCGGCGAAACCGCGCTGAGGGCGACCTGTTCGCGTAACGGCCATGGAGAACTACCATGGACCGAGACGAATACGAAAGTCGCTTCCGCGCAATGCGGGAACGCGCCCACGGCCGATGGAGCGAGATTTTGCGCCAGTCCGGTGTCGACAGCAATATCCTGAACCGTCGGAACCAGCCCTGCCCGATCAACGGCTGCGGCGGCACCGACCGATTCCAGTACACCGACAAATTCGGAGAGGGAAACTACATCTGTCGCCATTGCGGTGCCGGTGGCGGCTTCAAGCTGCTGCGGGCGGTGACCGGTTGGAATGCCGGCGATGCCCTGCGCCATATCGAGTGTTGCCTCGGCACGCTAAAGCCGCGACGCCCTGATCAACGGGCGCCGCAACTGAACCGGATGCGCGCACTTGCGAGTCGCATCTGGTCGGAGGCGTTGCCGATTGCGCCCCATGACAACGCGCATCGCTATCTGGCCGGACGCAAGCTTGACCTGGAGACCTATCCGGAGACGCTCAGGTGTCATCCCGCGCTGGGCTACTACGAGTCGACCGGCAATGGACGCTCGCGTCGCGTATGCGCCTATCCGGCGCTGCTGGCGAGGATCGATGACCAGGCGGGAGAACTGGTTTCCCTCCATCGCACATACCTTGACCATGGCGCGAAAGCTCCTGTGCCTGATCCGAAAAAAACGCTGTCGGGAGGCATCAATGGTGCCGCCATCCGGTTGGCGCCGGCGGCCGAGACGCTGAACGTGTGCGAAGGGTTGGAAAACGCCTTGGCCATTTTCAAGCGCGGCGAACGGGAGGCAGTGTGGTCCGGCATTTCAGCCGGCAATCTGCAACGGCTCTGGATCCCTCCGTGCGTGCGCGCCCTGCGCATCTACGCCGACAACGATGCCGACGGCGATTTCGCCGGCCAGGTCGCCGCCTTCGCGCTGGCCCGCGCTTCGCGCAGACGCGGCATGGACGTCAAGGTGTTCGTACCGAACAAAGCCGGCAGCGACTGGGCCGATGTCTGGTTTGCCCGCTCCGACCACCTGATCCGGGTGGCATGAACCCATTTTGTATCACGCCAGCCGCCAGGTCACAGGCGACTGGCGTCCGACCGCCGGTCCCAATCATGCAAGCCCGGACCGGCATTTCCATGTTTATTGACACTAGGAGAATGTGATGAAATCAGGACGCAACCTGCGTGACCTGGCGATCGAACTACGCCGCCAGATGCACGCCAAACAAGACCTGCTCGCACCGTCAAAGCTGCTACTGTGCGAAACGGCAGAAAGCGGCGCATGCGCTTTAACGCTTGCGATCGAAGGCGAACGCCGCTCCTACCGGGTGCGCGAGATTGCCCTCCACCAGATGGCCGAGAAACTGAAGATCCCGTTCGGCTACTTCGAACGGATGCGCAAGGAGCAGCCCGGTCTTTTCGACAGCAATGTCAACACCTGGCTGCAGGTGAACGGCGCGGAGAACCGTTTGATTCGAACGCTTGACGGCCGCGTGCGCGCATTCCTTTCCGACCGCTACCGGCGCCTGGACAACTACGATGTCGCGGAATTCGTGCTGCCCATTCTTGAGCGTCTGCCCGGCGCAGAGTTGGTGTCAGCCGAGCTCACCGAATCCCGCATGTATCTCAAGTATGTAAGCCGCCAGGTGCGCCGCGAAATCGCACCCGGCGACGTGGTGTGCGCCGGCGTTGTGGTCAGCAATTCGGAAGTCGGATGGGGCCACCTGACCGTTGAGCCCTTGCTGTTCCGGCTGGTATGCAGCAACGGCTTGATTGCCAACGAGCTTGTTCTGCGCAAGAAACACCTCGGGCGCACGCTCCAGATCCAGGATGAAGCCGTTGAACTGTATAAAGAAGACACCCTGCAAGCCGACGACAAGGCGATCCTGCTGAAAGTCCGCGACATGGTAGAGGCGGCAGTGTCCGAGGTGACGTTCCGGCTGATCACGGAGAAACTTCAACGGACGCTGGGCATCAAGCTCACAGGAGACCCCGTCAAGTCCGTGGAGGTGCTGACCAACCGGTTTGCATTGTCCGAGGATGAACGGTCCGGGGTGCTGCGCGGTCTGATCGAAGGCAGCGATTTGTCCGGATACGGCCTGGTGAACGCCGTGACAGGGTATTCGCAGCACGTTCAGGACTACGACCGCGCAACGGAACTGGAAGGCATCGGCGGAAAATTGCTGGCGCTGAGCACGCATGAATGGAGGGAGATCGCAGAACCGGCATAGCGCCAACCCTATCGCGCACAGAGTTTCTGTGCGCGATAGGGCGCGCCCTGCTAGAAGCGTTTGAGATCGAACGCCATGCAAACCTTGCCGAGGATCTGCAGCGCAGGTCCGGCCGCTGCAGCAGTATCCAAGATGCTCTCCCGATAGCGCTCATTGGCACAACGCAGCGAGAATGTTTGATCCGCCCTCATTTCAAGCAGGCGGACCATCGAAGTGCCTTGTAGCGTCAGAAAGTAGATGCCGTTCCCCATGAATTGCGAGACATTCGAATCTACCAGGAAAGGCATGCCGTCGCCGATCAACGGTGCCATGTCGTCGCCCTGCATCAGGTAGACGTCGTACCCCTGCGCCAGCCTGTCCATGTGAAAATCAAGTTGCCCCATCCAGTTCGCCGACGGCGCACTGGGCAACCAGCGGCGCAACGCCGGCTTGACACGCTCGCGTGGAAACGGGCGTCGCGCGCGAACCAGACCCAGTATCCAGTTGGCGTCGATCTCCAGTCTCAGACAGAGAATCGCCAGCGAGCGCAGATCCGGAAGGCCGGGCGACTTCTGCGACAGCCAGCGCATCACGGATTGCGGCGCGCGGCCGGTCTCCGCGCTGAGGAAGCGCACACGCCCTCCGGCAGGGATGCCGCTGCTGTCGAGTTCGGCGAGCAAGCGCTCCCGCAGTCCCGGCTTGAGGTCAGGTTCGCCATCGTCAACGATGGTCGCGTTGCTGGCCTCTCGTCCCATCTGGTCTTGCTGGCCCATCTCCTGTCCTCCGCCGATCCGATCACACAACAAGTGCTAATCCGTGGTCACCGAGATTGCAGCATTCTCGCCCCTTTGTCTGCAAGATATACACGAAGCCGCAGTACAAATAAATTCAACAATTCGCAAAGCTGTTAGCAATTGCTGTTGACGGGTTCTGACGCCATGACATAGGCTAACTTAACGCACCAAACGACGTAAGCACCACGATCAAAGCATACGCGCTCAATGCGTTACCCGCCACACCAGTTCCACCGCGCAGTTCACTTACCCGGCGTGACCGGCAGGAATTTCAGGAGCAATACATGGATAAACTCGTACACTTTTCCGACGTGCAGTATGTGAATTTCAATTTGCTGATGGCGATACACGCCAATGTGCAGCGCGACCCCATCGCTGCGGCGTACCAGTTTCACCTTTCCCCTCAGCAGCTCGACAAGCTCGCCGTCGTTTCTTTGGGCGAACTGGAGTCACTGGCCGCCAGCATGCGCAATGAATGTCTGTTCGCGCCACGGGCCAATCTGGAGCAACTGCTCGAAGCGCCGCCGGGACTGACGATCGCGCTCTCTGCGGTCAGCAGCGCCCCCCAGGACAAAGGGAGCAATACATTGGTAGAGCGGCGCGCATGTCGGGCCGCGCAATAGGAGTACAGTCATGGCCCGCGCCTACATCGAGCGGCATATCCACACGCTGACCCTGGCGCATGCTTGCTTCCAACTCGGCGCCAGAATGCGAACCACCTCCCACATCACCGGCATGTCGCACGCAGAACTGTGCAAATTTTATCTGCCCGGCGAGAACGCATTTCACGCTGGGCGGCTACCGGCCTCGCCGGATTGGCTGATGGCGAAGACAAACTGCCTCGACCGCGCCGAGCTCTCGGTGTTCGCCGCCATCCTCCAGCGCGTCCTGGCACAGGGCATCGCTCCTGGCGACGCGCTGATTGGCGCCTACAGGCTCTATGCGGGCAGTTGCGCCGTCCAGCCACGCGTGTCGTTCGACCGGGCATTCGATGTGGCCTGTCACCTGAAGGGCATCTGGACGCACCGGACCGCCAGTATCGCACTGTACGCGTGTCCCCGCTGCGGCTCATACAATCTGTCGAGCATAGGCGACGAGAAACTGCTCAATCGCGGATGTGTTTTTTGCCGGTTACTAGCGCGTTACGAAAAGGACCCACGGGTCCGCGCGGGCTTTCCCAAGCGGCGCAGGCCCGGGTCGTCTTCGCGCGCCGGCGGACTTCCCCGCATGCTCGCTGGCGCGTACGGAAGCGAATCCACGACCGCGATATCGAGTCTGCGGCCGGAGATTTGACAGGCACAATCGACGAGACAATTCGGAGACCACGATGCATTTCTCATTCCTTCGCAGGGTGGCCAAGGACGGTGACCAAGGCCAACCGATGAGCGCCCCTGGGCGCACATCGGCTGGCATGGCGGCACCGCCAAGCGACAAGGAAGGTGCCCCGTTCTATCCCCAGTCGCGTGCAGACCTGCTGGAAGCGGGCGAGGAGATCATCAGACGCATCCGGCTGTGTTACGGACGGGAGCCGCAGCAGTTTGAACGGGATATCACGGCCATCGTCGAGCGTTATGCGGACTTCGTCAACGCCCTGCCAGCGACGGCCAGCAATTACTACAGCTATTCCGGCGGCCTGTTCCGGCTCGGACTGGATACCGCCTTCTTTGCGCTGCAGGCGACCGATGCGCAGATCTTCGAAGGAAGGGGATCCATCACACGGCGGCGCCACCTTGAGCCGCGATGGCGCCATGCCACCTTCATCGCCGGTCTCTGTACAGCGCTGCAGCCGGCACTCAACGCCATCACGGTGACGGCACAGAATGGCGATTACTGGCCCAGCTATTTACAGCCGCTGTCGACGTGGCTGCAACGCCGCCCCGGCGACCAGTTCCATCTAATCTGGCGCACGCCTTCGACCATGGACGGGCTACAGAACCTGTATGCCTTGCCTCACATTATTCCGCCATCGACGATGGAATACCTGGCAGAACGCAACGACGTGATCCTGCCCAACATGCTGGCTACGCTGGCGCGCTTGCCGATCTCGACGCCGCCCGCGACCATGGCCGCGCTGGTGCGGCGTGCAGCCGCGCTCGCGATCGCGAAGGATCTGCGACGCATGGCGTCGGTCCAGGGCTACATATTGCAGGGGGACCATCTCGGCCGGCTCTTGATTGATATCATGCATGATCTGGTGCACACCATCGCCAGCTGGATCCCCAATTCCGAGAAGTCGCGGGTATGGCATGGGCAGGATGGCACCTTCGTAATCTGGCCGGGCGGCTATCAGGACATCGCCACGCATGCGGATCACGAACGCCTCCAGGGCCTGCCACAAGAGGCGGAGAGCGCGGCCTCGGCGCTGGAACATGCCGGCATGATCACGCGGGGTCCGGAAGGCCCGCTATGGTCGCTACAGCCGCCCGGTACAAAAGCGGCGGTGAGCGGCGTCAAACTCGCCGTCCCGGAACTGGTGCTCGGCATCCAACTGGCCACTTGCACGCCGTTGCCACCTCTGTGTGTCCTGCCCCATCCCACAAATAAACCGGAGCCAAGATCTGCGCCCGCTACCCCGCCTGCACCGCAGGGGACGACGACTGCTCCCTCGCAGTTGGAATTGCGCCTCACCGAACAGCTGCCGGCCCAACCCTGCGCAACGCCTCCGGACACGCCGGATGTCCAATCAACGATCGCGCCATCGTTGGTCAATTGCGTGCGCCTACCGGCCGATGTCGCAGACGCATTGCGGCGTGCAATCGCCGGTCTTTCCGAGCAACCAAGCGCCGTCTGCGCCCAACTACTCAAGGAGGGCGTTCTGGTACCGCTGCAAGTGTTCACGTCCGCCGGCCTCGACACCAAGATGGTGGTCCGGCGCCTGCGCGATGTGGGCATGCTGGTCATCGGCACATCAGGAAGCGCTATCCGGACGACCAAGATCGACGGCGTCGCCGTGCAGGGGCTGCTACTGAAACGCCAGCACGTCAGCGGCCTACCGTCGGCCGATCGCCCCCGGTAGTTCACCATGCTCGCCCGTACCTATGAGACGCCATGGCGTACCGCATACGAGCTCTATGCATGTGGCGGTTGGCTCACCAGCGCATGCGCGGTGTTGGCCGCAACGCCGGCGCACATACCGTCTGCGCTGGGCGCCGTGTCCACAGCGGCGATGGCGATGTTGGCGACCTGGCGCTTTTCCCAGAGCTTGGCCATCCTCGAACGCCGAGCGGCGCTCTCTGGGCGCGCCATGGCGCGCATCAAACTGCGCAAATTTGACACGTTGACCGCCGCACCGGATCGGGTCTTCATCGGCTACGGCTTCGAATGGCGTCCGGAACACTCTCAGCGCCTGTACGAACTGTGCAAGGTCGACTACCGGCAATATCGGGTCGCTCCGGCGCTCGTTCGGTTGTTGGGCTACGAACTGAATCATCAGCCGGACGATGAGATCGGCATGCCCTATATCCACGGCGTGGAACCGATTGAACGGCCTATGTACCGGCCGCTGCAGAACCTGGAGGGCGGCACCTTGGTGGCCGGCACCACGCAAGCGGGCAAAGGCGTAATGTTGAGCTGGTTGATCACGCAGGCGGTCAAGCGTGGCGACGTGGTGATCATTCTCGATCCAAAGAATTCAAAGCGCCTGCGGCGGATCGTTGAACGCGCCTGCAAGGAGTATCGAGGCGACGACACTTTTCTCTGGTTCCATCCTGCATTCCCGGAAGCGGGCGTACGCATCGATTTCACTTTTAACTGGCAAAAGCCAACCGAGATCGCGTCGCGCATCCAGGCGATCCTACCGCCCGACACGGCGGGCGCCTTTTCCGCCTTTGGCTGGGACGCCATCAACGTGGTGGTGCAAGGCCTGGTGGACCTGGAGGAAAGACCCAACCTGCTCAAGCTCACCCGCTATATCGAGGGCGGCATCGAACCGGTGCTGGAGGAGACGCTGCGCCGCCTGATGATCCACTTGCACGGGCCGAACTGGCGCCAGATGGCGGACTTCAAGCAACTACTTGAGAAGGCGTCCAAAGGCCATTACAGAGCTCCATCGCAGGTGGCCACGCTCGAATTGCTGGGATTGGTTGAATTCTACGAGCGCCACGTCCCAGTGGCCCGGCGAGAGAAGGTGATCGATTCCCAGTTGCGGGTGTTCCGGCACAACCGCGAACACTATCAAAAAATTACCGCCAACCTGTTGCCGATCTTGTCGATGCTGACGTCCGGGGACCTCGGGCGCACGCTGTCGCCCGATCCGCTGGATGCGGACGACCAGCGCCCGATCATGAATTTCGAGAAAATCGAGCGCGCCGGTCATGTGCTCTACATGTGCCTGGACTCCCTGCCCGATTCCGCAGTGGCGTCAGCCATCGGTGCCCTGGCCTTGGCCGACTTGGCTGCGCGGGCCGGCATGCTGTACAACCTGGGCCATTACCGCCGGGTTGCCCTGTTCGTCGACGAAGTATCCAATGTCATCAATACGCCGCTGATCGAGATCCTTAACAAGGGCGCCGAGGGCGGCATCTTTACCACCGTCGCCCTGCAGACGCTGGCCGACCTGGCGCAGCGTCTCGGGAGCGAAAACGCGGCGCGCATGGCGCTCGGGAACCTAAACAATGTCTTCGCGTTTCGCACCAAGGACCGGCTGACCCAGGACTTCATTGTCGAGACCTTCGGCAAGACCGGCATCCATAGCCTGCGGATCGGCCATACCGACGCCGCCGACGCCCATGTCGGTGATTTCACAGCGACCACCTCCGCCCAGATTTCCGAGACGCTCGAGGAGCGCATCCCCTCGGACATACTAGGGAAACTGCCTAATCTGCAGTATTTCGCTTCCGTGTCCGGCGGACGCCTGATGAAAGGCCGTCTGACGCTGCTCGACACGGAACAAGGCACTGTCCCCGGCGAGCGTGCGGCATGATTCGCTATCTCGCCATCCTGTTGGCGGCCAGCCTGGCATGCCTGGTTCTCTGGCTGCCGGCAGAACACTCCGCGACGCAGTTTTATCAGGCGGCACGCAGCGATCACGCCGCCTGTAGCGCGCTATGGGGCGCCTCCTACGCAACCACGGCCCTCAGTTCAGCCCTCGCTGCGGCGGCCATGAAACGTCCCGCTTCCACGCCGTCCGTCTCTGCGCCTGGTCCAACCGGACCGGCAGAGCGCCGTCTCGCCGGCCAAATGCAGGACATCGCGAGCCGTTTCTATGGCATGCCCTATATGCGATCCGTGGAAGCGATGACCACCCTGGCCTGCTACCGTCTCGCCACGATGCTTTACCTCGCGCCGGGCTTGGCTCTGCTACTCATCCCCGCACTGCTGGACGCCGCGATGCGCCGCATCATCCGCACGCATGAATTCCGCCGTCATGATCCCGAGCGCTACGCCTTCGGCATAGCCGGCGCGATGCTAGCGTCCGGTGCGCTGCTGGCCACCTGCACCTTGCCAGTGCCCATGCCGCCGCAACTTCCCGCCACCGCGATGCTTCTGGCCATCTATTGTCTCCACGTGGCGGTGGCAAATTTCCACCATAGCGGCAACTGACGGTTTCGGCGCTAATCGGAAATGAGGCCGGTTTTGACAGGGTATTTCGGGCCGCGTTTCGCAGCGCCGACGAATAACATGAATCCCATGACTAAACCGCGAACCACCCGACCAACATGGATACCAATCGCCAACCGCCGCAATTCGGAGCCGCACAGACCGTCCGCTCCGGCGCAGGTCAGCCTGCGCAAGCATTCAGCCCCACCGTGACGACGCTGGTGTGGATGAATGAATTCGACCGCATCGAGCGCCTGTACCACGATGCGGCCAATCAAGCACCAAGATTCCGGACTCCCGACCTGATCAGCGCCTGCGTAACGCTCGTCTTCTCCGACGAGGGGGCGGCCGACAAGGTTTTCCGCCACATCCACACGTGCCTGTTGCTGCAGGACCTGAATACGCCGCGCCATGCGGCTGCCATCTGGCGCCCACAGTATGAGCTGTTGCTTGCATTGCAGCGTTCATCGCGCAATCGCCACCCGAACCCACACTTTAATCTCGACCATTTTACGACCGCCTGCGTGCACCTGGCATTGGCGCACGAGAATGCCAAATGCCAGGTGTTCGCCCATGCGCGACAGAACACCGCGCGGCGTGCTGGCCCGATCACGTAAAAGGCATGCCGCCGGCCGGCGCCGACCAGAACATACCGTTCATGCGATGGCCCACCCGACTCACCCACACCCCGCCACGGCGGGTCAACGGCACCTGTGCCGCAAGTTAAGGTAGAACGCCATGCGCCTACTGTTCGCCCTCTTTCTGATCGTGTCATCGCCGGCCACGCTGGCCTCGGATGCCTGCTGGCAGCAGGCCGCGCTCGAGAGCGGCACGACGATTGAACTGCTCCAGGCCATCGCATGGACCGAATCATCGATGCAGTCACATGCCGTCAACGTGGCACACGAACGTGTCACTGGCACCCGTGACGTCGGTCTGGTGGGCGTCAATACCGCTCCTGGGGTACTGCTGCGGCTCGGCCTGTCCGAAGCCGATCTGCTGGACCCATGCACTAACTTGCGCGCCGGGGCGCGCATCCTGAGGGAGAAGTTTGACCGCTATGGGGTGACGTGGGAAGCCGTCGGCGCGTACAACGCGTCGTGCACGCGCCTGAAGGGACCGGCATGCCAGGCTGCGCGTACTGCCTACGCCTGGCGCGTGTACCGGGCGATGCACGGCCGTCGGCGCGTCAGCGAACAGGGACGCGGCAGCCGACTGCGCCCGGACGGCGTCCCTTTCGAACCAATAACCCAGTTCGTGAGCCTGCAATGAGCCAGTCCCATTTTCTTCCCATATTCGCGTCGCTGTGTTTGATCGCCACGACGGCGTGCACAACTGCGACACGCCAGGATGCACCGTCCGCTCCCGCGCACCGCACCGCGCAGGAACGCTATACGGTAACGCAGCTCGGCTTTGGCGAAACCGCACATTTCGGCCTTTGCCTGCCGCCGGCATGTCCACAGGCCACGCCCAAGCATGCGGCCTCCTCGGACGCGGCAAAGCAGGATAACGCCGACGCTGCCATTGCGCGCAGAGATCACGCCGACAATACGATTCAGCCACATGGTGCTGCCCCGGTCACGGCACTCAGTGTCTACTTCGAAGCGGGCCGGTCGCTCCTCGACGCCGCGTCGCGCCGCGCCATCGATGCCCTCGTGGCCGGCCTGTCCGTGCGCAGCCTGAAAATAGCAGCCCGCACCGATTCGACCGGCACGCCAGCACAAAATGATCGCGTGGCGCGTGACCGGGCGACGGCGGTTGCGCGCTACTTACGGACGCAGCTGGGACTATCGGGTGTGCCGGTCGACGTCGATGCCAGGCCATTGTGCTGCTATGTCGCGACCAATGCCGACGCCGACGGCCGGCGCCTGAACCGGCGTGTGGATATCGCATTGGTTGGTGCACACCGCACGGGGGCACCATGACGGCCGCACTCCTTCCCCTCTCCAACGCAGCGCTGCCCTGTGCGCAGGCGCACTTTCGCCACAGCTCGCGTGCCACGCGCGTCGCGCTGCGTGATCTCGAACGCGCACGGGGTCCTCCTCGGGAGCAACCCAGCACAGCGTCTCCGCTCTCCCGTCTTTCGTCATTGTCGTCCCAACAGGAGTTTTTCATGAGCACATTGAATGTCGTCACACCCGGCCAGCCAGCTCGGGCCAGGCCCGCATCCCGCCGGCAGCCCGCCGCAGGCATCATCCTGGCCGTTTTGTCGGTCGTCGTCGTCGGCCCGACGCTTGCCATCGACCTGGAGAAATTCTCGGGCATCACCGGGCCGTTGCTGTCCGCCCTGACCCAATTGTCTTCCCTAACACCTGGCCTCAAGGGCATCATCGGCTTCATCTCGTTCTGTGTCGCCTTTATTTCCCTTGCCGCGCTGCGCAATATGGGGCCAATTCTCTTCTTTATCGGCGTCATGATATTCGGCGCCGTTGGCCTGCTGGTCGGCGGCGCAATCATGGGCGTGGTCATCTAGCGCTACGAGAAAGGGACAGCCATGAACTTCGACGACACCTATATTCCGCGCCGCCTCGACGACCAGTGGAAGATCGGGCTGTGGGACATCGACGTGGCTGCTCCCGTATTATTTTTTTCCTATCTCGGCTGGATCGCCGGCACCCGGCTGGCCTTTTGCCTTTGTCTGGCCTGCGGCATCTATCTGAGCCGCAAACTGAGCAAGCTGAAGGCGGACAAGCACGAAGCCTTCGCGCTGCATTGGATGCACTGGATGCTGCCGGCCTTCCCGTTGACGTTTCTGCGCGAGACCCCGCCGCCCCGCATACAGCGGATGGTCGGTTAAATGGAGCGGCATCATGCTAAACGACGACTACGAGGCAACACTCACGGATCTGCGGCGCGCCATCCTCGGCCGGTCGATAATCATCGGCACGCTCGCCGTCGCGCTGCTGGTGCTGGCGACATGCCTGTACAGAATCATCGGCACCGAACGAATCATCGTGACGCCCCCCAGTGTCAACGCCACGTTCTGGTGCCAGGGCGACCAGTGCGGTAGCGCCTACCTTGAACAAATGGGCGGCTACGTCGCCTGGCTGATCCTGGATGTGGCACCGACGTCCATTGAGTGGAAAAAAAGCGCGTTGCTCGGCTTCGTCGCCGCCAACACCGTGGGCGCGCTGAAGGAGCGACAGGAACTGGAGGCTGACCGTCTTAAACGCCTGAACGCGAGCACCTACTTCCTGCTCCAGCAACTGACGCCCGATGAGGAAAAGCAGACCGTCAGGATGGTCGGCCTGCTGCATACGCAAATCAATGGCCATGACACGCCGCCGGTAACCAAAACATACGAGGCCGCCTTCGTCCACACGGGCGGCAAGACACATTTGGCTGGTTTTACGGAGATCAAACAAAATGGACAAGCAAGCTTGGCAGGCGGGGTTGCTGCTGCTGGCGGCCGCTAGCATCGATTGCCGCGCCGCGCAGCCTCAGCGCAAGGAGGTGCGCGACGGTCTGACCGTCGAAGCCATCGTGTCGGAGCGGGAGGCGACGCGCATACGCGTCGAGGATGGCATGATCACGGGAGTGGTGGGCAAGATCCAATCATCCACCGGCTGCATGGGCCCTGACGGCCCGATGCCGGCACCCCAGCCTGCGATACAGCCACTCAGTCCGACCGCCGAGGCATCGATCACTTGCGACCTTTCCAAGGGCGAGATATACCTGAGTCCTCTCGGCCAGGGAAAAAAACCGATTAACCTTTTCATCTCGACCGGCCGTGCCACCTATACGCTGGTACTACACAAGGACGACCGGCCTTCCGAGACCATCGTCCTGTTCGACCCATCGGCGCCGAGGATCGACGGCCACAAGGGCGACGCGCGGCCGAGGCAGGCCGGGCACGTGAAAGGCATCAAGACGATGCTGAAAGCCATGCTGGCAAGCCGCACGCCGGACGACCTACTGGCCGAGGATGTCGACGTCCCCCTGCGCCTATGGCAGGAGGCTTCGCTGAGGCTGGTGCGCACCTATCGAGGCCGAGGCTTCGTTGGCGAACGCTACCATTTGACCAATACCAGCGGCGTTCCCATGACGCTAACGGAGCAGGAATTCGACCGCGACGGTGAAGGCGTGGTTGCCGTCGCCATTGATCAGCTCAATTTACGCCCGGGCGACGCCACCTGGGTGTATGTCATTCGCCGCGGAGGACAGCCATGAACGCGCTGTCCCGCCTGCGTCTGGCGTACGACACCATGCCGCACCGTCGCCGGCAGTATCTGAACCTGGGCGCTGTGCTGGTCGCAGGCAGTGGCGCCCTCTGGTTCGTGTTCTCGCTGGGCCAGACCCAGCCCGTCGCCGAACGGGCGAGCAAGGCCGGCAAGTCGGCGCCGATCAACCTCGGCATCCAGGTGCCGGGAGAGGTCGATCCTCGCGAGGCATGGCTCGGCACAGCCGGCAGGGAGGTCGCGCAACTGAAAGCGGACGTCGAATCTCAGCAGCGCAAGGAGACGGAACGCCGGGCCACCGAAGACGCATTGATGCGCCGCCTCGCCGAGCTGGAACAACGCGGCGCCGCCGGTGCCGCTCAGCCGGCGCCCCAACCGGCAATAATTTCGACACCGCCCCAGCCAACGGGGCCGGTCGTGGCGGCATCCAGCCAGTCCGGCGGCTACCCACCCGCCTCGCCCATGGCGATGCCATCCGCCTCCGCGGCGGCGGCTGGAGAAGACATGCGCGGGCCGGCAGCCGGCGCCGAGGCTCCGATCGTGCGGATCAGCTTGGCCCCCGGCAACGGCAAACCTGCTCCGCGCGCAGCGTCGCCCGAGCCACCTGCCGCCATCCCGCGCGACGATAAGGAAGCCGCCGCGACCAGCTACCTGCCGGTCAGCTTCACCTCCGGCCTGCTGCTGGGTGGAATCGACGCACCGACCGGGGGGCAGGCGCAAAGCAATCCTCTACCGATCCTGGTGCGCTTAACCGACAACGCCGTGCTGCCGAACCGCTACCGGGCCGAAGTCAAGGATTGCTTTGTCGTGGCGGCGGGCTGGGGCGACATCAGCTCGGAGCGCGTCTACGCGCGCACGGCCACACTCTCATGCGTGCGGCACGACGGCACCACGCTTGAAATGCCGATCCAGGGGAATCTGTACGGGGAAGACGGCAAGCTGGGCCTGCGTGGCCGTCTGGTCACCAAACAGGGCCAGTTGCTGGCCAACGCGCTGCGCGCCGGCATCGTCAGCGGCATCGGACAGGGTTTCGCACAAGGTGGGACGACTTTTACCAACTCGCCCTTCGGTACCCTTGCCACCAGTTCCGGCGGCACCGGCGAGCAAGTCCGGCGCGGCGTGGCCGGTGGCGTCGGCCGGGCGCTGGACAACCTGGCCAACTACTACATCCGGCTCGCCGAACAGACATTTCCGGTCGTCGAGGTCGACGCAGGGAGGATGGTGGAGGTCGCCATCACCAAGGGCAGCAGCATGCCCATGGCGGGCGGACGTGTCGATACACCGGACAAGGATGAGGGATATCATGATGAAGACTAGCGTTGTGCCGCCAATGTTGGCGCTCGCCCTCGTACTGCCCGTCTGCCACGGCGCACAGCAGGATACGTTGCTATCCACGCTGAAACACGTTTACCCGAACACCACGTTCGACGCCGTGCGGCGCTCGGAGATACCTGGCCTCTACGAGGTCCGGATGGGCAGCAACGTCGCCTACGTCTCCGCATCGCGGCCACGTTACTTCCTGTTCGGCCACCTGTATGACGCCAGCGCCGGCAAGGACTTGACGGAGTCCCGCCGCGCGACGCCCAGCATCCCCGCCCCGCACTCCGGCGTCCCGCAAACTACCGACACGGCCACGTTGCCGCTGGCCGACGCCATCAAATCCACCAGCGGCACGGGCGAGAAGATACTGGTGGTGTTCACCGATCCGGCCTGCCCCTATTGTCAGCGCCTCGACGCCGAACTGGCCAAGCTGCCCGACACCACGGTCTACAACTTCATGCTGCCCTTCCTGGGCGAGGCGTTGCCGCAGGCAGTGTGGTGCGCGTCGGATCGCCAGCTCGCTTGGCAGGCCGCGTTGCGCGGGCAGTTGTCAGCCGGCGGCACAGCGCCATGCGCGAATCCGATCGCGCGCAACAGGGCGCTGGCGACGCGCCTTGGCGTCGTGGGGACACCCACCCTGATCTTTCCATCGGGAGAACGACTGGAGGGCTTCGCGACGGCGGACGACATTGCGCCGCATTTCGCTACACATGCCATCGCCACCGCAACCGCAACCGGAAAGGAATAAAACATGAACACGCGCTGCCCATCCGCCATTTTTTTCGCGCTGCTTGCCGGCTGTGGCGACATGTCCGGCCTCGGGGGAAGCACTCAGTTCGCGTGCAAAGCGCCGGTGGGCGTGCATTGCGAATCGCTGTCGGCGACGTACTACAACTCGCTGGCCGACAACCTGCCCGCGCAGCGCCCCGTTCCGCCGCCTGTCGGCAGGCCCGGGGCCGGGACTGGTAGTCCGGCCGCCGCCGCGCTTCGCACGGCGGCGCCGCCGAACACGGGCTACGCCCCGACAGCATTGCGCGCTCCCGGCCGGGAGATGCGCGTCTGGATCAAGGCCTGGCAGGACGACGACAAGGACCTGGTCGACCAGTCGTATGTCTACCTGGTGGTCAGCGAAGGTGAATGGCGTGTGGCCCATGTGCAGCGGCAAGAGCGCAATGCGTTTGCCCGGCTGGCCGAGCCGCAATCTCCAAAACAGCCGAATGGCGATCCAACGGCCCAGGAAAATCCAGCCATACCTGCCGTAGCCCCCTCCCCGGCGCTGGTCAACCGGCCGGCCGATCCATCCGACAAATAGCGAAGGTTGAGGACCATGTTCGATTTCCTGCACAGGCCATTACACAACATACCCCAGGCCGCACAGGCTCTGCGTGCCTGCGTGGGGCTCCCTCCGGCCGATGATGCCGCCCCAGATCGATTCGCGACCTGGCTGCCCTATCTTGCGTTCATGGAGAACGAAGAGCTGTTCAGGTTAAAGGGAAAACGGCTGGGCTTTGCGCTTGAGGCGTTGCCACAATCCGGCGCGGACCAGTCAATGGTCGAGGTGCTGGGCAGCCTGTACGCAAACTGCAAGCCGGGTACCGGCATCCAGTTCCATCTCTTTGCATCGCCGCACGTCAGCGAACAGTTGCTGGAGTACGCCAACCTGCGGCCGGAGGATGCGGATCAGTTCGCGAAATCACGCGAGGCCGGGCGGCCGGTGCGCAATGAGAACCTGCACCGGCGCCTAGTCCGCCATCGCTTTGCCCACATGCAGAAAGGCGCCCAGCAATCGCTCACCAGCGGCTACCACTGCGGCGTGCGAGACTTCCGTCTGCTCATCAGCGTCAACGCGGCCGGTACGCCAGACGACCGCGCACTGTGCGACGACCTGCTTTTCGTGCGCGACGCGATGTCGGCAACGCTCAAGGCCGCGTCTATGCCCAACCGAGTCTGCAACGCCGACGACTTGATCAACTGGTGCGCCACGCTCACCAACCCGGACCGGATTTTCCAACGCCGCGCAGAACTACAATGCCACGACGAGGGCCGCGAGATCCGGGACCAGATTGTGGACTTCGACACCGTGCAAGACCCGCTTCCCGACCGACTGCGCTTTTCCAAGCCGGGTGGCGGCGAAACCATGGACGCCTGTTTTTTCTCAGTAAAGTCCTATCCCAAGAGCTTTCCGTTGTGGCGCATGGGATCGCTGATCGGCGATCTGATGCAGCCCGCCCTGCAGTTCGATTGTCCGTTCCTGATCACGCTGGGTGTGCATGTCCTCGACGCTAATACCGTGCGCACCGCGATCACGGGCAACCATGTGCGCGCGACCCAGAATGCCGAAAGCAAGCTCGCCAAGATCATGCCCGACGCCGAGCGCAAGCGGCAGGACTGGAGCGCGGCCGCCGACGCCAGCGACGAGGGTGGCACACTGGTCTCTATGTACCATCAGCTTGCGCTGTTCGCCCGCCCACAACACATGACCTCGGCCAGCGAAACAGCCAAGGCGATCTGGCGCGCCCGTGGCTTTACGCTCAACGGCGATGTCTATATGCACCGCCAGGCGTTGCTGGCCAGCCTGCCCATGACGCTCTCCCCAGCTTTTCATGGCGACCTCAAGAGAATGCGGCGCGTGTCACGCAAGCTTCTGCCCAACGCCATCCATCTCGCCCCACTGATCGCAGAATGGCGAGGGACAGCCACTCCCGTATTGATCGGCACCGGCCGCCGCGGGCAACTGGTGACGCTCGACCTCTACGACAATGAGCAGGGCAACTTCAATGCCGCCATTGCAGGCACCTCGGGTTCCGGAAAGTCCACCCTGCTGCAGGAAATGGCGGCTGCGTACCTTTCCATCGGCGCCAACGTGAACGTCCTCGACTTGGGACGCTCCTTCGAAAAGCTCTGTAGGAAATCGAATGGTTCTTTCATCGATTTTGGGCCGGATTCGGCACCCAACCTCAACCCCTTTACACGCGTACTCGACATTCATGAGGACATGGACATGCTGGTGCCGGCTATCGCCAAAATGTGCTCGCGAACCCGCTCTCTGGACGAGGTCCAGTATAAGGCCATTTCCAAGACCATCTTGACGTTGTGGTCACAATATGGCCAGGACATGACGATCACCGCCATCCGCGACAGGCTCGTCTCCGGCACCATTTCCGACCTAGGGCTCAAACACGACCAGCGGCTACGGGATCTGGCCGTGATGCTGAACCCCTTCGCGCGCGGAGGGCAATACGAGCGCTTCTTCGAAGGCCGTAACAATATCGACTTCGACAACCCGCTGGTGGTCTTCGAAACCGAATGGCTCAAGCGCAAGCCTGACCTGCAGGTCGTCGCGACCATCCTGCTGCTTTACCAGATCACGGGACAGATGTTCCTGACGCGCCACTTCAAGAAACTCCTGATTGTGGATGAACTCAAACAGCAACTGGCCGACACCGGCCAGGACGACCCTATCCTCGCCGCCGTGCTGGAGGAAACGTCGCGGCGCGCCCGCAAGCACGGTGGCGGGCTGCTGACCGGGACCCAGGATGGCGACGACTACTATAGTTCGATCCAGATGGAGGCCGCGTTCAAATGCGCCGACTGGATATTCCTACTCCGGCAAAAACCCGAATCGATCAACCTGCTCGCCGAGAAGAAGCGTCTCTTCATTGACGAAGCCAAGAAGCGCTTGCTCAACTCGTTGCACAAGCAAGACGGCGTCTATTCGGAGATGTACGTGTCGTCGCCGGTCGGCGAAGGCATCATGCGGCTGGTGCTCGATCCCGCCACGCACCTGCTCTACTCGAACAAACTGGAAGACAACAAACCGATCGACGCACTGCGCGAACAGGGGTTGTCCATCGACGAGGCGATTGCGCGGGTGCTCGAACAACGGGGAATACTGGCATGAAAGCACTCGCGCTCAACGCCCTACTGGCGACCATCGTCTGTATCGCGGGTCTGGCCGCCTACGACTGGATAATCGCGCGCCCGTACCGCACGGTAGGGGTGGTCGATTCGGTCGCCGTATTCCACCTCGAAGAAGAGCGTCTGGCAAGCCAGATGGCCAGGGACATGTCGGCCGAGCAGCGCGACCGGTTGGCCTCACAGGCACGGGCGTTCGCGCGTGAGTTCCCCCGCGCGCTAGAGCAAGTCGCCATCAACTGCGGCTGCCTCGTCGTCGAGCGCAGCGCCGTCATCGGCACGCCTCCCCACATGGTGGACCTGACACCCGAACTCAAACGGAGAATGCAATTATGATCGCGTCCTACTTCGCGCATCTGCGCCAGACATGGTATGTCTATTTGATCCTGGCGGCTATCTGGATAGCCGCGCTCGTGCGGGTCCTGGTCGATCCGACCCCATGGCTGCCCATACTCTTCAACGTAACACCTAGTCTTCCCTACAAGGTGGTCGCCATCGATTACGGCGCGAAGGATCCGCACCGCGGAGACTACATCGTCTATGCCTTTGAAGGAGACGCGGTGCGCTACTTCCCCGGCCTGCGCCGCCAGCCACTGTTCAAACAGGTCACGGGCGTTGCGGGCGATGTCGTCACGGTGTCGGAGCGCCACGTGTATATCAATGGCAGGGACGTCGGCTATGCGAAGACCCATACCGTCACACGCCTGCCGCTGCAGCCGATCGCCCCGACGGTGATCCCGCCCGGCTACTTCTATGTCGCGGGCCAGAGTCCCGACAGCTTCGACTCGCGTTACGCGATCAGCGGCCTGGTGGCGCGGCGCCAGATCGTCGGCCGCGTGACCCCTATACTGTGAGGTGCGTCATGCCTGTGCCGACACCTATGACCATGTTTTCCCCAGCGGCAGCGCGCAGCCACTTCCGCACCGCCATGTGCTGGGTGCTTGCCGCCGCGCCGGCATTGTGTCTGGGCGCCGACATCGGCAACCTGGGGCCGACGTATCCCGTCCAGGAACAGAACCTGCTGGCGATGATTGAACAACGCCTGCTCGCGCGCGCCGAATCCGGCGAGATGTCGCGACTGATGGAACAGGCGGCGGCGACGGCGCGTGCCACCGTCGCCTCGCCTACTCCGGTGGCAGGCCTGGCCGCCTGCTCCAAGGCGCGCAGCTTCTACTTCGACCCGTCGATGATGCTGGCGGAGAACGTCTTCGATGGGACAGGCCGCTTGATGTTCGCGGCGGGAACCCGCAAAAATCCGCTGGACGTCATCACCCTGTCCCGCGCACTGTTATTTTTTGATGCCCGCGACGCGCGGCAGCGCGGCCAGGCGCAACGCATGCTGCGCGAGCATGGTCCGCGCTTGAAGCTGATTCTAACCGGCGGGTCCTACCTCGATCTGATGCGCCAATGGCGCATGCCGATCTATTACGATCAGCAGGGACTGCTGACACGCCGCCTCGGCATCCGGCAAGTTCCGGCCCTGGTGACGCAGGAAGGCCTGCGACTTCGCATCGATGAAATGGAGGTGTCACCATGAAAACGATGGCGGCATTACTGGCCTGGTACGCGCTCATCGCGATGCCTGCGGCGGCAGATCCAGCCAAGTTGCCAACGACCTGCGTCGGCAAGTTCGCCAATCCGGTCACGGACATCTGCTGGAGTTGCATCCTGCCGATTTCTCTCGGTGCGGTCACTACGGCCAATCTGGGCGGGCAGGAAGACACGGACAACCCGTCGGACCCGGTCTGCAGTTGCGGCGTCAATCCGGTGATCGGCCTGTCCATCGGTTTCTGGGAACCGGCACGCCACGTCGAGGTGGTGCGCAAACCCTTTTGCCTGGTGTCGCTCGGGGGATTGGACCTCGATCCGGGCATCGGCGCGCCGGAGGCGGCGCGCACGCCGGAAGCAAGCGGAGACGCCAGTGGCTTTTACCAGGCGCACTTTTACGTCAACCCGGTGATGTACTGGCTCAAGGTGGTCGCCGACTTCCCTTGCCTCGAACGCGGCAGCTTTGACCTGGCCTACCTGACGGAGGTCGATCCCCTCTGGAACGACGACGAGCTGACGCTGATCCTGAACCCGGAAGCGGTCCTATTCGCCAATCCGGTGGCCCTGGCTGCATGCGCGGCCGATTGCGTGGCGGCGACCATTGGATTCCCAAGGCCGGAACTATTCTGGTGTGCCGGGTGCCAGGGAGCATTGCTGCCACTGGACGGCAATACCCGCGTGCACATGGGTGGCGTGCGCACCGCCGAATTGATGGCCCAGCGCCTCACCGCGAAGATGCACCGGGAGCTGCTGGCGTGGGGCTGGCACGGGAAGAAGGGGCTGTGCGGTCCGTATTTCCTGCCGGTGATGGACAAGACCGCCTACAAGACACAGTTGACCTACCCCATACCCAGCACAGACAAGACGGCCGGCAAATGCTGCCAACCGTTTGGCCGGACGACAACGCTTTGGGGCGCCGGCAAGGAATATCCCGTCCAAGGCGAGGATTTCGCCTTCATGCTCTTTCGGAAAAGGAACTGCTGTGTGGGCTACTAAACGCCGCGCGCGCCGGGCGCGCAACCTGCTTGTGTTGGGACTTGCCGCGCTCTGCGCGCAATGCGGCCTGCGCTGTGCGTGCGCACAAACCGCGACGGCCGGAACGCCCAGGCTGGACAGACTGCCCATTCCCGCCACCAGCAGCCCGGCCGATATCGCCGCCATCGCCGGTGGCTACGAGGCCCGGATCAAGGCGCGCGGCACCGGCAATCAGCCCTCCAGCCGCCTGTTGATCATGGTGAGTTTCTCGATGCCGCGTGCGTCCCTCACCCGGCTCGCGGACCAGGCCAAGCGCTGTGGCGGCGTGCTGGTATTGAACGGGCTGAAGGATGGCTCCCTACCGGCGACGGCGCAGGCCATCCACCAGACATTCGGCCAGCCAGGGGCGCCGCTGCAGATCGATCCCCGCCTCTTCTCGCGCTACGCGGTCAATGTCGTGCCGACCTTCATACTAAGGGCAAGCGATGGCGACGAGCAGCCCTGCCTCATTGGTGCCT
The DNA here is from genome assembly GCF_040362985.1 of Duganella caerulea. Lineage (NCBI taxonomy): Bacteria > Pseudomonadati > Pseudomonadota > Betaproteobacteria > Burkholderiales > Oxalobacteraceae > Duganella > Duganella caerulea. Next base: position 195,449 of record NZ_BPWJ01000009.1, on the reverse strand, counting down.
GTCCTGCCGCCGGCTACGCCAAGGCAAGCGGGGACGTCTCGCTGGACTACGCGCTGGAGCAAATCGCCAACGCGCAACCGGTGTGGCGCCCAGCTGCCCGCTCCATCCTGCGCCTGCTGGAGAAATGACATGCGCCGCCTGATCGTCCTCGTCAGTGTGGCCGCCCTGGTGTCGGGCCAATGTGCAACGGCGGCCGGACAAGTCGATGACCTAGCCGCAGCCCGGGCTGCAAACGCCTATGCGCACGGCCAAGTGAACGCAACCAACGCCAGCGCGGCGGTACCCGGCTATACCGACAAGCCGCCCCAGGCGGCGTACTACGGCGGCTCCGACCTAAAGGCCTTGGCCGAAACACGGCGCCTGCAGTGCGCTCTGCTGCCGAACGACCCCGTCTGCCAAGCACAAGTCGCGGCCAATGCGGTGGCGAATGGTCCACGCCCGACAATAGCGGCCTCTGATCCACTGGTCGCGTCGGCGGCGGCGATCGCTCGCAATCCGTTTGGCGTCGCCAGCAACCTGGCGGACTTCTACAGCGGATGCTCAACGGCCGGCGTGTGCAGTCCCGGCGTCTTCTGTCTCGGCGAGCGCTGCTTCGACACCACGAACAAGAACGATCCGGACTTCGCGCAAGCCATGACGTACATGGAAGCGGCGCGCGAGGCCGGCGTCTATCTCGATCCGGCAACCATACGGGTCTTTTCCGGCGAGGACAACCGCTGCAGGAATCGGACCTTAAAGAACTGCTGCTATGCCGACGGTGCCGGCGCGGGCTTTACCAACCAGTCGCTGTTCGGCGCCGGCTCGCGCCTTGTATATGACGTCCTCATGAACGCCGACAACAGAAGCTTCATCAAGCAGGGACTCGGTGCCCTGTACACCAGCGCCGGCTTCTCCGGCAGCTTCACCAGTTATGGCGTCACGGTCGCCGTCAACGGCACGGCGCTGCCGGCCGGTTCGGTGACGCTCTTTAGCAGCGACAGCATCGCCATCGCGGTCGATCCCTACACACTCGCGATCGCGGTGATCATCTACGTCGTCCTGTCGATGATGTCGTGCAGCCCGGAGGAAGGCAAGCTAGCCATGAAGGAAGGCGCAAAGCTGTGCCATCCGATAGGCACCTGGTGCTCCAACTGCATCCGCATCCTTGGGAAATGCGTGACCTGCATCGAGCACACCACCTCCAAATGCTGTTTCAATTCGGAGCTGGCGCGCCTGGTCAATGAACAGGGCCGTGCGCAACTGGGCATCGGCTGGGGCGAAGCAGAGCGGCCGCAATGCCAAGGCTTCACCGTGGCCCAACTTCAGGAGCTCGACTTCTCGAGGATGGACCTGACCGAGTTCTACGCCTCTATCGTACCCGCGCTGCCGGATCTCGCCGCGCTGCGCGCCTCGAACAGCGTGCGTGCAGGTGCTTGCTATTTCGGAGGCGGAAAATGCTGATCATTGCATTCGCTGCCCTGCTCCAGGCCACCGGCGATTCCACCGTGCCGCGCAAAGCCGTCGTCAATCCACGCGAATTGATGATCGAAGCCATCGACGCGCCGGACGGTAGCGCCCACGGCATGCTGACAGGTGAAATGGCCGACGCGCTCAAACGCGGCTGCGGCACAACCGCTCCCCTGCGCATCGACGTCACGACGTTGAAGCGCTATCGGCAGGAAGGCTGTCGGCGGCTGAATGTGGCATTTTCACAGGACGACGTGCGCTCGCCGGGCGCGCCGGGCGGCGGTCCGCGTCGCATCGATTTCGGCATCGACTATTGCCGCGATGGCCGTCCTCCATCTTCCCGTGCGGAGGCCGAATGATGAAGCGCATCCTTGCCCTGCCCGTGCTCCTGGTCTGTCTTGTTCCTGCCAGTGGCCAGCAGCTTACCCATCTTCCGGCGGACGATCCACGCCGGGGCTGGCATTTCTATGACGACGCGCCCGTGCCGGCGCCATCTCCATCGCGAACGGCCACCGGCATCAAAGACGAGCAGCCGGAGATCATCCGCTACAAGGCGCTGCAGAAGGCCGTGGAAGAAGCCCGCATCGTCGCCATCATGGCGCCGACGGTCGATAACGTCCACGCCTATCTGCAACTTGAGGCGCGCATCCTGAGCGACGCGTCGCGTTTCTCGGATGTCGCGAAACGCGTGGCATGGATGTCGCCGGAGCTCGATCCCAGCGCGCAGGCCAGGCCTTCGGCGACCTTTGCGGTAGACATCTATGAACGTCAGCAGATGGCGGAACGGCGCACACAGCTCGCTGTCCTGGCGCGTGAACACATCGTGCTGTTCTTCTTCCGCAGCGACTGCCCATATTGCCATGCCTTCGCCCCGGTCCTGAAGGCATTCGAACAGCGGTATGGTTTGCAGGTGTCCGCCATCAGCACCGACGGCGGCACGCTGCCGGAATTCCCTTCCCCGCGTGGCGACAACGGCATCGCGCTAGCACTCAAGGTCCAGCAGGTACCCGCGCTGTTTCTGGCCCATCCATCGAGCGGCCGGATCGTTCCGCTTGGCTTCGGCGTCATGTCGGAAAACGAGCTGATCGAACGCGTCATCACCACCGCCACGCCGCAGCCTGTCTCGGCGCTTACCGCCGCTAACAAATAGGAGGCCAACATGTCGCCCAGACCGATCCCCATCACTTGGGCCCTTGCCGCTCTGGCGCTCTGTTCGCCATTGCGCGCAGAGGACTTGAACGCGGAAACCCAAAAGATGTTCAAGGACCTCTCGATGATAGGTAACTACACCAAGCCCGGGGCATTCCGAGGCCAGGTGTTCAATACTTACAGCGGGGGCAATCTCATGCTGCGCGCACCCAACAAGACCTATCAGTTGATCGCCATTGACCTGCCCGAAGCGCATGGCGGCTGCGCAGGCATCGACGCCTTCGGCGGCGCCTTTTCGCACATTTCCTCGTCCCAGCTCAAGGACATGCTCAAGAACATTACCTCCGCCCTGCCCGGTATCGCGTTCCAGTTGGCGCTCGACACGGTGTCGCCACTGCTGGGCAGCATCAGTTCCCGCTTCCATCAACTGGCGGAGATGGTGAACGGACAGAACAAGAACTCCTGTTCAATCGCGACCGCCCTCGTGCGAAATGCCGCAGAAGCGACCAACCTGAGCACCAACAAGGCGTGCCAGGACATCGCTGTCAGCTTGGGCATCGCATCGGATTACGCCGATGCCGAGCAGCGATGCAAGACAGACAAGCCGTCCATCCTGGACTCGGGCAGGAAGTCCGATGATCCCGGCATCAAGAACAAGGTCCCTTTCACCGGAAACCTCACGTGGCAGGCGCTCAAGCTGGCTGGCACCAAACTTGATGACAACGAGCGTGAACTGATCATGAGTATGGTCGGCACCGTCATCTTTGCCAACGGCAGGGACCCGGATCCGATACCGCCCACGCTGACCTCAATTTCCAATCTGCTGTATGGACAGGCCGACGCTGGTGGAGGCCAGGTCACGCAGCAAGTCCTCAAATGCAACAACTACGACACTTGCGATGCCGTCACGGTAGACGACGGCTACAAACACACGCCATTCACCACCCGCGTCGAAACGCTGATGCGCTCGATCTCCGACAAGATCCTGAGCAGAAGTCCGATCGCGAACGACTCCGCAGAGGTGGGCTTCGTCAATCAGACCACCGAACCGGTCTACCGCATGTTGTCGGTCGCCTCCATCAGCAACTCAAAGAATCTGGCGGAGGACCTGATCGGCCGATACCGCGAAGTGATCGCCGCCGACTACGCCTACGTCTTCTTGGACAAGAACCTGCGGGTAGGGCTGAATGCGCTCGACAAGGATTTCTTACTCGACCAAAAGCAAGAATCGAAAGCGCGTGACCTACGCGACAGAACGACAAGCTTGCTAGCACAGTTGTCCCGAGAAAAGTCGCTCTACTACCAAAAAGTAGCGTCCATGACAGCGATTTCGACACAGATTGAGCAAATGGAACGTCAGCTGCGTACAGGCATGCCCCAGCACGTCCTTGACATGCTGGGACGTAAGACTGCCTGGCTTCGCTAGCCGAAGGCATCGGAGGCGACGATGTGGGAAATCTATGCATACCAGGACGCCGACACATTGGCGGGGGTGTTTAACGCGATTGCGGCGATCGCCGGCGCGCAGGATTTCAAGGGCGCTATCGCGATGGTCGCATTCTACGGTTTCGTCACAGCTTTTACGGCCTATGCTTTCGCCCCGCAAAAGCTGATTGGCTGGCAATGGCTGGCGTCGGTTACCCTGGTGCTGTCGATCCTTTTTGTCCCACGTGTACAAGTCGAAATCATCGACAAGACTGGCGGCGGCGCGGAACGCTTCGTCGACAATGTACCGTTGGGATTGGCGGTACTGGCCTCACCCACGAGCACTGTCGGCCACGTGACCGCCAGCCTGTTCGAAACAGCCTTCCAGGCCATTCCCGGCCCGGCAGGGCTTCCGCCTGAACTCGCCTACCAAAAAAGCGGCCTTATGTTCGGAAACCGGTTGATCCGGAAAACGAGCCGTGTTGTCTTCACGGAGCCGCGATTCCGTACCGACCTGATTAACTTCATTGCAAACTGCACCATGTACGATCTCGCCGACGGAACCGTTGCCCCGGCTGACTTCGCTAATTCCGGTAATGTGTGGCCGCTGATGGCAACCCCCAACCCTGCACGCTTTAGCACAATCACCGACGCGTCGGGAGAGACGCAAGTTATGCCGTGTCCGGCAATATATACAGCATTGGACAAGCTTATGCCGACACAAGTCAAGCGTATCCACGACAGCCTTGCCCTCGAGTTGAACCCAACCCTGCCAACGTCTGTGGTGGCGTCGGTACTGGTTGGTCAAATCGAGCAGACCTATATCAAGACCCAGATTGCCGACGCTGCCGCAACCGCCGCCGATATCGTCAGACAAAACGCGATGATCAATGCGATCAACGACACCAGCATGCTGATCGGCCAGAAGATCAACGATGCCCCCGCCATGATGCTCGCGGTGGGCCGGGCACAAGCGGTCGCGCAAACCAATGCATCCTGGATCAATTCGGGAAAAGTCGCCGAGGAAGGACTTCCGGTTATACGAAACGTCATCGAAGCGCTCGTCTACGCGCTCTTTCCCGTTTGGGTATTGCTTGTCCTGCTTACGAGTGGAAAAGAGACCATGATGTCGATAAAAAACTACTCCGCCGTCCTGATTTTCATCCAACTCTGGCCTGTACTTTATGCCATTCTGAATTATCTGGCGACTATTTACGCAGCCAAGGAACTGGCAGCAGCGGCAGACGTCGGTGGCGGACTCAAGGCATTGTCGCTGAGTACGTCCAATTCAATCTACTCGAACGCTATCTCTTCGGAAGCAGTTGTCGGCTATCTCACCGCGAGCATACCGTTCATCGCCTGGTTCGCCATGAAACGCATGGAAAACTTCGGCACCGCAGTGCTGTCCGGTTGGTCGACGTTGCAATCAACGCTGACAGCCGACTCGAACGCGGCCGCCGTCGGGAACACCGGCATGGGCAATGTCACGATGGATCAAATGACACTCACGCCGTCCCGTTCTTCGCCGTATTTCCGCGCCCGCCAGGACGATTCCACCGGAAACATCCTGACCACAAATGCTAGTTCTGGCCTCACAGCCATCAAAGCGTTGATGAACGAAGGGCCGGCATCACGACAAATCGTCGTCGGCCTGACGAAGAGTGAAGTGACAGAGGCGCAACGCTCGGTCGCCGCTGCAAAAGCCGAAGCACGTACTTCGTCACACGAATACGCCTCGGCGGTAGCAGACGTGATCTCTTCTGCACGGGCATTTGGAAAAGGGGATACACAGTCTGAGGGGGCGGCTCGATCAGAAAGTAGTACAACCGGGCAACGCGCTAGCGAATTGAAGCAGATTGCTGCAAACGTAAGCCGACAGACGGGAGCATCGATCCGACAAGTCACAGAGGTCGCGCTCGGCGGCTCGTTGAAGGCTGATACAAGCACGCCAATCGGAGCACAAGGAGCACTTAAAGCGCAGACAGGTACATCAGGGACACTGGACCAACTGGATCAAAAGGTTAGAACCTCCCTCTCCAGCGAAGACAGCAGCAAGTTCAGGGACTTCGCTGAATCGATCTCCAAAGACTCACGCGCCCTTTCGAACGTATTCTCAGAAACGCGCGAGGGGGAGGAACATAGTAAGAGGATCACAGCCACGGCCGCAAGAATGGCTCGGGCAGAAGAAAATTTGCGTTCTGAGGAAGCTTACTCCGAACGCATCGCATCAATGTTCTCGAGAGGCGAAAGCATCTCACTGGACATGGCCAAGGATCCGAATCACGCGACCTTCTTTGCAGACCTCCTGCGAACGCAGAAGCTTGGAAGCGGAGCCATGCTTCGGCGTCTGGAGAGCTACCTTGGCAACGAGGCCCTGCCGCCAATGCGCGTTGCGTCAGAAAGCTTGCCTAACACGTTTGAAAGCGTGCGCTCTCAATATCATTCGGAGCCAACTGGACTCGGAAATGCGCTTCCCAATATCGATGCGGGCACAACGCCCCCATCGAAGTCCCATACGAATCCTTTAGGCTCGCCGGCAAAGAATATACAACTTGGAACCGAGAATGCGGAAAGGCTGGATTCAGTCGGCAGGAAATTGCATAACCACAAGGATGGCATCGAGAGGTCGGGTGTAAACATCGATGGCGATGTCACCAAAAAAATTCTGGAATTCGAAGATTCGAACGGAATCGAAATCGGAAAAGACGGGCAACCTCATCCGGGGAAAGGAAATTCTCTGGTCGGAAAGGTGTACAGCAGTATGGAAAATTCAAGAGATCCCGTTTCCGACACTGTCGGCGACGGTATAAGGGCATTGGCTAAAAAACTCCGACCTGAAAAAAAACCAAAGTAAGGCGCACTACCAAGGCTTACCGTCATCCATGAAAATCCGCTCAATTCGAAAGGCGTCCTGATCGTACTCATCCCGATGCAACTGATATCGACGGAGACTAGATGGTGTACTGCGCTCGCGCCAGGCAGCGCAAAAATCGAATATGGCATAGGCAACGAACATGCAAGCACAACCAAGTACAGCACCGATGAACTGCGTGAACCAATCATCGTTGAATACAAAGGCAATACCAGCTATTCCGCCTGCGGTCATAGCCATCAACACCCTACGTGCACGCGTACGTTCCATGACTCCCCCGGATTTGCCCCTCATGATACCCCTTGCCACACCCAGTTTCAACTTATGGAGTTCAACATGAAACGTATCATTCTTGCAGCCGTAAGCGCGATCTTTTTACTTACACAAAATGCTTCCGCCGTGTCGTTGAACGGACGAACGAATGACGATTCTGTATGTGACTTGTCGCCATATACAACTTCCCGGCTGGGCCAGCTTACATTCGTTCCGGCGCGAACTCCCAACATAGAGGCAATATACGCAAGGCTTGCAATGCGCTTCATCGTCAGCTCGTGTCACCTTGGGCAAACGGTTATTTTGCACTCGGACGACGGCAGTCGATTTGAGGATCAATATTTTACGGATGTTGCAACTAGACTCTGTGGTGCGGCAAATATCGTCCGGGAGCCTTTTCCCACTGCCGAACAGCCGCATGCTTTCAGGGTCAAATGTCAAATAATTCAATTGAAAACGGCCGAAGCTTGGCTGCGCGCAGCGGAGACTAGCGAAAGCACAGAAGCGATGATCAATAAAGGCGTGGCTATATCCGCAAAGAGTGACCAAGTACCTGTCGACCAGGTACCTGCTGCTCGTCGGCAGGAGTGCAAGCATGGACTCACGTTCGGTGCGCTAACTGGCCTCAGCGGAGGATGCCGAAACTAGCTAAGACCGTATTCCTGAAAGCAATGACGCGGAGGTATTATGACAAATCGCAACTATTCTGGACATCTGCGTTCGTCAGTCGGCGTGCGAGTTCAATCAGATGCATCGCTGTTGGTAAAGCTCGTGGACGAAATTGCAGCACAGCGCAAGATTCAGGAACAGCATCTCGCGATCACAGTTCGACGCGAAAAGCATGAACGTCGATGGCGGATCGCCGGGCGGGCAATATTGATTGGCACGCCTACTCTCCTCGCTCTGCTAGCTTATGCCAGTTCCATTGGCCTGCAGCTTGGCCCGATAGGCGAAGTCGTTGGCGTCGTTCACATTGATGGTGAAATCTCCGCGACATCAGCCGCTTCCGCCGACCGGATTATTCCTGTGCTGAAGGACGCATTCGAAAGCGCCAATGTCAAACAAGTCGTCCTGGCAATCGATAGCCCTGGCGGCGCTCCAGTCGAGGCGGAACGGATCAGCCAGGCAATTTCAGCGCTCAAGAAGAGATACCCCAAGCAGGTCGTCGCTGCGATCAGCAACATCGGCGCTTCCGCAGCCTACTTGATCGCATTGCACACCGACGTCATCATGGCAGGAAAATACAGCCTGGTCGGCTCAGTCGGCGCCGTTATCTCCCCTTGGCAAGTCAACCAGGCGATGGACAAGCTGGGCGTCAGTCAGCGGATCTACGCCTCCGGCAGACTCAAGGCATTCTTGAACCCATTCATACCGGTCTCGCCGGAGGCGGAAAGCAAGGCGCAGGAACTCGTCGATCGCGCGGGCGGCGCCTTTCTCGCGGAGTTGGTGCAAGCGAGAGGCAGCAAACTCAAGCAAGGCATCGATTACGCCACAGGAGAGGTCTGGAGCGGCACCGAAGCCAAAGAACTTGGGCTGATCGACGCTGTCGGCACCGTCGACGACCTGACAACGGCAAGGGGCACGAAGGCATACAATTTTGGTCCCCATGCTTTTAGTGGCGGCCTATGGGGCCGTGCGTTTGCCCAGGCATTTTCCGAATACTCTTTCGCAAGTTCGGAACGCCGCCCCCTTCAACTGCGCTAGGTTGACGCGATAACTTTCGCTGTAGCTGTAGCTGCCGTCCCGGCGCTGCGCGCTGGCGCAGGCCGGCGCTTGGCCGTCGACGCTCTTCGCCAGCGTATGGACCTCATGGCAGAATTGCGCGGGATGCTGTTGCGAGTCATTGTCAGGGCGCCATCGAGGCCCGGCCGGGGCAGGCCACCACCTAATGGAAGGGGCCAAGCATACGCACCTGCGACCTGGTCAATTCCGGCAACTCAATATCGAATTCGCAGAGCCACCCGTCGCATTCCACCTGTTCTGGTCTCTCGCCATGGGCGGACACCACGCGGAGGCCGCTGAGCTCGAACCGTTCTTCCGCCATCCACTCAAGCCGGCAGTCGAACAAATGGCGAGCCGTATTGCCGCAATCTGAAGCCTGATAACGGTCCAACTGCGCACGTAACGTGTGACGGCCGAGCACTGTTTCAAAGTGTTCAGCCACCGCCAACTGGCCACCTGATTTGCCTGTCTCGCGCAAGATCCGTCGTGGCCGAAGCACACCACCTTGGTGGGTGTTGGTTACCTTAAACCCGATCGCATAAGCTGGTGAACTGAGCTTGCATATCCAGGACTGCAATACGGCCCGGATGCCATGCGCACCCGCGACCTGCTCCACTCCGCTGAGCACAAACTGCCAGTTTCGGAACCATACCAACTTCGGCGACAGCAACTCTGCGACAGCCTGCCGCTCCCCGACCGGAACCAGCCGCGCGACCTTCATGGGCCGACGCTTGCCCTGATCGGTCACCTCGACAACCAGCAATTCGTACGGCGCCGCGTCTTGGCTGAATTCGTGGCCAAACTGTATGGGCTGGACAAGCAATGCCCCCTCCACCCTTCTTCGTGCGACCCATGCGCGCATTTCGTTTCTCAAAAATAGTACTGTACGTTTAAACAGTATAATATCTGATCTTGAAAAGCGCTATGATTGATATTTCCCGTCACCGGTTGCCTACTATGTGCGTCAATTTCCGACCGCCGGGCCCAGACATGCTCGAAGCCGTCATGGGCGTCATCATCGACTTGCACGATACCGGGTTTTGGCAGGACAACACGTTCAAGGACTATGCCGCGCCTATCGTACGGCGCGGCGCCGACGGAGCGCGTGAAGGAATACTCGCCGGCTACGGCATGGTGCCCCAGGTCCGCATTCCGAACGGGGTCAAGAAGTTCGATACCATGAACGCACGCTCCGAAACCCTGGCCGAACGTCGTTCGTTCTCCCGCGCCTGGAAACAGCAACAGCTTTGCCTGGTGCCGGTGATCTCCTTCGACGAGCCCTGCTACGAAACCGGCAAGGCGGAATGGTGGAGCATCGCCATGGCGGACAAGGCGATGTTTGCCGTCGCGGGACTGTGGCGCGAATGGGATGGCGACGCCGGACCGGAGACATCGTTCACCCAACTGACCATCAATGCCGATGACCACCCTCTGATGAAGCGCTTTCACAAGCCAGGTGATGAGAAACGATCGCTGGTGATCGTGCCTCGGTCAGAATGGGACGACTGGCTGGACTGCAAGAATCCCGACTACGCCCGCACGTTCCTCCGCCACTACCCGGCCGAGCTGATGACATCCTGGCCTTCGCCCCGGACGCCGCGCGTGACGAAACCGAAGGCCGCACCAGCAGCCGATGTGCCGCCAGCGGTCAACTTGGATTTTGGATTTTGATCGAGAGCTGAATGGAAGCGACACGACCGGAACAAGGCAATATCGTCCAGTCGCGCGGCCAACGCCGCAGCATGTACGGTTGTCCGGTCTCATCATCAACGCGGCGCAAACCCTGCACCGGACAATGCACGCGCCACCAAGTCCATGCCGTGTATCATCAGGTAAGCTTTATCGATGCGTTCCTCATGGGGCAAATGGGCCTCTGTCAAGTCGTAACAAGCCTGAAAGCCAAGGCGCTTCGCGAACTGCGCCAGTTCTCTGGCGGTGCGCCGATCCATCGTCAAAACCAGTTCGATCTCATTCATGGCAACACCTTCCGTAGCATGTCGAAAATTGCCGAATATTTGATAACCGGCGGCTCGCTGGACCTAAACCCGTCGGCGGCTGACCGTACTAATCTGGAGTAGAGCGAATCAACGGATAGACCTTCGCTCCACTCTCTCCCTTGCATTCGTTGCGGTATTCGCACGCGATGCAGCGCGCCCTCAGGCACGTTTCCTCAGGCCGTTCGACGCCGGCCAGAATCGCATCTCGCCGGCGCATCAGATTGATGACACGGTCTTCGGCAAGCAGTTTTACGCGCATGGCGGTGCGCCGGCCAGTGACCGGGTGTTCGACCACCACGACACCCACGATGCTGACATGCATACCTGTTGCCGCGTGGACCGCGAGGCGTTGTGCGGACAACTCGATCACGTCGGTCGCGTAAATCTTGGCATGGCCTCGTCTCTTGAGTTCTACCAAGTGCAATTGATCTTCTGCCCAATATGCGCGGTCGACTCGCGCGACAACTGGTGCGTGGGAAGGTCCAGAGAACATCTGCTCCGAAAACATGAGTTTCGCTGTCACAAATTCCTTTGGCAGCCACTGTTCTTCCCGCAGCATCGCACGGTATATGCGTAGTACCACGGCGCAAAAGACAATCAGCACGACGAAGGTGGACACACAAGCGACAATCATGACCCAGTTCCAGGCAAAGAGGAATACCGGACGAATAGCCATTTCAGCAGTACCGCCGCTGGCCGCAGGAGTAAGCGCGCACAAGCGCGCGAGCGTCTGTGCCCACAGAGCCAACGGGCTATCGCTGGGGAGTGGCGGTAGTACATGCCGATAAAGGCACGACCGGCGGGATAGGGGCGCAAGATCCGATCCCGGCACATGCGAAGTGTGATGGTCTCCCATGCAGACTCTCCAAACAGCTCCGTGGCGATGAAGCACCAGGGCTTGGCCTCGCTAGATCCGACGCCTGGAGCGAGCACCGACGCTTCGAGATGGAACGCCTCATGTGCGGCGACGCCATCACGCCGGGCTTGAGCGCGAGCGGACGATACTCTTCTCCCGATACGATGCTCGAACAACATCTTCTTCTCACAATATCCCATCGCGGCAAGCTCCGACGCCGATGTTGATTTTCTTCTTTTCACGATGACCTCATTCAGATAAGGGCTCGGAGAACAACTCCAATGACGCCTTGGCCCGGTCCTCCGACATCCCGGACTCGCTGGCACGGTGACCTTCCTCAAACGTGTGTGGCGCAGGTTGCGCAACCGGCGCACCTTGGGCCAGCAGGCCGTCGTATGCAAGCATTCTTAGTCGGTTCACACGCCGTGGCCCCTTCGGAAATTGAACAAGCTCGTCGTACAGACGTGGGTTGTCTTCCCGTGCCAGCACGAGGCTGATGCGCATGCCGTTACTCATGGCGCCTCCGTCGAGATCGGCCGGGACACCGTTCCACCGTCAGCGGCGGTTGACCAGAGGGCCCTGGCCAAGTCAGCGCCGGCGTGCTGGAATCCACGTACGTTGGCAAAAACAGGATCTTTAAGCTCCTGGATCGTGTGACGCGGGAACGCGGCCTTCAAGGCAGGCTTGAAGAAGAATGCGCCACCGCCCACCAGCAGGATGTTTTTGATATCGCCGGCGTCGCCGACGTAGCGCATCATTTCGGCAACCGCCTGTTCAGGGATCTTGCGCGCGAGTGGCAGATGCTGCTCGATGTCATATTCCTGCTGGAAGACGACGGGCCTCTTCCGCGTGCGCAGCGCACGGTCTATTGCATCATAGTCCCGGAACTGAGAGCTGGTTGAACGCCCTATACCGTCCGCGATACTTTGCAACACATCAAACATGCCGCGGTTGACGGAACTGCTTCGCTTTTCGATTTGCTGCATTCCCTGCGTCACCAGCCAGTCGTAGGTCCGGCGCCCAGGATCGACGATCAGACTGCGCTCCTTGCGAACCTCCGCCAGCCGATTGTGCTGAAGTCCATACGACATCAACGCGCCGACCGGTTGCGGCACCGCCCTCACCTTGCCGATAGAGACCTTGCGACCGGAACCAAGCCGATGTTCACCTTCAATACGTCGCTCGAGCGAGGTGACGACCTTGCGCAACTTGAACGTCGCCACAGGCAAGCCGACGACAAGGAGATCGATCGACGGTACGTCCATGTAGTGCACCGCGCCTAGCAACAAGGCCAGGTACTCATCGCTTTCACAATAGCGATCGTGCTGCAAGACGTTCGCATTGAAAACGTCGGCGGCCAGGTTCGCGTCGGGTCCGACCTCGTATATCAGTTCGCCGACCGGGATTCCAACCGTCTTCCTTTTGGTCCCCCATCCCTCCTGTTCGTGCGCGACCTCCGTGGGATGGGCCTCGGCCGGAAACATTTCGCACTTCAGTTCCTCGTTCTTCGTGGACGCGATGAACTTTACATTCCCACGCCCCACGTCGACAGCTCGTACAATTCGTTCCACATCAATCTCCTTGAGTAGCTTTTCCACACACGATACGCCGTCAGCCTGCGATGACAAATACGAAATCGGGTGTGAAAAGCGGTGCCATTTGCGTTCAGCTTCAAGTCCACAGCAGCCCAACCACATTTCCGCTCGATTCAAAAACAGAGGTCGGTGCAAGGTCGACGCCAACGCGTCTGCGCATCGCCTCCATATCAACTCGGTGCGCGATGTCTGATCCCAGGTAGCGTCGCAGGGACGGCCAAGATCAACGTCGCCACAAACAGAGGTATCACGAAGGCCATGGCTGTCAAGGGCGTAATACTTCCTTCGGCCGTTTACAAAATAAACGAGCCATCAACCACAAATATTCGACACGTCAAACTGGCAGCCCCCTTCCACGTATTGCACGCGGGTTCCGGCCGCATCAACAGCCGTGAACTGTCACCTTGATCTTTCCGGTCGCTGAGGCTATGCTGTAAGCGCTGTCTGGGTGCCGTATCCCGGGACATCGTGTCCCCAACCGGCCGTCGCAGTCGTCACCTGCCCACCGAATTGGTTCGCAATCTATGCGAACACGCCGTATCAACGGCGAGGTATGTCAGGCATGCATTACCCTTCGAGGGATGCATGCCGTTCAAGGCGTCCTTTACCCGCGCCTATCGGCTCGCTGCGGTCTGATCGCAGCAGATGCCCACTCCGTTCAGGATTCAACCCTGAACTTTCCCGTTGCAGCCAGACTGCGGCGGGCCCTGTCGCGCAGCGGCCAGACCGCGCGCGCGCCGTCTTCACGGCGTACGTGTTTCTACATTCGATCATCCTTCACCCTCGCGCCCATCGCGCATGCGATGGCTTCGTGCCGCGTCGCCTATCGGCTTCGAGCACGTTGCTTGGCTTGGGAACGCACGGCGGCCTGGTGGCAGGGCCGGGGATAACGGCGGGAAGGGGCGCACACATCAAATCCCAGGTATGGGTCCGGCATGTCCGGGGTCTTTGCGGCACGGACCGCACTGCCCGCTCGCGAAGCGGGGATCTGCCAATCGGAAGAAATTTCGTCGGCACTTCACTGGAGCATTTTTACGATTGCCGTTCGCTTTGGCAGCGATAGCCCTATCCGCAGCACGGTGCCCCAGGCAGCGCCGGTAGCGTAGTAAAGCCTGATGCCGCGCGCTTCCGGCGACCAGCGCACGGCGCGACATTACGGTTCGCCATCGGACCCGTGTTACGGACGGCGGCACGGCGATCGACATCGAGGTCATCATGAAAAAGCAAACTTTAGTTCGACGGGCTCGCACTGCGCGCAACATGACCGATGCGGCACACCGTCGCGCACGGGTGGTTCGGGAGGAACACCATGGCAAACAATAGCGACTGGAAGATCCAACTTGACGCGGTGATCGCCGCGCACAATACTCGCCACGCGGTGCGGAATAAACTGGTTTCGCATAGCACCATGGACGCGCGGAAGAAAGGGTTGTTCCGCGCATTTCGCACGCTACGTGCGCTCGGCTTCCAGCCCGCGCCAGCAAACCTAAGCGGGGCGCACATCGATGTCTTGATGCGATACTGGACGGCTGATCCGCAGCTGCAGACATGCCTGGGCGACGCATCCGCCAAACTGCAACTTCGTACCCACCCTTACAGTGCCGCCTACATCCAGCAACAGCTATCCTTCCTGCGGGTGTACGCATCCTGGATCGGCAAGCCTGGCCTGGTCCGGGACGCCGAACGCTACACGTCCCATCCGCAATTGGTGCGCCGCACGTACTGCGCGCAGCTCGACAAAGGATGGACTGGCAACGGCATTGATGTCGACGCGTCGATCCGCGCCGTCGCGAAGATCGACCTATATGTCGCGGCGCAACTGCGCATGGCGATGGCGTTCGGCCTCCGTAGGAAGGAGGCGGTCATGTTTCGCCCGCACGTGGCGGAGGTGCCTGATTTCGCGTTGCCCTCGAGTTGCGCGGCGATCAGTCGGTATGTCAGCTTCCTGCGGATCAAGCGTGGCACCAAGGGCGGCAGGCTACGCTTCGCGGCGATCCGCACCCAGGCGCAGCGCGACGCCCTGGCCTGCGCCAAGGAGATCGCCCGTTTCCCGCACTCCGACTTGGGCCGGCCAGGCTTGACGCTTAAGCAGTCGCTCGACCTGTTCTCCAACGTCGTGCGCATGGCGGGACTAACCAAGAAGACCCTGGGGGTCACGCCGCATGGCCTGCGCCATGAGTTCGCGGGAGACCTGTACTTCGATATCGCCAGCGTGCAGCCGCCGGTGCGAGGAAACGATCCGTGCGCCGACCCGGACACCATGCGCGCGGCCTATCACGAGGTCGCCCGTCAACTTGGACACAACCGACCGCAGATCAGCAATGCGTATCTGGGTTCGCCATGCCTGCACGTCACCGAGCAACGTAGCGACGATGAACCCTGCGCCATCAGCACGTGCGGAGAGCCGTAATATGTGGCGTCTGATTAATCTGATTCACGCGGCATCGAGGGTATTCAATTGGTTTCGGCTACGCGGTCTGCCCGAACACCAGCGACGCGTGCGCCAAGCTCGCCGCGTGCTGACGAAGCTTCGGACGATACGAGGAGTAGCGGCCGAGGCGCGATTGTTTGCCTATTTGCGCAAAATCGATCCACTCGTGTTCGAGGAGCTTGTCCTGTGTGCCTTTGAGGAGGCGGGCGCATTCGTGGTCCGCAACTTGCGCTATTCCGGCGATGGCGGCATCGACGGCCGCGTATGGATACCGGGTGGCGGCTGGCATGCCCTTCAGGCGAAGCGGTATGGCGCGCACATCAACCACGGTCATATCACCGCGTTTGGCGCCGCGTTGGCCAGAAGCGGCCACCACCGGGGCTGTTTCGTGCACTGTGGCCGCACGGGTGCGGCCGCCCATCACCACCTGAGAGACCGGCGCATCATCCTGATCAGCGGAGATCGCCTTCTGGCACTGGTCTGCTCACGGCGGCTTCCACCGCCGCACAGCAATGACAACGGCTCCGCTGCCCCGCCGGCTCGGAAGTGATGTTCTTTCGGAGGCAAATGGAAGGCCTCGCCGCTTTGAAAGTGCCAGACGATTCTTCACAGCTATCTCGTACAAATAAATTTAAATGTTTGGTCCGATCGCGCCGCGCAGCCTTGAATCTTCGTGCCCGAGGTGCCACACTGATCCTGCTATCCGTGGGAATCGCTCTCACATCGCCCCTGTCCTTGCTCATCGCGAACAAGCCAGGGCCTGACATCTGCCAAGGTGTCAGGCGCCGCGGACGTCACCCGCCCTCTGGTCTCGGTTGAATCTCAACCGAAGTCGCCTCTGGCGACATCTCTACCGTGACGCGTCAAACGTCACATGTCACCGGAACGCAGTTGTTCCGACGAGGTCGCGGCGTTTCAATCGCCGGCGACTGGTCAGGCCCAGGTTCTTCGGAACTTCGGGCCTGTTTTTTTACGCCCATGGGTCACGCGGTGAACGTTCTTTGCGCATGCCCAGCCTGGATGGAGAAAACATCATGAACGAAATCAATCAAAGCCCTCGACGTGCGGAATGCTGCGTGCTGCTCGGTGGGACAGGAAGGTCGTCGGCAGCACATGAAATCAACGGACACACGTTAGCCGGTTTCGCGGCGTCCACCACCAGCCTGACGGCGCGTCGCTTGGCCAATGCCAACGACGGTACCTCCGACCGGAAACCCGCGCTTCTGCTACCGCCCTGGCAAGTAGCCGCACGAGGACATCCCGAGTTCAACTGGCTTTGCGGAAGTGGGGCAACGGCACTTTATCGATTGGAGCCAAAATGAACGAGAGCAATTCGCGATCTACTCCTGCATCAGCTGCCCCCATGGCGAACGAGACGTACATCGCCGATTGCATCCGGTGCAGCTGCGAGCAGGCCGTCTACCGGCTTTGGCAATCGCTACAGTGCGGCAGCCTGTTCGAGCACTGGAGTATCCAGTGCCCGGAATGCGGCTTCAAGGACGAAGATGACAAACCCTTGGGAGAAAACTGATGACAACCGTATACGGACCGGGCGTTGAACCGGGCGGTATGGAGCTCGACAATGAAACATTGATCGACGCCTGCAAGGAATGTGGCGGGCCAATCTGCCAATACCGATTTTGGGAAACCCTTGACGGCGGCTGTATCAACCGACACTGGAGCGTCTACTGCCCAGACTGTGGGTTTGAAGACAGCGATCCATATGCCGACCCGCTATAGGTGGAACTGGTCGCTGACTAATATTTTTCGTAACCCTGTGGGACCATGCCAGTCCCACGGGACAGCTTGGCCTCACGCTAACAATGGAGGTCATCATGGAGCAACAACGTCCGTATTTCCGCCGCATGCCTGCGGCCGAGGAGGAAGAAAAAGTCTGGGTCTCGTTCTACCGGAACGCAAACGACCCTGATCTCGCGGCCGAACTCATTGCCCACATGGACAAGGATGTCGACAGCCGCACGCGATATCCCGGGCTTTACCTGCGTTGCAAGCAGTCCATGCGACGGCAGCGGCAGCGCGTGGCGCGCGCCAAACGCATCGCGAGCGCCGTGCGCGTCATCCTGCGGTTCGCCGTACTGATGCCCGCAGGCGCGGTGGCTTCGATCATGCGCAGCATACGCGCCCTGGCGCGGTTCAGCGGCGACGTCGCGCTCGATGTGTGCGATGGCGGCACCACTCCCACGCGACCGATCAAGGCACCAGCGAAACGTGCTTCCTCGGCGAGCAAGCGGTCTGGCCCGCCCGACGCAAGCGCAGCGGCGGTCGGACCGGTTGTCACGCCCGACCACATCGGCAAATCGGCCTGAAGCAAAGGGGCAAGCAGCCCCTGTTGTCCCCGGGGCGCGCTTGCCTGTCGCGCCCCTACCTTCCCTGATCAACGATTGCACGAGGAGGAAATATCATGCGTAGCACTATTTCAAGCAATGGGTACGAGGCCGCCGCCGTGCCCGACCATCCGGTGGCAGACCGGGGCGACCCTGCGCTGTGCTTGGAGGAGTTGCCGCCAGGCCGTCGCTTCGCCGCACGGGACGGTTGTCGCTTCATCCGCACCAACCTGATCTGTTTTGGCTTCTGCGATCTGGCCACCGGCCAACTCTGCTCCGCCCGCGATATCTGCGCCAGGCATGGCGGTGCCCAGGTGGGCCATGTCAAGGCATGCAAGGGCCCGCGCCAGGCAGGTCAGAAGAAGCCGGGTGTCGTAGCGTGCGACAGCAATGATCGGAGGCCGTCATGAACGCTTGCGACCCGCTCGGCGCACTACACATGCGGCTGCTCTGGATTTTCGCCATGCATGTGCAACAGCGCGAACCGGATCTGGCCGCCGCCATCCGCACCGATCTGATGATGAACGCGTATCGCGACGGCGCGCTGGCGCACAGGCTGGACCATCATGTCCCGCCGCTGTCCATTGCGGACAACACGGCGTTGGCACACGAATGGACTTGCGGCCACGACGACGCGGCGCGCGGGGCGCATGTCGTGGCCAGCGACTTCGCCTCGCCGCGTGCGGGCATCGACGCCGTCCTGCGGCGCGTCCACTTAACCTACATTGATGGAGGAGTATGATGAGTCAGCACCACTTCCGCACGATGCACTCTGGACAGCCTGTCTCGGTCCTGCTCGGATGGGACCGGCCGATCGGGCACTATTTCATGGTGATCGAATACTTTGGCCCTCATCCCCTCGCGGCAGCGTTGATGGACGCAGGCGACGGCCAGGACGACGAACCGTTCCTGTACTCGAACCTGGACGAACCCAACCCGTTCGAACTGACGCTTGCCGACTTCAGGGCCAAGCTCATTGAACTGGGGATCCATGTCCCGGAATCCATGTTCGAACAGGTTGAGATAGACAGGGTAAAACTGACCGGCAATCGCCAGGTCTGGTACGGGGCCGACGGTGCGTTCCATGAAGAGTGAAGCGGCAGCACGATACGCCCCCGGTTCGGCCGGGGACGTTTTCCTGACACCTGTTTTGGCAAAGCGCCACTAGGATCGCTTGTTTACCCAGACACCAATTAAAGAATGCTTTAATATGAATGCGCGTATTAAAGGAATCTTTAAAAATGTCTCGTACGACTGGCGCCATTATCACAACCACGACACTCGGCGATAGCGAACCTGGCGCAGCGCGGTCTGCGGAGCGGAGACGCCAACTTACTTCCGTTTTATTTTGATAAAATGACCGTTTCCAGCCATAGAAAATATCACTACTGAGAAAGGTGATTCGGGAGGCATGAGCAGATTCAAGGATTTCATGAATAGTGATGCTGGCGCCCGTGCCCGCTATCAGAAGCGCAAGCAGCAGCGCGTACATATTTACATTGACGATATCGAGCCGCAGTCAAAGAAAATGCCTGAAGCTGATCGGGATAAATTTCAAGAAGCGGTAGCTGAAAATCTTACTTTGGTGAAACGATCAACATTCACAAGTGATGTCGCTCTGAAAATTGATCTTTCAACAACAAGCAAGACCGCGCCGCAAGCGCACACAATCGCCAAGAACCTGTTGGATCTTCTCGGTGTACGGCGTTCGCATGTAAAATGGCCGCGCCGACACCTCTTGTATAAGGATGATCGGCAAATTCAGGCACTCTCTATTTCTTGTCGCCACGGAGAAAGTTCTCCTGCTATTAGCATCAAAGCACGGCCATTCAGGGCAATGCTCGATGATCTTGAACTTGCAGCCGAAGCAAGCCGCTCCATCGAAATGAGCAGCGATTACCTCTATGAGCGGAGCCGTGAGACCGACTGGATCAAGACATTCCGTGATCTCATAGACAACGAGACAAATTATCGTCGGAGTCTCGGTGACATTGGATACGATGATTATCGGAAGATGGTGCGATGGTACGCGCAGCGGGCCTTGCTCAAGAGTAGTGGCGTCACTATCCCCGTTCTGAACTGGATGTACGGCCGCCCGAAAGGCATCCCTACGGTCTTTGAGAAAGAAAGATGGGCAAGCCTCGTAAGCGCATCCAAGCTCCGCCTCCAGTTTGGTGAACTACCGATTACTAGAGATAGTTCGGATGTATTCAAGCAGAAGGTCTCGAATCAAATTGCTGAATTCAAGACTCGCTGGGACTGGCTTATCAATCCCCTTGTCGTTTCGGTAGCTCTTGAAGTCATCATTAGACCAAACCCGGCGACACCGCCTGCCGTGCTTCATGACTTGGATAATATTGTCCGGGACTATCTTCTTCCTGGTATCGTTCCTAAATTCGGCACGGTATCCGATCATCGCTGGACAATTGATTTCGGCGAATTGCAGAAGACAAACCCCGAGATTGCAAAATCTTGGGGGCCAAATCCCACACCACCTTCGGGAACAAAGTCAGGCGTCACACGATACGAAGCGTGGCGGCTTCCTGCTGTTGCGGGTGAAGCGGGGTTCGTCAGCGTAGCCCTCATTGCAGATGTGGACGCGAACGGCGATCACATGGATGAGATTGACAAGAACATCAAAGCATGGGCATCTCCTAACGGTCGCAAGTACCTATACTAAAAAGGCTCCCACGCCCAATCGCGGGAGCGCCGAATGTGGCACCCCAGGCTCGAAGGCACCAGCAGCGGGCGTAGCGAAAAAAGCGCGTCGCCCCGGAGGTCGGCGCGCGTGCAAGGTGACGCCGCGATCTGCCGCTAAAAATGGGGGGGGAATACCGGTTGGACAGCTATGCCAGCCCAGTCCCGTCAGGGATGAGCGAATAGCAAACCTAAAACAGTGCGGTCCGCGAAGCGAAGACGTGTGACGGTTTGATATGAGTAGTATCGTTCTTCTGATAGATTGAACAAAAAAATTTACAATAATTTAATGAAAATATCATGCAGAGATCAATTGATGTGACATTTCACTATTGCTGCATTTATGCTGCCAAAGGCATTCTCGATCCGAATCCGGAGTTGGATTCGCTATTGCTTCAAGACGGGAGTGTTGTGATTCGACTTCTCGGATCAAATGCTTATGAAAGACTAGTTCAGAGGATTATTTCACCGCTGGGCGAGAAAGGGATTGGTGCTCTTGATGTCAAGAGCAGAGATAAACTTGAATCTCGTCAAAAGAGCTTGATCCTTCAAGCTCTGCATCATCCCGTGATTCATGTCGAATCAAGTTTGCCTTTCGACATTATCAAAGGTTATCAAGAAGAAAACTCCGAGTTGCCGGCTTACGTCAAAGCCCCGTTAAAACTAAATGCGGAACGTGCTTTTAAATCTGTTTCTGTGGCAATGACATTCTCCAGAGGAAATCTTCTCTCGAAAAATTATGATTTCATCTATGAGCAATACTACATTACTGACGATCATTCCACGATAATCAGTAGGCCCCATCCTGCCTCTATCTCCGAGGGAGACTTAATGGCGGAATTAGGCATGGAAGAGGTGCAAGTTGCAGAAAAATTGGCATTCATCCTCTATCACGACAAAGAAATAAATACGATAATTGATATCTATTCAGAGTCTCTTACGCCAGACAAGAGCGGCCATCTCCACGCTTTTATTGCCGCATGGACGGCGCTTGAGATGTTTGTCGTAAAACAGTTTAAAGAAATACAATTAAGCATAACCATAAATATCAACGGCGCTACAGCGCATAAGGATTTTTCAAGTCGTATGCTTACCGTTATGACCGACAAGTATCGCTTAGTAGATAAGTTCGCGGCTTTATCAAGCTATTATGGGGACGAAGATGCTGACAAGGATATAGAAAAACTCAAGGGCATAAAAAAGACTAGAGATGATTTCTTCCACGCAATGAAGGGAGAGGTAAGTGAATTGCCATTGAACCAGA
Organism: Duganella caerulea; assembly: GCF_040362985.1. Lineage (NCBI taxonomy): Bacteria > Pseudomonadati > Pseudomonadota > Betaproteobacteria > Burkholderiales > Oxalobacteraceae > Duganella > Duganella caerulea. The sequence goes on along the minus strand of NZ_BPWJ01000009.1, from coordinate 173,377 downwards.
CTAGGCAATTGATTTCGAAGTACCTTCAAATCTATCTTGAAAGAAAACAGGAAGGATTGGTTTTTCAAAAATCTGCTAGATAGCACAGTGCAGCATAAGTAGTCATAGGACAAAGCCAGACGCCAGCGACCCGACAGCGGCGCGTCGAGTCGCACAGATGCTGCTGTCAGGTTTCTCGCTAAGCCGCCGCTGCTCAGTCTGTAACCGCGCCCGTTCGTCACCTGCTGCAACTTCTCGCCCAGCACCGCACGCAGCGGCAAACTGGTCAGGTATTCAGCGACGTGAATGCCCGACTTGTCCAACTCCAGCAGTTCGATCTGCTAGCGCTTCTTGCCGGTGCAAAGGATGATCCCAGTGGTGGGGCTTCTTCCGACTCACGCTCGTGCTTGTCCAGCCTGCGCAAGTAAAGGTCCATCTGCCCCTTGTGCGCGGCCTTGAACTCACTGATCTTCAACTCCACCGCCACTACCCCTTCAAACGGAGTTATGCAATGGCCACCGTCATCGGTGTGTCCGAGTGGTGAGTACCGGTTGAAAATTGCTGTCTCTTGTGACCGTATTAGAGTGACGGCGCCCGCAGGTGCATGTCCCGCCTTCCAATCACAACACCCTAGATCTTTCTAGTGTTGAGAAAAACGAAACGGACTAACTATATTGGGGCGGCTGCTTCCGGTCGTCAGCCAGACACTCTTTGTCAGATCAGATCGGAGCTAGCACAACTAAACAGATCCGCAAGCATCAAGTCCAGGTCAATGACCGCATCGGCCATGGCTGTCATCTCGGGCGTCTGCGAAATGAAGTACTCTCGCTCGTATCCCCCAACACTCAACACCTGCCGCTTCATGCGCATGAACATGCGTTTGCGCTCCGTGTCCAGTGGGCCGTCGGACTCATCGGTGAAGAGCGTCTCATAGTGTCGCCCAGAGCATTGGCCGAGATAGAGCGCGATGGCGCGCGTCAGGCAATCGTTGATCCACACGCGCTCTCCCCCGCTCATCTGGGTCACCGGTTTGGTTTGTGCGGCTTCGGCGTCGTGCACCACGATGTCGAAGCCCTCGCGCGCTTCACCCTTGGCGGTTTCTACCTGCGTCCGGATGGACAATGTGAAGCGCGGTCCATAGCAGGCCACCAGCAGGTCGTTCGCAAGGCTCGACAGCTCAGGCCCGGCGTCGTCGATCATCAATGCAATCAGGCCGTCGTTGCCCATGCACTTGGCGAACATGGTCCAGGTGGACAGTTCGGTCTCGATCGCGCTGCACCTCGTCTGCAGGGCTGCGCACCGCTCGCGCTGCTTGTCCGCCGCCTCCAGCGCCTCTTCGGCGGCGGCGCGCTGGCGCAACAGCGGTCCCAGAGCCGCCTCATCCGCCTGCGATTGAACCTGCGCCACGCGCAGCGCTTCCGCGGCCGCCGCGATACGCGCCTCGTCAAACTCAGGTGGCAAGTGGGCAAGCCGCTGCCGCAAGCTCGCGCACGCCGCGCCTTGCTCGGCTTGATGCCGCACCGCCCGTGCATCGATCTGCGCGATGGCCGCCTCGACCGCCGTTGTTTCCGCCAGTTGCTGGCGCTCGCTCGTCCGCGCCGATTGTTCCAGGCGCTCCAGCCGCTCGTCGCAATCCTGGATGGTCGCCTCCGCCTGGGCAAGCTCCCGGCTGCGCGCCGCCAGCGCCGTGGCGCCTTCGGCACGCCGCCGCGACCGAGCCAGTTTCGCCTCCGCGTCCGCGAGCTGGTCGGGAGCCAGGCGCAGCCGGGCGGCCCGCACCCTCAACTGCGCCAACTGTGCGCGCAGTTCGGAGCGCGTGTCGTTCAGGCGCGCCAACTCCGCGCTGGCATCCGGGATCAACGGCCGCGCCGCGTGGGCGTCCGCCAGCAAGCGACAATCCCGCTGCATCGGCATGCCTTTGCAGGGGACGGTCAGGGTCAGCCCATGGCGCCGCTGCACGTCCTCCAGCCGCAGCGCGGCCTGTCCGGCCATGCGCTCGACCGATTCGATTTCCTTGGCGAGGCTGCGCTCCCGCTCCTCCACCGTGCGCAGTTCCGCGGCCACCTCACGGCAACGCAGCGCGCGCTGCTCGCGTGCCGCGACCACCACGCGCACCATGCCAAGACGGCGCGACGCGCGACGGATCACGTCGGCCTCGCCCATCACAGCACACGCCAATCCGCGTTGCCCGTCGATCGCCGCGCGGGCGCGTTGCTGGTCCGCGCACCGGCATTGCGCCTCGCGTCGCAGGCGCGCCAGTCGCCCTGCTTCCCGCTGGCGGTCGGCGGCGTGTTCGGAGGCCTGCCGGGCCATCGAGGCGGTCAGGCCGGCCAACTCCGTCTGCAACGCAGCACGGTTGGCCGTACGATCGGCCAACTGGGCGCGCTCGGCCTCCAGCCTCGCCAAGGTCTTGTGCAACACATCGATACTCTGGAGGGTTGACGACCGCCGTACATGCGCGGCCGCGATGTCGCGGACGATGGCCGGAAGACGGGCGCCGTCCAGATTCGCCGCATCCATCTCCAGCGCCGCCGCCGACAATTCGTCGCGCGCGGCGCCCAATCCGACCCGCAGCAGCTTAACCACTTCCGCCGCCTGTTGTCCCTTGCAGCGGATGTCCTCCAATCCGAGCAGATCGGCCAGCAGCGCCTTGACTTCGCCGGTGCGGTACGCGCAGAGCTGGCGCCGTCCCTGCGCCGCGAACGCGGACACGAAGAATGTGCGCTCGGCCCCCAACACCGCGTCGAGGCACCGCATGTACGTTTCCATCTTTCCGTCGGCGACCGTCCCGTCATCGGTCCTGACAGGGCACCAGCGCGCATTCTCCAGCACATGCAGATAGGCTTCGGTCCGGCGCCGGCTCTCGTTGCGGATGACGAGCTGGGAGCGGTAGCGCCGGCCGCCGTGCTCCCACACCAGATCCTTCAGGCTCTCCGGCAGGAACACGTGGTCATAGTAGGAAAAGGCCCCGCTGCCGTCGCCGCCGGCGCGCGAAGGCATGGTCGGATACGGGGTCAGGTTGTCCAGCACCGTCGTCTTGCCACGTCCGTTCGCGCCACAAATGGCGATCAGCTGCGCGCCTTCTGTCAGAGCGGCCAGGTCCAGCGACAGCTCGTCACGGCCCAACCCGTCGCGGATGCCGCGAAATCCTCTCAGGTACAGCGAAACAGGCTTCATGACGCGCCCTCCTCCATAGTGATCATGGCGGCACGGTTCACTTCCCGCCGAACAGGGGCCGCTCCGCTTGATAATATCGTCCGGGCGATCGACTCGGTATCGCGCGCAGCCAGCCACTCCACGCACGACAGCAATGGCGCGGCATCTTCGCCGGCGGCTTCGGCCCAGACGGTGATGCGATCGCGCAGTCCCATCCGGGAAATGCCCGCCATGCGCGCGATCTGCACCGGCAGCACCCGCCCTTCCAGCTTGACCTGCGCCGCGCCGGTCAACGCGGCCAGCAGCGCCGTACGGTCGACCTGGTCGCGCTCCGCCTCCGACACTTGCCAGCGCACCCGAATGAACGCCCCTTCGACATCCAGTTCATCGATGCGCGCGCGGATACAGGCGGGATCTGGCGGACCGTCGAAACACAGGTCGATCGTGCGCCGCGCCGGCGTGGCGATCCGCTCGAAGCGACTGCCAGCCGCGCCAACGGTCCAGATAAGGAATCCCTTGTCGCCCTCCTCGCCGTAATGCAGCCGCGCCGGCGAGCCGGCGTAGGCGATCAGGCGCCCATCGCTCTCCCATGCCTGGTGCAAGTGGATATGCCCCAGCATGAACGCGCTGGCGCGCGCCGCGAACAGCGCGCCGGTCGTGAATTCGTGGTCGTTGCCGGCCATCGGCACGCCATGTTCGTTGGTACTCCCGTGGACAGTGCCGTGCGCCACGCCGACCGTCGGGATGCCCAGCCTGCGCGCCCCGTCATTGACACAGCCATACCCTCGCAACAAGGTGGACAACTGCATTCCCACCTCCTCCGCAGCCGCAGCCGCGCCGGCGGCTGCGGCGACCGTTGCCTTGTTCACGGTCGGCAGGGCGGAAAACAGTGCCCGCGTGCCATCAGGGAGCGCCTCGAAACGCCATCCATCGGAAAGGTGCCAGCGTCCCTCTCCATCGAGCGCGACTTGCTGCAGCCGGTCCGCCACGTGCACGGGATATCGGCCGCCGAAATGCCGGAAGACGTTCAGGGTGCCGGGCGGCTCGTGCGAGAACGTCCCTTGCAGTATCAGCACCGGGCAGTGGTCGGCCAGCCTGCGCACATTGCGGCCGAGCGCATCGACGGCAGGCGAATGCAGGTTCTGCGCGTGGTCGGTGGCGTCGCCGGAAATGACGGCGGCGTCTATCCCGCGTCCAATGGCCGCGTCCACCGCGAACGCAAAGCAGCGGTCCACTTCGACCAGGGTTTCCGGCGCATAGTGCAGGTCGGAGAAATGGGCGATTCGGATATCCATCGCACACCTCACGCTTCCGAAGCGGCGCCCGGCGCGCCGTCGACCTCGGCCACCAGCGCGGCCGCGTCCTCGCATCTTTCCAGGACGGCCAGCACGCGGGAACGTCCGCCGGCGTTGCGCTTCCAGCCGGCGCCCCACTTCTTCAGGGCGAATGCCTCGAAGCGGTCGCGGTCCATGCCGAAGGCGTCGACCACGCCGAGGATGGCCTCCACCTCGTCGATACCGCCGCCGGTCATCGGGGCGGAAGCGGGTGTCGCGGTTACGTCGGCGCGCTCCGGCGTCGGTTCCGGTTCGAAGTGATCGCGCGCCAGCGGCTCCCTGGCTCCGGCCGGCCCCTCCGGCGATGGTGCTTCAAGCGTCACGGCCGCAGCGTCGGCCTCGCGCACCGTCTCACCGTCGCCGACGTTCAGCAATGCGGCGACATCAATCGGGGCCTCCATCTCGATCAGCCACACCTTGGTCCGCACGCTGCGGCCTTGCTCGTCGATGTGCGGAACCTCGCGTTCGACCTTCGAGATGTAGAACGGCGTGCGGTTGGCGTCGAGGAAGCCCGAGATGCGGCCGCCGCGCAGGAACGCCAGCGCCTCGAACTTCTCGATTGCGCGCGTCATAGAGTACAGGCTGTTGGTCGGCAGTTCGAAGGCGTCGCACGACCGAATGCCGGGAACGTAGAAAATGAAGCGCCCGGAAAGGTTGCATTTGCGTGCTTGGTATTCGGGGCACAACTCCGGGTCGCACATGCCGCTGTTCTCGGCGCGAAGCTGCGTGCGGCGTCCGCCGAAGATGCGAATCGGCTTGCGCGACGTGCGGTCCTGCGGCACCGGCGCGTAGCATTTGCAAAGGCGTGTGCGGCCATCGGGCGCGTACTCGCTCCAGAACTTCTTCTCGCCGGCACCCCAGCACACCAGATCGTGCGGCATCACCGCCTGCCACACGTCGGCCGGGAAGACGACCGGAAACCGGTAGAGACGGCGCACGCCGTCGCCACGATCCTCGCCATATAGATCGAGAATCTGGCGCGCGGTTTCGGGGTTGGGAAAGTCAGTGCCGCGCACGGTAAAGTACGGAACGTTCTTGGGGACCAGGGGGTGCTGCAACTCGGGCAGCGCTTGGGCAAGGGCGCGCTCGATGTCGTCGAAGCCGCGCCCCTCTTCGATGCCGCGCTGGTAAATGTCGCGCGCGTGAGCATTGTCCTGGGCGCGGCGCGTCAGCACTTTGATGCCGGCCCTGATCTTGCCGGCGGTCGGTATGCGCGCGGAACGTTGGCCCAGCACCGTGGGCACAGGCGTCTGACTGTCCTTCAAGACGGCGATGTCGCTTTTCATGGTTTCCTCCTGTGGTTGACTACACCATCAGGATCTCGCCATTCCGCTCAACGTCAACCCCAAAAGGTTGTCCGCGCCTCCCGTCGCGAAATAGTGCTGCTCACTGCTCCACATCAAAAAATCGCATTCGAAACTCTGCAATCATTTGACACTATGTACACAACCAGACAAATGCCCCGTAGGATCGACCACGAGACAGCCAACCACTTGGCCTACGGCCTGCGCCTGTGCAGTTCATTCGGCATGAGGATCGCGCTTCGCTACCTAGCACGGGCCGGCGTTGACGAACAGAGCGCGACCCTAGTCCTTGGCCGTCCGCGTCTTCAATTACGCGGGGCCATATGGCCGGAACGGCGCCGCAGCACCACTATGTGATCGACTTCGTTTCCCACCATAGTCCCCTTTCAGCAGGTTAAACAAACAGCCCTTCTCTACCAGACCAGCCGGGCCGGCGCGCACGCGCGCACCTCCTTGCATGGCTGGCGCTGCCATCTAACGGCGGACGACTATGTCGGCTACAAGTCCCTGTTCACCGACGGGCCCACCGAACTGGCCTGCCTGGCGCAAATCAATCCTTGACTGCTACCCGCGTCGCTCCGCCGTGTTGGGTAACCCTGGGTCTACAACGAAGCTTCACCGCCCCCTTGGAGAAGGACTCGTCCGTCGCCTTACTTGACCACACATAGGCCTCACCCGCTTTCAACAGGGCCATGCGCTCAGGTGTCAAGTTGCCGAGCGCGGCGTTAGCCTTCTGAATGTGCTTCAGCCAAGCCGGAGAGTTGAACTTGTGCATAATAATTTGGCTGGACAGCTCAATCAGACTTACAGGCACGGATGGGGGGTCTTGGCTTGCCACCATGATGCTGACGCCCTTGTGACGCATCTCCCTTACTACTTCAATAAGTCCGGCCACCAGGTCAGGACTCTCGATATACTTGTGGGCCTCATCGAATACCACTAGCTTGTTGAAACTGCGCCCATCGATCCGCGCATCGGCAAATAGCTGCAGAAGCACAACGAACAGTCCGAGTGCCTCATCCTTCTCAATAAACTCGTCCCGCAGATCTACGATGATCAGCCGCCCCGGCTTCACCACGTCGGAGAGCCTTGTGGCATCGTTGATATATTCAGCGGCCAAGTCGAGCCGCATCCTAGCTAGTTCCTTCAAGTGATCGGGAACGGAAGACCCGTCAATACCCGCGCGCAACCCCTCAAGCGTGATGTCATCGCGCATCGCCTTCATGATGCGCATGATCTGGCGAATGTAAGTGGCCTGATTGCCGACGGCCCCCATCAAAAACTTCCAATGTGACGCCTTGAGCTCTGATGAGGAGAACTGTAACGGCCGAACCTCGATGTCCGGATACTCGTGCTGCCGCTCTTCGATCTTGTCTGCCGGCACAAGTAGCAGGACATCTGCGAGTGCTTTTGGTTCAGCACCGTATATTTCCTTCAGCGCGCGAACCTGATCTTCGACACTATTCGCCCCTACCATCGATGTGAACTCGGGCTTGTAGTCCATGGTCGGGCTGTAGTGGAAGATCACTGTGGAAAGCGGCTCAGGCAGGCAGTTAATGCCAGGAATAGCCAACGAGGCCATCTCTGCAACGCTGCCTAATGTGTAGCTCTTCCCCCCGCCCTGAACGCCGAACAGGCTGATGGTGTGAGTTTGATTAAGGTCTAGCGCGACCTTACGCCCGGACACCTCGCCCAGAATTCCGTACTGAGGCGTTAATCCAGTGGCACCAAGCATAATGTCAAAGGCAACCGGGCCATCGACCGCTAGGACAGCAGCAATAGAAGGCACGACGGCGCCAGACGCCACAATCTCGTTCTCCGGTGCCACAGGACTCAACTCTTGTTGTCCAAAAGCGGATGGTCCTGACTCAGGTTCGACGAATTGTGGCTGAGAAGAAGGAGCGACGACCACATGGTGCATATGCCCGATAGGCTCAGATTCGTGGGCTTGTTGCGCAGGGACGACTTCGACAGTGCGGTGTGTAGCGCGAGGACTATCATCCCAAGCCAGCGTTCGATCACGGGGCGGGCTGATGAAGGCAGCTGTTTCAAAGGTCGGGACGGCGGGTGCCAGCTCCCTACGACGCAGCAGTTCCTGGGTGACCTCCCGCGCAGTTTCTGCAGGCCGGGCGACCTGCAGGTTAAGCACGCTTTCGGTATCGACAACAGCCGACTCAACCAGCTGCCTAATCAGGTCGCTGCCGATTCGGTAGTACTCGATACCATTCTCGTGCTCAGCCGGCTCTGTCCCGGGTTTGCTGAAGTCAAACACTACAGCGCTTCGCGTGAATTTCAGCGTGTAAGGACGCTCGTCGAGGCGTCGCAAGAAATAAAGCGCTTCTTCTGCAGCGTCAGGCAAAACGACGCCATACCGCTTTGATCGATCCAGGTAAAAGCCCAGCAATGCCGCAAGATCACGGTTCTTGATCGGGCGATCAGGACGATCCACTTCAGCGCGCTTAGGGTCGAAGTGGTAAGCGATTACCTGTTCCGTTTGTGCAATCTGCTCGGCAATGGACGCCTTCAATTGTGTGTAGGCCGCCACATCACCAACCTGACTGTAGCACTTGACCTCGACCAATCGGCAAGTTACCTCACGACTGGACGGGTCGAGATCGAACAGCGCCAGATCGGTTCGTCGGAAATTGACCTCATCTCCCATCTCTTCGGCATTCTGCCGAAGGGCCTTATATAGTTCCAAATGCGCGTCCAATGGCACTACGACCTGGTTTTGGAAAACGCCTTGATGTTCAAGGAACAAGCGCGAAAGCGCGAGGCCCATGGCTTCAGCCCGTTGCGACGACGAGGACAACAATTTCAGCGCTAGACGGCCAGACAGCGATCGCAGTTGATCCAGCATCACCAGGGCGTGGCGTCCAGTGTTCGGCAGGCCGTATTCGCCCAGGATCGGTACCAGCAAAGACTCCAATTCCGCAACCGAGCGCGAAGTGATTGCCAGGCGATGACTCACCGCATTGGCCATGTCGGGCGAATGATCAATCAAATAGTCCGGCCGAGTAGAGTGCCGGCGATGATCAAAGAATTCGATGCCAAGATTTCGATCAATCGTGAATACCCAATCGCTCACTTCGTGCACCTGATGAAGCATCGCGCGCTCGTCAGCTGACAAGCTCAGTGCAACAACTGGACGCGCGTGCGGCATGTATTGGCTGCAAGCGACAGTCGCCACGGCAACCGACACTGCGCGCGAGATCCCCCCTAACAGGTCAGACAGCGCCTCTGCACCATCCAGCGGTTGCGCGACACCATGCAACGGGCGACGAAGCCAGGTGATGGAACGTTCATCCTCCAGGTATTCCACCTCAAACGGCTGAACTAGGCCGTGAACGAACGAGGAATCATCCGTGTCTCGAACGCCTACAGCCCGAATTTCCTCGGCGGGGAACAAGTCAAACAAAAATGACAGATGGGCGGCATGAAGATCAGGGGCGTCGCGGAATTCTTTGATCCCCCTGATTGCCAATCGCAGCTTTGGATGCAAATGGCTCTCAGTCGGCGTTGAAAACGCATCGGCCTCCTTCGCACTCGTTCCAGAATCTGGCGCCAACAGTTCTAGTAGAGCCTCCGCAGTCGATGGGGCCGCCGGATCAAGTACGAACACCCGGATGTCGTAACGTAGATCGGAAAACTCAGGATGCCGTTGCAGCGCCAACAAAACTTCCGCCAATGCCCCTGCACGGCCAGCGTTAAAGGCATTAATCGTCAAGGTCTCAACATAAGGGTGCTGAACCAAGTAGCGCTGGACCCGCGCTGCCAAATAGGCGCTGTCGATGGTTGCTCCGCCAATGGCCGGCTCCTGCAGGCCGAGGGCGGCACAAACCTCCCCGACCAAACCACGAGGGTCCTCCTCATCGGTCGCGGCATACAGCGACCAAAACGGATTGATGTTATCCACGGCCAGCGCCGTGCGGCCCAATTCCTCACCAAAGGGAAGTACTGGTGGAAACGCTGCAGGCGCAAGCTGCCTAATCACCGCGTCCCGGGTCGGAACCACGAACTCACGATTGCTTGCCCGACTCCGCTCCATCCAAGTCTGTCCGAGTCGACTCCACGCGGAATGCCAATTTACGCGGAGCGGATGTGTGGGCCCCAACAGCACGGCGTCTCGCCGTCTGCCTTGATAGTCTTCGAGCACCAAAGACACCGAATCGATGCTGAGCGCGCATCGAAGCTCATCCATTGCCTGACGCACAACGGCTGCATCGGTAGAGCCGGATCGGACCAGCACCGCGTCAAGCCAAGCCAAGTAGGTAGCGGCATAGTTTTCAGCAGGCTCCTCCAGTTGCAGAAGGTCGCTACCCTGCATGATCAGGCGCTGATCGCCTTGAAGGACTGCTTCAAAGAGCGTCGCACGAGCTTCCCTGAAACGAACCACCTCGTCCGAGGTGGGCCATGTGAACGATGTTGTTGAACGTGTGGCGACACCAGAGGCGCTGACCGACAATCTCAATCGGTTAAGACCATCAGGATCATCAAGAAACGCTCGTTCAAGGCTGGCTAACACACCAGAGACCAAGACGTTCGCTTTGCCCTCTTTGCCCAGCCGAATCTCCAAGATCTCGCCGCTGGTCGCGGCCTTGCTGCTTCGCTCCACCCACGCACAACCCGTGATCGAGACTGAATTAGGGTCGCGATCCTGAGCTACCGCGGCGAAGCGTGCGCGGAGCAATGCGTGCATCAAACTCGACTCACGCGGAACCGCGCGTTGTGGCGGCTCAACCTCAATCTCATCATCGGTAACTACATAGAAGAGATCGCTCTCGTTGGCATTAGAATGCGTTGCAGTCGCATCGCTGTTGAATCGCACGGGATTTCCCTCGCCGTCAGCGAGCGGAATGCGGTCACCATCCTCAGTTTCTGCATACACCCGAACGAAATGCCAGCCCTCTTCCCAGTCTATCTTGCCTATCGACAAAAATGCTATCACCCCCGAATCCGTGCCCTTGGTCCAGGCCGCTTTGCGGCGCCGCAGCCCGGTTGGACCATTGTCGCGCGAAATCACCTCGGCAACAAAACGGGACAGGCCCTCCACCTTAGATGGCAAGGGGTCGACGCGGAACGCGACACTGAACTTCTTCAACCCCGTCTTTGAGATGGGCAATACCCTATGCCCGATCAATTCAGCCAAGCGTGGGTCTTCATTGTCATCCTTCACCACCGGCAAGTCTGGCAGGGTCACATCGCCGATGTAGATGGCGTCAGGATTCACGCCGCCGTCTTCAAAAAGCCACTTGTTGAAAGCGAGAGGCCAATTCACCCGATCACGGACGATAAGTTGCGCCCACTCCCTTGGATTGGCAACGCCGACCCGCGAAAAGAACTCACCCAGCTGCTTACAGAACAAAGGATCGAACAACCCCAGCTCCAGAGGGCGAACGCGCTCAGTCTTAGTGGACCAAGTTATGCGTTCGACACACTCGCGATTGCGCGCGACCCGAGCGGGTGCGTGCTCTGCATGCCGGTACAGATCAAAATCCGGTACCAGGGCTAATTCGAACAACGCCGCACCCATGGCATCCGGATCAAAATCATTGATTTGGCAGGTCAGTAAGTACCGTGCCACGGCAGCATCGTCGGCATATCGCCACCGGGTCTCACCTCGGCGTAGCTCACCCAGGCAAGCCTCGACGGCCACACGAAGATTGGTTGGGACCTGCGCGATCAGCTGCGCATTTAGCTCTGCATAGGCTCCGTCGATCGACACCTCTTCAAACGTGGCAACCCCAAAGGAGTCCTCCGCGGAAGCGCGCAGGTCATTCGGCACAAACACTAACAGCGGCGGTCGAAGTTCATCATTAGGTAAAGGATTCCTCAACTCGACTAGTTTGGTACTGCTAACAGCTAAATCTGGAGCTAGACCACGAAGACTGTCATCAGCCAGAACCACGACGTTGGCAGACGGCACCACCGCACGGAGGCCACCTGCCAACCGGATCATTAGCTCACGGTCCAAGTCGGTGACCCGCATGCAATGCCCAAGGTCGCGGGCCGCCAAGAACTTGGAAAGCTTCGGCAGCAGGACCGACTCTAGCGCAGCATTCAGCTCTTGGCTGGTGAGTTCACGCAATCCTTGGCTCATGCACTCGCTCCCTCGGCTCGTTCCGCAATCTTGTAGCGGGGTACAACGGTTTGTGTCACATAGGCATCCGAAAGGTCACGATAGAACCCAATCTCGCGCAGGCGCCCAGTAAAGGCCTGCACATTGCTTCGCAGCGCCCTGCGCTCGTCGATCGTTGGCGTGTTGAATCCTTCTCCAGGCGGCAGCTGGTCGATGTAGATGCCGTAACGCTCACGCAAGAAAGTTAGCAGGTCATCGATCCGCATTTCACCCGTGAAGTAGCCTTGGTCGCCACCAGGTCGCAAGACCGCAATCTGCAGCAGCACCTCCAGCAAACGGCTTTCCAGCACAAATCGTCGCGGAGCGTTACGCGCGCGCGTTTGCGCGAGCAGCGCTCCCGCCTTGTTTTTCAGCATCGTCGCGTCAAGCGACTCGATGATGTACTTTCGGTGGAAGGCGCCACGCAGGGCCACCAGAATCTCAATGTAAGTCTCGAAATCTGGAAGCCCCATCTTGGTGATGGCCTCGACTTCCGCGTCCAAGCCCGCATCCCCTTCGGCCAGCGATTCCAAAAGGCCGGCCAAGCGTTCGCCGAAGAACTTGTCCCGCTCTTCCGCAAAGAGTTCGCCCTGCAGCCCATAGAGCTCACCGACGGAAAAGACAGAATTTAGGGGCCGGATCAGCTTGCCGCGACGTACCAGATGCTCTGAAAACTCGTCCAACTTCTTCGCAACAAAGTACGCACGGACAAAACTGGGAATGCGCCGGTAATATCCGTCCGCACTTCGCTCGGCCAGCGTCGCCGTTGCCAAATCCGCGCTGCCAGATAGATCAACAAACAAGCCAAGCTTGTAGGGGCAGTCGCCCTGCGGATTGCGCTGTTCCCGGGGCTTCATCGGGCATGCCGATTCGGCGCACAGCGAATTTGCGCCTTCCAGCTTCTGCCAGGCAGGCAGCAGCTTCAGCAGGCGAAGGTGATACAGCGCCAGGTGGAACGACAACAGCACCTTTAGATACTCCACCATGACCGAACGTGGCATGAAGGGTTTGTAGAACAGCAGTCGCTGGACGTCCTCGGCCATCAGGTCGGCAGACCCGATGCATGCGGGTGCGAAGCGGTCACCTCCGGCACGTGTATCTGCCGTGTCCTTTCGCTGAGACAAGAAGTGCAACAGCGTGGCGGTCTCAATGTCGGTCAGCGCTTTTTCATTCAGCTCACGTGTGACCTTGTCAAAGCCATCGAAGAAGAAACCCTTCAGGTGTTCGATGGCCTTGTGGCCAGCAAGATGCCGTGCATGATGAAGCATTTGATACAGATGCTGGGACGCGCCGTAGTCACGTGAGTGCTTCGGATTGCGAAAGCGATAGGTATAGCCGTGCAGGGGGCGCGGGCCAGCCACAGCAGCGTTCTTCTTCCCCCGGTTCACAATATCCATCAAATGGGTTTCCACCCAACGCTCCACCATGTCCCGGTGCTGCGTAAAGCCCAAGAATTTATCGCTGGCATCCAGAATATCATCGACGAACTTGTCCACGGTCAGCTCACGCTTGTCGCGAAAGACGCTCGGGTAGCCGCCGTGCTCCAGTCGCTCGAACAGGCCTGTAAGCACCCGGTCCATCTCGATCGTCTTGAAGTCGAGATAGCTGATTTTAGGGAGGCGGAACTCCCTGTCCTTTTTCTGCAATGCCATCAGTTCCCCCTAATTCCGTTTTCCACGCCTTCTTCCTGGCACATACCCTTTTCCGCGCCCTGTAACAAACGCATCTCCACTCGACCATCGTCATGGCGAGCCAAGCGATAGAAGTCGTGCCCTGTGGTGGTCAGCAGAATTTCTCTATAGGGCTGCGCGTTCAGGCTGTTCTTGAAAACACCGAGGCAGAGATAGAAGCCCTGCATTTCCTCAACGCTCGGCCGGTAACCTTCATTCAGGCGTACCAACATCTCGAACACATCCAGGTTGATGATCAACTCGCTGGTGATCCCGCCGGCGCCTTGTCCCTCGAATTTCAGCAGCAGACCAGTCGGCAAGTGCTCTACGAAGCGCGCCTTCGCCGCAAAGTCTTGCACCTGCAAACCAAATCGCTCGACGGGGAAGAGTCGGTAACTCCTAACCGTACCGTGTTCTACCTGTCGCAACTGCAACGCCAGACTCGCACCCAGCCGCTCAGGTCGCTGTAGGCCCTCACCTCGGTTGATGGCATGTAGGATTTCGCTAGTGAGTTCTTCAATGGGCGTGGCCCCTCGGACGATCTCCACCATGCGTTTGGCGGAGCGATAGGGCAGCATTTTTTCCCAGCTCGTGTCGCGCCGCTCAAAGAAATGCTTACGGCGAGCCATGGCCACGTACTCCCGATGCTTGCGTGCCCGCTGACCGACGGAAGAATCTGGCAGCCCACGAGGGAGTTCACCAAACAGCCGTTTCAACACTTCGAAATCGAACTGCCCGCGGCGCTCAAAACGGAACAAGGCGCGGTCATCGGGCTGCACAAAGTCCAGCCCTCGGTCGAAGCGAGGGTCTTCCTGCTTACCTACATCCAGGTCGCGCAGCAGCGTGAGCAATCGATCCGACGAGGCTTGCCCCCCCCCCATCCAGCTATTGAAGTAGAAACTGCGTGCCACTTCATCATGTTTACCGGCTGCGTACAGCGCATGGATTTCGGCACAGTCACGGTTTCCGATCAACATAAAGGAAAGTGCCGACCGGAGATCACGCATCGTGATGTGCAAGCGCCCGCGCAGGTGCGCCATGGTGTACAGCGTTCTGAGGCGCTCCAGCAAACGCGGGCCAGCAATATCATCCTGAAAACTACGAGCGTTGTGCAAGGCATAGCAACTGGTCTTGAGGTCACACTGCTCGCAAGCGGCCCAATTCTTGGGCTGTACGATGCTTTGCAGTGTGCGCTCCAGAATCGAACCGCCATCAGCGTCCGCAACGACACTGCGCAGGTTCAGATTCACCACGGCCACGCCAGAGTCGACTTCACCGCTTGAGAAGGCTCGCCGAACCACCCCTGTCAATGCCGGAAACTCCTCCTCGTGCGTCGCAAGGAAATCCACCAGCCGGCCTTCATTAATGGCGATCAGGCGGGTCTCTTGAGGCTTCCACAGTTTTGCGTCGCTGCCTTTAAACGGAGCCAGGAAATCCAGCAGAACCTGATTGTTGTCTTTGTTGCCCTCGTCCTGACTACCGTCGTAATTGATCAGATAGCGTTCGCCCGCCAACGTGAGTTCACTGCCATTGGGCAAGCCTCGATTAGCTTCGCCTCCACGGGCTTCAACTTCTTTCTCCAAGCGTTGTAAGAAGGCAGTCTTACCATCGCCTGCATTCCCCGAGATTAGAACTAACCGAAACTCCCCCTGCAACACTGCGGGCAACAAGGCCCGATCCAGCGCGGTGTCCACGTAGGCGGAGAAGCCCAGAGGATCCATGCCTCGCGTACCTGCATTGCTGCGTCGACTTTGGCTGTATAGGGTCAGTAGATGCGAGACGAAGGCGTTGCTGTTGGGCACTGGGCTGGCCAGCACGGCTTGACCACTGCTGGCTGCCGTCACCATGGCAGTCAGGCTGACGGTTTGAATTCGTCGCGCATGGCGCACCTCTGCCAGCGCATTCCGAAAATCGATGGCTGAGTAAAAGCGCTCAGCCCGGCGCGGGGCAATGGCCTTCAACACCACATTCACCAGTTCCGGCGCCAAGTCGGCGAAGCCCGACAGATCGCGCGGGTCAGGCGCAGGCTTATTGATAGGCGGCTCGGTCGTGTCCCAAGGGTAACGGGATGTCAGCGCCTCATATAAAGTCAGGCCCAATGCGTATAGATCACGGTCAGCGCGCTCACCATTATGGGGAATGACCTCAGGGTCGAAGTCGGGCGGCAGATAGCGCCGGGAACCGCCGCCGCGCGACTCTTTGTCGTCAGCACGCACCGACACGTTGAAATCGATAATCTTGGCGCCCTTCTGCGTCCAAAGTAGATTGCGCGGCTTGATGTCACAGTGATGGTAGCCCTGCGCATGTAGGTGCACCAGCCCTTCTATCACCTGTTTACCCAGCTCCAGTGCATCCTCCGGCGACAGCAGGCGCTCCTGGATCATGTCGCCTACGTCGGAACCTTCCACATACTCGAACACGAGGAAGGGAATTCCGCGCCCTGGGATCACATCCGCATCCAGCACACGCACAACGTGAGGGTGCTCTGGAATGTGCACCAGGTGGCGATACTCCTTCTTCAGGCGCTCAAGAGTCGAATGCCGGTCGCTGACAATGAGCTTCACCGCGCGCGCCACATCACCCAAGGTATCGATCACTTTGTAAACAACGCCAAAGCTGCCTCGCCCCAATTTCTTCTCAACGATGAACTTGTGAGTCAGTCGATAGCCTGCAGCGAGGTTCAAATAGTCGGCTGGACTTCCTTCCACCGCATCAAGCAACTCAGATTTAGGGGTTTCAATTGGGCCCGTACTTGATTGAGCCATGGGCTGCAGCAAGGCATTCAGCGCAGTCAACGCTGCCGAGGCAGTCAGCCGCTTGTGTTCATCAAACGCGCACAGGTTCTGCAGCCAGTCGTCAAAAGCCCCGTTCAGCTCAGGCCGCAACGCGGAAGGTTTGTTCAAAAACTCGCCAACTCGATCCCACACTGTGGTTGGCTCGCCCGCGAATGGACGCTCCCCAGTGAACAGCTCATAGAGAATAACGCCAGCCGAAAAAACATCTGATGACGGCGACGCAGCACCAGGCTCCCTGAACGCCTCCGGCGCCACATAGGCTTTCTCCACCAAATCCACAATGTCCGTGGCAATTGTCAGGCTACGGTCCACACCGGGCTTTGCGAAATCAAAGTCGGTGATCCGTGTCGTGCCATCCTGCCCAATCAGGATCGCACCAGGTGTTAGGTTGCGGTGGACCACTCCGTGATGGTGCGCATGCGAGAGCGCGGCCAGCAGGTCTTTGGCGACTCGCCACTTCTGGTCCAGCGTCAGCGCCAACTGAGGCCGAGCCATATGCACCGTGAGTGCCTGGCCCGGTGCGTCATCGAGGACTAAGATGAACGACTTGTCATCATCGGTCGAAAAAAAATCTCGCGCAGCCACGATATTGGGGTGCAATGGCAGCTTCGAAAGAGCCCGGTAGGCGTTCGCAATTCGGTTGACCTGCGCCCTGCGAATATCTTCCGGTAAATAGGGGTCAGCCTCGTATACCCGCAAGCGGGCAGTCCCCCCCGCGAATGCGTTCTCGGCACGGAACTCCGTGTAGGCATCTGCCGCCCCGAGCTTTTCTTTCACTTGCCAGTGCCCGAAGCGCTGCGCAGCGGAGGCAGGCTTGACCACTTTCAATGCATGAAGAATCAGCCCTTGCTGTTGGAGGATGTTCTTGGAGAATCGCGACGGAATGCGCGTGGCGTCCTTGAAGTAGCGCTCAGCGTCCTTCAGCTTTACAACACGATCCGCATCAAGCTGCTCCCGGTCGTTCAAGTGCGCATCCGGCGCCGTGAGCAGGATGGCGGCATCCACATAGATGTCGTCCAGCTCATGCCGCCCTGGATTGGCTTGAGTCACCAAGCCCTTCACCGTCCGGGCATGGCTTCGCAACTTGCCCAGTGGTGACGGATACGGCGCACGCCCCTCGGGGTACCACTTGTTGCCATATACATCGATGGTGCCGCGCGTACCCTTCACGTCGATCAGGTACAAGGCGTGCGGGGCCAACAGCGCGATGTCGACCTCAAAGCGCTCGCCTTGACGCTCAATCTCGAAGTTGTGAAGCAGGACGAAATTGTCTGGCAAGCGATCCCGCAGGTAAGCGATTGCGCTGCGCTCTGCATCGTTGACCGGCTGGCCCACTGGGATCACTTTGGCCATCTCACTCCCCTTCTAGAATTTTCTCTTCAAGCATGTCTCGCGCTTCGCGCTCCCAATCGCAAGCTTGATCCCTCAACTCACGGGCGCGAATCGCTGGGGCACCGATATATTCGCGGTCTGTTCGCGAAGGCCACGGCACCTGAATTCGCTTAACGCGTTGCTCATCGGTATGAGGAATGCTGGAGCCCGCAGCCTCCCGGGACAACAATCGAACCCCATGTTCGCTGGACAACAAAGCGAACAGATAGCCACCATCGATGTCGTCCTGAGGAACGATGCGAATCATGTTATTGCTGCAGGAAAAACCATCTAGATAGCTACCAACCATTACAGAGCGGCCAATTAAACCACCAAGCTGCCCAGCCTCCTGCACAACAATCATTCCCTTCCTAAGCAGCAAGCGGTATTCAGCGGCAACTCGCTTCATAAGGTATTTTTCTGATGTCGGAGCCAACTCGAAAACGTCCCCTCCTGTAATGTACGGGCTACCAAATTGCGGATCAGAAGCATAAAGCCGCTTGAAAATGCCTGGAATGAATACCTCAGCCACATCTCCCAGCTGAAGATTGTCCGCAACACAATCAAGTGCATCGCGAGACTCCGCATTTCGCTTGCTGTAATAGTACGCATCGCCGCGATCCCTAAAGACTTCACTGGAAACCATGGTCACGTCAGGAGTTGGCAAGGACGCCACAGGCGTGGGGTACTGTAGCCCAAGCCTCGTGTGCAAGCGCTCAGCCGCTTCACATAGCAAATCTACCGCCTGAGCCCTAGCACGAGCTGCCGCGTCCATCTTTGTGGCGATGGCGCGTTCGGTGTGATCGTCAAATCTCGGTACCGGCAGGCCTACAATGTGTTCGGGTTCAATATGCTGAATAATCGCGCCGTAGGTGCCTGAAACTATGAGGGGCACTCCGTAACGACTCGAAAGAAAAGCGTAGAGGTAACCGGCAGGAATCGTGTCGGGGTCAGGCACCACCTTCATGACGTGTTGCGATGACCAAATCCCAGCCATGTCTGGGCGGACATAAGCCATACGGCCAATCGTCCCAGAACACGTGATCAGCGTCGTTCCCTCCGTCAATTCCAGATGCGCGAGCTTCTTGGACTGTGCGTAAGACTTCTTTAAAAGAGGCAGCGTAGCCAAATCCGCATTGGAGATATCGCTGCTGCCGAGGAATGGAACGCCGTGGTCCGAATGACTCACCCAAATGCGAGAGAACACAGGACCGTTGTAGATACCGCCCGAGTAGCCGGCAGTGACGGTCAGCAGCGCGTCCTTGCGCACGTTCAAGCGGCGTAGCGCATCTCTAGCCTCTTGGGCTCCAGACATGTATGGGTTGCAATCGAGCCGGCGGCCACCTTCGTCAAGCCAACTAGAGCGGACAATGCGCGCAAACTTGAAACTCGTAAAAGTCATGCTGCGGCCTCCTGGCGAAACCATGCAAAATACTCACTTCCCATTTCGGCGGAGGCAACTCCAATGGATCCCTTGATCGAGGTGTGATCAGCCAGTTTTTGAGAAATCGCAGGCTTAATGATGGCTTCCTTATGGGATGAGCCTTCCAGTCGCCTAATCATTTGCCGGGCTCCGGATGTTGAGCGCGGAACTCGGCATACGCGTTGGCGATTTCGGGCAGATCGTCATCGAGGATTCGCTCTTTGCGGTGCAGCGTTCGCACTTGCAGACCGCCGCCGATGCGGACCTTCTCTTCGTGGCTGACATCAATCAAGATTTCTTCACCATCGGGGTGCCGCTTGTAAAGCGTGTTGCCACGACGATCGAAGCCCACCTTCTCAGCTACCGCCATGAAGACGGGGTAGTCCTTCTTCTGGCCCAAATCTTCCGCCTGAATCACTTCCACTGGCTTCCGCTTCAGAAAAAGCAAGCTGGTCAGAATGTTAACGTTGGCCTCCACGATGAAGGACTCCACCGGCAGATCGATGCTCGCCAACACCCAGCAATGGCGAAGAATCCAATAGCGGATGTACTCATCACCAGGATTACCCAAGATGCCGTCAGGCAAAACGATGCCCGCACGCCCACCCGGCTTGAGCCACTTGACGCAGCGTTCAATGAACAGTACCTCAGGCGACACAGCGGGCTTGATGGCGTTGGTCATCACAAATCCGTCACCTTGCCGCTCCCAACGGCGAGCCAGTTCATACTGTTCCAGGATGGTCTTCTCTGTAACTGGGATGTCTGAGCCGAATGGCGGGTTGGTCATCAATACGTCTATCGTGCCGAGTGGGATGGCAGCCTTCGCGGCAGGAACACCCGGAAGGTGACCTGCCGGAAACTCTAGCGAGTTCATGTGATAAAGATGGCCCAGCGAATTGCCCGCCATCATAACGTTCATCTGTGCGGCACGAACCAGGAATGGATCGAAATCAGCACCAAACAGGTTGTCAGCGGCGAATTTGGCCAGCCGATCTCGGATCGAGACGAACTCTTCGGTGTTCTCATCGCCTGCCTTGATGCGTTTCTCTTCGTGGAAGATCTTATTCAAGTAGTTCAAGGTCTCGACCAAGAAGCCACCCGTACCGCAGGATGAGTCGAGCACGCGCTCATGCTCGTTGGGTGCAAGCATCTTGACCACCAGGCTGATGGCGCCGCGCGGAGTGAAGTACTGGCCGCGATCTCCGCGCAGATTGGTGCCTACGATCTCTTGGTACGCCGTGCCCTTGGCATCCACGTCGGTTCGACCAAAGTCGTAGCGCGCCAGCTCGGAAACGATGAAGGCCAAGGCCCGGTCGGACAAGGTGATCTCTTCATTGCCCTTGAACAGACCGCTATACTTCTTCTTCACCGCATCAAAAAGCGGCTTAATGCGCAGACGAATTTGCTCGCGCCCGACCGGCTCAAACGGTTCGAAGGGTCCAACCCAAAAACGACGAGCATCGTTGGGCTGCTGTTCGTCGTACATCTTGCAGAAAATAAGGTACAGGAACTGCCAGAAGGCAGCGTCTTTTGGCATGCCTTCATTGCCGTGGATATAGTTGTGGCAGCGGCGGAAGGCAGTGCGCAGCATTACCGGATCGGCCCGACGCAGGCGTCCCATCGAATGGCCCTCGACGCTAAAGGTGTCGTCACCCAAAGGCCAGTCACCGATAGGCTTGAACTTGGTGTCGAAGCGGGTGACCTCTTTCTTGAAGAAGAAGAACTCCAGGCCATTAGTCCACAGACCGTAGTCGCAACTACCGACTTCAGCCATCACGGCTTCGAGCACCTCGAACTCTTTGCGCGCCTCCTCTGGATCCCGCATGCGGTACGCCCCCTTAGTACCGAGCTTTGGCTCCTTTTCGACAACCACGGCGCGATAGAGGTTTTCTACAGTGTGCGCTTGACCAGGTTTAAATATGGCGATGTCGAGCTTGCGGTTCTTTCCCAGAACTTTGACCTTAAAGTCTGGCTCCATATCCTCGGCTGCGATGCCGTACTCATGAATGACGGCGCGGGCGATGCGCTGGCGGACCTGCTCCTTGTCACTATCCTTCACCGGTTTACCGGTGATGTAATCGAAAACCTTGCCCTCATCGAGTGCACTCTCAGGCGCTTGTGTTTCTTGATCGAGGTCGCTCATATCGTTGTTATCCTGTGCGGAGCGTTGCTTAGACATTGCGCGGCTCCTTGTCGTCAAAATCATCACTGCTGGCAGCGGCACCGCCCTCGCGTACCCAAGCGTCCACGTCTTCTTTCTTGAACTTCCAGAAACGTCCGACCTTATGCCCAGGCATGCCCTTGGAAGTCACCCATGTGTAGATGGTGTCCTTTGCAACACCGAGGTAATCGGCGATTTCATCGACAGAGAGCCAGCGATCGTCCATGTCAGCATCCAAACAAAATAAACCGCACTCAGGCGGCAATTGCGTACAGTCTACACGAATTCCGCAGGGTTAAGTCGGCTTTAACCTTGTTTGATTGGGTTAGTCCATGTTGATTCGTTTGAGCGGTCATTCGCAATGGCAATGTCATTTAGCGCAAGCGCCGAAAACTTAATCCAAAACCTTCTCCTGCAGAGGTATGCCGCTCCCCGCGAGTGCTAGTCGCGCGCCAGAGTTAGAAGTAAATCAACATTGGCAATACGGAAGCGAATGGCTAGGCCCTACGACAGACAGAGTTCAAAGGTGTGGGAATGCCCCCCTCCCCCGTGCCTTAGAAACAACAGGTATAGGGAATAATGATTTGTGGGCAGGTTTGTGGGCAGAACTGCGATCGCTGGCTTTGAAAAACAAAAAGCCCTTGAAAATCAAGGGCTTTTTGAAAATGCTTGGCGGAGACGGTGGGATTCGAACCCACGATACAGGTATAAGCCGTATGCATCCTTAGCAGGGATGTGCCTTCGGCCACTCGGCCACGTCTCCTAGTCGATTACTCAACTATGTCTTTTCTACCAAACTGCGCTAGAGCAGACGACCGTCATAGTATAGAGCGAGACCACTTTGGTCAAGGCTACCTGACGATATTTTTCGAAAAAATTATGCCTTCTCCAGCTCGAAGGCCTTGTGCAGCGCGCGAACGGCCAGCTCCATGTATTTTTCGTCGATCAGCACCGAAATCTTGATCTCGGACGTGGAGATCATCATGATGTTGATGCCCTCTTCCGACAGGGTGCGGAACATCTGCGAGGCCACGCCCACGTGCGAGCGCATGCCCACGCCCACCACCGAGATCTTCGAGACCTTGGCGTCGCCGGTGATGCTGGCCGCGCCCAGTTCCGCCTTGGTGCTGTTGAGCACGTCGATGGCGCGCTGGTAGTCGTTGCGCGAGACGGTGAAGGTGAAGTCCGTTTTACCGTCGACCGACTGATTCTGTATGATCATGTCGACTTCGATGTTGGCGTCGGCCACCGGGCCCAGGATGTGGTACGCCACGCCTGGACGGTCTGGCACGCCCAGCACGGTGATTTTGGCCTCATCGCGGTTGAACGCGATACCGGAGATGACTGCTTGTTCCATGTGTGTGTCTTCCTCAAACGAAATCAGGGTGCCCGAGTTGGCTTCTACTTCCAGGTCCAGCATTGGGTCGGTCAGCGACGACAGTACGCGGGTCGGCACGCGGTAGTTGCCGGCGAATTCCACCGAGCGGGTCTGCAGCACTTTCGAGCCCAGCGACGCCAGTTCCAGCATTTCCTCGAACGTGATCGCCTTCAGGCGGCGCGCTTCCGACACCACGCGCGGGTCGGTCGTGTAGACGCCGTCGACGTCGGTGAAGATCAGGCATTCGTCGGCCTTCATCGCGGCGGCGATCGCCACGGCGGAGGTGTCCGAGCCGCCGCGGCCGAGGGTCGAGATGTTGCCGCCCTCGTCCACGCCCTGGAAGCCGGTGATGATGACGATCTTGCCGTCGTCCAGGTCGCGGTTGACCTTCTCGTTGTCGATCGACTGGATACGGGCCTTGGTGAAAGCGGAATCGGTTTTAATCGCGACTTGCCAGCCGGCGTAGGACACGGCCTTTTTGCCGATCGCCAGCAGCGCCATCGACAGCAGGCCGACCGACACCTGCTCGCCGGTGGAGGCGATCATGTCCAGCTCGCGTGGATCCGGCTGGGCCTGGATTTCCTTGGCCAGCGCGATCAGGCGATTGGTCTCGCCGGACATGGCGGACGGTACGACGACGATGCGGTGCCCGGCGTCATGCCACTTGGCGACACGCTGCGCCACGTTCTTGATACGGTCCGTCGAACCCATCGACGTACCGCCGTATTTGTGCACGATTAAAGCCATAACAGTGAGTTTTCCGCTCAAATAAAGGTAAATGGAACCCTTAACTCTACATGCCGCACTGCAAAATAACAAGTCAAAAAACTCATAATGTCATACCGAATAGACATATCTACATACAAAATTCGGCACATGAGCCCGATTGTCTATACAGCCTGCCAACGCAGCCGCCAGCGTGAAGCGCCTTCATCCACCAGGTGATTGCAATCCATGCCCACCCCGGCCGCGAACAACACCTGCTTGCGGGCGCTGACCACTGGCAGGCGCGAGCGCTCCCAGGCTGGAATGTCCAGCGCCTGGTAATGATACTTGAGTCCGCGCGTCGGCCGGTTGTGGGCCGGCTTGAGGCGCTCGCCGCCCTTGCGGAATTCGATCAGCAACGGTTGGCCGCGCAGCCAGTCGGCAGCCAAGCCGCCCTCGCCTTCGCCGGCCGGGTCGAAATGCAACACGCCGCCGTAGGCCGGGAAGGCCAGCTCGGTTTCGCCGTTCCAGTGGAAGGTGGTGCCCGGCGTCTTGTCGAACTCGTCTTCGCGCGTGCCTTCCAGGTCGGCCAGCTTGGGCGTGATGTGCAGGCGGTCGCGATGGCGGCGGACGTGGCAGTCGGGGTGCGTGACCAGCGGCTGGGCGCCGTCGCGCGCCTCCAGCAGCTGGGCCACCATCTCGGCCAGCCACGCCGCGCTCGGCATGCGCAGCTGGCGGGTGCCGAACCAGTGGCGCAGCATGTTGTAGCCGCGGTCCAGGCTCAGCATGCGCAGCTTGGCGATGTCGATGCAGTCGTCGACCAGGCACAGCGCAAGGTCCTGCTGCGCCAACTCGGTCAGCAGGCGTTGGGCCGATTGCGCGTGCTGGGCGCTGCGCGCGAAGCGTTCCTGGTAGCCGGGGAAGGCCTCGTCCAGCGCCGGCATCACCTTGTGGCGCAACGCGTTGCGGGCGAAGCGCGGGTCGTCGTTGGATTCATCATTGATGTAGGCGATGTTGTGTTCGGCCACATACGCGGCCAGTTGCTTGCGCGAGGCCGGCAGCAGCGGACGCGCCATCACCAGATCGGGATTGGCCAGCAGTTCGGGCGCGGCGTTTGCGGCGTCCATGCCGGACAGGCCGGCCGGGCCGGAGCCGCGCAGCAGTTGCAGCAGCACGGTCTCGGCCTGGTCGTCGAGGTGGTGCGCGGTCAGCAGCAGCTTGACCTCGTGCGCGGCGCACAGCGCGCCCAGCGCGGCGTAGCGCACCTTGCGGGCGGCCGCTTCGGTGCCGCTCTTTTGCTGGTTGGCCAGCTGCACGCGGCGCGCTTCGAACGTGACGCCGAGCGCGGCGCAGGCTTGCTCGCAGTGCGCCAGCCACGCGTCGGCGTTGGCGCTGAGGCCGTGGTGGATGTGGAAGGCGTACAAGGCCACGCCATGCGCCTGAGCGTAGGCGTGCGCGAGGTGGAGCAGCGCCGACGAGTCGAGGCCGCCGCTGAGGGCCACGGCCATGCGTGCGCCGCCCTCCCCCTGCAGCGCCAGCGCCGCCGTGACGGCCTGTTCGAAGGTTGAGGACAAGGTCGGTATCTGTTGCTTCTTCAATTGCTGCTCCAAAATGCAAACCGGGGGCAAGGGCCCCCGGTCGTGGTGTCGTGCCGCGCGCGATTACTCTTGCGGCGTGGTTTCTTTGAACTTACCGTAGCTCATCAGCTTTTCGTGACGCGCTTCCAGCAGGTCCTTGGTCTTCATGCCGTGGAACTGGCGCAGCGAATCAGCCAGCGCACGCTTGAGCAGCGTGGCCATCTGCTTCGGATCGCGGTGCGCGCCGCCCAGCGGTTCGCTGACGATCTTGTCGATCAGGCCCATGGCCTTCAGGCGGTGCGCGGTCAGGCCCAGCGCTTCCGCCGCATCGGCGGCGCGTTCGGAGGTCTTCCACAGGATCGAGGCGCAGCCTTCCGGCGAGATCACCGAGTAGGTCGCGTATTGCAGCATCAGCACCGCGTCGCCCACCGCGATCGCCAGCGCGCCGCCGGAGCCGCCTTCGCCGATGATGGTGGCGATCAGCGGCACTTTCAGTTCCGCCATCACGTACAGGTTGTGGCCGATCGCTTCCGACTGGCCGCGCTCTTCCGCGTCGATGCCGGGGAACGCGCCCGGTGTATCGACGAAGGTGAAGATCGGGATGCCGAACTTCTCGGCCAGCTTCATCAGGCGCATGGCCTTGCGGTAGCCTTCCGGCTTCGGCATGCCGAAGTTGCGCATGGCGCGCTCTTTGGTGTCGCGGCCCTTCTGGTGGCCGATGACCATGCAAGCCTGGCCGTTGAAGCGCGCCAGGCCGCCCACCACGGACAGGTCGTCCGCATAGCTGCGGTCGCCGTGCAGTTCGTGGAAGTCGGTGAAGATTTCATTCACATAGTCCATGGTGTATGGACGCTGCGGGTGGCGCGCGATCTGCGCGACCTGCCAGGGGGTCAGCTTGGCGTAGATGTCTTTGGTCAGTTGCTGGCTTTTTTTGGCCAGACGGTCGATCTCCTCAGAGATGTCGACAGCCGAATCGTCCTGCACGAAACGCAGCTCTTCGATTTTGCCATCGAGTTCGGCGATCGGTTGCTCAAAGTTGAGGAAAGTCGTTTTGGTCATTGTACCTCCGTGTTTATTCTCAGCCATGCGGGCACAAAAATGCCTCGCACAGCGATTAGAGCATCTATTCTACAGCAACCGGGTCCAGGCTACGCCATAAGTACCAGGTGGCGACCGTGCGCCAGGGCTCCCAATTGGCCGAGACCTCGCGCGCATCGCTGCGGGAGACAGGTTCGCCGGAAAAATAATTCTGGCTGATGCCCTGGATCAGGCCGGGGTCATCGAGCGGCAAAACGTTGGGCCGCAGCAGATTAAATATCAAAAACATCTCGGCTGTCCAGCGGCCGATGCCGCGGATCTGCACCAGCTCGGCGATGACGGCTTCGTCATCCATCTGGTCCCACTGGCTGGTGTGGACGCGCTTGTTCTTGAAGTGGTCGGCCAGGTCGAGGATGTATTCGGTCTTGCGCTTGGACAGGCCGCAGCCCGCCAATTGCTCGGCGCCGGCCTTGATGATCTGCGCCGGCGTGCACTTCGGACTGACCTGGAGCAGTTTTTTCCAGGCGGTGTCGGCCGCCTTGGTGGTCACTTGCTGGCCGACGATGGAACGCGCCAAGGTGGTAAACGGGTCGTCATGGCCGACCAGGTGCAGGTCGCCAAATTGCGGGATCAGCTTTTTCATGATGCGGTCCCGCTTCATGAGCTCGATCTTGGCCTCTTCCCAGTACGGCGGCACGGCCGATACCGGGCCGCCTGCGCCCTCGTTATCCTTGGCGGTGACCATTATGCGCGGCGCCAGTTGGTCGTGCCGTCAGGCTTGTCTTCGAGGATGATGCCGGCCGTCAGCAGCTCGGCGCGGATCTTGTCCGATTCGGCGAAGTTGCGCGCCTTCTTGGCTTCGATGCGCTTGGCGATCTGCTCGTCGATGGCGGCGTCGCCGGCGGCGTCGGTGTCGCCGACGGCGGCCTGGCGGAACTGCTGCGGCGTGCGGGCTAGCAGGCCGATCACGCCGGCCAGCGCCTTCAGCTGGCGCGCCACGGCCGGCGATTTCGATTTGTTGAGCTCGCTCACCAGGTCGAACAGCACGGCCAGCGCCACCGGCGTGTTGAAGTCGTCGTCCATCGCCTCGGCGAAGCGCACCGCGTACGGCTCGCTCCAGTCCAGCGGCAGGCCGTCGCCTTCCACGCCGTCCAGCGCGGTGTACAGGCGGGTCAGCGCGACGCGCGCGTCGTCCAGGTGGGCGTCCGAGTAGTTCAGCGGGCTTCGGTAGTGGGCGCGCAGGATGAAGAAGCGCACCACTTCGGCGTCGTACTTCTTGAGCACGTCGCGGATGGTGAAGAAGTTGCCCAGCGATTTGGACATCTTCTCGTTATCCACGCGCACGAAGCCGTTGTGCACCCAGTAGTTGACCATGGTGTGGCCGAACGCGCCTTCCGACTGCGCGATCTCGTTTTCGTGGTGCGGGAACTGCAGGTCCGCGCCGCCGCCGTGGATGTCGAAGTGCTCGCCCAGCAGCGCAGAGCACATGGCCGAGCACTCGATGTGCCAGCCCGGACGGCCCTTGCCCCACTTGGAATCCCACTTGACCTCGTCCGGCTCGGACTCCTTGGACGCCTTCCACAGCACGAAGTCCAGCGGATCGCGCTTGCCGGTGTTGACGTCGACGCGCTCGCCGGCGCGCAGGTCGTCCAGCGACTTGCCGGACAGCTTGCCGTAGTTGGGGAAGTTGCGCACCGCGTAGTTGACGTCGCCGTCCGCACCCTGGTAGGCCAGGTCCTTCGATTCCAGCGTCTCGATCAGCGCCAGCATCTGCGGCACGTATTCGGTCGCGCGCGGCACCAGCGTGGCCGGCAGGATGCCCAGCGCGCCGGTGTCCTCGTCCATGTAGCGGGTGAAGCGCGTGGTCAGCTGCGAGATGGTCTCGCCGTTCTCGACCGCGCGCTTGATGATCTTGTCGTCGATGTCGGTGATGTTGCGCGCGTACGTGACCTCGTAGCCGGAGGCCATCAGCCAGCGGTACATCACGTCGAACGCCATCATCATGCGGGCGTGGCCGATGTGGCAGTAGTCGTAGATGGTCATGCCGCAGACGTACATGCGGACTTTGCCTGCCTCGATGGGTACGAATGTCTGCTTGTCACGCGCCAGCGTGTTGTAAATCTTTAAATTGCTCATCGGGCTCTTGCGTATTCTCTTTTAAGCGCGTGCCGCGGCCACGGGCAATACGGGAACCGGGCGCGGCGCAGTGGGCGCGCACCTGGCATTCGTCGTATCGCATTGGAGACCGGCTGACACTCGGGTGTTATTCTTTCCACCTTCTAAGGGGTAGAATGAACAAGTATAGCATTGATAAAAACAGCATAGACCCAATCTGACTGAGGATTTTTGGCAAGTCAGCCAGTTTAAACCACCACGAGGAAGCAACAATGCACCAAACCCAGCCATCGCTGTTCGCCAAACTGATGACCTTGTTTGCCGGCGTCGCCCTGTCCGGCGCCGCGCTGGCGGCCACGCCGGCCCCGGCCAATCCCACGCCGCAAGTGGAAATCAAGACCTCGATGGGCGACATCGTGGTCGAGCTGAACCACGAGAAGGCGCCCAAGTCGGTCGACAACTTCCTGACCTACGTGAAGTCCGGCTTCTACAAAGGCACCATCTTCCACCGCGTGATCGACGGCTTCATGATCCAGGGCGGCGGCTTCGACGAGAAGCTCAAGCAAAAGAAAACCAATCCGCCGGTGCCGATCGAATCGCAGAACGGCCTGACCAACAACACCTACACGCTGGCCATGGCCCGCACCGGCGATCCCAACTCGGCGACGTCGCAGTTCTTCATCAACGTGGCCGACAACGACGCCCTGAACTACCCCGGCCGCGACGGCTTCGGCTACACGGTGTTCGGCAAGGTCATCAAGGGCCAGGAGGTGGTCGACAAGATCAAGGGCGTGCTGGTCGACGACAAGGGCATCTTCCAGAACATCCCGGTGATCCCGGTCGTCATCAAGTCGGCGACGATTTTGAAGACCCCAATCCAGCCAAAACTGTAAAATAGCGGCCTGCCGTATTTCGGATGTAATTTTTACCACTACTCAGGATAACAACATGACCAACGTAATCATCACCACCAACAAGGGCAACATGACCGTCGAACTGAACGACGAGAAAGCGCCTAAATCGGTAGCCAACTTCCTGAAGTACATGGAAGCCGGCCACTACAGCAACACCATCTTCCACCGCGTGATCGACGGCTTCATGATCCAGGGCGGCGGTTTCGAGCCAGGCATGAAACAGAAGCCAGCCGACGAGACCGTCGAGAACGAAGCCAAGAACGGCCTCAAGAACGACACCTACACGCTGGCCATGGCCCGCACCTCGGCGCCGCACTCGGCATCGGCCCAATTCTTCATCAACGTGAAGAACAACTCCTTCCTGGACTACCCAGGCCAGGACGGCTGGGGCTACGCCGTGTTCGGCAAAGTCATCGAAGGCACCGAAGTGGTTGACGCCATCAAGAAGGTCAAGACCACCCGCAGCGGCATGTTCGCCGACGTGCCTGCAGAAGACATCATCATCGAGAAGATCGAACTGGCCGCTTAATTAATGAGCGACGCCAACATGCGCGCGGGCCAGGCCTGCGCGCTGTTCATCTCCGACCTGCACCTGCAGCCCGCGCATCCCGCCACCAGCACGGCGTTCTTCGACTTCCTGGAGCGGCACGCGCGGCGCGCGCAGCAGTTGTACCTGCTCGGCGACCTGTTTGAATACTGGGCCGGCGACGACGACATCAGCGATCCCTTCCATCAACGGATCATTGCCGCGCTGCGCAGCGTGAGCGATGCGGGCGTGGCCGTCTACTGGATCGCCGGCAACCGCGACTTCCTGGTCGGCGCGCAGTTCGCCGCCGTGGCAGGCCTGACCCTGCTGCCGGAAACGCACGTGACCGAGATCGGCGGCCAGCGCCTGGTGGTGCTGCATGGCGACGCCCAGTGCACCGAGGACGTCAAGTACATGGAATTCCGCGCCATGGTGCGGCAGCCCGCGTGGCAGCAGCAGTTCGTGGCGATGCCGCTGGCGCAGCGCAAGGCCATCATCGCCGGCATGCGCGAGAACAGCCGCAAGGACCAGGGCAGCAAATCCTACGAGATCATGGATGTGACGCCGCAGGCGATCCGCGACGTGTTCGCCGCCACCGGCACCGACGTCATGATCCACGGCCATACCCACCGCCCGGCCCTGCACATCGTCGACGGCAAGCGCCGCTACGTGCTGCCGGACTGGGAGCCGGATGCCACGCCCCCGCGCGGCGGCTGGATCGCCATCGACAGCCACGGCGTCATCACGCGCCACGGCCTCGACGGCACCGTCATTCCAGCGTAACAGCCACGCCGTCTTGCGGCGGCGCGGCGTCGATCGGCGTCTCGCAGTAGGCCGCGATCGACGGCAGTTCGCGCATGCGCCGCACCAGCTCCGGCCAGGGCTGCGCCCACACCTGCGGATACAGCTGCTCGCCCGGCGTCACCACCGGGAAGGCCAGGTTCTCCGCGCCCGGCGTGAACTCGCAATGCACGGTGGCCTTGTTGCCGCGCGCGTCGCAGCGATACCAGCCGCCCTCCTCCAGCCAGACCGCCACCAGGCCGTGCGTGCAGAACGGCGAGTTGGCGTCGCGCAGCGTCAAACGCTGGTAGCAGAAGCCGGACGGGATGCCGTTGGCGCGCCACAGCGCCACCAGCAGATGGCTCTTGGCCATGCATAGGCCGGTGCCCAGCGCCAGCGCCTGCGAGGCGTCGCAGCTGACCTCGTCGCGCTGGTAATCGATGCTGTGCTCGATGCGGTCGCGCACCCATTCGAAGCAGCGCTGCGCCGTCGCGCGCGGCGTGTCGGCCCGCAGCGAGCGCGCCAGGCGCTCCACGTCGGGATGGTGAAAATCGATGACGTCGCTGGCGGCGACAAAGGCGGGCAACAAGGCGTCCATGGGTCTCCCATTTATCAAAGGAGCAACAGTTTGCCACACTTATGGTTTTGGCACAGCGGATGGCCCTATAATCGGCGCATGACCTTCCGCATCTTTTTTCAAAGCAGTCTTCTTGTCGCCACGGTGCTTTCGGGCGGCAGCGCCTGGTGCGCACCGCAGCCGCTGACGGTGGTCTGGCGCGACAAGCCGCCCTATCACTACCAGGAGAACGGCGAGCCCAAGGGATTCCTGCTGGAGCGCGTGAAGAATATCTTCAATGTCGCCGGCGTCCCCGCGCAGTTCATCACCGAGCCGCAGAAGCGCATCTGGGCCAACTTCAAGCACGGCGCCAGGAACTACTGCTCGATCAGCTGGTACCGCCTGCCCGAGCGCGAGGAGGTCGCACAGTTCACCGCCGCCATCCATGAAGACCTGCCGCAAAGCGTGCTGATCGCGCCGGCCTATGTGGACAAGGTGGCCGCGCATCCCACGCTGAGCTCGCTGCTGAGCGATCCCGAGCTGACGCTGGGCCTGGTGGACGGCGTGTCCTACGGCCCGACGCTGGACCAGATGATCAAAGGCAGCAAGAACCGCATCATGAGCCGCACGGTGGAGGCCACGCTGATGATGCGCATGCTCACGGTGGGGCGCGCCTCGTTCATGTTTGTGGACCGCGAGGATTGGGACTATTTCCGTGCGCGCGAAACCACGCCGCAGACGGCGGTGCGCCGCGATTTCCCCGACATGCCGCCGGGGATGAAGCGCTACATCCTGTGCAGCAAGGACGTGCCGGCCGAGACCATGGCCAAACTCAACCAGGCCATCGCCGCGACCGGCGGCGCCTACAACCCGGGCCACAGCGCCCGGCAAAAATGATCAGCGCTTGACGCCGGCCATCGCCGCGTTCAGGCGGCGTATCAATTCCTGGTTCAACTCGCGGGTGTGGCGGGTCCAGCGTTCCATCGTGCGCTGCAGCTCGGCATGCAGCTGGCTGGCGCGTGCCGCGTCGCCAACGCCGGCCGCCCAGATCGCGAACTCGGCCTGCGCGGCAAAGCTGTTGTAGCGGCCAAGCGCGAACTCGAACTCAGCCCTCGCCTCGTCCTGCCTGCCGGCCGCGGCCAGCGCCTGGGCCAGCAGCAGCGACACTTGCTCGCCACGGAAATTGGCGTCGGCGGCGCGGATGGTTTGCAGATGCGTCACCGCGGCGGCGGCGCGGCCACAAGCCATCGTGGCGCGCGCGGCGCCAAAGCGGATTTCCAGGTCGCCGGAAAACGGCCCCTGCAGGCAAGCCTCGTAGGTGGCGGCCGCCTCGTCGGCGTTGCCCGCCTCCAGCTGCGCGGTGGCCAGGCGCATCTGGTTTTGCGCGGTCGGCGTGTAGGCGTAGGCGTCGCGCGCCTCGCGCAGTTCACGGCCCGGATCGAGCGTACGGGCCGCCGCCGTCACCACCTTGCGGGCGCCGTGCTGCAGCCTGGAGTCCGGCAGGTAGATGGCGAGGAAGTAGACGATGCTGCCCAGTCCGGGAAACGCGAACAAAATCATCAGCCAGTACATCTGCTGCCCGCTGCGAATCACGTGGACGGCGAAGAACAGCGCCACCAGCACGTGCAATCCAATTCCAAATATGGTCATGAGGCCAACTCCAACATTTCATCGATGCCGCGAATTGTAGAAGCTCTTGCCCCGCACCACAAGGAAACTTGCAAATTCATTAAGCCACGGCGGGTTCCGGCTGGGCCAGCCAGGCTGCGACGTAGCGCGCCAGGCGGCCGACGAACACACCGTTGAACAAGCCGAACAGCAAGGTGACCGCCGTGGCAAACACCAGGTTCTGCGCCAGTTCTGGATGCAGGGCCGTGGTCACCGCCACCGCGTACTTGGTGCAGAAGATGGCGATCATCAGCATCAGCGGCATCCAGCTGCCGCGATGGCGCACGGTGCCGGCGGCGCGGTCGACCACGATGGGCGTGCCGCTGCCGAGCCGCCACGTCACCGCCGCGCCGGCCAGCACGCCCACCAACCACACGGCCCAGACGCCGCCGCCCAGCGCGCCGTGTCCGCTCATGCTCGACAACGACAGGCCGATCATCACCGCCGGGATGATGAACAGCGCCCGCATCGCCAGTTCGCGGTCGCGACTGGCCAGCACGCCGCGGTACAGCAGGAAGGCCAGCAAGGCCCAGACGTAGGTAGGTGTGTGGGTGACGATTTGCGCAATCATGATTCGCTCCGCATGGCTGGTTAAGGTGGTGCCACTATGCCGGGCGCGGCGCCGGCGCGGAGCGCGATGCGACGAAATGCAGCGGCACGGCGCGAAATGCAGGAAAACGGCGTCAAGCCGACTGCGCAAAGTGTGTCCATCCCGTCAAGCAAGCGTTGCAGCGAAATGGTACGTTACAAAATTTCGGTGGCACAACAAGCGGACTCGGCATAAATTACCACACAGCAATGTCTGAGCGCCTTCCTGGAGATCACCGTCATGACCCCGACACCGACCGCGGCCGCCGCCGCCCGCTTCCTGGCGCAAGCCTCGATGGGAGCCAACCGCGCCGAGATCGCCAAGGTGCAATCGCTGGGCTACGCCGGCTGGATCGACGCGCAGCTGGCCGCGCCGCGTTCCGGCAACCGCTGGGACTGGCTGGTGGCCAAGGGCTACAACGCCCTCACCAACCGCAACTCCGAGAACGGCTTCGACGCCTGCGCGTGGCGCAAGCTGATCAGCGCGCCGGACACGCTGCGCCAGCGCGTCACGCTGGCGCTGTCGGAAATCTGCGTGGTGGCGATCGACGGGCTGGTCGGCGGCGGCTGGCGCGCGTTCTCGGCGGCGGCCTACCTGGACCTGCTGGAAGGCTACGCCTTCGGCAACTACCGCGCGCTGCTGGGCGCGATCTCGACCAGCGCGCCGATGGGCCAGTACCTGACCTTCCGCGGCAACGCCAAGCAGAACCCCACCACCGGCGCCCTGCCCGACGAAAACTACGCGCGCGAACTGATGCAGCTGTTCAGCATCGGCCTGATCCAGCTGAACCTCGACGGCACGCCCAAGCTGGACAACAACGGCGCGCCCAGGGAAACCTACGGCCTGAGCGACATCACCGGCCTGGCCCGCGTGTTCACCGGCTGGGACTTCGACATGGCCGGCCTGGACGCCAACACGCCCGACTTCCTGCGCCGGCCGATGGCGCAGGTGGCCAAGCGGCACGAGACCGGCGCCTCCACCTTCCTCGGCAGCACCGTGCCGGCCGGCCTGTCCGGCGCCGACGCGCTGAAGGCGGCGCTGGACATCATCTACGCCCATCCCAACGTGGCGCCCTTCATCAGCCGCCAGCTGATCCAGAAACTGGTGACCAGTAATCCCTCGCCGGCCTACGTGGCGCGCGTGGCCGCCGTGTTCAACAGCGACAGCCGTGGCGTCAAGGGCAACCTGGCGGCGGTGGTGCGGGCGCTGCTGCTCGACCCCGAGGCGCGCAGCGACAGCCTGAACGTGCCCGGCGCCGGCAAGCTGCGCGAGCCCATGCTGCGCTTCATCGGCTGGGCGCGCGCCTACAGCGCCAACTCCGCCAGCGACGCCTGGGCCATCGGCAACACCAGCGATGCCGCCAGCCGGCTGGGCCAGAGTCCGCTGCGTTCGCCGTCGGTGTTCAACTTCTACCGTCCCGGCTACGTGCCGCCCAACAGCGCGGTCTCCAAGGCCGGGCTGCTGGCGCCGGAGTTCCAGCTGATCAATGAGACCTCGGTGGTCGGCTACGTCAACTATATGCAGCGCGCGGTCAGCAAGGGCGTCGGCGATGTGCTGCCCGACTACAGCAGCCTGCTGCCGCTGGCCGCCAACGGCCAGGCGCTGGTCGACGAAATCAACACCGTGCTGGCGGCCGGCCAGCTGGGCAGCGCCAGCGTCGGCCTGATACGCGGCGCCATCGACACCATGTCCGCCAAGACCGACGCCGCGCTGCACAACCGCATCTACGCCGCGCTGACGCTGGTCATGGCCGCGCCGGAATACCTCGTTCAATTATAGGAAGCCGCCATGACCACCAACTCTTCCCGCCGCGCCTTCCTGCAACGCGCCTCGATGCTGGCCATGAGCGGCGTGGCCGCGCCGCTGGCCGTCAACCTGGCCGCGATGGCCGAAGCCTCGGCCGCTACCGCCAGCGACTACAAGGCCATCGTCTGCGTGTTCCTGTATGGCGGCAACGACTACGCCAACACGCTGGTGCCGTACGACGCCGCCAGCTACAATGCCTACTACGCGCTGCGCCCGACGCTGGCCTACCAGCAGAGCGCGCTGTCGGCCACCGTGCTCAACACGGGCGCGCCGCCGGTCGACGTCAACGGCGTGGCTCACCAGTACGCGCTGGCGCCGGAACTGGCGCCGCTGCTGCCGATCTTCAACGCCGGCAAGATGGGCGTGCTGCTCAACGTCGGCACGCTGGTGCATCCGACCAGCAAGCAGCAGTACCTGGCCAAGTCCGTGCCGCTGCCGTCCAAGCTGTTCTCGCACAACGACCAGCAATCCGAATGGCAATCGTCGATGCCGGAAGGCGCGACCTCGGGCTGGGGCGGACGCATGGGCGACCTGTTCGAATCGGGCAACGGCAACGCCACCTTCACGTGCGTCAACGTCTCCGGCAACGCGGTGTACCTGTCCGGGAAGGAGGCGGTGCAGTACCAGGTTTCGACCAAGGGCTCGGTGCCGTTCAGCGCTTTGCAAAGCCCGCTGTTCGGCTCGGCCAGTTGCAGCAGCGCGCTGCGCACGCTGATCACGCAACAGCACAGCAACCTGATGCAGTCCGATTACGCGAGCGTGACGCAACGGGCCATCTCCGCCAACGACGTGCTGACCTCGGCGCTGGCCGGCGCACCGGTCATCAACACGGCCTTCCCCACCAATAACAACCTGGGTGACCAGCTGAAGATGGTGGCGCGCATGATCTCGTGCGCGTCGACGCTGGGCGCCAAGCGGCAGGTGTTCTTTGTGTCGATGGGCGGCTTCGATACGCACGACGGCCTGGTCAAGGTGCATCCAGGCCTGCTGAAAAGTGTGGCCGACGCGATGGCGGCCTTCTACCAGAGCACGGTCGAGCTGGGCGTGGCCAACCAGGTGACGGCCTTCACCGCGTCCGACTTCGGCCGCACGCTGAGCGGCAACAACGACGGTTCGGACCACGGCTGGGGCAGCATGCACTTCATGCTGGGCGGCGCCGTCAAGGGCGGCCGCTACTACGGCAAGGCGCCGGTGGTGGCCAGCAACGGCCCGGACGATGTCGGCCAGGGCCGCCTGCTGCCGACCACGTCGATCGAGCAGTACGCGGCCACGCTGGGCAGCTGGCTGGGGGTGTCGAACACCGACCTGCTGGCCATGTTGCCCAACCTGGCCAACTACAACGCCAGCGCGCGCAACCTCGGCTTCGTCTGACGCTTATTGCGCCGGCTGCAGGTTGGCGACCAGCGCGCCGGGCTTGGTGCTGATCCCGGTCAGCACGAACTGCACGCCGGCGTAGCGCAGGTCCTCCGGCCGGAAGGTGTGGACCGGCACATCCTTGAGGGTGTTCTCGCCCAGCAGGTTGGCCACGCTGGCGATCTGGTTCTGCTTGCCCTCGTCCATGCCGTCGACCATGAAGCGGTCCACGTGCGCATCGCTGATGTAGATGACGTTGCGCACATTGTCCACCTTCAGGCGGCCAGATACCGCCATGCTGCCATGCCACGACTGGCGCGCCAGCAGCGGCGCCACGTTCACGTCCAGCGTCAGCACCACGCGGTCGTTCTCGGCCAGGATGTCCAGCTGCGGATGGCTCAGCTCCACTTCGAACACGCCCAGCACGCGATGGCGCACGGGGAACTTGTGGTCCAGGTTCTGCTGCAGGCGCGCCTGCGGCAGCTCCACCTGGCGCGGGCCGATCAGCGTCGAGCAGGCGGCCAGCAGGCCCGCCAGCATAAGCGGCGCGGCAATTCGGGCGTAACGTTTAAGATCGGTCATGTCGACTTTCTGAAATTAGCGGATCGCCCACATTATGACCCACACACGAATTGGCTGCGCAAGCTGGAGTATCGACCGTGCGTCGGCCCCGTATTTTGCCTCCGAAGGCAGCCACCTGCAGCGCTACGCCCGCGTCATGAACGCGGTCGAGATCAACTCCTCGTTCTACCGGCCGCACCAGGCCTCGACCTATGCGCGCTGGGCCGACGACGTGCCGGAGGATTTCCGCTTCTCGGTCAAGCTGCCGCGCAGCATCACGCACGACCACCGGCTCAAGGACATCAATGAGCTGCTGGATCGCTTTGCCGGCGAGGTAGGCGGCCTCGGCGCCAAGCTGGGCTGCCTGCTGGTGCAACTGCCGCCCAGCCTGGCGCTGGATACCGCGCTGGCCGACGCGCTGTTCGCCCGCCTGGCCGCCCTGTTCCGCTGCGCCATCGCCTGCGAGGCCCGCCACCCGAGCTGGTTCGCCGCGACAGGCACCGCGCTGCTGCAAGCCCACAACATCGCCAGGGTGATCGCCGATCCGCCCGCCGGCCAGCCCGGCCCCCACGTGCCGACCGGCGACATGGTCTACGCCCGGCTGCACGGCAGCCCGCGCATGTACTATTCGTCGTACTCGGACGAATACCTCGACAGCGTCGCGGCCTACCTGGCCGGCAAGGACGGCTGGATCATCTTCGACAACACCGCCAGCGGCGCCGCCCTGCCCAACGCGCTGACACTGATGAAAAAAACAACATAAGACATGAAGCGCTTGCTTTTTCAAATCCTAGTGTTATAGTTCACTACAACACCACTCCATTAACACACATCAAGGGGACCACATGTATGTCCACGATAGGCTGGAATGACAATGCGCCGATTTATCGGCAGCTCAAGGACAAGGTCATCGGCATGGTGCTCGACGGCCTCCTCAAGCCCGGCGACGCCCTGCCCTCCGTAAGGCAGGTGGCCGCCGATTACCAACTCAATCCGATCACCGTATCTCGCGCCTACCAGGAACTGGTGGACGAAACGCTCGTAGAAAAAAGAAGGGGACTAGGTATGTA
The DNA here is from genome assembly GCF_040362985.1 of Duganella caerulea. Taxonomy (NCBI): domain Bacteria; kingdom Pseudomonadati; phylum Pseudomonadota; class Betaproteobacteria; order Burkholderiales; family Oxalobacteraceae; genus Duganella; species Duganella caerulea. The sequence continues at coordinate 135,430 of NZ_BPWJ01000009.1, read as the reverse complement.
CGTCACTGACGGCGCCCGCGACAAACTGCTGGCCACTGAACGCGAACGCTTCCTGAACGAAGAATGGCCGCTGATGCTCGAACGCATCCGCCGCCTGGGCCTGGAACTGGAAACCCTGCTCAAGCCTATCGCCCCCGGAGGTGCGTCATGAGCGCGGTCATCACGGCTGGCAACCTCAGCAAAACCTACGGCAAGCAGGCCGCGCTGAACGGCGCCAGCTTCACGGTCGAGGCAGGCCGCATCGTCGGTCTGATCGGCCCCAACGGTTCCGGCAAGACCACCACCCTCAAGGCCATCCTCGGCCTGACCCAGTTCGAAGGCGAGCTGACGGTGCTGGGCATGGATCCGCGCAGCCAGCGCGACGCGCTGATGAACGAGGTCTGCTTCATCGCCGACGTCGCCATCCTGCCGAAGTGGCTCAAGGTCAAGGACGCGATCGACTTCGTGGAAGGCGTGCATCCGCGCTTCAACCGCAGCAAGGCCGAGAAATACCTGGCCAACACCAAGCTCAGCCCGAACATGAAGGTCAAGGCCATGTCCAAGGGCATGGTGGTGCAGCTGCACCTGGCGCTGGTGATGGCGATCGACGCCAAGCTGCTGGTGCTCGATGAACCCACGCTGGGCCTGGACATCCTGTACCGCAAGCAGTTCTACCAGAACCTGCTGGAAGACTACTTCGACGAGAACAAGACCATCCTGATCACCACCCACCAGATCGAGGAAGTCGAGCACATCCTCACCGACCTGATGTTCATCCAGGACGGCAAGATCTCGCTAGCGGCGTCGATGGACGAGGTGGGCGAGCGCTTCACCGAAGTGATGGTCGAGCCGCAGTTCGTCGCGGCCGCCAACGCGCTGCAGCCGATGAGCCAGCGCACCGTGTTCGGCAAGCCCATCATGCTGTTCGATGGCGTGCCGCGCATGCAACTGTCGACCTTCGGGGAACTGCGCACGCCCAGCGTCGCCGACCTGTTTGTCGCAACGATGAAAGGAACCTACGCATGAAAACGATGAAATGGCTGATCAAGCGCGAGCTGTGGGAACACAAGGGCATGCTGGTCTGGGCGCCCGCCGTCATCGCCGCCCTGATCGCGGCGCTGGCGCTCGGCTCCATCATCATGGGCCACCACCTCAACTTCAATGAAGGCGACGACGCTGTCTCGATCGGCTCCGTGACCATCGAAGGCGCGGCGCGCACGCGCATCGTGGAGACCATGTCGCAGGCCTATATGATGTCGGCGATGCCGGTGCTGATGGTGCTGAGCTTTGTGGTGTTCTTCTACTGCCTGGGCGCGCTCAACGACGAACGGCGCGACCGCAGCATCCTGTTCTGGAAATCGCTGCCGGTGTCCGACTTCTCGACCGTGCTGTCCAAGGTGGTGCTGGCGTTGGTGGTGGCGCCGCTGATCACGCTCGCGATCGGCACCGTGCTGTCGCTGCTGATCCTGTTCGCCGCCTGCGGCGCGGTGCTGGCGCACGGCACCAACCTGTTCGGCGCCATGCTGATGTCGCCGGACCTCTACCTGACCCCGCTGCGCGTGGTGGGCCTGCTGCCGGTGTATATCCTGTGGGCCTTGCCGACGGTGGGCTGGCTGTTGATGGTCTCGAGCATGGTGCGCTCCAAGGTGTTCCTGTGGGCGGTCGGCACGCCGCTGGTGGCGTCGTTGCTGCTGGTGTGGGCGGAAAAGATGCTGCACTTGGGCTTCAACGCCAGCTGGTTCATCACCCGCATCGTCGACCGCATCCTGCTGGGCGCGATTCCCGGATCGTGGATCGTGTTCGAGGCCGACCATGTGCCGCTGCAGCTTGAAGCGCACCGGATGGCCGTGCCGGAAACCATCTTCCACGGCTCGTGGGCCACGCTGGGCGGCATCAGCGTATGGCTCGGCGTCGCGGCCGGCGTGGCGATGATCGCCACCGCCGTCTGGATGCGTCGTCGCCGCGAGGAAGGTTAAGCGTGGCGGGCAAACACTTCATGATCGCCGCGCTGCTGGCGGCCGCCGTGGCGGCGCTGCCAGCCACGGCGGCGGAAACGGAAACCGGATCGGCGCAGGTTGTCGTCATCAACGGCAGCCGCAGCCCGGAAATGCAGCCTTACCGCTACATGCTGTCCGGCCTGGACGCCTTCGACAGCGAGCACGCGCTGGCGCCGAATGCGCAGCAACTGCGCTTCCGCCTGCACGCCAAGAAAAAGGCGCCCGCTGGCAGCTTCGACAACCTGGTGGTGCGGCTGTCCGGCAATGAGACCGACATCCCGGTGCCGCTGGCGGAGGACCACAGCTTCACGCTGCCGCGCAGCGCGGAGGCGGAACGCGACAACGCCGATGTGGTGCTGAACCAGAAGAAGAGCTACTACGGCTGGATGCCGGACGTGCGCAGCGCCGGCGTGCCGGCGGACATGCGGCGCCTGGGCGACATCCGGCTGGAGTGCCGGGTGCTGGTCGCGATCGCGAAGAACTACATTCCCTTCCTGCTGCGCGCGACGATCAACACCCTCATGCTGACCACCGACTGGTGCTCGTTCAAGGACTTCAACATGAGCATGCGCAGCGAGCGCGTGATCGCCAGCGCCACGCTGGTGGATGGCACGCACAGGCTGGAGCTGAAGGTCGGCGAGGATGGGAAAAACTACTCGGTGCCGCTGAACGACAAAACCTACTCGAACGATGCCCTGATCGAGTTCACCTACGAGTAAACCCGTTGGGGTCAAGTCTGACATTCGGACACGAGCTCTGCTGTAACGACGTGCTACAGCAGAGCTCGTGTCCGAATGTCAGACTTGACCCCAAATTTTTTATTCGAATTGTTTGCGGAATTCAGCGAACTGCGCGGTCAGGTCTTCGACTTGCTGGCGCAGTTGCTGGACTTCGTGCTCCAGCGCCGCCACACGGCCGCCCTGCCCCGCCGCGCTGACCGAGCCGCCCAGGCTGGCTGCGGTTTCTTCCCGCGCCAGCGCATCTTCGCCGCCGAGCAGCTGGCCGTAGCGCGGCTCCTTGGTGCCGGGCGCCAGCGCCAGCCGCGAGACCAGCGGCGGATATTTGTCGATCAGGAATTGCAACGCCAGCTCGACGTCGCCCACCGATTTGAATTCGTGCAGGCGCCCGGTGCGGGTGCGGATCTCGCCGGCGGTTTGCAGGCCGCGCAGCATCAGGATGGTCAGCACGGCCAGCTTGTCCTGTTCCAGCGACCATTTGATGCGCATGCGGTGCTCGTACTTGGTCACGCGCGCGCCCGCCTGCGTGATGCCGTTGACGTACTTGCGCTGCATCAGCCGCTGCAGCACGTCGGCCACCGTCTCTTCCGACAGCGCCATCACCGGGTCCCGGCTCGACAGCTGATTACAGCCGTTGACCAGCGCGTTCAGCGACAGCGGATAGTTATCCGGCGTCAGCGCTTCCTTCTCGGCCAGCACGGCCAGCACGCGGATTTCAAACGGGTCCAGCACTTCCACGCCATCGGGCGACGATTCCATATGCGGCTTCCTTATTCAACGAGTTTGTTGAGTTGGTCTGAATTCAATTTATCACAGTCGGGCACGCCCTGACAGTGCAAGCCCGCCGCCTTCATGGTGGCGAGGATGCGTTCGATCTGTTCTTCCTGTTTCACGGCGTGGTTGATCAAGCCGTGCAGCGCCTTCGACAGCGGATCGTCGCCGTTCGGCGTGACGCCATAGGCGCTGAACAGGTTGGCCGTGGCGCTCACCGCCGAGGCTGGTTCCTTCTGCACGATGTGCGCCGGATTGCCGACCGCCGTGGCGCCCGGCGGCACCGGCTTCAACAGCACGGCGTTGGAGCCGACCTTGGCGTACTCGCCCACCGTGAAGCCGCCCAGCACCTTGGCGCCGGCGCCGACGATGACGCCGCGCGCCAGCGTCGGATGGCGCTTGGCGCCGGTGTGCAGCGAAGTGCCGCCCAGGGTCACGCCCTGGTAGATGGTGCAGTCGTCGCCTACTTCGGCGGTCTCGCCGATCACCACGCCGAAGCCGTGGTCGATGAAGACGCGGCGGCCGATGGTGGCGCCGGGATGGATCTCGATGCCGGTGACGATGCGGGCCAGGTAGGAGATGAAGCGCCCCAGCCATTTCATCTTGCGCGTCCAGCACCAGTGCGCCCAGCGGTGCATGACGATGGCTTGCAGGCCGGGGTAGCAGGTCAGCACTTCCCAGGCGTTGCGGGCCGCAGGGTCGCGTTCGATGATGCTGTTGATGTCTTGGCGCAGGTGATGGAACATGGGGTGTACGGGATTGCAACTGAAACGCTCATGGTAGCGTATTCGGTCGGTGGTTGCTGGGAAGCGGCTTGCAGGGAGGGAGAACCGGCGGCCCTCGTAGCAGGCCGCCGGCTGGTCGTATCGCTTAAATCTCTTTGGCGATACGCTGGCGGCGTGCCTCGTACAGACAGACGCCGGATGCGACGGATACGTTCAGGCTTTCGACCGAACCAAACATTGGAATGCTGACCAGCATGTCGCAGGTCTCGCGCGTCAGGCGGCGCATGCCCTCGCCTTCCGAACCCATGACCAGCGCGGTCGGGCCGGTGAAGTCGGCTTCGTACAGGCCCTTCTCGCCGTCGTCGGAGGTGCCGATCAGCCAGATGTCGCGGTCCTTCAGGTCGCGCAGCGTGCGCGCCAGGTTGGTGACGGTGATGTACGGCACGGTCTCGGCCGCGCCGCTGGCGACCTTGGCGGCGGTGGCGTTCAAGCCCACCGCGCGGTCCTTCGGCACGATCACCGCGTGCGCGCCGACACCGTCGGCCACGCGCAGGCAGGCGCCCAGGTTGTGCGGATCGGTGATGCCGTCCAGGACCAGCAGCAGCGGCGGGCCTTCGATGGCGTCCAGCAGTTCGTCCAGGTTGCGCGCCAGCGCCAGCTGCGAGGCAAACGCGATCACGCCCTGGTGGCGGCGGGTGCCGACGATCTTGTCGAGGCGGGCCGAATCAACCGGCATCACGCGCACGCCGGCCGCCTTGGCGTTGGCGATCAGGTCCTTCATGCGGCGGTCGTCGCGCCCCATGTCGACAAAAATCTCTTCCACGGACGAGGCCTCATGACGCAAGCGCGAGGTCACGGCGTGGAAACCAAAAATCATTTTATTCTTACTCATTTATCGCTTCTTTTTACTTTTTGAGACAGTCTTCGCTGCTCGGGGTGCTACCGGGGCAGCCGCCCCGGCATTAGTCTTGCGTCCGCCGCGCGACTTGGCGGCGGGCTTGGCCTCGGCCGGCTTGGCGGCGGCTTTGGCAGGCTGCGCTTTCGGCACGGCCGGACCAGGCTTGATGTTGGTCTTGCGGTCCTTGGACGGCGCGTCGCCCTTCTCGGCGCGCGGCGGCGGCGCATCGGCCCCGGCCAGGCGCAGGTCGATCTTGCGCGCTTCCAGGTCCACGCGCACCACCTGCACGCTGACGCGGTCGGTCAGCTGGAACCTCTTGCCGGTGCGTTCGCCGCGCAGTTCGTGGCGGGCGTCGTCGTACTGGAAGTAGTCGGCGCCGAGGTCGGTCACGTGCACCAGGCCTTCGACGAACAACTGGTCCAACTGCACGAAGATGCCGAAGGTGGTCACGCCGGTGATGATGCCGGTGAATTCCTCGCCCAGCTTGTCCTGCATGAAGTAGCACTTGAGCCAGGCTTCGACATCGCGCGACGCCTCGTCGGCGCGGCGCTCGTTGGCCGAGCAGTGCACGCCCAGCGCGTCCCACACGGTCAGGTCGACGGCTTTTTTCTCCTTGCCCTCGGCCTTGTCCTTGGCCTGCTGCTTGCGGGTGGCGTTCGAGACGTTGGTGTTCAGCACGCTGGTGCTGGCCACTTTCGGCTCGTACTTCTTACCCAGCAGGATGGCCTTGATGGCGCGGTGCGTCAGCAAGTCCGGATAGCGGCGGATCGGGCTGGTGAAGTGGGCATAGGCCTCGTACGCCAGGCCGAAGTGGCCGATGTTGTCGGGCGAGTAGACCGCCTGTTGCATCGAGCGCAGCAGCATGGTCTGCAGCAGCGACGCGTCCGGACGCTCCTTGACCTGCTTCATCAGCGCGGCGTAGTCGCCCGCGGTCGGCTTGTCGCCGCCGTTCAGGTTCAGGCCCACCTGCTTGAGGAAGGTGCGCACCTGCTTGAGCTTTTCAGCGGTCGGGCTGGCGTGGATGCGGTAGGTGCCGGGATGCTTGTGGCGGATCAGCAGGTCGGCCGCGCAGACGTTGGCGGTCAACATGCATTCTTCGATCAGCCGGTGGGCGTCGTTGCGGGTGCGCGGGATGATCTTCTCGATCTTGCCGGACGGGTTGCAGACGATGTAGGTCTCGGTGGTCTCGAAGTCGATGGCGCCACGTTCGGTGCGTGCCTTCAGCAGCGCGTGGTACACCTCGTACAGGTTCAGCAGGTGCGGCACGATGCCGGGACGGCGCGCGGCCTCGGGGCCCTTGGTGTTGCCGAGGATGTCGGCCACTTCGGTGTAGGTCAGGCGCGCGGCCGAGTGGATCACGGCCGGATAGAACTGGTAAGCCTTGATCTCGCCCTTGGCGGTGACGACCGCGTCGCACACCAGCGTCAAACGGTCGACCGCCGGGTTCAGCGAGCACAGGCCGTTGGACAGCTTCTCCGGCAGCATCGGAATCACGCGGCGCGGGAAGTAGACCGAGGTGCTGCGCTCCAGCGCGTCGGCGTCGAGCGCGTCGTTCGGCTTGACGTAGTGGCTGACGTCGGCAATCGCGACGATCAGGCGGTAGGCGTTGGTGCGGCCGATCTTGACCGGTTCGCAGTAGACCGCGTCATCGAAGTCGCGCGCGTCTTCGCCGTCGATGGTGACCATCGGCACGTCGCGCAGGTCGACACGGTCGCCCAGGTCGGCGTCGCGCACGTGGTCCGGCAGCTTGTTGGCCTGCTTGAGCGCGGCGTCCGAGAACACATGCGGCACGCCGAACTTACGCACGGCGATTTCAATCTCCATGCCGGGGTCGTCCAGCGAGCCCAGGATTTCAACGATCTTGCCGACCGGCTGCTTGAAGCGCATCGGCTGTTCGGTCAATTCGACACTGACGACCTGGCCCGACTTGGCCTTGCCGATCGAGCCTTCGACCAGGATGTCCTGGGCGATGCGCTGGTCTTCCGGCGCGACGATCCAGGCGCCGTTTTCGTTCAACAGGCGGCCGATGATGTGGGTGTTGGCGCGCTGCACCACTTCGACGATGGTGCCTTCCGGGCGGCCGCGGCGATCGACGCCGACCACCTTGGCCAGCACGCGGTCGCCATGCAGCACTTTCTGCATTTCCTTCTCAGGCAGGAACAGGTCCTCGCCAGGCTCGTCCGGGATCACGAAACCGAAGCCGTCCTTGTGGCTGCTGACGCGGCCGGAGATGAAGCCGGTTTCGGTGGCCAGCGAGAAGTGGCCGCTATCGTCGGAGATGATCTGGCCGTCGCGCTGCATGGCGTTCAGGCGGCGCGACAGGACGGCCTGGGCCTCGGTCGCGACCTTCAGCGACTTCGACAGTGCGCGCAGATCGAGCGGCGCCTTGGCGCTGCGGAAGATGCCGAGAATTTCCTCCCGGCTGGGAATGGTATGGGTAGATTGGTTCAAAAGTATTTCTGTAGTTATTATTGACAGTGTTCAGAGGAAATCCGGCCTGGCAAAATCGTCAGGTGCATATATATGACACGACGACAGGCGTAGTGTACTTGGAAACGCCCTGATTGACTAATTTGCGGATGGCGTCGCGAATTCCGGCGGATTTTTTAGGTCGGGCCATTTGACATCCCGCAAAATTCCTCTATAATCTTGGTCTCTCGCAGCGACAACGTTGAAAAACGGCGACAAAGCGAGGGTTTGTAGAAATACAGGCTGCTAGACAGGGTTGATGTGCAGTATGGAACGAAAGTTCATCTGGCGCGAAACTCTCCCCGTCGCTATAATAGCAGAGTTGTTAAGAAGCATCAGTGCCCACGTGGCGGAATTGGTAGACGCGCATGGTTCAGGTCCATGTGCCGCAAGGTGTGGGGGTTCGAGTCCCTCCGTGGGCACCACAAATTCCGCAAAAAAGCCTCCATCGAGCTGAAAAGCAGATGGGGGCTTTTTTCATTGTCAGGCCGGCGCCGTGCTCCACTCCAGCTTGAGCTGGGCGCCGATCTCGCGCAGCAGCTCGTGCTCGTCGACCGGCTTGCCGAGGAAGGCGTTGGCGCCCACCTGCAGCGAACGCTCCTCCTCTTCCGGCGTCGAACTGGCGGAAATGATCACCACCGGCATGTGGCTGGTGCGGGCGTCGGCACGCAGGCGGCGCGTGGTCTCGATGCCGTCCATGTCCGGCATCACCATATCCAGCAGCACCATGTCCGGCAGGTTGGCCTGCATCTGGCGCAGCGCGGCGACGCCGCTGTCGGCCTCCAGCATGCGGAAGTCCAGCGCGCCCAGCAGGTCGCGCAGCAGCGCGCGGTTGGTGGCGACGTCGTCCACCACCATGATGGTCTTGCGCGGCCCCAGGTAGCCGGTGGCGTTGTGGCCATCGCTGCTGGCCGGCGACGGCGCCTCCGCCAGCGGCGCGGAGACGTCGAACCAGAAACGGCTTCCCTGCCCCAGCGTGCTTTCCACCTTGAGTTCGCCGCCCATCAGCCGCACCAGCTGGCCGCTGATCGCCAGGCCCAGCCCGGTGCCGCCGGCGCGGCGCGCCGTATCGCCCACCTGTTCGAACGGCCGGAAGATGGCCTCCACATGATCGGGCGCGATGCCGATGCCATCGTCGCGCACTTCGAAACGTAGCGCCGCCATGCCAGGTGGCGCATCCGGCAAGGGCATGACGCGCAAGCGCACGGTGCCGCGGTCGGTGAACTTGACGGCGTTGCCCAGCAAATTCAGCAGCACCTGGCGCAGCCGGGTCTCGTCGATGCTGATCGCCACCGGCAGGCCGGCCACCAGTTCCAGCTCGAAGTGCAGCTGCTTCTGCTCGGCGCGCACGCGCATGATGTCGGCCACGACCGACAGCAAGTCGCCCAGCAGCACCGGCCTGGGGTGGAATTCCATCCGGCCCGCCTCCACGCGCGACAGGTCGAGCACGTCGTTGATCAGGGCCAGCAAGTGCTGGCCGCCCTGCTGTATCGTGCCAACGCCGGAGCGCTGCGTCGGCGTCAGGCCCTTGTCGCGCTTGAGGATTTGCGTGTAGCCGAGGATGGCGTTGAGCGGCGTGCGCAGTTCGTGGCTCATCGACGCCAGGAAGGCGCTCTTGGCACGGTTGGCCACCTCGGCGCGCTCCATGGCGGCGCGCAGCTCGCTGTTGACCTTCTGCAGCTCGGCGTTGACGGCCGCCAGCTGCGCCGGGCTGGGAATGCGCAGCGCCACCGGCACCAGCCGCACCAGCACCAGGGCCGTGACCACCGAGGCGGCGGCGGTGATCGCCTTCAGGATCACCGACAGCCAGTAGTCGGGATACCAGATCACCCAGATGTCGGCCAGGTGCGTGCTGCCGCAGGCCAGGATGAAGACGCCGAAGGCGATGAACATCCAGTCGAACGGCATGTCGCGGCGCTTGCGGATGAAGTACAGCAGCGTGACAGGGATGGTCAGGTAGGCCAGCGCGATCAGGCCGTCGGAAATCACGCTCATCCAGAGGATGGACGGCGTCCATAAAAAACAGTGGCCGTGCGGCATGAAGCCCTGGCTTCCGAACCAGTTGCTCAATGTATCCATGGCCTACCTCCTTGGTCTCAGATGACGGCACCAGCACTCAGGAGCTTACGAAAGTGTGAGCAAACAAGCAAGCAGCAAATCCGCGCTGCGGCTTTCTGCAATCTTTCTCAAAAATCAGCATTTCGTCCTTGACGCGCGCGCGCCGCTCCCCTATGATTCTGGCCTCTGTTGCAGAACACGCAGCAGAAAAGCAGTAACAGTGCCCACGTGGCGGAATTGGTAGACGCGCATGGTTCAGGTCCATGTGCCGCAAGGTGTGGGGGTTCGAGTCCCTCCGTGGGCACCACAGAATTCCGCGAAAAGCCTCCATCGAGCTGAAAAGCAGATGGGGGCTTTTTTCATTGCGGGCTTTTTCCCATCGCCGCTATTTTACGCCTCGCCCTTGACGGCGCCGCCACCATGCGGCATGATACTGCCTCTGTTGCAGAACACGCGGCAGAGAGTAGCAAGCAGTACAGTGCCCACGTGGCGGAATTGGTAGACGCGCATGGTTCAGGTCCATGTGCCGCAAGGTGTGGGGGTTCGAGTCCCTCCGTGGGCACCACAGAATTCCGCAAAAAAGCCTCCATCGAGCTGAAAAGCAGATGGGGGCTTTTTTCATTGTCCTCGCCGGAAATTATTTCAATAAAGCACGAAATCTCTATTGACGGGGTAGCCGCCCTCCTTTAAGATTCGGGCCTCTGTTGCAGAACACGCGACAGAAAAGCAGTAACAGTGCCCACGTGGCGGAATTGGTAGACGCGCATGGTTCAGGTCCATGTGCCGCAAGGTGTGGGGGTTCGAGTCCCTCCGTGGGCACCACAGAATTCCGCAAGAAGCCTCCATCGAGCTGAAAAGCAGATGGAGGCTTTTTTCATTACAGCGCCGCTTTGACGGCGTCCGCCAGCGAGATGGTCGGATGGCCGATCAACTTGCCCAGCGTGCCGCTGCCATCGTACAGCGCGCCCTTGGCGGCCTGCGCATCCGAATCGGCGATCAGGTCGGCCAGCGGCGCCGGCAGGCCCACACTGACCAGCATCTCACGGTAATCCTGCTGCGGCAGGTTGTGGAAAGGGATCTGCTTGCCCGACTGGCGCGACACTTCCGCCGCCAGCTCGCCCAGCGTGAATGCCTGGTCGCCCGCCAGCTCGTACACCTGCTGCACCGGTCCGCTGCTGGTCAGCACGGCCGCCGCCGCGTCGGCGTAGTCGGCGCGGGCCGCCGCCGAGATGCGCCCTTCACCGGCGCCGCCGGCCAGAGCGCCATGCGCCAGCGCCGCGCCCAGGCCACCCGTGTAGTTCTCGACATACCAGCCATTGCGCAGCAGGGTGTACGGCAAGCCGGAGGCGCGCACGGCCGCCTCGGTCTCGCGGTGCTCGGCGGCCAGCGCCAGCGGCGACGTGTCCGCATGCAGCACGCTGGTGTAGGCAATAAGGCCAGCCTTGGCGCGCACGGCGGCGTCGACGACGTTGCGGTGCTGCGGGCCACGCTGGCCCAGCTCGCTCGACGAGATCAGCAGCACCTTGGTGGCGCCCTGGAAGGCGGCGTCCAGCGAGGCCGGATCGGCATAGTCGGCGCGCCGCACCTGCACGCCTTGCGCGGCCAGGTCGGCCACCTTGGCGACGTCGCGCACAGCGGCGACGATCTGCGCGGCAGGAACGGTTTTCAGCAGGCGGGCGATCACCAGACGGCCCAGTTGGCCACTTGCACCAGTAACGATAATCATGTTTTTCTCCTTTGAACAGGCTGCCACGGGGAGGTTTCCGCGCGGTTGATGCTATGATAGGGTCTACACTTACTAATTGTAAGTACGCACAAAATGGTAAGTACCCCATCCAACCGGAGGAAGCCCAGATGAACCAAGTCAAATCAAGCCGCTCGCTGCGCAAGGTGCTGGCCAGCAACCAAGGTGATCCGCGCGCCCACGTGCTGGCGGCGGAATGCCCGTCGCGCGCCGTGCTGGGCCACATCACCAGCCGCTGGGGCGTGCTGGTGCTGGTAGTGCTGCTGGACGGCACCCACCGCTTCAGCCAGCTGCGCCGGGAGATCGGCGGCGTCAGTGAGAAGATGCTGGCGCAGACGCTGGACGCGCTGGCCACGGACGGCCTGGTGCTGCGGGTGGCGCAGCAGGTGGTGCCGCCGCACGTGGAGTACAGCCTGACGCCGCTGGGTCGCCAGGCGGCCGAACGGCTGGAGGTGCTGGTCGACTGGATCGAAGACAACTTCCCGCTGATCCAGCAGGCGCAGGAGGCCGCCGCCCTGGCCGCGGCCTAGTCCTCCTGAAAGGCTTGACCGGGAACGTCCATCCTGTGACACTGGCTGCACCAAGTACTGCGGAGCGGATCCCCTTACCCATGATGCAGCCGTCACCTCCCGACCAGCCGAACGTCGTGTTGATAGCCACCAACACGAACTACGATCTCGCCACACTCAGGACCATGCTGGCCCCGCACGGCCTGGCGGTCGAGCAGGTGCGGCGCGGCGACGAGGCCCTGGCGCTGGCCGCCGGCGGCAAGGTCGCCCTGGCGCTGCTGGACGTGGCGCTGGCCGGCAGCGCGCGCCTGGAATTGTGCGGGCGCCTGCGCGACGCCTGCGGCGGCAAGCTGCCGCTGTTCCTGTTGTCATCCACGCCCTCGCCCGACGAACGCGAGCGCGCCCGCGAAGCCGGCGTCAGCGCCTACCTGCCGCTGTCCTTCCCCACCGAGGACCTGGCTGAAAAAATCCTGCTGCAACTGAAGGCGATCACGCCGGCGCCGGCGCCGGACGGCCTGCCGACCATGGCGACGCTGGAAGTGAACTACCACCAGATGCTGGCCGGCTCGCCGGACGCCATCCTGCTGATGCAGCGCGGCAGCAACCGCGTGCTGGACGTCAACCGCGCCACCCGCCTGCTGTTCGGCATGACCGAAACCGAGCTGCTGCAGGCCAGGCTGCCGGACCTGTGCCCGCCGCGCCAGCCGGACGGCCGCGCCTCGTCCGAGGCGTTCGCCGGCTATGTCGACCGGGTGATGGCGGGCGGCGTGCAGGTGTACGAGCTGACGGTGCGGCACAGTTCCGGCCGCCTGGTGGCGTGCGAACTGCGCATGGTGCCGCTGAACACGCCCGAACACCGGGTGATGCACGTACGCATCGTCGATGTCAGCAGCCGCAAGCGGGCCGAGGAACTCCGCGACGGCAAGAACCTGGTGCTGGAAATGATCGCACGCGGCGCGCCGCTGAAGGACACGCTGGACCAGCTGGCGCGCCTGATCGAGGCCCAGGCGCCGCCGGTGCTGTGCTCGGTGATGCTGGTGGCGCCGGACGGCGTCACGCTGCAGGTGGCCGCCGCCCCCAGCCTGCCGGCCGAGTACCTGGCAACCGTCGACGGCCTGCCGTCGGGCCCGGTCGCCGGCTCCTGCGGGACCGCCGTGCACCGCAAGGAGACCGTGGTGGTCAGCGACATCCTCAACGATCCGCTGTGGGCACCCTACAAGGAGACGGCCCTGCAATACGGCCTGCGCGCCTGCTGGGCCATGCCGATCCTGCTCGATCCCGGCACCGTGCTGGGCAGCTTCGCCATGTACTACCTCGAATCGCGCAGCCCGACCAACGAGGACCGCCAGCTGATCAAGGCCGCCACCCACCTGGCCGGCATCGCCATCGCCAGCACCCGGCGCGAGGCCGAGCTGCTGCGCCACCGCGAACATCTGGAAGAGCTGGTGCAGGCGCGCACCGCCGAGCTGCAGCGGGCCAAGGAGGACGCCGAGCACGCCAACGAGGAACTGTCGACCGCGCTGGAGAACCTCAGCATGACGCAGGAGGAGCTGGTGCGGCGCGACAAGCTGGCCGCGCTGGGCGCGCTGGTGGCCGGCGTGGCCCACGAGCTGAACACGCCGATCGGCAACTGCCTGACCATGGCCGGCAGCATGAGCGAACGCACGGAGGCGCTGCGGCGCGACCTGGACGGCGGCCTGCGGCGCTCGGTGCTGGCCGAGTATCTGCAACAGGCCGCCGATGCCGACGATGTCGTGCTGCGCAACCTGAAGCGCGCGGCCGCGCTGGTGGATGGCTTCCGCCGCATCGCGGTCGACAACACCAGCTCGCAGCGCAGCCACTTCGTGCTGGGCGACCTGGTGGCGCAACTGCTGCAGGCCAGGCAGGCCGAGGTCAAGCAGCACGGACTGGAACTGGTGGAGGAGATCGAACACTGGCTCGAGCTCGACAGCTATCCCGGCCCGCTGGGCCAGGCGCTGGAAAACCTGATCGACAATTGCATCGCGCACGCTTTCGAGGGCCGCACGCAGGGCACCATCACGATCCGCGCCCAGGACATCGGCAACGGCGAGATCGCCGTCTCGGTCGGCGACAACGGCGTCGGCATCCCGTCCGCCAACCTGTCGCGCATCTACGATCCCTTCTTCACCACCCGGCTCGGCGCCGGCGGTTCCGGCCTGGGCCTGTACATTACGCACAACATCGTCACCGGCGTGCTGGGCGGACGCATCGAGACCGTCAGCACGCCGGAGGCCGGCACCACGGTCACCCTGCGGCTGCCGCGCGTCGCGCCGTGTTGAGCCGGCCGCAATAATTTTCTTTCGCGCAATTGTTGCGGTCGTATAATAGCTTGCAGCAGACCGGCAACCAGCCGGCAGCCAGCGGGGAGATCATCCAGTGCGCCCACATCCTGCCCAGACTGAGAAGATGGACATGGCGAGCCTGCGCTGCGAATTTCGCGACGCCGCGGCCGAGCGGGCCTTCCAGCGCCACCACCTTGCCATGACGCAGGCGCAGCTGCGCGTGACCTTTATCTTCTGCTCCCTGTTTTACCTGTGCTTCGCCGCCTCCGACATGGCGTGGCTGGGCTACAGCGTGCGCACGACGATGCTGATGGGCGCGCGGCTGGCGGTGGCCGGCGTGGCCCTGGGCGGCCTGATCGTGCTGCGGCGCCGGCCCGGCTCGATTCCCGTCACGCGCGGCGTGGCCAGCGTGGTGGAAGTGGCGGGCGCGGCCGGCTTCCTGCTGATCGCCGCGCTGCGCCCGGCCGAGTTCTCGCTGCATGCGATTTCGATGGCCATCGTGGTCATCGTGATCTACATCTACATCCCGAACCGCCTGCTGTACGCGGCCGCGATCGCGGCGCCGGCCACGCTGGGCTTCATCGTGCTGGCCGCGCAGTTGGGCGATCTGCGCCGGGTCGAGCTGGGCACCATGGCCGCGCTGCTGACACTAACCAACCTGTTCGGCTACGTGGCGGCACGCCGCTACCAGCTGCTGCTGCGCGACGAATACAAGGCCCAGATGGTGCTGAAAAACCTGTCCGTGCGCGACCCGCTGACCGGCTGCTACAACCGCCGCCACCTGCACGAGCAGCTGCTGGAAACGGAAATCGCCCGCGCCCAGCGCTACCGGCTGTGCCTGACGGTCATCATGAGCGACCTGGACCATTTCAAGGCGGTCAACGACACCTACGGCCACAACGGCGGCGACGCCGTGCTGCAGCGCTTCGGCGCGCTGCTGCAATCGATGACGCGCGACGGCGTCGACAGCGTGGTGCGCTACGGCGGCGAGGAATTCCTGCTGATCCTGCCGGAGACCGACCTGGACGGCGGCGCGCTGCTGGCCGAGCGGCTGCGCCACGCGCTGGCCGACACGCCGGTCGAGCACGAGGGGCGGCAGATCGCCATCACGGCCAGCTTCGGCGTGGCCAGCATCGATTTCGCCACGTCGGCGCACGACGCCCACCTCAACATGATCGCCGCCGCCGACGAATTGCTGTACGCTGCCAAAAACGGCGGCCGCAACCGCGTCTGCACCCGACAGCTGGTTTGATTTCGATCAAATTTACACGATTGACTCAATGGCTGCTAACGTCGACACTCCCATTTGAGCAGGTAAATCCTGAGGAAATCGCGATGCTGGGAAGGCGTCGTAAGCGCGTTCTGAACGCGCCGATCTCAGGGGCTGCCACCCCATTCAATGGCCCCGCCCGTCCGGGGTCATTTTCATTCCGGAGCCCGCTCCATGCTGATCTATGTCGATGAGAGCGGCGACTTGGGATGGAAATTCGATCGTCCTTACGGTCAGGGTGGTTCCAGCAGATTCTTAACCATCGCAGCAATGCTGCTGCCCGAAGCAAAGGATCATCTGCCGGCAAGGAAAGTCAAACATCTCTACCGCGAAGGGCGCTGGAACATCGACCGAGAAAAGAAATGGGTTGAAATGCCCACGGCGTCCCGCCTGACCTTTGCGCGAAACGCGGTGAAGTTGCGGGAGGCATGCGATCAGATTTCATACAAGGCCATCGTCGTTAAAAAACAAAATGTCGATCACATTTTTTGCAGCGACAGCAACAAGCTCTACAACTACATGCTGCGCCTCCTGCTGCTGGAAGACATGGTTAAACATTGGCACATCACATTGATCCCGGACCCGCGATCGATCAAAGTTGAAAATGGTAGCTGTTTGCACCATTACCTCGATATGATGCTGTACGAAGCTGGCGCCGATACCAAGCTGGAATCCATCAGCCGCGACAGCAGGTCCTGCCTGAACCTGCAGTTTGTCGATATGCTCGCAGGTGTAGTTGAGATCCATCATGAATTCAAAAAATCAACATGTTGGGAAATATTGGCGCCGCACATACAGGTCAAACAGCTGTTCTTCTAATGCATGGAGTAGGTCATGAACAAGCGCATATTGATGCCAGGCCTGATACTGGCCCTCTGCTGCACCAGCCTGAACGCCGGCCCGGCGCCCTGGTACAAATGGCGCAGCAAGATCGACAATTACCTCGCTTGCTCGCAGACACCTCTGGGGCCGGGCTGGGTCAAGGACTCTGGCCCCTATAAAGATAGCCGTTGCGAAAAGTTGGTTCTTGCTAAATAATGGACCAGCACTAACAGGGGCAACCCCAGGGCAGTACTGGCTACATTTCATCATCTTGAGGAGACTGTATGTTTACGAATCCCGAACAATTTGCCAACGCCACCAAAGCACTGTTTGAATTTCAGCTCGAAACCTTCAACACCCTGACCAGCAAAGCCGTCCAAGGCGTCGAACAAGTTGTCGCCCTGAACATGGCCACCGCCAAGAGCCAGCTGGAAGACGGCCTCGCCGCCGGCAAGGAAATCAGCCAGACCACCGACCCGAAAGCCGCGATGTCGCTGGCCGCCGCCAAGGTCCAGCCGGGCATGGCCGGCGCCGCCGCCTACAACCAGCAGCTGGGCACGATCATCGCCGAGATCCGTGAAGAATTCACCCGCGCCGCCGACGCCCACATGACCGAAGCCAAAAGCACGCTCAGCGCGCTGATCTACGACGTCACCAAGAACGTACGTCCCGGCTCGGAAAACGCCGTGCAGATTGTCAAGACCGCGATCGACAACGCCTTCAGCGGCTACGAACAAGTCACCGCGGCCACCAAGCAGGCCGTGCAGGCAGTCGAAGCGCAGATCGCCAAGGCCAGCGAGCTGGTCGAGAAAAACACCGCCAAACCGGCCAAGGCCGCGAAAAAATAAGCTGTCCCGTCTCCTCCCACCAGCCAGGCCCGCGCGCCTGGCTTTTTATTTTGCTGGGCGTGCGCCGCCAAATGCGATACACTGTACATAAACACAGTTAATCGCGCAGCTATCCCCGGCAATGATCAAAGTTCTGGAAAATCCCTTTTACTACCTGGACAACTTCCATCAGGTGCTGACGTGGATAGGCGCGCGCTACGACGATTTGCTCAACGCCGAGGAGCGCGCCTTCATCACAGCCTTCCCCGCGCTGCCGCAAGCGTCGCGCGCGCTGTTCGTGCGCATGGTGATGCGCAAGGGGACGGTGTTCCGCGCCAGCAAACTGGTGTACGCGGAAATCGGCAGCACGCACGAGGCGGCCCGTCCGCTGGCGGCCCTTGGCCTGATCGAGGAAGACCCGGCACTTGACCTGGAACAGTTATTCGAGCTGCTGCAAAAGCCCGAGATCGGCAAGATCTTCCAATTGCCGCCCCATCTGCGCCAGCTGCGCAAGGCCGATCAACTGGAGGCGCTGCGCGCGCAATACGAGGGCGAGCACCGCTACTCCAACTGGTATCAGGACTCGGGCGACCACTGCTACCGCAACCTCACGCAGGAATTGTGCGACCGCCTGCGCCTCATCTTCTTCGGCAACTACCATCAGGACTGGACCGAGTTCGTGCTGTCCGACCTGGGCATCTACCAGTACGAAAAAGTGGACTTCTCGCCGGCCGCGCGCGGCTTCCGCAGCCGGCGCGACATCGACGACTTCCTGGCGCTGCGCCGCTGCTACGAGCGCTTCGTCGATGGCGAGGCGCCGGCCGACGTGATCCGCGACCTGCCGCCCTGCCCCGACGACAACGAATGGCTGCGCAGCCGCCGCGACAAGCTCACCTTCCAGATCGCCCAGCATCTCGAGAAGCTCGGCGACTGGCCGGCCGCGCACCAGCTGTACGCCGGCTGCGACTATCCCGGCGCCCGCGCGCGCGCCGTGCGCGTGCTGGAGAAAGACGAACAACCGCGCGCCGCCTTCGAGCTGCTGCAAGCGGCGCTGCTGGCGCCCGAAAGCGAAGCGGAACGCCAACAACTGCTGCGCATGGCGCCGCGCCTGGCGCGCAAGCTGGGCCACGCCAAGCCGCCGCCGCAAACGCCCGCGCAACCGCAACGCATCGACCTGAGCCTGCCTCCGCCGCCGGAGCCGAACTACGTCGAGTTCGTCGTGCGCGACCACCTCACGCGCGAAGACGCCCCGGTCTACTACGTCGAGAACGCGCTGATCAATTCGCTGTTCGGCCTGCTGTGCTGGGACGCCGTGTTCAGTCCGATACCCGGCGCCTTCTTCCATCCCTACCATCGCGGCCCGGCCGACCTGCACAGCGCCGACTTCCAGCGCCGCCGCGCGCAGCAGTTCGCCGCCGCGCTGGCCCAGCTGGACGGCGACCAGTACCGCGCCACGATACGCGCCAACTTCGCCGCCAAGGCTGGCATCCAGTCGCCCTTCCTGTACTGGGAGGCGCTGGACCCGGCGCTGCTCGACCTGGCGCTGGACTGCATCCCGGCCCTGCACCTGAAGCGCGCCTTCGAGCGCATCCTGGCCGACATCAAGGCCAACCGCAGCGGCTTCCCGGACCTGATCCAATTCTGGCCGGCCGAGCGCCGCTACAACATGATCGAGGTGAAAGGCCCCGGCGACCGCCTGCAGGACAACCAGCTGCGCTGGATCGACTACTGCGCCACGCACGACATGCCGATCTCGGTCTGCTACCTGCAATGGGCGGCATGAGCGCGCAGCCGCAGTACACCATCGCCGTGCGCGCGCTGTGCGAGTTCACCGCCAAGACCGGCGACCTCGACCTGCGCTTCACGCCCTCGCCCACCGCGCAGGAAGGCATCGCCGGCCACGCCGTCGTGACGTCGCGGCGCGGCGACGATTACCAGACCGAGCTTGCGCTGTCCGGCGATTTCGGCCCGCTGCGCGTGCGCGGCCGCGCCGACGGCTACGATGCGCGCGCCAACCGCATCGAGGAAATCAAGACCTATCGCGGCGACCTGAAGAAGATGCCGGACAACCAGCGCCAGCTGCACTGGGCGCAGGTCAAGGTCTACGGCCACCTGCTGTGCCAGGATCAGGGACTGGACAAGGTCAACCTGGCGTTGGTCTACTTCGACATCGGCAGCCAGAAGGAAACCGTGCTGCAGGAGACGCATACGGCCGCCAGCCTGCAAGCCTGGTTCGAGCAGCAATGCACGCTGTTCCTGCAGTGGGCGCAGCAGGAGCTGGCGCACCGCGCCGAACGCGACGCGCAGCTGAAGGCGATGCGCTTCCCGCACGGCGACTTCCGCCCCGGCCAGCGCCAGCTGGCCGAAGCCATGTACAAGGCCAGCAAGCGCGGCGTGTGCCTGCTGGCGCAAGCGCCGACCGGCATCGGCAAGACCGTCGGCAGCCTGTTCCCGATGCTGAAAGCCAGCGCCGAGCATGGCGTCGACAAAGTGTTCTTCCTGGCCGCGAAAACCTCGGGCCGGCAGATGGCGCTGGACGCGGTCGAAGTGATCCGCGCGGGCGCGCCGCTGCTGCCGCTGCGCACGCTGGAGATGGCGTCCAAGAGCACCGCCTGCGTCAACCCGGACAAGGCCTGCCACGGCGATTCCTGCCCGTTGGCCAAGGGCTTCTACGACCGCCTGCCGGCCGCGCGCCAGGCCGCGCTGGACATCATGCTGCCGCCCGCGTCCGATTCAGGTACCGACGTCGGCGCCACCCTGCTCGCGCTGGACCGCGACACGCTGCGCGCCGTCGCGCTGGCGCACGACGTCTGCCCCTACTACCTGAGCAGCGAGATGGCGCGCTGGTGCGACATCGTCATCGGCGACTACAACTACTACTTCGACCTCAGCGCCATGCTGCACAGCCTGACGCTGCTGAACGACTGGAAGGTCAACGTGCTGGTGGACGAGGCGCACAACATGGTCTCGCGCGCCCGCAAGATGTACTCGGCCGACATGGAGCACGCCACTCTGCGCCTGCTGCGCAAGGCGGTGCCGGAGGAACTCAAGAAACCGCTCGACCGCGTACACCGCCAATGGAACCAGTTGGAGAAGGACCAGACGGCCGAGTACCAGTCGCACGCCACGCTGCCGGAAAAATTCATGGGCGCGCTGCAGACGGCCGCCACCGCCATCGGCGACTACATGGCCGAGCACCCGTCGTACGTCGACGCCGACCTGCAGGAGTTCTATTTCAACGCGCTGCTGTTCACGCGGCTGGCCGAAAGCTTCGGCGACCACGCGCTGTTTGACATCGAAAAATCCGAAGGCGCGCGCGCCAGCCATTCCAACTCCGTGCTCTGCATCCGCAACATCGTGCCGGCGCCCTTCCTCAAGCCGCGCTTCGAAAGCACGCACACCACGGCGCTGTTCTCGGCCACGCTCAGTCCGTGGAATTACTTCGGCGACATGCTCGGCATGCCCGACACCACGGCCTGGATCGATGTCGAATCGCCGTTCGTGGCCGAGCAGCTGTCGGTGCAGGTGGCCGCGCACATCTCCACGCGCTACCAGCACCGCCAGCAATCGCTGCGCCCGATCGCCGAGCTGATGGGCGAGCAGTACCGCCGCCAGCCCGGCAACTACCTGGCCTTCTTCAGCAGCTTCGACTACATGGAAAAGGCCGCCAACCAGTTCGCCGAACACTACCCCGAGGTGCCGGTGTGGCGCCAGTCGCGCCGCATGGACGAGACGGAACGCGCGCAGTTCCTGGCCCGCTTCACGCTCGACAGCGCGGGCATCGGTTTCGCGGTGCTGGGCGGTTCCTTCGGCGAGGGCGTGGACCTGCCCGGCGCGCGCCTGATCGGCGCCTTCGTCGCCACGCTGGGCCTGCCGCAGATCAATCCCGTCAACGAGCAGATCCGCCAACGCATGGACGCCATCTTCGGCGCCGGCTACGACTACACCTACACCTACCCCGGCCTGCAGAAGGTGGTGCAGGCGGCCGGCCGCGTGATCCGCACGCAATCGGACCGCGGCACCGTCTACCTGATCGACGACCGCTTCGGCCGCCCGGAGATCCAGCAGCTGATGCCGGCCTGGTGGCGCATCGAATCAGCGCTTGTCCGTCCATAGCGATATGCAATCAACAGTCGCAAACATGTCTGCTATATTGGGCTGACTGGTATTCCGCGCGCCCCGCAACTGCGCGTATGGCAGGTGATTGTCGACTCACCCAGACTCCGTGAGCCTTAGGTTTTCAGAAATGATGACATGAGATTACGGGAAAATACGCGCCTGGCCATCGCGATCCAACACGCCATCCTCATCGACGCCACCGTCGGTGCCGCCCATGCGTGGGCCTACCTCAGCGCGCTCGACGTGCCGCAATCGACCATCCTGAGGGTGCTGTCCAGCACCGGCCAGCGGCGCGCCTCCGACCCGCAAGCGGCGCGCCAGCTGACTACTGGATGACCGCGCGGATCTTCTGGTAACCGCTGCGGCTGACCGGAACCTTGCCGCCGTCCTTGAGGATGGCGACGTAGCTGTCCTTGGTGGCCTGTTCGATGCGGTCGACGCAGGCGATGTTGACGATCCACGAGCGGTGAATGCGCAGGAACTGTTCGGCGTCCAGCTGCGCCTCCAGCTCCGCCATGCGCTGGTTCTTCAGGTAGGACTTGCCCTCCGAGCGGATCTGCACGTAGTCGTCCTGCGCCTCGATGACCTCGATCTTGTCGCTGTTGATGACGTGGACCTTGGCGCCGTCGCGTATCAGCACGCGGCCGAGCGGCTTGTTGCGGGAGGCCGCCTCGCGCACCATGTTCTCGACGGCGGCGTCGCCGTCGCCCTTGCCCAGGTTGGCGCGCGCGTGGGCCAGCGCTTGGTCGAAGCGCTGCTGGCTGAAGGGCTTCAGCAGGTAGTCGAGCGCGTGGAACTCGAAGGCCTTGATCGCGTACTGGTCGTAGGCGGTGGCGAAGATGTAGCGCGTCTTGCGACCCGCCAGCTCGGCCACCTCGAAGCCGTCCAGCTTGGGCATCTGTATGTCCAGGAACACCAGGTCCGGCGCCAGCTCGGTGATGGCCTTGACGGCCTCGAAGCCGTTGGCGCATTCGGCCACCACCTCCACATCCGGGTGCTCGGCCAGGTACTCGCGCACGACGCCGCGCGCCAGCATTTCATCGTCGACGATGATGATACGCATGCTCTACTCTCCTTCTTCGCCTGTTTGCGCGGGCATCGCGATGTCCACGCCAAAGCTGTTTTCGTGACGTCCCCAGTGGATGCTGGCTTCGTGCTTGTAGGCGCCGGACAAACGCTGGCGCACATTGGTCAGGCCGATGCCGTGGCCCTCGCTGCGGAGGCCCGACATGTCCGGGTCCACCGGATTGTCGACGCGGATGTGCAGCATCGAACCGGCGCGGCGCGCCGTCACCCGTATCGTGCCGCCGTCCGGCATGTTGCAGATGCCGTGCTTGACGGCGTTCTCCACCAGCGGCTGGATGATCATCGGCGGCACCAGGCAGGCGGCGGCTTCCGCCTCGACCTGCTCCTCCACCTGCAATCGCGCGCCGAAGCGCACCTGTTCGATCGCCAGGAAGTGGCGTATCAAGCGCATCTCCTCGTCCAGCGTGACTTTCTTGTGCGCCTCCATGCCCAGGCTCTGGCGGAAGAAGCTGGCCAGTTCCAGCGTCATGCGGCGCGCCGCCTTCGGGTCCTGCGAGGTCAGCGCGCTGATCGAATTGAGGCTGTTGAACAGGAAGTGCGGATCGATCTGCGTGCGCAGCATGCGCAGCTCGGCCTCCTGCGCCATCAGCAGCGATTCCAGCTCGCGCTGTTCGGCGCTCTTGGCGCGCACGAACTCGATCACCAGGTAGTGCACCGCCGCCGCGAAACCGTACAGCAGGATGCCCAGGCCGACGATCAGCGCCGACAACTGCGGGCTGAAAGCTATGCCGGCCCACGACACACCCAGCATCTGGCAGGCGCCGTTCCAGGCGCGCCCCACCGCCAGCCACAGGAAGCCCGACACCGCCGCCGCCACCGTCAGCACCAGCGCTGTGGCGGCCGGCCGCTTGCCGCCCAGCGGATAGGCGCGGCACACGTAGTAGGCCGAATAGCCGGCGGCGAACGCGTACAGCAGGTTCAGTGGAATCGCGAACGCCATGGCGTTGGCCAGCGGCGCGTCGCCCGCCAGCGAGATCACGCCGCCCAGCGCGATCCCGAGGAACAGCCACACCAGCAGGTAGATGACGATGCCGCGCCGGCTGGAGGAAATCTCCTGCATGCTTTAGTTACGCACTTCCAGGCCGCCCATGATGGCGTAGCCACGCACGACCAGGCGCTTGGCCGGCGTTGGAGGCGGCACGGTCTTCTCCTCGAAGCCGCCCATGATCGGCGTGCCTTCCAGGACCACGGTCCAGTCGACCGGCACCTTGATGGTGATCCCGCCGAACATCGAGAACACGTTCAGCACCGCCTCGCCGTTGATCGAGCATTGACGCAGGTCCAGGTCGCAGCCGCCCATCACCGTGGTGATCTCGCCGCCGCGGAAGTCCGGCGACGTGATGCGGCGCTTGAAGCCGCCCATGATAGCCGTGATGTTGACGACCGAATCGTCGCTGGTCTTGTCCAGCATGTCGGCGCGCGGCTCGAAGAAGGAGCGGCCGGTGGTGGACTTGAACATCACCGACAGGCCGGCGGCGATCAGTATCAAGGGCCACAGCGAACGCCAGGCGATGTCGATGAAGCCGGTCTCCTTCAGCAGGATCAGGCAGCCGACCAGTATCAGCGCGCCGCCGACCACGGCGCCGGACGTGGTGCGGGTCTGCACCACCTTCAGGATGCCGAAGAAGATCAGCGCGGTGGGCCACAGGTGCAGCGTGAAGTCCAGGTCCAGCCAGCCCAGGTTATCGAGCAGGAACACCATGCCGATGATGACGACGGCCACGCCGACGACCAGTTGCGAGGCGGGATCGCGTTGACGTTTCGAGCTCATTTCTGCTCCTTGATCGAGGCGGAGATATTTTCCAGCAAAGGACGCAGCACCAGGCCGATGCCGCAGGCGACCACCAGCGCGGGCCAGGTCTCGCCGAAGCCCAGGCCCCAGATGTGGTTGAAGGAGACGTACCACCAGCCGGCCAGGAAGATCTCCCACAGGCCGTTGAGGAAGTAGCGCGGCGTGGTCGGCGGAATGATCTTGGTGACGCCGGAGATGACCAGCAGCCAAGGCCACCAGCGCCAGAAGTTCAAGGGGTTGAAGTCCAGTTCGATGATGTCGGCGCGGTCCAGCAGCAGCACGGTGCCGGCGATGACCAGCGCCATGCCCCAGACCATTTGCTGGCGCCAGCGGTAAGCGGTGTGAATACTCATGTCAGTCCCCAAAGTCGGTATGGATGTAACGATACCGGGGAACCGCGGGCGGGGAAACCGCTATTCGGCGAACGGCGGAAAAGGGCCGGTGAACGGCGAAAAAAATCAGCTGCGGCCGTTACCGACCTTTTGTTCGAACCCCATCATGCCCCAGCCGAGCTGACGCCGGATCTCGTCCGGGGTCGGCGGCGGCTGGACAGCGTGGGATCGGCGCTCAAGGTAGGCGCGCACCAGGAACTTCGATGGATGAGTAGTCTGCGACATGATGGCCTCCCTGCGGTGCCGACGCGTTGTTGGTGCCGATATTCGAGGCTATCGGCTCACCTGCTGCCGGAGCGCTCACCGGGTTGGTCCGGGTGCTGCTCCAAGCACGCAAGGCCAGTGTAACGCCGCACCCGATAGGTATCTGTACGGCGCCGCACACTGTGCCGCTTCAGAGTTTCTGCTGCAGGAACTCGAGGAAGCAGCTGATGCGCTGGGCCAGCTGCGTGTTGCGGTAGTAGACCGCGTGGATCTGCTGGCAGTAGCCGGTGTTGGCGTCTTCGAGGATGCGCACCAGGCGGCCGGCCTCGATGTCGGCGCGGGTCATGAAGTCCGCCAGGCAGACGATGCCCTGGCCGGTCAGCGCCAGCTGGCGCAGCGTCTCGCCGCTGGAGGCCGCGATCGACGGCGTGATCGTCAGGCTGTTGCCGGCCGCGTGGCGCAGCGGCCAGTTGTTGCCCTGCTCGTACTGCGCGAAGCCGATCAGCGAGTGGCGCGCCAGCTCCTGCGGCGTGTCCGGCGTGCCGTGGCGGCGCAGGTATTCCGGGCTGGCCAGCACGTGCAGCGGGCTCGATGTGAGCGCGCGCGCATGCAGCGTCGAATCGGTCAGCGTGCCGATGCGGATGGCGATGTCGGTGCGGTGCTCGATCAGGTCGGTGATCTGGTCGTTGCTGCTCAACTCCAGCTTGATCTCCGGGTACAGCGCGCGGAACTCGGCCATGTGCGGCACCACGCAGTGGAGCATGAACGGCGAAGCCGCGTCCACGCACAGGCGGCCCGCAGGCTTCTGGCGACGGATGCGGATGGTTTCCTCGGCTTCTTCCATCGCGCCGAGGATGGCGCGCGCGCGTTCGAGGAACAGGTGTCCCTCTTCGGTCAGTTCCATGCGGCGCGTGGTGCGGGTCAACAGCGAAGTGGCCAGCTTGTCCTCGAGCCGCGACAGCGCGCGGCTGACGCCGGACGTGGTCTGGCCGAGGTGGACCGAGGCGGCACTGAGGGTGCCGCTGTCGATCACGGTGATAAAGGTTTTCAGGTCGTCGGAATTAATATCCACTGGTGCTCTACTCTCGAAATCCTACAGTTGTACAGGTGCTTCACGCTACATACAGCAATACCGCGCCAAAATGGCAAGCGCTGCCGCCCAGCACGAACAAGTGCCAGACGCCGTGGCCGTAGCTCCATTTGTGGTCGGTGACAAAGAAGGCGATGCCCACCGTGTACACCACGCCACCGGCCGCGAGCCAGGCGAATCCGTTCCAGCCCAGCGCGTCGATCAGCGGGCTGGCGCCGATCACGCCGACCCACCCCATCGCCACGTAGATCAGCAGCGAGAGGACGCGCGCGCCCTTGGCGAACCAGATTTCCTGCAAAATGCCGATCAGTGCCAGTCCCCAGACCACGCCGAACAAGGACCAGCCCCACGGTCCACGCAGGCTGACCAGCGTGAACGGCGTGTAGCTGCCGGCGATGAGCAGGTAGATGGCGCAATAGTCCATCTGCCGCAGCACGTCCTTGGCGCGGCCGCGCAGGCTGTGGTACAGCGTCGACGTCAGGTACAAACCCAGGAGCGTGGCGGCATAGATGCTGAAGCTGACCACCTTCCACGCGTCGCCGCTGCGCGCCGCCAGCACAATCAGCAGCGTGCCGCCGATTGCCGCGAGCGCGGCGCCCACGGTGTGAGTGATGCTGTTGAAGCGCTCTCCGTAATACATATGTGTTTCCAATACAGTGAGGCAGCAGCGGAAAGCTGCGGCCTCAAGCATTGTATAGCGCATTTCATAACGGTGCTGCGGGTTTCACCTTGCCGCCTGTTCCACGCGACTGTACACAATTTGGCAATTAGCAAAAACTTAATCGTAACATATAAGGAATTAATGCAAAGCAATGTTACAAATTTTTAGACAACAATTGACGGGCATGTGACATCTGTCGCATAATCATCCCATCTGTCGCAGAAAGGCTAACCCATGAGCATCCCGATTCCCATCCCGTCGGTCACCGAGCTGACCTTGCTGAAAGCGCTGTGGAAACAGCAGCCGCTGAGCGCCCGCGAGCTGCACGACGCCGTCGCCGACGAACTGGACTGGTCGTTCTCGTCCACCCGCAAGACGCTGGAGCGCATGCTGGACAAGCATATGCTGGCCCAGCACACGGCGCATGGCGTCAACGTTTACAGTGCGCGGCTGGAAAAGGTCGGCACGCTGGCGGCCTTCGCGCACGATTTCGGCAGCCGCGTGATGGAGATGGCGGCGCCGCTGCCGGTCACCATGTTCACCGGCAGCAAACTGGTCGACCAGGCCGAGCTGGCGCAGCTGGAGCAGCTGCTGCAGGATTGGCCGGCCGACGAGGGCGGCAAGCCATGATGCTGGCCTATGTGATGCTGTTCAAATGGATGCTGGCCAGCGTCAGCTGCGTGCTGGCCGGTACGCTGGTGTGGGCGCTGCTGGCCGTCGCGCTGCGCCGCTGGCCGGCCCTGCTGCCGCGCCGCGCGCTGTGGCTGGCGGCGCAAGGCGTGACGGCCGGCGCCGCGCTGCTGGCACTCCTGCCGCACAGCGCGCAGCACAGCCTGGCGCCGACCGTGACGCTGAGCGCGGCCGAGTCGTCCGCCATCCGCGATGCGCTGCCGTCGCTGGCCGATTCGCAGGCCCTCCGCGACACGATGCCAGCGCCGGCCGAATCGCCGGCCCTCCGCGACACGCTGCGGGCGCTGGCCGGCGCGACGACGCAGCATACATCCGTCGGCATCGCCCCCGCCGTCGCCGTCTCAGCGACCGTCCCATCCTCCGCCTCAGCAGCCGGCCCGGCGGCCGTCACCCCGACTGCATCGCAGGTGCAAGCCAACGATGCCGGCGATTCCGATCTGCCTCCCCTCACCCTGATCCTGCCCGCCGCCTGGACGCTGGTATATGCGGCCGGCCTCGCGTGGATGCTGGCGCGCTGGCTGCGCGCACGGCGCGTCTGGCGCGGCTTGCTGACCGCATCACAGCGCCTGTCGCCACAGGAGCTGCGGGCGCACGGCGCCTTCGACACCGCGCAGCTGACCGAAATCGCCAGCCACCACCTGGCCGTGAAAGAGACCGACGCCGCCATTTCGCCGATGCTGGTCGGCGTACGGCGCCCGGTGCTGCTGCTGCCTCGCCACCTGCGCGGCTTCAGTCCCGAGCAGCAGCACATGGTGATCGCCCACGAACTGCACCACTGGCGCGCACGCGATCCGCTGTGCCTGGGCGTGGCCGCCTTGCTGCAAACGGTATTCTGGTTCAACCCCGCGCTGCGCTGGATGAACGGCAAAATGGAATGGGCACTGGAGCTGATCTGCGACCAGCGCGTGCTCGCCGGACGCCCGCAACAACAGCGCAAACAATACGCCGCCGCCCTGCTGCTGCAATGGAAAGCGCAAACGGCGGCGATGCCGACCGGCGGCGTGGCCTTCGGCGGCATCGACGGCGCCACCGCCACGGCACGCATCCGCCAGATGCAGCAGGCGGCGCTGCCGGTGCCCAGCAAGGCCGCAGCGTGGAGCGTGGCCGCATTGATGGCCGCCGTGCTGGCCGGCGGCGCCCTGCTGCAGCCTGCGCTGGCCTTCAATGTGGATCGCCAGCTTACGCCCGCGCCAATGCTGGCCGTACCTCCTACCGGCGCGGCGATGCCGACCGCGCGCCCGGCGGACGGTAGCCCAGCAGCCGCTCCTACCGCCAATGCAGCGATGCAGGCGGCGCAGCGGACGGGCGACGGCGCAGCGTCAATGGCGTCTCCCGCCGACAAAGCCTGGCGCAACCCACTGGACAAGATGCGCGTCACAGGCCTGTTCGGCGTGCGGCGCGATGTGCTGGTCACGCCGCATAAAGGCATCGACATCGCGGCGCCGAGCGGCACGCCGGTGCATGCGGTGGCGGATGGCGTCGTGGTCAGCGCCGGACAGCTGACCGAGAACGCCAGCCGTTACGGCAAGACAGTCATACTCCAACACGGCGCACAGCGCACACTGTACGCGCATCTGACCAGCATGAACGTCAAGCCCGGCGCCATCGTGAAGGCCGGTCAGCAGATCGGCACCGTCGGCGAAACCGGCTTCGCCACCGGTCCGCATCTGCATTTCGAGGTGCGGCAGGACGAAACGTCAATCGACCCCGCCACCAAACTGGCCAACCTGGACGCCGTCAGCACCAGGCACGCCCTGCTTGTGCGCCGCCAGCAACTAGGCTACTAAGCTCCCCCTAAACGTTCCCCAAACCGCAGCCACCACACTGCGGGCGGGGGAACTATCGCCCGCGTTTTTGAAGACAAGGATGAATATGCAGCTACATCACATCGCCGGCAGCCTGTTGCTGCTCGCCGCAAGCGCCCACGCCGCAGACAACGAGACGCCGCAACCGCCGCAGGTCAAGGTGAGCGGACTGCGCGCCGACCAGCGCCAGCGCGAGACCACCACCAGCATCATCGTCAACCACGAAGACATCATGCGCCAGGGCGACCAGACCCTGGCCGATGTGCTCAAACGCCTGCCCGGCATCAGCATCACCGGCGTACCGGGACGCGGTGGCACGATCAGCATGCGCGGCCTGGGTAACGGCTACACGCAGATCATGCTGAATGGCGAACCAGTACCTGCGGGCTTCTCGCTCGACGCCATCGAACCGGAAGCCATCGAACGGATCGAGATCATGCGCAGCGCGACGGCGGAGTTCAGCAACCAGGCGGTGGCCGGCACGATCAACATCATCCTCAAGAAAACCATACGGCGCGGCCAACGCTCGGTGAGCGCCAGCCTCGCGCGGCAAGCCGGCGTCGACACGCCGGCTTTGTCCGCGACGCTGTCGGACCAGGATGGCGGCTATTCCTACAGCCTCGCCGCGACGTTGACGCGCAACCGCACCGCGGCATCGTTCAACGACCTGGAAGAACTGAGCAACGCAAGCGGCGCCCTCGTGGAGCAGCGCCGCACGGCGAAGAAGGAAACCGGCCGCATCGACGCCCTCACTCTCACGCCGCGCCTGAACTGGACCTTCGCCGGCGGCGATACGCTGACCTGGCAAAGCTTCGCCAACCTGCGTCACTTCGACAAGATCCACAGCGAAGACGAGACCGCGCAGCTCGGCCCGCACAGCGAGTATCCGCGCAACCAGAACCATTTCGCCGCCAACTTCGTCACGCTGCGCAGCGACCTGAATTGGACACATCTGCTGGAGAGCGGAGCCAAACTGGAAACCAAGCTGGGACTAAGCCACAACCGGCGCACCGGCACCTTCGACTTTGACGGCATGGATGTCGACGGCAAGCCCTCCGGCCGCCACCACGTCGACTCCGGACCGTCGGAAACCAGCGTGACGGCCAGCGGCACCTACCGCCATCCGGTGGGCGAGCACCATGCGATCGCGCTGGGCTGGGATGCCAGCCACGCGGTGCGCAACGAGGATCGCAACGAGACGCTGTTCGACGGCAGCGGCGCGCAGACCGGCAGCAACAACGCCGACTACCGCGCCAACGTCAACCGCCTTGCCCTGTTCGCGCAGGACGAGTGGCAGGTCACCGAGCGCTATTCGCTGTATCTGGGCCTGCGCCACGAAAGCCTGTCCACATCCAGCCGCGCGAACGCCGCCAACGCGCCGGATGCGCTGGACTTGCGCTCGCAGGTGTGGAGTCCCTCGCTGCAATCGCGCTATCAACTGCCGAACAAGGACGT
Source organism: Duganella caerulea (assembly GCF_040362985.1). NCBI lineage: Bacteria > Pseudomonadati > Pseudomonadota > Betaproteobacteria > Burkholderiales > Oxalobacteraceae > Duganella > Duganella caerulea. Next base: position 105,027 of record NZ_BPWJ01000009.1, on the reverse strand, counting down.
GTTGCGGCTTGCCGTCAGCCGCACCTACAAGGCGCCGCCCTTGTCGCAGCTGGTCCCGCGCCGCTACACCAACGACAACAACAATAACGAAACCAATCCCGATGAACAAGGCAACCCGAACCTGCGGCCGGAACTGGCCTGGGGCATGGACGCGGCTTATGAGCACTATCTCGGCGCGGGAGCGCTGGTCAGCGCCAGCACCTATGTGCGCCGCATCCGCGACGTGACCATGTTCCGCCTGTTCCAGCAAGACGGTGAATGGGTGGAAGCGCCGTTCAACAACGGCAACGCCAACGTGTACGGGATCGAGCTGGAAGCCAAGCTCCCGCTGTCGTCCAAGCTGGACCTGCGCGCCAACATGTCGCGCAACTGGTCGCGGGTGGACAGCGTGCCGGGGCCGGATAATCGGCTCGAAAACCAGGTGCCGTTCACGGCCAACCTGGGTGCGGACTATCGCCTGCCCGGTGCGGCGTGGACCTTGGGCGGTAACCTGAACTACCAGGCTGGCGGCCCTGTACGGCAATCGGCGCTGGTGCTGACGAACACCAGCCCGAAACGCGAGCTGGATCTGTACGCGTTGTGGAAGATGGACGCGAAGACGCAGCTGCGCTTCTCGGCCAGCAACCTGCTGCACCAGCAGTCCTTCGAGGCGCATGGATACGTCAATGACCAGGGGCGCCGCTACCGCATTTCGCAAACGCCGACCAGCGCCACCTTGCGCATCCTGCTGGAGCATCAACTGTGAACGGACACCCGTTGAGAAACCGCCATATCGACACCTTGCGCGGCGCAGCCATCATGTGCGTGCTGGTGCTGCACTTTACACTGGCTTACGGGCTGAAAAACAGCCCGCTGGGCGACATCCTGTCCGGCTGGCTGCTGCGCGCGGCGCTCCAGGGGAACTTCGGCGTGACGATGTTCTTCACCGTATCCGGCTATCTGATCACATCGATGTCGCTGCGGCGCTGGGGCGAGCTGTCGCGGATCGATATCCGTACATTCTATTTATACCGTTTCGCGCGCATCATGCCCGCCCTGCTGCTGGCGTTGGCGATCATCGTGGTGCTGGGGACTTTCAACGTTCCCTTCTTCTCCAACTCGGACGGCGACGTGGCCCGGCCGGCCAGCTACTTCTTCGTCGCCGCCGGATCGGTGCTGACGTTCTGGCACAACCAGCTGATGCAAACCGCCGGCTACTTCAACTACTGCCTCAACGTGTACTGGTCGCTGTCGGTCGAGGAGATGTTCTACCTGCTGCTGCCCCTGTCATGCCTGCTGCTGCGCCGCAGCTGGATGATCGTTCTGCTGTGCTGCGTCGCCATCGCGGCCGGGCCGCTCTACCGCAGCCAGCACACCGACAACGAAATCTATTTCATGTACGGCTACCTGGCCTGCTTCGACGCCATCGCCATCGGCTGCCTGACGGCGATGCTGGCGCGGCGCGAAGTGCCGGACGCGCGGCAGGGACGCCTGTTGCGCATCGCGGCCGGCATCGCGCTAGCGGCGCTGTGCCTGCGCGGCATCGAAGGCCACGAAGTGTTTGGCTTCACGCTGGTGTCGTTGGCGAGCGGTGTTTTCCTGCTGGGCAGTTCGGCGCCTTCCGCGACGGAGCGCGCGCCGCGCGTGTCGGTGCTGCGCTGGTTCGGCAGGCACAGCTACGAGATCTACCTGTTCCACATCATCGTGCTGGCGGGCATGCGCAACGTGGTGGACAAGGCGCATCTGAGCTACGGCGCCCGGCTGCCATGGCTGCTGCTGTTCCTGTGCCTGACGGCGCTGGCCGCCGCCCTCGTCGCCCGCTACGTCTCCGAGCCAGCCAACGCCGCCCTGCGCAGGACACGGATCAAGAGCATGTAGCGCCTGTTGTGGTATGGTTCGGCTTATGACGCAAGCACAAATTCAACCTTGGCAACAATCGTATAAACCGTATAAACGCTGCATGGTGCTGGGCGGGGGCGGATTCCGCTTCGGCATGTACATCGGCATGTACGCCGCACTGCGGCAGGCCGGCCGCGCGCCCGACGTGCTGCTGGCCAGCTGCGGCGGCGCGATCGCGGCCACCATCATCCACAACCTGCCCGACCCTGAGGCGCAGCATGCCTGGCTGTCGTCGCGTGAGATGTACCAGTTCTGGTGCAGCCTGAAATCGACCCAGCGCGCGGACCTGATGGGCAGCTTGATGCGCGCCGCCAAACGCAAGCTGTCGACCGCCAAGGCGCCCGTGATCCCCGACCTGTTCGGCGACTACCTGTTCGAGATCCCGTCGCAACTGCCCTTCCCGCCCGCCACCGGCACGCCGGACGTGGACGTCGCCATCATCGGCGGCAAGCTGCTGTTCGACGAATCGGAAGTGGGCCAGCCGCGCGCGGGCCGCAAGCTGTTTGCGGAGACGGTGTTCTGCGGCGAGCAGGCAGCCGCGCTGCTGCAAGGGATGCAGTCGCCGCTGAGCGACACCCGCTGGGGCCAGCACGCAGTCGCACACGACCTGCTGGTCGACGGCAGCGTGCCGCTGGCCGACGCCGCGCGCATCTCCATCGCCGACATGATCTACTTCCGCTGCCAGCAATATCGCGGCCAGGAGTACATCGGCGGCGTGCTCGATCTGTTCCCGGTGGAGATCGCGCGCCGCCTCGGCGCGGAAGTCATCATGGAATTCAAGGAAGCCTTCGACCAGGTGTTTGCGATTCCCGCCTGGCGCTCGGTGCTGGGCATCGACGGCAATGCGCGGCTGCGCTATGCCAACACCCACCTGGCCGATATGCGCATCGATTCGTCGGACGTGTCGGTGGTGCTGGCCAAGCAGCAGCTGCAGCAAAAGCTGGACTGGCGCCGCAACCGCATCGAGCTGGCGATGCCGCCAACGTACGACACCTTCGTCCAGCACATGAACGACCAGTGGCAGTACGGCTACGACCGCGCCATGGAGGCGCTGGCGCACCCGCCGGGCAAGCATCCGGCGATCCGGCGATCCACCCGCTACAGCAAGCCGCTGCGCAGCGTGTGATCAGTCGCTGGCCAGCACCTGGTGCAGCGACTGCACCGCCGCCGAACCTTCGCCCACCGCCGCAGCCACGCGCTTGACCGAACCGCTGCGCACATCGCCCACGGCGAAGATGCGCGGACGGCTCGTTTCCAGGAAATGCGGGCTGCGCTCCAGCGGCCAATCCTCCATCGGGACCTGAGGGCCGGTCAGCACGAAGTGCTTGTCATCCAACTCCACGCAATCGCCCAGCCACGCGGTGTTCGGCTCCGCCCCCAGGAACAGGAACAGGTGGCGCGCGGGCGCGGTCTTCACTTCGCCGCCGGCGGTCTGCCAGCTGATGCGTTCAAGCTTGTCTTCACCCTGCAGCGCGACGATCTGTTTGCGCGTATGCAGCGTGATGTTGGGCGCGGCCTCGATGCGCTGGATCAGGTAGCGCGACATGCTGGCGGCCAGGCCGTCGGCGCGCACCACGATGTGGACGTGCTTCGCGTGCCCTGCCAGGAATACCGCCGCCTGTCCCGCCGAATTGCCGCCGCCGACGATCACCACTTCCTCGTTGGCGCAGAAGGTCGCTTCCATGAACGAGGCGCTGTAATAAACGCCGCAGCCTTCGAAGCGCTCCAGTTCCGGCAAGTCCGGCTTGCGGTAGCGCGCACCAGTGGCGATGACGATCGAGCGCGCGCGCAGACGCTCGCCGCTGTCGATGGCGATCTCGAAGTCCGGGCCCTCGCAGTCGACGGCGCTCACGCGCACCGGCACCGCCACCTCGGCGCCGAACTTGCGCGCCTGCGACAAGCCGCGGCCTGCCAGCGCCTGGCCGGAGACGCCGGTCGGGAAGCCAAAATAGTTTTCGATCTTGGAGCTGGAGCCGGCTTGGCCGCCGGGGGCCTTCGAGTCCAGCACCGCCACGCTTAGACCCTCCGAGGCCGCGTACACGGCGGCCGCCAGTCCGGCCGGCCCGGCGCCGACCACCACCAGGTCGAAGGTGCGGCCGTCGATGTTGTCGGAACTGAGGCCGATGCTGTCGGCCACCTGGCGCAGCGTGGGATGGCGCAGCACCTCGCCCGACGGCGTGACGATGGCCGGGATGTCGGCCTCGGTGACGCCGAAGCGCTCCATCATCTCCGCCGTTTCGGCGTGCAGTTCGGTGTCGAAGTAGGCGGTGGGCTGGCCGTTGCGGGTCAGGAAATGGCGCAGAACCAGGGTCGCCTGCGAGTGGCGCGCGCCGAACATCACCAAGCCGCCGGCCTGGTCCTGCATGTAGGCCACGCGCCGCAGGATGTAGGCGCGCATGATGGTTTCGCTCAGCGCGGCTTCCGAGATCACCAGCGTGCGCAGGGATTCCTCGCTGATGACGATGAATTCGCCGTCGGCCACCACGCGCCCGGTGGCGACGGCCGCGCGGCCGGCCAGCGTGCCGATTTCACCGGTGAACATGCCGGCGCCGTGGGTGCCGTGGACCACCGCGCCGCCCAGCGCCGAGGCGCGCTCGATCTCGATCGCGCCGGAGATGATGACGTACATGGGGATGTGGCGGTCGCCCTGGCGGAACAGGATGTCGCCGGCCTTGAAGTGGCGGCGTTCGCCGTAGCGGCTCAGCAGTTCGAATTGCGCCTCGTTCAGCGCCGGCAGGATTTGATGGCGGCGGTTGCCGATGTCGGTCGATGCGGCTTCCGGGAGCGCGCCCTGGCCCCCTGCGGTTTTTGGTTCCATGCCCATGCGTTTCCTCAGTCAATGTCCGCCCATGATAGCGCTAAACGCGCCCGACGGCAGGCGAGCTATCTGCAGAGCTGGTTCCAGTTTTGTTCGAACTCGGAGGGCGAGACATCCTGCGCCAGCAGGGTCAGGTCGCGCGCCACCGAAATGTAGCGCTGGTAGCCGATGTAGGCGCCGAACGCGTCCTTGGCGTTGAACTCGCCGCAGGTGGCGCCACCCTTGCCGACCACCTGGTTGCGGAACATCGCCGAGGCCGGTTCGCGGACCTTTTCCTTCACATATTTCTCGCCCAAACTGGTCAGCGTCGCGGCTTCTTCCTGCCGCTTTTCCGCCGCGCTTTTACCGCAGGCGGCCAACACGGCCATCAGCGCCAGCACCGCGACCCTGCGCGTGGTGTTAGCAAAGTTCATAATATTTTCTCTTTTATAATTTTCTTACGGCAATTATCTATGTAAACATGATCTCACGCCACCCATAACGCGGCAACGGTCCGCATTGTTGACATGCGGGCTATTTGTTACTATCTCAAGCTTTACAACTAGCTCGGTCAGGAGATCGCATGACGCACCCAATCCCCGCACGGTTTCTTAAAGCAGTGTTCGCTTGTGCAATGTTGCTCAGCGCCTATGCCGGGGCAGCAGAAAAAGCCGCCGCGCCGCTCGCGCATGTGACCATCCTGGCCACCGGCGGCACCATCGCCGGCAGCGGCGCCACCAGCACCACCACGGTCGGCTACACGGCCGCCACCGTCGGCGTCGACCGCCTGATCCAGGCTGTGCCGGAACTGGCCAAGGTGGCGCAAGTGAAGGGCGAGCAAGTGTTCCAGATCGCCAGCGAAAACATGAGCAACGAGCATTGGCTGACCCTGGCCAAGCGCGTCAACACGCTGCTGGCCCAGCCTGACGTGGACGGCATCGTCATCACCCACGGCACCGATACGCTGGAAGAGACCGCCTACTTCCTGGACCTGGTCGTCAAGAGCAAGAAGCCGGTGGTGCTGGTCGGCGCCATGCGTCCGGGCACCGCGCTGTCGGCCGACGGTCCGATCAACCTGTACAACGCCGTGCTGCTGGCCGCCAGCCAGGAAGCCGTCGGCAAGGGCGTGCTGGTCGCGATGAACGACCAGATCCACGGCGCCCGCGACGTCACCAAGACCAACACCTCGACTCCGGACAGCTTCAAGACCACCGAGCTGGGCATGCTGGGCTACATCCAGGGCAACAAGCCTTACTTCTACCATGTGTCCACCCGCAAGCACACGGTTGACACCGAGTTCGACATCAGCAAGCTCGACGCGCTGCCGCAAGTCGACATCGTCTATGGCTACGCCAACGTCGGTCCGGTCGCGCTGAACGCGCTGGTGGCCGCCGGCGCCAAGGGCATCATCCACGCGGGCGTCGGCGACGGCAGCCTGGCCACCAAGGTCCTGCCTTCGCTGACCGCGGCCCGCAAGCAAGGCGTACTGATCGTGCGCGCCGCGCGCGTCGGCCAGGGCATCGTGGCCCGCAACGGCGAGGCCAACGACGACGAGCTGGACTTCGTTGTGGCCGATACGCTCAATGCACAGAAGGCACGCATTCTGCTGATGCTGGCGCTGACCAAGACCAGCGACAGCAAGGAAATCCAGCGCATGTTCTACACCTATTGATCCATCAAGGATAGTCTGGCCGCCGCATGCGGAACAGGCTGTCCCGGTTGATCTCGAAGTAATCGGCAGGGCCGCCCGCGCGCAAGATCGTCCGCGACCCTGCCGTGTCATATACGCCGTCGCGCAGCAGGTCGCGCGCGATGTGCACCCCCACCACTTCCCCCATGATGAGCCAGCCATCGGTCGGCGCGCCGGATGCGTCCTGCAGGCGGATGATCTGGCTGCATTTGCATTCGAACGCGACCGGGCTCTCGGCCACGCGCGGCACCCCGACGATGGTTGACGGCGCCGGCGTCAGGCCGGCCAGCGCGAACTCGTCCACGTCCGCAGGCGCCGGCGCGCAGGTGGCGTTCATCGCCTCGGCCAGCGGGCGCGTGGCCAGGTTCCATACGAACTCGCCGGTCTGCTCGATGTTGTGCAGCGTATCCTTGCGGCCCTGGCTGGAAAAACCGATCAGCGGCGGCGTGTAGTTGAAGGCGTTGAAAAAACTGTAGGGCGCCAGGTTCAGCGCGCCTTCCGCGCTGCGCGAGGATATCCAGCCGATCGGGCGTGGTCCGACGATGGCGTTGAAGGGATCGTGCGGCAGGCCGTGGCCCAGCGCGGGCTGGTAGAAATAGCGGTCTTCCATGCTGGCTCCAAATGACGCGTTTGCGCCGGTGCGGCATTTTCGCACAAGCCCTGGACTGGCGTTTCCAGCCTGTCGTCCCCTTCTTTTGCGGTGACTGCCGCGCCGGCTCAGTGCGACTTGCCGGACGGGGCCGATGCGGCCTCATTCTTGGGCGGCAGCTTGAGCGGCGTGACGGCCACCGGCGCAACGCCCTCTTCCTTCATGCCCAGCTTGTCGGCAGTCTGGGGCGTGACGTCGATGATGCGGCCCGGCACATACGGACCGCGATCCTTGACCACCACGACGTCGCTCTTGTTGTTGTCCAGGTTGGTCACCTTGGCAACCGTGCCCACCGGCAGCGTCTTGCTGGCGGCGGCGTTGCTGTCGGGCTTCATGGCCTCGCCATTCGCCATTTTCTTCCCGTGGAAGCGGCGGCTGTAGTACGAGGCCTTGCCCCTGCGGGTCCGGCCGGAACGGTCGCGATGACGGTCCGATGGCGCCACTTGCCGCGCTTTTTCCGCCGTTGCCTGCTTCTCGGCCCGCTCCGCCTGGACAGGAACGGCCAGCAGCAGCCACAGCGCCGGCCCCAACAACAATGTGCGCAGCATCTTCATAAGGCCATTCTAGGCCGTTCGGGTGGCGCGCCACGCGCGGTAGCTCCCATTCAACAAGCACCCTGTGGGTTGTTAACAAATTCTGTGGATAAGGCTGTTAACAAGGATCAAGCGCCGAAGACAAGTCGCTGTTTTTAAAAGAAAAATACCTGCTGCGCAAATTTGTCGCAACCAAAGTTATCCACTGGCATTACACTAGGCGGGTTTGACTTCTTATTGACAAGGAATTCATGAAACCACGTCTTAGCGCCCTCTTCCTCGCCCTGATGCTGGGCGGCCTCTCCCTCCAAGCCAGCGCAGCCGCCCCTGGCGCCGAGCCGAAATACAGCTTGCGCGAACACTACACCAAGTACGAATTCCGCATCCCGATGCGCGACGGCGTGCGCCTGTTCACCGCGGTCTACGTGCCCAAGGACGCCGGCAAAAGCTATCCGTTCCTGATCCAGCGCACGCCGTACAGCGCGGGTGTGCAATCCGGCGGCGAACTGCACTATGGCGTGGACTTCTATCCGGAGCACATCGGCCCGTCCCAGGAGTTCGAGGACAGCGGCTACATCTTCGTCAAGCAGGACGTGCGCGGCCGCTACATGTCCGAAGGCAAATGGATCGAAATGACGCCGCACGTCAATCCTGCGCGCGCCAAAGGCCAGGGCAACGAGAGCGAAGACATGCACGACACCGTCGAGTGGCTGCTGAAAAACGTCGCCAACAACAACGGCAAGGTCGGCATCCTGGGCACCTCGTATCCCGGTTTCTACACCTCGGCCAGCATCATCGATTCGCATCCGGCGATCAAGGCGGCCTCGCCGCAGGCGCCGGTGACCGACCTGTTCATGAACGACGACTCCTACCATGGCGGCGCCTTCATGCTGGCGGCCAACTTCGATTTTTACTCGGCCTTCGTGGAAGCGGAAAATCCGACGCCGCTGCCGAAGACCTGGGACCATTTCGACTACGGCACGGCCGACGGCTATGAATTTTTCCTCTCGCACCTGACGCTGTCCAACATCACCGGCACGATGACGCCCAAGCAGCGCGCGCTGCTGCTGCCGACCATCGAACACTCGACCTACGACACCTTCTGGAAAAGCCGCAACATCGCGCCGCACCTGAAGAACATCAAGGCCGCCGTGCTGACCGTGGGCGGCTGGTACGACGCCGAGGACCTGCAGGGGCCGCTGACCACCTACAGCACGATCAAGCGCAACAACCCCGGCATCTACAACGGCTTGGTGATGGGTCCGTGGTCGCACGGCGCCTGGGGCCGCGCCGACGGCAAAAGCCTCGGTTACATCAAGTTCGACGCCAAGACCGGTGAGCAGTTCCGGAAAACCATGCTCTATCCCTTCTTCGAACAGCACCTGAAAGGCGTGCCGAACAAAAACGTGTCGGAAGTCTATGCGTTCGAGACCGGCAGCAATGTCTGGCGCAACTATGCCGCCTGGCCGCCAAAGCAGGCGCAGCCACGAACGCTGTTCCTCGGCCCGAACGGCACGCTGGGCTGGAAGCAGCCGGCGGCAGGCGAGGCCTACGACGAATACGTGGCCGATCCGCGCAAGCCGGTGCCGTTCACGGCCTACCCGGCGCAGGGCGCGCCGAAGGAATACATGGTCGGCGACCAGCGCTTCGCCTCGTCGCGGCCGGACGTGTTGACCTACCGCAGCGAGGTGCTGGAAGAGGATGTCACGCTGGCCGGGCCGGTCAAGCCCAGGCTGTTCGTGTCCACCACCGGCACCGATGCCGACTGGGTGGTCAAGCTGATCGACGTCTATCCGCCCGCCTATCCCGGCGCGGGCGAGGACGAGGAGCGCGGCCCCGACGTGCCGAAGCCGACCCTGACCATGGCCGGCTACCAGCAGCTGGTGCGCGGCGATCCGCTGCGCGGCAAGTTCCGCAACAGCTTCGAAAAACCGGAACCGTTCACGCCGGGCAAGGTGGAGGCGGTCAACTACGCCATGAGCGATATCAACCATACCTTCCGGCGCGGCCACCGCATCATGGTGCAGATCCAGAGCTCGTGGTTCCCGCTGGTGGACTTGAATCCGCAGACGTTCGTGGACATTCCGAAAGCCAAGCCGGAGGACTTCCAGAAGGCCACGCAACGGGTATATCACGCGCCGTCGATGTACTCCGGAATTGATGTGCAAGTGCTGCCCGGCTTGCATTAATCCTTGCTTTGGGGGCATAATTTAGTTGATAACGATTCTCATCTAGCCAGCGAAAGTGTCTTTCCGACGAAGTAGCCAGCCACACACTACTTCAAGGACATCATGGCACTGAACAAAAAACCGCTGGCATTGATGCTGGCCAGCCTCACCCTTTCCAACGCCGCGCTGGCTGACTCCGGCGCGGCGCCGGAGCAGACAATGAGCACCGTCACGGTCACCGGCGCGGCCGAAACCGGCTACCGCCCCACCGCCGCCAGCACCGCCACCAAGATCGAGGCCCCGCTGCGCGACATACCGCAAACCGTCAACGTTGTGCCGCTGGAATTGCTGCACGACCAGGGCGCGAATTCGCTTCAGGATGTGCTGAAGACCGTGCCGGGCATCGGCCTGTCGACCGGCGACGGCCAGCGCGACCAGGTGACGATACGCGGCTTTAGCGCCATCAGCGACCAATTTGTCGACGGGATGCGCGATGATGCGCTGTATTTCCGCGACTTGTCGAATATCGAGCAGGTCGAGGTGGTCAAGGGGCCCGCTTCCGTGCTGTACGGCCGCGGTTCGTCCGGCGGCATGATTAATCGCATCACCAAGAAGCCGGGCATGGACCGCAGCGAAGTGAGCGCGCAGGCCGGCAGCTGGGGCCAGAAGCGCGGCGAATTCGACCTGGCGCGCAATCTGGGCGAACGCGGCGTCGCCTTCCGCGTCACCGGGGCGGTCGAGGATTCCGACAGCTACCGCAACCAGCAATTCCTGAAGCGCGAGGCGCTGGCGCCGTCGCTGCAATTCAAGCTCAGCCCGGATACGCTGTTGCTGTTGCAGGCCGAGTACCTGCACGACAAGCGCCTGACCGACTTCGGCATCCCGTCTTACCAGGGCCGGGCTGTGGACGTGGCTCCGGGCACCTACTACGGCGCCGCCAATGCCAAGGACTTCGACTACAGCGAATCGCGGGTGCATGCCTTCGGCTTCACGCTGGATCACCGCATCAACCAGCAGTTTTCGATCCGCAACGCCTTCCGCCGCTACGATTACTCGCTGGACCGCAACAATACGCTGATCGGGTCGGTCAACGAAACAGCCAAAACGGCTACTCTCACGCGCGGCAACGTGGCGCGCGATGAAGATGGCTACACCAACCAGACCGAGCTGACACAACGCGCCGAATTGGCCGGCATGCAGCATCAGGTGCTGTACGGCGTGGAGTTCGGCAAGCAGAACAAGGACCAGCTGGTACGCTCCCAAGCCAATGTCGCGACCGTGTCATTGTTCAATCCAGTCGCGCCGGTTGTGCCATTTACCGCCGGTGGCGCGCCTACGGCGAACAATCTGGGGATTTTCAAGGTCAGCAGCGCCTACGTGCAGGATCTGGTGACGATGTCGCCGCAATGGAAGGCCTTGGCCGGCGTCCGCTACGATAAATTTGAGCAGGAAACGGTCGAACGCCGCGTTGGCGTGGCCAGCGTGGCCCGCACCGACCGCAACTGGAGCCCGCGCGCCGGCCTGGTGTACCAGCCGGATACAGTCCAGTCCTACTACGCTTCGTTCAGCCGTTCGTTCCAACCGTCGGGAGAAGGCTTCGCTTTGGCGGTCAACAATGCCGATATCGCGCCGGAAATCACCAAAAACAAGGAAATCGGCGCCAAGTATGACCTGTTTGACGGCCGCGCCTCGGCGGGCGTCTCGTTGTTCCAGTTGACGCGCACCAATATGAAATCGTCCGATCCAGTCACCAACAAGCTGATTCCGCTCGGCACCCAGCGCACCAGCGGCTTGGAACTGACCTTCAGCGGCGATCTGGGCGCAGGATGGCAGGCCTGGTCGGGCTATTCCTATCTGGACGCGTCCATGCTGGCATCGATCGCCAAGGACGACGGTCAGCCGGTGCAAGGCAAACGGCCGACGCTGACGCCCAAGCATAGCGCCAATCTGTGGGTCAGCAAGGCGCTGGCCGGCCACTTTGGCGTCGGCGGCGGCCTGAACTATGTAGGCAACCGCTTTGCCAATCCGGGCAATACCGTGGTCCTGCCGGGCTTTGTGACGGCGGACGCGATGGCCTATTATCGCGACCGTGGCATCGACCTGACGCTGAACGTGATGAATCTGCTGGACAAGGCCTACATCGTGGCCGGCCACGGCAGCAGCAAGAACCTGAACCTGCCCGGCGCTCCACGCTCGGTGCGCTTGACGGCGCGTTACCGGTTCTAAGCGGCCCGAACGTCCGGGTTGTTAACAAATTCTGTGGATAAGCTTGTTAACAAGCCGGACCGGGCGACGCTAAGCTGCTGTTTCGAAAGCAAAATAATCCATTGCGCAATTTTGTCGCAGCTGTAACTTATCCACCGCGACGCCGCTCGATCAGCTCGAATATTCCCATTCCAGCCAGCATCGCCAGAACAAAGACTATCGCCTTCGGCAAGCCCATGCCCAGCCCGACAAGAGCAGGGCCGGGGCAGAAACCGGCTATTCCCCAACCCGCGCCAAATAATATCGAGCCGATTACCAGACGGCGGTCGATGTGGGTGGCGGATGGCAGCTTTATTTCAGCGCCCAACAAAGTGGTCTTGCGGCGGCCGATATAGGAGAAAGCAAAGAATCCTACCGCAATCGCGCCACACATGACGAATATCAGGGAAGGATCCCATTTTCCCGCCAAATCCAGAAAACCCAGCACTTTGGCCGGGTTGGCCATTCCAGAAACAATAAGGCCCAGGCCGAACAGCAGGCCGCAAAGAAAAGAGATAATCATAATACATGCCTGATCAAGTAGACGCTGACAAAACCCGTCGCCATGAATATCGCGGTCGCCGCTATCGAACGTGGGGACAGCCGGGATATTCCGCAGACACCGTGCCCGCTGGTACAGCCGGATCCGTAACGCGTGCCGATACCAACCAATAAACCGGCCCCGATTAATACACCATAATCCGCATCGATTCGGGTTTCAGGCCATGCGTGGAATATGCCATATACCAGCGGCGCCAATATCAGGCCGAGAACAAAAGTAATGCGCCATAGTATATCGCCGTGCACTGGGCGTAGCAGGCCACCGATAATTCCGCTAATGCCGGCTATGCGTCCATTCAACAAAATCAGCAGCGCCGCCGCAGCGCCAATCAGGACGCCGCCCAGCAGCGCGGACCAGGGTGTGAAGCTCAGACTATCGATGACCATTCGAGACTCCTATGGGTGCGCGCCAGAAAGCGGCGCGAACAAGCTAATTATTAGCATAATTCTACTCACCCAGCAGAGCGAGGGACTCCAACCATGCCGCTTTCCACGGCCGCAGGTCCGGCTGGGTGGCGAATGCTTTTTTCAGATGAGACATGGGAACGCGATACACGTCGTTCAATCCCAGCGCCAATGTGACTGGATTCCACAGATGAGTATTTTTCCCGGCACGGGAATTCTTCCTGACTCTGGCGCCATCGTCGCCGAATATGCCGATGCCGCTGGCCAACGATTTCTCCAAGTCCAGTTTCGCCATGCCGCCGAATATACGGAGCACCTCGTCCTTTGTTATTCCTTTCAGAATCTCTTTAGGCGGCGGAGCGACCGGATCTACTTTCGGATGCAATATACTTTCCAGCAGATTGGCTATATCTCGCTGAAAGAAACGCAGCGCGTCCAAAGGCATGGTGATGCCCGGCGGTTTGAGTTTAAAAGATATTCGATCCGAATCGCGCGTCATGCGGATTAATACATCGCCGGCGCCGGCGGCCAGGCGCTTGGTATCTTCGATATAAAATATCGGTGCGGGATACCGGGTAATGCCCTCGGCAAATAACCCGGCATATTCCTCGGAATAATCCAGCCACACATGAGGTGTTATACCTGCTTCCACTAAACGCGCCAGGTCCCAGGCGTTGCCGGTCTGCGCACTTAGCCATGCACAAGTCTCTTCAGTAGTGGCATTATTGGGAATTGTGCCGGATGTCATTTTCTTCTCTCAAAATATACGGATGCCGCAGTGTACCAATAATACGCGCGGATCAGGCTCCCCCCGGCGATCCCTTTTATTTCTTGAAAATGGTCGCGGAGTCCTTGCCGGTGGAGCGGCACTGCGCCGGGAGTTTCTTCTTCATCAGCGCGTCTTCGAACGAGACCCAGACATGATTGGACTTGTCGGACGTCGGCATGGTGAACACCACTTCGTCGTCTTTGTCATAGAAAATCGTGAACGCCGGGCCTTCCTTGCCATTGCTGTCCTGTCCACTGTAGACCTGCAACTCGACATGGCCACCGGCGTCTTCAAAACCGGCGATTGCACGCCCTGCGCGCTCGTAGTCGCATTTCGGGCCCGACTGGCTGTAATGGTAGTCAAACGACGGCACGCCGCGCTTGTCGATGCTCCATTTGCTTAGGATCAATGTACGCTTGACAGCCCCCTCGTTTTTCGCGAGGTTGATGGTGCCGGTAAAAGCCTGGGCGTAAGCCGAGGCGCATAAGACCATCAGGAACAGAAATTTCTTTTTCACGGCGTAACCTGCATTAAAAATGACGGCAGATATTACCAAGGAAAAAGATTGCATGCCGCACAATAAAAGCCGACGCATTCGGCTCGGCACTATTGGGGGTGATTTGGAGGGGAGAAGAATGGTCCGCCCGGAGGGAATCGAACCCCCATGATCGCTTTAGAAGAGCGAGGTCCTATCCGTTGAACGACAGGCGGTTTTCATGTAGTCAGTATTCTAACCACTAGCGGCAGCTTTGTACGACTTTGATCCATCGCACAAATGAAAAACGGGTCGTCTTTCGACAACCCGTTTTAAAGTTTTTGGTCGGAGTACAAGGATTCGAACCTTGGACCCCCTGGTCCCAAACCAGGTGCGCTACCGGGCTGCGCCACACTCCGAAGACAGTATTCTAACGCTTGCCACCCTCTACGTCAATGCAAGGCCAGCTAATTATTTCACTGCTGAAATCTTACGCAGCCAGCTGGACTTCCACTTTGTCGGCGATACGGCGCGCCATCGACTCCGCATCGCTGGCGTTACGTGCTTCGACCATCACGCGGATCAGAGGTTCCGTGCCGGAGGCGCGGATCAGCACGCGGCCGCTGTCGCCCAGCTCGCGCTCGACCAGTTCCTTTTCCGCGACCATGGCCGCGTTCTTGGTCCAGTCGAAGCCCGGCGAGACGCGCACGTTGACCAGCGTCTGCGGGAAGATCACCAGCTCGCCGGCGCACTGCTCCAGCGATTTGCCGGCGCGCTTGAGCGCCGACAGCACTTGCAGCGCCGAGATGATGCCGTCGCCGGTGGTGTGCTTGTCCAGGCACAGCAGGTGGCCCGAGCCCTCGCCGCCCAGCAGCCAGCCCTTGTCCTTCATCACTTCCAGCACGTAGCGGTCGCCCACCTTGGCGCGGGCGAAGCCGATGCCCTTCTCTTTCAGCGCCACCTCGACCGCCATATTGGTCATCAAGGTACCGACCGCGCCAGCCACCGGGCCGGTCGCCAGGCGATCCATGACCATCAGGTACAGCAGCTCGTCGCCGTTGTACAGGCGGCCATTGGCGTCGCACATGATCAGGCGGTCGGCGTCGCCGTCCAGCGCGATGCCGAGGTCGGCGCCGTGGGCGCGCACGGCGGCGGCCATGGCTTCCGGCGCGGTGGCGCCGTGGCCCAGGTTGATGTTGAAGCCGTCCGGCTTGTTGCCGATGGCTACCACCTCGGCGCCCAGCTCATGGAACACGTGCGGGGCGATGTTGTAGGCGGCGCCGTGCGCGCAATCGACCACCAGCTTCAAGCCGCGCAGGTCCAGCTCGTTCGGGAAGGTGCTCTTGCAGAACTCGATATAGCGGCCGTGGGCGTCGTCCAGGCGCTTGGCGCGGCCCAGTTTTTCCGACGACACACAATCCATCGGCATGTCCAGCGCGGCTTCGATTTCCAGCTCGACCGCGTCCGGCAGCTTGGTGCCCTGGTCGGAGAAGAATTTGATGCCATTGTCCTGGAACGGGTTGTGCGATGCTGAAATCACCACGCCGGCCGACAGGCGGAGCGCGCGCGTCAGGTAGGCGATGGCCGGGGTCGGCATCGGGCCGGCCAGCATGACGTCGACGCCGGCGGCCGAGAAGCCCGCCTCCAGCGCCGCCTCCAGCATGTAGCCGGAGATGCGGGTGTCCTTGCCGATCAGCACGGTCGGGCGCACCGCGCCGCCGCGGGCGCCGGCCAGTACCTTGCCGGCCGCGTAGCCAAGGCGCATGACGAAGTCCGGCGTGATCGGCGCCACGCCCACCAGGCCACGGATGCCATCGGTTCCAAAATATTTACGTGACATTGTGTGTTCTCTTTATCGTTGTAGGTTAGTACCTGCCTGCCATACTTTAAGCGCATCCACCGTTTCCGCCACGTCGTGCACGCGGACGATCAGTGCGCCCTGCGCCACCGCCGCCAGCGCGCCGCCGACGCTGCCGGCCATGCGTTGCTCGACCGGCTTGCCAGTCACCGCGCCGACCATCGATTTACGCGACAGGCCGGCCAGCAGCGGCACGTCCAGTTCCGCGATCAGCTGCGCGGTGGCTTTCAATAAGGCGTAATTATGCTCCACAGTCTTACCAAAGCCAAAACCCGGATCGATGCATAGTCGACGCGGATCAATACCTGCCTCCGTCAGCGCTTCGATGCGCTCGCGCAGGAAGGCGGTAACTTCGGCCACCACGTCGGTGTAGCTGGGCGCCAGTTGCATGTGCAAGGGGTCGCTTTGCATGTGCATGATGCAGAGGCCGCAATCGCTATCGCGCACCGCGGCGATCGCGCCGGGCGCGCGGAAGCCGTTGATATCGTTGATCATGTCGACTCCGGCAATGATGGCTTCGCGCATCACCTCTGGCTTGTAGGTATCGACCGAGATCGCCGGGCCAATGTCGCGCAGCGCGTACAGCACCGGCATCACGCGCTGCAACTCCTGCTCCAGCGGCAGCGGCGGCGCGCCAGGACGGCTGGACTCGCCACCGACGTCGATGATGTCGACCCCGTCCAGTATCATCTGCTCGGCATGGGAGATGGCGAACTCCAGCGACTGGTGCTGGCCGCCGTCGGAGAAGGAATCGGGGGTGACGTTGAGGATGCCCATCACGCGGGCGCGGGCACGCTCGCCCCGCCACGGGAAATTGAAACGGCCGAACTGTAAAGTGGATCGCATGTGAAACCGGAAGAAAAATAAAAAAAGGGCGAGGATCGCTCCCCACCCTCCATCGCAGAGCTCAGCCTTTATCAGGCTGGTGCCGTCACGCTAGGCGATACGCCCGGGCCACCGTCGCTGGGCGGATGCTTGCGGATCGTCACGCCGGCTTTCGGTGCGCGCGGCTCCAGGCCGGACATGATGTCGTTGATCTGGTCGGCATCGATGGTTTCCCATTCCAGCAGCGCCTTGGTCATCACTTCGACCTTGTCGCGGTTCTCTTCCAGCAGCTTGCGCGCCAGCTTGTATTGCGTGTCGAGAATGCTGCGGATCTCGGCGTCGACCATTTGCTGGGTCGCTTCGGAAATCGTCTTCGAGGCGCCGCCGAAGAAGCCGTCGTTCTGGCTGTCTTCGTAGACCATCACGCCCATGCTGTCGGACATGCCGAAGCGGGTCACCATCGAGCGGGCCAGCTTGGTGGCGCGCGAGAAGTCGTTCGAGGCGCCGGTCGACATTTGGCCGACGAAGATTTCCTCGGCGATGCGGCCGCCGAACAGGATGGAAATCTCTTCCAGCATCTTGTCCTTGTAGCCCGAGATGTTGTCGTGCTCAGGCAGCTGCCAGGTCAGGCCCAAGGCCCAGCCGCGCGGCATGATGGTCACTTTGTGGACCGGATCGGCCTTCGGCAGCAGCTTGGCGACCACGGCGTGGCCGGATTCGTGGTACGCGGTGTTGCGGCGCTCTTCCTCGCGGATGATCATCGACTTGCGTTCCGGACCCATGAAGATCTTGTCCTTGGCATCTTCGAAGTCAATCATGTCGACCAGGCGCTTGCTGCGGCGCGCGGCGAACAGGGCTGCCTCGTTGACCAGGTTGGCCAGGTCGGCGCCCGAGAAGCCAGGCGTGCCGCGGGCCAGGATGTCGGCCTTGACGTCGGTACCGATAGGCACTTTGCGCATGTGGACATTCAGGATCTGTTCGCGGCCGCGGATGTCCGGCAGGCCGACCGATACTTGACGGTCGAAACGGCCCGGACGCAGCAGCGCCTTGTCCAGCACGTCGGCACGGTTGGTGGCGGCCACCACGATCACGCCGGACGATGCTTCGAAGCCGTCCATTTCCACCAGCAGCTGGTTCAGCGTCTGTTCGCGCTCGTCGTTACCGCCGCCCATGCCGGCGCCGCGATGGCGGCCGACCGCGTCGATCTCGTCGATGAAGATGATGCAAGGCGAATGCTTCTTGGCGTTCTCGAACATGTCGCGCACGCGGCTGGCGCCGACGCCGACGAACATCTCGACGAAGTCCGAACCGGAGATCGAGAAGAACGGCACCTTGGCTTCGCCGGCGATGGCGCGCGCCAGCAGGGTTTTACCCGTGCCCGGAGGACCGACCATCAGCACGCCGCGTGGAATGCGGCCGCCCAGTTTCTGGAACTTGCTTGGATCCTTGAGGAAGTCGACGATCTCGTTGACTTCTTCCTTCGCTTCGTCGCAACCGGCGACGTCGGCGAAGGTGACGGTGTTATTGGTTTCGTCCATCATGCGCGCCTTCGACTTACCGAAGGAAAACGCCCCGCCCTTGCCGCCGCCCTGCATCTGACGCATGAAGAAGATCCACACGCCGATCAGCAACAGCATCGGGAACCAGGAAACGAACACTTGCTGCAGGAACGATGGCTCTTCAGGCGGACGCACGTCGAAGTGCACGCCGTTGTCGCGCAGGTCGCCGACCAGGCCGCGATCGAGGCCGGTGGCGGTGGCGCGTACCTTGGTGTCGTCGCTACGGGTGGCCGTGATGTTGGCGCCTTCAATCACCACATCCTTGATGCGCTTGGCCTTGACCTCATCCAGCAAATCGGAATAAGCGATGGGTTTGGCGCCGGCGGTGACGCCGTGGCTGTCAAACTGCTTGTACAGCATCAGCAGCAGCAAGACCACTACCACCCAGATGGCTGATTTGGAAAACATGTTATTCACGAAAACTCCTTGGATGCAGGGCGCATCTTTTAACCGATAGCTAGAAACCCGATTTTACTCGCAATAAGCAGGCGGTGCCAGAAGCCCGCCTGCGCGTGCGGCCAAAATTCCAGCCGTAAAACACATTATTTGACCAAAATACCGGTGCGATCAAGTCAAAACTGATACACACCGTGCCGATGTGCGGCCCATGCGTCAAATATCAAGGGCGAACCGGGGGGAAATCGTCCAATTCCAGCGGTTGCGACGAGCTCATGCCTTCGGTCGGATTTTTCAGGCCGCGCCCCAGCAGGAAAATCTCGGAGGATTTGTCGCGGCTGGCTTTCGGTTTTTTCTGAATCACGGTTTTGAATTCGCGGCGGAATTTAAGCACGATATCGTTAAAACCCATGTCTTTAAAACATTTCACCAGCAGCGCGCCGGTCGGTTTCAGGTGAGCCTGGGAAAATTCAATTGCCAAATCGATCAGATGTTCCATGCGCGCGGCGTCCGAATCCGGGATGCCGGACAGGTTGGGCGCCATGTCCGACAGCACCAGGTCGACTTTTTGACCTTTGACATGATCTTCCAACAACTGCA
The DNA here is from genome assembly GCF_040362985.1 of Duganella caerulea. Classification (NCBI taxonomy): domain Bacteria; kingdom Pseudomonadati; phylum Pseudomonadota; class Betaproteobacteria; order Burkholderiales; family Oxalobacteraceae; genus Duganella; species Duganella caerulea. The sequence goes on along the minus strand of NZ_BPWJ01000009.1, from coordinate 85,620 downwards.
GCACCTCGGGCTCGCGGAAATCGCCCTGGATGAAGTGGAAGTCGGCGATCGGCTCCATCGGCAGCAGGTCCAGGCCGATCAGCGTGCCGTTGATGCCCCCGCCCTCCTTGCCGGCCAGCTTGCGGCGCGTGTACTGGCCCCAGCTGCCGGGGGTGCAGCCGAGGTCGACGATGACCTGTCCGGGCTTGATCAGGTGCTCGTCCTCATCGATCTCCTTGAGCTTGAAAGCGGCGCGGGCGCGGTAGCCCTCTTTTTGCGCTAATTTCACGTAAGGGTCGTTAATGTGGTCGTGCAACCAGTTTTTGTTTAATTTCTTCTTCTTCATTCGCGTAGAATACTGCCTTTAAGGGAACCACTAAAAATATATTATGCAAAAACTTACACCTGTTGAGCGCAGCGCTCTGCGCGCCGAAGCGCATGGTCTCAAGCCCATCGTCCTGATCGGCGAGGCTGGCCTGACAGCCAACGTCCTCAAGGAAATTTCGCTGGGACTGGACTCGCACGGCCTGATCAAGGTCCGCGTGTTCGGCGACGACCGCGAAGCCCGCGCCGAAATGTACGACACCATCTGCGAGAAGCTGGATGCGGCCCCGGTGCAGCACATCGGCAAGCTGCTGGTGCTGTACCGTCCTAAGGTTGAAACGGAAAAAGCCCGCTCGACCTCTGGCAAGGGCCTGCGCGAAGTCACCATCGTCAAGCCTAGCCCAAGCGGCACCAAGCGTCCGTCGGTGACCAAGGTACTGCTCAAGGGGAATGAACGCGTGACCCAAGGCGGCAATATCAAACGCGCCAAGCCACTGCAGAAGTCGACCAAGAAGAGCGCACTGGGCTCGAAATAAGCCAGCTGCATCGTCCTTTCCCGCCTGGGAAAGGACGAAACTGTTATTACCGTTATTACTGTATTACTGTTTCACCACCAGCCACGCGGCCAGCAAGCTCTGCACCAGGTAGATGCTGCTGGAAATGCCGTGCAATACGCCGAACTCGTTCTGAGCGGCGCCATCCATCACCCCGCCCGGCCCCGCCGCGGCACGCAAGGCGGCCATCATCGGTTGCAGGCCGAAGTGCGACACCAGCGTGCAAGCCAGCATGGTCGAAACGATCAGCAACAGCATGCGGCGCGTCTTGGCGGCCGAGTTGGCGGCCGAACCGGCAAAGATGCCGCCCGTCTCCGCGCCCTTGCTCACCCACAGCAGCACCAACATCACCAGCGCGCAGCCAATCGACAGCCAGGCCTGGTTCTTGAACAGGCTGGCGGCGATCGTGCCGGCCAGCACCCGGTCGCTCAGCGTGGCGAACAGCGTCGGCGCGGCCAGATAGCCGACTGCCCACAAACTGCCCGCCCACAGCGTCGCGACCAGCAAACGTGTACGCGCAAGCAGCATCAGATGTATCGCACTTCCAGGATTTCGTATTCGCGCGGGCCGGACGGCGCCTGCACTTCCACCACGTCGCCGGCCGACTTGCCGATCAGCGCGCGGGCGATCGGCGAGGTCACCGACACCTTGCTCAGTTTCAGGTCCGCTTCGTCCAGGCCGACGATCTGGTAGGTCACTTTCGCGCCCGATTCCAGGTCTTCCAGGTCCACGGTCGAGGCGAACACCACGCGGCCATCGGCGTCCAGCTGGGTTGGGTCGATGATCTGTGCTGCGCTCAGCTTACCTTCCAGTTCGGCGATGCGGCCTTCGACGAACGCCTGGCGCTCCTTGGCGGCATCGTACTCGGCGTTTTCCGACAGGTCGCCATGCGAACGCGCTTCAGCAATCGCGTCGATCACGATACGGCGTTCTTTGGTCTTCAACTGGTGCAGCTCTTCTTTCAGGAGCTCTGCGCCGAACTTGGTAAGTGGAACTGAAGTCATGTTTATATTTACTCTGTTGTTACAATGGAAAACCACAGAGGCCACGCCAACCTGCAGCGCGAGCTCTGTGGTTAAAAGGTACTGTTTTTCGTCACCGGGGCAACGAAAGAACCTTAGTGTAAGGTTTTATGCAGCCCTTGTAAATCGTACACTTGCAACTCGTCCAAATGACGGATGCCTTCGACCGCCGCTTCCGCGCCGGCGATGGTGGTGTACGTGGTCACGCGCGAGGCCAGCGACGAGGTGCGGATGGCACGCGAGTCGGTGATGGCGCTGCGCTTCTCTTCCACCGTGTTGATCACCAGGACGATCTCGTGGTTCTTGATCATGTCGACCACGTGCGGACGGCCTTCGACCACCTTGTTCACCGGCGTGACCGGGATGCCGGCCGCCGCGATGACGGCGGCGGTACCCTTGGTCGCCACCAGCGTGAAGCCGATGTCCACCAGGTCGCGCGCCACTTTCACGGCGCGTGGCTTGTCCGACGATTTCACCGACAGGAACACCTTGCCCGACTTCGGCAGCTTGATGCCGGCGCCCAGCTGCGACTTGACGAAGGCTTCGCCGAAGGTCTTGCCGACGCCCATGACTTCACCGGTCGATTTCATCTCAGGTCCGAGGATGGTGTCGACGCCCGGGAATTTCACGAACGGGAACACGGCCTCCTTGACGCTGAAGTAAGGCGGCACGACTTCGTGCGTGATGCCCTGCTGCGACAGGGTCTGGCCGACCATGCAGCGCGCGGCGATCTTCGCCAGTTGCAGGCCGGTGGCCTTGGACACGAACGGCACGGTGCGCGATGCGCGCGGGTTCACTTCCAGCACGTAGACCACGTCGTGCATGACGCCGTCGCGTTCCTGCTTCTGGATCGCGAACTGCACGTTCATCAGGCCGACCACGTTCAGGCCCTTGGCCATCAGCGCGGTCTGGCGCTTCAGTTCATCGATGGTTTCCTGCGCCAGCGAGTAAGGCGGCAGCGAGCAGGCCGAGTCGCCCGAGTGCACGCCGGCTTGTTCGATGTGTTCCATCACGCCGCCGATGAAGGTGGTTTCGCCGTCGGAGATGCAATCGACGTCGCACTCGATGGCGTCGTTCAGGAAGCGGTCCAGCAGCACCGGCGAATCGTGCGATACCTTGACCGCTTCGCGCATGTAGCGCTCCAGGTCGCGCTGCTCGTGGACGATTTCCATCGCGCGGCCGCCCAGCACGTAGGAAGGACGCACCACCAGCGGGTAGCCGATTTCCTGAGCCAGCGCCAGGGCGTCGGCTTCGGTGCGCGCGGTGCGGTTAGGCGGCTGGCGCAGGTTCAGCTTGTGCAGCAGCTGCTGGAAACGCTCGCGGTCTTCGGCGGCGTCGATCATGTCAGGCGAGGTGCCGACGATAGGCACGCCGTTCGCTTCCAGGTCCAGCGCCAGTTTCAACGGGGTCTGGCCGCCGTACTGCACGATCACGCCGACCGGCTTTTCCAGTTCGACGATTTCCAGCACGTCTTCCAGCGTCAGCGATTCGAAGTACAGGCGGTCCGACGTATCGTAGTCGGTCGACACGGTTTCGGGATTGCAGTTGACCATGATGGTCTCGTAGCCGTCTTCGCGCATCGCCAGCGCCGCGTGCACGCAGCAGTAGTCGAATTCGATACCCTGGCCGATACGGTTAGGACCACCGCCCAGCACCATGATCTTCTTCTTGTCGGTCGGATTGGACTCGCACTCTTCATCGTAGGTCGAGTACATGTAGGCGGTGTTGGTCGAGAACTCCGCGGCGCAGGTGTCCACGCGCTTGTACACGGGACGGATGTTCAGCTCATGGCGCTTGGCGCGCACGGTCTTGGCATCGGTCTGCAGCAGGAAGGCCAGGCGGCGGTCCGAGAAGCCTTTTTGCTTCAGCTTGTACAGCGTGTTGCGGTCGATCTGCTCCAGCTTCTGCGTGTCCATCCACAGTTCCAGGTCCACGATCTCTTTAATCTGGATCAGGAACCATGGGTCGATCTTGGTCAGCTGGTGCACTTCCTCCAGCGTGAAGCCTTGCGCGAACGCGTCGCCCACATACCAGATGCGCTCAGGACCTGGCTCGCCCAGTTCCTCTTCGATCTTCTCGCGGTCCTTGGTTTTTTCGTTCAGGCCATCGACGCCCACTTCCAGGCCGCGCAGCGCTTTCTGGAACGATTCCTGGAAGGTGCGGCCGATCGCCATCACTTCGCCGACCGATTTCATTTGCGTGGTCAGGTGGTGGTCGGCGGTCGGGAACTTCTCGAACGTGAAGCGTGGGATCTTGGTGACGACGTAGTCGATCGACGGTTCGAACGAGGCCGGGGTCGCGCCGCCGGTGATCTCGTTGCGCAGTTCGTCCAGCGTGAAGCCCACGGCCAGCTTGGCCGCGACCTTGGCGATCGGGAAGCCGGTGGCCTTCGACGCCAGTGCCGACGAACGCGATACGCGCGGATTCATTTCGATGACGATCATGCGGCCGTCGGCCGGGTTGATCGAGAACTGCACGTTGGAGCCGCCGGTGTCGACGCCGATTTCACGCAGCACCGCCAGCGAGGCGTTGCGCATGATCTGGTATTCCTTGTCGGTCAGCGTTTGCGCAGGAGCGACGGTGATCGAGTCGCCGGTGTGAACGCCCATCGGGTCCAGGTTTTCGATCGAGCAGATGATGATGCAGTTGTCCGCCTTGTCGCGCACGACTTCCATCTCGTACTCTTTCCAGCCGATCAGCGATTCTTCGATCAGCAGTTCGGAGGTCGGCGAAGCTTCCAGGCCGCGTTTGCAGATGGTCTCAAATTCTTCTTCGTTGTAGGCGATGCCGCCGCCGGTGCCGCCCATCGTGAACGAAGGACGGATGATGACCGGGAAGCCCAGCGTGCGCTGCACGGCCCACGATTCTTCCATGGTGTGCGAAACGCCCGACTTGGCCGAACCCAGGCCGATCTTGGTCATCGCGTCCTTGAACTTGGAGCGGTCCTCGGCCTTGTCGATGGCTTCCGGCGTGGCGCCGATCAGCTCAACCTTGTACTTGTCGAGCACACCGTGGCGATGCAGGTCCAGCGCGCAGTTCAGCGCGGTCTGGCCGCCCATGGTCGGCAGGATCGCGTCCGGCTTTTCCTTGGCGATGATCTTCTCGACGACCTGCCAGGTGATCGGCTCGACGTAGGTGACGTCGGCCATTTCCGGGTCGGTCATGATGGTCGCAGGATTGCTGTTGACCAGGATGACTTTGTAGCCTTCTTCGCGCAGGGCCTTGCAGGCCTGTGCGCCGGAATAATCGAACTCGCAAGCCTGGCCGATGATGATCGGGCCAGCGCCAATAATCAGAATACTTTTAATGTCTGTACGTTTAGGCATCTTATTTTTTCTCCGTTGCTTCCATCATGCCGATGAAGCGGTCAAACAGGTAAGCGACGTCAGTCGGGCCAGGCGATGCTTCAGGGTGGCCCTGGAAGCAGAAGGCCGGCGTGTCGGTGCGGGCGAAGCCCTGCAGCGAACCGTCGAACAGCGATTTGTGGGTTACGCGGCAGTTGGCCGGCAGGGTGTCCGGGTCCACAGCGAAGCCGTGGTTCTGGGAGGTGATCAGCACTTGTTTGCTGTCCAGGTCCTGCACCGGGTGGTTGGCGCCGTGGTGGCCGAACTTCATCTTCAGCGTTTTCGCGCCGGAGGCCAGGCCCATGATCTGGTGGCCGAGGCAGATGCCGAACAGGGGCAGCTTCTTCTCCATGAAGACCTTGGCGGCGGCGATCGCGTAGTCGCACGGCTCAGGGTCGCCTGGGCCGTTCGACAGGAACACGCCGTCCGGGTTCAGCGCCAGCACGTCGGCGGCGCTGGTTTGCGCCGGCACCACGGTGACTTTGCAGCCGCGCGCGGTCAGCATGCGCAGGATGTTGCGCTTGACGCCGAAGTCGTAGGCGACCACGTGGAATTTAGGGTCCGTCAGTTTGCCGTAGCCTTCGCCCAGCGTCCATTCGGTTTCGGTGTACTCGTACTGCGACTTGACGGTGACGACCTTGGCCAGGTCCATGCCGGTGATGCCTGGGAAGGAACGGGCCAGGTCCAGCGCTTGCGCTGCGGACGGCTCATTGCCTTGGGTGCCCACCAGGATGGCGCCGGATTGGGCGCCCTTCTCGCGCAGGATGCGGGTCAGCTTGCGGGTGTCGATACCGGCGATGGCGACGATGTTCTCGGCCTTCAGGTAATCGGACAGCGACTGGGTGGAGCGGAAATTGGAGGCCATCAGCGGCAGGTCACGGATGATTAAACCGGCTGCGTGGACTTTGGTGGATTCGACGTCTTCCGGATTGACACCGGTATTGCCGATATGCGGATACGTCAGGGTGACGATCTGGCGGCTATAGGAAGGATCGGTCAGGATTTCCTGATAACCGGTCATGGACGTATTAAAGACTACCTCGCCGGTTGTATGACCGGCGGCGCCGATCGAAAAACCTTTGAAAATAGTTCCGTCAGCGAGGGCCAGTATGGCTGGAACGGCAGGGCCAGAAAAAAATGGCGGCAAGGGCAACTCCTGATAAAGTTACCGTAGCTGCGCCACGTCAGACGACCGTCGTGTGTCCCCCGCCGTCGCAGGCCGGGGTGGAAGGTCAATTGATGATGGAGTGAGTGGTAGTCGCTACGGTAGAGGTGAGATTGGCTAAACCTTTGAATTATAACCAAATCTCCCCTGCTTGGCAATGGACCGCCGGCGAAATACCGCCAAATTTTCCACTGGCGGCGCCGCTTTATTTACTTGCAATATAGCCGGCGGACTTAGGCGCCGACTCGGCCGGCAGTTGCGGCAAGCCCTGCCGGCCTATGTAGTCGGAAATCGCGACAGACAGCAATTGATTAATGCTACACCCTTGCAACTGCGCCAGCTCCGCGACATCTCGATGCAAGCTGCGGGGAATACGTAGCGCAACCTTTCCGCTGAAACCAAACGGCTGCATCGGCTCGGCAATCGGCTGACCGTGCGCAAGCGAGACCGCGAGCCAGGATGCAGCCGCCTTATCCAAATTGATTAACGCCTCATCAGCAGTCTCGCCTTCAGCAACACACCCTGGGAACTCATGGATATAAGCGGTATAGCCGCCCGCCTCATCAGGCAAGAGCCGGCGGACATAAGGCCGCGAAAGAACGGCTCGGACTTTGCTTTCATATTTCGCCACCATCGCACTCCCCTCGTAGAAATCTTTCCCATTGCGCCACGTCGTCCAGCAAGGTGTCGACAATACTAGCGGCCGTCCCCACCGTTACGTCCCTACTGTGGTCAGGAATACTAAGCGGCCGCGACAGCTCGGATTTCGCTGCATCGCCAGCAATGTCTTTTTTATCTTGGCCAGGTGCTTCGGAGTCATGGCATCACAGCGATATCGCTGGCGATATCACATTATAGGCATGCGGACTGCATGCTGCCTCGATTCTCCAATAGAAAATGCCGCCTGGTTTTGAGCCAGGCGGCATCCAAGTACTGCGCGGCTCTCGCCTAGTCGTTCCAATCCCTCAGGCGCATCTGCCTGAAGTAGATGATGCGGTCGCTGCGCCCTTCGGTCGGCATGCCCGACCATTGGTACCAGCCCCAACTCATCTGATGGCGCTTCGGCTGGTCGGGCTGCAAGGTCGGGCCCGTATATTGGAACCAGGGCTGGTCGTCCATCAACGCGATCAGATAGCCCTTGCCTTCCGGCTTGACCGGATCATTGATCGGCTTGTTGGGCGCATCGTCCGCATAGAAGATGAACTGCACATGATGATACCCGCCACGGTCAATCGTGATGTCCCAGGACTTCCCTTCGACATAGCCGTTCGGGCCATTCGCATCCCAGCAGACTTCCGTTGGCCAGACCTGCTTGTCCCAAGCCGACTTGGGATAGTCCACGCTGAAATTAAGCCGCTTGCCGATCAGGTTCAAGGCCATGACGGGATTGCCGTATTGGCAGCCGGCCGGCAGCGCCTTGGGCACCGACTTGAGCTGCCAGATCAGGCCGCTACCGACCGGGTGTTTGGCGTCACCCTTCATGTCGAAGTCCCAGTTCTTGTCCAGCTTGAACTCGATGTCCACCACATACTTCCGCTTCGCATCCACGTAAAAGGACGTCAACTGCGTGCGATATGGCGAGGTCGGCGTGAAAGGGCTGTCCGAGGCCAGCAGCGCGACCCTGGTGGTGGGAGTCTTATCGTCGGGATCTTCGATATGGACGATATGCCCAAGGCACTTGCCGTCCTGGTCTAGCCCCTTGGGTCGCCCGCAACTGCCATCGTTGGTGATCGCGGTGGAGACGACGTCAGTGCCGAACTGCATCGTCGCCACGTTGCGCACGCCGAGGGCGTTGACGAACGGCTGGTCGCCATTGAAATTGAAGACGCGCGGCTTGCCGCCTGAGTCCGGGTCGGTGCCGGGCATGACGTGGTCGGTCTGCGCATGCAGCGGTGCGGCCGCCAGCAGCGCCAGGGCCATGGCCATTGGTGTTTTCATTACCCCTCCTGAATAAGTGGAAATGCAAAAATAACACCGATTCCGAAGATGGTGTCAAAAGTGCATTGTTATTTTTTTCAAAACCCTGGAGGGCAAGCCTGGCCGGATGGCCAGGCGGTTTCGGCAGGACGCCGAAGGGATTAGTTCAGCGCGGCGATGCCGGCCTTGGCCACCTGTACATCCTCGGCCGACTTGACGCCCGAGACGCCGACGGCGCCGACGACATGGCCGTCAACGATGATGGGCACGCCGCCCTCCAGCAGGCCGTCGGCCATCGGCGCCGGGGCGCTCAGGAAGGCGGTGCGGCCGTTGTTGATCATGTCTTCGTAGATCTTCGATTCGCGGCGGCCCAGCGCCGATACGCGTGCCTTGGCCGGGGCGATGTGCGACGACAGCGGCGCGGCACCGTCCTGGCGCTGCAGCCACAGCAGATGGCCGCCGTCGTCCACGATGGCGATCACGACTGGCCAGTTGTTGGCCACTGCCTCGGCTTCGGCGCCGGCGGCGATCTTCTTGATGTCGGCGAGCGACAGGTATGGTTTGGTTTGCATATGTTCTTCCTTCTTATTGGACCGGATATTGTACTGCTATGGCTTGCGCTTCGCTTCCAGTTTCTGTTTGATCTGCCCCATCACCTGCGCGGCGGCCTGCTCGCCCGCCAGGATCGCCTGGTTGCGGCCGGCGAAGTCGTTGCCGGCCATCTTGCCCAGGCTCGGCGAGATCACCACGTCCGCATCCTTCAATTCGTACTGGTTGATGCGCTGGCCCATGATGCTGAAGGTCTGCATGATCACGTCCAGCGAGCTGACGGTCGCCTGCACGTCGGCCTGGGTCGAGATGTTCACGGCGATGACGAAATCCGCCCCCATGTCGCGCGCGAAGCGCACGGGCACCGGCGCCACCAGGCCGCCGTCCACGTAGGAGCGGCCGTTGATGACCACCGGCTGGAACACGCCCGGCACCGACGACGACGCCCGCACCGCCATGCCGGTATTCCCGCGCTGGAAGAGGATAGGCTGGCCGGTCTTCAAGTCCGACGCCACCGCGCCGAACGGGATCTTGAGCTTTTCGATCGGCTGGTTGTTGACCGCCTTGTTGACGTAGGTCTGCAGCGCCTCGCCTTTCAGCACGCCGGAGCTCTTGCCGAACAGCGGCACGGCCCAGTCGGAGATCGCCGCTTCGTCCATGTCCATCGCCACCTTTTGCAGCTGGAAGCCGCTGTTACCGGCCGCGTACAGCGCGCCGACCACGCTGCCGGCACTGGTGCCGACCACGATGTCCGCGTAGATGCCCTGCGCCTCCAGCGCCTTGATCACGCCGATGTGGGCGAAGCCGCGCGCGGCGCCGCCGCCCAACGCCAGGCCGATCTTGATTTTCTTGGGCGGCAGGGGCTCCGGCACCGCCAGCGGCGCCGAAGGGGTTTCAATCGAAGGATTGGTCTTGCAGCCGACGAAGGCGGCTGCGGCAAGGATGGTTAAAGCGGCAAGGGAAAGGCGGCGTGATGACATGTAGGTTTCAATCTGCTTTGCTAGGTTTAGGCGCAGCAGATTGTAACCTACCTTACAGCGCGAAGATCGGCTTGCGCGTCTTCCAGGCCCCGGCCGTGAAGTCGGGGAAGTCCAGCGTCTGGAAGTTCTGCGCGATCGACTGCTCCGACAGCGGCGAGATGGCGCTCCACGTCACCGCGTCGTAGATATCGATCGGCATCGGCGCCCTCGCCTTCAGCGCTTCGATGAAGGACTGGATGACGAAGAAATCCATGCCGCCATGGCCGGCGCCCTCCGCGTCCTTGGCGTACTTTCGCCATAGCGGATGGTCGTACTTATCCTGGTACGCCTGGAAGTCCTCCCACTGGTGCGGCTTGCTCTTGCCCTCGATGTGGATGGAATTGTTCACGTCCATCCACAGCCCATCCGTGCCCTGCACGCGGAAACCCAGTGAATACGGGCGCGGCAGCGAGGTATCGTGCTGCAGCATGATGGTCTCGCCGTTCTCGCAGGCCAGCGTGGTGGTGACCACGTCGCCCAGCTTGAACTGCACCTTCGCGCTCGGACTGGCCGCGCCGCCGGGCTGCTTGACGATGTAGTCGTGCAGCCCGCGCGCCTTGGTGGCGAAGCTGTTGATACGCGTGAAGCGGTTGCCGCGGTTGATGTTGGTGTACATCGCGCACGGGCCGATGCCGTGACTGGGATACAGCTCGCCGTTGCGCTGCACCGAATGCGCCGTGCGCCACTTGGCCTCCGACCAGCCGCCGGCGCCGAACTCCACGCCGCCGCCATACGGCTTGGCCGGGTCGCCGCTGTTGAACTTCACCGCGCGCAGGTCGTGCTGGTAGCCGCCCTGCAGGTGAACCAGCTCGCCGAACAGGCCGGAACGCACCATCTGCAGCACCGCCATCACGTCGCGGCGGAAGCACACGTTCTCCAGCAGCATATACGGCGTATTGGTCTTGAGCTGCGTGTTCAGCACATCCCAGTGGTCCTGCAGTGTGATGCCGGCCACCACCTCGCAGCCGACGGCCACCTTGGCCTGCATGGCGGCGATGGACATCGGCGCGTGCCATTCCCACGGCGTGGCGATGATCACGCCGTCCAGCGCACCGGCGTCCAGCATGCGCTTGTAGGCTTGCGAATCGCGGTCCTCGCCAAAGGTCTTCGGCTTGGCCTTGCCGGATTTTTCCACCTGCTTGAGCGCGCGGCCAAGCATGATCGGCTCGATGTCGCACAGCGCGACGACTTCGACATCGTCGCGGCGCAGCAGCTCCTGCAGGAGCACCTGGCCGCGCATGCCGGCGCCTATCATGCCGATGCGTACCCGCTCGCGCGTGGCGGCAAAGGCCTTGGGCATCATCAGGCTGCCCGCCAGGGCCGCGCCGACGGTCAGGAAGTCTCGTCGATTAAAAGCTGAATTCATGTCACTCCTTCTTGTTTTATTGCTGCGGCAGCGTGGTCACATCCACGGCCGGCTGCTGGCCGGTGGCGGGACGGGTGAAGTTCTGGTTCACGGGAACATAGCCGGCGAAGAAGCCGCCGTTCCGCAAATAGAACTGGCCGTTATCCAGGCCGCCGGCGTAATCCATCCGCTGGGCGTTGGTCACGGTGGCATCGCCGGTGAAGCGCGCCTTGGTCACCTCGGACCACGCGCCCGACACATCGCGGACCCACTGGTTTCCGAACGATACACGCCGGCCGGTATAGCCCTTGGTATCGATGAAATTCTCCAGGAAGGAGTAGGATCCCGTCAGATAAGTGGTGGTGGCGGGACGCTTCCAGGTTGCGATAAAGCGCCACACGCCCAGCTCCGGCGCGTAGAACCACGCCGAGTAGTCGGTGGCGCCAGCGCCGTCCGGCCGCGCGCGCGTGATGAAACGGTAGGTGTTCCCGCTGATCCAGTTGTAGCTCAGGTGGGACTGGCCGCCAGTGCCCTCGCCGCCGAAGCTGTTGTCCACCACGCCCGCGCCCTTTTTAACCAACGTGGTCTTGCCGCCGCCGTCCGGATCCCATACCGAGAACAGCACCCAGCGTTCGCTCGGCGACTTCACCTGGATACCGAAGTAGCCCTGGCCGAAGCCGTTGGCCATGTAGTAGGAGCCTTCCGGATCCTGCCCCGCCGGCACCGTTACCTCGTTGTAGAAGTATTCGGTGTTGGCCGGCGTGGTGTAGCCCAAGTGGACCGACGGCCCGCGCCGCGACCAGTAGTAGTTGGCCGGATCGTCGGCGTAGTTGATGACGGCGTTGGTGGTCACGCGCAGTGCCGAAACGTCGCCGAAGTAGCCGCCGTCCTTGCTGACGCCTTGCAGATCGACCTTGACGTAGCCCGGCGCCGCGATGTGGACGGCGCCGACCTGGTAGGTCCCGCCGCCGTTGGCGGACAACTTCACCAGGAACGGCTTGCCGTTGACGGTGACGCGTATCGTGCTGCGGGTACTGCCGGCCAGCCGGGCGTCCAGGCCCAGCGTGACCGAACCTGCGGACGCCATGCGGAAGTAGGCGCTGGTGACCGTGGCGGGGTTGCTCCAGTTGGCCAGGCCGTTGCCGTTAATTTCCTCCTCCGCGCCAGCCGGCGCACTGGTGATAAAGGCATTGCCGGCCAGCGCCACCGTCTTCGCATTGACAGCGGCCAAACTGGCCTGCGACTCGCTCGTCGTCACCTGCGCGGCGGTTTGTACTGACTGGCCTCCGGTGCTTTCGCCGCCGCAGGCGCTCAACATCAATGCCGCGGAATACAGGAACAATCGTCTTTGATTCAAAGGTCGTTGTTTCATGATGCGCTCCTCAGGAAGGGTCAGAAGAACTTGTAGTTGGCCGAGAACGAATACATGCGGCCGAACAGGTTCTGGCTGTGGTTATAACCTTCCCAGCCGTTTGGATCGTACGTCGGCTGCTTGTCCAGCAGGTTCTTGATGTTCAGGCCCAGCTCCAGGTTCTTCATCGGCTTCCAGTTCAGGCCCAGGTTGACCGTGTAATACGACGGCGCGCCGCCGCACAGGTTCTCCGGCAGCGCGACCGAGGCGGCCGTGCATTTTTCCGGCGTGTTGTCCTTGTCCCACGGGCCGTACGCCCACTTGGTCTTGCCGGTGTAGTTGACGAACATGCTGGTGACGAAGTTACGGTACGCCCAGTCGGCATTGAAGGTGGCGCGCACGCGCGGCGAGTCGTAGAAGCCGACCACGTTGCCGGTGAAGCCGGTGCCGTCCTCGGAGTTGTAGGTCTCGCGCCGGCGAATGGTGGCCGAGACGCCGGTGTTCAACTTGCCGTACTCGCCCAGCGAGAAGCGGGTGCGGGCATCGACGTCGATCCCGTCGAGCAGCGTGCGGCCACGGTTCGAGTAGGAGTTGATCAAGCCACCCAGGTTACCGACCGAGTACTTCGGCACGCCGCCGGCGCAGGCCGCGGTGTTGGCCGGGTTGTTGCACATCGCGGCGACGGCGGCCATGTTGCCACGGTCGGCATCGGAGATCGGGTTGCGGATCGCGGCGGTGGTGCCGGCCAGCGCCGGGCCGTATTTGTCCACCAGTTGCGTGAACAGCTCATTGAAGTCCTGGCGCACGATCTCGTTGCGGCGATAGACGAACCAGTAATCCACCGAGATGCTGACATCCTTGGCCGGTTGCAGCACCAGGCCTGCGGTGGAGATCTTGGCCTTCTCCGGACGCAGCTGCGGGTTGGGCGGCGTCAGGCCGCCGACCGTGGTCGAGCAGTTCGAGTTAAGCAGGTTCTTGCCCAGCTCCGCTTCGGCCGGCGTGACGGACTTCATCAGCAGCTTGGCCATCGCGTTGGTCTCGTCGCAGCGCACGGTGTCGCGGATGCCGCCCACCTGCGCGAACACGCCGCCGCTGCCCGATTCGGCCAGGTTGGGCGCGCGGAAGCCTTCCGAGTAGGTGCCGCGCACCATCACGTCGGGACGCGCGCGCCACAGCACGCCGATCTTGGGCGCCAGGTTGGCGGCGAAGTTCGGGTACTTGTCCAGGCGCGCGGCGGCGTTCACTTCGAGTTTGTCGGTGACCGGTATCACCACTTCGCCGAACACGGCGGCCACGTTGCGCTGGCCGTCGAACCAGGAGCCGCCCTGCTGCGTGATGTAGCCGTTGGCGGCGTCCTGGTTGCCCGGCGTGTAGAAGCTCTCGCGCATCAGGTTCACGCCGAATGCGGCGCGCACTTCGCGCTCACCCAGCTTGGCGATAGTGCCTTCGATCTTGCCGTCCCAGGTGATCAACTTTGTCCAGGACTGGATGTCGAAGGTCGGATAAGCGGCGCGCAGCAGTGCACCATTGGCGTCGCTGATTTCGCCGAACTTGTAGGCCGGGTTGTCGGCGATGTAGGTGCGGCCGGTCGCCGCGTCGGTGGTGAACGGGCCGAAGGCCTTGGCGAAGCCCTGGGTGTTGATGTTGATCGTCTGGTACAACGTCGAGTGGCTGCCCGCCACGCTGAGCGCCGTCTCGAAGTCCCAGCCGCCGCCGATGCTGCCGCGCAGGCCGACCAGGCCCCGGTAGTTGTCGTCCTCGTTGGTCTGGCCGAAGTGGCCGGGCGCGTCGAGCATGATGTAGTTCAGCCCCGCCGCGCCGCCCATCTTGGCCGCCATGTCGGCATCGAGCTTGCCCTTCAGGTAGACGTTGTTCGGGCCGAGATACGGCGTGACGAAGGTGTTGAGCGTGGTGCCGGTGTTACGCGCGAACCAGTTGCTGGTGCTGCCGCTGTTAAAGCTGCGCGGGCCGTTCTCGCCGCGCAGCTTGATGTGCGTGTAGGCCGCTTCGGCGAAACCTTCCAGGTCGCCGCCCAGCTTCATGCGGCCACTGAGGTAGCCGGTGACACGGTCCGACGTTGGGCCGGTGTCCAGCTGGTACGGCAGCGAGTTCCATACGCAGCGGGTGCCGGCGGCCTCGGTGATGGAGGTGTTGCAGCCATTGACCGCGCGCTGGGTGCGGGCGTTGTTCTTGGATTTGTCGAACACGAACAGCGTGCCCGGGTTCACCACACCCGGTTCGCTGCCGGTGCCGATGCGCATGCCGGAGACGAAGGTCGGGTTGTTGACGTAGAAGTAGTCGGGGCGCTTCAGGTAGGTGTCGGCCAGCGCGATGCGGTCGCGCTGGTAGACGTTGACCGAGCCGTAGACATTGTAGCCGTCGGTGTTCAAGTCACCGAGGCCGTAAATGACGTTGGCCTGGCGCTCGCCGTAGGACTTGACGTTGGTCGACGTGTCGGCGGTGGCGCGCGCTTCCAGGCCCTGGTAATTCTTCTTGGTGATGACGTTGATGACGCCCGCCACCGCGTCCGAGCCGTAGACGGCCGATGCGCCGTCGGTGAGGATCTCCATGCGCTCGATGGCGGCTGCGGGGATGGCGTCGATGTTGACGAACATGGTCTGGAAGCCGGCCGGCGCGCCGTAGAACGACAGGCGGCGGCCATTCAACAGCACCAACGTGCCCTGCGCGCCAAGGCCGCGCAGGTTGGCCTGCGAGGCGCCATCGGAGCCGGTGAACATCGAGCGGAAGTCCTGTTGGGCGGGGCGCGCGGCAGGCAGGTTGTCCAGCACCTGCAGCAGCGTGCGGGCACCCATGTTTTCGATCTGCTTGGCGTCGACCACCTGCACCGGCGACGCGGTTTCGGCGTTGATGCGTTTCAGGCTGGAGCCGGTTACCTCGACTCGTGGAATCGTCTTGTCGTCCCTCGCGCTTTTCTGTGCCTGCTCATCCAGGTCATCGGCTGCCAGCGCAGTCGAGGCCAGACCCACCGCCATCATCGCGGCCACCAGTTTTTTCATGTGCATCATAGTCTCCCTGTTATTAGTGGTTTATTTACGGCTGCAACCGCCCCTCCCCGGTCCGCAGAGGGGCTCTTACTTGTGAAAATGGAGGTCAGGTCAGCGCGGCCGGACGGTGCTGCCCTCGGTGCCTATCAGGACCGCGTTGGCCCAGTTGCCGCAGACCTGGGCCGGCTTGCCGCCGTGCGCGCCCAGGGTGCGCAGGCTGAGTTGACTCAGTCCGCGCACATCGATTTCCGGCTTGACGACGGCCGGTGCGGCGATCAGGCCACTGTCGTACAGCAGGCGTTCGCCGCTCCAGACCTGGAACTGCATGCCACCCGCGCTGCGGCAGCTGTCGTCCACACCCAGGTCGGCGCGCAGCAGGTTCCAGTTGCCGGACAGTTGAAGGTCCACACGGCTGGACGGGCCTACGCCGAGGCCCTTGCGGAACCACAGGCCGTTCATGCGCATCTCGTTTCCATGGGCGGGCTTGTCGCGGCTGACGTTCTTCGGCAAGGCCAGGTCGGACAGGAACTGCTGTACTTCCGGGCCTTCCTTCGGCTGGTAGGCCATCACGCGGAACTCGGACAGCGTGATCGGCTGGACTTCGCTCGGCACGGCGGCGTTAAAGGCGCGTGCGGCCGGCGCGGCGGCGGCCGTCACCATTGGATCGGTGGCGGAGGCGCCGTCGCCTTCGGGGTTCTGCGTGCTCATGACGCGGAAGCGCAGCAGGCGGCCGGCGGCCGGCGGGAAGCTGATGGTTTGCGCTTCCTTCTGGAGTTTCAGCTGGCCGCGCTTGATCGGCTGGCCCCAGTCGCCGTTGTTATCGCCCATGTAGATTTCGTAGTCGCGGATCTGGCCGTGCTGCCAGTGCTGGTCGTTGCGCGGCGCGATCTCGATGCCGTCGATCAGGCGGCGCTCGGTGAAGCCGATCACCCATTCGTGCGGACCGCCCTGCACCGCCGGGCTGCGCGTGGTGCGGAACCACGTGGCGGGGTTGTTGTCGAAGGCGTTTTCCAGCGGGTAGCCGGTCTCCTCGGCCGGACGGTTCATCACCATCATGGCGTCGGCCGGGATGGCGCGGCCCAGCACCGGGGCGGCTGGGAAGGCGTCGTCGGCCACCGTCCGCGCGGGGGCGGCCTGCACGGTGAAGCGCAGCGGCTGGCGGATGTCCTGGCTGGCCGTCTTGACGTGCAGCGTGCCCAGTCGCTCGGCCGCGTCGAAGTACCAGCCTTCGGCGGCGGCATCGAAAGCGGCGCGGTCGGCCAACGGCGGCAGCACGGCATCGCCGGCGCTGACGGCGAACGGACGCTGGCGCGCCAGCATGCGCAACGCATAGGCGCGGCGCGCAGGCTGGCCGGCGTAGCTGCCCACCACCGGTTCCACGTCGACCGTCACGCCATCGTCGGCGGCGTTCATGCGGATCAGCTGCTGGCTGAAGGCGCCGTCCTGGTATTTGCGGGTGTTGCCGTCGTCTTCGTACAGCGTGAATTCGGAGGCGCCTTGCGGATACAGGTCCAGCGTCAAGACGTCCTTCGGTTTTTCGCCGTCGTACAGCATCTCCGGGTACATCGGCAGGATGGCGCCGGCGCGCACGAACACCGGCAGCTTGTCCAGCGTGACGGCGAGGTCGATATCGCGCCCGCCCTTGCCGGCCGTGGCCTGGCGGCCATCCCAGTAGTCGAACCAGCGGCCCTGCGGGAGGTGGATGCCGCGGCGCCAGCCCTGGCTGACCGCCTGGCTGCGGTACACCGGCGCCACCAGCAGGTCGCGGCCCAGCAGGTACTGGTATTTGTAGGCTTCGGTGTAGGCCGCCGGATCGTCCGGGTTATCCCACATCAGGCCGCGCACCAGCGGCGCGCCGTTCTGCTCCGTCTCGCGCATCAGCGTGTACATATATGGCGTCAGGCGCATCTTCAGCTTCAGGTAGCGGCGGTTGATACTGACGTAAGGCTCGGCGAACCACCACGGATGCTTGCGCTCCGCCGCCGCCCAGCCGGACATCCCCATCAGCACCGGCGTGAAGCTTTTCCACTGCAGGTCGCGCGTGTAGGTCTCCGGGCTGCCGCCGAAAATCGCGTCGACGTCGCCGGTGGCATAGGCCTGGCCGGACAGGCCGGAGCCGATCAGCGTCGGCACGTGCCAGCGGATGTAGTCCCAGCTGGCGCTTTGGTCGCCGGTCCAGGTGACCGCGTAGCGCTGCGTGCCGGCCCAGCCCATCACGGTCCAGATGAACGGGCGGCCGTCGGAATTATTCAGGATGCCGTCGTAGGCGGACTTGTTGGCGTCCAGCGAGAACTGATAGCCCTTGCCAGTCCAGGCCACGTCCAGCTTCTGCACGCGGGTGCCGGCGGTGCCGACCTCCCACGCCATTTTCTCGACGCCGTTCTCGGTCCACAGGCCGGTGCGGAAGCCGTATTTCGCCAGGCCCTGCACCGTCTCCGGCAGCGCCGAATAGCCGCAGCCATAGCCGTCGTTCGGCAGGATCCAGCCGCCCGGCATGTCATGCTCGCGGTACTGGCGCGCCACGGTTTCGATCACGTCCGGCGTCTTGCCGGTCGGGCCGTCGGTCCAGCCTTTGGGCACGGTGCCGGGCTTCTTGACGTTGTCGCCGTCGTTGTAGCAATCGGCGTCACCGAATTCCAGCGCCCAGCGTGGCAGCATGCGCGCGCGGCCGGTCCATTCGGTGTAGCGGGCCAGCACGTCGCGCAGGTCCTTGCCGACGAAGTAGTAGGCGTCGAAGCGCGCCTCGTTATGCTCCAGCGAGATCTGATCGTTCTGGCGCAGGTCGTAGCTGCCGTCGGACCAGGTGTTGCGCAGCATGCCCCAGCCGCGTGAGCTCATCAAAAACGGCGCGGGGCTGGGACGGTCGCCCTCTTCCCAACCACCGGAGTACGACACCTGCAACTGCTTGCCCTTGAACTCATAGCGGCCGTTCTGCTGGCCGCCGCCGAAGAAGCGTTCGGCCTTGTCGCTGCTCAGCGTTTGCACGCTTTGCTTGTCGCCCAGCTCCAGCGGCTGGATCTCGCGCCACAGCGGCTGGGCGTCGCCGGCGCGGAACAGGCTGAAACGCAGCGGCTTGCGGTCGATGCGCAGACTCAGGGCCGGCGTGCGGATCAGGATATGGTCGGCCTGCTCGCTGACGCTGTGCTCCACCGTGGCGGCCGGCGTGGCGACGACGATGGGCGCGGCCTTGTCGCCGGCGCCGGTCAGGTCCGATTTGGGGCCGGCCCAAATATGCAGCACGTCGGCGCGCGGCAGGCTAACCTGTATGTGGGCGCCGGTGTCGGTGACCAGGTCCCACTGCTGGCCGGCGCCAGCGGTGACGGTGCGCAAATTGCCGATCGGGGCGGCCAGCAGGGGTGCGCTGGCCAGCAAGGCGGCGGTGACGAAAATCTGTTTCATAGTTTGCTTCTCGAAAGAAAAGACGTTGCGATGCAATTACTCTAGGAATAAAAACAAAGCAGGTCAACAAAAAGAAAGAGAAAATTTCAAAAATATGCGGCAAATCTTTCGTATTGATAGTTGATCGAATAACAAACTTTCGTTTGCGTGGCTAAATCGGTACAGCTTGCGATAGCACGTTACTCTCGCAACTTTCTTTTTGCTTTCGAATTTGACATTTCGAAAATAAGACCTTATTCTTTCGATGACTTAACCAGACTAATTCTTTCGATGACCAACCTACTCCAGCGTGCCCCCCAAGCCTGGCGCGATATCGGCGGCCTTGATACCGCCGAAGAAATCGTCCATCAGCCAGCCCTCTGGCGCGAGCTGGCGGCGCATCTCGCCGCCGAAAAAGACAGCATCGCCGCCTTCCTCGGCGACACCCTGGTCAATCCGCAGCAGCGCGTGATCCTGACCGGCGCCGGCAGCTCGGCCTATGTGGGCGAGATTATCGCCGACGAAATCAACGCGGCCTGGCCGTGCCAGGTGCGCGCCATCTCCACCACCAGCCTGTTGACGCATCCGGCGCTGTACCTGGAGCGCAGCGCGCCGACGCTGGTGGTATCCTTCGCCCGCAGCGGCAACAGCCCGGAAAGTACGGCGGCGGTTCAACTGGTGCGCGACATGGTGCCGACCGCGCGCTTCCTCAACATCACCTGCAACGCCGACGGCGCGCTGGCCACGCAGGCCGATGGCGACGCCTTCAACCTGATGATGCCGGCCGCCAGCTGCGACCGTGGCTTCGCCATGACCTCCAGCTTCACCTGCATGCTGCTGGCGGCGCTGTGCGTGCTCGATCCCGATTTCCAGCCGGAGCGTCTCAACACGCTGGCCGCCTTGGGCGAGAAGGCGCTGGCCGCGTGGTCGGCGCCGGTGGCGGAACTGGCCGCGCAGCGCGTGTCGCGCGTGGTCTACCTGGGCAGCGGTCCGCTGGAAGCGCTGGCCAAGGAGGCGGCGCTGAAGATCCTCGAACTGACCGCCGGCAGCGTGCTGGCGATGGCCAACAGCGCGCTCGGTTTCCGCCACGGCCCCAAGGCCGCGCTCAACGCCGAGACGCTGGTGGTGCTGTTCCGCAGTTCCGATCCGCTGTCGCGCCGCTATGAGCACGACCTGCTGCTGGAGCTTCAGCGCGACCAGGTGGCGGGCCGCTGCCTGACCGTGGGCGCGGGCGCCGACATCGGCATCGACGCGCCGGCCTGGCCCGATGCGTGGCTGGCGCCTTTGTGGCTGCTGATGGCGCAGCAGTATGCGCTGCACCAGTCGGCGTTGCTGCAGCTGCGTCCCGATAATCCTTTCGCCGGCGGCACCGTGAATCGTGTCGTGCAGGGCGTCACCATCTACCGCCATGACGAATTCTGAACCACGCGGCTATCACGGCATCGACATCGGCGGCACCAAGATCGAGCTGGTGGCGTTTGCCGAAGAAGGCCATGAACTGAAAGAAGTCCACCGCGAACGCATCGCCACGCCGGGTACCGATTTCGCCGAGTTCCTGCTGGCGATCCAGGGCCTGGTGGGCCGCGCCGACAAGGCCCTGGGCCTGCGCGCGCCGGTGGGCATCGGCCTGCCCGGTGTGATCGACAGCGCCACCGGGCGCCAGCTCAGCTCCAACGTGCCGGCGCTGAATGGCCGCGCCGTGGCGCATGCGCTCAAGGATGCGCTGGAGCGGCCGGTCGCTGTCGGCAACGATTGCCAGTGCTTCGCGCTGTCGGAAGCGCAAGGCGGCGCGGCGCACGGCCAGTCGACCATGTTCGGCGCCATCATCGGCACCGGCGCCGGCGGCGGCTACTGCGTCGACGGCCGCCTGCTGCGCGGCGCCAACGGCGTGGCCGGCGAATGGGGCCACTGGCCTCTACCGGCTTCGCAATTGATGCCGCAGATGCCGCCGCAACCTGCACCGTCACAGGCGCAGCAGATGTCGCAGCAATTGGCGCCACAGTCGGCCGCCGCGCTGCCGGTGCTGGACTGCCCATGTGGACGGCGCGGGTGCCTGGAACGTTATGTCTCCGGCCCCGGCATGAGCCGGCTGCATCTGCACCTCGGTGGCGGCGACGAGACGCCGGCGGCCATCGTGGCGCAGGCGCGGGCCGGTTCGGCCATCGCCGCCAAGACCATGGCGCTGCACGCCGACCTGCTGGGCCACGCACTGGCCACGCTGGTGCTGACGCTGGACCCGCACGCGATCGTGCTGGGCGGCGGCCTGTCGCAACTGGCCCACCTGTACGACCAGCTGCCGGCCGCGATGCGTCGCCACCTGTTCCCCGGCGTGCGCGTTCCGCCCATTTTGCCGCCCAAGTTCGGCGACGCCGGCGGCGCGCGCGGCGCCGCCCTGCTCGCACGCCAGCAATTCGCCAAACCCTGACTCATCACCGACCAAGCCAGCGACCATGAAAACTACCGAATCCCTGTCCCCCGTCCAGCAAATCGTCGCCGCCCACCGGCGCGGCGAGGCCGTCGGCTTGTACAGCGTGTGCTGCAGCCATCCGAGCGTGCTGCGCGCGGCGATGCGGGTGGCGTCCGACTACGGCACCGTGCTGCTGGTGGAGGCCACCTCGAACCAGGTCGACCAGTTCGGCGGCTACACCGGCATGACGCCGTCCGCCTTCCACGAGTACGTGCACAATCTGGCGCGGGACCAGGGCTTCCCGTCGGAGCGACTGGTGCTGGGCGGCGACCATCTCGGCCCCAACGCCTGGCAGCACCTGGACGCGGCCACCGCCATGCAGCACGCGGAGACACTGATCGCCGCCTACGCCGCCGCAGGCTTCCACAAGATCCACCTCGATTGCAGCATGCGCTGCGCCGACGATCCGCAGCACCTGAGCGACGAGACCATCGCCGCCCGCTCCGCGCGTTTGTGCGCCGTGGCGGAAAAAGCAGCCGCACAAGCCGGCCTGCCGCCGCCGGTGTACGTGATCGGCACCGAAGTCCCTATCCCCGGCGGTGAAGCGAACCTGGCGCAGGCCGGCGCGGTCACCTCGCCCAAGGCCGCCGCGCGCACGCTGGACGTGCACCGCCTGGCCTTCTTCGCGATGGAACTGCACGATGCCTGGCGCCGCGTGATCGCCATGGTGGTACAGCCGGGCGTGGACTTCGACCACAGCCAGATCCAGCACTACGACGCGGCGCAGGCAAGCGCGCTGTCGGCCTTCGTGGCCGGCCAACCGGGCCTGGTGTTCGAGGCCCATTCCACCGACTACCAGCGCGAATCGGCGCTGCACGAAATGGTGCGCGACCACTTCGCCGTCCTCAAGGTCGGCCCGGCCGCCACCTTCGCGCTGCGCGAAGGCCTGCAGGCGCTGTGCCGCATCGAGGAGGAGCTAGTGCCCGCCGGCCGGGCCTCGCGCCTGATGCAGGTGCTGGACGAGACCATGCTGGCGCAGCCCAAGCATTGGGCCAAGCACTATCCCGGCAGCGGCGCCGAACAGCGCCTGCTGCGCCGCTACGGCCTGAGTGACCGCTGCCGCTACTACTGGGGCGAGCCGGCGGTGACGGCCGCCGTCGAGCGCCTGTGCGCCAACCTCGATGCGCTGACGATCCAGTTGTCGCTGCTGAGCCAACACCTGCCGGACCAATACCTGCAGGTCCTGCAAGGCCAGTTGGCCGCCAGGGCCGGAGCGCTGCTGGAGCATAAAATCGGCCGCGTGCTGGCGCAATATGCGCGTGCCTGCAACCGCAACAACGCCCACGATTCCGCGTCAAATGCCGGCGCGCCTGCTGGCAGCGCGGCCGCGATCTGTTAAGCTCGACATCTTTGATCATCTGACAGCAGAACAATGCGAAATACCAGTCAACGCCGCGCCTCCATCCTGCAGGCGCTCACCCGCCACGGCTCGGTCCAGGTGGCCGCGCTGGTGGACCAGCTGGGCGTGTCCGCCGTCACCATCCGCAGCGACCTCAGTGCGCTCGAATCGCAGGGACTGGCCACGCGCAGCCACGGCGGCGCCACGCTGGCGCGCACGCCGCCACCCGAGCAGACCATCCCGCAAAAGGACGCGCTGAACCACGAACAGAAGGAGCGCATCGGCGCCTGGGCCGCGCGCATGGTGCAGCCGGGCGATAACATCATCATCGATTCGGGCACCACCACCATCTCGCTGGCGCGCCACCTGCACGAGGCGCAGAACGTGACGGTGATGACCAATGGCCTGAACATCGCGTGGGAACTGGCCGACGCTCCCGGCGTCGACCTGATTTTGACGGGCGGCCTGCTGCGCAAGCAGTCGCTGTCGATCCAGGGCACGCAGGCCGAGGCCTGCCTGCAGGCCTACAGCTTCGACAAGCTGTTCCTCGGTGTCGATGGCCTCGACCTGCAGTTCGGCGTCACCACCCACCACGAGGCCGAGGCTAGCCTGAACCACAAGATGGTGGAGCGCGCCAAGAAGATCATCGTGCTGGCCGACGCCTCCAAATTCGGGCGTGTCAGCCTGCACCGCATCGTGCAGCTGGACCGCGTCCATACCGTCATTACCGACGCCAGCATCAACGCGGAATACCGCGACGGCCTGCTGGCGGCCGGCATCGAACTCCTGATAGCGGAATAACAGTGTCAATCAGCGGCAAAATCCTTACCCCTCAAGGCTGGATCACGGGCAGCATCGCCTTCGACCAGCGCATCCAGTCCATCCAGGCCGACGCGCACGCCGACGCCGGCCTGACCATCCTGCCCGGATTCATCGACCTGCACGTGCACGGCGCCGCCGGCGTCGACATCATGCAGGGCGGCGATGCCGGCGCCACGGTGGCGCGCAGCCATGCGCGCCACGGCACCACGGCGCTGTTGGGCACCACCATGACGGCCACCGACAATTCGATCCGCCGCGCGCTCACCGGCCTGGCCGGCGTGATCGCCGAGCGTCCGGCCGGCGGCGCGCGCGTGCTGGGCGTGCACCTGGAAGGCCCGTTCCTGAGCATTCACAAGCTGGGCGCGCAGCCGGCCGACGCAGTGGCGGTGGCCAGCCTGGAACTGGTGCGCAGCTACCACGAGCTGGCGCCGATCCGCGCGCTGACCATTGCCACCGAAGTGGACGGCCACCTGGACCTGATCCCCATGCTCAAGCAGATGGGCATCCGCGTGCAGCTGGGCCACAGCAATGGGAGCTACGAGGACGGCGTGGCGGCGCTCAACGCCGGCGCGGCCGGCTTCACCCACCTGTTCAACGGCATGACGGCGCTCAACCACCGCCATCCCGGCATCGCCGGCGCCGCGCTGGCGCATGCCGAATACGCCGAGATCATCCCCGACCTGCAGCACGTGCACGAGGGCGCGATCCGCGCGGCGCTGCGCGCCATCCCGCGCCTTTATGGCGTGACCGACGCCACCTCGGCCACCGGCATGCCGGACGGCGAGTATGGCTTGGGCAGCCAGCGCGTCTACAAGTGCCTGGGCTGCGTGCGGCTGGCCACCGGCTCGCTGGCCGGCTCGGTGCTGACCATGGACCAGGCGCTGCGCAATTTCGTCGGCCTCGGGCTGGACCTGGCCGACGCCTCCAACCGCCTGTCGCTCTACCCCGCCGACTACATCGGCGAACCGGAACGGGGCCGCCTGACGCCGGGCGCCTGGGCGGACATCGTTGTCCTCAATGCCGATCTGCAGCCGGTGGCCGTCTTCGTTGAGGGCCAGGCCGTCGATCTTACTTCCCACTGAACGGAGTCCCGATGCAAGCCACCCTGTCCAACGCCCCCGCCCGCGCCATGGGCTTTCTGCTGTTCATAGCCGGGATGGGAGGGCTGTTGTACGGGATCGACGTCGGCATCATCGCCGGCGCCCTGCCCTATCTGGAATCGACGGCGTCGGTGGCGTGGAAGCTGAGCGCGCAGCAGTTGGGCTTTATCGTGGCGGCTGTTCTGCTGGGATCCGTGCTGTCGTCGCTGTTCGCCGGCGCGCTGGCCGACCTGGTGGGACGGCGCGCGGCGATGGTGCTGGCCGGTGCTCTGTTCACCGCGAGCATACCGCTGATCGCATTGGCCGACGGCTACCTGGCGCTGATGCTGGGCCGTCTGCTGCAGGGCATCAGCGGCGGCTTGATCGGCGTGGTGGTGCCGTTGTACCTGGCCGAGTGTCTGCACGCGCGCCATCGCGGGCGCGGCGCGGCGCTGTTCCAGCTGCTGCTGACCATCGGCCTGGTGGCGGCCGCGCTGATCGGATTGTTCCAGGCGCGCGAGGTGGAAACCGCCACCGCCGCAGCACAGAGCCTGGAAGCGGCGGCGCGTGCCGGCGCGGTGTTCGCGGCCAAGGATCACGCGTGGCGCAGCATCTTCTGGATGTGCCTTGCGCCTGGCCTGGTGTTCACGCTGGGCGGCCTGCTGCTGTCGGAGTCGCCGCGCTGGCTGGCGCGCAAGGGCCACATCGCGCAGGCCCGCGCGGCGCTGCTGCGCACCCGTCCCGCCGCCGAGGCGGATGCGGAGCTGCGCGAGATCGAACAGGCGCTGTCGCCAGCTGCGGCGGACGGCGGCGCGGCGGATGGCGACCGCCTGCTAAGCCGCCGCTATGTGCTGCCCTTCCTGCTGGCCTGCCTGGTGCTGGCGCTGACGCAGGCGACCGGCATCAATTCCATCCTGGCCTATGTGGTCACAATCCTGAACCAGGCCGGCCTGCCCGGCGCCACCGCCAACATGGCCGACGTTGCGCTCAAGGTGCTCAACGCGGTGCTGACGGTGGTGGCGGTGGCGCTGGTCGATCGCAAGGGCCGCAAGTTCCTGATGATGCTCGGCACCGGCGGCATCGTGGTGGCGCTGGTGATGGCGGGCCTGCTGTTCCGCAGCGTCGAGGGCGAGCAGCGCGACGTCTCCGCCATGCTGCAGGCGCGCACCCATGGCGACGTCCTGGAACTGCACCTCGATCCGGAGACCCTGCGCGCGCTGGGCGCAACACCGGCCGACAGCGCCGCCATGCAGCTGTCGATCGCTTATTCCTACGGCCCGTTCACCAATGTGCAGAGCCGCCGCAGCGACGATCCTGCCCTGCCGCTGCTGCGCGTCGCGCGCGAGGACACGGTGCAGGCGGATAGCGTGATCGGCGCCTTCTTCCGCCGCCTGCATTTGAATCCGTTTGCCGATCCGGCCGAAGCGGTGGGCGCGCCGCTGCGCATCGAGCAGGCGCACCTCTCGGCGGTGCCGCCGGCCTCGCACGGCTGGCAGGTGGCGCTGGCGATCTGCCTGTTCGTCGCCAGCTTCGCGGTCGGCCCCGGAGTGTGCGTGTGGCTGGCGTTGTCGGAGCTCATGCCCAACCGCATACGCTCCAACGGCATGAGCGTGGCGCTGCTGATCAACCAGTTCGTGTCGACCGTGATCGCGGCGGTGTTCCTGCCGACCGTCGGCCAGTACGGCTACGCCACGCTGTTCTTCTACGGCGCCGGCTGCGCGCTGCTGTACTTCCTCACCGCCGCCTTCCTGCTGCCCGAGACCAAGGGCAAGACGCTGGAGGAGATCGAGGCGCACTTCTCGCGCCGGCGCCAATCAGCCTAGTCGACCTGGCCGCGCTCAGGCCAGGCAGGCTTCGAGCGAGGTTTCCAGCAGTGGGAAGTGGCCGCTGTCGACCATGCGCAGGCTGGCCTGCGGGAAGATGGCGCGCCAGAGCGGGCCATCGTGTTCGGCGTCGATCATCGGGTCGTGGCGGCCGAACAGCACCGACACGGGACCGTTGAAAGCGCTGCGGCCCGGCGCGCGGAAGGTGGCGGCGAAATCGTCCGAGATGGCGACCGCGCTCACGCCGTCGAACCCACCCGGCTGCTGCAGCACCTCGACGAAATGGCGCGGCGCGTCGCCCGCCTGCGGGCCGAAATACAGGGCCGGCACGTCCGGCAGCAGTTGCAGCGCGCCGAACACGTCCCAGAAGCGCGCGCGGCCCGGTGCCGCGTCGAAAGCGGCCAGCGCCGCCGTCACCTTGTCCGCATCGGCATGGCCGGCATTCAGCGCCAGCGCGCGCCGCGCCAGGCGCAGCGCGGCCTGTTCGGGATTGTAGGTCGGCGCCAGCAGCACGACGCGCTCCACCGACTCGGGCGCGTGTTGCGCCAAATGGGTGGCCAGGTGCGCGCCGAAGGAGCTGGCCATCACCGTCATCGGCGCGCCGTGCTCCTTCACGCTGCGGCGAAATTCGACCAGCGCGGCTTCCAGCAAATCCAGATAGGGATGCGGCGCACACGGCGTGGCCGGCGGCTGCTGCCACCATTGCACCTGTTGCGCCTGCGGGTAGCGCGTGCGTTCGACTTCAACGCTCATGCCAGGGCCGCCGTGCAGATAGAAAATCGACGTCATGGTTCCTCCTTGAGTGGACATGGTCTCAAGCCTAGCGCAGGCATATTTTTTTGGCAAGCGTGCAACTGGCTGATTGACTTCGCCGCGCGCTGTGTTCAAATAAGCGCTTGACGTCCTCCCCGCCCTAAAGAGCGGAGATTCCTACTGCTAGCGTCGCACGTCCGCGACGGAGAATATTGACCGCAGCATTTCGATCACGATCATGTACAGCACCGCAATCGCTACAGCACCATTCTCTTACTCCAAGGTCTGCGATACCCTTCGGCCTCGTATCGGGCAAAGCGCCGCAATGCGAGCAGACCTGGGTGGTGAAACGTTCGTCGACTTCCTCGAACCAGGCGCCATGCTTAACAGCCTTGTACGCCAGTTGTGTACGGAAGGACGACCAGCCGACATCGTAAACCGACTTCGCCATGCTGGTTTTGGCGAGCCCCTGCGCGTTGACATTGCCGACCACGATATAGTCGAAGGCGGCGATGATCGCGCTGGTACGGGTGTGCAGAAAATTGAGTCTGCGGTTGGCGATCTTGGCGTGGATGGCTTTGATCCGCCGTTTCTTGCGCGCGCGCTGGGCACACGCCAGCGCCGCCTCGGCTTCCCGGTAAAAGTGAGGCGCCTCGATGGCGCTGCCGTCGCTCAATGTCGCCAATGTCTTCAGGCCCAGATCGATGCCGCCCCCACGCACGGGGGCACGGACCGGTGCAGGTTCTACCTCGACGACAATATTGAGGAACCAGTTGCCGCGACGGTCGCGCGAAAAGTTGGTGCCATCGAGAATTTTCCCTTCCGGCAGAGGGCGCGAGTAAAACACGCGAAACGTGCGGCCGGCGAACCGGAACGCGTTGCCTTCGCGCTTGAGTTCACGCCCCTTCAACGGCACCCAGCCCATCGCTTTGCGGCCACGATAGCGCAAGTAAGGCCGATGCGACGTGGCACGCGAGGTGGCGTAACGCTGGCAGATGTCGTTGACCGTGCCCGAATGCAGGCCAAGCTCCTTCGAACAGCCAGTGGTCAGCTTGATCAGGTCAAATCCTGTGTGCCAGCGCCGACCGAAACGCAACGCGTCCTTTTGTCGATCGTTGCAGTAGTTCCAGACGAAATTGACCGTCCGTGCTTGCTGGTTCAGCAGGCCGCTCAAGGATTTGACGCGATATCGGTAAACCAGTTTCATACATGTTTGACCATAGCGGAACGCTTGAGTTCCGTATTTTTGTCCCTCGCATCGACTCCTGCGGAGTCGGTTCCTTTCACTCCTCGCCCAAAAGGACGAGGTTTCTCGGAACAAATCTGATGAAAAAATATCTCCTTGCCCTATCCCTGCTGCTGGCCGCCGCGCATGCGCCGGCGCAGGTGCTGCCGCTGCGCGAACAGGCGGCCGTGATCAACCAGCTGTTGGCCGAACGCTTCGACAAGCTGCTGCCGGACATGATGGCGCAGACCGGCATCGATATGTGGATCGTGGTCTCGCGCGAGTACAACGAGGATCCGGTGTTGAAGACCATGCTGCCGGCCGAGTGGCTCAACGCGCGCCGCCGCACGGTGCTGCTGTTTTACCGCGATCCGTCCAGCGGCCGCGTGGAGCGGCTGGCGGTGGCGCGCTACAACGTCGGCGACAGCATCGCGGCGGCGTGGGACATGAAGAAGTTCCCCGATCAGTGGGCTGCGCTGGCGGACTTGGTCCGGCAGCGCAAGCCGCACAAGATCGCGCTCGACACCTCGCGCCATTTCGGCCACGCCGATGGCATCGACCATACCGACTACATCGAGCTGCTGCAGGCGCTGCCGGCCGAGTATCGCGCCCGGGTGGTGTCGGCCGAGCCGCTGGCGGTGCGCTGGCTGGAGACCCGCACCGACAGCGAGATGCGGATCTATCCGCAGATGATCGAGGCCACACACCGGATCATCGACGAAGGTTTTTCGGAACGCGTGATCACACCCGGCGTCACCACCAGCGAGGATGTGGTGTGGTGGTTCCGCCAGAAGATCCGCGACCTGGGCTACGACACGTGGTTCCATCCGTCGGTGGAGATCCAGCGCCAGGGCAAGGACCAGCCGGATGGTGGCGTGATCCTGCCCGGCGACCTGCTGCATGTGGATATCGGCATCACCTACCTGCGCCTGAACACCGACGTGCAGCAGCATGCCTATGTGCTCAAGCCCGGCGAGACCGCCGCGCCGGCCGCGCTGGTGCAGGCCTTCGCGCGCGCCAATCGTCTGCAGGATATCCTGACGGCGCAGTTCCGCCAGGGACGCACGGGCAACCAGGTGCTGGCGGCTGCGCTGGCGCAGGGGCGCGCCGAGAACCTGAACCCGGTCATCTACACCCATCCGATCGGCTACCACGGCCACGCGGCCGGCCCCACCATCGGCATGTGGGACATGCAGGGCGGCGTGCCTGGCAGCGGCGACGAGCCGCTGCGCCACCGCACCGCGTACTCGATCGAGCTTAGTGCGGCGACGGCCATCGAGGGCTACGCGCAGCCGGTGCGCATGATGCTGGAGGAGGACGCGTACTTCGACCAGGCCGGCGTGCGCTACATCGGCGGGCGCCAGCAGGAGCTGCTGCTGGTGCCGCGCCGCCCTTCTCCTGTGGCGCAGTGAGAAGCGTCAGGCCTTGCGGGTGAAGCCGTCGTCGCTCCACGCCTCGCTGCCGACGCCGTGGCGCACGAAGAACAGGCCCTCAGGATCGTACTGCCGCTTGGCGCGCGCCAGCCGTTCGTAGTTGGCGCCCCAGAACGCGTGCTGCCAGTCGGTGATGAAGTAGTCGCTTTCCGACACGTAGGAGCCGGCCTTCGGTGCGGCCTGGCGCAGCGCGGTCATCGCCCGGCCAATGGCGGCGGCCCGTTCGCGGCCTCGCTGCGCGGCCGCCTGTGCGGCCGCCTGCGCGCCGTGCGCCGCTTTCGCGCCTTGCGCGGATTGTGCGCCCTGCCCGGCTCGCGCACCTTGCGAGGATTGCGCGTCCGCCGCAGCCGGCATGCCGGGATAGCGCGGGCCGTCGCCGCCGGCGATGATGGCCAGCGCGAACGCGCCCAGCACATCGGGATTCATGGCCGTGTCGCGTGCGGCGGCCAGGTCGGCGGCCGAGGCACCGGCCAGGCCCTTGTTGAAGTGCAGGCCCACGCGCCAGTGCCGCGTGGCGCGGAACAGCGCGTCGGTCAACTGCGCCTGCTGTTCGGCCGCCAGCAAGGTGGCCGGCAGCCACGCAGACTGATAGCCGTGGATGAACCAGCCCGCGTCGGCCGCGTCGCCCTTCCACACGCCGTGGTGCGCGGGTGCGCCGGGACGTTCGTCGGCCAGCATGAAGCCCGGCGCGTATTTCTTGAAGAAGGCCAGGTTCCAGAACTGCCGCGCCGGCAGCGCCACCACGCGGAACGGCTGTTCCAGCGCATACTCGGGCCGCTCGCCCAGCCAGGCCAGGAACGGCGCCCACACCGCCTCCGCCTGCTTCTGGTCCAGTCCCTGGAAGACCATCGATACATCCACCGTGTTGCCGGTGTTGAAGCCGATCTGCTCGCCCCACGTCGAATTGAACAAGGCGCTGGCGTAGAACGCCACCACCTGCGCGATCAGCGCGCGGTAAGCCTCGTCCGAAGCCGCCTTGATGGTGAAGAACACCGCGCCGAAGTTCTCCGGCAGTTCGCGTGTGCGCAGCGTCAGCCGCGTGACCACGCCGACGCTGCCGCCACCGCCCCCCTTCAAGGCCCAGAACAGCTCGGGATTGGTGCGGGCGTTGGCGATGCGCACCTGGCCGTCGGCGGTCACCACCTCGGCCTCCAGCAGGCCGGCGGCGGCGGTGCCGTAGTTCTTCGAGAAGCTGCCGAAGCCACCGCTCTGCACCAGCCCCGCCACGCCGACCGTGGTGCAGCCGCCGCCCTGCACATAGCGCCCGCCGCGCGTGGTGACGGCGTCGTAGGCATCGATCCACATCGCGCCCGCGCCCAGCGTGACGGCCGGCTGCGGCGCATCGTCGCAGCCCTGTGCGACGAAGGCCGGCTGCAAGGTGGCCTCATTCATCTGGCGCGTCCACACCAGCAGCGAATCGGGCGCGTCCGACGTGCCCTGGTAGCTGTGGCCACCGCCCTTGACCACCAGCCGCAGATTGTGCTCGCGCGCGAAGTTGACCGCCGCCACCACATCGGCCGTGGTCCGCGCGGCCACCGCGTAGGCGCTCGGCTGCGAGGACCAGGCGTCCAGCCAGCCGCTGGTCTGGGTCAGCGCCGGCTGGTCGCCGATCGCGTAGGTATTGTTGAGCTGCTCCAGCGCGGCCACGCAGGCCGGCGCGGCGGCGCTCCCGGCGCAGGCGGCGAACGGCGCGTCCAGCTTGAGCAGGCGGCCATCGACGCGCTGCCCCAGCTGCTTCCACGCGGCGGCCGACGGCCAGCCGGCGTCGCCCGGACGCACGCGGCGGCGCGGCGCGGTGCGCGCGGCGCTCAAGGCAGGCAAAGTGGTGAGCGACATCAGCGGCAAGGCCGCCATCGACTTGAGCAGGCTTCTTCTTTTCATGGGTGGCTTTCATGTTTGATGGAGACAACGCCACCTTAGCGCAGCGGCCGCCCGCGGGTCCATCGCTATGTGGCGAGACGGACAGGCGCGGGGCGAAGCGGATATTCTGTTGACCTCGCTTAACGAATCATGCCTGCAAGCTCCAGGGTGGCAAAAAGCCGCGCGACCTGCGAAGATAAGTACGCAGGCGTCCGGCCAGAGCGCCTGCGCGAGCACGCAAAGTTTGGCCCCACACCCACCAGGAGAAGTACATGAATTCGTTTGTGGAAACCATTTCGCCAGCGGCAAAGAATCACGTGGAAGCCCGTATCGACTATTTCAGCGACCTGACCCTCGCCGCCTTGCAATCGGTGCGCCAACTGTCCGATGTGAACCTGCAGTTCGGCAGGGACTGGCTCCAGGCTTCCACCGAAGCCTGCCGCACGGCGCTGCTGACTCCGCCCGGCGAGCGCACCACCGCCGATGTCCCTGGCGCCGACCAGCTGATGCAGAAGGTGCAAGACTGGCAGCAGCAGGTGAACCAGATCGCGACCGACTTCCAGGCCAGCATCAACCAGGTGGTGCAGCAGCATGCGCCGCAGACGGCCCGCACCGCCTCCGAGCTGGCGGCCGCGGTCACGCAGAAGGCCGCCGCCCAGGCCGACCAGCACCTGCGCAGCCAGACGGCGGTGGCCAAGGAGATCCACGATCAATCGCGCCAGTTCGCCAACATGGCGGCGCAAAACGGTTCGATGGCGCAGCCGGCCTCGATGCAGAGCGCTGACGACAAGGGCAACAAGAACTGAACGACGGCTATAAAAACCGTTCCGGGATGTCTTCGACGAACGGGTACATCGAGAAGTAAGGCTTGGCCTCGTCCAGTACCCGCTTGACCGAGGGCCGCGTCACCAGCCGCTCGAAGTAGTCGTTGAGCTGCTGGTATTCCTCGGGGAACGGCAGCAGCGTGGCGGCGTAAAACAGCGCGGGCGCCGCCGCGCAATCGGCCATACTGAACTCCTCGCCGCACATCCAGCGGCGCGTGGCCATGCGCTTCTCGATCATCTTGTACGCCGTCTTGAGCTTGGTGCGCTCCCTGGTCTGGTCGCACTGCATGCCGCTCAGGTGGGCGCCGACGATGGTCTGCACCGGCTCCTGCACATAGTGGTCGAAGAAGCGGTCCCACAGGCGCACGTCCAGCGCCGCCTCCCAGTCGGCCGGGATCAGGTCCTGCGGGCCGGGGAAGTAGCGATCCAGGTATTCGATGATGACCGACGTCTCCGGCACGTCGCGGCCGCGCTCGTGGTCGCGCAGCACCGGGAATTTGCACAGCGGCCAGATCGCCTCCAGCTCGGCGCGGTCGCCCTCCTCGCCCAGGTTGATCAGGCGCTTGTCGAACGGCGTGGCGTTTTCGTACAGCGCGATCAGCACTTTGTGGCAGAACGAGGCCAGCGGGTGGTAGTACAGGGTCAGGGACATGGTCGGCTCCGGGTTTCCAGTGTCAGGCACCGCCGCGCGGTACCAAAGAATTCAGCAGATGATACTTCAGACAAGCTGATAGCGGCGGACAGGAAATGTTGCGACACTGCGCTCCGTCATCGCCGGGCCACCTCAAACAAGCGCCGGCGGACCTCCGAACCACCACACCACAGGATCTTCCATGCGCCTTGCCGCCACCCTCGCTCTCGCCTCTCTTTGTGCCGTCAGCAGCAACTGCTACGCCGACGCCCTCGAACTCCCGTCCTCGTCGGGCCCGCAGACCGCGCCCGCCGCCGGCGACAGCCTGACCCTTGGCGCCGGCCTGGCCTATGTGCCGGAATACGCGGGCGCCAAGAAGAGCCGCGTGGTGCCGCTGCCCTACCTCGAACGCACCTTCGACAATGGCTTCTTCATCAGCACCATGCGCGGCGCGGGCTTCCAGACCAGCGTCTCGGGCGTCGGCCTGAGCGCGGCGCTGACCTACGGCGGCGCGCGCGCCGACCACAAGCGCAACATCTTCGACGGCTCCGACGCCCTCAAGGGCATGGGCGACATCGAAGGCGCGGCGCAGGCCGTGCTGGCCGCCAGCTACCAGGTCGGCACCGTCGGCCTGAGCCTGAGCACCACGCAGAACCTGGCGCACCGCGACCACGGCGCCACCTACAGCCTGGGCGCGTCGATGCCGCTGTACACCACCGCCAGCGACCAGGTCGGCCTGAGCGCCTCGACCGAGTACGCCGACAAGAAGCACATGCAAACCTATTTCGGCGTGACCGCCGCGCAAAGCGCCAACTCGGGCTACCAGGCCTACACCCCCAAGTCCGGCTTCACCAACGTCACGATGGGCGTGAACTGGAACCACGTGCTGGACAAGAACTGGTCGGTGCATTCCGCCGCCGGCTTCTCGCATCTGACCGGCGACGCCGCCGACAGCCCGCTGACCAAGCGCAAGACCACGCCGATGCTGATGACAGGCATCGCCTATAAATTCTAAGCGGCTTAGCCCGATGATATTATTGAAGGAAACTCAACTCACCGGTTCCTTCAATAATGCCTCTACTCACACTGCTTACCTTTGTCGCCCTCGCGCTGTCCGTGGGGGCCGTCTGGCTTCAACCCTCGTCGCGCCGTCCTTTCGCCCCATGGCAGGCCGTGTTTGCCGCCGCGCTGCTGTGCGGCTGGCAGGCCGGCGTGCTGCAGGCGCCCGCCCTGGTGGCGCTGGCCCTGTTCGCCGGCGCGGCCTGGCTGACGGATGGCGTCTCCCAAAAATTTCTGCGGATAGTGTTCGGCGTGCTCACGCTGGTGCTGGCGTTCGCGCTGGCGATCCACAAGCTGCCGGGCTTTAACAATCCTGTGGTGATCGCGGGGGTCGTGTTCTCGGAGGGCGGCAAGCCGTTCACGCAGTATGCGAATTTCGACAAGGGCGCGGTCGGGCTGATCCTGCTGGCCTTCATCTGCCGGCGCGCGACGTCGTGGCCGGAGCTCAGCGCGGCGCTGAAGAAGACCTGGCCGGTGCTGCTGCTTACCGTGGCGGCCGTGATGGGCGCCGCTACCGGCGCCGGCTTCGTGCATCCGGCGTTCAAGGTGTCGTCGCTGACGCTGACCTTCCTCGCGGTGAACCTGTGCTTTACCGCGGTGGCTGAGGAGGCTTTCTTCCGTGGCTTCGTACAGGCGCGGCTGGCGTCGGCGCTGTCGGGCTTGCGCTACGGTTCGTGGGTGGCGCTGGTTTGTTCGGCGCTGCTGTTCGGCGCCGCCCATCTGGCGGGCGGCCCCGTGTACGCCGGGCTGGCCGCGCTCGCGGGCCTGGGCTATGCCTACGCGTATCACGCCACGCAGCGCATCGAGGCGCCCATCCTCGTGCACTTCGCGCTCAACGCCGTGCACTTCGTTTTCTTCAGCTATCCGTGAGCGCCTAGTTCAGCAACAGCTCCGGCTGCGCGTGGACGATGGCGGTCTTGGGCAGGCAGACGATGAAGGTGCTGCCCTTGCCCGCCTCCGAGCGGATCTGCAAGGTCGAGCCGTGCCGCAGCAGCACGTGCTTGACGATCGCCAGGCCCAGGCCGGTGCCCTGCGTCTCGCGCGAGCGGCTCTTGTCGACGCGGTAGAAACGTTCGGTCAGACGCGAGATGTGCTCGGGGCTGATGCCGATGCCGGTGTCTTCCACCAGGAACTTGACGCCGCCTTCGAACTCGCGCCACACCAGGTGGATCTTGCCGCCGGCCGGGGTGTAGCGCACCGCGTTCGACGCCAGGTTGCCGAAGGCGCTGTGCAGCTCTTCGTAACTGCCCATGACGTCCGGCCCGTTGACCGACATCGTGATCTCGTGCTTGCCCGCCGACAGCGCGCGCGCGTCGCGCAGCACCTGTTCCATCAGCTTGGGCACGTCGACCTGCTCCGGCCGCATCGGATAATCCACCGACTCCAGCCGCGACAAGGTCAGCATGTCCTCGATCAGGTGCTGCATGCGGTGGCCCTGCTCGGTCATCAGCTTCAGGTGCGCCGAGCGCGTTGCCGCGTCCAGGCCCTCGGAAGCGGCGATCTCCAGGAAGCCGACAATCACCGTCAGCGGCGTGCGCAGCTCGTGCGAGGCGTTGGCGATGAAGTCGCGCCGCATCTCCTCGATGCGCTCGGTCTCGGTGGCGTCGTGCGTCACCAGGATCTGGCGGCGGTTCTCGAACGGGATGATATGCACGATCAGCTTGCGCTCGCGGAAGCTGATCGTCAGCGGCTGCTCGTAGCGGCCGAGGATGATGTAGTCCATGAAATCCGGACTGCGCACCAGGTTGGTCACGCGCATGCCCTTGTCGCGCTCGTGCGTGAGGCCCAGGTGCTTCTCGGCGGCCGGGTTGCACCACTCCAGGAACAGCACGTCGTCCATGATGACCACGCCATCCGGCAGCAGGTGCATGGCCTGCCGGAAGCGCGCCAGCCATTCGGTCAGCTCGGCCTGGTTCTTCTCGTCGTCGCGCCGCATGCGGTACAGGCGCGAGAAGATGTTGGTCCACGCGCCCCAGCCGTCGGGCAGCTTGGCGCTTTGCGGATCGTCCATCCAGTTGCTGAGCTGGTACAGGTAGGTCAGCTGCACGAACACCATCACCATCATGGCCAGCAGCGCCAGCACCAGGCCGTGGATCCAGCCGAACATCCAGCCCAGCGTCGCGCAGCCCGCCAGGATGATGGCCGTGCGCAGCGCCGCCGGCACCCAGAACACCAGTTTAGGATTCATTATTTCTCCGACAGCATGTAGCCCACGCTACGCACCGTCTTGATCAGATGCTCGGCCTCCTTCAAGGCCTTGCGCAGGCGCAGCACGTGGACGTCGACGGTACGCTCCTCGATCACCACATGGTCGCCCCAGACCTTGTCGAGCAGCTGGCTGCGCGAGAACACGCGCTCGGGATGGGCCAGCAGGAACTTGAGCAGCTTGTACTCGGCGTGGCCGATGTCGATCTTCTGCTCGTCCATCGACACCGTGCAGCTGACCGGGTCCAGCATGACGTTGGCCGCGCGCATGGTGGCCTGGGCGTGCTCCGGGCTCTTGCGGCGCAGCAGCGCCTTGGCGCGCGCCAGCAGCTCGCGCGGCGAGAACGGCTTGGTGACGTAGTCGTCGGCGCCGCTGTTCAGGCCGGCCAGCTTGTCCTCTTCCATGCTCTTGGCGGTCAGCATGATGACCGGGATTTCATTGAACTGACGGTCGGAGCGGATGCGCGCCAGCAGGCGCAGGCCGGTCTGGTCGGGTAACATCCAGTCCAGCAATATCAGCTGGGGGGTCTTGGTCTGGATGAAGTCCCAGGCTTCGGCGCAGCTTTGCACTGCGCAGCAGTTCCAGCCCGCTTCGCGCAGCGAGAACGTCACCAGCTCGACAATGGCTGGCTCGTCCTCGACGATCAGTACGGTGGTTTTATCAGATGCCATGTTCTCTTATTTACTCAGCTTGCGCCGGCACGTCGTCCGGTATCGGTGCGGTCTTGGTGTGGCGGATGTCCTTGCCTTCGACGACGTAGATGACGTATTCGGCGATGTTCTTGGCGTGGTCGCCGATGCGCTCGATGGCCTTGGCCACCCACAGCGTATCGAGCGCGGCCGAGATGGTGCGCGGGTCTTCCATCATGAAGGTGATCAGGTTGCGCATGATCGAGCGGAACTCGTGGTCGATCACGGCGTCCTGGGCGATCAACTGCAGCGCCTGCTTGCCGTCGTTGCGGGCAAACGCGTCCAGCGCGTCGTGCAGCATGTCGCTGGTGTTGTTGGCGATGCCGCGCACCATCTCGTAGTGGTTGACGGTCACGGCGCCGCGCGCGTGGAGGGCTTTGGCGGTGCGGGCGATCTTGGTGGCCTCGTCGCCGATGCGCTCCAGGTCGGTGATGACCTTGATGGTCGCCATGATGGTGCGCAGGTCGTTGGCGGCCGGCTGGCGGCGCACGATCAGGTGGCTGCAGGCGTCGTCCAGCGACACTTCCAGCTGGTTGACGGCGTCGTCCTCGCGCATCACGCGGTCGGCGCGCTCGGGATTGCCGATGCGGAAGCAGGTCATGGCGTCGAGGAATTGGGTCTCGACGATGCCGCCCATCAGCAGCACCTTGCTGCGTATGGCTTCCAGTTCGTTGTCGTACTGTTTGGATGAATGTTCACCGATCATGCTGCTCTCCGTAGTCGATTTGCTATTATAAGTGCGATCAGCCGAAGCGGCCGGTGATGTAGTCCTGCGTCTCTTTGCGCGCGGGATTCATGAAGATCTGGTCGGTCTCGCCGAACTCCACCAGCTCGCCCAGGTACATATAGGCGGTGTAGTCCGAGCAGCGCGCCGCCTGCTGCATGTTGTGGGTGACGATGGCGATGGTGTAGTCCTGCTTGAGCTCGCTGATCAGCTCTTCCACCTTCGAGGTCGAGATCGGATCCAGCGCCGAGGTCGGCTCATCCAGCAACAGCACGTCCGGCTTCACCGCCACGCCGCGCGCGATGCACAGGCGCTGCTGCTGGCCGCCCGACAGCGACAGGCCGGACTTGCTCAGCTTGTCCTTGACCTCGGTCCACAGCGCGGCCTTTTTCAGCGCCCATTCCACACGCTCGTCCATCTCGCCCTTGGACAGGTCTTCGTACAGGCGCACGCCGAAGGCGATGTTGTCGTAGATCGACATCGGGAACGGGGTCGGCTTCTGGAACACCATGCCGACCTTGGCGCGCAGCATGTTGACGTCCTGGCCCTCTTCCAGGATATTGCGGCCGCGGTACATGATCGAGCCCTCGGCGCGCTGGCCCGGGTACAGGTCGTACATGCGGTTGAGCGTGCGCAGCAAGGTCGACTTGCCGCAGCCCGACGGGCCGATGAAGGCCGTGACCTGCTTCTCGTGGATGTCCAGGTTGACGTTGGTCAGGCTCTGGGTTTTACCGTAGAAAAAATTCAGACCCGAAATCTCGATGGTTTTACGTTTGCCGTTCATCGGCACCACATTCTCTTGGCTCAGTTGCGTATTCATTATTGATCGCTTTTATCAGTTTAATTCGCAGGTTTAATTCGGGACTTTTTGGCTGAACAGGGTGCGCGAGATGATGTTCAGCGCCAGCACGCTGAAGGTCACCAGCAGCGCGCCGCCCCAGGCCAGCTCGCGCCAGTTGTCGTACGGGCTCATGGCGAAGCCGTAGATCACCACCGGCAGGTTGGCGATCGGCCGGTTCATGTCGGCGCTGAAGAACTGGTTGTTGAGCGCGGTGAACAGCAGCGGCGCGGTCTCGCCGGAGATGCGGGCCACGGCCAGCAGCACGCCGGTGATCACGCCGGCCTTGACGGCGCGCAGGCGCACCAGCATGGCCACCTTCCAGCGCGGCGCGCCCAGCGCGAAGGCCGCTTCCAGCAGGCTGTTGGGCACCAGGCGCAGCATGTTGTCGGTGGTGCGGACCACGACCGGAATCGCGATCAGCGCCAGCGCCAGCGAACCGGCGTAGCCCGAGTAGTGGTTGACGGTGGCCACGTACAGCGCCCACACGAACATGCCGATCACGATCGACGGCGCCGACAGCATGATGTCGGTGACGAAGCGGGTCAGGCTGGCGATCTTGTTTTCCTCGCCGTACTCGGCCAGGTAGATGCCGGCCAGGATGCCGATCGGCGTGCTCACCAGCGTGGACAGGCCGACGATCATCAGGCTGCCCAGGATGGCGTTGGAGACACCGCCGCCCTCGCTGCCCGGCGACGGGGTAGGCTGCGTGAACAGGTGCAGGTTGAGCGCGCCGAAGCCCTTGACGGCCAGCGTGACCAGGATCCAGGCCAGCACCAGCAGGCCGACCGACATCGCCAGCACGGACAGGGCGATGCCGACGCGGTGCGCCAGCAGGCGCTTGCGGTAGACCGGATTGACCGGCGAAGTGGTAGCTTGCTTCATTTGACGCCTTCCTTGCGGGACATGCTCGCCAACATCAGCTTGGCGGAGGACAGAACAATAAACGTGATGACGAACAGGATCAGCGCCAGCGCGAACAGCGACGAGGTGTGCAGCGGCGTGTCGGCCTCGGCGAATTCGTTGGCCAGGGTCGAGGCGATCGAGTTACCGGCCGCGAACAGCGACCATGACAGCTTGTTGGCGTTGCCGATGACGAAGGTCACGGCCATGGTCTCGCCGAGCGCGCGGCCCAGGCCCAGCATGACGCCGCCGACCACGCCGGTCTTGGTGTATGGCAGCACGATCTTGCGCACCACTTCCCAGCGCGTGCAGCCCAGGCCGTAAGCCGATTCCTTCAGCACGGCCGGCACGATCTCGAACACGTCGCGCATCACCGAGGAGATGAAGGGGATGATCATCACCGCCAGGATCAGCGCGGCGGTCAGGATGCCGATGCCCATGGTCGGGCCGCTGAAGAACTGGCCGATGATCGGCAGGTGGCCCAGGGTGTTTTTCAGCAGCGGCTGCACGTAGTCGCCGAACAGCGGCGCGAACACGAACAGGCCCCACATGCCGTAGATGATGGACGGCACGCCGGCCAGCAGCTCGACCGCCGTGCCCAGCGGGCGGCGCAGGCCGGCCGGGCAGATTTCGGTGAGGAACAGCGCGATGCCGAAGCTGACCGGGAAGGCGATCAACAGCGCGATGCCGGAGGTGGCCAGCGTGCCGACGATGGCGATCGCCGCGCCGTATTTTTCATTGACCGGATCCCACTCGACGGTGGTGATGAAGCCCGGGCCGAATTCCTTGAAGGCCGGCCAGGCGCCCACCACCAGCGAGATGATGATACCGAGCAGCACCGCCAGCACGGACAGCGCGAACAGCATGGTGGTCTTGTGGAAGATGAAATCCTGGATGCGCTGGTTGCGCATGGTGCGTTGCAGGGCGCGCAACGCGGCGTGCTCCGCTGCGCTTGCCTGGGCGGTGCTGGCCTGCATAAGCGGCTCCGATTTGGTCAGGGGCGTGGAAGTGATATCAGCGCTCATTATGGTTGTCTCGTTGATGTAAGCTAGCCTGCGGCGCCCGGTCGGGCGGCGCAGGCTAACCCCCTCGCCGCCAATTGCCGGCGGCGAAGGGATGGTCCCGATTAGTAGATGCCCTTGCCCGATGCATCTTTCAGGTTGGCTTTCCAGGAATCCTGGATCAGCTTGACGACCGACGCTGGCATCGGTACATAGTCCAGATCGGTCGCGGCGGCGGCGCCGTTCTTGAAGGCCCAGTCGAAGAACTTGACGACTTCCTTGCCTTTGGCTGCGTCAGCCTGGGCTTTGTGCATCAGCACGAAGGTCGCGCCGGTGATCGGCCATGCGTTCTTGCCTGGCTGGTCGGTCAGCACCACGGCGAAGCCTGGGGTTTTGGCCCAGTCGGCGTTGGCGGCGGCGGCCTTGAAGAACTCGTCGTCAGGCTGCAGGAAGTTGCCGTCCTTGTTTTTCAGCTGGGTGTGCGACATCTTGTTTTTCTTGGCGAAAGCCCACTCGACGTAGCCGATCGCGCCCTTGATACGCTGCACGTTGGCGGCCACGCCTTCGTTGCCCTTGCCGCCCACGCCCACGGCCCATTTCACGGCAGCGTCGGCGCCGATCTTGGTCTTGAATTCAGGGCTGGTTTTCGACAGGAAGTCGGTGAACAGGAAGGTGGTACCCGAACCGTCGGCGCGGTGCACCACGGTGATTTCCTCGGCTGGCAGCTTCACGCCTGGGTTCAGCGCGGCGATCGCGGCGTCGTTCCACTTGGTGATCTTGCCCAGGTAGATGTCGGCGATCAGCGGGCCGGTCAGTTTCATCTGGCCCGGGGTGATGCCGTCCAGGTTGACCACGGCGACCACGCCGCCCATGATGGCTGGGAACTGCATCAGGCCTTCGGCGTCCAGTTCAGTGGCGCTCAGCGGCTTGTCCGAGGCGCCGAAGTCCACGGTCTTGGCTTTGATCTGCTTGATGCCGGCGCCCGAACCCACCGACTGGTAGTTCAGCACGTTGCCCGAGGCGCTCTTGTACATATCGGCCCACTTGGCGGCGATCGGGTACATGAACGAGGAGCCGGCGCCGGTCATATCGGCGGCGGAGGCGGCGGAGGAGAATGCCATAACAGCAGACACACCTACTACCAGGGAAGAGATCAGTTGTTTGAGTCGCATTACAGGTCCTTTTGGTTTATGACAGGTTAGGATGCTGCGCAGTCTACCGGGACTATATGACAGGTTTATGACATGACCGAAATATGTCAAAAATAGTTATGCCGCAGCCCTCTCCCCTATGGAAACAGGCCATGTGCCGCTATATATTACGCTGGCGTTGTCATAATCGGCGCGCCGTCCACGTCATTTATGACAAACGATGTCATGGACTTGTCATATTTCTTATTTACACTGTTGCATCATTCTGCCGCGATACAGGCTAGAATGAGACTACCTGCAAAGTGAACAAAAAGACATGAAGCCTGACTTGCATGCTGAAGTAAACAAGAACTCCGCGTTTCTGGACCGGGAACTGTCGCAACTGATGTTCAACCGGCGCGTGCTGGCGCAAGCCGAAGATAAAAGCATCCCTTTATTAGAGCGCCTGCGCTACCTGTGTATCGCCAGCAGCAACCTGGACGAGTTCTTCGAAGTGCGCGTGGCCAGCCTGCTGGCGGCCGGCAGCGTCGAGGGTTCGCTGTCCAACCACCCGGCGCTGGTGGCCACGCTGTCGCGCATCAGCGCCGAGTGCCACGCGCTGGTGGCCCACCAGTATGAAATCCTCAACCAGGAAGTGCTGCCCCAGCTGGCCGCCAACGGCGTGCACCTGGTGCGCCACAACGAACGCAACGAGGCGCAGCGCGCCTGGGTCAAGGAATACTTCGACACCGAGGTGCGCCCGCTGCTGACGCCGATCGGCCTCGATCCGGCCCACCCCTTCCCGCAAGTCGTTAACAAGAGCCTCAACTTCATCGTCTCGCTGTCCGGCAAGGACGCCTTCGGCCGCGGCACGGCGATCGCCATCGTCAAGGCGCCGCGCGTGCTGCCGCGCGTGATCCGCCTGCCCGACCATCTGTCGAAGAGCGGCGGCGTGTCGTTCTGCCTGCTGTCGTCCATCATCCATGCCCACATCTCCGACCTGTTCGCCGGCCGCGAGGTGATCGCCTATTCGCAGTTCCGCGTGACGCGCGACTCCGACCTGTGGGTCGACGAGGACGAGGTCAAGAACCTGCGCCAGGCGCTCAAGGGCGAGCTGCAGGGCCGCCAGTTCGGCACCTCGGTGCGGCTGGAGGTGGCCAAGAACTGCCCGCCCGAGCTGTCGCAATTCCTGCTCGACCAGTTCGGCCTGCACCAGAGCCGGCTGTACGCGGTCAACGGCCCGGTCAACCTGGTGCGCCTGACCGAGATCATGGACCATGTGAACAACCCGGCGCTGAGCTTCCCGCCGTTCTATCCCGGCATCGCGCAAAAGCCGGGCAGCCCGGACATCTTCGCCGCGCTGCGCGACGGCGACATCCTGCTGCACCACCCCTACCAGTCGTTCCAGACCGTGATCGACTTCATCCGCAGCGCCGCGCTCGACCCGGCGGTGGTGGCGATCAAGCAGACCATCTACCGCACCGGCATGAACTCGGACCTGATGGAGTCGCTGATCCTGGCCGCGCAGTCGGGCAAGGAAGTGACGGTGATCGTGGAGCTGAAGGCGCGCTTCGACGAGGAGGCCAACATCAACTGGGCCGACAAACTGGAGCAGGCAGGCGCCCAGGTGGTGTATGGCGTGGTCGGGTTGAAGACCCATGCCAAGGTGGCGCTGGTGATCCGCCGCGAAGAAAACAAGCTGCGCTTCTACGCCCACCTCGGCACCGGTAACTATCACCCGACCACCACCAAGTTCTACACCGACTTCGGCCTGCTGACCTGCCATCCGGGCATCAGCCAGGAAGTCAACGAGGTGTTCATCCACCTGACCAGCCTGACCAAGCCGCACCGGCTCACGCACCTGTGGCTGGCGCCGTTCGCGCTGCACAACGAGATCATCAAGGCGATCCGCAATGAGGCGCGTATCGCGCGCGCCGGGCGGCCGGGGCGGATTATTGTTAAAATCAATGCACTGGTCGACGAATCGGTGATCCGCGCGCTGTACGCCGCCTCCAAGGACGGCGTCAAGATCGACCTGATCGTACGCGGCGCCTGCATGCTCAAGCCCGGCGTGCCGGGACTGTCGGAGAACATCAAGGTGCGCTCGATCATCGGCCGCTTCCTCGAACACAGCCGCATCTATTATTTCCGCAACGATCTTGCGCACGACGTCATGCTGGCCAGCGCCGACTGGATGAGCCGCAACCTGTTCCGCCGCATCGAGGTGGCCTTCCCCGTGCTGGACAAGGCGCTCAAGCGGCGCGTGCTGAACGAGGGATTGAATCCGTATTTAAAGGACAATATGAACGCCTGGGAACTGGAAGCGGACGGCCACTACCAGCGCCGCAAGCCGCGCGGCAAGCAGATGCCCTTCAGCGCCCAGCAGCACCTGATGGACACGCTGGGCATGCGCGGCGCCCATCTGGGAGAATAAGGACGGACCGGGGATCTTTTTTCACATGTCGTTGGGGAGAAAAATATGGATCTCATTTTGTGGCGGCATGCCGAAGCCGAAGAAGCGCAAGCGGGCATGGCCGATCTGGAGCGGGCGCTGACGGCCAAGGGGCAGAAACAGGCGCGCCGCATGGGCCAGTGGCTGGACTCGCAGCTGCCCGACAGCTGCCGCGTCCTGAGCAGCCCGGCGCTGCGCACCTTGCAGACGGCCGAGGCGCTGGGCCGCAAGTTCAAAATCCACAGCGATTTGGCACCGGGGGCCGATCCGTCCGACATCCTCAAGGCCGCCAACTGGCCGGCCAACAAGGATACGGTGCTGGTGGTCGGCCACCAGCCGACGCTGGGCCAGGCGGCCTCGCTGTTGCTAACCGGAGACGACCTGGAGTGGGACATCCGCAAGGCCAGCGCCTGGTGGTTTGCCCAGCGCGTGCCCGGCGACGCCATGAGCGTCTACCTCAAGGCGGTGATGGCGGCGGACCTGGTGGTGAAATAAAAGTTTCCGCTGGGCTTGTAAAGCGGCACCCTTCTGCTAAAGTTTAATCGTAACAACTTGAGGGAGGGCTACCATGTTCACCTTGCTCGCGATGGGCATTTTCGGCGGGATGATTGCCTTGGTAGTGTACGAGATCATCGAGGAAACGCGCGGCAGCAAACATAAACTGATCGACCGCTATCACGAATAGCCTAGGCTTCATTGAAGCAGCATCGGCGCCAGTGGCGTGTCCGGACCGGACCCGCCTCTCGCGCCGATCGTCGTTTTTGAGGCTGACTTACAA
This sequence comes from Duganella caerulea, assembly GCF_040362985.1. Classification (NCBI taxonomy): domain Bacteria; kingdom Pseudomonadati; phylum Pseudomonadota; class Betaproteobacteria; order Burkholderiales; family Oxalobacteraceae; genus Duganella; species Duganella caerulea. The sequence continues at coordinate 40,632 of NZ_BPWJ01000009.1, read as the reverse complement.
GCCGGTCTTGAACTTGGTGTAGATGCGCGTGATGTTGCGGCGGATGTCGGCCGGCACCGCTTCCGGCGCGGCCATGCGCTGCTTGTCGGCGTCGGACAGGAACACCGTCTTATTGCCGGCGATATCCTTGCGCACGAACTTCAGGCTGGCCGTGTTCGGATTGGCGTAGAACACCTTGTTGGTCAGGCTGGCATGCACTTCCGGCCGCAGGATGTAGTTGATCCACAGGTGGGCGTTGTTCGGATGCGGCGCGTCGGCCGGGATGGCCATGGTGTCGAACACCAGCGCGGCCGGGGTCTTCGGCACCAGCACCTCGATCACGTTGCCGTTCTTCGCATCGATCGCGCGCTGGCGGGCGATGTTGATGTCACCCGACCAGCCCAGCGCCACGCACACCGCGCCGTTGGCCATGTCGTTGATGTAGCCGGACGAGCTGAACAGCGTCACGTTCGGACGGATGGATTGCAGCAGCTTGCCCGCCTCAGTGTAGTCGGCGGCGTTCTTCGAGTAGGCCGGCTTGCCCAGGTACAGCAGCGCGGCCGGCAGCACCTCGGACGGCGAATCGAGGAAGGACATGCCGCACGACTTGAGCTTGGACGCGTATTTCGGATTGAAGATCAGGTCCCAGGCGTTGTCCGGCATCGGCATGCCGCCCAGCGCGGCCTTCACCTTGTTGACGTTGATGCCGACCGTGGTGTAACCCCACAGCCAGTCGACCAGGTAATCGTTGTTCGGATCGATGCCGGCCAGCTTGGCCTGGATGGCCGGGTCCAGGTTCTTCAGGTTGCTCAGCTTGGACTTGTCGAGCTTGCGCAGCAGCTTGCCGTCGATCTGCAGGCGCGCCCATTGCGCGGTCGGCACCACGATGTCGTAGCCCGACTTGCCGGCGGCCAGTTTGGAATTCAGGATTTCGTTGTTGTCGAAGACATCGTAGCGGACTTTGATACCGGTTTCTTTTTCAAAGTTTTTAACGGTGTCGTCGGCGATATAGTCCGACCAGTTATAGATGTTGAGGACTTTCTCCTCTTGCGCCTGAGCCGCAACCTGCCCCGCGACGGCCATCAAGCCAGCCGCCACCAGCACCGCACCAACGAACTTCCCTGCCATAGCCCCTCCGTTTGGAATCAATCACAAGCCGTGATGATCGGGCATAGCCAGTTTCGACGCAAGGAATTCGTTAGAAAAATCATCCCAGGATATCGAACAGCGAGCCGGAACTGCCGGCCGCGCCGTTGAGGGCGCTTCCGGCGCCGGTCTGGGCCTGGGCCGTGTACAGCGCCGCCAGCGCGGTGGCCTGGGCGGTCAGCGCCTTGGTCAGCACCGTGCGGCGGCCGTTGATGCTGGTGATTTCGCGGCCCAGCAGGCCTGCCTCCTTGCTGATCACGCTGCTGTCCGAGGTGAACGCCGCCGCCTTGGACGACAGCAGGTCGGCGATGCCCTTGCCGCCGTTGGTGAACAGCTTGCCGACGCCGGCCGAATCCGAGGCCAGCGCGGCCTGCAGCTTCTTGTCGTCGACCAGCAGCTGGCCGTTGCTGTCCTGGGTGACGCCGGCCGCGTTCAGCGCCGACAGGGAGACGCTGCCGCCGCCCGTCTTCAGCAGCATGCCCAACTGGCTGGTGACCTGGCCCAGCGCGGTGTCGGACTTCAGGTCGCCCTTTTGCAGCGCCTGCAGCTTCTTGTTCAAATCGTTGTAGGCGCTGACGAAGGACTTCAGGTTGGTGCCGATCTGGCTGGCGTCCTGGGTGATGGTGACATCGGTCTTGCCGGCGCCGGTCAGGGTCAAGGTCGCACCGGGGATGGCCTTGTCGAGCGTGTTGGTGGCGCTGGTGATGTCCTTGCCGTCGACGTTGACGATGGCGTCCATGCCGGCGCCGGTCTGCTTGAGTTTCTGGCTGCCGTCGGGATCGAAGGCCAGCAGGTTTTTCAGCGCGGCGTCACCGCTGACGCTGATGCGCATGGTGTTGGCCGCGCCGCTCTGGCCGGCGATCGCCAGCGAGAACTTGCCGTCGTCGCCCTTGACCACCTTGACGTCGACGCCGGCCGCCTTGAACGCGGCGGCGATGCCGTCCAGCGTGTTGTTGCTGCTGTCGATGGTGATGGACTTGCCGGCCGCCGCGCTGTTGAGCGCGAATCCCTTGTCGCCGCCTGTGGTGCCGAAATCGATCTTGACGGTGGTGACCGCGCCAGAACCGATCTTGGCATCGGCGGCGGCGAAGGCGTCGCTGGTCAGGAACTGGCCCTGGGCCAGCTGCTTGACGTTGATCGCATAGGTGCCGGCCTTGGCCGCGCCGGTGGAAGCGGCGGTCAGCACATTCTTGACCGAGGTGGCGGCGCTGGTGCTCAAGCCGCTGCCGGTGAGTCCGGCGGCGATCGACTGGAAGTTGGCCAGCGCGCTTTGTAGCTGGCCGAGTGCCGACAGCTTGGTCTGGTCATTCTTCAGCGTGGTATTGAGCTTGGTCGCGGCCTTGTTCTGCGACGCCATGGTCTGCTGGACGCGATTGTAGATATCGTTCGACACCGACGGACTGCCGGTATTGGTACTGGAATTGATGCTGGAGGTCGCCATGATACGTTCCGCCTGAATTGGTTACATAGTATGCAACATGGGCGAAATTCCAAAGCGCCGAACAGAGCGGCTTTTCTTGCGCTCTTCCAACTTGGGGTCAAGTCTGGCATTCGGACACGAGCTCTACCAAGCAATTGGGGTCAAGTCTGGCATTCGGACACGAGCTCTACCAAGCAATTGGGGTCAAGTCTGGCATTCGGACACGAGCTCTACCAAGCAATTGGGGTCAGGTCTGACATTCGGACACGGCCTCTGCTGTAGCAGCCACTACGGCAGAGGCCGTGTCCGAATGCCAGACTTGACCCCACGCGGGTTACGGCAGAGCTCGTGTCCGAATGTCAGACTTGACCCCATTTTGGTGGCGACGATCCCAGCTTGGTGGCGGGCCGATCCCAGGTCATTGGGGTGCCGTCGATGGCTACCGGTGGCACGTACCGCCGCGCTGGTCCCCACGCTGTCTGTTCTAGTTCTGGCGCCAGGTCCGCTTCGGTGGCCGGTGCCAGCGGTTGCGTGGCCACCCTCTCCGACGGCGACAAGCCGATCAGTAACAGCGCGGTGCGCGCCAGCGACAGGCGCGCTTGCGTGGTCCGCCCTTCCTCCACCCGGTGCGTCAGCCCGCGCACCACCGCCGCCGCCATCAGATAGCCCGTCGCGTGATCGAGCGCCTGCACCGGCAACGGCACCGGCTGGTCCGCGTTCCGCCAGCGCATTCCGCGCTCGGCGATGCCCGCGCTCATCTGCACCAAGCTGTCGAAGCCGCGCCGTCCGCTCAATGGCCCGGTCCAGCCGTACGCATCGAGCGCGACATCAACCAGGCCGGGATTCAGGCGCCGCCGTACTCCGTCGCCAAATCCCAATCCCTCCAGCGCCGCTGGCCGATAGCCGTGCACCAGCACATCCGCCTGCGCCAACAGGGTTTCGAACACGTCCCGGTCCCGCGCCAGACGCAGGTCCAGCCGCGCGCAGCGCTTGCCCAACGTGACCTCCGGAATCACGCCCGGTTCGTCCCACGACGGTGGGTCGATGCGCAGCACGTCAGCGCCGTAGCCGGCCAGGAAGCGCGTCGCCACCGGCCCGGCCAGCACCCGCGTCAGGTCCAGCACCTTCAGCCCCGCCAACGGCCGCGACGGTGTCGGCGCCCAGCCGGCGTGGAAGCTGCCTTCGCGCGCGGTCAACGCGAGCAGCGCCTCGGCCGCCACGGCCCGCCCTTGCTCGTGCGCCGCCCATTCAGCGCCCGAGCGCATCATCGCCGCGCAGCCGCCCTGCGCCACCACCGCCGCCTCCAGCTCGGCACCGCGCCAGCCGGCCACCGCCCGCGCCACCGCCTCGCGTTCCGCCGGCGTGCCCAACACCGCCAGCGCCGCGTCGCGATGATGCGGGGCGTTGGTGTGCAAACGTATCCAGCCATCGGCGGTGCGGTAGTCGCCGGCCACCGGGTCCCATGCCGGCGGCCGCTCCCAGCCCACCGGCTGCAGGGACCAGCCGAACCACATCGACGCGAGCCGGCGATCGACCGTCACCTGCACCGACTTGCCACCTTGCGCCGCGATCAGTTGCCGCACCGCCAGCGCCGCCGCGCCCACCGAGGCCGCCGCCAGCTCCGTCACCGCGTAGCACGACCGCAGCTCGCCCTCGCCGGCAAACGTCACGCACTCGCGCGATGGCAGCGACAACGCGGATACAATGGCTTCTAACATTTTAGACATGAGCGCTCCGGTAATTGATATGCTGTTTCCAGCTTAGGAGCGTCCACAAAGAGCGTCAATCTTGACTTGAAGTATCAACATAGGAAACCAAGATGGTCTGGATGACGGCGGCGGAAGCGCTGCACGTATTGAATGTTCTCCCGCAGACACTGTACGCCAACGTCAGCCGGGGCAAGATACGCGCCAAATCCGACGAGGCCGATCCGCGCCGCAGCCTCTACCACCGCGACGATATCCTGCGCATGGCCGCGCGCAGCAACGGGCGCCGCAAGATCGAGGCGGTCTCCGCGCAGGCCATGCAATGGGGCGACCCGGTGCTGCCTTCCGCCATCTCCACCGCCGCCGACGGCCGCCTGCTGTACCGAGGCCTCGACGCCACCGTGCTGGCCGACACCGCCACGCTGGAAGACATCGCCGATTTGCTGTGGGAAGCTGAACCCGGCCAGGCACTGGCCGCCACCGCAGCGGCCGCGATGGTGACAGCAGCCGACATGGTGGCCAGCGCAACGGCAATCGGCCCAACAGCGGCCTTCGCACCGGCCCGCTCAACGGCAGCCTCCGCGTCGGGCCGCGCGATGGCGGACGCCGCAACGGCAGGCGGCGCAGCGGCAGCCTTCGCGCCCGCCGGCGCACTGGGCGCCGGCCTGCTGACCCTGGCGCTGCGCTGCGCCAGCGATACGCCCTCGCTGTGCCGCCCAGCCGCCGAACTGCGCGCCGAGGCCGCCAGCATCCTGTCCACACTCACGCAGGCGATGATCGGCCCGGAGCCGGCCGGCCAAGCCGCGCCAAACACGATCAGCGCCCGTCTCGCCCGCGCCTGGCAACGCCCCGCCGCCGAAGACCTGCTGCGCCGCGCGCTGGTGCTGATGGCCGACCATGAACTGAACGCCTCGACCTTCGCCACCCGCGTCGCCGTCTCGACCGGCGCCTCGCTGGCGGCCGGCGTGTTGGCCGGGTTCACCACGCTGACCGGCCCACTGCACGGCGGCGCCTCGGCCGAATTCGCACAGCTGATCGCCGCCGCCCGCCAGCACGGCGCCGACGAGGCGGTCGCGAACTGGTTGCAGAGCGGCCGCCCGCTGCCCGCCTTCGGCCACAAGCTCTACGCGGAAGGCGACCCGCGCGCCCGCGCCCTGCTGAAGTTATTGCCGGAATTGCAGCCGCACGCCGCCCTCGCCGCCGCGGCAGAAGCGCAGGCGGGAGAATTGCCGAATATTGATTTCGCGCTGACCGCGCTGGCCACCGCCCATGAACTGCCGGACGACGCGCCCTTCATCCTGTTCGCGCTGGGCCGCTGCGTCGGCTGGCTGGCGCATGCACTCGAACAAGTGCAAGCCCAGCGCCCGATCCGCCCGAGAGCCCGCTACGTCGGACCTATCGCAGGAACTTGTTGACAGCGCTGGTGGTGATGGAATCCATGTTCAGGAACTGGAAACCGATCTTGAAATGATCGCCGCTGAAGATGCAATACGTGACCTTGGAGCGGCAAGTGAGCACCTGCGCCTTGCCGTCGATGAACAGCTCGAACGACAACTGCCCCATGTGCCCGGCCTCCAGCTTATGCTCGAAATTAAGCGACAACCCATGGGCGCTGATGTCGATGGTGCGCCCCTGCATCGGCGGCAAGCCGTCCATCACCACCACCGCCTTGGCCCGCACGATCTTGCGCGCGACCGACCTTTGATCAACTGACACTATCTGTTCCTTTGTGCGTATTCAGTTACTAATTATTCAGTATTACCAATTACAACACGTAACAATACAACGTTATTGGATTTCGCGCAGCTTATTGAAGGCATCGTCGATGCGATCGACCGCGATGATGGTCATGCCCTCGATCGGCTGCTTGGGCGCGTTGGCGGTCGGGATCATCGCCGTCGAGAAGCCCAGCTTGGCCGCCTCGCGCAAACGCTCCTGGCCGCGCGGCGCCGGACGGATCTCGCCGGCCAGGCCCACCTCGCCGAACACCACGAAGCCGCGCGGCAGCGGCTTGCTGCGCATCGACGAATTAATCGCCATCAGCACCGCCAGGTCGGCCGCCGGTTCGGTGATCTTCACGCCGCCCACCGCGTTGATGAACACGTCCTGGTCGAAGGCCGCGATACCGGCGTGCCGGTGCAGCACGGCCAGCAGCATCGCCAGCCTATTTTGCTCCAGACCGACCGACAGCCGGCGCGCGTTAGGCAGGTGGCTGGCGTCCACCAGCGCCTGGATTTCGACCAGCAAGGGACGCGTGCCTTCCTGCGTCACCATCACGCAGGAACCGGGCACCTGGTTGTCGTGCTGGGACAGGAACAGCGCCGACGGATTCGACACGCCCTTCAAGCCCTTCTCCGTCATGGCGAACACGCCCAGCTCGTTGACCGCGCCGAAACGGTTCTTGATGGCCCGCACCAGGCGGAAGCTTGAATGGTTGTCGCCCTCGAAGTACAGCACCGTGTCGACAATGTGCTCCAGCACGCGCGGCCCGGCCAGCGCGCCTTCCTTGGTCACGTGGCCGACCAGGATGATCGTGACGCCGGTCTGCTTGGCCATGCGCGTCAGCTGGGCCGCGCACTCGCGCACCTGCGCCACCGAACCTGGCGCGGAGCTGAGCGCGTCCGAATACACGGTCTGGATCGAGTCGATCACCGCCACTTCCGGCTTCAGGTCGGCCAGCGTGCCGAGGATTTTCTCCAGCTGGATCTCGGCCTGCAGCTTGAGGTCGCGGGCGTCGATGTTGAGCCGCTTGGCGCGCAGCGCGATCTGCGCGCCGGATTCCTCGCCGCTGACGTACAGGACTTTTTTCAGGTGCGACACATTGGCCAGCGCCTGCAACAGCAGGGTTGACTTGCCGATGCCAGGATCGCCGCCGATCAGCACCACGCCACCCGCCACCAGGCCGCCGCCCAGCACGCGGTCGAATTCCTCGATGCCGGTGCCGAAGCGCGGCACGTCGATGGCGTCGATGTCGGCCAGCGACAGCACCGGCGCGGTCTGCGCCAGCGACAGATGCTGCGGCTGCGAGTAACGGTTGTTGCCGCCGGCCTCGATGACGGTCTCCACCATCGTGTTCCACTGCTGGCAGGACGAACACTGGCCGGTCCACTTGGTGGCCGTGCCGCCGCACTCGCTGCAGGTGTAGTTGGTTTTAGCCTTGGCCATGCGCTCAGCCTTCCTGCACCGGCACGCGCTGCGCCAGCGCGCACATCAGCTCATAGCCGATGGTGCCGGCCGCCTCGGCCACCTCGTCGATCGGCATGCCGCGGCCCCACAGCGTGACCTTGCTGCCCACGCGCGCCGACGGCAGGCCGGTCAGGTCCACGGTCAGCATGTCCATCGACACCCGCCCCACCAGCCGGGTGCGGACGCCGTCCACCAGCGCCGGCGTGCCCATCGGCGCGCTGCGCGGATAGCCGTCCGCATAGCCGCAGGCCACCACGCCGATGGTCATCGGGCCCTCGGCCTGGAAGCGGCTGCCGTAGCCGACCACGTCGCCGGCCACGATGTGCTGGATGCCGATGATCTCGCTGGTCAGCGTCATGGTCGGTTCAAGGCCGAACGACTCGGCCGTGGCGCCGCCCGGCGAGCCGCCGTACAGCATGATGCCGGGACGGATCCAGTCGTTGCGCAGGGTTTGCTGGTGCATCAGCACGCCGGCCGAATTGGACAGGCTGCGCGCCCCCGCCAGGCCGGCCGTGCCCAGCTCGAAGCGGCGCACCTGCTCGGCGATCGGCAGCAGCGGATGCTCGGCGTCGTCGGCATTGGCGAAGTGGGTGATCATGGTGATACTGCGCACGCAGGCCATGGCGCTCAGGCGCGCGTGCGCGGCGGCGTAGGCGTCCGGCATGAAGCCGAGCCGGTTCATGCCGCTGTTCATTTTCAGATGCAGGTCAAATTTGATGCCGCGCGCGGCCAGCCCGGCTTGCGCCGCTTCCAGCCACGCCAATTGCTCGTTGCAATGGACGGCGGCCTGCAGGTCGTAGCCGGCCATGGTGTTCAGGTCGGCCGGAGCGAAGAAACCTTCCAGTAGCAGGATGGGCTTTTTCCAGCCCAGTTCGCGCAGCCGCACGGCGTAGTCGACTTCGACCAGCGCCAGGCCGTCGGCGTCGGCGAAGCCGCGCATCGCCCGCTCCAGTCCGTGACCGTAGCCGTTGGCCTTGACCACGCCCCAAGCCTTGGCGCCCGGCGCCTGGGCCTTGGCGCAGGCCAGGTTGTGCTTCATGGATTCGACGTGGATGGTTGCAGCGATAGGCCTGGACATAAGCAATGTGAGCAAAATGGCGAAGGCCGTATTTTACCGTGCGGCGGCCGATCCGCATGGCTCAATTCTTGGGGATACGATCAAAGCATGGTATAAAGCAAGCCAGATATGTTTTCAGGCATCCCAGAATGAATCGTGGTTTCTATACCATCATGGCAGCGCAGTTCTTTTCGTCATTGGCGGACAATGCGCTGCTCTTTGTCGCGATCGACCTGCTAGTCACCATGAAGTCCCCGGCGTGGATCACGCCACTGCTGAAGCTCTCCTTTACGCTGTTTTACGTGCTGTTGGCTGCATTTGTCGGCGCTTTCGCCGATTCCATGCCCAAAGGCAAGGTCATGTTCATCTCCAACCTGATCAAGGTTGCCGGCTGTCTGCTGATCTTCGCGCACGTCCATCCGCTGCTCGCTTATGCGCTGGTGGGCTTCGGCGCCGCCGTCTATTCGCCCGCGAAATATGGCATTCTGACCGAATTACTTCCCGCAGAGAAACTTGTCGCGGCCAATGGCTGGGTTGAAGGCCTGACCGTGATGTCGATCATTTTCGGCACCGTCATGGGCGGCAAGCTGGTCGGCGGACAAGTGTCCTCCTTCCTGCTAGGCCTGGACTTCCCGCTGATCGACACCGGCATCGACACCCCGCCCGAGGCGGCGCTGTGCGTGGTGGTCGGCATTTACATGCTGGCGGCGCTGTTCAACACCCGTATCCCGGACACCGGCTGCGTCTATGGCCACCAGGAACGTAACCCGATCAAGCTGATCACCGACTTCGCCAACTGCTACGGCCTGCTGTGGAAGGACAAGCTGGGGCAGATTTCGCTGGCTGTCACCACGCTGTTCTGGGGCGCCGCGCAGACACTGCAATTCATCGTGCTGGAGTGGGCCAACCGCACCCTCAAGCTGAGCTACGAGCAATCGACCAGCCTGGTCGGCGTGGTCGCCATCGGCGTGGCGCTGGGGGCCGTGCTGTCGGCGCGCTTCATTTCGCTGCGCAAGTCGCTGACCGTGATCCCGATGGGCATCGCCATGGGCATCATCGTCATAAGCATGACGATGGTGAAATCGGTGGCGCTGGCCTACCCGCTGCTGATCCTGGTCGGCCTGCTGGGCGGCTTCTTCCTGGTGCCGATGAACGCGCTGCTGCAGCATCGCGGCCACGTGCTGATGAGCGCCGGCCATTCGATCGCGGTGCAGAACTTTAACGAGAATTTGTCCATCCTGACCATGCTGGCCATGTATTCGCTGATGCTGCGCGGCCACCTGAACCTGGATGTGATCATCGTGCTGTTCGGCCTGTTCCTGGCCGGGACCATGTTCTTCATCATGCGCAAGCATGCGGCCAACCAGCGCGAGTTCGATTCGGTCGCGCTGATCGGCGAGCTGAAACACTGACCTTGCTTTAAGCCGGCAGCGCCCCGTCCTGGCGGCGCTGCGCGGCTTGGGCGCGCCAATCGTCGGGTACGACGAAGCCCCGGCTGCGCTCCACCAGCCATTCCCCTTGCTGCTCCAACTCCGCCACCATCACCGGCGCGAATACTTGCGCCATGTGGTCGTGCAGTGCGGCCAGCAGTTCGGCCTTGTTCATCGCGGTGGAGTCCAGGGGCGTCTTCAACGGCGCCAGCCAGTGCAGGCGCGGCATGATGGCGTAGCGGTCGCCTTGCAGGCCGGCGGCCTGTTGCAGCGTGATCCAGAAGCCGTTGCAGTGCGGTTGCGAGATGCCGGGCATCGGTTCCGCGCCCTCGCCGCCGGGATAGAACAGCCAGCCCTTGACCAGCGCCTGCGCCCGCGCCACCGGCTGCGGCAGCAAGGGTTGCGCGGCCGGGTGGCTGGCCAGTGACAGCTGCTTGTCGAAGATCTTGCGCATCTTGGCGCCCAGCGTGTCGGCCAGGTTGGGGCCGATCAGGCCGTTGAAGTCGGCGCCGGCGTCGCTGGCGTCGAGCAGGTAGAACTTGGTGGCGAATTCAAGGTGGACCAGGTCGTCGCCGTCGCGCAGCAGGAAGTCGAATTCGCCGACGGTGTCGTTGCGGCTGGCGCGAACCTGCAGGCCGTGCGCGACCAGCTGGCCGTGCTCGGCGAAGTAGAAGGCCATCAGCTTTTCCGCGTACAGGCCGAGGCGCGAGTAGTGGCGGGTGCCCAGGGCGGCGTCCAGCGGGATCGGATCCTGCTCCAGCGCGGCCAGCCAGGCGGCTGTCTCGGGCGATATGGCACCCAGCGTGGCGATGCGGCCTTGCCAGTGCGGCGAGGCGGGGTCCAGCAGGTCGGGCGCGTCGAGCAGCCAGGCGAGCGCGCGCACGTGCGGGCGGGTCAGGTGTCCCCAGCGTTGTTCGAAGCGGAGTTGATAGCTGTCCGCTGGCGCGTGGCCGGCGAGCGCCATGGACGGCGATGGAGTCTCCGGCACGTGCCCGCTGAGCGCCTCGGACGGCAACGAGTTCTCCGGCGCGTGTTCGGCGAGCAGCCCGGATGGGGATGGGCTCGCCGGGGCGGCGGGCGGCTGGCTAGTCACGGGCGGCCTTGGCCAGGCACAGGTCGCCCCAAGCCTTGGCCTTGTCTTCCGGCCGGCGCAGCAGGTCGTCCGGGTGATAGGTGGCCACCACCGGCAGTTCGGTCGCGCCGTAGCGCATTACCTTGCCGCGCGCGACGGGGCCCATCATCAGACCCTTGGCGGCGTACTGGCCGAAGGTCATGGCCATCGCGGCGCCGGTCAGCGCCAGCTCGCGGTCCAGGAACGGACGGCAGGCCAGCAGTTCTTCGCCGCTTGGTGCGCGGTCGGCGCCGTCGGCGTCGGATGGGCGGCATTTGACCAGGTGGGTGACGTAGACGTCCTGCTCCGGCTTGAGCGCGATGGCCTTCAGCATATTGTCCAGCAGTTGCCCCGCTTCGCCGGCGATAGATTGGTTTTCCTTCTCGTCCAGGCGGGTCGGCGCGGCGGCGATGGCCATCCATGTGGCATTGGCGGCGCCGCGGCCGTTCACGGCGTTGCGGCGCGTTTCGCACAGGTTGCAGCGGGTGCAGGTGGCGACGGCGGCTTTCAATCCGGCCCAGTCCATGGCGGCGATGGCCTCGTCGCTGACCGGCTCCGCGCGCGCGGGCGCAGGCGCCTCGTCGAACCAGGCGGTGGAGTCGTCATCCGAAGCGGCGGCCGGCTCGTCCAGCGCGCGCGATGGCGCGGCGGCCGGTGCGGGCGAGGCGACAGCGGCGGGCGGGAACGATGGCGCGTCTGCCTGCGCGGGCGAAGCCACTGCGGCCGACGCGAATGGCGCGGAAGATGGCGCGGCCGACGATGCATGCGATGGCATGGCGGGCGGCGCGGACGATGCCATGACGGCCGGGGCGGACAATGGCGCGGGGGCCATTGCGGGCGTAGGCGCAGGCTCTGGCTCCCGCGCCGGGGCTGTCGGCGGCAATGCTTCAGCAACCGGCGCCGGCTCGACGCTGCGCGCCGGCGGCGCTTCGGCCATCACCGGCATCGGCTCCCCGGCCTGCACATCCTGCGCCACAGGCTCGCCGGCCACGCACGGATTGCGCAATTTCCATTGCACGCCCACGCCCATCTCATCGAGGAACACGGCACTCCTGGCCATCGTCTGACTCATAAACTGAACCGCATAACGATTGCGTCCTCGCGTTGCTGATTGGCGGCCGGGTAGTAGCCCTTGCGCCGACCGATCTGTTTAAATCCGTAGCGCTCATAAATCTCCAGCGCCCGCGTGTTCGATGGCCGCACCTCCAGCAACACCGACTCCATGCCCAGCCCGCGCGCGCAGGCCACGGCCTGGTTCAGCAGGAAGCGCCCCAGGCCCTGCCCCTGCTTCTCCGCCGATACCGCCACGTTGAGCAAATGCGCCTCGTCGACGATCGCCATCAGCAGGAAATAGCCCAGCAAATCGCCCTGCTGGTCGCGCAGCACCCACGCCTCGTAATTGCTGTTGAGCGAATCGATGAAGTTGGCCATGCTCCAGGGATGCGGATAAACGCTCTCCTCCAGCGCCACCACATCGGGCAAATCGGCCTGCCGCATCGGCTCGTAATTGAGCCGCGCCAGATCCCACACCTGCTTCATGCGCCACCCTCGGCGGCCTTGGCGGCCGCCATGTCGCGCCGCTCGGCCTGGGTGTAGGCGATCTTGTTCCGCAAATACAGCGGCTGCGCCTCGGCCGCCGTCACCGTCTGCCCGGCCGCCAGCGCGATGGCCGCCAGCTGCGCGATCTGCTCCGCATGCGGCATCACCTCGGCAAAACCGCCGCCGGCAAACGCCTCGGCATAGGCCGACAAGCCATTGCCGCAAGCGACCGGCGCGCCCTGCGGCTGCACGGCCTCGGGCGCCGACAGCGCGGGCGGCAGCACTGGGACTGGGACCGGCGCCGGCGCGGCGCCGTCCGCAAAGCGATACTGCGCCCAGTACACCTCGCCCATGCGCGCATCGAGCACCGCCAGCACCTCGGCGGCGCCGTGGCGCTGATGGCAGGCCAGCGCCATCGCGTCGAGCGTGACCACCGGCACCACCGGCAGGTTGCCGCCGAAGGCCAGGCCCTGGGCGATCCCGCAAGCGGTGCGCACGCCGGTGAACGAACCGGGGCCGGAGCCGAAGGCGATGGCGTCGCAGTCTTTCAAGGCGATACCGGCTTCGGCCAGCAGCTCCTGTATCATCGGCAGCACCGATTGCGAATGGGTGCGCACGCCCGAGGACACGCGGCTGATGACACTCTCGCCCCGCAGCAGCGCGACGGAGGCCAGTTCGGAGGAGGTTTCAATGGCAAGAATAATAGGCATGGCGTATTTTAACCTGCCGGACTGGCAGGCGCGACCCCGCGCGGGGATGTAGAATACGCCTCTTAGGCGCAGAGGCCGCCGTTAGCCGACCAATATCATGCACAGTTTGACCCTCAATTCCGACAATCGCGAAGAGATCGCCGCCGCCCTGGCCGGCGACCGCTGGATCGTGGCCTGCCTGTGCGCGGCCTGGTGCGGCACCTGCGCGACCTACCGCGCCACGTTCGAGGAGGTGGCCGCGCGCCATCCGGACAAGCTGTTCGTCTGGATCGACATCGAGGACCATGCCGATGTCGTGGGCGACCTTGACGTCGACAACTTCCCCACCCTGCTGATCCAGCACCACGAACTGGTGGCCTTCTTCGGCACCATGCTGCCGGACGCCGGGCTGGCGCACCGGCTGGTGCTGGCCCAGTCCGCGCAGAGCGACGCCGAACTGGCCGCGCTGGCCGCCAGCAGCGAGGAGCGCATCGGCTGGCAGGCCGACTGCAACCTGCGCACCCTGATGCGCAACGCGCTGGCCTGAACCTCCGGCCAGCAATCAGACGCTGTCGGACGCCACCGGCAATGCCTCCAGCTTCCAGCGCAGCATGCCGCCGGCCAGGTTGGCGACCTTGCTGAAGCCGGCCTTGGCCAGCAGCACGCTGGCCTGCGCCGAGCGCACGCCCGAGCGGCACACCGCCACCACCGGCCGGTCCTTATCCAGCTCGCCCGCGCGGTCCATCAGCTGCGACAGCGGCACCAGCCGCGCGCCTTCCAGGTGTCCCAGCTGGTCGATGAACTCGGGCGCCTCGCGCACGTCGACGATCTGCACTTCGGCCGCGTGCTCCAGCAGGACCATCGGCTCGATCTCCCACACGCCGCTGAAGCGCAGCGTCAACGGCGCCCAGTCCGGCGTATCCGGCGGCGGCGCGTTGCCCTCCGGCTGGCCGCAGCGCATATTGGCCGGCACCGCCACCGCGATCAGCTTTGGATGCGGCAGGTGGAGGTTGTTCATGTGTCCCGCAAAATCGCCCTCGTCCACGTCGCCGCCCAGGCGTGGATTGAAGCGGCGCTCCTCGGCCACGCTGGTCACGGTAATGCCACGGTAGTCGTGGGCCGGATAGAGCAGGCAGGCTTCCGGCAGCGACAGGATCTGCCCGCGCACCGAGGCGAACAACTGCTGCGGACTGCCCTGCTGGAAATCGGTGCGGCCGCAGCCGCGTATCAGCAGGCTGTCGCCGGTGAAGGCCATGCTCTCGTCGTCCAGCACGAAGGTCAGGCAGCCGTTGGTGTGGCCGGGCGTGGCGCGCACGGTCAGGTGGCGGCTGCCGAAATCGATGCGGTCGCCGTGGCGCAGCGGCCGGTCGGCCAGCTGCGCGCCGGCCGCCGCCGCCAGCGCGATGGCGCTGCCGCAGCTCTGGTGCAGGCGCCAGGCGCCGGTGACGTGGTCGGCGTGGACGTGGGTATCGAGCGTGGCCAGCAGGCGCAAGCCCAGCTCCTTGAGCAACGCCATGTCGCGCGGCACCTGCTCGTAGACCGGATCGATCAGCAGCGCCTCGCCGCCGTCGCCCAGCAGATAGGTGTAGGTGGAAGACGTCGGGTCAAATAGTTGGCGAAAAATCATAATGACTGGTCCCTAAAAAAAAGCAACTTTGGGGTCAAGTCTGACATTCGGACACGGCCTCTGCCGTAGCGGCGCCGCTAGGGCAGAGGCCGTGTCCGAATGTCAGACTTGACCCCAATTTTATATGGTCAAAGGCAGGGTGCGCAGGCGCTTGCCGGTCAGCTTGAAGACGGCGTTGGCGACCGCAGGTGCGATCGGCGGTGTGGCCGGTTCGCCCATGCCTTCGGGATGCTCGGCGCTTGGCATGATGATGATGGTCTCCACCTCGGGTGCCTGGTTCAGGCGCAGCACCGGATAGTCGTTGAAGCTGGTCTGCTCGACCTTGCCGTCCTTGATCGTCACCGCGCCATACAAGGCCGCCGACAGCCCGAATACCACCGCCGATTCCACCTGCTGCGCGATGATGTTGGGATTGACGGCGATGCCGCAGTCGACCGCGCATACCACGCGGTGCACGCGGATTTCCGCGCCTTCCACCGATACTTCCGCCACCTGCGCGACGATGGTGCCGAACGACTGGTGCAGCGCCACGCCGTGCGCGCGTCCCGCCGGCGCGGCGCCGGCCTTGGCCACGGCCGCATCGAGCACCGCCAGGTGGCGCGGGTGCCGCTTCAGCAGGCCGCGCCGGAATTCCACACTGTCCTTGCCGGCCGCATGCGCCAGCTCGTCGATGAAGCTCTCTTTGAAGAAGGCGTTGTGCGAGTGGCCGACCGAGCGCCAGTACCCCAGCGGCACCGCGCTGTCGACGATCACGTGCCGTATGCGCTGGTTGGGGAATTCGTACTGCATGTCGAACTCGCCCTCGACCGTGGTCTTGTCAGGCCCGCCGGGCGGCAGGCCGAGGTTGCGCTTGAAGAACTGGTGCGACACCGAGCCGCTGGCCGACTTGTTGTCGTAGCCGAGCACATTGCCCGCCGCGTCCAGGCTGGCGTTGAAGCGCGCCAGCGCGGCCGGGCGGTAGACGTCGTGCGTGGTGTCGTCCTCGCGCGACCAGATCATCTGCACCGGCAGGCCGCCGGTGTGCCGCGCCACCGCCACCACCTGCGACACCATGTCGACATCCAGCCGGCGACCGAAGCCGCCGCCCAGCATCGTCACCTCCAGCACCACCTTGTCGGTCGGGACGCCGGCCGCCTGCGCCGCCGTCTCCACCGCGAAGCCGGGCGACTGCG
The DNA here is from genome assembly GCF_040362985.1 of Duganella caerulea. NCBI lineage: Bacteria > Pseudomonadati > Pseudomonadota > Betaproteobacteria > Burkholderiales > Oxalobacteraceae > Duganella > Duganella caerulea. Next base: position 24,570 of record NZ_BPWJ01000009.1, on the reverse strand, counting down.
TCGGCGCCCACAGGAACACGAAGCCGTCCTTGACCTGCGCCGTGCAGTTGACCGGCTCCATCGCGGCATGCGCCAGATAAGGTGCGCGATATTCCGCCGTCACGGTCTTGGCGACGCCGGCGGCCTTGCCTTCCACCGCGTCCATGTCGCCTGACTTGTGGTAGGCATGGCCCGAGTCCGAGTCCAGTTTGGCCGCGAACTCGGCGTAGATGGCGGCGCTCGTCAGCTTGGCGTTATCGCCGTCGGTCCACTGCACCGGCAAGGCCAGCGCGGCCTGCCTGGCTTGCCACCAGCTCTTGGCCACCACCGCCACGCCTGCGCCGGCGCCAGTCTTGGCCGGCAGCGCGCTGGAGAAATCGACCACGCGCAGCACGCCCGGCATCTTCAGCACCGCGTCCGCGTCGACACTGGCGACCCGGCCGCCGATCACCGGCGACATCCGCACCGCCGCATACACCATGCCCTGCGGACGCACGTCGAGGCCATATACCGCCGTGCCGTTCACCTTGGACGGCGTGTCGCGGCGCGGCTGCGGGCGGCCGATCAATTTGAAATCCTTGGGCGACTTCAGGCGGATCTCGCCCGGCTTGGAGGTGGCGGCTGCCACCGCCAGCGCGCCATACGCCAGGCGCCTGCCGTCGGCGTGGATGACGAAGCCTTCCTCCGTGCGGCAGTCCTCCGCGCGCACCTGCCACTGCGCGGCGGCTGCCGCCACCAGCATGGCGCGCGCGGCGGCGCCGGCTTCGCGCATCGGTTGCCACGCGTCCTTCACGCTGGACGAGCCGCCGGTGATGATCAGGCCCAGCTCGCGCGCGACCTTGCCGACGGTCCAGCTGACCACCGCCTTCAGGTCGCCGTTGTCGTCCGGGTGGAACGGCAGGCCGTCCTTGAGCATGGCGATATTGCCGTAGATTTTATCGTGCGGCGCCTGCACCAGCCGCACCGCCGACAGCGGCACGTCCATCTCCTCGGCCACCAGCATCGGCAAGGCGGTGTGCACGCCCTGCCCCATCTCGCTGCGCGCCATGACCACGTTGACCATGCCGTCCGGCGCCACCGCGACCCAGCCGTTGAGCTCCACCGCGTTGCCGACCACCGGCATCGGATGCGAGGCGTGCAGGCGCTGGCGCGGCGGCATCGCGCCCCAGCCGACCACCAGCGCGCCGGCGGCGGCCACGCCGCCAAAGATAAAGCGGCGTCGTCGTTTGGACTGTGGCTGCATGCGGTCTCCCTTGTTTGGTTATTGGTGCCAGCGCGCCAGCATGTCGCTGGCCGACACCGGTTTGCTGTAGAAGTAGCCCTGCGCCTGGTGGCAGCCGTGCCGCAGCAGGAAAGCGGCCTGCTCCTCGGTCTCGACGCCCTCGGCGATCACGGACAGGTTCATGCTCTTGCCCAGCTGGATGATGGCGATGGCGATGGCTTCGTCGTTGACGTCGGTCGAGATGTCCTTGATGAAGGAGCGGTCGATCTTCAGCGTCTGCACCGGCAGCTGCTTCAGGTAGGCCAGCGACGAGTAGCCGGTGCCGAAATCGTCGATCGCCAGGCCGACGCCGATCGAGTGCAGGTCGTTGATGAAGACCATGGCGTCGCCGGTGTTCATGATCACCGACTCGGTCACCTCCAGCTGCAGGCGCTCCGGCGCCAGGCCGGTCTCGCGCAGGATGTCGGCCACCATGTTGACGATGCTGCCACGCTCGAACTGCTTGGCCGACAGGTTGACCGCCATCTTCGGCACCTGCAGGCCGGCTTCCTGCCAGCGCATCATCTGGCGGCAGGCCTCCTCCAGCACCCACTTGCCCAGCTGGTTGATGAAGCCCGTGTCCTCGGCCAGCGGGATGAAGCGGATCGGCGGCACCAGGCCCAGTTCCGGATGGTTCCAGCGCACCAGCGCCTCGACGCCGATCAGGCGGCCGGTGTCGATCTCCACCTGCGGCTGGTAGTTGAGGAAGATCTCGTCCTTCTCGATCGAGCGGCGCAGGAAGGTCTCCAGCCGCAGGCGCTCGACGCCCTCGCCCGTCATCGACGGCGTGTAGAAGCTGTAGCCGTTGCGCCCGCGCGCCTTGGCCTGGTACATGGCGACGTCGGCGTTCCGGATCAGCATATTGAGGTCGACCGCGTCCTCCGGGAACACGCTGATGCCGACGCTGCAGGTGACGAACAATTCGTGCCCGGCCACCATGAACGGCTGCTCGAACATCTGCACCAGCTTCTCGGCGACCTGGCTGGCGCCGAACTGGTTCTCGATATTCTCCAGCAGGACGATGAATTCGTCGCCGCCCAGGCGCGCCAGCGTGTCGCCCTCGCGCAGGCGCTCCTGCAGCGCCTTGGCGACCTGCTTGAGCAGCTCGTCGCCGATGTGGTGGCCCAGCGTGTCGTTGACGTTCTTGAAGCGGTCCAGGTCGATGAACAGCAGCGCCAGCTGCTCGCCGTCGCGCGAGGCGCGCTGCAGCGCGTGCTGCAGGCGGTCGTGGAACAGCAGGCGGTTCGGCAGCGCGGTCAGCGGGTCGTGGTGGGCCAGGTGGTCCAGCTTTTCCTGCGATTCCTTGGCCTTGGTGATGTCGCTGAAGACGCCGACGTAGTGCGTGGTCTCGCCGCGCGTGTCGCGCACCGCGCTGACCGTCAGCCATTCCAGATACAGCTCGCCGTTCTTGCGCTGGTTCCAGATCTCGCCGCGCCAGAAGCCTTTTTCCACTTGGGCCTTCCACATGTCGGCGTAGAACTCGGTGTCATGGCGGCCGGAGCGCGTCAGCGTGCGGTCGCGGCCCAGCGCCTCGGCCTCGGTGTAGCCGGTGATCTGCGTGAAGGCCGGGTTGACCGCGACGATGATGCCCTGGTCGTCCAGCACCACCACGCCGTCGGCGATGTGCTCGATCACGGTGGCCGACAGGCGCAGCTTCTCCTCGGCCTCCTTGCGGGCGGTGATGTCGGCGTACACCCAGATGCTGCCCTCGTTGGCGCGCTTGTTGTCGAGCGCGTAGCCGCTGACCATGCACCAGAACAGGCTGCCGTCCTTGCGGCGGTAGTGGCGCTCCTCGTTGAAGTAGTCGCCCTCGGACAGCGACGGGTACTGGCGCGCGCCGGCCGATTCGAAATCGAAGGAGTTGGGGAACACGATCGATGTCGAGGCGCCGGTCATGGCGCCCGGCTCGTAGCCGAACAGCTCCTCGCAGCGGCGGTTGACCGAGACGATCTTGCGGTTGCGGACGAACATCACGCCGAACATGACGTTGTCGAGGATGGCGCTTTGCTCGGCCAGCAGCGCCTCGATGCGCATCTCGTTGTGCTTGCGCATGCTGATGTCGGAGATGATGCCGTCCACCCAGGGCGCGTTGCCCTCGCCGTCGTGCGGCTGCGGCTGGCCGTTCTCGGCCACCCAGCGCTCGGTGCCGGAGGCGTCCAGGATGCGGTATTCGACTTCGTACGGCTGGGCGCCGCGGATCGCCTCGGAGACGGCGCGGCGCTGCTTCTTGCGGTCTTCCGGCGCGATCAGGTTGGTCCAGGAGTGGGTGGTGCTGCGCATGAACTGGGCGGCGGAATAGCCGGAGATCTCCTCGATGGCGTCCGACACGAAGTCGATCGGGCCGTCGGGGCGGAAGCGGAACACCGCGCCCGGCACCTGGGTGACGATGGTGCGGAAGCGCTCCTCGCGCTGGCCGATATCCTCGAACAGGCGCTTGATCGCCACCCGCATCTGCTCCAGCTGGCTGGCCAGGCGGCCCAGCTCGTCGCTGCCGACCAGGTCCAGCCGGGTTTCGAAGTCGCCGTGCGACAGGCGGTCGGAGAAGCGCATCAGCTTGCGCAGCGGCTTGATCAGGCGGGAATTGAGGAACAGCACGATCAGCAGCAGCGACACCATCAGCTGCCCGGCCAGCACGAACACATAGGACAGCTGCTTCTCGCGCAGCTCCTGCTGGCTGCGGGCGTCGTCCATCTCGACCGTGATGCGGCCGATGCGCTCGCCGCGCACCAGGATCTCGCGCTCGGCGCGGTACACATTGCCGGCCGCGCGGCGCGGCGAATGCACGCTCATGAACTGGGTGTCGGCCTGGCCGACCACCTCGACCTGCAGCACCGACTGGTCGCGCATCACCGACTCGACCAGCGAATGGGCCGACTCGGCGTTCATGTTCCACAGCGATTCCTGCATGCCCAGCGCCAGGATGTCGGCGTTGCGCTGCAGCGATTCGTTGAGCGCCACGCGCGCCGACTGCTGCTCGTGCACGCCGATCAGCAGATAGCTGCCGATGATGGCCGGGATGACCAGGCCGCCGAACACCACAAGCAACAGCGCTCCATAGATCGAGAGACCGTACAGGGCGCCGAGCCGGGTACGCAGCCGTTGATAGAGGGCGCTAATCATGCACCGGTACGCCGTCTTGATAAGTTTGCATCATCTGTGTATAGGGGGTTCGTCGCGCAAACTTTAGGGTTACTTGATGGAATTATGCACGGAAACTGGCGAAAAAGTCATGCTCCCAGCAAAAAACCCACAGGCAGGCTATCATCGCGGCTCCATTCAACAGAGGGCTCCGCCATGACCACATTCTCCATGTACTCCGCCTCCATCCCCGTGTTCAAACAGATCCTGAACAGTCTGCTGGCCATCCTCGACAAGGCCGAGACCCACGCGGCCGAGAAAAAGATCGATCCGAACGCGCTGCTGCAGTTCCGCCTGTTCCCGGACATGCTGCCGTTCACCCGCCAGATCCAGATCGCCTGCGACTTCTCGAAGGGCGCGGCGGCCCGCCTGGGCGGCCTGGACGTGCCTTCGTACGAGGACACCGAAACCAGCTTCGCCGAACTGAAGGCCCGCATCGTCAAGACCCTGGCCTACATCGACAGCGTGCCGGCCAGCGCCATCGAGGGCAGCGAGACGCGCGCCATCACCACCGGCAGCGGCGAGAAGACCAAGCACTTCACCGGCCAGACCTATCTGTTCCACTACGCGCTGCCGCACTTCTTCTTCCACGCCACCACGGCTTATGACATCCTGCGCCACAACGGCCTGGACATCGGCAAGAAGAACTTCATCGGCACGTATTGATCAGTTATTGATCAGGTGTTCCGGCGCGGGTAGCCCTGCGCCAGGATGCGCTGCCACACCAGTTCCTTCTGCTCGGCGCTCATCGACACCCAGTGCGCCACCTCGACCACCGACCTGCCGCAGCCGCGGCAGATCTCGTCGAAGGTGGTCGAGCACACCGCCACGCACGGCGTGTCCGGCCGGACCGGCAGGTCGGCCATCATTTCACCTTCATCAGCTTGTCCCAGCCGTCATGGCCCAGGGCGCGCAGCGTCTCGATGTTCTTTTCAAAGATCTCGCCGGCCTCGGGGAAGGCTTCCACCGCGCGCTCCACGCTGTCCTCGCGCAGCAGGTGCAGCGTCGGGTACGGCGAGCGGTTGGTGTAGTTCTCGATGTCGTTCGGGTGGGTGTCGGCGAACTGGTAGTCCGGATGGAAGCTGGCCACCTGCAGGATGCCGTCCAGCTCCACGTCCTCCAGCGCGGCGTCGGCCACGTCCAGGAATTCGTTGAAGTCCTCGAAGTCGGCCAGCACGTTCGGATGGATCAGCATGGTCGTGTCGACCTTCTCGGGCGAGGTCTCGGCCAGGTATTCCAGTTCCTCCAGCAGCTGGGCCAGCAGCGCCTCCGGGGTGTCGGCGTCGCTGACCACGTAGCGGATCTGCTTTTTCACATGGACGGCCTTGGCAAACGGACACAGGTTCAGGCCGATGACGGCCTGCTCCACCCAATTGACGGTCTCGGCGATGACGGCGTCGTGATCGATGGCGGGGCTACTCATAATTCAATTCCTTGGTGACTGCTCAAAAGCGGAATTGTACGCACTCTTTGCGGGAACTCATACTTCCGCGATTTTGCTGGCATTTTCTGCTTATTTACGTGGAACGATTGCATAAAAGAATTCGTCATCCTGCTGACATATTTCTTGACTCGACCGGGCGACCTTCGTACACTCCACGTTTATTCATAGTCCGATCGATGTTGCTGGTCGATAACAATGGAAAACTATGCAAGCACGTATTTCTAAATCCGCCGCCCTGGCGACGCTGCTGGCCCTGATGGCGCCGGCGATGGTCCAGGCGCACGATGAAGCGCCGGGCCTGCCGGCGTCGTCGATGCCGCTGTCCGCCCTCCCCAAGTCCCCCGCCCTCGATGTCTCCTCCCTGAAAATCAACAAGCCGGCCAAAGCGGTCGACGAGGATGCTTTCCGCGAAAAAGACGTGTGGGGCCGCATCCGCAGCGGCTACGCCATCCCGGACATCAACAACGAGCTGGTGGCCAAGCACGTCAACTGGTACGCCACCCGTCCCGACTACATCAGCCGCACCACGGCGCGCGCCTCGCGCTACCTGTTCCACGTGGTCACCGAGCTGGAGAAGCGCGGCATGCCGACCGAGCTGGCGCTGCTGCCGTTCATCGAGTCCGCGTTCAACCCGCAGGCGCTGTCGAGCGCGAACGCGGCCGGCATGTGGCAGTTCGTGCCGGGCACCGGCCGCGACTTCAACCTCAAGCAGGACGCCTTCAAGGACGAGCGCCGCGGCATCCTGGCCTCGACCGACGCCGCCCTGACCTACCTGCAGCGCCTGTACGACATGTTCGGCGACTGGCAACTGGCGCTGGCCGCGTATAACTGGGGCGAAGGCTCGGTGCAGAAGGCCATCAAGCGCAACCAGGCGGCCGGCAAGCCGACCGACTTCGAGAGCCTGGCCGAGCTGATGCCGGCCGAGACCCGCAACTACGTGCCCAAGCTGCAGGCGGTCAAGAACATCATCGCCAATCCGGCCCAGTACGGCCTGAACCTGCCGGCCATCGACAACACGCCGTACTTCACGGCGGTCGACAAGACCAGCGACATCGACCTGACCATCGCCGCCCACCTGGCCGAGCTGTCGGTCGACGAGTTCAAGGCGCTCAACCCGCAGTTCAAGCGCCCGGTCATCACCGGCGACGAGGAGACCAAGATCCTGCTGCCCAAGGAAAACGCCGCCAAGTTCCACCTGAACCTGGCGCAGTGGGGCAAGGAGCTGTCGACCTGGACCACGCACAAGATCACCAGCGCCCGCGAAAGCATCGGCACCCTGGCCTCGCGCTTCCACACCACGCCGGAAGTCATCCGCCAGGCCAACAACATCCCGCAGAAGACGCTGCTCAAGGCCGGCTCCACCATCCTGGTGCCGAAGATCTCCACCTCGGCCAGCGTGGACATCTCGCCCGAGGTGGAGCGCAACGCCACCGTGGCCTTCGAGGCCGAGCGCGAGCGCACCACCGGCAAGTCCGGCTACAAACTGGCCAAGGGCGGCAAGACCGCCAAGTCCGGTCCGGTGGCGCTGGTCAAGGCGCACGTGCCGCGCGACGCCCACAAGTCCCGCCACCGCGGCAATTAAACAGCCAACGCAGCCCGCCCGGCCCCGGCCCGGGCGCATGCCGCCGGGGCCGCCGCAGCGATCAAAGGTTGCAGTCGCGGCCCAGTCGCCCTACAATCTTGGTCTTGCGGCGGCCGGCAACGGGCCTCTCACATAAATAACAACCCCACTGACGTCGCCAGCCAGCTGTTCAAGGCAAGACTAGGCGCGCAGTTGCAATTGGAGTCACTATGGCGTTCTTGCAAGGCAAAAAAATCCTCATCACCGGTTTGCTGTCGAACCGTTCCATCGCCTACGGTATCGCCAAGGCCTGCCACCGCGAGGGCGCCGAGCTGGCCTTCACCTACGTCGGCGAGCGCTTCAAGGACCGCATCACGGAATTCGCCGCCGAATTCGGCAGCAGCCTGGTGTACGACTGCGACGTCTCGAGCGACGAGCAGATCGCCGCGCTGTTCGCCGACCTGGGCAAGAGCTGGTCGCAGCTGGACGGCCTGGTGCACGCGATCGGCTTCGCGCCGCGCGAGGCGATCGCCGGCGACTTCCTGGACGGCCTGACCCGCGAGAACTTCCGCATCGCCCACGACATCTCGGCCTACAGCTTCCCGGCCATGGCCAAGGCCGCGCTGCCGCTGCTGAAGGAAGGCTCGTCGCTGCTGACCTTGTCGTACCTGGGCGCGGTGCGCGCCATCCCTTACTACAACACCATGGGCCTGGCCAAGGCTTCGCTGGAGGCGTCGGTGCGCTACCTGGCGGAAAACCTGGGCAAGCTGGGCATCCGCGCCAACGGCATCTCGGCCGGCCCGATCAAGACCTTGGCCGCGTCCGGCATCAAGGACTTCGGCAAGCTGCTGGGCTTTGCCTCGTCGCACGCGCCGCTGCGCCGCAACGTCACCATCGAGGAAGTGGGCAACACCGCCGCCTTCATGCTGTCGGACCTGGCCTCCGGCATCACCGGCGAGATCACCTACGTCGACGGCGGCTTCTCGCACGTCATGGGCCTGAACGCCGAAGACTACCTCTGATCGCAGCCGCGCTGACGCTCACGACGCCCGGCCATGCCGGGCGTTTTTGTTTGCGCGGCGGATTACAGGTGCTCGTGCACGACGCGCAGGCGGTGGCCGGTCAGCGCCGCGAGCTCGTCGCGCAGCCGGTCCAGCATCCGGCCCTCGACGAAGCCGAAGCCCAGGTGGCCGTAGGCCCAGCCGCTTTGCCATTCGGCGATGCTGCTGGCCGTGCCGCAGGCGGGACAGCCCAGGCTGCTGTCGCCCTCGCCTTCGTACCAGGCCTCGGTCGGCGGCGACCAGGGCAGGTCGAAGTGCGTGGCGCCGCAGTGCGGGCAGACGAAGGGGCCGACATCGCCCTCGCCGGCATGGAACACGGTGCGCTCGGTGACGATGTGCAGGCCGGCGCACAGCAGGTCGTGCCCGAGCGCGTTCTCGTGCGCCCAACGCGCCGCGGCGGGGCCGTAGCGGTACAGGGGCAGGTACGCCTCGTCCAGCAGCGGCGGGCCGGGCAGGATGATCTCCCGCTCCACCAGCCACTGCCGCACCTTGTCGGCCAGCGCCGGCGCCTCCTCGGCGGTGGCGTCGATATCGACGATCCAGTAGGTGTGCACGCTCATGGCAGCTCCTTCAGGCCGGCGGCGACCTTGTCGCAGTCGTCGCGGGTTGGCGTTTTCAATGGCGACAGCCCCAGCTTGTCCACATGCCAGGCGCGCATCGCATCCTTTTCTTCGGCCGCCAGCTTGCGCATGTCGGCCGCGTCGGCGCGCGAGGTGCGCGCCAGCATCAGCGTGGCGGCCTGGTTCAGGCCCGCCTGATGCACGCCGCTCCACGACTGCAGCGCTTCCTGGTAGGCCTTGGCGTGGTCCGGATAGCGGTTGGCGCACTTGCCGGTGGCCTGCCGCAGCATGTCGCGCCGTATCATCTGCCGCAGCGCGCCCTGCTCTTCCGCGCTGAGCGGCGCGGACGGCGCCTCTTGCTCGGGCTCCGGCTCGGCGGCGGCGACCCGCTCGGTCGGCGGATCGGCGATGATCGCGTTGACCTTGCCCAGGAACGCTTGCGCGCCGGTGGGGCGGCCGCTGATGTCGCCCAGCAGCTTGCCCTTGCCGAACACATACTGCATCGGCACGCCGTACACCGGCATCAGCTTGCCGAAGTCGGGGATCTGGCGCCACGGCGTCCACTGCACCCGCACGTAGCTGAGCTCGGGCTGGTGCGGCAGCGAGGCCGACATGTCGAACACCCGGTCGGCGCCCTTGCAGTAGCCGCAGCCGGGGTCGGGCGAGGTCAGCTGCACCACCACCAGCTCGTGGCTGGCGACGTAGGCGGCCAGCTCCTGCGGCTTCAACTCCAGCACCGCGCCCGGCGTACCCGACAACATCAACGTCACGACCCACGGCATGAACATGGTTTACTCCGATCAAAACCTCAAAATTATCATATAAATAACTGCGGCGCTGCACAATAGAAAGAGACTGACCTATACAGACCACTCGTAGTGCTGTATAGTGTCGCCTGTGCGCTGCAATGAGCGCGCTGCAACAAAAGCAGCGCCGATTGACCAGCCAGGTATTACTAGCAGCTTCGCAAGCCTTAGCGCATCACCCTGATGTCGCTTATAAAGCCCTCCCGCCTTTGGTGTCGCACCTGACACCGTCCCGGCGCAAAGCTTTTGTGCCGAAATTTCTTTCGATTTTGATTGAGTCATTTCGTTTTGGTAGGCGTAGCTATTTCGCGTTCGGCTTTTGCACGAACGCCGGTTTTTTACGAAAGAACAGCATGACATTTGAAGCACTTGGTCTCAACACGTCCCTCATCAAAGCCCTGACCGACGCCGGCTACACCGCGCCGACCCCGGTACAGCAGCAGGCTATTCCTGCGGCGATCGCAGGCAAGGACTTGTTGGTATCCTCGCAAACCGGTTCCGGCAAGACTGCAGCGTTCATGCTGCCGTCGCTGCACCGTTTGTCCGAGATCGACCCGGCAGCCGCCGGCAAGACTCCGAACCAGGAAATGCAAGCCGCCCGCGCCCGTGGCGAGCGCCCACGTTTCAAAGCCGCACAGCCAAAGATGCTGGTGTTGACCCCAACCCGCGAACTGGCCCTGCAAGTGACCACCAATACCGACAAGTACAGCGTCAACCTGCGCCGCATCAAGGCCGTGTCGATCCTGGGCGGTATGCCTTATCCAAAACAGATGCAACTGCTGGCCAAGAATCCCGAGATTCTGGTGGCAACCCCAGGCCGTCTGATCGACCACATGGAATCGGGCAAGATCGACTTCTCGCAACTGGAAATCCTGGTGCTGGACGAAGCCGACCGCATGCTGGACATGGGCTTCATCGACGACATCGAAAAGATCGTCGAAGCGACCCCGTCGACCCGCCAGACCATGCTGTTCTCGGCCACGCTGGACGGCGTCGTCGGCAACATGGCACGCCGCATCACCAAGGATCCGCAGATCATCCAGATCCTCAGCGCCGCCAACAAGCATGAGAACATCACCCAGCGCGTGCACTTCGTCGACGACCTGTCGCACAAGAACCGCCTGCTGGACCACCTGCTGCGCGACGACTCGCTGGACCAGGCCGTGGTCTTCACCGCCACCAAGCGTGACGCCGACACCATCGCCGACCGTCTGAACATCGCCGGTTTCTCGGCCGCCGCGCTGCATGGCGACATGCACCAGGGCGCCCGCAACCGCACGTTGGACAGCCTGCGCCGCGGCCAGGTGAAGATCCTGATCGCCACCGACGTTGCCGCCCGCGGTATCGACGTGCCGACCATCACCCACGTGTTCAACTACGACCTGCCGAAGTTCCCTGAGGACTACGTGCACCGCATCGGCCGTACCGGCCGCGCGGGCCGCAACGGTCTGGCGATCTCGCTGGTGAACCATGCCGAAGGCATGAACGTCAAGCGTATCGAGCGCTTCACCAAGCAGCTGATTCCGGTCAACGTCATCGAAGGCTACGAGCCGAAGAAGACCGCGTCGGCATCGCGTTCGGCTCCGCGTCCAGGCGGCTGGAAGCCAGGCGACAACCGCGGCGGCGCCAAGCCATCGGGCCAGCGCACGTTCAGCAAGCCGGGCGCACCGCGCAAGGAAGGCAGCACCGGCGGCGGCTACAAGGGCAGCAACCCACGCAGCACCGACGGCGCACGCCGCAGCTACGGCGACCGTTAATCGGTAGTCCGCTGAATTAAAAAGCCCCCGCCTGCCTGGACGCGATCAAAATCGCGCCCAGTGCCGGCGGGGGCTTTTTGCATTGAGGGCAGCGTTCAGCCAAGGGAAGTCCTCGCCTTCAACGCGCGCGTAGTTGTTTTCGCCGTAGCTCCACGATTTCAATATGGTGCCTTCGGGGAAGAAACAGTGATTTCCATTGGTAGCCGTGGATGCCCGACGGGTCCGCGCCCGGCTCGAACCGGGCCGGATCCGACAGCCAGCATTCGATGGCTTGGGTCATGGCTTCCGACAAGTCTTGCTAGCCGCCACGGCGGCGCAGTTTCTCGATCAGCTTGAGCAGGGTATCGGTGGGCAGTTGCACGCTCATTGTAGTATCCATTCGATTTTCTCCCCTATTTTCTTCGGCTTTCCCATATTTAGACCGGGAAGCTCGGGAATAGTTCAATGCTTGAAAAAATAGAAGAAAGCCGAAGCGGAAATCGAAGCTTTGCTAGAAGGAGCGGCGAAGAGCACTCCGTGTACATACCCCCACGGGCGCGCCCTACTTCCTGGCCGTAATCCGCAAGATCCGGCGGAACGTCGGGCACTCCATGTGGCTGGCGGCCTTGCACACGGCGGCGTGACGCAGACCGTCGCGCATGGTGGTGAGTTTCTTGATGGTGCGGTCCAGATCGTCCGCCTTGGCGGTCAGCAGGTGGCGATCGATCTGCAGGTCGCCGTCGGCGCCGAACATGCCCGCGATCTCGTCGAGCGAAAAGCCGGACGCGCGGCCCAGCGCAATCAACGCAAGCCGCTCGACCACGCCCGCGTCGAATATGCGGCGCAAGCCGTGCCTGCCAATCGACGCGATCAGCCCCTTTTCCTCGTAGAATCGCAACGTGGACGCGGGCGTGCCCGATATCCGCACCACTTCAGCTATGTCCATGCTCGCCATCGCTTGACCTCAAGTTGACTTGAAGTGGCACAGTAGCACTTCCGTATTTCCACGACAAGCGAAAGGAAGACACCATGAACCAGAAGCAAAGCACAATATGGCAAGGCACCGGCGGCAACGCCTGGGTCGCCGCTCAAGGCCTGCTCGACCACATGTTCCAGCCCATCGAAGATCTGCTGATGCAAGCCATCTCGCCCGCCACGCAAAGCCTGCTGGACGTGGGCTGCGGCACCGGCTCCACCACGCTGGCCGCCGCGCGCCGCCTGGGTACACACGGCCGCTGCACCGGCATCGACATCTCCGGCCCGATGATCTCCGCCGCCCGCGACCGCGCCGCGCAAGCCCAATCCAGCGCCACCTTCATCCAGGCCGATGCCCAGCGCCACGCCTTCGAACCGGCCAGCTTCGACGCCATCATCTCTCGCTTCGGCGTGATGTTCTTCGACGATCCGGTCGCCGCGTTCAGGGCGCTGCGCCGGGCCACGCGCGACGGCGGCACTCTGCGCTGCATCGTCTGGCGCGCCCCGGAAGACAATCCCTTCATGACCGCCGCCGAGCGCAGCGCGGCCGCCCTGCTGCCCCAGTTGCCCGCGCGCGTGCCGGACGAGCCGGGCCAGTTCGGCTTCGCCAACCGCGCCCGCGTGCAAGCGATACTGGAGCAAGGCGGATGGCGCGACATCGACATTACTCCGCTCGATGTGGCCTGCAGCTTCCCCGAGCAAGGCCTGCTGCACTACATCACCCACATGGGCCCAGTCGGCAGGCTACTGCAATCGGCCGGCGAGTCCACGCGCCAGCAAGTGGCCGACGTGGCCCGCACCGCCTTCGAGCCCTTCGTCTACGGCGACCAGGTACGCTACACTGCCGCCCTGTGGGACATCCACGCCGGCGCGCGCTGATGTGCGGCGTTGAAATTATTTGCAATTTGCCACAATAAGCGCAGCCGTGGACCGTCTACAACGACATGACACCACCGAATTCAACCACCGAACAGGACATCGCCGCAACCGTGCTGCGCGAGCGCTCGCGCCTCGGGAATTTTATCCGGCGCCGCGTCAGCGACCCGACCGACGCCGACGACATCCTGCAAGACGTGTTCTACGAATTCGTCCAGGCCTACCGCCTGCCGGAGCCGATCGAGCAGGCCAGCGCCTGGCTGTTCCGGGTGGCGCGCAACCGCATCATCGACCGCTTCCGCAAGAAGAAGGAAGTGCGCCTCGACGACCTGGGCTGCGACGACGACGGCGACGACTGCCGCCTGGACCTGCTGCTGCCGTCGGTGGACGGCCCCCCGGAGGACGCCTACGCCCGCGCCACGCTGCTGGAGGAACTGCAAACGGCGCTGGAGGAACTGCCGGCCAACCAGCGCGAGGTATTCGTCGCGCACGAGCTGGACGGCGTGAGCTTCAAGGAAATGGCCGCGCAAAGCGGCGTATCGATCAACACCCTGTTGGCGCGCAAACGCTACGCGGTCCTGTACCTGCGCACGCGCTTGCAAACCCTGTACGACAACGAATGAAACGAAAGGAGAATCTGAAATGAAAAGAAAGCTGGTGTTCCTGCCCATGATACTGCTGGGGGTGGCCTTGCTGGCCTGGGTCGTGATGATGCTGTGGAACTGGGTCATGCCCGGGGTGTTCGCCGGCAGCATGCAAATCGATTATTGGCGCGCGCTCGGTCTGCTGGTATTGTGCCGTATCCTGTTCGGCGGCTTCCGCGGGCGGCACGGCGGCGGCTTCCACGGCGGGCGCGAACGCTGGCAGCGCTGGCAGGCCATGACGCCCGAAGAGCGCGCACAATTCCACAAGGACCGCAGCGCCTACTGCCGTCCCCACAAAGAACCGACACATGACTAAACACGCACCCAAACCCGCACCGACGCCGTTCACCGGCTATCAAAAAACCGTGGTGGCGATGCTGGCCTTCCTGCAATTCGCCGTCATCCTCGATTTCATGCTGATGTCGCCGCTGGGCGCGGTCATCATGCCGGCCCTGCACATCGGCCCCCAACAATTCGGACTGGTGGTCTCGGCCTACGCCTTCAGCGCGGCCGCCTCCGGCCTGCTGACGGCCGGTTTCGCCGACCGCTTCGACCGCAAGAAGCTGCTGCTGTTCTTTTACGCCGGCTTCGTGCTGGGCACGCTGTGGTGCGGCCTGGCGCAGAGTTATGAATCGCTGCTGGCGGCGCGCATCGTCACCGGCCTGTTCGGCGGCGTGATCGGCTCGGTCGTGCTGGCGATCGCCACCGACCTGTTCGCGCCGCAACAGCGCGGCCGCGTCATGGGCCTGATCCAGACCGCCTTCGCCGCCAGCCAGGTACTGGGCATCCCGGTCGGCATCTACCTGTCCAACCAGTGGAACTGGCACGTGCCGTTCACCGCCATGGCCGCCCTCGGGCTGGCCGGCGGCCTGCTGGTGGCGTGGCGCCTGCAGCCGGTCGACGCCCACCTGGGCAAGCCGCAGGAGCACAGCGCCTGGATGCACCTGTTCCACACCGTGACCGAGCGGCGCTACCTGCTGGCCTTCGCCACCACCGCGCTGCTGACCACCGGCGGCTTCATGCTGATGCCGTTCAGCAGCGCCTACATCGTCAACAACCTGGGCATCGACCTGCAGCACCTGCCGACGGTCTACCTGGTCACCGGCCTGTGCACCATCTTCATCGGCCCGCTGATCGGCAAGGTGGCCGACACGGTTGGCAAGTTCCGCGTGTTCATGTTCGGCACCGCGCTGACCATCACCATGGTGCTGATCTACACCAACCTGGGTCCGACCGCGCTGCCGGTGCTCATCGTCATCAACACGGTGATGTTCATCGGCATCTTCTCGCGCATGATCCCGTTCCAGGCCATCGTCTCGACGGTGCCGGCGCAGACCCAGCGCGGCTCGTTCAACGCCATCAGCGCCTCGGTGCAGCAGCTGTCGGGCGGCCTGGCATCGGTGGTGGCCGGCCACATCGTCACGCAAAGCGCGGGCGGCCAGCTGCAGCACTTCAATCACGTCGGCTACGTGATGGTCGGCACCTCGCTGGTCGGCCTGGGCCTGCTGTGGCGCCTGCACCGAGACACCAAGGCGGGCGCCGTGCCGCAGCCGGCCGCCTCATAGCATATTGCTTTCAATAATTAAGAAAACCCAATTTAGTTGCCACAAGGCACTATTTTGAGCATATAATTGCGCTGGTACCCCCCCTCTAACCATACAAATCGAAAGGGAATCAGCGCATGAACGCCAGGAATATGGACGCAGCCTGCTTACGCGCACTGCGCCGCCGCGGCCACTCGGACGCCAGCATCACCGCCATGAGTCCGGAAGAAGCATTTTGTGAATACTGCGCCTACCACGGCATCATGAACCTGCTGCCGGCGACCTTGCAAATGCTGGACAAACTGCGCGGAGAACAGCCGGCGCGCTAACGCCCAGCGGCACCTGGCGTGGCGAGCCCGGATGCGGAACGGCCCGGTCGATTATTCGGCCGGGCCGTTTTCGCATGTGGGCGCCACGCCGGCGACTATGCCGATTTCGTTATCAATCGCCTCGATTGCGTCATTGATCGGCTATGGCTGCACCCCTATACTTTTTTCAACAATTATAAGGGAGATGCCATGACAAAATCGAATAGGTACGCGCCGGCATGAACGCGCCCAACCCCAACTGGTTCCTGCGCGCGCGGCTCAAGACCCGGCAGTTGCTGCTGCTGATCGCGCTCGACGACGAGCGCACGCTCAGCCGCGCCTCCGAGGTGCTGTGCATGACCCAGCCGGCCGCCTCCAAGCAACTCAAGGAGCTCGAGGACATGCTGGGCATCGCGCTGTTCGAGCGGCTGCCGCGCGGCATGGAGCCCACCATCTACGGCGAAAGCATGATACGCCACGCGCGCATGGCGCTCACCAGCCTGGCGCGCGCACACGAGGACATCGTCGCGCTGCGGTCCGGGCTGGCCGGCCAGGTCGACGTCGGCAGCATCATGACGCCGGCCATGCGTCTGCTGCCGCACGCGATCACGCGCGTCAAGCAGCACGCGCCGCAGCTGCGCATCGGCGTGCAGATCGAATCGAGCACCGTGCTGCTGGACCGCCTGCAGCGCGGCGCCTTCGACTTCCTGCTGGCGCGCATGACCAGCCAGCCGGACAGCGCCGACCTGCAGTACGAGGAACTGGGCGCCGAGCCGGTGGTCGTGGTGGCGCGCGCCGGCCACCCGCTGGCCGGACGCGCGCGCCTGAACCTGCGCGAGCTGGCGCTGGCGCCGTGGATCATGCCGCCGACCGGCAGCATCCTGCGCCTGCGCTTCGAGCAGCTGTTCCACAACGCCGGCCTGGAGCCGCCGAGCGACGTGGTCGACACCAGCGAGATCGTGCTGATCACCAGCATGCTGCAGATGAGCGACGCGCTCAATGTGATGTCGGCCGACGTCGCGCAGCACTACCGGGCGCTCGGCCTGCTGGTGGTGCTGCCGATCGAGCTGGCGTGCCAGATGGACCCCTTCGGCATCATCCGCCGGCGCGACCGCCTGCTGTCGCCGGGCGCCGAACTGCTGCTGCAGGCGATCCGCCACCAGGCCATCGCCAGCCATACCGCGTTCGACATGGCAGCAGCGTAAAAGGTGAATGGACGGCTATCGCCCGGCGCGATTAGCATGGCCCAAACACCTACGGAGACCCGCCATGAACCATCCATCCCTCGCGCGCCGCCTGGCTGGCGCGCTGCTTCTCATCGCCCCGCTGGCCAGCCACGCGGCCGCCCCGCTGGAACTGAGCTCGCCCGACCGCCAGCTGCGTGTCACCATCAACACCAGCGACCAGCTCACGCTCGCGGTCAGCCTGCGCGACACCCAGCTGGTGCTGCCCACGCCGATCGGCCTCAAACTGAGCGGCATCGGCACGCTGGGCGAGCACCCGCACCTGACCGGCCAGCAGCGCCACAGCATCGACACCTCGGTGCGGCCGGTGGTGGCGCAGAAATCGCGCGAGGTGCGCGACCACTACAACGCGCTGCGGCTGGACTTCGCCGGCGGCTACACGCTGGAGGTGCGCGCCTACGACGAAGGCATCGCCTACCGCTTCCGCACCGAGCTGCCCGGCCAGGTGACGGTGGAGGACGAGCTGGCGGGCGTGCACGTGCGGCCGCAGGACACGCTGTACTGGCCGCAGGAGAAGTCCATGCAGTCGCACAACGAGCACTATTACCAGGCGCTGGCCGTGAGCGAGGCGGCCGGAAAACTGGTTGGCGTGCCGGCGCTGGTGCGTGGTGGCGGCGCGCATCTGGTGCTGACCGAATCCGGGCTGCGCGACTATCCCGGCATGTACCTGCACGGCGAGGCGGACGGCCTGCGCGCCGTGTTCCCGAAAGTGGCGCTGGCCGACACCGCGCGCGACGACCGCAACGTGCCGGTGACGCAGGAGGCGCCCTACATCGCGCGCACCGAAGGCACGCGCGCCTACCCGTGGCGCATCCTGGGCATCGCCGCCGAAGCCGGTGGCCTGCTGACCAACCAGATGCCCTACCTGCTGGCCGACGCCCAGGAACTGAAGCACACGGAGTGGATCAAGCCGGGCAAGGTGGCGTGGGACTGGTACAACGGCAACCACCTATACAACGTGCCGTTCAAGTCCGGCATCGACACGCGCACCTATCGCCACTATATCGACTTCGCGGCGGAGAACGGCCTCGAATACATCATCATGGACGAAGGCTGGTATGTGCTGGGCGACCTGCTGGCGGTCAAGCCGGCCATCGACATGCCGGCGCTGATGGCGCACGCGAAGGAGCGTGGCGTGGGCATCATCCTGTGGGTGTCGTGGAAGACGCTGGACACGCAGATGAAGCCAGCGCTGGACCAGTTCGCGCGCTGGGGTGCGGCCGGCATCAAGGTCGACTTCATGCAGCGCGCCGACCAGTGGATGGTGAACTACTACGAACGCGTGGCGCGCGAGGCGGCGGCGCGCCACCTGCTGGTGGACTTCCACGGCAGCTTCAAGCCAAGCGGCTTGCAGCGCACTTGGCCGAACGTGCTCACCTTCGAAGGCGTGAAGGGACTGGAGAACGACAAGTGGACCGACAAGCAGACGCCGGAACATGACGTGACCATCCCCTTCATCCGCATGTTCGCCGGGCCGATGGACTACACGCCCGGCGCCATGAGCAACGCCCACCGCAAGGACTTCGTGGCCAGCTTCGACCGGCCCATGAGCCAGGGCACGCGCGCGCACCAGCTGGCGATGTACGTGGTGTACGAAAGCCCGCTGCAGATGCTGGCCGACAGCCCGTCGCAATACCGCGCCAATCCGTCGTCGCTGGACTTCATCCGGCAGGTGCCGGTGGAGTGGGATGAAAGCCGCGTGCTGCACGCGGACCTGGGCCATTACGTGGCGATGGCGCGCCGCCATGGCGACACTTGGTACGTGGGCGCGATGACCGGCGCCGACGGCCGCGAACTGGCGCTCGACCTGTCCTTCCTGGGCGAAGGCAGCTACCAGATGAGCAGCATGGAGGACGGCCCGAACGCCGCCGTCTTCGCCACCGACGTGCAGGCCGGCAGCGCCCGCGTCACCCGCGCCAGCCGCCTGACCATGCAGCTGGCGCCAGGCGGCGGCTGGGCCGCCATCATCCGCCCCGCCAAGCCTGCGCAATAAGGAGAACAGCATGCACATCAAATTACGCGCGCGCGCCGCCGCCCCGGCCGTCGCCCCCGCAACGGCGCTGACCCCAGCGCAGGCCTCGGCGCTGACCACAGCGCTGACCACAGCGCAGGCCACGGCGCCGGTCCCAGCGCGGGTCACGGCGCTGGCCGCAGCGCGGGTCACGGCGCTGGCCGCAGCGCTGGCTGCAGCGCTACTGGCGGCAGGTTGGGCGCAGGCCGCGCCGCCGGCCTTCACGCCGCGCTGGCAGATCGACGGCAACGCGATCCGCTGGCAGGTCGCCGACACCCATCGCGACCAGCTGGAGATGAGCGGCCGCCAGGTCTCGGCGGTGATCGACTACGGCAGCCAGGCCGACGGCACGCTGCTGTTGTCGCGCACCGTGGTGTGGCCGATGCTGCGCACCATCCCCGACGACACGCACGCCAGCCTGATACGCAAGTTCGGCCCCGAAGCCACGCCCGCCATCGCCATCGACGGTTCCCCCGCCGCCGCCGAGCAGCTGCGGCAGGTACGCTTCGACGGCCGTCTCGCGCTGCAATCCCAGGTGGCGCCTGGCCTGCTGCTGACCCGCACCCTGACGCCATCGCCGGACGAACCGGCGCTGGTGGAGCGCCTGGAACTGGTCAACAACGGCAAGACCGCCCGCCGCTACAGCTTCGCCGCGCTGGCGACCAGCGAGACCACGCCCGCCGAACGCGGCACGCACGGCGCCTACGTGATCGAAGTGCGCTCCCCCGCGCGCGAAGGCACGCTGGCGCCAGGCGCGCGCACGCACGTGGACGTGATCATCAGCGGCCGCCTGCAAAACGAAATGGTCTACGTCGACGGCGAAGAAGCCCTGCAGGCGCGCGCCCGCAAGGTCGCACAATGGCGCGATGAGCTGGTGCTGGAAACGCCGGACCCCGTGCTCGACGCCATGTTCGCCTTCTCCAAGGTACGCGCCGCCGAAAGCGTGTTCGCCACGCGCGGCGGCCTGCTGCACGGCCCGGGCGGCACGCGCTACTACGCCGCCGTGTGGGCCAACGACCAGGCGGAGTACGTCAATCCCTTCTTCCCCTACCTGGGCGACCGCGCCGCCGTGCAAAGCGCAGTCACCAGCTTCGGCCTGTTCGCCCGCTACATGAACCCCGAATTCAAGCCGCTGCCCTCCTCCATCGTCGCCGAGGGCCGCAGCTACTGGAACGGCGCCGGCGACCGCGGCGACTGCGCCATGATCTCCTACGGCGCCAGCCAGTTCGCCCTCGCGCAAGGCGACGCCGGCACCGCGCGCCAGCTGCTGCCGCTGATCGACTGGTGCCTGGAATTCACCCGCCGCCAGCGCGACGCCGACGGCATCGTCCATTCCGACAGCGACGAACTGGAAGGCCGCTTCCCGGCCGGCAAAGCCAACCTGTCGACCAACGTGCTGGCCTACGGCGGCCTGTCCGGCGCCGCGCGCCTGAACGCCGCGCTGGGCGACCCGCAGCGCGCCGCAGCGTTGCAGCACGAGGCGCAGGAACAACGCGCCGCCATCGAGCGCTACTTCGGCGCCCACATCGGCGGCTACGACACCTACCGCTACTACGCCGGCAACGACAAGCTGCGCGCATGGATCGCGCAGCCGCTGGCGCTCGGCATCACGGAACGCCAGCGCGGCACCATCGACGCGCTGCTGTCGCCGCAACTGTGGTCGGAGAACGGCGTGCTGACCGAGGCCGGCGACAAGACCTTCTGGGACCGCGCCACGCTGTACGCCCTGCGCGGCCTGCTGAAGGCGGGCGAACTGGAACGCACCATGCCCTACCTGCGCTACTACTCCGGCCGCCGCCTGCTGGGCGAACACGTGCCGTATACGGTGGAGGCATGGCCGGAAGGCCAGCAGCGCCACCTGTCGGCGGAGAGCGGCCTGTATGCGCGGGTGATGACCGAGGGCCTGTTCGGCATCGAGCCGACCGGTTTGCGCAGCTTCAGTTTCGCACCACGACTGCCCAAGGGCTGGCCGCGCATGGCCTTGCGGCGCATACGCGCGTTCGGCGCGGGCGAACAGGGCGAGGGACTGGAGCTGACCACCACGCGCGTTAAAGCAGCGCAGCCGGGACAAGCCACACAGCGCGTGCTGGTGCGCCTGGACGGCAAGATCCTGCTCGACCGCACGTGGGACGGCAAGGCGCCGTTGCAGGTCGCGCTGCCCGATTGACATATATCGTTTCCAGCAACGGTAGTCGCTAAAGATTCATTAGATCGCAAACCCCTCCTTGCCTAGTATGTCTCAGTCGGCTGCCCACGGCAGCCGGCCATCATCATAAAAACGATAAGGAGACATCATGAAGAACCCCATCCGGATGACCGTTGTAGCCCACGCCCTCGCGCTGGCATTCGGCGGCGTCCTGCTCTCGGGCAGCCTGTCCGCGCCAGCGTACGCGCAGTCCAACGCCACCGGCACCATCTTCGGCCAGATCGCCAACGCCAACGGCGCCAGCGTGGTGCTGGAGAACACGGCCACCGGCGCGCGCCGCACCGTCCACCCGGACGCCAGCGGACGCTATCAGGCCACCTCCATGCAGCCCGGCAGCTACAAGGTCATGCTGATGCGCGGCGGCGAGATCGAACGCACGCTGGACGTGGAAGCGCTGATCGGCCAGGGCGTCGAAGCCTCGTTCGACGCCGTGCAGGCGGTCACCGTCACCACCAAGCGCCGTACCATCGACGTCAGCAACACCAACAACGGCGCTGTGTTCACCGCGCGCGAACTGCAGGCGCTGCCCGTGGCGCAAAGCCTGTCGGGCATCATCCAGCTGGCGCCGGGCACCACGCGCGGCAATCCACGCATCGGCGGCGACAGCTTCGGCGGCGCCGGCGTGTCGGAGAACTCGTACTACATCAACGGCTTCCCGGTCACCAACGTGTACAAGCAGATCGGCTCGACCACGCTGCCGTTCTTCGCCATCGCGCAGGCGCAGATCCTGCAGGGCGGCTACAGCGCGGAGTTCGGCCGCTCCACCGGCGGCGTGGTCAACATCACCACCAAGAGCGGCACCAACCGCTGGGAAGCCGGCGCGGTGCTGCAGTACACGCCCAACAAGCTGCGCGCGAAACCTGAGGATACCTACTATCCGCAAACCGGCGCCAACCCGGCCACCGACGGCAAGCTGCTGACCTACCGCGGCTCGAACACCGCCACCGACGTCTTCGGCAGCGCCTATGTCGGCGGCCCGCTGATCAAGGACAAGCTGTTCGTGTTCGCCAACGTGGAGCAGGACCGCTTCACCTCCGGCTACATCAGCAAGGACTCCGATTCGACCAACAAGACCAACGGCTGGACCGAGCGCGATACCCACACGCCGCGCTACCTGGTCAAACTCGATTACAACATCAACGACGACCACCGCCTGGAATTCACGCAGATCCACGACGAGTACAAGAAGACGCAGCAGAACTACGGCTTCGACTACGGCACGCTACAGCGCAACAACACGCGCGCCGACGGCGTGACCGGCGACGGCGCCATCACCAACGACTCGATCCTGAAATACACCGGCTTCCTGACCGACCGCCTGACCGTGACCGCGCTGGCGGGCCGCTTCAAGTCGACCTATCCGCAAAGCGTGGAGGGCTACGTGCCGGGCGTGTACCAAGTCAGCGCGCCGGCGCGCGCGCAGGTGCCGGGGCTGACCTACAACAACCCGCAACCGATCGGCGGCACCATGCAAGTGGAGAACGCGGAGGACAAGCAATCCACGCTGCGCCTGGACGTCGAGTACAAGCTGGGCGACCACGCGCTGCGCGCCGGCCTTGACCGCAACAATGTCTCGTCCATCAACGGCTCCTCGCTGGCGGGCGGCGGCAGCTGGATCTACTTCCGCTCATCCAATCCGAATGCGGCGGTGCCGGGCGGACGCTCGCCGGCGTCCGGCGGCGGCTACGGCACGCAGGGCTACTACGTGGACGAATACCACCAGAGCGACTCGGCCTCGCCGAAGACCGACCAGAGCGCGCAATACCTGCAGGACCGCTGGCAGATCACCGACCGGCTGCTGCTGGACCTGGGCCTGCGCAACGAGCAGTTCACCAACAAGAACAGCTTCGGCGTGCCATATGCCGAACAGCGCCACATGCTGGCGCCGCGCCTCGGCGCATCGTGGGACATGCGCGGCGACAGCAGCCTGAAACTGTTCGCCAACGCCGGCCGCTATCACCTGCAGATCCCCACCAGCGTGGCGCTGCGCCTGGCGGGCAACCCGGTCCACATCGACCACTACTTCACCTACACCGGCGTCGATCCCAAGACCGGCGTGCCGACCGGCCTGACCGAAATCAGCCCGCCCTTCTCCGCCGGTAACGAGTACGGCCAGGCCAAGGACCCGCACCAGGTGGCGGCCAGCTCCCTGGGCGCGACCTACCAGGACGAACTGGCGCTGGGCTTCGAAGCCGCGCTGACGCCGTCCTTCAACGGCGGCGCCAAGTTCACCTACCGCACGCTGCGCAACACCATCGAGGACTGGTGCGACCAGCGTCCGGTGGATGCGTGGGCGCGCCGCAACAACGTCAACGCCAGCAAATACAGCATGCCCTGCCTGCTGGTCAATCCGGGCCGCGGCAACACGCTGGAGCTGGACCTGCGCGGCGACGGCAAGCTGGTGACGGTGCCGCTGTCGGCCGAGGACATGGGCCTGCCGAAAGTGGAGCGCATCTACACGGCGCTGGACTTCTTCCTCGAGCACCCGCTGCGCAACGGCTGGTACGGCAAGGTCAATTACACCTGGTCGCGCAGCCGGGGCAACATGGAAGGCCAGGTGGCGTCCGACATCGGCCAGGCCGACCTGGCCGCCACCACCGCCTTCGATTATCCGGAACTGATGACCGGCGCGAACGGCCTGCTGCCCAACAACCACACGCACGTGCTCAAGGCGTTTGGCTACTACGAGCTGACGCCGGAATGGCGCCTGGGCGCTAACCTCAACATCGCCACCGGCGCGCCGAAGTCCTGCATCGGCAACCTGCCCAAGGCGCTCAACGTCAACAACAACCCGGCCGGCTGGTATGGCGCGGCGACCTTCTATTGCGACGAGAAGCTGACGCCGCGCGGTTCGGTGGGCACGCTGCCGACCGATGTGCGCCTGGCGTTGAACGCGACCTACATGCCGCGCTGGCTCAAGGGCCTGACCCTGAAGGCCGACGTGTTCAACCTGTTCAACAAGCAGACCGACCTGGCCACGCAGCCGGTCTACAACTCGGGCGCGGACACCATCAGCCCGTACTACAACCAGGTGCTGGGCCGTTCGCCTGAACGGCAGGTGCGCTTCACGGCGGAATACAACTACAAGTTCTGACCGTAGGCACAAAAAAAAAGGCTATGTAGCGCCTAAGTGTTGAACGGCTAGCTCCCCCATCGGTCTAAGCAATACGGACTGATGGGAGACGGCGATGAAAAAATTAGATTTTCAAGCATTAG
>NZ_BPWJ01000008.1:0-390513 GCF_040362985.1 Duganella caerulea | reverse complement strand
AGCAAGTTGGTCCCACCCCTTCCCATCCCGAACAGGACCGTGAAACAACTCTGCGCCGATGATAGTGCTGCAACCAGTGTGAAAGTAGGTTATCGTCAGGCTAGTTATATAAAGAACCCCACCCGGTGATCCAGGTGGGGTTTTTTGCTTTCGGCGGCGATTTTTTGTCGTAAAAAGAGGCATATAAGATACAAGCTAGATTTTGATCTGAAGAAACGAAAGGTGTACCATGTACTCTTCCGTGCTTGCCTTATAACTCAATGAAAAACAAGACAGCCCAATCCATGCTGTACCGTGCTCTGGCGTCCGCCGGCATCGTGGCAACCATCTTCGCGACTGCGCCAGCGAGCGCCGACGAGATGGCCGACGTCAGCAAATTGGCCAAGGCTGGCAAGATTGTCGAAGCACTCAACAAGACCAACGAGTACCTGAGCAAACACCCGTCCGATCCGCAGATGCGCTTCATGAAGGGCGTGCTGCTGACGGAACAAAACAAGTCGGAGGAGGCCATCGCCGTCTTCACCAAGTTGACCGAGGATTACAAAGATCTGCCGGAGCCATACAACAACCTGGCCGTGCTGTATGCGGCCAGCGGGCAGTATGACAAGGCGCGGGTGGCGCTGGAAAAGGCGATACGCACCAATCCAAGCTATATGACGGCCTATGAAAACCTGGGCGATGTCTATGGCAAGATGGCCAGCCAGGCTTATGACAAGGCGCTGGCGTTGGGCGCTAACAATGCGCCGCCGGCCAAGTCCAAGTTGACACTGTTGCGCAATTTCTCCAGCAGCACGGGCGCCAAGTTCGCCGCGCCCGAGACCGCAGCGCCGGCGCCAGTTCCTGCTCCGGTGCCGCAGGTGGCCCAGGCGGCGACCGCACCGCGTACGCCAGCCAATGCGGCGCCGCCGCTGATCTCGCAGATTCCTGCCGATGCCGGCAAGTCGACCACGCTGCAGCGCATACCGGCCTTGTCCGTCACGCCGCCGGCACCGGCCGTCAAAGTGGCCGCCGCGACGGTGCCGACGCCCGTAGCGGCCCCGGCCAGACTGCCGGCACCGGCACCGGCACCGGCACCAGCACCAGCACCGGCACTGGCCAAATCGCCCGCGCCGGTGCCAATGCCAACGCCAGCGCCAACCGTCGCACCCGCCAAGCCTGCCGCACCAGTCCCGGCGCCAGTGCTGGCCAAGGTCGAACCGCCGAAGCCGACACCTGTCCCTGCGCCGGTCAAAGCCGCGCCGGTAGTGGTCGCCCAAGCCGAACCAGCCAAGCCCGCCAAGGTGGAGCCGCCGAAACCTGCCAAGCACGAGCCGGAAAAAGCCGCGAAGCTGGACACGTCCGATCGCGACGCCGTGCTGGCCCAGGTCCACGGCTGGGCCAAGGCGTGGACCGCGCAGAACGTCGACTCCTACCTCGGCTATTACAGCCAGGAGTTCGAACCGCCCAAAGGCTTGTCGCGCAAGGCATGGGCCGATGAGCGCCGTGCCCGCATTGAAGGCAAGGGCCGCATCCGCGTCGACGTGGGTGCGCCGGAAGTGGTCGTGAACGGCAACACCGCCAAAGTGACCTTCCACCAGACGTATGAATCGGACCGTCTGACGGCCAGAAGCCGAAAGACGCTTGTGCTCGTCAAAAATGGTGGAAAATGGCAGATCAAGCAGGAAGCCTCGGGTAGCTGATGTCACACTTTAGATTTACACAACACTGGCGTGCCAGTGCGTTGCTGTGCGCGGTACTTCTCAGTGTTTTGGGAGGGGAGGTCAGCTACGCCGCAAAAAAGCCGGCGCGGGCACCGGTCGTCCATAAAGCCAATCCCGAAGAGCTGCTGTCCGATATCTACCGCGAGCTGGCCGAGCACAACCTGCGCGTGGCCCAGCAAAAGGCCGATGCGCTGGTGGAGGCCTATCCCAACTTCCGCCTCGGCCACCTGGTCCGCGGCGACATCCTGCTGATGCATACCCGCGCGGTGACCGCGTTAGGCGCCGCCGTGCCGCCTGGCGAGGATTCCAAGCTGGCCGACCTGCGCCGCGAGGCGGCCGTGCGCCTGCAGGCCGAGCCCGGCCGTCCGTCGCCTGCGCTGTTGCCGCGCGCGCTGCTGCAGATGCGCAAGGACCAGCGTCACGCGCTGATCGTCGACGCCAAGCATTCGCGCCTTTACCTGTACGAGAACCGCAACGACCAGATCCGTCTGCTGTCCGACTTCTACGTCAGCCAGGGCAAGCTGGGCATCAACAAGCTCAAGGAAGGCGACATGCGCACGCCGGTCGGCGTGTACTACATCATCGGCCGCCTGCCCGGCATCAAGCTGCCCGACATGTACGGCAAGGGCGCGCTGCCGCTCGACTATCCGAACGACTGGGACAAGGCGCAGGGCCGCAGCGGTTCCGGCATCTGGGTGCACGGCACGCCGCCGGAGACCTTCAGCCGTCCGCCGCTGTCGACCGACGGCTGCGTGGTGGTCAGCAACGACGACCTCAACACGCTGACCCGCACGGTGGAAATCGGCAAGACGCCGATCCTGATCGGCGACCAGGTCGAGTTCGTCAGCAAGGAGCAGATGGAGCGCGACCTGCGTGTCGCCAGCTCGCTGGTGGAATCGTGGCGCCGCGACGTCGAGAACCGCGACGATGCTGGCCTGCGGGCGCTGTATTCGCCGCGCTTCAAATCGGCGGCCGATGAGGATGTGAACACCTGGCTGGACAAGAACCGTTTCCTGCCTGGCGCCAAGAAGATCAGCGTGACTGTGACCGAGCCGAGCTACTTCCGCCAGCCGAGCCAGGAGGAAGTCATCGTCAGCAATTTCACGCAGCAGATCGTGGTGGGCAAGTTCCGCCACGCGGTGCGCAAGAAGCAATACTGGGCCAAGGAAGGCAAAAGCTGGAAGATCGTCGCCGAAACGAACGTATAAGACATTGGGGTCAAGTCTGACATTCGGACACGAGCCCTACCGTAGCACCGCGCTACGGTAGGGCTCGTGTCCGAATGTCAGACTTGACCCCAAATTTTTAGAAGTGGTAGGCCGCTTTGACTTCGAGGAAGTTCACGCCGGTATTGGGCTTTTTGTAGCCGCCGTTCGAGAAATGCTGGATCTTGCCGCCGATTTCCCAGTTGTTGTCGAATACGTAGCCGATGCCGATGTGGTCGCCAAACTGGAAGTGGGTCGACAGGCGGTAGGTGTCGTTGTCGTACAGCTTGGACAGGCGGTGCACGCCGATGCCGCCTTCGTAGTACAGGCCCTTCTTGTTGTCGTTCTCGAAGCGGAAAACTGGCGTGAAGCCCACGTCCCACAGATGCGCGGTGTTGCCCGAAATGTTCTGGTATTGGCTCTCTTTCCAGAAACCGGCGCTGGCTTCCCAGTAGCCGCTCAGGTGCGTGCCGTTCGATTGGAACCAGCGCGCGCTCCAGTCCTTGGCGGCGCTGAAACGCACCATCTGCACCTTGGCGGCGTTGCCGTAGTCGATGGCGACGGAGTCGACCAGTTTGTCATCGGCGTAGGCGCCTTGCATCGCGATCAGGGCGACGGCGGCGGCAATCAATTTTTTAGCGAACATAGTATCCTTGCGTAGTTAGTGCTGTATCTCAATTTATACGGCTGCCAAGATTGTACCGGGGTTCCAGAAAATATTCCGGGGTGGCTGCTTTTTTGATCATCTCAGGAGTTGGAATTGTCTACGCGAATCGCCTTTCTCGGTATTGGCTTGATGGGAGATCCGATGGTGCGCCGCCTGCTGGCGGCCGGCCACAAGGTCACGGTCTGGAACCGCACCTTCGCCAAGGCCGCCGCGCTGGCCGATGCCGGCGCGCACGCGGTGCCCGATCTGTCCGAGGCGGTGCGTGATGCCGGCATCGTCATTTCGATGCTGGAGGCCGGCCCCATCGTTGGCGAGGTGATGCGCGCCGCGCTGCCGGCGCTGGCGCCGCGCGCGCTGTGGGTGGACATGAGCTCGACCCGTCAATCCGAGGCGCAGGAGTTTCACGCGCTGCTGGCCGCGCAGGCACGCCGCTTTGTCGACGCGCCGGTGTCCGGCGGCGTGGGCGGTGCGGCGGCCGGCACCCTGGCCATCATGGCGGGCGGCAATGCGGATGATTTCGCCGAGCTGGAGCCTGTGCTGGCCGTGATGGGCCGGCCGACGCTGGTGGGCCCGGCCGGCAGCGGCCAGGTGGCCAAGCTGTGCAACCAGTTGATCGTCGGCGCTACCATCAACATCGTGGCCGAGGCCTTGTTGCTGGCGCAGGCCGCCGGCGCCGATCCGGCCGCGATGCGGGCGGCGATACGCGGCGGCTTCGCCGAAAGCAAAATCCTCGATGTACATGGCCAGCGCATGCTGGACCGGAACTTTGTCGCGGGCGGACAGGTGAAGACCCAGTTGAAGGATCAGCGCAATATTTTAGCTGCGGCGGAAGCGGCCGGCATCACCTTGCCGGTGACGCAGCTGGTGACCGAACGTTATCAAGCGCTGGTGGAGACTGTCCCGCAGGCCGATCATTCGGCGGCCCTGCTGGGACTGGAGGCCCTGAACCCGGGACAGCGCGTTGGCACCGCCCCGGACAAGCTGGCCTAAGCCACCGGCAAGCTCATCTCCGCCAGCCGCACCCAGAAGCTGGCGCCGATCGGCAGCAGGTTGTCGTTGAAGTCGTAGCTGCCGTTGTGCAGCACGCACGGGCCGAGGCCGTGGCCGCCGTCGCGGTGATCGCCTTCGCCGTTGCCGATGAAGACGTAGCAGCCCGGCTTGGCCTGCAGGAAGAACGCGAAGTCTTCCGCACCCATGGTCGGCTCGACGTTGTCGTCGACCTTGTCCGCGCCCACCACCGACTTCATCACCTCGACCGCGAACTTGGTCTCGGCCGGATGGTTCACCAGCGGCGGATAATTGCGGCGGAACTTGAACTCCACCTCGGCGCCGAACGCGGCCGCCGTATGTTGGGCGATCTCGCCCATGCGCTGCTCGATCATGTCCAGCACCGGCTGGGTGAAGGTGCGCACCGTGCCGACCAGCTCGGCCTCGTCGGGAATCACGTTGGTGGCGCTGCCGGCGTGGATCTGCGTGATCGACAGCACGGCCGTGTCCAGCGGGCTCTTCTGCCGGCTGATGATGGTCTGCCAGCTCTGCGCGATCTGCACCGCCACCATCACCGGGTCGATGCCCTTGTGCGGCTGGGCCGCGTGCGCGCCCTTGCCCTTTACCGTGACGTAAAACTCGTTACTGGAAGCCATCATCGGCCCCTCGACCACGCTCATCGTGCCGGCCGGTGCGCCCGGCCAGTTGTGCATGCCGTAGATCGCGTCCATCGGACACTGCTCGAACAGGCCGTCCTCGATCATGCGGCGCGCGCCGGCGCCGCCTTCCTCTGCCGGCTGGAAAACGAGGTAAACCGTTCCGTCGAAATTGCGGTGCTCGGCCAAGTGCTTGGCCGCGCCCAGCAGCATGGCGGTGTGGCCGTCGTGGCCGCAGGCGTGCATCTTGCCGGGATGGCGCGAGGCGTGCGCGAAGGTATTGACCTCCTGCATCGGCAACGCGTCCATGTCGGCGCGCAGGCCGATGGCGCGCTTGGAACTGCCGTGCTTGATGATGCCGACCACGCCGGTGAGGCCCAGCCCGCGGATCACCGGGATGCCCCATTCGCTCAGCTTGTCGGCGATGATGTCGGAGGTGCGTTGCTCCTCGTAGCACAGCTCGGGATGGGCGTGCAGGTCACGCCGGATTTGCTGTATTTCAGATTGAAATGCAATGATGGGATCAACTAGTTTCATCTGCTTCTCCAAGATCGGGTTCGCCTGCCTTTTGGGTGGCGAGAGCAGCCATTGTAGCCCTTGTCAGGTGAACAAATCCAGAGCGGACGGAATCGTCTCCATTTCGTTTACCATACTGCTTTCCGTCCACGATTTTTGATCCAAGACATGACAACGACACAAGTCCGCGCGGCCTGCCCGCACGATTGCCCCGACACCTGCGCGCTGCTGGTGACGGTGGAGGATGGCGTGGCCACCGCCGTCAAGGGCGACCCCGACCATCCAACCACGGCCGGCGTGCTGTGCACCAAGGTGGCGCGCTACACCGAGCGCACCTACCACGCGGACCGTCTGTTGCATCCGCTGCGCCGCATCGGTAAGAAGGGCGAGGGCAAGTTCGAGCGCATCAGCTGGGACGAGGCGCTCGACACCATCGCCGCCCGGCTTAAGCCGTTGGCCGAGCGCGCGCCGGAAGCCATCCTGCCGTACAGCTATTGCGGCACAATGGGGCTGGTGCAGGGCGAGTCGATGTCGATGCGTTTCTTCAACCGCATCGGCGCCTCGCTGCTGGACCGCACCATCTGCGCGACCGCCGGCGCCACCGGTTACAAGTACACCATCGGCGCCTCGATCGGTATTGACCTTGAACAGTTCCAGAACGCGAAACTGATCGTGATCTGGGGCGGCAATCCGATCGCTTCCAACCTGCACTTTTGGACCCGCGCGCAAGAGGCCAAGCGCAACGGCGCCAAGCTGATCGCCATCGATCCCTACCGTTCGCTGACGGCGGAGAAATGCCACCAGCACATCGCGCTGCTGCCCGGCACCGACGCCGCGCTGGCGCTGGGCCTGATGCACGTGCTGATCGCCGAAGACCTGCTCGACCACGACTACATCGCGCAGCACACGCTGGGCTTCGATCAACTGAAGCAACGCGCCGCCGAGTGGACGCCGGAACGCACCGCCGAAACCTGCGGCATCAGCGTGGCCGAGGTGGTCGACCTGGCGCGGCTGTACGGCGGCATGGCGCGCGCTGGCGAGCCGGTGGCGATCCGCGCCAACTACGGCGTGCAGCGCGTGCGCGGCGGCGGCATGTCGGTGCGCAGCATCGCCTGCTTGCCGGCGCTGGTCGGTGCGTGGCGCCATCCGGCCGGCGGCATCCAGCTGTCGTCCAGCGGCTCGTTCCCGACCAACAAGGCGGCGCTGCAGCGGCCTGACTTGCTGAAGAAGCAGCCGCGCACCATCAACATGACCACCATCGGCGACGACCTGCTGCGCGAGAGCTCGCCGGAGTTCGGGCCGGTGGTGGAGGCGGTGATCGTCTACAACGCCAACCCGCTGGCGATCGCGCCCGATTCGGGCAAGGTGATGGCCGGCTTCGCGCGCGAGGATTTGTTCACCGTGGTGCTGGAGCATTTCCAGACCGATACCGTGGACTATGCCGACATCGTGTTGCCGGCCACCACGCAGCTGGAGCACATCGACACGCACACCGCCTACGGCCACCTGTACATGATGGCCAACAACGCGGCCATCGCGCCGATGGGCGAGGCCAAGGCCAACACCGAAATCTTCCGCCTGCTGGCCGCGCGCATGGGCTTTGACGACCCGTGCTTCCAGGACAGCGACGACCAGCTGGCGGCGATGGCCTTCGACGCGCGGGACGTCCGCGCGGTCGACTTCGATTGGGAATCGCTGAAGCAAAAGGGCTGGCAGAAACTCAACATGCCCGACGCGCCGTTTGCGCACGGCGGCTTCCCCACGCCGTCCGGCAAGTGCGAGTTCTACTCCGCAACGATGGCGGCCGACGGACTCGATCCATTGCCCGCCTACCTGCCGCCGTATGAATCGGTGGCCAGCAACCCGGAGCTGGCCAAGCGCTATCCGCTGGCGATGATTTCTCCGCCGGCGCGCAACTTCCTCAACTCCACTTTCGTCAACGTGAAAAGCCTGCGTTCGGCGGAGGGCGAGCCGCACCTCGACATCCATCCCGACGACAGCGCCGCGCGCGGCATCGCCGACGGCGACATGGTGCGCATCTTCAATGACCGCGGCACCTTCATCGCCAAGGCACGCGTGACGGACAAGGCGCGCGCGGGCCTTGTTGTAGGCTTGTCAGTGTGGTGGAAAAAGCTAGGCAGGGATGGTAAAAACGCCAATGAGGTTACCAGCCAACAGTTAACCGATATGGGCCGCGCACCAACTTTTTACGATACACTGGTACAAGTCGAAAGAGTCGCTGCTTGAAGGTAATGTATGCGCAACTTAGCCCGCCGAATCGTCCGCGCCAGATACTGGCTGGCGGCGGGCTGCGCAGCACTTATGCTGGCTGGCTGCGCGCAACTCAAGTACTACATGCAAGCCGCCCAAGGCCAGTATGCGTTGTGGTCGGATGCCCGTCCGATTGAAGACTGGCTGGGCGATCCGTCCACCGATCCCCAGCTCAAGGCCCGCCTGGAAAAAGCGTTGTTGATACGCCGCTTCGCCGTCAAGGAACTGGGCCTGCCCGACAACGCCAGCTACAAAAACTACGCCGCGCTCACGCGTCCCTTCGTGCTGTGGAATGTGGTGGCGACGCCGGAACTCTCGTTGCGGCCGATCCAGTGGTGCTTCCCGATCGCCGGCTGCGTCAGCTATCGTGGCTACTACAGCAAG
Source organism: Duganella caerulea (assembly GCF_040362985.1). Classification (NCBI taxonomy): domain Bacteria; kingdom Pseudomonadati; phylum Pseudomonadota; class Betaproteobacteria; order Burkholderiales; family Oxalobacteraceae; genus Duganella; species Duganella caerulea. The sequence goes on along the minus strand of NZ_BPWJ01000008.1, from coordinate 382,127 downwards.
GAAGACGCGATGGTCTACGCCGACGAGCTGCGCAAGGAGGGCAACGACGTGCAGGTCGGCGGCGTGCCGGCCTATTCCACGCTGGGCTGGTTCAGCGATCCGCTGCTGTCGACCTTCATCAACTATTCCGACGCCGAGCTGGCGCGCATGGTGTTCCACGAGCTGGCGCACCAGGTGGTGTACGTGCAAGGCGATTCCCAGTTCAACGAAGGCTTCGCGACGGCGGTGGAGGAGGCCGGCGTGGCGCGCTGGCTGGAGCTGTACGGCACCGATCCGATGCGCGAGGCCTACACCCGCTACAACGCGCGCCGCCAGGATTTCCTGGAACTGTTGGTACGCCACCGCAAAATGCTGGCCGACACCTACGCCAGCAAAACCAGCACCCGCCACAAGCGCGCGGAGAAGGCGCGCATCTTCGCCCACCTGAAAAGCGACTACCAGAAGTTGAAGGACAGCTGGGGCGGCTACGCCGGCTACGACCGCTGGTTTGCCGAGCCGCTGACCAACGCCCACCTCAGCGCTGTGGGAACTTACCACGATTATCTGCCCGCCTTCCGTTCTTTGCTGAAGCAGGAACGAACGTTCGTGCGTTTTTATGCTGCAGTGCAAAAATTAGCTTCTCTTGATCTAGTTCAACGCCAGCAGCAGTTGCAGCAACTGGGTCGCCCGGTATTGCTCAACGCGGAGGCCACCCAGCAGCCGGATGCCACACCGCAAGGCACACATTGATGCTGCAATGCAGCATAAAAAGCCGTTAGAAGCTGCATTCAAATATGGTTAAATGCGCTTGCGTCCGAGCTTGCTGCCCGATAGCATCGTGATAAGTAGGCTCTCGAAGTTCGCATAGACGAATGACCGACCCTGAACCGGCACTGTGCGCCGGACCTTACAACGATAATTCGAGACACGAGGCACAGGATGGAAAAAATCTGGTTGAAGTCGTACCCGCCCGGCATGCTGACGGAGATAGACACGACTCAGTATCGCTCGCTGGTCCAGCTGCTGGAAGAGTCCTTCCACAAGTTCGCAGACCGCAACGCCTACGTCTGCATGGATAAATTCCTCACCTATGCCGAAGTCGACGCCTACTCCAAGCGTCTGGGCGCCTGGCTGCAAAGCCGCGGCATGAAGAAGGGCGCGCGCGTCGGCGTGATGATGCCGAACGTGCTGCAATATCCGATCGCCATCGCCGCCATCCTGCGCGCCGGCTACACCGTGGTCAACATCAACCCGCTGTACACGCCGCGCGAACTGGAGCACCAGCTCAATGACTCGGGCTGCGAAGCCATCCTGATCCTGGAAAATTTCGCGACCACGCTGGAGCAGGTGCTGGGCCGCACGCAAGTCAAGCACATCGTGGTGGCCAGCATGGGCGAGATGCTCGGCGGCCTCAAGGGCGCACTGGTCAATTTCGTGGTGCGCAGCGTCAAGAAGATGGTGCCGCCGTTCTCGCTGCCGAACGCGGTGCGCTTCAAGGATGCGCTGTCGCAGGGCGGCCGCATGAAGCTCACGCCGGTGTCGCTGGAACCCACCGATCCGGCCTTCCTGCAGTACACGGGCGGCACCACCGGCGTCTCCAAGGGCGCGACGCTGACGCACCGCAACCTGGTCGCCAACCTGCTGCAGAACGAGGCCTGGTCCAAGCCGGCGCTGGGCAATGTGACCGAGCAGATCACCATCGTCTGCGCGCTGCCGCTGTACCATATCTTCGCGCTGACCTGCTGCGCGATGTGGGGCACGCGGGTGGGCGCGCTGAACATCCTGATTCCGAATCCGCGCGACATCGGCGGCTTCATCAAGGAGCTGAGCAAGTACAAGTTCAACATGCTGCCGGCCGTGAACACGCTGTACAACGCGCTGCTGAATCACCCGTCGTTCGGCAACCTGGACTTCTCGGGCCTGAAGATCTGCAACGGCGGCGGCATGGCGGTGCAGCAGGCCGTCAACGACAATTGGCTGAAGGTGACGGGCGTGTCCATCATCGAAGGCTATGGCCTGTCTGAAACGTCGCCGGTGGCTACCTGCAACCGCGCCGACAGTTCGGCCTTCACCGGCACCATCGGTTTGCCGGTGCCGTCGACCGAAATCGCTATCCTCGATGACGACGGCAACGAAGTGGCGCTGGGCCAGCCGGGCGAGATCGCTATCCGCGGCCCGCAGGTGATGGCCGGCTACTGGAACCGTCCTGATGAAACCGCCAAGGTCATGACGGCCGACGGCTATTTCAAATCCGGAGACGTCGGCGTGATGGACGAGAACGGCTTCGTGAAGATCGTCGACCGCAAGAAGGACATGATCCTGGTGTCCGGCTTCAACGTCTACCCGAACGAGCTGGAGGGCGTGATCGCCGCGCATCCGGGCGTGCTGGAATGCGCCTGCATCGGCGTGCCGGACGAGCACTCGGGCGAGGCGGTCAAGATCTTCGTGGTGCGCAGGGATCCGAACCTCACGGTCGATCAGTTGATGGCCTATTGCAAAGAACAATTTACCGGCTATAAAAAGCCAAAATATATCGAGTTCCGCGAGGAGCTGCCCAAAACCAACGTCGGGAAAATCCTGCGGCGCATGCTGCGCGACGAACCACCCGGCCAGAACAAGAAAGCTGCATAAGACATGGAAAAGATTTGGCTCAAGTCCTACCCCGAAGGCGTGCCCGCCGAGATCGACAGCACGCAGTACCGCTCGGTCACGCACCTGCTGGAGGAATCGTTCCGCAAGTATGCCGACCGCAACGCCTACGTCTGCATGGACAAGTTCCTCACCTACGGCGAGCTGGACAAGCTGTCGCTGCAAATGGGCGCCTGGCTGCAAAGCAAGGGCCTGAAGCCGGGCGCGCGCGTGGCGATCATGCTGCCGAACGTGCTGCAGTATCCGGTGGCAATGGCCGCCATCCTGCGCGCCGGCTACACGGTGGTCAACGTCAACCCGCTGTACACGCCGCGCGAGCTGCAGCACCAGCTGACGGACTCCGGTTCGGAAGCGATCATCGTGCTGGAGAACTTCGCCACCACGGTAGAGCAGGTGCTGGCGCACACGCAGGTCAAGCACGTGATCGTCGCCACCATGGGCGACATGCTGGGCACGCTGAAGGGCGCGCTGGTCAACTTCGTGGTCCGCAACGTCAAGAAGATGGTCCCGTCGTATTCGCTGCCGAGCTCGGTCTCGTTCAAGCAGGTGCTGGCCGAGGGCTCGCGCCTGGCGCTGGATCCGGTCAAGCAGGGCCATGACGACATCGCCTTCCTGCAATACACCGGCGGCACCACCGGCGTCTCCAAGGGCGCCGTGCTGCTGCACCGTAACATCATCGCCAACGTGCTGCAGAACGAAGCCTGGCTGCAGTTCAAGCCGCAGGCCGAGCAGCTGGTGTTCGTGTGCGCGCTGCCGCTGTACCACATCTACTCGCTGACCATCAGCGCCTTCATGGGCATGCGCATGGGCGGCCTGAACCTGCTGGTACCGAACCCGCGCGACATTCCCGGCTTCGTCAAGGAGCTGGCCAAGTACCGCGTGGCTGTCTTCCCTGCGGTGAACACGCTGTACAACGCGCTGCTCAACAACGCCGACTTCGCCAAGCTGGACTTCTCCTCGTACTCGGTCTGCAACGGCGGCGGCATGGCCGTGCAACAAGCCGTGGCCGACCGCTGGCTCAAGCTGACCGGCACGCCGATCATCGAAGGCTACGGCATGTCGGAAACCTCGCCGGTGGCCACCGCCAACCGCGTGGACATCAAGGAATTCACCGGCACCATCGGCCTGCCGATTCCGTCGACCGAAGTGTGCATCCTGGACGACGACGGCAACGTGCTGCCGCTGGGCGGCACGGGCGAGATCGCCATCCGCGGCCCGCAGGTGATGGCCGGCTACTGGAACCGTCCGGACGAAACCGCCAAGTCGATGACGCCCGACGGCTTCTTCAAGACCGGCGACGTCGGCATCATGAACGAGCAGGGCTTCACGCGCATCGTCGACCGCAAGAAGGACATGATCATCGTGTCCGGCTTCAACGTGTATCCGAACGAAGTGGAAGGCGTGGTCGCCTCGCATCCGGGCGTGCTGGAAGTGGCGTGCATCGGCGTGCCGGACAAGAACTCCGGCGAGGCCGTCAAACTGTTCGTGGTGCGCAAGGATCCGAACCTGACCGCCGAGCAACTGCTGGACTTCTGCAAGCACGAGCTGACCGCGTACAAAAAGCCGAAGTACATCGAGTTCCGTGATGAGCTGCCGAAGACCAACGTCGGCAAGATCCTGCGGCGTCAGCTGCGCGACGAAAAAGTCGCAGCGTAACAAAAAAATCGCCTGTTTGAGACAGGCGATTTTTTTTGCTAGTGGTGTTCGAAATGCGGTCCCTTCCTGATGCAGGCGAGCCGTTTGTCCTTCATGGCGGCGGCCAGCCGCTGCCGCACTTCATGATCGTGATCGACATACCCTTCGACGTTGGCCTTGCGGGCGCAATCGGCCCAGTGCTGGTCGTCGACGTCTTGCAGTCTCTCGAACTCGGCCAGTGACAGCACGACCACCGGGTCGCGCTCGGCGTGTTCGACAACTATCGTCTGCGTCAGAGCCTGGTGCAGATAGCTATCCAGCTCTTGCGCGATTTCACTCTCCGTGACTTTCAACATGTAGCGCCTCCATGCGGTGATGGTCTAGCCAGTATAGGCCGTGCCGGGCCCGAATCAAGCGCTAACCAGTCCTGGCCGGCCGTCGCGCACCAGAAAGCTGGCGATGGTCTTAATGGGGCTGGCTGCGTTGTGGACGTCGTCCAGCGCCAGGAACAAGGTGGTGGTGTCGGACGGCGTGATGTTGAGCAGCATGAAGCCGCGCTTGTCGCTGCGTCCGTACTTGAGGCTGTGGTTCATGGCGACATATTGCTCGGTGCGCGCCTGTGGGCGCGACGGCGAGGTGACCGAGGTGCCGACGAACTCGGTGGCGATGACGGGATTGCCCGCCGATCGCGGACGCGTGGGGATGCGGTTGAGCTCGGCGGCGAAGAAGCTGTGGACGTCGCCGCCCAGGATCAGCGGGTTGCTGGCCTTGCTGGCGTGCAGCGCGTCGAACAGGCGCTGGCGCGCGGCCGGGTAGCCGTCCCAACCGTCGGTCCAGACGCGGCCGTCGGACTCCTTGATCACCGGCACCTGGCTGTTCTGTGCCATCAGCGTTTGCTGCGCCAGGATGTTCCAGCGCGCCGGCGACGACGCCAGCCCTTGCTCCAGCCAACGCTGCTGCTCGGCGCCCAGCATGGTGCGGTTCGGATCGCCCAGTTCGGCGCACTCGCGCTTGAGCACGGAGCTGGAGCCGCCGCGGCCGGCAGGCGGGCAGGCGTGATGCGAACGGTACTGGCGGTCGTCCAGCACGTGGAAGCGCGCCAGACGGCCCCAGTCGTAGCGCTGGTACATGCGCAGGTGCGCGAAGTCGGCCGGCGGCACGCGCAGCGGGATGTGCTCGTAGAAGGCCTGGTAGGCGGCGGCCCGGCGCTCGGGGAAGCGCGGGTCCAGCCGCTCGTCGCGGTCGCTGCCGTAGTCGTTGGCGACTTCGTGGTCGTCCCAGGTCACGATCCACGGCGCGGCGAGATGCGCGGCTTGCAGGTCGCGGTCGGTCTTGTACTGGGCGTAGCGGGCGCGGTACTCGGCCAGCGAGAAGCTCTCAGCGGTCCGTAGCGCCGTTTGCGGATGCGCCAGCTGGTACGGGCCCCATTCGTAGATGTAATCGCCCAGGAAGGCCACCAGGTCGGGCGCGGCGGCCGCGATGTGGCGGTGCGCGGCGTAGCTGCCGAACTCCCAGTGCTGGCACGAGGCCACCGCCAGTTTCAGCTGGTCCGGCATGGCGTTGGCGGCGGGCGCGGTGCGGGTGCGGCCAATCGGACTGACGGCCTCGCCCAGCATGAAGCGGTACCAGTACCAGTGCGCGGGCGCCAGGCCGGTGACGTCGACGTGCAGGCTGTGCGCCAGTTCCGGCGTGGCGATGGCCGTGCCCTTGGCGACGATGCGGCTGAAGCGCTCGTCCTCGGCCATCTCCCAGCGCACGCTGAAGGCCAGCTGCGGCGTGGCCGCCGCGTTGAGCGGATCGTGCAGGATGCGGGTCCAGATGATGACGGCGTCCGGCAACGGCGAGCCGGAGGCCACGCCCAGGCTGAACGGATATGACTTGCTGGCGCTGGGTGGCGCGGCTTGGGCGGCACCGGCACCCGCACCGCAGCCGGCGGCCAGCGCGGCCAAGCGGCTGGCGGTGAGCAGGAATGCGCGGCGAGGCTGCTGCATGCCGCGCCGGATCAGGAGCGGATCAGCGTTTCGATCGGCGGCACCTTGCGCGGCTTGCGGTCGGAGTCGGTGGCGACGTAGGTCAGCGTGGCTTCGGTCACCTTGACGGTGCACGCCTGCAGGCGATTACGTTCCGCATACACTTCGACGTTGACGGTAATGGACGTATTGCCAACCTTGACAATATCAGCATAAAACGACAGCAGGTCGCCCACGAACACCGGGTTCTTGAACACAAAGGAGTTCACCGAGATGGTCGCGACGCGGCCGTTGGCGCGGCGGGTGGCCGGCAGCGAGCCGGCGATGTCGACCTGCGCCATGATCCAGCCGCCGAACACGTCGCCGTAGACGTTGGCATCCGACGGCGCCGGCATCATGCGCAATTCCGGCATTTTCCCCGCTGGCAGGCCGCGGTTGACGGTTTCGACTTTGATGGTGGTGGGATTTTCGGGGGAGGTCATCGTGAATTCTCTTGAAGGGCTACAATTACCGGGATTGAACCATAAAAAGCCGACATCCGCCATGCGCCGTTACCCGAACTCCCCGCCCGAACCCGTCAATAACGCCAGCAGCGCCACCCCGCGCAGCGACACGGCGACGCTGAAGACACTCTTCCCTTACCTGTGGGTCTACAAATGGCGCGTGTTGCTGGCGCTGGGCTGCCTGGTCGGCGCCAAGCTGGCCAACGTCGGCGTGCCGGTGGTGATGAAGCGCCTGATCGACAGCCTGACCATTTCGCCAACGCACCCGCAGGCGCTGCTGGTGCTGCCGCTCGGCGCGCTGGTGGCGTACGGCGTGCTGCGCGTGTCCACCACCTTCTTCACCGAGTTGCGCGAGTTCCTGTTCGCGCGCGTCACGCAGCGCGCGGTGCGGACCATCGCGCTGCAGGTGTTCCGCCATCTGCACTCGCTGTCGCTGCGCTTCCACCTGAACCGCCAGACCGGCGGCATGACGCGCGATATCGAGCGCGGCACGCGCGCCGTCGGTTCGCTGATCAGCTACACGCTGTTCAACATCCTGCCTACGCTGGTGGAGATCACGCTGGTGCTGGGCTACCTCGTCACGCACTACGACATCTGGTTCTCGGTGATCACCTTCGTCGCGCTGGTGACCTACATCTCGTTCACCATCTTCATCACCGACTGGCGCACGCACTTCCGCCGCACCATGAACGAGCTGGATTCGAAGGCCAACACCAAGGCCATCGACTCGCTGATCAACTACGAGACCGTCAAATACTTCGGCAACGAGGACTACGAGGCGAAGCGCTACGACGAAGGCTTGCAGCGCTACGAATCGGCCGCCGTCAAATCGCAGACGTCCTTGTCGTTGCTGAACACCGGCCAATCGCTGATCATCGCCACCGCCGTCACGCTGATCCTGTGGCGCGCCACGCAGGGCGTCATCGACGGCAAGATGACGCTGGGCGACCTGGTGCTGGTGAACGCCTTCATGATCCAGCTGTACATACCGCTCAACTTCCTCGGCGTGATCTACCGCGAGATCAAGCAAAGCCTGGCCGACATGGAGAAGCTGTTCGCGCTGCTGGACCAGAACCGCGAAGTGGCCGACGCGCCGGACGCGCAGCCGCTGCTCACGCACGGCGCGCAGGTGCGCTTCAACCACGTGGACTTCAGCTACGAATCCAAGCGCCAGATCCTGTTCGACGTGGACTTCACGATCGCGCCCGGCACCACGACGGCGGTGGTGGGCCACAGCGGTTCGGGCAAGTCGACCTTGTCGCGATTGCTGTTCCGCTTCTACGAGGTCAACGCCGGCGGCATCACCATCGACGGCCAGGACCTGCGCTCGGTCACGCAGGACACGCTGCGCCACGCGATCGGCATCGTGCCGCAGGATACGGTGCTGTTCAACGACACCATCGAATACAACATCGCCTACGGCCAGCCCGGCGCGACGAAAGAGCAGATCGTGGCGGCGGCGCGCGCCGCGTCCATCCACGACTTCATCGACAGCCTGCCGGACGGCTACGCGACCATGGTCGGCGAGCGTGGCCTGAAACTCTCCGGCGGCGAGAAGCAGCGCGTGGCCATCGCCCGCACGCTGCTGAAGAATCCCGCCATCCTGATCTTCGACGAGGCCACGTCCGCGCTGGACTCCAAGGCCGAGCAGGCGATCCAGGCGCAGTTGAAGGAAATCGCCAAGAGCCGCACGACGATGGTGATCGCACACCGCCTGTCAACGGTGGCGGACGCGCAGCAGATCCTGGTGCTGGACCACGGCCGCATCGTCGAACGCGGCACGCACCAGTCGCTGCTGGCGGCGGATGGTTTGTACGCGCAGATGTGGCAACGGCAGCAGGCCAAGGCCGATGAAGAATTGGTGTCGTCGCCCGACGACGCCGTGGACGCAGTCTCTAACTAAGGAATCGACGATGAAGTCTCGTTTTGTGCTGGGTGCGGTGTCTGTCATGATGGCTTGCGTGCAGAGCGCGCACGCCGATCCCACGGAGCAGAAGTTCCGCGCGCTCTACAAGGAGCTGGTCGAAACCAACACCACGCTGTCGTCGGGCAGCTGCACGCTGGCCGCCGAACGTGTCGCCGCGCGATTGAAGACGGCTGGCTTCACCGATTCGCAATTGCACTTGTACGCCGATCCGGCGCATCCGAAGGAGGGCGGTCTGGTGGCCGTCATGCCGGGCAGCGATCCGAAGGCGAAAGCCATCCTGCTGCTGGCGCACATCGACGTGGTCGAGGCCAAGCGCGAGGACTGGGTGCGCGATCCGTTCACGCTGATCGAGGAAGACGGCAAGTTCTACGCGCGCGGCGCGCTGGACGACAAGGCGCAGGCGGCCATCTGGGCCGACACGCTGGTGCGCTTCAAGACCGAAGGCTACGTGCCGCGCCACACGCTGAAGATGGCGCTGACCTGCGGCGAGGAGACTGGAGGCGCCTTCAACGGCGCCGAGTGGCTGACCAAGAACCGCCGTGAGCTGATCGACGCCGGCTTTGCCATCAACGAAGGCGCGGGCGGCGAGCTCGATGCGGCGGGCAAGCGCGTGTCGATGACGGTGCAGGCGGGCGAGAAGGTGTCGCAGAACTACCGGCTGGAAGTGACCAATCGCGGCGGCCACAGTTCGCGTCCGCAGAAGGACAATGCGATCTACCACCTGGCCGGCGCGCTGAAGAAAATCGAAGGCTACACCTTCCCGATTCAGCTGGCCGACGGCAGCCGTGGCTACCTGAAGGGCATGTCGAAGATCCAGTCGGACGAGGGCCACAAGGACGTCGCGGCGGCGATGCTGGCCGTGGTAAAGAATCCCAATGACGCCAAGGCGGTGGCGTTGATCTCGGACCGCAACAGCAGCTGGGGCGCGATGCTGCACACCACCTGCGTGGCGACCATGCTGGACGCGGGCCATGCCACCAACGCGCTACCGCAGCGCGCACGCGCCAACATCAACTGCCGCATCTTCCCCGGCGTGACGCAGGAGACGGTGCGCGAGGCGCTGGTCAAGGCCATCAACGATCCGGCGGTGAAGGTGGAGACGCTGGAAATCCGTGGCGAGAATTCAGCGCCGCCTGAACTGACGCACGCCATCATGGAGCCGGTCGAGAAGCTGACCGCGAAGATGTGGCCCGGCGTGCCGGTGCTGCCCATCTTGCAATCGGGCGCCACCGACGGCCAGTTCCTCAACGCGGCCGGCATTCCGACCTACGGCATCAGCGGCATCTTCCTAACGCCGGACCTGGGCAACATCCACGGCCTGAACGAATACATCGGCGTGCAGTCGCTGATGGAAGGCCGCAGCTTCCTGTATGACCTGGTGAAGGTCTACGCCTCCCAGAACTAGGCCAGCGCGCGGTAGCGGAAATCGCGCATGCGCACAGCGCCCTCGCCGGCGCTGTAGACGCCCGGCTTGAGGCTGAGGAAGCCGCCGAACACGTTGTGGTGCATGCCCGATACCTCCATCTGCCACGGATGCTGGATCCATTCGCCGGCGCCGAGCGCGTACCAGAAGGTGACGATGTTGCGGTCGTTGCGCACGCGGATGCGTACCGTGGACACGGCCATCTTCTCGCGCATCCAGCTTTGCTCCTGGCCGTAGTTATAGGTCCGCATGTGGGTGGTGCTGAAGCCGATGCCGACGAACATGCGCTCGTTGTAGTGCAAGAGCAGGCCGCCATGGCCCTCGCCTGAGATGTCGAGCGTGACGGTGGCTTCGTAACTGCGGTCGCCGGCCGTGCAGGTGAGCGGTGAGCAGTCGGCCGGCGACGTTCCCTTGCCGGCGATGGTCATGCTGCCCGCTTCGCGGCGCACGCGCCGCATTTCGTCCGGCCCCGGATTGAAGAAGCTCCACTGCATGCCGAAGCGGTCCTGCGTAAAATCGTCGGACCATGCGTGGCCGTGCGGGACCGCGCTGCCTTTCTTGGGCATCGGCAGCGGTGACGACAGGTCGCCGCCCTTGGGCTTGAACCAGCCGTCGCTGGTCCATTCGACCGGCTCCAGCAAGGCCTGGCGGCCCAGCGTGCGGTAGCCGTTCTCGTAACCGTGGTAGACCATCCACCAGTCGCCTGCCGGGCCTTCGACCAATGTGGCGTGGCCGCGCGACCACCACATCTCGCTGTCGCTCCGCGTGCGCACCAGCGGATTGTGCGGGCAGTTTTCCCATGGGCCGTGGATGGAGCGCGAACGGGCGGCGATCACCATGTGGCTGGTCGGCGGGCCGGAAGTGCCGCCGACCGCCAGCACCAGGTAGTACCAGCCATTGCGGCGCAACAGCTTCGGGCCTTCTGGCGCGAACATCTCCACCACCCAGTCGGACGGATAGCGCCAAGGTTCGTAGACTTTTTCAAGCGTGCCGACGGTGGCCAGGCCGTCGTCGGTCAGGCCGATGCGGCGCACGCCGTTGACGAACAGGTAGCGCTTGCCGTCCTCGCCGACCGCGTGGCCGGGATCGATGGCGTCGATGTGCAGGTCGACCGGATCGCTCCACGGCCCACGGATGTTGTCGGCCCAGATGACGTAGATGCTGCCTTCGGCGGGGATGTAGATGAAGTAGCGGCCATTGTGCTTGACGAGGTCCATCGCCCACACGCTGCCGATAGGTTTGGTGAGCGCCGCGACGATGGGTTCCCAGTTCACCAGGTCGCGCGAATGCCAGATGACGGCGCCGGGGTAGGACAGGAAGGACGAAAACGTCATGTAGTAATCGTCGCCGTCCTTGAGGATGGTGGGATCGGGATGGTCGCCGGACAGGATGGGATTGAGATAGGTGCCGTTGCCCAGGTCGGCCTTGCGCTGGCCTTCGACGCCGCGTCCCCAGGTGGGCTTGGCGTTGGCCGCCAGCGGCGCCAGCGCGGCGCCCGACAGCAGTGTTTTCAGCGCGGTGCGCCGTGTTGATTTCATGATGTCTCCGCATGCAGATATTGTCGCGGCCCATGGTGCCTAGAGTGACGCGGACATGCAATTACGAAACTCACCAAGCCAGATAACGATTCCGCGCAACGACGTCAGCGCCCGCTTGCTGTGCAGCCGCACAAGGCGCATCATGAATAAACGAAGATGAGGAGAATCCAATGAAAGATGGTTTGATGCTCTTGATTGCCGGCCTGGTTTGCGCGGCTGGCGCGGCGCTATTCTTCAGATTTTTTGGCAACGAGGCGTTCGGCATCATCACATTGGTGATGCTGGTGTGCGTCCTCGCGGACAACGCGCGATTGCGGCGCCGGTTGCGCGAGATGGGCGCCAAGCCCGAGGGCAAGCGCACCTGGCTGTGACGAAAAAAAAGCCACCTCGCTGAACGAGGTGGCTTTCTTGCAGTTGTCTGTATGGCTTACGCGGCCTTGACCAGCTCGACCTCGCCGGGAGCGGCCAGTTCGCCCTCCCACTTGGCGACCACCGCGGTGGCCACGCCGTTGCCGATGACGTTGGTCGCGGAGCGCGCCATGTCGAGGAAGTGGTCGATGCCCAGCAACAGCAGCATGCCCGCTTCAGGAATGTTGAACTGGCCCAGCGTCGCGGCGATCACCACCAGCGAGGCGCGCGGCACGCCGGCCATGCCCTTGGAGGTCAGCATCAGCACCATCATCATCGACATCTGCTGGCCCAGCGACATCTCGATGCCGTAAGCCTGCGCGATGAACACGGTGGCGAAGGTGCAGTACATCATCGAGCCGTCCAGGTTGAACGAGTAGCCGATCGGCAGCACGAAGGCGGCCAGGCGGTTGCGCACACCGAAGCGCTCCAGGCCTTCCAGCGTTTTAGGATAAGCCGCTTCGCTCGACGCGGTCGAGAAAGCCAGCAGCACAGGGCTGCGCAGTTCCTTGAGCAGGCCGAAGATGCGGGTCTTCAGGAAGGCGAAACCAATCACGACCAGCAACAGCCACAGCAGCGCGATGCCGAAGTAGAACTCGGCCATGAACACGCCGTAGGTCGACAGCACACCCAGGCCGCTCTTGGCGATCACGCCCGACACCGCCGCGAACACCGCGAACGGCGCGAACTGCATCACGTAGCCGGTGACCTTGAGCATCACGTGGGCCACGCCGTCCAGCGCGGCGACCATGACGTTGGCTTTCTCGCCGACCGCCGCGGCGGCCGAACCGAAGAACAGCGAGAAGATCACGATCTGCAGGATCTCGTTCTTGCTCATGCCTTCGACGATGGACGCCGGCACCAGGTGGGTGACGAATTCCTTCAGCGTCAGGCCGGACACGACCAGGTCGGACTTGGCGGTGGTGGCGGCCATGTGGCCCAGCAGCGCGTCGCCGGGGCGGAACATGTTGACCAGTACCAGGCCCAGGCTCAGCGACATCACCGAGGCGATGAAGAACCAGCCCAGCGTCTTGATGCCGATGCGGCCCACCTCGGAGGCGTCGCCCATCTTGGCGATGCCGCAGACCAGCGTCGAGAACACCAGCGGCGCGATGATCATCTTGATCAGGCGAAGGAACAGCGTGGTGATCAGCGACATGTAGTCGGCGAAGTCTGTCGGTGTGGCCAAGTGCTTGTTGGCCAGGTAACCGGCGAAGATACCCAGCGCCAGTCCGACGAGGATGTAGGTGGTCAATCGGCTTTGTTTATGCATGTTATGAGCTTCCTGTGGTAGTGTCTCTCTGGGCCTGCGCAGAGGGCGGGGTGTCCGCCGCTGCGCGTGTTCTGCATTGGCTGCAACCGGTATTTTATGGTCCGGCTGATGAAACTATGGGCAAGTTCCGCAGTATCCTTGTGGGCAGAGGCGCTGTCAAGCGCATGTAGAGCCGTACCCGCACGGGTGCGGACAGGCTTTTTTATTCAGCGTGTATATGATTGAAATCGATAACGTCAGTAAGTGGTATGGCCAGTTTCAGGTGCTGGCGGAGTGCACCACCAGTGTGGTGAAGGGCGATGTGATGGTGATTTGCGGGCCTTCCGGCTCCGGCAAATCCACGCTGATCAAGACGGTCAACGGGCTGGAGCCGTTCCAGCAGGGCCGGATTACCGTCGACGGCGTCTCGGTCGGCGACAAAAACACCGATTTGCCGGCGCTGCGGGCGCGGATCGGCATGGTTTTCCAGAATTTCGAGCTGTTCCCCCATTTATCGGTGCGCGACAACCTGAACCTGGCCCAGGTGAAGGTGCTGGGCCGCAGCGTCGACGAGGCCACCGCGCGCGGCCAGCGCTACCTGGACCGGGTCGGCCTGCTGGCGCAGCAGGACAAATTCCCCAGCCAGCTCTCGGGTGGCCAGCAGCAGCGCGTGGCCATCGCCAGGGCGCTGTCGATGGACCCGATCGCCATGCTGTTCGACGAGCCCACCTCCGCGCTGGACCCGGAAATGGTCAACGAGGTGCTGGACGTGATGGTCGGCCTGGCGCAGGAAGGCATGACCATGATGGTGGTCACCCATGAAATGGGCTTCGCCCGCAAGGTGGCCAACCGCGTGGTGTTCATGGACAAGGGCCGCATCCTGGAGGATAGCGCCAAGGATGAATTCTTCGCCGCGCCCCGCTCGGAACGGGCGCGCGATTTTCTCGCCCGGATAATTCATTAATATTTTATCTACAGAGGCGCCGAGTATCCCCTCAGGCTGGCCTGCACGAAATCGATGAACAGCCGCACCCGCGACGGGATCAGGCGCGATTCGATGATCGCGTACACCGGTACCGGCGCGAAATCCCATTCCGGCAGCACCCGTTGCAACTGGTCCCGCTCCAATGCCCCGGCCGCCTCGGGGCCGGCGGAAATCGCCACCCCCATGCCCAGCGAGGCCAGTTTCCTGCACATGCCGACGTTGTTGGTGGCATAGCGCCCGCCGACCTCGACGGTGACCGTCTTCTTGCGCGAGGACAGCGTCCATTGCGCCTTGCCTCCGACCGGGAACGGGATGATGCATTGATGGTTGACCAGGTCGTCGGGATGTTCCAGCGGCGGCGCGCCGCGCAGATATTCCGGCGACGCAAACAGGTAGCGCGGCAACAGGCCCACCTGCCGGGCGATCAACGTCGACGGTGTCGGCGGGGGCTTGCCCATGCGGATCGCACAATCGAAGCCGTCGGTCACCAGGTCGACACGGCGCGACGTCAGGTCCATTTCGAAATCGATTTGCGGATACTGCGCGCTGAAGGCCTTCAGCGACGGCGCAAGGTAGGTGATCGCCAAGTCCACCGGCATCGACACCCGCAGCGTGCCGGTGGGCCGCTCCGCCAGTTCCTGCAGCGATTCGTGCGCGAGGCGCGCCTCGGCCACGATGCTTTCGCAGCGGCGGAAATAGGCTTGCCCGGCCTCGGTCAGCTCGACCTTGCGGGTGGAGCGGTGAAACAGGCGCACGCCGATTTCCTTTTCCAGCTCCGAGATGCGGCGCGACAGCGTGGAATTGGGCATGTCGAGCGTCTCGGCGGCGCGCCGGAACCCTTTGGCGTTGGCGACCGCCACGAACAATTCCATGCTCGATAAAAGTGACATTGCGATTGCTCCATCAGTGGATCAGTGATTTCATTTTAAGCTATTTATCCCACGGGCGAATCAATGGATGATGGCTGCACATTCACTCACTTAGCGAGGCTCCAAATGAACACCTTATCGACAGCAGTGCAAATCGGCCGTTACACCCTGCGCAACCGCATGGTGATGGCGCCCATGACCCGTTCGCGCGCCAACGATGCCGACGGCGTGCAGTCCGAGCTGGCGGTGACCTACTACCGCCAGCGCGCCACGGCGGGCTTGATCGTCACTGAAGGCGTCTTCCCCAGCGCCATGGGCAAGGGCTATGTGCGCACGCCGGGCATCTACAGCGACGAACAGGTGGCCGCGTGGAAGAAGGTGACGGAGGCGGTGCATGCCGAAGGTGGCCGCATCTTCATGCAGCTGATGCACACCGGCCGCATCTCGCATCCCAGCATGCTGCCCGGCGGCGCGCTGCCGGTCGCACCTTCCGCGATCAAGCCTGCGGGGCAGTCCTTTACCGCCGGCGGCTTGATGGATTTCGTCACGCCGCGTGCGCTGGAGACTTCCGAAGTGGCGGACGTGGTGGCCGAATACCGCCTGGCGACACGGCGCGCGCTGGAGGCGGGCTTCGATGGTGTGGAGCTGCATGCGGCGTCGGGCTATCTGCCGGAGCAGTTCCTGGCGTCGGGCAGCAACCAGCGCAGCGACCAGTATGGCGGTTCGATTCCCAACCGCGCGCGCTTCATCCTGGAGGTGCTCGGCGCGATGATCGCGGAAGCGGGAGGCGACCGTGTCGGCATCAAGATCTCGCCGGAGATGGGGTTCAACGACATCAAGGACGACACGCCTGTGGAGACCTACACCTACCTGGTGCGCCAGCTCGCTCCGCTGGGCCTGGCCTATCTACACGTGGCCAAGTTCCAGGCTGAATATGACTACCACGGCGCGCTGCGGCCTTTGTTCAACGGCGCCTACATCCTGGGCGGCGGCCAGACCCGCGAGTCCGGCGAGCAGCGCATCGCGGCCGGCGAGGCTGATGCGGTGGCCTACGGCAGTTCCTTCCTCGCCAATCCCGACCTGCCGCGCCGCTTCGCGTTGAACGCGCCGCTCAACACGCCCAATCCGGCGTTGTTCTACGCCCCGGGGCCGCAGGGCTATATCGACTATCCCGCGCTGGACGACGCCGCAAGCAACCGCGCGCTGCGCATCCATGCCTACGGCGGCGTGGAAGTGATGCAATGGGATGAGGTGCCGATGCCGCAGCCAGGTCCGGGCGAAGTGCTGGTGCGGGTTGCCGCCGCCGGCGTCAATGGCCTCGATTGGAAAATCCGCGATGGCCTGGTCAAGGATATTTTCCAGCTGCCGCTGCCCGCCACGCTGGGTTTGGAATTGGCCGGAGAGGTGGTCGCGGTTGGCGCGGGAGTCGACAGCTTCGTGGCAGGCGACCGTGTGTTTGGCGCGTTGGGCGGCCTGGGCGCCTACGCCAGCCACGTGGCGGTTGCGGCCTCGAAGCTGGCACGGACACCCGCCGCCATTGAAGATGCCACCGCTGCGGCGATTCCAGTCGCCTCGATGACGGCATGGCAGGCGTTGTTTGAAACCGGCCAGCTGCAACGCGGCGAGACGGTGCTGATCCATGGCGCCGCCGGTGGCGTGGGCAGCTACGCGGTGCAGTTTGCCAAACAGGCCGGCGTCCGCGTGCTGGCCACCGCGCAAGGCCGCAACGCCGACCTGCTGCGCAGCCTTGGCGCCGATGAAGTCATCGACTACAAGACCACCCGCTTCGAGGACGTGGCGAAGGATGTTGACCTGGTGTTCGATCTGGTGGGCGGCGAAACGCTGGACCGTTCGTGGCAGGTGCTGTCGCCGCAAGGCCGCATTGTCAGCATCGCCGCACCGGACATCGTCCAGCGCACGCCGGCCGGCCGCCGTGGCAGCTGGCATGCGAACCACCCCGACGGCGAGCTGCTGGCGCGGATCGCGAAGCAGGTGGGCAATGGCGAGTTGACCGTGGTGGTGTCGGAGCTTGTCGCGGCAGGGGAGGCGGCGGCCGCCATCGAGCGCAACAAAACCGGCCACGGCGCAGGGAAGACGGTGATCCGCTTCTGAGACGGTGGCTGACCATGGCGGCGCGAGAGGGTAAAATGACGGGATTCGTCATTGATAGCCTGAAAGCCCGCCGCCATGTCCGACCTCGAACACACCCCAGACAGCAT
This sequence comes from Duganella caerulea, assembly GCF_040362985.1. Taxonomy (NCBI): domain Bacteria; kingdom Pseudomonadati; phylum Pseudomonadota; class Betaproteobacteria; order Burkholderiales; family Oxalobacteraceae; genus Duganella; species Duganella caerulea. The sequence goes on along the minus strand of NZ_BPWJ01000008.1, from coordinate 364,770 downwards.
CACCATCGCCCGTCCCGACGACTGGCATTTGCACCTGCGCGACGGCGCCACCCTGGCCAGCGTGCTGCCGCATAGCGCCCGCCAGTTCGGCCGCGCCATCGTGATGCCCAACCTGAAGCCGCCGGTGACCACCACCGCCGCCGCCGAGGCCTATCGCAACCGCATCATGGCCGCTCTGCCTGCTGGCATGAAATTCGAGCCGCTGATGACGCTCTACCTGACCAACAACACGCCGCCGGACGAGATCCTGCGCGCGCAGGAAAGCGGCATTGTCCACGCGGTCAAGCTGTATCCTGCCGGCGCCACCACCAACTCGGACGCCGGCGTGACCGACCTGTCCAACTGCTACAAGACGCTGGAGATGATGCAGGAAGTGGGCATGCCCTTCCTGGTCCACGGCGAAGTCACCGACCAGGACATCGACCTGTTCGACCGCGAAGCCGTTTTCATCGAGCGCGTGATGCGTCCGCTGCGCCGCGACTTCCCGGCGCTGAACATCGTCTTCGAACACATCACCACCAAGCACGCCGCGCAGTACGTGGCCGAAGCAGAAGGCCCGATCGCCGCGACCATTACCGCGCATCACCTGCTGTACAACCGCAACGACATCTTCAAGGGCGGCATCCGTCCGCACTACTACTGCCTGCCGGTGCTCAAGCGCGAAGAACACCGCCTGGCGCTGGTCACCGCCGCCACCAGCGGCGACGAGCGCTTCTTCCTCGGCACCGACTCCGCGCCGCACGCGCAGGGCGCCAAGGAAGCCGCCTGCGGCTGCGCCGGCTGCTACACCGCGCTGCACGCGATGGAGCTGTACGCCGAAGCCTTCGAACGCGCCGGCGCGCTGGACAAGCTGGAAGCCTTCGCCAGCTTCAACGGCCCGGCCTTCTACGGCCTGCCGCGCAACACCGACACCATCACGCTCAAGCGCGAGCAGTGGACGCTGCCGGAAACCCTGCCGCTGGCGGACCAGCAAGTGGTGCCGCTCAACGCCGGCGAAACCATCAACTGGAAAATGGTATAAGCAGTGCTGCAAGCGATAGACTGGCCGCGTCCCTGGTACGACTCGATACGCACCGCGGCCGGCCACCTCTCGGCGGACGTGGCCTTCATGGACACGTTCAACGCGCAGGCCGCCGCACTGGGCCTGCGTAATCACCAGGACTTGCCGATCCACTTCGTTCCGCAGGAATCGCTGCCGGATGGTACGGCGTACGAGGAATTCATCGGCGCCACCGGCGGCGTGCCCACGCGCGATAACCTGCACGACTTCTTCAACGGCCTTGTGTGGCTTAGCTTCCCGCGCATCAAAGTGCAGCTGAACGCCTTGCAGGCGGCGCAGATCGCGCGCGACGGCGTTGGCAAATCGCGCGGCCCCGCACGCGACGGCGCCACCATCTTCGACGAAAACGCCGCCCTGCTGGTGGTGCGCGACAGCGCCGCAGGCCACGCATTGACGGCCGCGCTGCGCGACCATCAATGGCGCGCCGCCTTCATCGAGCAGCGCGCCAGCTTCGGGCCGGACGCGCAAGTCTGGCTGTTCGGCCACGCGCTGATGGAAAAGCTGGTCGCGCCGCGCAAGGCGATCACCGCGCACACCCGCGTGGTGGTGGCCGGCGACGACTTCTTCGCCATGGACCACGTCGCCCGTCGCCACTGGATCGACGCCAGGGTGGCGCAGGACCTGGCCGAACATGGCCTGAGCACCGCCGACTTCACGCCGATGCAGGCGCTGGGCGTGCCGGGCTGGTGGCCGGAGCAGGACGACGCCTTCTACGACGACGCAACGGTGTTCCGCCCCAAGCGCCCACCGGCGGTAGAATAGATTTTTTAACCGACTTCGCCGCCGACGCGGCAGAAAGAGCACGCCATGACGCAGGTAATTCGCTGGGGGATACTCGGCACCGGCAAGATCGCCAAGGCTTTCGCCATCGCCTTGCAGGAGACTCCGGGCGCCAAGCTGGCAGCCGTCGCTTCGCGCACTGTAGATAGCGCTACCAGCTTCGGCGCCGAATACGGCGTGGAGCGCTGCCACGGCAGCTACCAGGCCTTGGCGGACGATCCCGAAGTCGATGTGATCTACATCGGCACGCCGCACCCCATGCACCACGAGAACGCGCTGATGTGCCTACACGGCGGCAAGGGCGTGCTGGTGGAGAAGTCGTTCACCATGAACCGCCGCCAGGCCGAGGACATCATCAACCTCGCGCGCGAGAAAAAGCTGTTCGTGATGGAGGCGATGTGGACGCGCTTCATGCCGGCCGTGGTGGAGGCCAAGCGCATCGTCGACAGCGGCGAGATCGGCGTGCCGGCCAACGTCAGCGCGGACTTCGGCTTCACCTCGGACGCTGGCCCGGAGCATCGCCTGTTCGCACCGGAGCTGGGCGGCGGCGCGCTGCTGGACCTGGGCATCTACCCTTTGTCGATGGCGTCGTTCTTCCTCGGTCCTGTGGCTAGCGCCAAAGCGCAGGCCGAGATGACCGCCACCGGCGTCGACATGCAGACCGCGTTCACGCTCACGCACAAGGACGGCGGCGTATCGTCGTGCGCATGCAGCCTGCGTTCGCGCACGCCGACCGAGCTGACGATCTCCGGCACAAAGGGCTTTGTGCGCCTGCACGACCGCTTCCACAACACCGAGACCATCACCGTCACGCTGGTGGACGGCGCCTCGCGCAGCGAGCGCACCATCAACCTTCCGCGCAGCGGCAATGGTTACACGCACGAAGCGCAGGAAGTGGGGCGCTGCATCCGCGCCGGCTTGATCGAAAGCCCGGTGATGCCGCACGAGGAAACGCTGTCCATCATGGGCACGCTGGACGACATCCGCGCGCAAATCGGCTTGAAGTACCCCGCCGACATTTAAGGCCTTCAAGCGCGGGCGGCGGGAACTGGTTAAAATCGATAGATGTCGTTTCCATAATCAGGTCCCTATCATGTTCGTCGCCTCCCGTGCTCCTTCGCTTAAAACCGTCCTGTTGGCCAGTGGCGTCGTCCTGACGCTGGCCATGGGCGTGCGCCACGGCTTCGGCTTCTGGCTGCAGCCGATCTCCCAAGCCAATGGCTGGACGCGGGAAACCTATTCGCTGGCGCTGGCCCTGCAGAACCTGTTGTGGGGCGTATTCGGCCCGTTCGCCGGCATGGCGGCCGACCGTTACGGCACCATGCGCGTGGTGGTGGTGGGCGCCTTCAGTTACATGGCGGGGCTGGTGTGGATGGCGCTGGTGAAGGATCCGACCTTGTTCGTCCTCGGCTCGGGCGTGTTCATCGGCCTCGGGCTGGCGTGTACCGCGTTCGGCGCGGTCAGCGGCATCATTGGCCGCGTGGCGCCGGTGGAGAAGCGCTCCTGGGCGTTCGGCATCTCCGGCGCGGCCAGCTCCTTCGGCCAGTTCTTGATGATGCCGGTGGAGCAGCAGTTAATTTCAGCGGTGGGATGGCAGACCGCCTTCTATATGCTTGCCGGCCTGGTGCTGCTGCTGATGGTGCCGATGTCCTTCCATCTGCGCGAACCGGCGGTGGAGCATGGCGCCGGCCCGCAGCAAAGCGTGCGCGAAGCGATGCGCGAGGCGGTGGGCAACCGCTCCTTCCTGTTCCTGGTGGCGGGCTATTTCGTGTGCGGCTTCCAGCTGGTGTTCATCGGCGTGCACATGCCGGCGTACCTGAAGGACAAGGGCATCGCCAGTCCTGGCGTCGCGGTGATGGCGCTGGCGTTGATTGGCCTGTTCAACATCTTCGGCTCCTACTACGCGGGCAAGCTGGGAGGGCGCTTCCCCAAGCGCTACCTGCTGTCGGCGGTCTACTTCACGCGGGCGGTGGTCATCGGCCTGTTCCTGCTGGCGCCATTGACGCCGTACTCGGTGTACGTCTTCGCGGCTGCGATAGGATTCATCTGGCTGTCGACGGTGCCTCTGACGAACGGCATCATCGCCGGCATCTTCGGTGTGAAGCACATGTCGATGCTGGCGGGCGTGGTGTTCTTCTCGCACCAGGTGGGGAGCTTCATCGGCGTATGGCTGGCCGGCTACCTGTTCGCAAAGCTGGGCAGCTACGACATCGTCTGGGGCATCGCGATTGGACTGAGCGTGATGGCTGGACTGATCAACCTGCCGATCAACGAGCGCGCCATCGAACGCGGCGCCTTGAAAGCGGCCTGACGATGAAAACCTGGCTGCTGCGCGCAGCCGGCGCCGTGATGTTGGCGCTGGTTTTCATGGCCTACCTGACGCCGGATTTCCTGCTGGACCTCGCCAACCGCTTCTACCTGTGCTTTTAAACCTTGAGGAACTCTTCGCGGCCGCCTAGCCAACGGGCCAGGTGGGCTTCGACCGTGGCGGCTTTTTCGGGGGTGTTGGCGTGGAGGAGGTCGTGGGCGACGTCGCGCGCCTGGTCGACCAGCCAGCCGTCCGTCTCCAGGTCGGCGAAACGCAGCATCGCCTGGCCGGACTGGCGGGCGCCGAGGAACTCGCCGGGGCCTCGGATCTCCAGGTCGCGGCGGGCGATTTCGAAGCCGTCGGTGGTTTCGCGCATCGTCATCAAGCGTTGCTTGGCGACGCCTCCCAATGGACTTTGGTACAGCAGCAGGCACACCGAGGCCGCCGAGCCCCGCCCAACACGCCCGCGCAGCTGGTGCAGCTGCGATAAACCGAAACGCTCCGCGTGCTCGATCACCATCAGCGATGCATTCGGCACGTCCACACCCACCTCGATCACGGTGGTTGCGACCAGCACCTGCATCTCGTTGGCGCTGAAGGCGTCCATCACCGCCTGCTTTTCGGCCGGCTTGAGGCGGCCGTGCACCAGGCCCACGTTCAGGTCCGGCAGCGCTTCGGCCAGCAGGGCGTGCGTGTCGGTCGCGGTCTGCAGCTGCAGCGCTTCCGATTCCTCGATCAGCGGACAGACCCAGTAGATCTGCCGACCTTCCAGCGCGGCCGCATGCACACGCTCGATCACTTCGTCGCGCCGGTTCTGGTCGATGGCGCGGGTGACGATGGGACTGCGGCCCGGCGGCAGCTCGTCGATCACCGACACCTCCAGGTCGGCGTAGTAGGTCATCGCCAGCGTGCGCGGGATCGGCGTGGCCGACATCATCAGCTGGTGCGGGACCGCGCCCTCGACACCCTTGTTGCGCAAGGTCAGGCGCTGGCCCACGCCGAAGCGGTGCTGCTCGTCGACGATCACCAGCCCCAGGTTGGCGAAGTTCACCGCGTCCTGGATCAGCGCGTGCGTGCCGATCACCAGCTGCGCCTCGCCCGATTCGATCAGCGCATACGCGGCCAGCTTCTCTTTTTTCTTCAGACTACCGGTCAGCCACGCGACCTTCACGCCCAAGGGCTCCATCCACGCGGCGATCTTGCGGAAGTGCTGGTCCGCGAGGATTTCGGTCGGCGCCATCAGCGCGGCCTGGTAGCCGCTGTCGATGGCCTGCGCTGCGGCCAGCGCCGACACCACCGTCTTGCCGCTGCCGACATCGCCCTGCAGCAGCCGTTGCATCGGATACGGGTGGCGCAAGTCGTTGCGGATTTCATTGAGCACGCGCTGCTGCGCGCCGGTCAGCTTGAACGGCAGCGCGGCCTGGAAGCTTTCGGACAGAGCGCCGATCACCGTCAGCGCGGCAGCACCCTTGGCGCGGCGCGCACGCTGCGCGCGCTTCAACGACAGCTGTTGCGCCAGCAGTTCATCGAACTTCATACGCGTCCACGCGGGATGGGAACGGTCGAGCAGCGCATGCTCGTCCACCTGTTGCGGCGGATAGTGCAGCAGCCGCACCGCCGGTTCGAAGTCGGACAGCTGCATCCGCGCGCGCAGCTGTTCCGGCAGCGTGTCGGTCCAGTCGACGCGCTTCATCGCGTCGCCGATGGCGCGCCGCAGTATCGGCTGCGACAGCCCTTCGCCCGATGGATACACCGGCGTCAGGGAAGTGGGCAGCGGTGCGCCCTCGTTGACCACCTTGTACGCCGGGTGCACCATCTCGGCGCCGAAGAAGCCGTGTTTCAATTCGCCGCGCGCGCGCACCCGCGTGCCCTCGGCCAGCTGCTTGACCTGGCTGCCATAGAAGTTCATGAAGCGCAGCTGCAGGTCGCCCGTCTCGTCGGCGATATGCACCAGCAGCTGCTTGCGCGGCTTGTAGGTGATTTCATTTTTCACCACCAGGCCCTCGACCTGCGAGGTCTCGCCGCCATGCAGGCGCGCCTCTTCGATGGTGATGACCTGGGTTTCGTCCTCGTAGCGCATGGGCAGGTGCAGCACCAGGTCCATATCGGTGTGCAGGCCGAGCTTGGCCAGCTTGGCTTCTGGGCTGACTGTCTTTTTGACGGTTTTCGAGGTTGAAACAGGCATATTGGAGCGTTTTTCGGGCACTAGCGTAAAATAGAGGGTTGGCCGCAGTAAAGCAACGCCGGTATTGTACGACTTGCACCGCCTTCGGGCCTATCCGAATTTTCTTCAACAGTTTCCAGAAGTCCGCAAATGTACTCGCTTTCCGATTTCGATTTTAACTTGCCGCAAGAGCGTATTGCGCAATTCCCGCTGCCAGACCGCAGCGCTTCCCGCCTGCTCCACCTGGACGGCGAGCAGATCATCGACCGCCAGTTCGCCGACATCGTCGGCCTGCTGCAGCCCGGCGACCTGCTGGTGATGAACGATACCCGCGTGCTGAAGGCGCGCTTCTTCGGCGTCAAGGAAAGCGGCGGCAAGATCGAGGCGCTGGTCGAGCGCGTGCTGGACAACCGCACCGTGCTGGCCCAGGTGCGCGCCTCCAAGTCGCCCGGTCCCGGCGTCAAGATCCGCCTGGCCGATGCCTTCGACGTCACCGTCGGCGAGCGCGCCGGCGAGTTCTACACCCTGCATTTCGACGCCGACGTGTTCGACCTGATCGAGGCCCACGGCCGCCTGCCGCTGCCGCCCTACATCGAGCACGACGCCGACTCCTTCGACGAGACCCGCTACCAGACGGTGTTCAACAAGGTGCCGGGCGCCGTCGCCGCGCCGACCGCCGGCCTGCACTTCGACGAGAAGCTGCTGGCCGCGCTGAAGGCCAAGGGCGTCAACTTCGCTTACGTCACGCTGCACGTGGGCGCCGGCACCTTCCAGCCGGTGCGCGCCGAGGTGCTGTCCGAGCACAAGATGCACACCGAGTGGTACACCATGCCGCAGGAAACCGTGGACGCCGTGCGCGCCACCCGCGCCGCCGGCCGGGACGTGGTGGCGGTCGGCACCACCAGCCTGCGCGCGCTGGAGTCGGCCTCGCAAAGCGGCCAGCTGGAGGCGGGCAGCGCCGATACCGCGCTGTTCATCACGCCCGGCTATCAGTTCAAGACGGTCACGCGCCTGATCACCAATTTCCACCTGCCGAAGTCGACCCTGCTGATGCTGGTGTCGGCCTTCGCCGGGTTTGAAGAGATCCGCAAGGCCTACGCCCACGCGATCGCCAACGAATACCGTTTCTTCAGCTATGGCGACGCCATGCTGTTGACGACACAAGCACGAGCAAAATAAGGAACAACATGCTGGAATTTAAATTACACAAGACCGATAGCAGCGGCCTGACCAAGGCGCGCCGCGGCGAGGTAAAGCTGAACCACGGCGTGGTCCAGACCCCGATCTTCATGCCGGTCGGCACCTACGGCTCGGTCAAGGCGATGTCGCCGCTGGAGCTGAAGGAAATCGACGCCCAGATCATCCTGGGCAACACCTTCCACCTGTGGCTGCGCCCGGGCAACGACGTCATGGCCAAGTTCGGCGGCCTGCACGACTTCATGGGCTGGGACAAGCCCATCCTGACCGATTCCGGCGGCTTCCAGGTGTTTTCGCTGGGCGCGATGCGCAAGATCACCGAAGAGGGCGTCCATTTCAACTCGCCGATCAACGGCGACAAGCTGTTCCTGTCGCCGGAAGTGTCGATGCAGATCCAGCGCGTGCTGAATTCGGACATCGTCATGCAGTTCGACGAATGCACCCCTTATGAAATCGACAACCGCCCGGCCACGCTGGACGAGGCGGCCAAGTCGATGCGCATGTCGCTGCGCTGGGCGCAGCGCTCGATGGACGAGTTCAACCGCGGCGAGAACCCGAACGCGCTGTTCGGCATCGTCCAGGGCGGCATGTTCGAGAACCTGCGCGACGAATCGCTGGCCAAGCTGGAAGAGATCGACTTCCCCGGCCTGGCCATCGGCGGCCTGTCGGTCGGCGAGCCGAAGGAAGACATGATGCGCATCCTGGCCCACGTCGGCCCGAAAATGCCGGCCAACAAGCCGCATTACCTGATGGGCGTGGGCACGCCGGAAGACCTGGTCAACGGCGTTTCCAACGGCGTCGACATGTTCGACTGCGTGATGCCGACCCGAAATGCCCGCAACGGCTGGATCTTCACCCGCTTCGGCGACGTGAAAATCAAGAACGCACGTTACAAAGAAGACAAGGAACCGCTGGACAGCAGCTGCTCCTGCTATGCTTGCCGCAATTTCTCGCGCGCCTACCTGCATCACCTGAACCGCACCCAGGAAATCCTCGGCGCGCGGCTGAACACCATCCACAACCTGCACTACTATCTGGACATCATGCGCCAGATGCGCGAGGCGCTGGATGAGGACCGTTTCCACGCCTGGACGCTGCAATTCCACGCGGACCGCGCGCGCGGCGTTTAATTTTGTTGTAACTCTTGTAAAAAGATTTATCTTACCCAGATAACCGGAAGTCCTCCCGGCTTCCGGCCAGTGCTAGAATACAGCGCTATTTTTTCAAACTATTATCGGAGTCACCTGTGTTCATTTCCAACGCTTACGCCCAATCGGCTTCCCCACTCGACGCACTCGGCCTGGGCGGTAACCTCACCAGCTTCCTGCCGCTGATCCTGATGTTTGTGGCGATGTACTTCCTGATGATCCGTCCTCAGCAAAAACGCGCCAAGGAACAGAAGGCCATGATGGAAGCCCTGGCCAAGGGCGACGAAATCGTGACCGCCGGCGGCGTGCTGGGCAAGGTCTCCAAGGTGACCGACCTGTACGTGACCATCGAAATCTCCAGCGGCGCCGAAATGACGGTGCAGAAGAATTCGGTCACCATGCTGCTGCCTAAGGGCACGCTCAAGGCGCTGTAATCAGGCCCCGGCCCGCCGCGCGCGGGCCGTATTGCATCCGACGCCTAACACTGAACGTTGAACAATATGAATCGCTATCCTCTCTGGAAATACATACTGATCGTAGTCGCCATCCTGCTGGGCGCGCTGTACACCGCGCCCAACTACTATGGCGAATCGCCTGCGGTCCAGGTCACGAGCGGTAAATCGACCGTCAAGATGTCGTCCGAAATGACCGCCAAGGTGGAAGAGGTGCTCAAGGGCGCCGGCATCGCCACCAACGGCATCGCCTTCGACGGCACCGGCACCTACGCTTCCGTGCGCGCCCGCTTCGCCGATCCGGACACTCAGTTCCGCGCCAAGTCGGTGCTGGAAAAAGGCCTGAACGCCGATCCGGCCGACCCGACCTACCTGGTCGCGCTGAACCTGCAAAAAGACACGCCGAAATGGCTGCAGGCCCTGCATGCGCTGCCGATGTACCTCGGCCTCGACTTGCGCGGCGGTGTGCACTTCCTGATGCAGGTCGACACCAAGGCGGTGCTGGCCAAGCGCGTGCAAGGCATCCAGGCCGCGTCCCGTACCCTGCTGCGCGATAAGAACGTGCGTCACGCCGGCATCGACCGCGTGGGCGACACCATCGAAATCAAATTCCGCGACGACGCCACCCGCCAGAAGGCCAAGGACGTCCTGCAAGGCCAGATGACCGACCTGCTGTTCGTCGATTCCGGCGAAGGCGATGCGCTGAAAACCACCGTCAGCCTGAAGCCGACGGCGCTCAAGCAGACCATCGACGATGGCGTCAAGCAGAACATCGCCACGCTGTCCAAGCGCGTGAATGAGCTGGGCGTGTCCGAACCAGTGCTGCAGCAGCAAGGCCCTGACCGCATCGTGGTCCAGCTGCCGGGCGTGCAGGACGTGGCCCGCGCGCGCGCCGTGATCGGCCGCACCGCGACGCTGGAAGTGCGCATGGTCGACGAAAGCGTCACCCCGGGCACCGAGATGACGGCGGCGATTCCGTTCAACTCCGAGCTGTTCACCGTTGGTAAAGGCGTGCCGGTCGTGCTGACCAAGGACGTGGTGCTGACCGGCGACTACATCTCCAGCGCCACCGCAAGCTTCGACCAGAACCAGCAGCCAGCGGTCGGCATCGACCTGAATGGCGACGGTGGCCGCAAGATGCGCGACGCCACCCGCGACCGCGTTGGCAAGAAGATGGCCATCGTGCTGTTCGAAAAAGGCAAGCCGGAAGTGCTGTCGGTCGCCACCATCCAGAGCGAACTTGGTAGCCGCTTCCAGATCACCGGCATGGGCAACGCGGAAAACGCCGCCGAACTGGCGCTGCTGCTGCGCTCAGGCGCGCTGTCCGCGCCGATGGACGTGATCGAAGAACGCACCATCGGCCCGCAACTGGGTGCAGAGAACATCAACAAGGGCCTGCACTCGACGATGTACGGCTTCGCCGCCATCGCCCTGTTCATGATCGTCTACTACATGATGTTCGGCTTCTTCAGCGTGCTGGCACTGGCCTGCAACCTGCTGCTGCTGGTGGCCCTGCTGTCGCTGATGCAGGCGACCCTGACCCTGCCTGGTATCGCCGCTATCGCGCTGGCGCTGGGTATGGCGATTGACGCCAACGTGCTGATTAACGAGCGTATCCGCGAGGAGCTGCGTTCCGGCGCCACGCCGCAGGCGGCGATTTCCGCCGGCTTCGACCGCGCATGGGCGACCATCATCGACTCCAACGTGACCACGCTGATCGTCGGTATCGCCCTGTGGGTATTCGGCTCCGGTCCGATCCGCGGCTTCGCCGTGGTGCACTGCCTGGGTATCTTGACCTCGATGTTCTCTGCCGTGTTCATCTCGCGCGGTGTGGTCAACCTCTGGTATGGCCGCAAGAAGAAGCTGCAATCGATCGCCATCGGTACCGTTTGGGTACCGGGTCTGAAATAACTCAGGGGTTCACATGGAATTTTTCCGCATCAAAAAAGACATACCGTTCATGCGCCACGCGCTGGTGTTCAACGTGATTTCCGCGTTGACCTTCGTCGCGGCCGTGTTCTTCCTGATCCACAATAAGCTGCACTTCTCGGTGGAGTTCACCGGAGGCACCGTGATGGAACTGCGCTACCAGCAGCCGGCTAAGCTGGAGCAGATCCGCCACTCGCTGGAGAAGATCGGCTACGAGCAGCCGGAAGTGACCAGCTTCGGCACCGCGCATGACGTCATGCTGCGCCTGCCGGTGATCAAGTCGGTCACCTCCAAGGATGCGTCGCAGCTGGTGTTCACCACGCTGTGCGCGGCCGAGCAGGGCGCGCCCAAGCAGATCGACACCGTGACCGCCAAGGGCGAGCACGTGGTCAAGTCGGCCTGCATGGACGCCGCCGGCGCCGAAACCGTCTCGCTGCAAAAAGTCGAATTCGTCGGCCCGCAGGTGGGCGACGAGCTGGCGCAGAACGGCTTGAACGCGCTGGTGATGGTGATCATCGGCGTGATGATCTACCTGGCCGTGCGCTTCGAATGGAAGTTCGCTGTCGCGGCGATCATCGCCAACTTGCACGACGTGGTCATCATCCTCGGCTTCTTCGCCTTCTTCCAATGGGAGTTCTCGCTGACGGTGCTGGCGGCGGTGCTGGCGGTGCTGGGTTACTCGGTCAACGAGTCGGTGGTTATCTTCGACCGTATCCGCGAAAACTTCCGCAAGCAGCGCAAGTCGTCGGTGCATGAAGTGATCGACAACGCGATCACCTCGACCATCTCGCGTACCATCATCACCCACGGCTGTACGCAGATGATGGTGCTGTCGATGCTGTTCCTGGGCGGTCCTACGCTGCACTACTTCGCCGTCGCGCTGACCATTGGTATCTGCTTCGGTATTTACTCGTCGGTGTTCGTGGCCGCAGCCGTGGCCATGTGGTTGGGCGTGAAGCGTGAAGACCTGATCAAGCCTATCAAGGAAAAAGACGAAACCGATGGCGCTGTAGTTTAAACAACGTTATCGAATCGATAGTAGAATCCCCCAGCGCTTTTGGCCTTGGGGGATTTTTTTATGTCGTACCGATTTTTAGCCAGCTTGCTGGTGTGTTGCGCCGCGCATGGCGCCGAACTGCCGTGGGATTTGAGCTACGCCACCGCGCTGCGCGATCATCCGATCGCCGAGAATGAGTTCATGCGCATCTGGCCGCAGCAGCATCCGCAGCGGCCCATCCAGCAAAAGCTGGCACAGTACGCGGGCGAGCCGATTGAAGCATCGATGCTGATCGAGCAGCCCGACGGCCATGCCGGCGACCCGATCGCCCAGTGGTTCATCAAGACACGCAACGGCGCGCAGCTGTGCATCTTCCACCCCAAGCGCCTGAACGACCCATGCCAGAAGCTCGACCCCACGCGCGTCGAAGCGGCGATCCGCGACGTGCTGCACATGAGCGACCCGTGGCCGCCGCGTGGCGACGGCTTGGTGGCGGAGAAGGATTACTTCGGCCCCGGCAAGCCGCTGCTGCTCAATTACTTCGGCTACGTCAGCGTGTATGTGGATGGCGTGGCGTCGCAGCGCCCCATCGGTGGCGACGAGTGGGCGGAACGGCTGGACAAGTCGCGCCCTGCCGGGGCGGAAGCAGGGCGCATGCAGCAGGCATTGGCGCGCGCGATGGAAGGCGCTGTGGTCGCGGAGCCTGCCCCCGCGGCCAGGCCCGTCGCCCCAGCGCAGGACAACACGGAACTGAATGCCCGCAACGCCCTGATCACCGAGGTGCAGGGCTATCTGCAAAAGGCCGACTACAAAAGCCTGGAGGCATTGCGCAAGCGCCTGCTGGACCAGACCCAGAGAACCGGCAGCGGCGTATGGAAGCTGGCGATCTTTTACAACCAGCTGCACTGGCGTCCACAGGGCACGCACGACCCTATCTTCTGGACGCGCATGGAGAACGAGGCCAAGGCCTGGGAGAAGCAGTTCCCCAAATCGAGCGTGGCGCGCATGTACCACGTCTACGTGCTGCTCGGACGCGCCACCACCTTCCGCGGCACGGCCAATTTCAAGGACGTGCCCAAGGAGGACATTGCACGCATGCTCGCGGACACGCGCGAAGCGATGGGCATCCTCAATACGCTTGAAAAGCCGATGCTCAAGGAGCGCGATCCCGAGTTCTACAAGGCCATGCTGCAGGTACTGCCCTACACGGACCACTACAGCTTCCTCGGCGTGACGCACCTGCTGGCCGACGCCCGCAAGGAATTCCCGAACTACCACGAGACCTACTTCTCCGCCGCCTTCTTCTCGACCGAGATGTGGGCCAGCGCTCCGGACGCGGTGGACGACATCGCCCGCAGCGCCATGTCGATGCGCACCGCCGATTCCGACGCGATGTACGCGCGCGTCTACTGGTACATGAGCCAGATGGCCTACGACGACAAGCTGTTTGAAAAGAGCCTCGCCGACTGGAGCGAGATGAAGACCAGTTTCGACGCGCTGGTGGACCGCTATCCCGATCCGTGGAACCTGAACGCCTACGCCTACTTTGCCTGCCAGGCCGGCGACTACGCCACCATGTCCGGGCTGTTGAAGCGCATCGGTGAGCGGCGCGTGTACACCAGCTGGGGCAGGGGCGGCGCGAATGCCTACGAGGAATGCGCCCGCCACGCCGGCGACGACACCAGCCACTACCTGGCCGACCTGCGCGAGACGGTCAAGAAGCGGCAATTGCGGGTCTTCTACCGCTACATCAACTACGCTGCGCAAACGCGCAAGGAAGGCAAGTACGGCGAAAGCCTGCGCATCGTGCGCAAGGCGGAGGAGTCCAATCGCGTCCTGTTCAACAAGCCGTCGATGATGGTGCAGTATCACCTGGGCCTGACCTTGCACGCGCTGAAGCGATACGACGAGGCCTTGCAGGCGCTGTCGTTGGGATTGCAGTCGCAGCCGGGCTACGCGCCGGCCTACTTCCAGCGCGGGCTGGCCTACGAAGCGCTGGGCCGCCGCGAAGAAGCGCGCGGACAGTTCGAAACCGCCGCCGGCCGCATGCCGGCCGAGATCACCAGCCGCGAGCCAGCGCAGCGCGAAGCGGAGGAACAGGAGCGCCGCACGATGTCGGCCAAGTTCCGCGAATACGGCATCAGCGCCCCGTTCTAAATTTGGGACAAGTCTGACATTCGCGTTTTAAATTGGGGTCAAGTCTGACATTCGGACACGAGCACAACTGTAGCGGCCGCTACGGCAGAGGCCGTGTCCGAATGTCAGACTTGACCCCACTGGGTTAGCGGCCTGTTTTGAGCATGTCGTACAGCGCCTGCGCGGCTGGCGACAGGTGGCCGGCGCGGCGTGTGATCAGCACCAGCTGGCGCGAGATGGTCGGGTCCTTCAGCTTGATGGCGCGCAGGCGCGGATAGCTGCCCTTCAAGATCGCCAGCCCGGGCACGATGGCCGCCGCGATGCCCGACGCGACCAGCCCCACCGCCGTCGCGCTGCGCTGCACGTCGTACTGAAAGTGCAGATTCAGTTCTGTGCTCTTGCTGCCCAGGTAGCTGTCGAGCAGCGCGCGGTTGCCGTTCACATCGCCCGAGAAGATCAGCGGGTAGGGCTGGATCTGCGTCCACGTCAGCGAGCGCCGCTTCGCCAGCGGATGATCGTCGCGGCAGACCAGCACGAAGTCATCCTCCATCAATGGCTCCGATACCAGCTCGGGATGCACGCCGCCTCCCAGGCCGATGCCAAACTCCGCTTCGCGCCGCTGCACCGCCTCCGCCACGCGCGATGAGGCGTAGTCCAGGATCTTGATGCGGTTCTCCGGGAAGCGCGCCGAATAGGCCTGGATGATCTGTGGCAGATACTGGATGCCCACCGTCGGCACGCAGGCGAGGGAGACGTCGCCGCGCTGCGCCTTGCCGGTCTCGCGGATTTCGTTCAGCGTGGACGACAGCTCATCCAGCAGCCGCCGCGCCTGCGGCAGGAAATCCTTGCCGATGCCGGTCAGTGCGATGGAGCGCGTGGTGCGTTCGATCAGCATCACGCCCAGGAAGTCCTCCAGATTGCGCAGCCGTTGCGTGACGGCGGTCTGCGTGATGTGCAGTGTCTCCGCCGCTTTCTGGAAGCCGCCGAAGTCCGCAATCGCAACAAAAGCCTGCACGCCGAGTGTGTCGATTTTCATCAGAAAAATGAATATATGGTCTAAATAAATTCATTGTACTTATATTTCCCCGAGGCGGAAAATTCGCCCCATTGAAACCGAAGGAGAAGATCGTGCCGCTATCAACAATTTTCCTGGTGTTTTCCAGGCTGGCGCTGGTGGGCTTTGGCGGCGTGATGCCGTTCGCCTACCGCGCGCTGGTCGAGCAGCACAAGTGGCTGACGGCCGAGGAGTTCGCGAAGTACCTTGCCACCAGCCAGATGCTGCCCGGCCCCACCATCTGCAACGTCGCTCTGATGGTGGGTAACCGCTACGCCGGCACCAGCGGCGCACTGGCCGCGCTGGCCGGCATGATCGCCGGACCGTTCATGGTGGTCATCGCGCTGGGCATGGTGTACCAGCGCTTCGGCGAGATCGACATGTTCCGCCACGCGATACGCGGCATGGCGGCGGTGGCGGCGGGGCTGATCCTCGCCACCGCCGTGAAGATGGCGAAGTCCATGTTCGCCAAGGCCGACTGGCACGCCAACCGCGCGCGCCTGCAAGTGGCCTTGCTGGCACTGGCCTTTATCGGACTGGGTCTGCTGCAATGGCAGCTGGCGCTGGTGTTCTGCGTGCTGGCGCCACTGGGCACCGCCGCGACCTACCTGTTGGGAGAAGAAAAATGAACGAGCAATCTCCAGTCATGGAGCTGTCGCTGCACATCGCGTTGATGTCGCTGATGGCGGTAGGCGGCGGCGTGGTGCTGCTTGGGCCGCAGGTCGGCCACTATGTTGTCGAAGGCAAGCAGTGGCTGAACAACGAGCAGTTCTCGGCCGCCTATGCGATCGCGCAGGCGGCGCCTGGTCCCAACCTGTTGTTCATATCGCTGGTCGGCTGGCTGATCGCCGGCTGGATGGGCGCCGTCTTCACCACGCTGGCGGTGCTGGTGCCATCCACGCTGCTGACGCTCACCGCGATACGCCTGCAGGCGCGCCATGCCGGCGGGCGCTTGACGCAGGCGCTGGGCGATGCCTTCGCGCCGATATCGATAGGCTTCCTGGCTGCCACCGCGTGGCTGTTCACCCGCATCTCCAACGTCAGCTGGCATGCCGACGCGCTGACGGTGCTGGCCGCGCTGGTGCTGCTGCGTACAAAAATCAATCCGGTGCTGCTGATCGCGGCCGGCGCGGTGGCCGGCGCGCTGGGCCTCATCTAAGCGCGCGCCATTGAACGCGACCGCAGCGACGCCGACGGGCACTGGCCGAACAGCTTGCGGTAGTCGCTGGAGAATTGGCTGAAGTTACTCAGGCCCCAGGAGTCGGCCACGTCGCCGATGGCGCCGCCGTCCTGCAGCTGGCGGCGCACGCCGTTCAGGCGCACCATGCGCAGGTACAGCATGGGGCTCATGCCCAGCACGTCCTCGAAGCAGTATTGCAGCGTGCGGCGGCTGACGTGCACGCGTTCGCACAACTCCGGCACGGTGATCGATTCGCTGCGGTGCGCCATGATGTACTCGCGCGCCAGCGACACCACATGGCGGCGCCGTTGCAGGCTGGCCGCCAGCGCCGGCTCCACGCAGCTGTGGTCCAGCATGTCGAGCAGGGTGGACAACACCGTCTCCTGCCACTGCGCCGCGCCGTCGGCGGTGGTGTCACCATCGGCCGGCAGCAGTTGCGACAGGATGCGCAGGCACTTGGCCTGCGCTTGCGCGTCCACCTGCAGCAGCTCGGCCGATTGCACGCGCTCCCAGTCGACCTGGCAGCCGTGGCGCCGCGCCGTCTCGGCCAGCAGCTCGCGGCTGGCGACGATGCCGAAGATGCTGTACGCGCTCGGTGTTACCAGTTCGAACTCTACGTTGCCCGGCTGCACCATGATCCAGTCGGCGGCGGTCTGCCGGCCGTTGATGCGGGTGGCGGCGCCGTGGTCGGGCAGGCCGAACCAGATGGCGTCCGGCCACACGCGGCAGGACTGGCGCACCGACTGGCTCAGGCTTTCACGGAACACCTGCAGCTGCGGCAGGCGCAGTTCGGTGAGGGCGCCATGGAACAGGCCGGAGCTGATCTGGTCATAACTTTGTTGCCAGTTGGTGAGCTTGCTGGCCAGTTCATCGGCGTCGTGCGCCATCACAGTGCGCAAATCTGGCGCACTGTGTAACAACTCTGTCGCAGTCTGGTGCATATTATTTTTCTCCCGCTGTTGTTATTTCTTCCCGAGGCGTCCAGTCCCTGCAAGTTTGCCGATTTTCGATAACGCTGGCGTTTGGCTGGCTCCTATACTCGATTCTGCTGCAACTTCCATACCAGACACGCTTTATCTAAAGGGAGAAACTCATGAGTGCAAAACAGGCGGCCGGGCAACCGGCGCTGCAACAGTCGCTAGGCACCTTTCAGTTGTGGGGCATCGCGGTAGGCCTGGTGATCTCGGGCGAGTACTTCGGCTGGAGCTACGGCTGGGCCTCGGCGGGGACGCTGGGCTTTACCATCACGGCGCTGTTCATCGCGGCCATGTACACGACTTTCATCTTCAGCTTCACCGAGCTGACCACCTCGATTCCGCACGCGGGCGGCCCGTTCGCCTACAGCAAGCGCGCCTTCGGCCCAACCGGCGGCTACCTGGCCGGCGCGGCCACGCTGATCGAATTCGTGTTCGCGCCGCCGGCCATCGCGCTGGCGATCGGCGCGTATCTGAATGTGCAGTTCCCTTCTGTCGATCCGAAGACGGCGGCGGTCGGCGCCTACATTGTGTTCATGACGCTGAACATCGTCGGCGTGCAGGTGGCGGCCACCTTCGAGCTGCTGATGACGCTGCTGGCCATCTTTGAATTGCTGGTGTTTATGGGCGTGGTGTCGCCGGGCTTCTCGGTGGTGAACTTCGTCAAGGGCGGCTGGTCGGGGCAGGATCATTTCAGCATCGCTTCCATCCCTGGCATGTTCGCGGCGATTCCGTTCGCGATCTGGTTCTTCCTGGCGATCGAGGGCGTGGCCATGGCCGCCGAGGAAGCCAAGGATCCGAAACGTTCGATTCCCATCGCCTACATCGCCGGCATCATCACGCTGGTGCTGCTGGCGATCGGCGTGATGGTGTTCGCCGGCGGCGCGGGCGACTGGACCAAGCTGGCCAACATCAACGATCCGCTGCCGCAGGCCATGAAGATCATCGTCGGCGAGCACAGCAACTGGCTGCACATGCTGGTGTGGTTGGGCCTGTTCGGGTTGATCGCTTCCTTCCACGGCATCATCCTGGGCTATTCGCGCCAGATCTTTGCCCTGGCGCGCGAGGCTTACCTGCCGCATTACTTCGCCAAGATCCATCCACGCTTCAAGACGCCGCACCGCGCCATCCTTGCGGGCGGCGTGATCGGCATCGCCGCCATCTATAGCGACGAGCTGATCAAGATCGGCGGCCAGACCCTGACCGCCAACATCGTCACCATGTCGGTGTTCGGCGCGATCACCATGTACATCCTCAGCATGCTCAGCCTGTTCAAGCTGCGCCGCGAGGAGCCGAACATGGTGCGTCCGTTCCGCGCGCCGTTCTATCCATTGTTCCCGGCGGTCGCGCTGATCGGCGCGCTGGTCTGCCTAGTGACGATGATCTATTACAACCTGCTGATCTTCGGTGTGTTCGTCGGCTTCATGGCCGTCGGCTATGCATTCTTCCTGGCCACCAAGGGTAATCGCCAGCAACACGCGGCATACGACGCCGTCTAACCAAACCAACGGAGCCTCTTCAATGTCAAAATCCATACTCTCCCTGCTGGCCGCGGCCGGATGCCTGGCTTGCGCGGCAGGCGGCGCGCTGGCCGCCGACGCCGCGCCTGCCGCACCCGCGCCGGCCTGGACCAACACCGGCAACGTGACGGTGGTGTCCGACTACATCTTCCGCGGCATCTCGCAGACCCAGGCCAAGCCGACCGTGCAGGCCAACCTGGACTTCACGCATGCCAGCGGCTTCTATGTCGGCCTGTTCGGATCCGGCGTCTCGCACGCGGCCTATAACAACGGCAGCGGTTCGGAGATCGACCTCTACGGCGGCTACCGCTATCCACTCAGCGCGGACAGCAATATCGACGCCGGCCTGGTGACGTACTGGTATCCCGGCGCGCACTTCGCGGCAGGCGGCAAGGACATCAAGTACCATACGCAGGAGGCCAAGCTGGGCGTGAACGTCGGCGCCTTCAATGCCTACGCCTGGGTGGCGCTGAGCCAGTACTGGTTCGGCTTCGCGGTGCAGCCGGACACCGGCAAGCTGGCCAACACGCGCGGCACCGCCTACGCCGAAGTGAACTGGAATCCGGAACTGATGCCGGGTCTCGCGCTGAACCTGCACGCGGGCCGGCAGCAGGTGCGCAACATGAGCGACTTCAATTTCTTCGACGTCAAGGTCGGCGTGACCAAGACGATGGATGTTTGGGCGTTCACGGCGGCGGGCACCTACAACAGCGGCGACGCCAGCAAGAACGGCACGCCCCTGTGGACCTTCTTCAACGCCGACGGCAGCGGCAAGAACGTGGCACAAAAGCGCCTGGTGGTGACGGCCTCGCGCAATTTCTAGAGGAACGGCGATGAGCAGCTTTGCACATACGGTAGGCAGCAGGACATACCAGTTCCGCGACCTGAAGGACTTGATGGCGAAGGCGACGCCGGCGCGTTCCGGCGACTACCTGGCGGGGCTGGCGGCGGCCAGCGCCGAGGAGCGGGTGGCAGCGCAGATGGCGCTGGCGGAGTTGCCGCTGTCGCTGTTCCTGAACCAGATGGTGGTGCCGTATGAAGAGGACGAGGTGACGCGCCTGATCGTCGACGATCACGACCGCGTGGCCTTCGCCCGCATCGCCCACCTGACCGTGGGCGACTTCCGCAACTGGCTGCTGGGCGACGCCGCCGATGAGGCGGTGCTGGCCGCCGTCGCCCCCGGCATCACGCCGGAAATGGCGGCCGCCGTTTCCAAGATCATGCGCATCCAGGACCTGATCCTGGTGGCGAAGAAATGCCGCGTCGTCACCAGCTTCCGCAACACCATCGGCCTGGCGGGACGCATGTCGACCCGGCTGCAACCGAACCATCCGACCGACGACGCCACCGGCATCGCCGCCAGCGTGCTGGACGGCCTGCTGTACGGCAGCGGCGACGCGGTGATCGGCATCAACCCGGCCACCGACAACGTGCCGCAGGTGATCAAGATCGTCACCATGCTCGACGAGATCATCGACCGCTACGGCATCCCCACGCAATCATGCGTGCTGACCCACGTCACCAACACCATCGCCGCCATCGAGCGCGGCGCGCCGATCGACCTGGTGTTCCAGTCGATCGCCGGCACCGAGGCGGCCAACGCCAGCTTCGGCATCAACCTGGCCCTGCTGGCGGAGGCGCAACAGGCGGCGCTGTCGCTGCAGCGCGGCACGGTGGGCGACAACGTCATGTATTTCGAGACGGGGCAGGGCAGCGCGCTGTCGGCCAACGCCCATCACGGCGTCGACCAGCAGACCTGCGAGACGCGCGCCTACGCGGTGGCGCGCAAGTTCCAGCCGCTGCTGGTCAATTCGGTGGTCGGCTTCATCGGCCCCGAGTACCTGTACGACGGCAAGCAGATCGTGCGCGCCGGGCTGGAGGATCACTTCTGCGCCAAGCTGCTGGGCCTGCCGATGGGCTGCGACGTCTGCTACACCAACCACGCCGAGGCCGACCAGAACGACATGGACATCCTGCTGACGCTGCTGGGCACGGCCGGCTGCACCTTCGTCATGGGCATCCCGGGCTCGGACGACATCATGCTCAACTACCAGACCACGTCCTTCCACGACGCGTTGTACGCGCGCCGCGTGCTGGGCCTGAAGCCGGCGCCGGAATTCGAGGCCTGGCTGAAGGAGATGGAGATCTTCACCCGCGACGATTACGTTACACTGGGCAAAGCGCTGCCGGCCTCCTTCCAGCAAGCGCTGGCCAGACTGAACTGATGGGAGCCCGCATGAACGACGACGAGCATCTGCTGCCTGCCAGCCCGGCCGGCGATGACGGCGTGGTGACGAGCAATCCGTGGCTGTCGCTGCGGCGCTTCACGGCGGCGCGCATCGCGCTGGGGCGAAGCGGCGTCAGCCAGCCGACCGCGCCGCAGCTGGAGTTCCAGCTCGCGCATGCCCGCGCGCGCGACGCCGTGCACCTGGCGCTGGATCACGCCGCGCTGGGCGACGCCCTGCAGGCCGGGACCGGCTTGCCCTGCCTGGCGCTGCACAGCGCCGCCGTCAGCCGCGACATTTACCTGCAACGTCCCGACCTGGGCCGGCGTCTGGACGAGGCCTCGCGCCAGGCGCTGCTGGAGCGCCCTCGTGAGGAGGCCGGCTACGACCTGGCCTTCGTCATCGCCGACGGCCTCTCGGCGCTGGCCATCGAGCAGAACGCCTTGCCCTTCCTGAAAGTGCTGATGGCGCGGCTGGCCGCCGAGTCGTGGTCGCTGGCGCCGCTGTCCATCGTGCGGCAGGGGCGGGTGGCGGTGGGCGACGAGGTGGGCGAGCTGCTGGGCGCGCGCGCGGTGGCGGTGCTGGTCGGCGAACGTCCCGGCCTGAGTTCGCCGGACAGCATGGGCCTGTACCTGACTTGGGCGCCGCGCACCGGCCTGACCGACGCCGCCCGCAATTGCATCTCGAATGTGCGTCCGGCGGGCTTGACCTACGACGACGCAGCCTTCAAGCTTCACTACTTGTTATCCGAATCGCGCCGGCGGCAGTTGTCCGGCGTCGCGCTGAAGGATGAGACAGCCACCGATAACACCACGCTGGACGCGCCGCCGCGCAACTTCCTGCTCGACCTCGACTAGTCGGCGGGCGGCCGTCCCGCCCAACCGACTAGCGAGAGACCGACAATGAGCCGTACCGGCCGACTTTTCATGCTGATGGATGCGATGCGCGGCTACCGCCGCCCCGTCACCGCCGCCCGCCTGGCCGAGCAGCTGGGCGTCTCCGAGCGCACCATCTACCGCGACATCCAGACCCTGTCCGGCCTGGGCGCGCCACTGGAGGGCGAGGCCGGGGTCGGCTACATGCTCAAGGCCGGCTTCTTCCTGCCGCCGCTGATGTTCGGCGCCGACGAGCTGGAGGCGCTGGTGCTGGGCGCGCGTTGGGTGCGCCGGCAGGGCGACGAGGCGCTGGCCGCCGCCGCCAACAACGCGCTGGCCAAGATCGCCGCCGCCACGCCGAAAGACCTGCGCGACGACATGGCCGAGACCAGCCTGTGGGTGCCGCTGGGCCAGGACCAGGACAGCGCCAGCGACATCCACGTGCGCCCGGTGCGCGAGGCGATCCGCTACCAGCACCGGCTGCGCATGGCTTACCAGGACGAGCACGGCAAGCCGTCGGAGCGGGTGGTGTGGCCGTTCGCGCTGGCTTTCCTTGAGGGCAAGCGGCTGCTGGCCGCGTGGTGCGAGCTGCGCATGGCCTTCCGCCACTTCCGCATCGACCGCATCGCGGCGGTGGAGTCGCTGGGACAGCGCTATCCGGCCCGCCGCAGCGACCTGCTCAAGACCTGGCGCCAGGAACAGAAGCTGCAAGAAGACTACTGACAAAACCTGTCGCGGCCTGGGTCTACGATGAAGTCCTCAACTCATTCATCGGAGACCGACATGCGCTTATACCACCACCCCGCTTCCACCAGCTCGCGCCGTGTGATGCTGGCCGCCCTGCACATGGGCACGCCGCTGGAACTGACCGAAGTGAACCTGATGAGCCCGGAGGACCGCCGCCGCCTGGTCGCGATCAACCCCAACAGCAAGGTGCCGGTGCTGCAGGATGGTGACTTCATCCTGTGGGAATCCTGCGCGATCATGCAATACCTGGCCGACCGCACGCTGGGCCAGACGCTGTACCCGGACAATATCGTGGTGCGGGCCGACATCAACCGCTGGCTGCTGTGGTCGTCGCAGCATTTCGCGCCGGCGCTGGGCGGCATCGTCTACGAAAACATCTGGAAGGGCCTGACCGGCGCCGGCGGCCCGGACGCGCACGAGCTGGAGCGCTACGGCCGCCAGGTGGCGCAGTTCGGCGCCGTGCTGGAGCAGCATCTGGCCGGGCGCGAGTGGCTGGTCGGCGACAAGCTGAGCTTGGCGGACTTCGCGGTGGCCTCGTCGTTGATGTATGTCGAGCAAGCTAAGTTGCCGGTTAAGCAGTATCCGAAATTGATGGCGTGGCTGGGACGTATCCAGCAGCTCGAGGCGTGGAAACAAACCGAGCCGGTGTGGTGATGGAAATGTACTTCCATATGTGAACTGGCGCACAGAGCGGGCGCTGCAGGGCGGGTATTCTGGATTTGTCTCCTCTGGAGGAGATCCCTAGTTTTGGACTTTGCCCGCTCCCCAGCGGGCTTTTTTTTATTCAGAGCATCAGCACCGCGTACAGCGACTGCACTTCCAGCGCCGATTCGCTCATGATGGCATGCAGCGTACCCTCGCCGACCACGAAGTCGATGGTGCGCGCGCCCAGCAGCGTGGTCGCGCCCGGACGCTGGTACAGCGGCGAATGCACCGGCGACAAATCATTGGCCAGCAACAGCGTATCGCCCAGCGTTTCCGGCGGCAACGCGCGCAGGCCAACCCACATCGATTCGATCGCCTTGTAGACGCCTTCCGGCACGCCCAGCTTGGTCAGCACGCCGCGGCCGATTTCCACCTCGCCATGTTCGACCCAGTCTTCCGGTTCGCCGTTCATCACTTCCGGGTATTCGCCGGCGCAGGACAGCATGTAGAAGCCCGCCACCTCGTGCACGATGCCGGCGAACAGCGCCGTGTCGGGATCGACGCGGGTGACGCGGCGCGCGATCACCTGCGACAAGGCCGCCACGTGCGCCGTGTGTTCCCACAGTTGATTGACCTTGGCCAGCAGGGAAGGTTCCGTGACCTGGCTGCCGATCTGGCGCACGATCAGCGCCGCCACCAGCGATTGCAGGGTACGCACGCCGAGCCGCTGCACGGCCGCGCGCACGCTGGAGATTTCATTGCCGGAACGGTTGTAGGCCACCGAGTTGGCGATGGCGACGCTGCGCGCCGCCAGCAACGGGTCTGCCTGGATGAGTTTGGCTGCCGCCTCGAAGTGGCAATCGGGATCGCTCAGCGCCTGCTGCAGGCGCAGCGAGGCATTGACGTTGGCCGGGAACGAAAGCTCCCCCCGGCTCGCCTGAGCAGCGATGGTCTTGAAGGCGTCGAGTCTGTCCATTGCAAAAAATTATACCCGGAATATTGCCGCATGGCACTTCTTCTGAAAATACTTTTGCCTGGCGCAACAACAGCCCTCAGCGGGGATTATTGCTCGCTGAAGATGGCGTCGCAGCCGTCCTGGGTGGCGTCGGTGTCTTGCAGTTCGTCGGTCAGGCCCAGGTCGAACAGTTCCTCGATCGCGTTCATGAAGCTGTTGTGCTTGGTCGCGCCGATCAGGCGGTAGATCTCGCCGTCTTCGTTGCGGATGCCAATGATCAGCTTTTCCTGGCGGACCACGTCCGGCGTCGATTGGTTCAACAGCAGGTTGCCGATGATGTGTTTGTCGAATTTGGCAGGCTTTTTGCCTTCGAGCAGAGTCGTTTTCAAATGATTTCCTTGGTTGAGTCGCGGGTGGACGGGCATTCGGTATGGCCGGCCGTGATTACAGTTTTAAGATCGGTCAGGGTTTTTTCAAGGGCGGCGAAATCGTCTTCGCTGTAGTGCGCGAACACTTTTCCGCTTTCCTTGACGACTTGCGGGAAGACATTGCAGAACACCTGCTCGCCCTCCGCCGTCAGCCGGACAAAGAAGGAACGTTTGTCGCAATCATTGCGCTGACGCTCTACCAGACCTTTTTGCTCCAATCGCTCGATCACCCCGGTCAGCGTACCCTTGGTGATCAGCGTCTTGTCGCCCAATTCTTTATAGGACATGCCGGGCGTATTGCCCAGCGTGGCGATGATGTCGAACTGGGCGTGCGTCAGGCCGCTCTGGCGCACATACTGTCCAGAGAGCCGTTCGTAGCTCTGTAAGCAATCGGCCAGCAGCCGGATACTTTTCAAAAATCGTTCACCCATAGACGGTGATTATAGCCGGTTCGCGCAGGCAATCTTGGCCGGGACTATAATGGCGGACGCACATTCATAATAAAAAAACCATGCCTCAACACTTGCGCGGCATCGCCGCTTTGCTGATCGTGACCCTGGTTTGGGGCACGACTTTCCCTGCGATGAAGAATATGACCGGCTACCTGTCGGCCAGCTGGATCGTGCTGTGCCGCTTCGCGCTGGCCGGCCTGCTGTTGTCGCCGTTTATGTGGCGCGCCAAGTGGAACGATGTCCGATGGGGCATCGTGGCCGGCGCGGTGTTGTTCCTGTGCTACGTGTTCCAGATCGAGGGGCTGGCGCTGACCAGTTCCAACCGCAACGCCTTCGTCACCGGCCTGAACGTGCTGGTGCCGCCGCTGTTGGGCGTGCTGATGGGCGCGCGGCTGGAGCGCCGCATCGTCGTCGCGCTCGTGCTGGCGCTGGCCGGCCTGTTCGCGCTGTGCTGGGAGGGCAGTTTCACCTGGGGGCGCGGCGACACGCTGGCGCTGCTGTGTGCGCTGTTCTTCGGCATCTACGTCAAGCTGATGGAGTCCACCACCCGCAAGGTCGAGAAGCTGATGGTCTTGACCGCCTCGCAGATCATGACCGTGGCCGTGTGCGCCGCGATCTGGCTGCTGATCCGCGAAGTGCCGCTGGGCCTGGCCGAGCGCAGCCAGGACTTGCCCGATTATATAAGCTACATCAGCAAGGGCTTGCGGATCTACGGCCTCAACCTGGCCTACCTGGGCGTGGTCGCCACGGCGGCCATCATCTCGCTGCAGACCTGGGGCCAGAGCCACAGCAGCGCCAACGAGGCGGCGGTGATCTACGCCTTCGAGCCGGCATGTGCGGCCATCTTCGCGTATTTCTGGCTGGGCGAGACGCTGGCCTGGAACGGCCTGCTGGGCGCCACGCTGCTCATCGGCGGCATGATCGTCAGCCAGTGGAGCACCGAGCGGCCCGCCGCCGCGCTGGCCCCGGAGTAAGTGTTCTATGTCTTTTGATAATTTATCCCGCGTCACGCAAGAGCGGCCGTTGCGCATGCTGCTGGTGAACGCGGGCGAGGCGGAGGCCATCACCTGGGCCGGCCTGGTGCAGCCGCTGCGCCTTGCCGCCGCCGCGCTCGGCCGCGACGTGCTGCATCTGGAAACCATGACCCCGTCGCAGGTGGTGCTGGCCCAGCCGGGCTGGCATATCGCCCTGCTGGTGGCCGACGAGCGCCAGTCGCCGATGGCGCCCGAGCTGAGCCGCGCCGTGATCGAGCGCTGCCGCTCGGCCGAGTACTGGGGCGGCGTCGGCGCCGGTGTGCTGTGGCTGGCCACCGCCGGCCTGATGGCGGGCGTGCGCATCGCACTGCCGTGGGCGCTGTACGCGGATACCGAGGGCATCTCCGAACGCGCCATCCTCACGCCCCACCTGTTCGAGCTGGACGGCCGCCACCTGAGCTGCTGCGGCGGCGCCGCCAGCATCGACTTCGCGCTGACGATGATCGAGCACCTGTTCGGCGCCACCGTGCAGGCTTCCGTCAAGGAAAGCCTGTGCATCGAGCGCGTGCGCAGCCACGAGGAACGCCAGCGGGTCGCCCTGCAGGCGCGCTTCGGCGCCTTGCAGCCGCGCCTGTCCGAGGCGGTGACGCTGATGGAGACCAATATCGAGGAGCCGCTGTCCACCGACGACATCGCCAACCTGGTCGGCCTGTCGCGCCGCCAGCTGGAGCGACTGTTCAAGCAATACCTGGGCAGCCTGCCGTCGCGCTACTACCTGGAGCTGCGCCTGCAGCGCGCGCGCCAGTTGCTGCTGGAGACCAACCATTCCATCGTGCAGGTGGGACTGATGTGCGGCTTCTCGTCCGGCTCGCACTTCTCGACCGCCTTCGGCGCCCTGTTCGGCAACACCCCGCGCGAGGAGCGACAACGCAAGCTGACCCCACCTGTATAGACTGGTTGTTCTGACAAGCTTACTTTCGTGGCCAAAAGTGAAAATCCTTGTCGCCATTAGAAAAGAGTTTTAGCATGCCGCTTTTTATAATGGGTCCACGCGGTGCTGTGCCGCGCCTTACCCAACATTGATAGGGAATGCCATGAACGCCAAGCTCGATACGACCGTAACTACCCGTCCTGTAACTCGTCAGACTTTTGATGAAGTTCTGGTGCCAACCTACGCACCTGCAGCGATGGTACCGGTCCGAGGTGCTGGCCTGGACCTGTGGGACCAGAATGGCAAGCACTACCTGGACTTCACGTCCGGCATCGCCGTGGCCGCGCTGGGCCACTGCAACCCGATCGTGGTCGAGGCGCTGACCCGCCAGGCCAACACCCTGTGGCACCTGGGCAATGGCTATACCAACGAGCCAGTGCTGCGCCTGGCCCTCGCGCTGACCGAAGCGACCTTCGCCGACCGCGCCTTCTTCTGCAACTCCGGCGCCGAAGCCAACGAAGCCGCGCTGAAGCTGGCCCGCAAATACGCCCACACCAAGTTCGGTCCGCACAAGTCGCGCATCGTGTCGTGCTACCAGTCGTTCCACGGCCGCACGCTGTTCACCGTGTCGGTCGGCGGTCAGTCCAAGTACACCGAAGGCTTCGAGCCGCTGCCGCCAGCGATCGAACATGTCACCTATAACGATATCGAATCCGCACGCGCCGCCATCGGCGACGACGTCTGCGCCGTGATCGTCGAACCGCTGCAAGGCGAAGGCGGCGTGGTCCCTGCCGACAAGGCCTTCCTGCAGGAGCTGCGTGACCTGTGCACCAAGACCGGCGCCCTGCTGATCTTCGACGAAGTACAGTGCGGCATGGGCCGCACCGGCGACCTGTTCCACTACATGACCTATGGCATCACCCCGGACATCCTGACTTCGGCCAAGGCGCTGGGCAACGGCTATCCGATCGGCGCCATGCTGACCACCGACGAACTGGCCAAGACGCTGGGCGTGGGCAGCCACGGCACCACCTACGGCGGCAACCCGCTGGCCGCGACCGTGGCGCTGACCGTGTTGGACACGATCAACCAGCCGGCCTTCCTGGCCCGCGTCAAGGAAGCCAGCGCCAAGCTGCGCGCGACGATGGAAAAACTGGTGGCCGATTATCCACAGGTGTTCACGCTGGTGCGCGGCGCCGGCTTGCTGCTGGGCCTGGTCGTGACCGATGCCTGGAAGGGCCGTTCGAAAGACATCCAGCGCGCAGCCGAAGGTAACGGCCTGATGGTGCTGATCGCCGGCATGGACGTGGTGCGCCTGGCGCCTGCGCTGATCGTCACCGACGCGCAGATCGCCGAAGCCGACCGCATCCTGCGCCTGTCGCTGGACGGCATGCTCAAGGCTGTCTAAGCAGCACCAACGGCGGCGGACTGGTTCCGCCGTCTTTCATTCCAGCCCGGTGCGCTCTGCGCCGGGCTTGTGCATTAATCTGAGGAGTTCACATGTATGTAGTCCGTCCGGTCGAACTTGCGGATATCGCTGCCCTCGAAGCGCTGGCCGCGGTCACCATGCCGGGTGTGCACACCTTGCCGAAAACGCGCGAGAAGATCGCCGACATGATCGAGCGTTCGATCGCCTCGTTCGCCGCCCACGTCGACATCCCCAGCGAGGAATCCTACCTGCTGGTGCTGGAGTCGCCGAAGGACAAGACCATCGTCGGCACCGCCGCGATCTTCGCGGCGGCCGGTTCCAACGGCACCTATTTCTCCTTCCGTAACGACGTGATCCAGCAGGTCTCGCGCGACCTGAACATCAGCCACAGCGTGCACGCGCTGACGCTGTGCTCCGAGCTGACCGGCTATTCGCAGCTGTCGAGTTTTTACGTCGGCGAGCAGGAACACGGCACGCCGGAAGCGGCGCTGCTGTCGCGCGCGCGGCTGATGTTCGCCGTGCTGGCGCCGCACCGCTTCGCCGACCGCTTCTTCGTGCCGCTGGCCGGCGTGACCGACGCCGACGGCGGTTCGCCGTTCTGGGATGCGCTGGGCCGCAAATTCTTCAAGATGGACTTCCTCGACGCCGAACGCGTGATCGGCGGCGCGCGCAACCGCACGCTGATCGTCGAGCTGATGCCGCACTATCCGGTCTACGTGCCGCTGCTGCCGGGCGACGCGCAGGCGGCCATGGGCCAGATCCATCCGTCGGGCGAGCTGGCGTTCAACCTGCTGACGGCCGAAGGCTTCGAAGCCGACGACTACATCGACATCTTCGACGGCGGCCCGATCCTGCAGGCGCACAAGAATTCGCTGCGCACCTTCAACGGCGCGCTGCAGCGCCGCGTGACCACCGCCGCCGAATCGCCGGACCGTGGGCGCGAGCCGCAGCTGCGCTACGCCGTGGCCTCGGGCTCCGAGCACAATTTCCGTGCGGTGATCACGCATTGCGCCGCGCTGGAATCGCAAGTCAACGTGGCGCTGCCTGCCGACGTGCAGGAAGCGCTTCAAATCGCCGAAGGCGATACCGTCATCTGCGTCAGAATCTAAGAGTGGACCAACTATGCTAGTAGTACGCGCAATCACAGCCAACGACCTCGACGCCCTGTACGTGATGGCCACGCAGGTCGGCAGCGGCATGACCACCCTCAAGCCGGACATGAAGATGATGGGCGACCGCCTGGCGATCGCCGTCGCCTCCTTCGCCGAAACCATCCCGCCCGAAAAGCGCGACTACATGTTCGTCATGGAGGACACCAGCAACGGCCGCATCGCCGGCGTGTGCGCGATCAAGGGCGCGGTCGGCCTGACGGAGCCGTTCTACAACTACCGCATCGGCACCCTGGTGCACTCCAGCCGCGAGCTGGATGTGTTCACCCGCATGGACACGCTGTACCTGTCGAACGACCTGACCGGCAGCACCGAACTGTGCTCGCTGTTCCTGGCGCCGGACTACCGCACCGGCAACAACGGCAAGCTGCTGTCGAAGAGCCGCTTCCTGTTCATCGCCCAGTTCCCGCACCTGTTCACCGAAAAGCTGATCGCCGAAATGCGCGGCTACCAGGAGGAGAGCGGCCGTTCGCCGTTCTACGAGGGCCTGGGCCGCCACTTCTTCAAGATGGACTTCGACCACGTCGACGACCTGACCGCCGTCGGCAAGAAGTCCTTCATCGCCGAGTTGATGCCGCGCCAGCCGCTGTACGTGGACTACCTGCCGGAAGACGCGCAGCAAGTGATCGGCAAGGTCCACACTTCGACCGCGCCGGCGCGCCGCCTGCTGGAGCAGGAAGGCCTGTACTTCGAAGGCTACGTCGACATCTTCGACGCCGGCCCGGTGCTGCAGGCGCGCGTGTCGGAACTGCGCGCCATGCGCGAAAGCACGCTGGCCGAAATCGGCCTGACGACGGACTGGGATTCGGCCTGCGCGCCGGAATCCGCGCCCGCCGAACCGATGCTGGTGTCGAACACCACGCTCAAGGATTTCCGCATGATCCTGTCGCAATCGGTGCCGGTCAACGGCGCCATCGCGCTGCCGGAAGCCGAACAAAAACTCCTGCACTGCCATACCGGCGATACCGTGCGCACGCTGTCCCTTAATTTGAGGAAGAATCCACATGTCTAAAGCTTTGAGTAACTTCATCAACGGCGAATGGCTCGCCGGTAGCGGCGCCGAGCTGGTCACCATCGATCCATCGAACGGCAAGCAGACCTGGGCCAGCAATGAATCGACCGCGCAGGATGTGGCCCACGCCGCCGCCGCCGCGCGCGACGCGTTCGAAGCCTGGGCCTTGACGCCGCTGGCCGAACGCATCGCCGTCTGCACCCGTTTCCGCGACCTGCTCAAGCAGGACGCCGAGGAGCTGGCGCTGCTGATCGCCGAGGAAGTGGGCAAGCCGATGTGGGAAGCCCGCATCGAAGTGACCACCATGGCCAACAAGATCGACATCTCGGTGCAGGCCTACGGCGCGCGCACCGGCGAAACGCAGAACAAGGTCGCAGATGGCGAGGCCGTGCTGCGCCACCGTCCACACGGCGTGTTCGGCGTGTTCGGTCCCTACAACTTCCCAGGCCACCTGCCGAACGGCCATATCGTACCTGCGCTCATCGCCGGTAACACCGTGGTCTTCAAGCCGAGCGAGTACGCGCCGCGCACCGCCGTGAAAACCGTGCAGCTGTGGGAAAAGGCCGGCGTGCCGAAGGGTGTGATCAACCTGGTCAACGGCGGCCGCGATGCGGGCGTCGCGCTGGGCCAGAACGACCTGCTGGACGGCGTGCTGTTCACCGGCAGCTGCCAGACCGGCACCGCGCTGCACAAGCAGTTCGGCGGCCAGCCGGGCAAGATGCTGGCGCTGGAAATGGGCGGTAACAACCCGTTGGTGGTGTGGGACGTCAAGGATATCGATGCCGCCGTGTTCATGGCGATTTCGTCGGCCTTCATCTCGGCCGGCCAGCGCTGCACCTGCGCGCGCCGCCTGATCGTCAAGCAGGGCGCGGAAGGCGATGCGATCGTGGCCCGCCTGGTCGACGTGGCCAGTCGCCTGACCATCGGCGCCTCCGCAGCAGAACCGGCGCCGTTCATGGGCCCTGTCGTTTCGGCGGCCATCGCCAAGCGCCTGGTGCAGGCGCAGGCCGACATGATCGCCAAGGGCGGCAAGAGCCTGCTGGCGATGCGCCAGCTGGTGGACAACACCGGCTTTGTCTCCGCCGGCATTGTTGATGTCACCGACGCCAAAGGCATCCCGGATGAGGAATGGTTCGGCCCTCTGCTGCAGGTGATCCGCGTGGCGGACTTCGACAGCGCGATCAAGGCCGCCAACGCCACCGAATTCGGCCTGGCCTCCGCGCTGATCTCGAACGACGAAAACCTGTGGAAGATCTTCCAGGTCCGCGCGCGCGCCGGCATCGTCAACTGGAACCGTCCGACCACCGGCGCCGCCAGCAGCGCGCCGTTCGGCGGCGTGGGCAAATCGGGCAACCATCGCCCGAGCGCCTACTACGCGGCGGACTACTGCGCCTATCCGGTCGCTTCGATCGAAAACAATGTACTTGAAATGCCTGCGAAGCTGTCGCCGGGCATGCACTTCTAAGGAACCGAGATGCGCGCACGCGAATTCAACTTCGACGGCCTGGTAGGCCCATCGCACAACTACGCCGGTCTGTCGTTCGGCAATGTGGCCTCGTTCAGCAACGTCAAGAGCGCTTCGAATCCGAAGCTGGCGGCGCTGCAAGGGCTGGCCAAGATGCGCGCACTGGCTGCGCGCGGCTTCGGCCAGGCGCTGCTGCCGCCGCAGGACCGTCCGAATTTCCGCCTGCTGCGCAGCATCGGTTTCACCGGCAGCGATGCCGAGGTGCTGGCCAAGGCCGCCAAGGAGTCGCCGGTGATCCTGGCGTGCGCCTACTCGGCATCGCCGATGTGGACCGCCAACGCGGCCACGGTCAGCCCGTCCGCCGACAGCGCCGACGGCCGCACCCACTTCACCGCCGCCAACCTGAATAACAAGCTGCATCGCGCCTTCGAGCACGCGCAGTCGGCACGCTCGCTGCGCGCCATCTTCAAGGACGAGAAGCACTTCGCCGTGCACGACGCGCTGCCAGGCACGCCGGCGTTCGGAGACGAGGGCGCGGCCAACCACACGCGCCTGTGCAAGGACCACGGCAGCGCCGCCGTCGAGATGTTCGTCTACGGCCGCACCGAGTTCGACGCCTCCGCGCCGGCGCCTAAAAAATACCCGGCCCGCCAGACCCTGGAAGCATCGCAGGCCGTGGCCCGCTTGCACGGCCTGTCCGCCGAACGCACCGTTTACATCCAGCAGAATCCGGACGTGATCGACCAGGGCGTGTTCCACAACGATGTGATCGCGGTCGGCAACGGCAATGTGCTGTTCTACCACGAGCAGGCTTTCGCCGACGAAGCGGGTGCGCTGGAACAGCTGCGCCGCGCGATGGGCGGCGTGGGCGCGGACCTGAACGCGATCCGCGTCGATACCGCCAAGGTGTCGGTGGCCGACGCGGTGCACAGCTATCTGTTCAACAGCCAGCTGCTGAGCAAGGACAACGGCAAGATGGCGCTGGTGATCCCGCAGGAGTGCGAGGAAAACGCCGCCGTCGCGGCCTATCTGCAAGGCCTGGTCGCCAGCGGCAACGCGGTCGATGAACTGATTCACTTCGACCTGCGCCAGTCGATGCGCAACGGCGGCGGCCCCGCGTGCCTGCGCCTGCGCGTGGCGCTGACCGACGCCGAAGCGGCTGCGATGCATCAAGGCGTGGTGATGACCGAGACGCTGTACCACACGCTGGTGGCGTGGGTGGAGAAGCATTACCGCGACCGTCTGGAACCGTCCGACCTGGCCGATCCGGCGCTGGCGATCGAGGTCCACACCGCGCTGGAAGACTTGAGCCGCATTCTGGGCCTGCCAGGGCTGTACGATTTGTAAAACAGATTTTCGCCCCCATATGACGATTTGGTGTTTAATTACACTCGACCACCGCCGCGCAGCCACAAGCCGGCGCGGCCCTGCAACATAAAATACACATAACGTATTGGAGAAGCACGATGAAACAAATGCCACAAGACCTGCGCGCACAGACGCTGGATTTGGTCAACGCCAGCAAGCCGGCCAGCGACAGCAGCCAGGTCGCGGCGCTGATCAGCGCCTGGCTCGGATCCCTGGACGATGAAGACCTGGCGGGCACCGCCCCCGGCAGCCTTGCCCCGGTTTTGTGGGACGGTTTCACGCAAGCCTCCAAGCGTTCCGGCTCCGGCGCGCAAATCGCCAAGCTGCGTTACGAGGATGGCCGCGGCGGCATGGCCACCGCGCTGCTGGTCCTGAACGACGACATGCCATACCTGGTCGATTCGATCGTCATGGCGATGCGCAAGCTGCGCGTGGGCGTCAGCGGTGTCCTGAACTCGGTGCTGCCGGTCACGCGTAACGCGGACGGCGTGGTCACCGCCGTCGGCCAGGCCGGCGCCAAGCTCGAATCCTACGTCATGTGCCTGCTGTCCGAAGACCTGGCCGACGCCGAAATCGGCATGCTGGCCGAGCGTCTGGAAATGGTGTCGCGCGACGCCGCCGTGGTTCGCCGCGACAAGGCCGCGATGCTGGAACACTTCAGCCGCATCGGCGCCGAAGCCGCAGCGCACGGCGAAGAAGGCAAGGAAGTCGCCGCCTTCCTGGAATGGGCCAAGACCGAAGGCTTCGAGCCGTTCGGCTACGCCTACTACCAGGTCAAGCCGGGCGCGCGCGAACTGGAACGCGACATCCCGAGCCGCATCGGCGTGCTGCGGGATACGGCGCATCCGGTCTACGGCACCTGCCTGGCCAACATCCCCGGCGACTTCGACACGCTGTCGAAGCGCGTCAACACGCTGTCCATCGTCAAGGCCGACGTGGAAGGCACGCTGCACCGCGACCAGCAGCTGGACTTCATCGGCATCCGCCACACCGACGCGCAAGGCGCGATCCTGGGCGAATACTGCTTTGTGGGCCTGTTCACCCGCGCCGCCACCGCGACGCCGCTGAACCGCCTGCCGTTCGCGCGTGGCCGCGTGGCCAAGGTGCTGAGCATCGCCGGCGTGCGCCAGGAAGGCTTCCGCGCCGAGAAATTCATCGAGATCCTGGAATCGCTGCCGCGCACCGAAGCGCTGGAAGCGGAACCTGAATGGCTGGCCGAAGTATGCGGCGCCGTGGTGTCGCTGTACAAGCAGCCGCGCACCAAGGTGTTCGCCCGCCGCGACGTGTATGCGCGCCACCTGAACGTGCTGGTCTACCTGCCGCGCGAGCGTTACAGCGCCAGCGTCGCTTCGTCGCTGGCCAAGGCGCTGCAAGCCAGTTCCGGCGCCCAGCATGTCAGCTCGCAGACGCTGGTGGCCGACGGCCCGCTGGCCCGCGTGTACCTGATCGCCCACGGCGCGCGCTATCCGCTGGACCTGGAATCCGACATCCAGCAACCGCTGTTGTCGGTGCTGGACGGTTGGCACGACCAGTTCTCCGCACTGGCCGATGCCGTGGCCGACGTGCCGCTGCGCGCCAGCCTGCGCAAGATGTGCGCGACGCTGCCGACCGACTACGTCGCCGCGACCGCGCCGGAAGCCGCCTTCCACGACCTGGGCACCATCCTGCGCAACACCGATCCGTCGCGCGTGGACGTGCGCGTGGAGACCGTGGCCGATGCCACCACCATCCGTTTGTACTCGGTCGACCGCGTACCGTCGCTGTCGACCATCCTGCCAGCGCTGCATAATGCCGGCGTGGCGATCGACCGCGAACAGGCGCACTCGCTGCGCGTTGACGGCAAGCGTCATTTCGTCACCAGCCTGTCGGTCGATGCCGCCAGCGGCGCCAACCTGGCCAAGGCGGAAATCGTGCCGGTCGCGCAGGAGCTGTTCACCGCATTGTTCAACAACGAAGCCGAAGACGGCCGCCTGAATGGCCTGGTCATCGAAGGCGGCCTGAGTGTGCGCCAGGTGCAGCTGGTGCGCGCCTACATGAGCTACTGGCGCCAGACCGGCAGCCGCTTCTCGGTGCGCTACATCGCCGAGACGCTGCGCAAGCAGCCGGTGGTGGTCAAGCAGTTGGTGGACGCCTTCCTGCAGCGCTTTAATCCTGCGCTGGACGACGCCACCCGCGCCGCCGCGCTGGACGCGCTGGCCGGCATCAAGAGCCGCCTGCCTGCGATCAACCACGCCGACAGCGAAGAAGTGCTGGGCGCGATGACGGACCTGATGTCCGCCACGCTGCGCACCAACTACTTCCAGAACAACCAGAAGGGCGACAAGATCATCTTCAAGTTCGACACCAGCAATCTGTCGTTGGTGCCGGAGCCGCGTCCGTTCCGCGAGATCTTCGTGTTCTCGCGCCGCTTCGAAGGCGTGCACCTGCGCGGCGGCCCGGTCGCCCGTGGTGGCCTGCGCTGGTCGGACCGCATGGAAGACTACCGCACCGAAGTCCTCGGCCTGGTGAAGGCGCAGATGGTGAAGAACGCCGTCATCGTGCCGGCCGGCGCCAAGGGCGGCTTCGTCTGCAAGCAGATGCCGAAGGACGCCGTGCGTGAAACCATCGCGGCCGAAGGCGAAGCGGTGTACCGCCTGTTCATCGCCAGCCTGCTGGAAATGACCGACAACCGCGTGCTGGGCAAAATCGTTTCGCCGGCCGACACCGTGTGCTACGACGGCAACGATCCATACCTGGTGGTGGCCGCCGACAAGGGCACCGCGACCTTCTCCGACATCGCCAACGGCATCGCCGTGCAGCGCGGCTTCTGGCTGGGCGACGCGTTCGCGTCGGGCGGTTCGAACGGCTACGACCACAAGAAGATGGGCATCACCGCCAAGGGCGCGTTCGAAGCCGTCAAGCGCCACTTCTACGAGATGGACCACGACATCCACGCCACTCCGGTGACGATGGTCGGCGTGGGCGACATGTCGGGCGACGTGTTCGGCAACGGCGCGCTGCTGTCGCGCAAACTGAAAATCGTGGCGGCCTTCGATCACCGTCACATCTTCCTCGATCCGAATCCGGACATGGAAAAATCCTTCGTCGAACGCGAACGCATGTTCGCGCTGCCGCGCTCCTCGTGGGATGACTACAACAAGGAGCTGATCTCGGCCGGCGGTGGCGTGTTCCCGCGCAGCGCCCGCAGCATCGAGCTGTCGCCGCAGATCCGCGCCACGCTGGATATCGAGGAAACCTCGCTGCCGCCTGAAGAACTGATGCACCGCATCCTGCTGGCGCCTGTGGACCTGTTCTACAACGGCGGCATCGGCACCTACATCAAGGCGTCGACCGAATCGCATGCACAGGTCAAGGACCGCGCCAACGACAACATCCGCGTGGACGGCAACCAGCTGCGCTGCAAGGTCGTGGCGGAAGGCGGCAACCTGGGCGCGACCCAGGCCGGCCGCATCGAGTTCGCGCTGGCGGGTGGCCGCATCTTCACCGATGCGATCGACAACTCGGCCGGCGTGGATTGCTCGGACCATGAAGTGAACGCGAAGATGTGGCTGGACGTGGAAATGAACGCCGGCCAGTTGAGCGAGGCAGACCGCAACCGCGTGCTGAACGAAATGACCGCCGACATCGAACGCCTGGTCCTGCGCGACAACACGCTGCAAACGCAGCTGCTGGTACGCGAGGCGCAGGCGCAGGTCGACGCCGCGGTGCAGGATGGCTATGCCGCGCTGATCGCGTCGCTGGAGGAAGAGGGCGCGCTGTCGCGTGAACTGGAGCAGCTGCCATCGGTGGCCGAACTGGCGCGCCGCAAGGCCGACGGCCGTGGCCTGACCACGCCGGAACTGGCGGTGGTGATCGCCAACGTGAAGAATCGCTACAAGCGCATCCTGTCGGCGCTGCCGCTGACGGACCTGAGCTGGGCCGAGTCGGTGCTGAAGCCGTACTTCCCGGACCTGCTGGTGGCCACCCGTCCGGCGCTGGCGCACCCGCTGGCCAACGCCATCCTGGCGACCGTGCTGGCCAACGAATCGGTCAACCGCTGCGGTCCGCTGATGCTGCGCCAACTGGCCGGCGAACATGGCGTGGACGAATCGGAAGTGATCCTGGCGTGGGGCCAGGCATGGTCCGCGCTGAACCTGGCGCCGATCTTCACGACGCTGGATGCGGATGCGCTGAAGGTGCCGCGCGCCGTGTCGATCAAGGTCGATGCGCGCACCCGCGTGCTGCAAAAGTCGGTGATCGAAGGCGCGCTGTCGGTGCCTGCCGACCAGCTGCGCGCCGGCGTGGCCGAGCTGACCAAGCTGTTCGCCAAGCCTGAGACGCTGGCGCAGTTGACGCCTGCCGACGGCCAGTCGGATGCGGACATCACGTCCGGCCTGCGCGCCGAATTCGTGCAAGCGTGGAAGGCTGTCGATGCGATCGATGCGGTGGCGGCGTTTGTGTTCGCGGCGCTGTCGGTATCGCGTCCGGAAGGCATGGACCTGCCGGCGTTCCTGCAAGTGGGCCTGGCGCTGCGCGCGCAGGTCGGCATCGATACGCTGGAGCGCGGCCTGAAGCTGCCTGCCACCAGCCGTTCGCAGGAGCAGCTGCGCAGCTACGCGCAGAATGCGCTGCGCCGCACGCAGCAACGCCTGCTGTCGCAGGTGCTGCAGCATGCGACCGGCGGCCATACGGCGTCGGAGGCGGTGGAAGTCGTCGCCAACACGCTGGGCTTGTCCGGCTATGCTGCGGCGGCCGATCTGGAACAGGCAATGCTGGACGTTTGGGCGTTGTCCGAGGCGACCAATTCCGGTAACACGATGCTGGTGGTGTAATGAGCGACGAATTACCCAAGGCCTTGCCTGAGTCGGTGCGCGCACTGGCTGAAGCGGATTTCAGCGCGGTCGCGCGGCGCTTTTCGGCGGCCGGTTTTGCGGTGACGCAGCCGGCCGACGGCATCCTGACGATCAAGGCCGAGGGTGAACGTCCGAGCGTGCTGGTTTCGGTCGGCGTGCACGGCGACGAGACCGGACCGATCGAGGTGGTGGCGTATCTGCTGGAGGCCTTGTCGCAGCAGGCTTCCTCGCTCGCGGTCAACCTGATGCTTTGCGTCGGCAATATCGGCGCGATCAGGGCTGGCAAGCGTTTCATCGACGCTGACTTGAACCGCATGTTCCGCAAGGAGCGCGGTTCGCTGGAAGGCACTGCCGAAGCGGCGCGCGCCGATGTGATGATCGCCGCCACCGCCGCCTTCTTCGAGGGCGCGGGGCCGGTGCGCTGGCATCTGGATCTGCATACGGCGATACGGCCGTCGGTGTATCCGACCTTCGCCATCGTGCCGGAGCTGATTCCCGACCAGCCGCGCCGCGAGTTGATCGAGTGGCTCGGTTTGGCCGGCATTGGTGCGGTCATCATGAATCCCGCTTCGGTGGGGACGTACAGCTACTACTCGGCCGAGCATCACGCGGCGGCCGGCACCACGGTGGAGCTGGGACGTATCGGCACATTGGGGCAGAACGACCTGTCGCAGTTCGCCGATGCGTCGCAGGCGCTGGACGACCTGCTGCGCGGCGCGGCCAAGCGCGAGGCCAGGCAGCAGCCGCACGTGTTCAACACGGCGCGCCAGATCATCAAGTTGAGCGACAAGTTCCAGATGGCGTTCGGCAAAGAGACGCACAACTTCACGGCGCTCAAGCAGGGCGAGGAAATCGCTCGCGATGGTGATACTGTTTATACCGTTCAGCATCCCGAGGAGTTGGTGGTATTCCCGAACCCGGACGTGCGCGTCGGCCTGCGTGCAGGGCTGATGGTGGTGCGCGTTTCCTGATCTTTACGCCGCTTTACACTTTGCGGGGTCATAGTTACACCGATTGTTTCGTTAACAGGAATAGCATTCCTTAACTACGGAGTAATCGACATGACGACAGCAATCAGCGGCGTTTCAAGCGGCAGCACTCAGGCCACCTCCTTCGATCCTGCGAAAGGGGCGGCGCGCTTCGCAGCCAAGGTGTTCAAGGACCTGGATGCCGACAAGGACGGTAAGGTCAACAAGGACGAATTCGTATCGGGGCTGGAGTCGAAGGGCGTATCGGCCGACGACGCCACCAAGCAGTTCGACGCGATCGATACGCAGAAGACTGGATCGATCACCCAATCCGACCTCGAGACCGCGATCAAGAGCGGCACCTTCGCGCCACCGCGCCCCAATGGCGGCGAAGCGGGTGGCCCCGGCGGCCCGCAAGGCGGCCAGCATGCGGAAGGCGGACGTGGTGCGGGCGGTGGCGGCGGTGCGGGCGGCGTCGGCAGCTCCAGCAGCTCGACCAAAACCTACGAAGCGGCGGACACCAACAAGGACGGCACAGTCTCCGCGCAGGAGCAGCTGGTCTACAGCATCTCCCATCCCGACAAGACATCCGACACCAGCAAGATTGGCAACAACGTCGACCAGTTGGCCTGATCGTTTCATGCGTGCTGCGGATCGACTAGGCTTGCGTTACACTCACAAGCTCTTCCTTACCAATTGGAGTTCGCGATGTCGTTATCGATGCATCGGGTGTCGGTGCCCGTGTTTGTGCGTGGCTTGAAGGTGCTGTCGGACTTGTTGGGGAAGGCGGAGGCCTACGCCGAGCAGCATGGCTCGGTGCCGGATGCGCTGATCTCCGCGCGGCTGGCGGATGATATGTTGCCGCTGTCGGCGCAGGTGCAGCGCGCCAGCGATACGTCGAAATTGTCGGTGGAGCGCCTGAGCGGCGTGCCCGCGCCCAAGTTTGAAGACAACGAAACCTCGTTCGCCCAATTGCAGCAGCGGATCGCCGACACCATCGCCTACCTGGACAGCGTCTCTGAAAGCGATTTCGCGGGCAGCGAGGCGCGCGCGATCAAACTTAATTTTGGTTCGTTCCAGCCGGAGTTCAAAGGGGACGATTACCTGCTGACGTTCGCGTTGCCGAACTTCTTCTTCCACATCGCCACCGCCCACGACATCCTGCGCAACCAGGGCGTCCCGGTCGGCAAGCGCGATTACCTCGGGGCGTACGCTTAACCGCGCACCAGCCAGGTCGCCAAGGTGCCCGCCAGGCCCAGCAAAACAACGGCGGCGCCCGCGACGGCAGGATGGATACGCCGGGATACGGTAGGGATCTTTTGAATTGGCATGATGGTCTCCTTATTGGCTGGATGTAACACTTGAGCCTAGAGTAGCTTGACAACAATTTCCAATCTATACATCCCGCTGTATCAAAAGTAAGCAACTGTAACGGAGCCCTTGCCCCGCCTGGCGTCCGAGTTGTTTTTCTAACACAAAATTACTGTATTGCGATGGGCCGGAAGGCCCTATAATCGCTTAGTTTTTTTGCCCGTACATATCTCCCACAAGGATTGCCTGTGAACCAAACGTTGGTCCAGAAACTGACCCGTACCAAGCCGGTCGATAACCGAGTAGAACCTGCTCCTACCAGTAGCAACAGCCTGCACCGCTCCATAGGCTTGTTCCCCTTGACGATGATTGGTGTCGGCGCCACGATCGGCACCGGTATCTTCTTCACGATGGTGGAGGCCGTGCCAAAAGCCGGGCCTTCCGTGATCCTGTCCTTCCTGTTCGCCGCCATCACCGCCGGCCTGACCGCGCTGTGCTATGCCGAGCTGTCGTTCCGCATTCCGGCGTCCGGCTCGTCGTACTCGTTCGCGTACGCCACGGTCGGCGAGTTCCTGGCCTTCATCATGGCGGCCTGCCTGCTGCTTGAATACGGGCTGGCGGCCAGCGCCACGGCGATCGGCTGGTCGGACTACCTGAACAACTTCCTCAACAACGCCTTCGGCTGGCACATCCCCGAGATGCTGCGCTCGCCGATGATCGTCTCCACGCCCAAGGGCATGGAGCTGCACCTTGGCCACATCAACCTGCCGCCGATCCTGCTGGTCGGCCTGTGCTGCCTGCTGCTGATACGCGGCACCAAGGAATCGGCCACCACCAACGCCATCATGGTGATGATCAAGCTGGCGATCCTGATCTTCTTCGTGGCGATCGCGTTCTCGGGATTTGATATAAACAATTTCCACCCTTTCTTCAGCCCGGACAACGGCGTGCACATCACCGGCATGACCGGCGTGACGGCCGCCGCGGCCACCGTGTTCTTCTCCTTTATCGGGCTGGACACCGTGGCCACCGCCGGCGAGGAGGTGCGCGATCCGAAGCGCAACGTGCCGATCGGCATCCTGTCGGCGCTGGGTATCGTCACCTTGTTCTACCTGCTGGTGGCCGTGGCGGCCATGGGCGCGCAGCCGGCCTACAAGTTCGCCGGGCAGGAAGCCGGCCTGGCCGTGATCCTGCAAAACGTCACCGGCAAGACCTGGCCGGCGCTGGTGCTGGCGGCGGGCGCCGTGATCTCGGTGTTCAGCGTGACGCTGGTGACGATCTACGGCCAGACCCGCATCCTGTACGCGATCTCGAAAGACGGCCTGATTTCCAAGTCGTTCCAGAAGGTGAACCCGCGCACGGCGTCGCCGGTGCATAACACGCTGATCGTCTGCATCGTGGTCGGCCTGGTGGCCGGTTTCGTGGATGCGACCTTCCTGTGGGATATGGTCAGCATGGGTACGCTGACGGCCTTCATCGTGGTGTCGCTGGCGGTGCCGGTGATGCGCAAGAAGGAAAACGGCAAGGGCACCAAAGGCTTCCGCGTGCCGTTCGGCCCGTACGTGGTGCCGGGCCTGAGCATCGCCGCCTGCCTGTACCTGATGTTCGGCCTGTCGATGACGACCTACACCATCTTCATCATCTGGATGAGCGCGGCGGTGCTGACCTACTTCTTGTACGGCATGCGCAATTCGCGATTGAATCACGCCGCGTAAAACCTCGCGACGTTAAAAAGCCCCGGCCGCTTGCGCGTAACCGGGGCTTTTTGTTTGGTGCGGCAGCTTACGCTTCTTCTTTGCCTGGGTTGGCGCCCAGGTAGAGGCGCAGTACGAGGCCCGACAGGGCGATGGCGGCAGGCAGGTTTTCGATGATGGTCAGCATGGTGATCTCCAGTAAGTTAAATTCGGTTCAATTAGCCGCGCGAGGCCAGGAAGCGCAGTTCGGCGGACAGGCTAGGGGAATGACGTTCGCAGTCATTCGCCATGCTGTTCAGCCAGGCGGCGGAGGATGCCTTCTGGCGCGGCGAGACAACTTCGTCCGCCACAACGGCTGGACGTGGCTTGACGGCGAACAGTGCGGCAACCAGCTGGCGCGCTGCGGCGGCAACATTGCTGGCGTAGCCAGGGGTGGCGAAGTCGGTGTAAGTCAGGTTGTTCGATGCGCTCATGGCAAGCTCCTTTAAATGTTTGTTTGTTTGTTGCAGTGCAGTATGCTCGTCTTTCAGTAATAAATAAACTTTTGATTTGTGATACTAGCCATAAGCATTCAATATAACTGGCGACTTTCCCTATGAAGAATGCGTTCTTAAGAGTAACTTTTTAAGCTCGGATTTTTTACGGCGGGGCGTCCATCAGGTATCATTGCTGTCCAACTGGCAATAATTTGATGGAGCTCCGATGTCCCTGCGCACGAAATTCATGCTGGCCCTGTTGCTGACCGGATTGGCGGCGGTGGTCATGGTGGGCGGCCTGGCCTATGTGGGCATGACCAAGAAGGTCGATGTGATCCGTCGCCAGCACGCCGCCGACACCTTTTACGAGGGCATGAGCGCTTACATGCAAAAGTACGGCAGCTGGCAGGCCGCCGGCGGCCAGGAGTCCTTCGAGGAGTTCATGCACAGCCGGCGGGAGGTGCAAGGCGGCCCTCCGCCGGGGCAGCAGGGCGAAGAGCGTCGGGGACCGCCGCAGGGTGAGGACCGTCCAGGGCCGTCACAGGATGAAGAGCGTCCAGGACCACCGCCAGGTGAATACCGCCCGGGGCCTCCACAGGGCGAAGAGCGTCAGGGGCCTCCACAGGGCGAGGAGCGTCCGGGCCCTCCGCAGGGCGAAGACCCTGCGCGGCGCGGCGACCGTCCGCCGCCGCCGCGCCGCGGCAACGGTGAGCCGCCATACCACTTCATCGTCGCCGACCAGGATTACCGCGTGCTGTTGGGCGCCGGTGTGTACCGGCCCGGTGAACTGCTGCCCGAGTCGGCCCGCAAGGATGCGCGTGCCGTCATGGTGGGCAACCGGGTGGCCGCCTACATTTCGCCGGAAGGGATCT
Source organism: Duganella caerulea (assembly GCF_040362985.1). Classification (NCBI taxonomy): domain Bacteria; kingdom Pseudomonadati; phylum Pseudomonadota; class Betaproteobacteria; order Burkholderiales; family Oxalobacteraceae; genus Duganella; species Duganella caerulea. Next base: position 321,043 of record NZ_BPWJ01000008.1, on the reverse strand, counting down.
TCACGCCCAGCAAACAGGAAATGCAGTACATAGACGCGATGCGCGAGGCGCTGCTGGCCGGCGTGACCGGCGCGGCGGCGCTGGCGGTGCTGCTGGGCGTACTGTTAAGCCGGGGCTTGAGCCGCAAGCTCAGTCACCTGACCGACGCGGTGCGCGCCATGCACGGCGGTTCGCTGCTGCAGCGGGTGCCGGTGGAGGGCAAGGATGAAGTGGCGGCGCTGGCCAGCGCCTTCAACGACATGAGCGAGCAGCTGGCGCATTCGCACGAGGAGCTGAAGGCCACTCACCAGACCATACTGGCGCAGGCCGAGCAGATGCGCGAACTGAGTGTGCGCGACGCGTTGACCAAGCTGCACAACCGCCGCCACTTCGACGAGCATGCGACCACGCTGTTCAGCCATGCGGTACGCCACAAGCGGCCATTGAGCGTGGTGATCGGCGATATCGATTTCTTCAAGCGCATCAACGACCAGTTCTCGCACGCCACCGGCGACGCGGTGCTGCGCCAGGTGGGGGAGATCCTGCGCAGCCATATGCGCCTGAGCGACCTGGTGGCGCGCTACGGCGGCGAGGAATTCGTGATCGCCTTCCCGGAGACCGAGCTGCCGCAAGCGGCCGCGCTGTGCGACAAGCTGCGCAACCTGATCGAAGGGTTCCCGTGGCATGAGGTGCATCCCGACCTGAAGGTTACGATGAGCATGGGCGTGTACGCCGACCTGGCCGCAGGCACCGCCGAAGCGATGCTGCAAAAAGCCGACGCGCTGCTGTACCGCGCCAAGCAGACGGGCCGCAACCGGGTTTGCTTCGCCTGATTAGCCGCGCTGGCCGAGCCAGCGTCCGCCGAACATGGTGCAGATCAGCGAGGCGACGATCAGTGCGATGCCGGCCCACTGCCAGCCGGTGATGACGTCGCCCAGCGCGATCATGCCGGCGCTGATGCCGACCACCGGCACGCCAAGGCTGAACGGCGCCACGCGGTTGACCGGATGGCGCTTGAGCAAACGTGTCCACATGGCGTAGCCGAGGATGGTCGCCATCCAGCCCAGGTAGGCCGCCGAGATCCAGGTGTCCAATGGCGCGCTGGTCCAGCTCCAGCGCGTGGCCGGATCGTCGAAGGCCAGCGACAGGCCGATGAACGGCAGTATCGGCACCAGGCTGCACCAGACCATGAATCCCACTACATCGAACTGCGGCGTGGCCTGCTGCGCGCGGCGCACGACGATGTTCGACGCCGCCCACATCGCGGCGGCGGCCAGGCATAGCACGAAGCCGCCGGCGGTGGTGCCGCCCGCGTGGCCGGGCTGCACGTAGTTCATGCCGAAGCACACCAGCCCGACGGCGGCCAGCAGCAGGCCCGCTTGCAGCTGGCGGCTGGCGCGTTCGTGCAGCAGCGCGAAACCAAAGAAGGCGGTGAAGAAGACTTGCGTTTGCAGGATCACAGAGGCCAATGCGGCCGACATGCCGATCCGCAGCGACAGGAACAGCAGGCCGAATTGGCCGACGCCCTGGCACAGGCCATAAGCGACGATCCATTTGACCGGCAGCTTGGGCGGGCGGATGAACAGGATCAGCGGAAGGACGGCGAACACGTAGCGGGCGGCGCCCATCTGGAACGGTGTGAGGTGGCGCAGACCGACCTTCATCGCGACAAAGTTGGTGCCCCAGATGAGGACTACGAACAGGGCGGAGATCAGGTCGCGGGTGCTGAAGGAAGACGGGGAGGTGGCGGTCATCCTTTAATCTTAACAGGCCTGCGCCAGGGCTGCTGGCGCAGGGCCGGATCAGGCCACGTTGCGGACGATGGCTTCGCTGTGGACGATGATCTTCAGGGCGTCCGCCTGCAACAGGCGAATGCGGCGCTGGACCAGCGGCCAGCCTGACCACGGCATGGCGGCGCCGTCGGCGGTGGCTGGCGCGATGGCCGGTGCGGTAGCGGGCGCGGAGTCGAGCGCAGTGGCCGCCGCTGGCGCAGTCGTCGCCGGCGCCGCTGCAGTCACCGGCGCAGTCGCCGGCGTGGCGCCTGCGGTTTGCGGCACCAATGCCTGCGCCAGCGTGTGCATCACCTGCTCATGGCTCTCGCGCAGCATGGCGTTGACTGGCTCCGTCGGCAGCTCCTTCACATGGCGGCGCAGGATGGCGCGCAGCGCGGCCACGTGCGCCACCAGCAGGTAGTTCTGCACGATGAACAGGTTGATGTCCTCCACCGCGCGCTGCTTGCGCGCCGGCTCGTCGAGCATGCGCACCAGCGCGGAGCTGAGCGCGGCCAGGCTGTCCATCAGGCGCTTGCGCTCGATGCGATACGCGAAATCGTCCTTGCCTTTGCCCTGCAGCAGATCGAAGCTGGCCTGCATGTAGCGCAGGTTCACCTCCAGCACTTCGCGGATCAGGCGCGGCAAAGTTTGATATTCCCAGCTGGCCAGCACGAAGCTGAACGCGGTCGCCACCGCCGCGCCGATGAAGGTGTCGATCAAACGCTCGACGATCAGGTCGTGGTTGCCCGGCGCGATCAGGTGCATCTGCAGCAGGATCATGATGCTGACCGCGATGGCCGCGTAACGATAGCGCACGTAGATGAAGGTCGGCGTGGCCACCGTCGACAAAATCAGGAAGCCCAGTATCGCCGCCGGATAGTTCAGGTACTTGATGATCAGCGCCGTGATCACGCAGCCGATGATGGTGCCGACGATGCGGTCGCTGCGGCGCTGCTTGGTCATGCTGAAGCTGGGCTTGAGGATGATGACGATGGTCAGCACGATCCAGTAGCTGTGCGCCGCATACGGCAGCCACGAGGCCACCGCCAGGCCCACGGAAATCGCCATCGCCACCCGCAGCGAGAAGCGGAAGATCGGCGAATCGAAGCGCAGGTGCGACAGGATCATGCGCAGCTCGTACTTCTGCTGCGACAGGAAGGGCCCCATGTCGGCGTCGACCCAGAACGGCGTGGTGTCGTAGGCCTTCTGGCTGGCCTGGTGCAGTTCGCCGATCATCTTGATGATGGCGCGGATCTTGTTGCGCTGCGCGCGCAGCACGGCCAGCGCTTCCTGCGCCGGCTTGCCCTCGTCCACGCGCCGCTGCAGGGACGCCAGCTCCGCCTCGATGGCGGCCAGCTCCGGCTCGTAGCTGATCTCCGGGTAGGAGGCCTTCTTGCGCGTGACGTCGTAGGCCACCGATTCGATATCGCGCGCCGCCTTGTAGGCCAGGTCGTGCAGCGTCTTGAGCACCGGCGAATCGGCCAGGTGCACGCGCAGCTGCGCGTAGTCGGTGTGGGTGGACAGCACCAGCTCATACAGGTCCAGCATGCAGACGTGGGTCTGCACGACGATGGCGTCCTTGCTGTTCTGGTGGCTGCGCAGTATCAGGTCGCGCGAGGCCTGCTGGCGGTCGGCCAGCAGGCTTTGATGGCGTACCAGCTTGTTGAATTGTTCGGTGAGGTTGTAGCGGGTGTCGTAGAAGTCGGCCTTGATGTCGATGTAGGCCGCCAGCTCGAACAGCGCCTCGGCCAGCACCTGCTGCTTGATGCGGTGGCGCAGTATCCACGAGATGCCCATCGCGTAGGCCAGGTAGGCCACCGCGCCCAAGGTGAACAGGCCGGTGTGGATGAAGGACTGGCGCGCCGTCATGTCGTGTTCCATCGACATGGTCATGATGAACAGCGTGGCCAGTTGCAGCGGCATCGACTTCTTGCCGTAGACGACCATCATGCAGGCCAGGAAGCTGATCGCCACCAGCATCGTCATCAGCAGCCAATGCACCGGCGCGCAAAGGCTGATCAACAAGGTGACGGCGCTGCACAGCAGCACCGAGGCGCTCATCTCGTTGAACTTGTGGCGCAGGGGGCTGGGCATGTCCATCAGCGCGGTGCAGAGCGCGCCGATGCACACCGTCATGGCGGTGGCCAGGCCGGCGAATTGCAGCGTGATCAGGGTGACGCCGACCAGGCCCGCGGCGAAGCGCAGGCCCAGGTAAAAGTAATGGCTGTAGAAAAACGTGCGCAGGTTTAGTGCGTAATGCATGGGCTATGGCCTTGTGGGCAGCTAGCATGCGCGCCGCGGGATCGCCGCCGCGCGCATGTGGTGATGCGGGTTGTTGCAGTATTTAGAGGACGGACAGCACCGGGTAGCGGCGCCATTCCGGCTCCGCGTGGCGCTTGCCGTTTTCGAAGATGAAGCCGAGGACCTTGTCCTGGCTGGTCAGCAGCGCCGGATTGGCGGCCTTCCATTGTTCGAATTTCGCCTTCAGTTCAGGCTCGGTTTCCAGCATCTCCAGCGCCAGGTCTTCGAACACGTAGTCGGAGTAGGCTTCTTTTTTCTCCAGCACGCTGTTGAAGAAACCCCAGCGGAAGAAGGAGTCGTGGCCTTGCGGTTCCAGCGTCTCGACGGCATAGCGGGCGTTGGCCTGCTTGAGCGGGATGAAGTAGTCGCCCGGCTGCACGGTGAAGCTGCCGGTGCGTGCTTCCAGCTCGATCTCGTCGTGGTACATATGGCCTTCGTAGGCGTTCGGGCGCGAGGTGACGGAGGCGATGTGGTAGTACTGCGCCTCGAAGGTGGAGGCTTCGTCGAAGCGCGCCATCTCCACGCCGTTCCACTGCAGGCGCTCGATGACTTCGCGCCAGGCTTGCGGCACCACATAGCCTTTCGGCGCGCGCACGGTGGTCGACGGCACGAAGCTGTTGTAGTAGGCGATGTCCTTTTCCCATGGCTGGCTGCGATCGTAGGACAGGCGGATGTAGTCGCCCAGCAGGCTTGGGCTGCGCTTGGCCGCGTAGCCCTTGAAGCGGAAGGTCGATGGATTCGCTTCGTCCATCTTCCAGCTCACGGTCCACTCCTTGGCGTTGGCGGCCTGCTCGCGCGCGTCGGCGCGCAGCTTGCGGATCTGCTCACCGTGCGAGACGGTGAAGGCCATGGTCACGTCCAGCAGCGCGCGCATCGATTCGTAGCGGTCCTTGAAGGGCTTGAGCATGTGCGTCTCGGGCATGAAACCGATCACGTGATGCAGCGCCGCGAAGCCGGTCGAGAAGCGCGGCACTTCCAGGAATTCGGCGATGCCGTCGTCCGGCGTGTCCTGCACCGGGTTGACGTAGGGGCAGGTCGGCCAGCCCTTCGCTTCCATCTGCGCGTAGATATGCGGCAGCATGGTCTCGCGCAGGAAGGGGCCGAGGCCGTAGCCCAGCTTGTCCGCCTGCGTGTGGATCAGCGTCATCGTGTATGGATAGTCGGCGCCGTTGGAGGTGTGGGTATCCACCATCACGTCCGGATCCCAGCTGGTGACGAGCTGGTTGAACAGCTGCGCGTTGAGCGTGTCGCATTTGATGAAGTCGCGATTGAGGTCCAGGTGGCGGCTGTTGCCGCGGAAGCCGAATTGCTCCGGCCCGTCCTGGTTGACGCGCGAGGTGTTGGCGCGGTTCAGCGCGCCGTCGACGTTGTACAGCGGGACGAACAGCAGCACGGTCTTGCCCAGCGCGGCGAGGCGGGCCGGATCGAAGCACAGGTCGCGCACGATGGCCATGCAGGCGTCCACACCTTCGGGTTCGCCGGGGTGGATGCCGTTGTTGTTGAAGAAGACCGTGCGGCCCTCGGCCTTGATTTGCGCGCGGTCGAACACGCCGTCCGCGCTGACTACGCCCGCATGCACCGGGATGCCGCCGTCGGACGTGCCGATCTGCTCGAAACGCAGTACCTGCGGGAAGCGTTGCGCCAGCTCCTGGTAGAAGGCGATGCACTCGCTCCACAGGGTGGTCTGGTTTTGATTGCCTTGTTCGTAAGGCGTGGGCATGTCTGGGTGCATGGCGGTCTGGATCTCAGAGGGAGTTGGGGGGAGGGCACGCCGCGCTTGGTAAGCATTGCAACGCGCTGCCGAGGGCGGAATTGTATCATTCGTGCCCGATTTTTGAGCGGCGCCGGCCCGGCACTGCGCGTGTATTGAGTTGCTTCAAGAAAACCTTATGCGGCTGGTGGTCTACTGGAGAACTGGAACTTGGCCGGGAGGAAGCGATGGGCAACCGTTACGGATGGCGCGCGGTGATCGTGTTGGCGCTGCTGGCGCTGGGGTGCAGGGTGGGGCTGGCGCAGATCGGACCGCGCTATGTGATCGAGCTGGACGGCGCGGCGCAGGCGGAGCCGACCGCGCCGGGGCGGGTGCAGCTGGCGGGCAAGGGCCTGGCGCTGATCCGCTTCCAGGGGCTGACCATCCTGACCGTGGGCGCCGATGCGGACGCCTACAGCGCCGAGGCTGCGCGCCGGTGGCCGGCGGCCGACCTGCTGCTGGTGACGCCGGCCAGCGCCGGCCACTACGGCGGAGTGGCGCCGCTGGCCTCGCTGGGCAAGCTGCCGGTGATCGTGGTGGAGCCGGTCGCCGCCGGGCTGGCGTCGGCCAAGTCGGTGCTGCGGCCGCCGCAGTTCTATCCGATGCAGACCTGGGACTCGCTGCATCTGCGCAAGGGCAAGACGCGGCTGCGTGTGACGGCGCTGCCCGGCCCGCCGGGCTCGGTGAATGTGGCGGGCTTCATGCTGGAGGTAGGCAACAGCTGGGCCTCGTACCGGCTGTACATCAGTTGCGAGCCGGTGGGCGCGGACGCGGCGGGCACGCTGGCCCAGCGCCTGCCGGGCGCGGACCTGGCGCTGCTGCCGGACCGGAATGCGCCGCTGCTGCTGGCGCTGCAACGCGCGGCGCCGCCGGCGGCCGGGGCCGCGGCCAGGCCGGCCGCGCTGACCGAGGCCGGCCACGCCTTCAAGGCGATCAAGCGCTGATCAGGCCTTGGCGTTGGTGTCCACCCAGGCGGCAAAGGCGGTCATGAACTTTTGCAGGAACTCCCGCGTGCTGTCGTTGTTCAACTTGCCGTCGTCGCCGAGCAGCTTGGCGGCGCCGCCGATGTAGGCTTCCGGCTGCTGCAACAGCGGCATGTCGAGGAACACCATCGTTTGGCGCAGGTGGTGGTTGGCGCCGAAGCCGCCCGTCGCGCCCGGCGACACGCTGACGATGGCGGCCGGCTTGCCGCTCCAGATGCTGCTGCCGTAAGGGCGCGAACCGACGTCAATGGCGTTCTTCAGCGGCGCCGGTATCGAGCGGTTGTATTCCGGCGTAAGGAACAGCACCGCCTGGGCTTCCTTCATGCGCTGGCGGAAGTGGGTCCAGGTCTGCGGTGCGGTGGCGCCGTTTTCCTCCAGGTCCTGGTTGTACAGCGGCAGTTCGCCGATCTCGACGATCTCCATCTGCAACGACGGCGGCGCCAGCGCGATCAACTCGTGGGCGAACTTGCGGTTGAGCGAATCCTTGCGCAGACTGCCGATCACTACGGCGACTTTTTTCGCGGCCATGACTTCTCCTGAACACGGTTGTGGGAAGCCCTTAATGTAACCGATCCAAGAAAAAAACCACGCCGCGTTGCCGGGGCGTGGTTTCGTGGGTGACGCGGGGGAGGCTTATTCCGCGTGCATTTCCTTCAGCAGGTTGTCGGCGTGGTCCACGTGTTTCATGTTCCACAGGATGTAGCGCAGGTCGACCTGGATGTCGCGGGTGTTGGCCTTGTTGAAGTCCCAGTCCGAGATGATGGAGTCGAGCGTGCCGTCGAAGGCTAGGCCGATCCACTCGCCCTTGGCGTTCAGCGCGGCCGAACCGGAGTTGCCGCCGGTGATGTCCAGCGTGGCCAGGAAGGCGACCGGCACCGATTTCAGTTTCGGATCGGCGTACTTGCCGAAGTCCTTGGCCTTGATCGCGGCCAGCTGGGCTTTCGGTGCGTTGAACTCGCCCACGCCGGTGGCCTTGGCGGCCACGCCTTCGACCGTGGTGAAGGCCTTCCAGGTTGTGCCGTCGGCGCCGTGGTCGCGGCCGGCGATCTGGCCGAAGGTCACGCGCAGGGTGCTGTTGGCGTCAGGGTAGACCGCCTGGCCCTTGCTCTGCATGAAGGCGATCTTGGCCTTCATGTAGTTGGCGTAGGCTTGCTGCAGCTTGCCGCCCAGTTCTTCCTCGTCGGCTTCGTTTTTCATGTCCATGTCGTACATGGCGACGGCGGTCTTGATGAAGGCGTCGTTGCTGGCCTTGAACTCCGCCGGCGTCTTGCCGATCCAGCTGGCGCGCTCGGCGGCGTCGCCCAGCTTGCTGCCGGCGTACATCGCGTCCAGCACCGCTTGCAGGTCGGCCTTGCTCATGCCGTCCTTGATGCCGAAGATGGCGTCGAAGCTGGCGTTGCGCTGGGCTGCCGGCTGGGCCGCGTATTTCGACAGGCTGTTGATCACCAGCGCCTTGTCGACTTTTTCATCGTAGTTGCGCACCAGCGCTGCCACCGACGATTTGATGCGCGGCACGTCGCGGACCTGGTAGCCGGACTTGCGTTCGGCGTCAGGCTTGGTGTTCTCGTTGGCCAGGCGGTACAGCATGCGCGCGGTGTTGAGCAGGCGCGGCTTGGACGAGGCCAGGAAGTAGTCGCGCTTGGTTTCGGCGTCGCGCTGGGCGATCAGCTTTTCCACCAGCTCGATATCGCCGGCGTATTCGGCCTTGCGGGCAGGGTTGGCGTTGATCCAGGTCTTCAGCGCCTCGTGCTCGGCGGTTTTACGCTGCAGCATATCGCTGCCGGCGTAGGAGTCCAGCATGCCCTGGCGGTTCTTGTAGTAGTTGTTGATGCTGGCGACCTGCGACGCGTATTTCAGCGCGGTGTCCTTGTTGTCCTTGGTGGCGTCGGCGATGATGGCCAGGTTTTCCGCCGAGGTCTTGACGAAGGCCGGGTAGCTCCAGTCGAAGGTGTAGGCCACTTCCGACGGCAGGCGGTGGCGGTTGGTGCGGCCCGGGTAGCCCAGCACCATGACGAAGTCGCCTTCCTTCACGCCTTCCTTGGCCAGCTTCAGGTAGTGCTGCGGAATGTAGGGGACGTTGTCCTTGCTGAAGTCGGCGGCCTTGCCGTCCTTGCTGACGTAGGCGCGGTAGAAGCCGTAGTCGCCGGTGTGGCGCGGCCACATCCAGTTGTCGGTATCGCCGCCGAACTTGCCGACGCCGACTGGTGGCGCGTGCACCAGGCGCACGTCGCGGATTTCCAGTTGTTTGATCAGGTAGTACTCCAGGCCGCCGTAGTAGGACGACACGGTGCAGCGGTGGCCCTCGTCTTTTTCGCACTCGGCCTGGATGGCTTTCTGGTTCTTCTCGATCGCGTCGCTGCGCTTCTTGCCGCTCAGTTTGACGACATCGGCGGTGATCACCTGCTTGCTGACGTTGGTGACGGCCTTGGTCACGAAGATGCGGCTGCCTGGCGCGGCCGGCAATTCCTCGGCGAAGCTGTGGGCCAGGAAGCCATTGGCCAGCAGGTCGCGTTCCGGCGTGGAGTTGTGCGCCACGCTGCCGTAGACGCAGTGGTGGTTGGTGGCGACCAGGCCTTGCGGCGACACGAAGGAAGCCGAGCAACCGCCCAGGCTGACGATGGCGCCCATCGGGAACTCGGTCAGTTTGGTCAGGTTGGCGGGGTCGAGTTTGAGGCCGGCGGCCTTCAGTTGCTTGGCTACTTGTGGCAGCTGTTGCGGCATCCACATGCCTTCATCGGCGTGGGCTGCGGTGCTCAGGATGGCGAGCGCGATCAGTGATTTGTGCATTTTTGTCGTTGTTGAAGTGGTGGTAAGGGGAACAACGACGGGAGTATAACAATAAAAAAACCCCGCGCATCCGTTGGATGGGCGGGGTGCGGCCGGCAACGAGGCTTGCTTAGTCGGCCTTGATGGCTTCGATCTGGATCGCCAGTTTGACTTCCGGGGCGAAGGCCGGGGTGCCGTAGTTCAGGCCGAAATCGGTGCGTTTGAACTCGGCCACGGCGTTGGCGCCGCAGACTTCACGTTTGTAGCGCGGGTGCATGATGCAGTTGAACTTGTCCACCTTCAGCGCCACCGGCTTGGTCACGCCCAGCAGCGTCAGTTCGCCATCCACGCCGACCAGCTTGTCACCTTCGAACTTGAACGACTTGCTCTTGTAGGTGATGGTCGGGAATTTCTCGACGTTGAACATGTCGGCCGTCTTGGCGTGGCTGTTCATCTTTTCCATGCCGAAGTCGATCGAGTCGGCGGCGATGGCGATGTCCAGCGCGCCAGTCTTGGCGGCGCGGTCCATCGTGACGGTGCCGCTGGTCTTGTCGAACTTGCCGCGCCAGACCGACAGGCCCATGTGGTCGGCCTCGAAGCTCGGGTAGGTGTGCGTCGGGTCGATGTTGTAGGTGGCGGCGATGGCGGACGTGGCCGAGGCGGCCAGCAGGGTGGCGATCAGGATTTGCAGTTTCATCTAACGGTCTCCGGGGAAAAATTATTGCGCGACGACGTGGAACTTGATGGTCACTTCATCGGCCACCATGCCGGTGTCTTTCCATTCGCCTTCGCCGATGTTGTAGGCCAGGCGTTTGATCGGCAGCGCGCCTTCAAACACTTGCTTGCCGCCGTCGGCCTTGACCGTCAGCGGGAAGCTGATGTCGGCGGTCTTGCCCTTGATGGTCAGCTTGCCGGTGACGTTGAGCTTGCCCGCGCCGGCGCTCTTGATCGCGGTCGAGACGAAGGTCGCTTTCGGGAACTGGGCCGAGTTGAACCATTCCTTTTTCGCCACTTCCTTGTTCATGTCGGCGTCGCCCACGTCCAGGCTGGCGGTCTCGACTTCGACGGTGGCCTTGGAGGCGTCCGGCTTGGCCGCGTCGTAGTCGATGGCGACGGTGTATTTCTTGAACTTGGATTCGACCGGCACGTTCATTTGCTTGAACACGGCCGATACGGTGGACTTGGCCGGATCGGTCTTCAGCGCGGCGGCGCTGGCGGCCAGGGCGATACCCATCATCGAGACGAGGGCGAGTTTTTTCATGGTTTTCATAGAAGCTCCGGTGATGTGGGTGGGGGTTACGGCAGCATGCGTTTGAGCGTGGCGTCGCGGTCGATGAAGTGATGCTTGAACGCGGCCAGCGCGTGCGCCACGACGGCGGCGGCCATCGTCATGGTCAGAACATAGTGAACGGTTTTTAAGATCGGCTTAAGCTCGGCGTTCGGCTCGATGAGGGCCGGCAGCTGGAACAGGCCCAGGTACACCACCGGCACGCCGGCCGCGTACGTGTACAGGTAGCCGGAGATTGGCACCGCGAAGATGAAGAAGTACAGCAGGTAGTGCATGCCGTCGGCCACCTTGTGCTGCCACGCCGGGATGCTGGCCAGCGGCGGCGGCGGGGTATTGGCCTTGCGCCACAGCAGGCGGATGGCGGCCACGCCCAGCACCGTCACGCCCAGCCATTTGTGCCAGGAGTAGTACTTGAGCTTGGTGGGCGTGATGCCGTGGATGTCCACCATGGTCAGGCCGAGGAAGAAGGCGGCGATGATCAGCAGGGCGGTCAGCCAGTGCAGCAACATGGCCGTTTTGGTATAGCGTTGCATAAGCGTTAGCTCCAGGAAATAGTACGTGTTAGGACTAATATACCAAAGAAATGCGATGCGTGCTGGGCGGGAATAAAAAAGGCAAAAAAAGCCCCCGGGACAATAGTCGGCGGGGGCTAGTGTAAAACAGTTTGACGGGTTTGCTTAGATGGCTTTAGCCAGATCCGTCGCGATGCCGATGTAGTTGGCCGGGGTCATGGCCAGCAGCAGGTCCTTGGCGTCCTGCGGAATCGCCAGGCCGGTGATGAAGTCGCGCAGCGCGTCCTTGGAGATGCCTTTGCCGCGCGTCAGCTCTTTCAGCTGCTCGTACGGGTTCTCGATGCCGTAGCGGCGCATGACGGTTTGCACCGGCTCGGCCAGCACTTCCCAGTTGGCGTCCAGGTCGGCGGCCAGGCGGGCGTGGTTCACTTCCAGCTTGTTCAGGCCGCGCAGGCAGCTGTCGTAGGCCAGCAGCGTGTAGCCCAGGCCGACGCCGATGTTGCGCAGCACGGTCGAATCGGTCAGGTCGCGCTGCATGCGCGAGACTGGCAGCTTCTCCGACAGGTGCTTGAGCACGGCGTTGGCCAGGCCCAGGTTGCCCTCGGAGTTTTCGAAGTCGATCGGGTTGACCTTGTGCGGCATGGTCGACGAGCCGATCTCGCCGGCCTTGGTCTTCTGCTTGAAGTAGCCCAGCGAGACGTAGCTCCAGATGTCGCGGTTCAGGTCCAGCAGGATGGTGTTGGCGCGGGCGAAGGCGTCGAACAGTTCGGCCATGTAGTCGTGCGGTTCGATCTGGATGGTGTACGGGTTGAACACCAGTCCCAGGCGCTGCTCGATGACGTTCTTGGAGAACGAAGCCCAGTCGAACGATGGATAAGCCGACAGGTGGGCGTTGTAGTTGCCGACCGCGCCGTTCATCTTGCCGAGGATTTCAACCTGTTCGATGCGCTTGATGGCGCGCTGCAGGCGGGCCACGACGTTGGCCATTTCCTTGCCCAGGGTGGTCGGGCTGGCGGTCTGGCCGTGGGTGCGCGAGAGCATCGGCACGTCGGCGTTGTCGATGGCGATTTCCTTCAGGCGGGCGATGACCTTGGTCAGCGATGGCAGCATGACGCTGTCGCGGGCGGCCTTGAGCATCATGCCGTGCGAGGTGTTGTTGATGTCTTCCGAGGTGCAGGCGAAGTGGATGAACTCCGACGCGGCCACCAGTTCCGGCACGTCCTTGACCTGCTCCTTCAACCAGTACTCCACGGCCTTGACGTCGTGGTTGGTGACGGCTTCGATTTCCTTGATGCGGGCGGCGTCCTGTTCGGTGAACTCGTTGGCGATCTTGTCCAGCAGGGCGGTGCCCGCGGCCGAGAACGGCTTGATTTCAGCGAAACCGGCCAGCGACAACGCTTGCAGCCAGGAGATTTCTACTTTGACGCGGTGGTGCATGAAGCCCGATTCGGACAGGATGGGACGCAGCAGGTCGGTTTTACCGGCGTAGCGGCCGTCCAGCGGCGACAGCGCCGACAGCGTGGAGTAAGGAGTAGTGGTCATGATGGGAAGGAGGCAGGGTTAAAATTGCGCAAAGGTAGATTTTACCATTGGCCGGCCATCAGGCCTCCGATGTTATACTGTTGTCTGATCTTCCACTCTAAGCCTCTATGAAACTCATCGGTTCCCTCGCCAGTCCTTATGTCCGCAAAGTTCGTGTCGTCCTGGCGGAAAAAAAGCTGGATTACCAGTTCGAATTGGAAGATGTGTGGGCCGCGGACACCACCATCGACAAGCTGAATCCACTGGGTAAAGTGCCCAGCCTGGTGATGGAGGATGGCGACGTCATGATCGATTCGCGGGTCATGGTCGAGTATCTCGATACGCTGACGCCGGTTTGCAAGTTGCTGCCGCCGAACGGCCGCGACCGCGCGGACGTCAAGTGCTGGGAAGCGCTGGCCGACGGCATCCTGGACGCTGCCATCATCGTGCGCCTGGAGCGCATCCATCGTCCGCCGGAGCAGCAGAGCGAGGCGTGGATGGCGCGCCAGATGCGCAAGGTGCAGCTGGGCCTGGCATCGCTGTCGGACAAGCTGGGCGAGTCGCCGTACTGCGCCGGCATCCATTACTCGCTGGCCGACGTGGCGGTCGGCTGCACGCTGGCCTGGCTGTCGTTCCGCTTCCCGGAAATCACCTGGCGCGACGACCATCCCAACCTGGCCCGCCTGCTCGACAAGCTATCCGAACGCCAGTCGTTCAAGGACACGGTTCCGCGCTAAGCCATGCCCAAGACCACGCCGCCCGACGCGGACAGCTCCGCCCAGCAGCGGCGCCTGCAGATGGCCGACATCGCGCGGCTGGCTGGCGTGTCGACATCGACCGTGTCGCGCGCGCTGGCCGGCAGCAAGCTGGTCAGCGAGGAGACGCGGGTGCGCATCATGGAGCTGGCGCGCTCGCTCAAGTACACCATCAACATCGGTGCGCAGAACCTGCGCATGAAGCAGAACCGCACCGTCGGCGTGGTGATCCCGTACGACTCGGCCACGCGCCAGCATCTGTCCGATCCCTTCTTCCTGTCGATGCTGGGCAGCCTGGCCGACGCGCTCACCGAGCTGGGTTTCGACATGCTGGTCTCGCGCGTGGACGCCGAGGAGCTGGACGCTGCGGCCGCGCCGTTCGATACCGGCCGCGTGATCGGCATCATCCTGATCGGCCAGTGGCGCCACCATGAACAACTGAACCAGCTGGCCGCGCGCCATGTGCCCATCGTGGTGTGGGGCGCGCAATTGCCGCAGCAGCTGTACTGCACCGTCGGCGGCGACAACGTCACCGGAGGCGAGCTGGCGGCCGCGCACCTGATCGCGCAGGGCCGCAAGCACATCGCCTTCTTCGGCGACATCAACCTGCCCGAGGTGGGCCAGCGCTACGAGGGCCAGTGCCGCGCGCTGCGCAAGGCCGGCATGCAGGTCGATCCGGCGCTGCAGGTGTCGGTGTCCTTCCTGCCGGAGGGCGGCCGGGAGGCGGTGCAGGAACTGCTGCGCCGTGGCGTGCCGTTCGACGCGGTGTTCGCGGGCAGCGACCTGATGGCCATGACCTCGATTAACACGCTGCGCCAGCACGGCTACGAGGTGCCGCGCCAGGTCGCCGTGGTCGGCTACGACGATATCGAGCTGGCCGGCTACTTCCATCCACCGCTGACCACCGTGCAGCAACCGATACGCGAGGCTGGCCGGGCGCTGGTGTCCCAGTTGCTGGAGCTGGTCGACGGCCGTCCGGCGCCTTCGCTGCAAATCCCTACCCAATTGATCGTCCGCAACAGTTCTGTCTGATTTATGCAACCGATTGCATAAACCTCACAATGAGGGCTGCAAATATCTTTTTGCAGAGTTATGCAATCGATTGCATTAAATCGAAAACCGAGGAATAATGGCGTACCTGCTCAATTTAATGGCAGATCAAAACGACAATATCTGGAGACGACAATGGAACAACGCACATTCAAAATGGGCGGCATCGCTGCCGCTGTTGCAACGGCTGTCCTGCACATGGGTAGCGCCTCGGCGCAGCAGGCCGCACCGGCCACCCCGGCCGATGGCTTGAACATGGAGCGCGTGGTCGTCACCGGCACCTCCGGCGGTTCCACCAAGATGAAGACCAGCGTCTCGATCAGCACCCTGGAAGGCGACACCATCAAGAACAGCGCGCCGCTGAGCGCCGCCGAGGTGCTGCGCTCGGTGCCGGGCGTGCGCTCGGAATCGTCGGGCGGCGAGGGCAACGCCAACATCACCGTGCGCGGCGTGCCGATTTCGGCCGGCGGCGCGCGCTATGTGCAGATCCAGGAAGACGGCCTGCCGGTGCTGCAATCGGGCGATTTCAACTTCATCACGCCGGACAGCTTCGTCAAGATCGACGGCACGCTGGACCACCTGGAAGTGGTACGCGGCGGTTCGGCGTCCACGCTGGCGACCAATGCGCCTGGCGGCATCATCAACTTCATCACCAAGACCGGCGAGGAGAAGGGCGGCCATGTGGGCATCAGCCATGGCCTGGGCTACGATGAGACCCGCCTGGACTTCGACTACGGCGCGCCGATCTCGGACAAGACGCGCTTCTTCATCGGCGGGAACTACCGCACCGGCGAGGGCGTGCGCAACACCGGCATGAGCACCGAGGACGGCGGCCAGATTCGCGGCAACTTGACGCATGACCTGGACAATGGCTTCATCCGCGTATCGTTCAAACACGTGGACGACAAATCGCCGACCGCGCTGCCGGTGCCGGTGCAGGTGGTGAACCAGCAGATCCAGGAAATCCCCGGCATCGATCCGCGCAAGGTGACGTTCTACTCGCCGTACTGGGTGCGCGATGTCACGCTGGGCAAGAACAACACGCCGGTGTCGACCAACGTCAACGACGGCCTGAAAGTGAAGAGCGACACCATCGGCCTGGAAGGTTCGTTCGACCTGGGCGACGGCTGGAACCTGAGCGACAAGTTCCGCACCTCCAGCAACAGCGGGCGTTTCACCGGTGTCTTCGCCGGTAACAACGGCACGGTTGGCAGCTATGTGTTCGCGACGGGGCCGAGCAAGGGCCAAGCCTACAATGGCCGCGCCTTCTCCGCCGTGGTGTTCAACACCGCCATCGACGACGCGGGCAATACGCTCAACGACACCAAGCTGGCCAAGACCTTCAAGCTGGCCGACGGCTCCAAGTTGACCACCACCGCAGGCCTGTATCTGTCGACGCAGAAGCTGGCGCTGACCTGGAACTTCAATGAGTACCTGATGCAGGCCACCGGCGACAAGCCCGCGCTGCTGCAGACTTCCAGCGCCACGCCAGGCCTGGTCGGTCCGGCCTTCGGCGGGTGCTGCTCGCGCGCGGTCGATATGGAATACAAACTGACTTCGCCTTACCTGAACGTGGGCTATGAAACCGGTCCGCTGAACATCGACGCCAGCGTGCGCCAGGATCGCCAGCGTGCAAGCGGCACGGCCAACATCGCGACCCTGAGCGGCGGCGCATTGCGCTACGATCCGGCCACGCAGCAGCTGGTGGACTACAAGATCAACCACAACTCGTACTCGGTCGGCGGCAACTACCGCATCACCAGCAGCCTGGCGGCGTTTGCACGCGTCAGCGATGGTGTGGCCTTCAACGCGGACCGCATCCTGTTCGGCACTCCGCTGGATGGCAGCGCGCCGATCAACATCAACACCGTCAAGCAGATCGAGGGCGGCGTGAAGTGGCGCAGCGGCGGCGTGAGCACCTTCGTGACGCTGTTCCAGGCCAAGACCGACGAGAGCAACTACGAGGCGACCACGCAGCGCAGCACCTCCAACAAGTATGACGCCAAGGGTGTGGAGCTGGAAGGCGCGTATGCGTGGAACGATTTCCGCGTCACCGGCGGCATGACCTACACCGACGCCAAGATCACCGGCACCGCGCCAGGCGATGTGGCGGTGATCGGCAACACGCCGCGCCGTCAGGCCAAGGTGGTGTACCAGATCGCGCCGACCTACACATTCGGCCAGGCCACCGTTGGCGCCAGCTTGATCGGCACCGGCAAGTCGTGGGGCGACGATGCGCACACCATCGTGCTGCCGGCGTATGAAGTGGTGAACGCCTTCGTCAACTACCGCGTGACCGAGAAAGCCACGCTGTCGCTGAGCGTGAATAACCTGTTCAACAAGATCGGCTACACCGAAGTCGAAGGCGACGGCCATGCCGCCCGCTCCATCACCGGCCGTGCCGCGAAAGTCAGCCTGTCCTATGCCTTCTAAAGTAATGTCGGACCGCCTGCTGGCGGTCTTGCCCGACGACCTGCGCCCGCAGGCTGCGCAGCGGCTGGCGGCGGCGGAGCCTGTGCTGCGCCGGCTGCTGGCCGGCCTGTATGGCGAGCGTGCCGATTTCGACGCCTGGTTGGGTGATCTGATGGAGTCGCTGGGCGCGCTGTATTCGGCGCGGCCGCCGGAACTGCGGGCGCTTGACGCGCAACGCGCCGCGCAGCCGGAGTGGTTCCTCAGTCAACGCATGCTGGGCTACTGCGCCTACGTGCAGAACTTCGGCGGCGATTTGAATGGCGTGGCGGCGCGCATCCCATATCTGCGAGAGCTGGGTGTGAGCTATCTGCATCTGCTGCCGTTCCTGCGTCCGCGCGCGGGCGAGAATGATGGCGGTTTCGCTGTCGCGAGCTTCGATGAAGTCGATCCTGCGTTGGGCAGCAATGCCGACCTGGATGCGTTGACCACGCAATTGCGCGCGGCCGGCATCAGTCTGTGCTCGGACTTCATCCTGAACCACGTGGCCGACGATCACGCTTGGGCGCAGGCGGCCAAGGCTGGCGACGCGGCGGCGCGGGCGATGTTCCATGTGTTCCCTGATCGCGATATGCCGGACCGCCACGAGCGTACGCTGGGCCAGGTGTTCCCGCAGGTCGCGCCGGGCAATTTCACGCATGTGGAAGCGATGGGCGGCTGGGTGTGGACCACGTTCTACCCGTATCAGTGGGACCTGAACTACGCCAACCCGGCGGTGTTCGCCGAGATGGCCGCCGCGATGCTGCGCCTGGCCAATCGCGGCATCGAAGTGTTCCGTCTCGATTCCACCGCCTTCCTGTGGAAGCGCGAAGGCACCAACAGTATGAACCAGCCGGAGGCGCACCAGTTGCTGCAAGCCTTGCGGGCCATCGTCGATATCGTCGCGCCGGGCGTGCTGCTGAAGGCCGAGGCCATCGTGCCGACGCGCGAGTTGCCGGCCTACCTGGGCAGCGCGGCGGCTCCTGAGTGCCACATCGCCTATCACAGCAGCCTGATGGCGGCCGGCTGGGTGGCGCTGGCGGAGCAGGGCACCGGCGTGCTGCGCGAAGTAATCCGCAACACGCCCGCGCTGCCCGCCGCCGCGACGTGGCTCAGCTACGTGCGCTGCCACGACGACATCGGCTGGAACGTGCTGCGTGCCGAGGCCTCGGCCGGCGGCGATGGCGGCGGAATCGGCAGCGAAGGCAATGGCCGTGGCGATGCCGGCAACGGCGGCAGCAGCGGCAACGGCAGCGTTGGCAGCGCGGCGCGGCTGGCGCGTGTGGCGCGCTTCTTCAGCGGCGCGGAGGGCAGCTACGCCGTCGGCGCCGCCTTCCAGAGCACCGATCCGAACGCGGCGCACGGCAGCAACGGCATGGCCGCATCGCTGACCGGCCTGCAGTCGGCCGGCACCGACGAGGAACGCGCGCTGGCGTTGCGCCGCATGCTGCTGCTGCACGGCCTGGCCCTGAGCTTCGGCGCGCTGCCGGTGCTGTACATGGGTGACGAGCTGGCGATGGAAAACGACTACAGCTACCTGCAACGCCCGCAGCACGCGATGGACAGCCGCTGGCTGCAACGGCCGGTGTTCGACGAGCAGCGCTGGAAGCATCGCTACGATGTATCCACTGTGCCCGGTATGATGCATCAAGCGTTGGCAAGGCTGGTGCGCATCCGCCGCAGGCACGATGCGCTGGCTGCCAACGCGCCCCGCACGCTGCTGGCCGATGCGCCGGATGGCATGCTGGCGCTGGCGCGCGGCGACCGCTTCCTGACGCTGATGAACTTCTCCAGCCAGCCGCAAAGCTATGCGCTGCAAGGCGCATGGCGCGATTGCGTGGCGGAGCAGGCGGCGGGCGCGAATGGCGCATTGGTGCTGGAACCATACGCGATGTACTGGCTGGAACGCGAATAATATAGAATCGCCCAAACAGGGCGTGGAGACAAGCATGACCCAACAAACCATCGCCGTATTCGGCGAAGCGCTGGTCGACGATTTCATCACCGAGCAGGTTGTCGGCGGTGCGCCGTTCAACGTCGCGCGTAATCTGGCCGCCTTCGGCGTGGCGACGCTGATGGTCACCCGCATCGGCATGGACAAGAACGGCGCCCTGGTGCGCAACGAGTTCGAACGCTTCGATATGAGCGAGGCGGGCCTGCAGCTCGATCCGCAAGAGGCCACCGGCCGCGTGGTGGTCGAGCGCAACGCGCAGGGCCACCGCTTCATCATCCTGCCCGACCAGGCCTACGATTATGTGGAAACCGCGCCGGCGCTGACGGCGTTGGCGCAGGCCGCGCCAGGCACGATCTACTTCGGCACCATGGCGCAGCGGCACGAGCGCTCTCGCGCGGCGCTGCGGGCGATGCTTGACGCATCGGCCGCGTTCAACGTCCAGCGCTACCTGGACCTGAATGTGCGCGATGGCCAGGTGACCGAGCGCTGCGCCTTCGAGTCGCTGCACCTGGCGGACATCGTCAAGGTCAACGAGGACGAGCTGAAGGACCTGTTCAGCTGGTACACCCACACCAAGCCTGGCACCAAGGCCATCGACAGCGCCGAGATGGTGGACGCCTGCCAGGCGCTGATGCGCATCTTCACGCTGAAGGGATTGATCGTCACGCTGGGCGAGCGCGGCGCGCTGTACTTCGGCGCCGACGGCACGGTCATCGCCAACCAGGACTGCCACGCGCCGGTACGCATCGTCGACACGGTGGGCGCGGGCGACGCCTTCTCCGCCGTGTTCCTGTTCGGGCAGTCGCAGGGCTGGCCGGTCAGCCTGACGCTGGCGCGCGCCAACGCCTTCGCCGGCGCCATTTGCGGCATCTCCGGCGCGGTGCCGGCCGATATCGCGTTCTACCAGCCGTGGATCGCGGCCTGGCGCGGCGACGCGGTCATGCCCGGAGCCGTCGCATGAAGCCGCGGCTGTCGTTCTGGCAGATCGTGAATATGAACATCGGCTTCTTCGGCATCCAGTTCAGTTTCGGCCTGCAGCAGAGCAGCATGAGCCCCATCTACAAATACCTGGGCGCGGACGAGGCCAGCCTGCCCTACCTGTGGCTGGCCGGGCCGATGACCGGCCTGCTGGTGCAGCCGCTGATCGGCGCCATGAGCGACCGCACGGTCACGCGCTGGGGACGGCGCACGCCGTACTTCCTGATCGGCGCCATCCTGTGCAGCCTTGGCCTGCTGGCGATGCCGTTCAGTCCCACGTTGTGGATGGCGGCCAGCCTGCTGTGGATACTGGACGCGGCCAACAACGTGACGATGGAGCCGTACCGCGCCTTCGTCAGCGACAAGCTCGATCCGTCGCAGCATTCGCTCGGCTTCCTGACGCAGAGCGCCTTCACGGGACTGGGGCAGACGCTGGCCTACCTGACGCCGTCGCTGCTGGTGTGGATGGGCATGAACAAGGATGCCGTCAACGGCAGCCATATTCCGCACATCGTCATCGTGGCGTTCCTGATCGGCGCGGTGTTCTCGATTTCCTCGGTGCTGTGGACCTTGAAGACCACGCCCGAGCATCCGCTCAGCGGCGAGGAGCTGGCGCAGATCCGCGCGCGGCCGGCCGGCTGGCGCCACACGCTGGGCGACATCGCCAGCGCGGTGCGCGAGATGCCGCCGACGATGAAGCAGCTGGCCTGGGTCAAGCTGTTCCAGTGGTATGCGATGTTCTGCTATTGGCAGTACATCATGCTGTCGCTGTCGACCACCATCTACGGCACCACCGACCAGGCCTCGCAAGGCTTCCGCGACGCCGGCCTGCTGGCGGGGCAGGTGGGGGCGTTCTACAACTTCATCGCGTTCGTGGGTGCGCTGGCGCTGGTGCCGTTCACGCGCCGCCATGGACCCAAGATCACGCACAGCGTTTGCCTGGCGCTGGCCGGCATCGGCATGCTGGCGATCCCGATGATCCACACCCCGGCGCTGCTGTTCGTGCCGATGGTGGGCATCGGGCTGGCGTGGGCCAGCATCATGGGCAATCCGTATGTGATGCTGGCGGGCTGCATACCGCCGGAGCGCACCGGCGTCTACATGGGCATCTTCAACATGTTCATCGTGATCCCGATGATCATCCAGATCTTCACGCTGCCGCTGTACTACCGCAGCCTGCTGGGCGGGAATCCGGAGAACGTGATCCGCCTGGCCGGAGGCCTGATGCTGTGCGGCGCGCTGGCCGTGCTGGCGGTGAAAATAAAAAAGCCGCAGGCTGTGAGTCCGCGGCTTTCTGAAGAGGCCAGGACGGCTTAGTCGTCGTTCATCTGGCTTTGCAGGTAGTTCTGGATGCCGACCTTGCCGATCAGGTCCAGCTGCGTTTCGAGCCAGTCGATGTGTTCTTCGGTGTCTTCCAAAATCATCAGCAGCAGGTCGCGCGACACGTAGTCGGCGGCCTTCTCCGCGGCGGCGA
This sequence comes from Duganella caerulea, assembly GCF_040362985.1. Classification (NCBI taxonomy): domain Bacteria; kingdom Pseudomonadati; phylum Pseudomonadota; class Betaproteobacteria; order Burkholderiales; family Oxalobacteraceae; genus Duganella; species Duganella caerulea. The sequence goes on along the minus strand of NZ_BPWJ01000008.1, from coordinate 299,512 downwards.
TGCCTTCCTTGACGGTGATCTGCGCGCCCTTTTCCAGCTTCAGGTCGCAGCCGATCATCTCTTCGGTGTTCTCGCCGATCATGATCTTGTGCATGGCTTGCAGGTTGGGCAGGCCGTCCAGCATCAGGATGCGGTCGATCAGTTTGTCGGCGTGCTTCATTTCGCCGATCGATTCTTCGTATTCCTTCTTCGCGATCTTCTCGAAACCCCAGTGACGGTACATGCGCGAGTGCAGGAAGTACTGGTTGATGGCGGTGAGTTCGTTGGTCAGCTGAGCGTTCAGCAGGCGAATAACTTCTGGGTCACCCTTCATGGGATGCTTTCTAAAATGGTGGTGGAATACTGACATTTTGCCACGAACGCCGTGCTCGCGTGGCCCGATGCGTGCAAAGTGTACCAATATCGGCGGAGTGAGATTGTTGGCGCAAATGAAAACAATTAACATTCCCATATCGCCAAGTTGAAAGGACGCCTCATGATGCTGCATATCCCCGCCGTGCTGACCAAGCCGCAGGTGCAGGAATTCCGCCACCGCCTGGCGCAGGCCGAGTGGGTGGACGGCCGCGCCACGGCCGGCGCGCAGAGCACGCAGGTCAAGCGCAACCGCCAGTTGCCGGAGCTGTCTCCACTGGCGCAGGAGCTGGGCGCCTTCATCACGCAGGCGCTGGCCAACCATCCGCTGTTCTTCGCGGCGGTGCTGCCGCTGCGCATACTGCCGCCTTACTTCAACAGCTACACGGGCGGCGAGCATTACGGCATGCATATCGACGGCGCCATCCGCATGCGGCCCGGCACGGCCAACGCGATGCGGGCCGACGTGTCGTCGACCTTGTTTCTCAGCGAGCCAGAGGAGTATGACGGCGGCGAGTTGATCGTCAGCGACGCCTACGGCACGCACGAGGTCAAGCTGGCGGCGGGCGACCTGATCGTCTATCCGGCCAGCAGCGTGCACCGGGTGGCGCCGGTCACGCGCGGCGAACGGGTGGCGGCCTTCCTGTGGAGCCAGAGCATGGTGCGCGACGATGCCAAGCGCGGCATGTTGTTCGAGCTGGACCAGAACATCCAGAAGCTGCGCGCCGCGCACGGTGACGACGCCATCGCGGTGGACCTGACCGGCCACTATCACAACCTGCTGCGCATGTGGGCCGAAGTGTGAGGCAACCCACCGAGGTTTGACAGCGTCAGGGGTAGGATGACGGTTCAGCCATCACGGAGAGCCGCCATGGATTCCAGTACCGAGCACCACCATCAGGACTTGATCGGCGAGGACGCCGTCAGGAAGATTCGCGACTTTGTCGACAGTTCGCCGGGCTGCTTCTTCTGCACCAGCGACGTGGACGGTGGCCCCGGCGACGCGCGGCCGATGACCGCCTTGCAGGTCGATACGCTGGGTAACCTGTGGTTCGTCAGCGCCAGCGACAGCCTGAAGAACCTGGAGCTGGCGGCCGAGCCGTCGGCCACGCTGTATTTCCAGGGCGCCGGCAACGCCGAGTACATGCACCTGGAGGGCATCGCCACGGTGCTGCGCGATCCGGTCAAGCTGAAGGAGTTGTGGAGCTTTACGATGAAGACCTGGTTCGCCGGCGGCGAGGACGATCCGCGCATCACCTTGATCAAGTTCGCGCCGACCTACGGCTACTATTGGGATACCCGGCACGGCCGCGCGGTGGCCAGCGTCAAGATGCTGCTCGGCGCCGTGCTCGGCAAGCCGCTCGACGACTCGGTCGAGGGCAGGCTGGACGTCTGAGTGATCAGCCCAGCTGGAAGTTGATCGGCACCAGCGCGTACACGGGCACGGGTTTGCCGTCTTCCATGTTGGGCTTGTACAGGGCGCGCAGCACGGCCTGGCGGCCGGCCTCGTCGAGGTTGCTGGAGCCGGACGACTTGTGGATCACCACTTGCTCGGCCTGGCCTTTTTCGCCGATCAGCACGCGCAGGATGACGGTGCCGCTCTCGCCCATGCGGCGCGAGATGCTGGGGTAGACCGGCTGTGGCGCGCGGATGTATTCGACGCCGGACACGGTTTTCGGCGCGGACGGCGCGGCCACATGGGCCGGTGCTGGCGGGGCCGGCGGCGCAGCCACGGCGACCGGCTCGCTCGGGCGCGGTTGCGGCGGCGGCACGGTGATGGTCGGCTCGGCCTGCACCACGTTCACCAGCGGAATCGGCGGGATGAAAGCGGGCGCCTGGCGCACCACCGGCACGGTCTTGGGCGGCGGCGGGGACGGCTTGAGCGGCTCCGGCGACGCGACAAAGGTGACGTTGACTACTTGCGGCAGGATGGCGTGCGACACCTGGCGCAGCATTCCCGACTGGAACATGTAAAACCCGAACGCGTGCACCATGACGATGGCGGCCAGCGGCGCGAACTTGCGCCCGCGCGCCTGCCATTGCTGCTTGAGGAGGGCGGCCAGGCCGCTGTCGTCCGCCGCCGGCGTCGCCGCGCGGCCATAGCTCAGTGTGTTCATCGGAGTAGTTTGCTTGCTGCTTAGTTGGTGAAAACCGGGCGCTTCAGGACGGTTTCCTGGATCTGGGCGGTGGCCGCCAGATGCTCGTTCAGGATTTCCTCGGCGCAGGCAAAGCACTGCCCGCAGCAGGTGGACACGCCCAGGTCGCGGCGCAATTCTTCCATCGAGGTCAATCCCAATTCCACGGCTTGACGGATTTCACGATCAGATATGTTGTTGCAGACACATACAATCATCGATACACCTTCTGGCTAGGCTGTACAAAAAGAATGAACTGACATGATTGCGTGTTAGCTACTTAATGCGAATCATTATCATTAATCGTATACTGCCTCAAGTTTGAGCGGGATGCAAGCGCAAATAGAAGTAATTCGCATTACCGTTTATAATGCTACTATCTTATTTCCGGCCAGAACGCGATCTTGCAGTTCGCCGGCAAGCCGCCGCGGCCTTGGCCGGGCGGCGATTTGAACGGACTTTGCCATGACGCATGCAGCTCCCCTGATCACCCTCGATACCCTGACGGTCGGCGACAGCGCCACCGTGGTGCACATCGCCCCCGGCGACGCGGCGCACGACGGCCCTATGCTGGCGCGCCGCCTGATGGAGCTGGGCTTCGTGCCGGGCGAAAAAATCCGCATGCTCAAGCGCGGCATGCCGGGCGGCGAGCCGCTGGCGATCAAGGTCGGCAACTCCACCTTCGCGCTGCGCCGCTTCGAGGCGGCGCTGGTGTCGGTTCAACCATCGATCCAGCCGGAATAAGCCATGGGTGCAGCTGATATCGCGGCGCCGCTGGCGCCGGTCCTGTCGAAGACGCCGATGGTGGCCTTGCTGGGCAATCCGAATTGCGGCAAGACCGCATTGTTCAACCGCCTGACCGGCGCGCGCCAGAAGGTGGCCAACTACGCCGGCGTGACCATCGAGCGCAAGGAAGGCTCGTTCACTTCGCCGGAAGGCCGCGCCTTCCGCGTGCTGGACCTGCCGGGCGCCTACAGCCTGTCGGCCCACACGCCGGACGAGGCCATCACGCGCGACGTGGTGGCCGGCCTGCGCGCGGGCGAGCAGTCGCCGGACGTGGTGGTGTGCGTGGTCAACGCCACCAACCTGCGCCTGAACCTGCGGCTGGTGCTGGAGATCAAGCGCCTCGGCTTGCCGATGATCCTGGCGCTGAACATGGTCGACGTGGCCAAGAAGCGCGGCATCGAGATCGACGCCGCGCGCCTGGCGCAGGAACTGGAGATGCCGGTGGTGGAGACGGTGGCGGTGCAGGCCGGCGGCGAGAAGTCGCTGCTGCGCGCGCTCGACGGCATGTGGCCGCTGCACGAGGTCAAGCCGGCGTCGCTGTCGGCGATCGACGCGGTCGGCGTTGAGGACACGCAGCGCGAGGTGCGCCGCATCCTGGCGCTGGTCAGCAGCGACGCGCGCGACACCGGCAACCTGACCGAGAAGATTGACAACGTGGTGCTGCATCCGGTGCTCGGCCCGGTGATCCTGGCGGTGCTGATGTTCCTGGTGTTCCAGGCGGTGTTCAGCTGGGCCAATGTGCCGATGGATATGATCAAGGCTGGCGTCGACAGCGTCGGCGGCCTGCTCAAGGGCGCGATGGCGGACGGCTTGCTGCGCAGCCTGCTGGTGGAAGGCATTTTGGGCGGGGCCGGCAGCGTGCTGGTGTTCCTGCCGCAGATTCTGATTCTGTTCTTCTTCATCCTGATCCTGGAGGACTGCGGCTACCTGCCGCGCGCGGCCTTCCTGCTGGACCGGCTGATGGGCGGCGTCGGCCTGTCGGGACGCGCCTTCATTCCGCTGTTGTCGAGCTTTGCGTGCGCGATCCCCGGCATCATGGCGGCGCGCACCATCCAGAATCCGCGCGACCGGCTGGTGACGATCATGATCGCGCCGCTGATGACGTGCTCGGCGCGCTTGCCGGTGTATGCGCTGATCATCGCGGCCTTTATCCCCGAGCGCGAAGTGGGCGGCTTCATGAGCCTGCAGGGCCTGGTACTGTTCGCGCTGTACTTCGCCGGCATCGCGTCGGCGATGGCGGTGGCGTATTTCATGAAGCGCACCATGGGCTCGAACCACAAGCAGCCGCTGATGCTGGAGCTGCCGGCGTATCACTGGCCGCACCTGCAGAACCTGGCGCTGGGCTTGTGGGAACGCTGCAAGATCTTCCTGTCGCGCGTGGGCACGATCATTTTGACCTTGATGGTGCTGTTGTGGTTCCTGAGCTCCTTCCCCGGCGCGCCTGAAGGGGCGACGCATCCGGCCATCTATTACAGCATGGCCGGCATGCTGGGTCGCGGGCTGGAATATGTGTTCGCGCCGATCGGCTTCAACTGGCAGATCTGCATTGCGCTGGTGCCGGGCCTGGCCGCGCGCGAGGTGGCGGTGGGGGCGCTGGGCACGGTGTACGCGTTGTCGCAGAGTGGCGAGGAGTTGGCGCAGTCGCTGACGCCGATCATCGCCAGCTCGTGGACCTTGCCGACCGCCTTGTCGCTGCTGGCGTGGTATGTGTTCGCGCCGCAGTGCATGTCGACGCTGAGCGTGGTGCGGCGCGAGACCAACAGCATCCGCTATCCGCTGATGATGGCCGGTTATATGTTCGCGCTGGCGTACACGGCGTCGTTCCTGACGTATCGTATTTCCTTGTTCTTCATCGGAGGCTGAGCATGTGGCAGCAAGTGATCGTGGCGGTGATTGTGGTGGCGGCGCTGGGGCATTTCTGCACCAAGTATTTGCCGGCGGCCTTGCGCAGACAGATCGTCTATGTGCTGTCGCGGCGCGGCTTCGACCAGAATAAACTGGCTAAACTGTTTAACACGAAATCGAGCTGCGGCGACGGCTGCGCCAGCTGCGGCTCGTGCGAAACCACGCCATCGGCATCGTCCGACGCGCCCACCTCCGCGCCGCTCAAGCGCGTCATCATGCTGCGCGTGCAGCGCTAGTTCCTGCCCCTCTGCGCCGGCGCAAACGCGCCGGCCACAGCCTGTTTAATCTATCCGCATAGTGGTTGATTTCTTAATCTTTGCGGATAAGATGAAACATGGTGATCACCTTCGATCCCAAGAAAGACAAGCTCAACCAGCGCAAGCACGGCATATCGCTGTCTGCGGCGTCGGCGTTTGACTGGGACAACGCTGTCATCTGGATAGATCAGCGCTATCACTACTCAGAAGTCCGGGAATGTGCAATAGGGTTGATCGGTCATCGTTTGTTTCAGGTGACCTTCGTTGATCGTGGTCGCGAACGTCGAATTATTAGTTTGCGCAAGGCAAACGGAGGCGAGGAGATATCGTATGTTGGACAAAAGTAAGATCATTTTTTCGACGCCGGAAGAGGACGCGGCAATCACCGCCGCAGCCTTATCCGATCCCGATGCGTTGCCGATGACGGAAGAGCAGCTGGCGCAATTTCGCCCGTGGCGCTTGCGCTTGTTGCCGCCTGCGGATGCGCCCAAGGTGAAGATCAGCATCGACTACGATGTAGACCTGATCGACGTCTTCAGGAAAACCGGCGAGGGGTGGGAGCTGGGCATCAACGCTGTATTGCGGGAATGGGCGATCCGTCGCGGCTATCTGCCGTACCCGGATTAGCAAACCGGATTGAACGACTCCGCCTGCGCCATCGGCCAGTACAGGCCGAACACCGGCGGCAGGCGTGACAGCTGGCTCGGGTCGAGCAGCTCGCCCGGCTCCAGGTAGGGCAGCAGCGCCGACGCCAGCTTGACCTGGTTGGGCGAGATGCGCCGCACCAGATGATGCGCCTTCAGCTGCGACGGGTGCGTCAGGCCGGCGGCGGCGATCAATTGGGCCAGCGCCTTCAACGTGTTCTCGTGGAAGTTGGCGACGCGCCGGGTCTTGTCCGGCACCACCAGCGCGCGCTGGCGGGCGTGGTCCTGGGTGGCGACGCCGGTCGGGCAGCGGTCGGTGTGGCAGCTCTGCGACTGGATGCAGCCCAGCGCAAACATGAAGCCGCGCGCCGAGTTGCACCAGTCCGCGCCCAGCGCCAGGGTGCGGGCGATGTCGAAGGCGGTGATGATCTTGCCCGAGGCGCCGATCTTGATCTTGTCGCGCAGGTTGGCGCCCACCAGCGTGTTGTGCACCAAGAGCAGCGCTTCCTGCAGCGGCGTGCCGATGTGGTCGGTGAACTCGACCGGCGCGGCGCCGGTGCCGCCCTCGCCGCCGTCGACCACGATGAAGTCGGGCGTGATGCCGGTGGCCAGCATGGCCTTGACGATGCCGAAAAATTCCCACGGATGGCCAATCGCCAGCTTGAAGCCGGTCGGCTTGCCGCCCGACAGCGTGCGCAGGCGGTCGATGAAGGCCAGCATCTCCAGCGGCGTGTTGAAGGCCGAGTGCTTCGAAGGCGAGATGCAGTCCTGGCCCATGGCCACGCCGCGCGTGGTGGCGATTTCGATCGTGACCTTGGCGCCCGGCAGCACGCCGCCGTGGCCGGGCTTGGCGCCCTGCGACATCTTCAGCTCGATCATCTTGACCTGCGGCGTGGTGGCGTTGGCGATGAAGTTCGCCTCCGAGAACGTGCCGTCGGGGTTGCGGCAGCCGAAGTAGCCGGAGCCGATCTCCCACACCAGGTCGCCGCCGTTCTGGCGGTGGTAGGGGCTGATGCTGCCTTCGCCGGTGTCGTGCATGAAGCCGCCGGCCTTGGCGCCGCCGTTGAGCGCCAGGATGGCGTTGGCCGACAGCGCGCCAAAGCTCATCGCCGAGATGTTGAACACGCTGGCCGAGTAGGGCTGGGCGCGCGGGCAGTCCGGGTGGTTGCCGATCTCGATGCGGAAGTCGTGGTGCTGCTCGGACGCCGGGCTGATCGAGTGGTTGATCCATTCATAGCCGGGGGCGTAGACGTCGAGCTGGGTGCCGAAGGGGCGCTTGTCGGTGTCCATCTTGGCGCGCTGGTAGACGATGCTGCGCTGGTTGCGCGAGAACGGCTCGGCCACGGTGTCGTCCTCCAGGAAGTACTGGCGGATCTCGGGGCGGATCGATTCGAAGAAGAAGCGGAAGTGCGCCAGGATCGGGTAGTTGCGGCGCAGCGCGCGTTTGGTTTGCAGCAGGTCTGTGATGCCGACCACGGTCAGCGCGGCGGCCGTCAGCGGGATCCACCAGGGCGCGGCCAGGGCCAGCGAGGCCACCAGCGTGACGATGGCGGCGATGAAGACGAGGTAACGCGGGGACAACAGGTTCATGGACACTCCGGTGGGCGGCTGATGGCGCAGTGTACTGCTGTTCCTCCCGGGAATCCATCGCTCTCTGGCCGGAGGCGCGCAAGGTTGCCAACGATGCTAAAGTAGCGGGGTTGCGGCGCTCGGCCGCGTTTTTGCGGGAAGCTCACCATGATCGTGGTCCACCATCTGAACAATTCGCGCTCGCAGCGCGTGCTCTGGCTGCTCGAGGAGCTGGAGCTGGACTACGAGATCGTGCGCTACCAGCGCGACCCGAAGACCATGCTGGCGCCGCCCGAGCTGCGCGCCATCCACCCGCTGGGCAAGTCGCCGGTGATCAGCGACGGCGACATCGTGGTGGCGGAGTCGGGCGCGATCATCGAGTACCTGGTGGAGACCTACGGCCATGGCCGGCTGGTGCCGCCGGCCGGCACCGAGGAGCGCCGCCGCTGGACGTATTTCCTGCATTACGCGGAAGGCTCGGCGATGGCGCCGTTGCTGATGAAGCTGATCTTCGACCGGGTGGAGAACAGTCCGGCGCCGTTCTTCGTCAAGCCGATCGCGCGCGGCATCGCGCAAAAGGTCAAGGGCGGCTACATCGAGCCGCAGATCGCCGCGCACCTGGATTACCTGGAGGCGGAGTTGAGCAAGCGGCCGTGGTTCGCCGGCGCCGAGTTCAGCGCGGCCGATATCCAGATGAGTTTTCCGCTGGAGGCGGCCGCCGCGCGCGCGGGGCTGGACGCCAGCCGTCCCAACCTGACCGCCTTCCTCAAGCGCATCCACAGCCGCCCGGCGTTCCAGCGCGCGCTCGAGCGCGGCGGGCCGTACGAACTGCTGAAGTAAGGCGCTGCCAGATGGTTTGCACGTGCGGATAGGCTTGAATCTTCAGGTCCGCGGTCACGATGGGCACATTGAGCATCATGGCGGTGGTAACGATGATGCGGTGCCGGATCCTTGTGCAGACCCGGAGGGAGCTGAACGGACGTCACAGCGATTTCATTATCGACCGGAATGAAGCGCATGCGGTCGATTGCCTCCACCGCGGCCAGCCAACTGGCAAGGTCCAGCGGCAGTCTTAGTCGATTGTGCTCGACCAGCAAGGCAATTTCCCAGAACGAGAAAGCGGATATGCCAATTTTACCGCCTTGCGCTTCTTGCGCTATGGCGGCCCTGGCGTTTGGCGAGAGTCTGGCACTGCTGTCGCGCCACCAGATCAACGCATGCGTATCGAGCATGATCATTCGAATGGCTCATATCCGTCTGGCTCGAGTGGCGAGACGACGTCGCCATCGTTCAGTACCACGCCGCGCACCGGATCGTGCGTTATCGTGGGCCCCTGTTGGAACTTTCGTATTTCCATGACAGCCCGGCCATCCATCTCCACGTAGAGCGGTCCGCCGGACTCGATCAGGCGCCGGTAGATGGCGGGCGCCTGCTCCCTGAATTCCGATAGCGAAATAGCGATAAGCATGGTCGCCTCCATTGATCTGCGCATGCTCAAATCATAGGCCGATTCAAGGCGGATGCAATCCCGAATCGGACAAGGGGTGAGGCAGGTCGGGTAAAATGATGGATTGAACAAGCCCGGATGATGTTGAACATGGGTAGACTCCTTGCCATCGACGGCCTCAATATCGTGCGCCGCGTCTACGAAGCCAGCCCCGAACCCGATAGCGCCGAGAAGGCCGAGATCGCGCTGCGCCACGCGCTGTCCTCGTTCCGCAAACTGGTCAACGACCACGAACCCACCCACGTGCTGCCGGCCTTCGATTTCGGCGGCCCCACCTGGCGCCATGCGCTGTACGCCGGCTACCGCGAGGGCCGCGCGCCGATGCCGGCGCCGCTGCGCGAGGCGCTGCCGGCCTTCTACGACAAGCTGCGCGGCATCGGCCTGCATGTGGTGTCGCTGCCCGAGGTCGAGGCCGACGACGTGATCGGCACCGTGGTGCTGCGCTGGCTGGCCGACGGCCGCGGCGAGGCCACCGTGGCCACCACCGACAAGGACCTGCACGGCCTGATCGCGCAGGGCGCCCGCGTGTGGGACCACTTCAAAAGCGAGTGGCACGACCACGCCTGGGTCGAGCGCAAGTGGGGCGTGCCGCCCGAGCAGCTGCCGGACCTGCTGGCGCTGATGGGCGACCCCACCGACTCCATCCCCGGCGTGTCCAAGGTCGGCGTCAAGAAGGCGGCGCGACTGTTGCGTACATACGGCACTCTGGACGGGATCATGGCCGGGGCGGGCATTCTGAAGGACACGCTGGGCGAAACTCTACGAAAAGAACGCGAAATGCTGTATCTTTCGAAACAATTGGTGCAATTAAAAACGGACGTGCGGGTCGGCGTGAGCTGGAATATGCTGGCGTGGGACCGGAACTGAGCGCGCGCCCACTAAGACAAGGTTTGCAAGATGTTAAAAGCGGTCATTATCGACACCAGCGCGATCGCGCGCGGCCTGCTCAACACGGTCCTGCTCGATGGCGGCTATGACGTGGTGGGCCAGAGCCACACCTGCGCCAGCGGCCTGGCGCTGCTGATCAAGCATAATCCCCACATCGTCTGCATCGCCCGCGAGCAGATCGAGAACGGCGAGGACGTTGTGCGCGAGATCAAGACCAACTGGCCGAAGACGCTGATCTTCATGGTCTCGAGCGAATTCGACGCCGCCACCATCCAGGCCGCGCACGCGATGGGCGTGAACGGTTTCATCGTCAAGCCGTTCAAGGCCGACACGGTGCTCAACACGATACGCAATACGGTGATCGCCATGGTCAAGCGCCAGCGCGCGGCATTGGCCAGGGAGGCCGGCGCGCCGGACGCGCCCGAGGCCGAGGGCGGCGAGCCCTCCGCCGGCTAGTCCTTCCCCGTCAGGCGGCGAAGGTCGAGCTGTCGATGATGCCGCCGCCGAGGCAGACGTCGCCGTCGTACAGCACGGCCGACTGGCCCGGCGTCACCGCCCACTGGGCTTCCATGAACTTCAACGCGAAATCGGAATCGCCTTCCGGGGCGATCTCGCACGCCACGTCGGCCTGGCGGTAGCGGGTCTTGGCCGACATCGCGCGCGCGGTCGGCGCCTCGCCGGCGATCCAGCTGGCCTGGTCTGCGCGCAAGGTCGACGACAGCAGCCACGGATGGTCGTGGCCCTGCACGATGTACAGCGTGTTCTCGGCCACGTCCTTGCGCGCCACGTACCAGGCGTCGCTGCTGCCGTCCGGGTTCTTGTACGCCTTCATGCCGCCGACGCCGATGCCCTTGCGCTGGCCCAGCGTGTAGAAGCTCAGGCCCACGTGCTCGCCCACCACCTTGCCGTCCGGCGTCTTCATCGGGCCCGGCTTGTACGACAGGTAGCGGTTGAGGAATTCGCGGAACGGCCGCTCGCCGATGAAGCAGATGCCGGTCGAATCCTTCTTGGCCGCGTTGGGCAGGGCCAGCTTCTCGGCGATCTTGCGCACCTCGGTCTTGGGGATCTCGCCCAGCGGGAACAAGGTCTTGGACAACTGCGCCTGGTTGAGGCGGTGCAGGAAGTAGCTCTGGTCCTTGGTGTGGTCGACCGCCTTGAGCAGCTCGTGGCGGCCGCCGTTCTGGCGCACGCGCGCGTAGTGGCCGGTGGCGATCAGGTCGGCGCCCAGGTGCATCGCGTGGTCGAGGAAGGCCTTGAACTTGATCTCGGCGTTGCACAGCACGTCCGGGTTGGGCGTGCGGCCGGCCTGGTATTCGCGCAGGAAGTCGGCGAACACGCGGTCCTTGTATTCGCTGGCGAAGTTGACCGCCTCGATGTCGACGCCGATGACGTCGGCCACGCTGGCCGCGTCGATCCAGTCCTGGCGCGTGGAGCAGTACTCGGAGTCGTCGTCGTCTTCCCAGTTCTTCATGAACAGGCCGACCACGTCGTAGCCCTGTTCCTTGAGCATCCACGCCGCGACCGAGGAGTCGACCCCGCCTGACATGCCGATCACGACCTTTTTCTTGCTCATCTTACTTTCATCCATTCGCGGCGTTGGCCGCTTCCTTGTACACCGAGGTGTGGGTTTGTATCAGTTCCAGCGGGGCGCGGCGCCCGGCCAGGTATTCGTCCACGCATTGCAGCACCGTCGGGCTGCGGTGACGGTCGGCGCAGGCGGCCAGTTCGTCGCGCGTGAGCCACATGGTGCGCAGGATGCCTTCGTCCAGCGGACGGTCATGCTTGGCGCCCGGCACGCCGCAGAAGGTGAAGCGCAAATACGTCACTTCCTCGCCGGTGCGGTTGGAGGTGTAGCGCGACATGTACATGCCCACCAGCGCGGTCGGCGTGAAGTCGTGCGCGGTTTCCTCCAGCGTTTCGCGGATGACGGCCTGCTCCAGCGATTCGTGCGGGTCGAGGTGACCGGCCGGCTGGTTGATGCGGATGCCATCGCTGGTCTCTTCTTCGATCAGCAAGAATTTGCCATCTTTTTCGACGATGGCGGCAACAGTAACAGAGGGTTTCCAGATACGCGGCATGAGTCATCCTTGAAAGAGCCGACATTTTAGCCTGTTCCGGCCATTTGGTTTGAACCCGCCTGCACGGAAAGGTGGGTTCGTATTGAAATTTCGCAAGGTTTGTTGTGTTAATCCGTGTTTGACTGGCTGCCTTGCGAAAAATTCAGTGTTTTAACTGCAATTCGTGATAAATAGTAATAAATGATGTGATAAATGCGCTATTTATTGATAAATATATATTAAGTATGATGGGGCCAACGAGGGGCGATGCTGTCCCGGCATTCCGTGTTAGATTCTAGTCAGTTTATTAATCATTTGGAGGCACCATGAGAGTAGGCATACCGGCCGAGACGCGGCCGGGAGAAACCCGGGTGGCGGCGACGCCCGAGACAGTCAAGAAGCTCGCAGCCAAGCATCAAGTGATCGTGCAGGCCGGCGCCGGACTTTTGGCGTCGGTCACCGACGAGGCCTACGTGGCCGCCGGCGCACAGATCGTCGGCGCGGCGGAAGCCTTCGCCGCGGAGGTGGTGTTGAAAGTGCGTGCCCCCAACGCCGAGGAACGCGCGCTGATCCCGGCCGGCACGGTGGTGATCGGCATGTTGAATCCCTTCGACGCGGACAACAACGCGGCGATGGCGGCGGCAGGCCTGCAGGCGTTCGCGCTGGAGGCGGTGCCGCGCATCACGCGCGCGCAGTCGATGGACGTGCTGTCGTCGCAGGCCAACATCGCCGGCTACAAGGCGGTGATGGTGGCGGCCAATACCTACCAGCGCTTCATGCCGATGCTGATGACGGCGGCCGGCACGGTCAAGGCGGCGCGGGTGCTGATCATGGGCGTGGGCGTGGCCGGGCTGCAGGCGATCGCCACGGCCAAGCGGCTGGGCGCGGTGATCGAGGCGTCCGACGTGCGCCCGCCGGTCAAGGAGCAGGTGGAGTCGCTGGGCGCGAAGTTCATCGACGTGCCTTTCCTGACCGACGAGGAGAAGGAAATCGCCAAGGGCGTGGGCGGCTACGCGCGGCCGATGCCGGCGGACTGGATGCGCCGCCAGGCGGAGCTGGTGCACGAACGCGCCAAGCTGGCCGACATCATCATCACCACCGCGTTGATCCCCGGCCGGCCGGCGCCGGTGCTGATCTCCGAGGAGACCGTGAAGGCGATGAAACCGGGCTCGGTGATCGTCGACCTGGCCGTGTCGCAGGGCGGCAACTGCCCGCTGTCGGAACTGAACAAGACGGTGGTCAAGCACGGCGTGCACATCGTCGGCGAGCCGGACCTGGCGACGCTGGTGGCGGCCGACGCGTCGGCGCTGTACGCGCGCAATGTGCTGGACTTCCTCAAGCTGATCATCGACAAGGAAGACAAACTGGTGATCGATCGCGAAGACGAAATCATCAAGGCCACGCTGTTGTGCAGCGGCGGCGAGCTGCTTAGAAAATAATAGGGGAGTCAAACATGGAAGTCAGCCACACCATCATCAATCTGATCATCTTCGTGCTCGCCATTTATGTCGGCTACCACGTGGTCTGGACCGTGACGCCGGCGCTGCATACGCCGCTGATGGCGGTCACCAACGCCGTCTCGGCGATCATCATCGTTGGCGCCATGCTGGCGGCCTCGCTGACCGAGGGCGTCATCGGCCAGGTCGCCGGCACCGTCGCGGTGGCGCTGGCCGCCGTTAATGTGTTCGGCGGTTTTTTGGTCACGCAGCGCATGCTGGAGATGTTCAAGAAAAAAGAGCCTAAAGCGAAGAAGGGAGATCACGCATGAATTTCATCTCCATGAACCTGGTGACGATGATGTACCTGATCGCATCGGTGTGCTTCATCCAGGCGTTGAAAGGGTTGTCGTCGCCGGCCACGGCGCGCACCGGTAATGCGTTCGGCATGTCGGGCATGGCGATTGCCGCCGTGACCACCATCGCGTTGATCCTCAAGCTGAAGGCGGAAGCCACGGCGGCGGCGACTGCCGGCGCGTCGGGCGGCATGGGCCTCGGCCTGGTGGCGCTGGGCGTGATCGTCGGCGGCGGCATCGGCGCGGTGCTGGCCAAGAAGGTCGAGATGACCAAGATGCCGGAACTGGTGGCGGCGATGCACTCGCTGATCGGTTTGGCCGCAGTCTGCATCGCGGTGTCCGCGGTGTCGGAGCCGCACGCCTTCGGCATCGCCGCCGTGGGCGAGGCGCTGCCGTTCGGGAATCGCATCGAGCTGTTCATCGGTACCTTCGTCGGCGCGATCACGTTCTCCGGTTCGGTGATCGCGTTCGGCAAGCTGTCGGGCAAATACAAGTTCCGTTTGTTCCAGGGCGCGCCGGTCAGCTTCGCCGGCCAGCACATGCTGAACCTGATCCTGGCCATCGTCATGGTGGGCCTGGGGCTGGCGTTCTGCTTCGCCGGCGGCACCGAGCCTGCATGGCTGCCGTTCCTGGTCATGACCGCGATCGCCTTCGTGCTGGGCGTGTTGATCATCATCCCGATCGGCGGCGCCGACATGCCGGTGGTGGTGTCGATGCTGAACTCCTACTCCGGTTGGGCTGCGGCGGGCATTGGCTTCTCGCTGAATAACGCGATGCTGATCATCGCCGGTTCGCTGGTCGGCTCGTCCGGCGCGATCCTGTCGTACATCATGTGCAAGGCGATGAACCGTTCGTTCTTCAACGTGATCCTGGGCGGCTTCGGCGGCGCTCCTGCGGAGGCGGGTGCGGGCGGCGCGAAGGAACAGCGTCCGGTCAAATCCGGTTCGGCCGACGATGCGGCGTTCATCATGGCCAATGCGGAAAGCGTGATCATCGTGCCGGGCTACGGCCTGGCGGTGGCGCGCGCGCAGCATTCGCTCAAGGAGCTGGTCGAGAAGCTGACCCACAAGGGCGTGACCGTGAAGTATGCGATCCACCCGGTGGCGGGCCGCATGCCGGGCCACATGAACGTGCTGCTGGCGGAGGCCGAGGTGCCGTACGACCAGGTGTTCGAGATGGAGGATATCAACGGCGAATTCGGCCAGACCGACGTGGTGCTGATCCTGGGCGCCAACGACGTGGTCAACCCGGCCGCCAAAGATCCGAAGTCCCCGATCGCCGGCATGCCGATCCTGGAGGCGTACAAGGCCAAGAGCATCATCGTCAACAAGCGTTCGATGGCTTCCGGTTATGCGGGGCTGGATAATGAGCTGTTCTACCAGGCGAATACGATGATGGTGTTCGGTGACGCGAAGAAGGTCATCGAGGACATGGTCAAGGCTGTGGAGTAAGCTTGATTCAGCTTTTGTGAATGGTTCATTGGCTTTTGGCCGATTGATGGTGGGATTGATGAGGCATACGATGGCTACATCAACCCACCTCAAGGAGTCTCACCATGAACCGTTTGCAAAACAAAGTCGCCATCGTTACTGGCGCATCGTCGGGCATCGGCCGCGCTACGGCCAAACTGTTTGCCGCTGAAGGCGCGCGTGTCGTTGTCGCCGCGCGCCGTCTGCCCGAGCTGGAGTCGCTGGTGGCGGAAATCGCCGCCGACGGCGGCACCGCCATCGCGCTGGCCGGCGACGTCACTTCCGAATCGTTCAATGCACAACTGGTCGCCGCCGCCGTCGAGGCGTTCGGGCGGCTGGATATCGCCTACAACAACGCCGGTACGCTGGGCGAGATGGGCGAGTCCACCGGTGTTTCGGAGCAGGGCTGGAACGAGACCATCGCCGCCAACCTGACCAGCGCCTTCCTCGGCGCGAAGCATCAGATTCCTCAAATGATCAAGCATGGCGGCGGTTCGGTGATCTTCACTTCGACCTTCGTCGGCTACAGCTTTGCCTTCCCCGGCGTAGCGGCTTATGCGGCCAGCAAGGCGGGCCTGATCGGCCTGACGCAGGCGCTGGCTTCGGAATACGGCGCGCAGGGTGTGCGGGTGAATTCGGTGCTGCCGGGCGCGGTCGATACGGCGATGTATCGCGATATGAACAACACGCCGGAAGCGGCTTCCTTTGTCACCAACCTGCATGCGCTGAAGCGCGTGGCGCAGCCGGAGGAATTGGCGCGCTCGGTGCTGTATCTGGCTTCGGACGATTCGTCCTTCGTCACCGGCACCGCGTCGCTGGTCGATGGCGGCGCTTCGATCACGCGCACCTGAGCCCGGAACCGCGCAGGGGTATGTATGGGGGTATCTGCACGGCCCTTCTGGGAGCGATACTATTCCGGCTCTCTATTCCCTTCTATTTTTCTTGATTCGTCTCTGCGCTCGGCTGTCTGCGAATTTCAGAAGAAAATAGAGAAAACGAATGGGAACGAGAGGACGGAAATAGCGTGGTTCCCCCAAGGAGGCGCGCAAGGTACCCCCTGTGTGTATTCTCAGGTCAACGCCGGCCGTACATCATGAGCTCGGCCAGCACGCCGCGCGCGGGGCCGACCATGTCGATGGCGGCCAGCGACAGGCCCAGCAGGGCTTGTGCCGGCGAGTCGTTGGCGAAGATGCGGGCCATGGTGTCGGTCAGGCGCACGGTGGTGTTGCGGTCCTGGCGGCGCAGTTCGGTGAATTGCGCCAGCATGGCTGGATTCGCGCCTTGCGCCAGCAGGCGCGCCAGCACGGCGACGTCGCGCAGGCCGAGGTTCAGGCCTTGTCCCGCCACCGGATGCAGCGTCTGCGCCGCGTTGCCGATGGCGACCGTGCGCGCGGTGCTGCGCGGATCGGCGTTCAGGCCCAAGGGGAATGCCAGCCGCGGCGACGAGCGCGTGAAGGTGCCGAGGCGCTCGCCGAACGCGGCGCCCAGTTCGGCGAGGAAGGTTGCGTCGTCCAGCGCTTGCAGGCGGGCGGCGGTTTCGGGACGCACGCACCAGACCAGCGAATACTCTTCGCCTTGCGGCAGCAGGGCCAGCGGGCCTTGTTCGGTAAAGCGCTCGTAGGCGCGGTGCGCGATCGGGCGGCTGGTGCGTACTTGCGCGATGATCGCGGTCTGCTGGTAATCGCGGTGCTGCGCTTTGCTTTCCTGATCGCTGAACAAACCACCTTCGGCCTGCACGACGATGGCGGCGGTGATGGCGGTGGCTGCGGCCGCAGGGGCGGCGCCTGCGGCGGCGGATGCGGGCGTTGCTGCTGCTGCGGCGGCGCCAGTGGCGGCTGTGTCTGGCTTGGCTGTCGTGGTGGCGGCCGCGCCGGCGATGGTCAGCGCGACCGCGTCGGCGTCTTCAGTTATGGTTTCAACGCGGGCCGGGCGCAGCGTGGCGATGCCGGCGCGCTGGCAGACCGCGCCCAGCGCCGTCACCAGATCGCCGTAGCGCAGCACATAACCCAGCGCCGGCAGTTTATGCTCATCGCGGTCGATCAGGCTGCGGCCGAACTGGCTGCGGCGCGATACGTGGATCTGATGGATCGCCGTGGCGGCGGTTGGCCACGCGCCGATTTCCTCCAGTATCTGGCGGCTTCCCCACGACAGCGCGATCGAGCGCGGATCGTTGCTGGCTTGCTCCAGCGTCTTGGCGTCGATCAGGGCGATACGTTGCGCCGGCGTGCCGCGCCGGGCCAGCAGCGCGGCCAACGCCATGCCGGCCGGCCCTGCGCCGCAGATGGCGATGTCATAGGATGGAGCGTCGTTGCTGCCTTGCTGCGCGGGTTCTGCTTGATTGAGTGTGTTCATTGAGACTGCATCAGTTGTTCGATCTCGGCGACCGTCTTGGGCGCTGCGGCGCTCAGTATCGTGTGACCATCGGGCGTGACCAGCACATCGTCCTCGATGCGGATGCCGATGTTCCAATACTCTTCCGGCACACCTTCGGCCGGACGCACGTAGATGCCCGGCTCCACCGTCAGCACCATGCCCGCCTGCAGCGCGCGCGACGGCTTGCCTTCGGCCGCCATGTCGCGGTACTGGCCGACGTCGTGCACGTCCATGCCCAGCCAGTGTCCCGTGCCGTGCATGTAGAACTGCAGGTAGCGCTTGTTGGCGATGATGTCGGCCACGCTGCCGTGGGTGTCGTGATTGAGCAGGCCCAGGTCCAGCATGCCCTGCGCCAGCACCTGCACCGCCGCCTCGTGCACGCCGGAGTAGGGCTGGCCGGGGACGATGGCCTGCAGCGCCGCCGATTGCGCGGCCAGCACCAGTTCATACAGCCGCCGCTGCGGCGCGCTGAAACGGCCGTTGACCGGATAGCTGCGCGTGATATCGGAAGCGTAGCCATCGAGCTCGCAGCCGGCGTCGATCAGTATCAGATCGCCGTCGCGGCTTTGCGCGTTGTTGGCGCTGTAGTGCAGCACGCAGGCGTTGGCGCCGGCGGCGACGATGGAGTTGTAGGCCGGCGCCTGCGCGCCGTTGCGGCGGAATTCGTAAAGCAGCTCCGCCTCGATTTCGTATTCGTACATGCCGGGCCGCGACGCCCGCATCGCCCGCGCGTGCGCCTGCGACGAGATGGTGGCGGCGCGCAGCATGGTGGCCTGCTCGCCATCGTCCTTGAACAGGCGCATCTCGTCGAGCAGCGGCAGCAGGTCGACCGCGCTGGCCGGCGCGCCGACGCCGGTGCGCGCCATGCCCTTGACGCTGGACAGCCACTGGCGCACCCGCGCGTCCAGGGCGCTGCCCAGCGCGTAGTACAGCGCCGGCGCGTCGGCCAGCAGCTTGACGATCTCGCCGTCGAGGTCCTCGACCGGGTGGGCGTCGTCGAAGCCGAAGGCCACGCGCGCGCCGTCCGGGCCGTGGCGGAAGCCGTCCCAGATCTCGCGCTCGACGTTCTTCTGCCGGCAGAACAGGATGGAACGCGCCGGCGCGTCGCCGCGCGCGGCCACCAGCACCACCACGCTTTCCGGCTCGGCGAAGCCGGTCAGGTAGTAGAAGTAGCTGTCGTGGCGGTACAGGTATTCGCTGTCGCTGTTGCGCGCCACTTCGGGCGCGGTCGGCAGCACCGCCACCGCGCCGGGCGGCATGTGCGCCAGCAGGCGCGCGCGGCGGGCGGCGTAGTCTGGCAGCCCGGCGACCATCACTGCACGCCCTTGGCGGCGGCCAGGCGCGTGGCCGGCGGCGCGTTGAGCAGGTCGAGCTGCTGCACCGTGCCCAGGTTGTGCCATTCGCCCTCGTACACCTCGCCGCCGACCTGCTTCTTGTCGATGTAGGCGCGGATCAGCGGGCCAAGCTTGGCGTGCTCGCCCGGCGCGATGCCGTCGAACATTTCAGGGCGGTAGACGCCGACGTTCCCGAAGGTCCATTTCGGCGAGCCCTCGTTGGTCAGCGTGTACATGGTCAGCCCGAAGTCGCCCTCGGGGTGGAAGTCCGGGTTGGGCACCAGGTAGAGCCAGCAGATGTCGCGCTGGTCGGCCGGGTAGGGATTGCCCCACATGTCCTTGTCGTGCAACACGTCCTTGACCTGGGTGAAGTCGAAGTAGGGCATGTAGATGTCGCCCGACACCGCCACGAACGGCTCCTCGCCCAGCAGGTGGCGCGCGGTGGCGATGCCGCCGGCGGTCTCCAGCGCGGTGGTTTCGCGCGAGTACATCAGCTTGGCGCCGAACTGGCTGCCGTCGCCCAGCGCGGTCTCGATCTGGTCGCCCAGGTGGGCGTGGTTGATGACGATCTCGGTGATGCCGGCCCGCACCAGGTTGAGGATGTGCCAGACGATCAGCGGCCGGCCGCGCACCTTGAGCAGCGGCTTGGGCGTGGTGTCGGTCAGCGGACGCATACGTTCGCCGCGTCCGGCGGCGAAGATCATGGCTTTCATGCGCGCCGCCTCAGAAGGTGTAGCCGACTTGCGGCTGCTTGTCTTCCAGCTGGTCGAGCAGGCGCACCAGCGGCCGCAGCTCCTTGTAGCGGCCGGCGGTCTTGCGCACGTAGTCCATCACGGTCGGCAGGTCGTGCAGGTACTGGTCCTTGCCGTCGCGGTAGTTCAGGCGGCAGAACAGGCCGAGGATCTTCAGGTGGCGCTGCAGGCCGGCGTACTCGAAGTCCTGGTAGAAGCCGTCGATGTCCGGGTTGACCGGCAGGCCGACCGCCTTGGCGTGCTGCCAGTAGCGGATCGCCCAGTCCAGCACCAGCTCCTCGTCCCACTGCACGTAGGCGTCGCGCAGCAGCGAGGCCAGGTCGTAGGTGATCGGGCCGTACAGCGCGTCCTGGAAGTCCAGCACGCCGGGGTTGCCGGCATCCATCCACATCAGGTTGCGCGAGTGGAAGTCGCGGTGCACATACACCTGCTGCTGGGCCGTGACGTTGGCCAGGATGGCGTCGAACACGCCCTGCAGCTCGGCGGTTTGCTTGTCGGTCAGCGTGGCGTTCAGGTGCTTGCCGATGTACCACTCGGGGAACAGGCTCATCTCGCGCAGCATGAAGGCGCGGTCGTACTCGGGCAGCACGCCCGGCTGGCTGGTCAGCTGGAACTTGACCAGCGCCTCCAGCGCCTCGGCGTACATGGTCGAGGCGTTGTCGTGGTCCAGCACCTGCAGGTAGGTGGTCACGCCCAGGTCGGACATCAGCAGGAAGCCGCGCTCGTAGTCGGTGGCGACGATGCGCGGCACGCTGACGCCGGCGTGGGCCAGCATTTCGTCCAGCTTGACATAGGCCAGCACGTTCTCGCGCTCGGGCGGCGCGTCCATGACGACCAGGGTGGCGCCCAGCGCGGCTTGCTGTTCAGGCAACACATCGACGCGGAAATAGCGGCGGAAGCTGGCGTCGGCCGAGGCCGGACGGGCGCTGGCGACGTCCACCACGTTCAGCGTGGCCAGCCAGGCGGTCAGCTGTTCCAGACGCGGGTCGGAAGATGTATCGGAAGTTAAATTCTGTAATAAAGACATTAAGCGGGGCCCGGAATCCGGTGTTGGGTGAAGATTCCCATATAATAAGGGATTCAAATCAAAAAATCGCCTGTCATGGTGTTTCCTCCCTTCTTTTCATGAGTCGCATGCGCTGGCTTCCGGCCCCCCCCACACCCCCGCATCGCTGGGCGTTTGCCCTGACTGCCATCGCCGCCGCCATCGCGGCCCTGCCGGCCCACGCCCAGAGCCTGCCGCCGAAGGCGCGCGCGCCGCGGGTGGAGGACAAGAACGCGGTCACCACCATCCAGGCCGAGGACATCAGCGGTCGCCCCGAGCGTGAGATCACGCTGGAGCGCGACGCCGAGCTGGTCAAGGACAAGACCCGGGTCAAGGCCGACACCGCGTGCTACCGCCAGGTCGAGGACGAGGTCGAGGCCAAGGGCCATGTGAAGATCTGGCGCTTCGGCGACTATTTCACCGGCGACGAGCTCAAGCTGAACATGGACAGCGGCAAGGGCTATATGCTCAACCCGACGTACCAGCTGGAGGCCAACCACGCCCAGGGCAAGGCCGAGCGCATCAACTTCCTCAACGAGGACGAGGCGGTGGTGGTCAACGGCACCTACAGCACCTGCCAGGGCCCGACGCCGGACTGGTATTTGCGCTCGAACACCTTGAACCTGGACTCCGGGCGCGACGTCGGCACCGCCGGCCAGACCATCATCTACTTCAAGGACGTGCCGATCCTGGGCACGCCGGCGATGTCGTTCTCGCTGTCGGGCGCGCGCCGCTCGGGCTGGCTGTCGCCGATGCCGGGCTTCGGCTCCAAGGGCGCGGCCGAGCTGACCGTGCCGTACTACTTCAACATCGCGCCCAACCGCGACCTGACGGTGTACCCGAAAATCATCCCGCGGCGCGGCTTCCAGCTGGGCGCCAACGGCCGCTACCTGGGCGAGGCCGCCGGCGGCCTGTACCAGGGCGAGACCTATGTCGAGTACCTGCCGCACGACAAGCAGTACGTGCCGCCCACGGCCGGCGGCTCGACCGACCGCTGGATGATCAAGTCCATCCACAACCAGGAACTGTCCAAGGACTGGGCCTACAGCTGGAGCCTGCGGGCGGCGTCGGACAACAACTATCCGAACGATTTTTCCAAGACCGTGTCGAGCTCGACCGAGCGCCAGCTGCTGCGCGAGCTGCGCACCGACTACCACGGCGAGTTCTGGACCCTGACCGCGCGGGTGCAGAAGTACCAGGTGCTGCAGGACCCGGAATCGGCGGTCGACCCCTCGCTGTTCGTCTCGCGCCCGTACGACCGGCTGCCGGCGATCAACCTGCACGCGGCCCAGTACGACGTGGCGGGCGGCTTCGACTGGGCGCTCGACAGCGAGCTGACCCGCTTCTACCACCCGACCCTGATCAACGGCACGCGGCTGGTGGCGATCCCGCAGGTGAGCTACCCGATCGTCGGCCCCAGCTACTTCGTCACGCCCAAGCTGATGGTCAACCTGGCCAGCTACCAGCTTGACGCCTACGGCACGCAGGCGTCCGAGAACCTGTCGCGCGTGGTGCCGACGTTCTCGGTGGACTCGGGCCTGGTGTTCGAGCGCGACATCAAGTTCGGCGGCCGCGACATGACCCAGACGCTGGAGCCGCGCCTGTTCTACGTGAACACGCCGTACCGCGACCAGAGCCAGTTCCCGACCTTCGACACCGACGCCGCCACCTTCAACTTCAGCCAGATCTTCAGCGAGAACCGCTTCGTCGGCTCGGACCGCATCGGCGACGCCAACCAGCTGACCGCCGCGCTGGTGTCGCGCTTCCTGGACGCGGCCGGCGCCGAGACGCTGCGCCTGGCGTTCGGCCAGCGCTTCTACTTCCGCGACCAGCGCGTGCAGCTGGCCTCGACCACGCCGGTGGTGGACTCGCGCTCGGACATGCTGCTGGCCGCGACCGGGCGCATCTCCGAGACCTGGGGCTTCGACAGCGCGGTGCAGTACAGCCCGAGCTCGCGCCGCGTGGTGTCCGAGAGCTACACCGCGCAATGGTCGCCGGGGCAGAAGAAGGTGCTCAACGCCGGCTACCGCTACCTGCGCGGCAGCTTCAAGAACATCGAGCTGTCGAGCCAGTGGCCGATCTTCCAGCGCTGGTACGGCGTGGGCCGGGTCAGCTACTCGGTGCAGGACAAGAAGATCCTGGAGAGCCTGGTCGGGCTGGAATACAACGGCGACTGCTGGGTGTTCCGCATGGGCGCGCAGCGCTTCGTGACCACCTCGACCAAGGCGTCGACGCCGATCTTCTTCCAGCTCGAGCTGAACGGCCTGTCGCACCTGGGCGTGGGCAGCCCGCTGGAGGCGATGAAGAACAGCATTCCCGGCTACCAGCGTTTGAACGAAGGCTACGGCCGCTAGCAAGACCCCGGGCGTCCGCCGCTGCTTGTCGCGGCGGACGCTATTTGATTGTTGTCACCTGACTCATGAGCGTTCTTAAGATGAAGTTCGAAACGAAAATTCTCGCAGTCCTGTTGTGCACCACCGCCCTGGGCGGTTGCAGCCTGTTCTCGAAGAAGCCGGCGCCGGCCCCTGCCGCGCCGGCCGCCGCCCCGGCCAGCGCGCCGAGCACCGCGCCCGCCGCCGCGCCGGCCGCCAAGTCCGCCGTCAAGTCCGACGGCAAGGGCTTCCTGCCGCCCGGCGAGACCGGCAACGTGGCGATCGACTCCATCGTGGTGGTGGTCAACGACGACGTCATCACCCAGCGCGAGCTCACCAACCGCATCAAGTCCGTCACCGCGCGCATGAAGGCGCAGAACGTGCAGATGCCGGATCCGGCCGACCTGCGCCGCCAGCTGCTCGAGCGCATGATCGTCGAGCGCGCCCAGCTGCAGATGGCCAAGGAGATGGGCGTGCGGGTCGACGACCAGCAGCTCGACCGCGCCATCGGCCGCATCGCCGAGGCGCAGAAGCTGTCGGTGCAGGAACTGCGCAACCAGATGGAAAAGGAGGGCACGCCGTACGCCGAGTTCCGCGAGCAGATCCGCGAGGAGATCATCATGCAGCGCCTGCGTGAGCACGAGGTGGACGCCAAGATCCAGATCTCCGAGGCCGAGGTGGACAGCTTCATCGCGGCCGAGAAGGCCGCCGCCGCCGAGCAGTTCGAGATCAACATCTCGCAGATCATGGTGCGCATCCCGGACAACGCCACCGCCGAGGTGATCGCCCAGCGCCGCGCGCGCGCCGAGGAAGTGATGCGCCAGCTGCGCACCGGCGCCGACTTCGCCAAGATGGCCGCCACCTATTCGGACGCCAGCGACGCCCTGCAGGGCGGCGTGGTGGGCTGGCGCCAGCCCGAGCGGCTGCCGCCGGTGTTTGCCGAGGCGCTGAGCAAGCTCAAGCCGGGCCAGGTCACGCCGATCATCAAGAGCGTGGGCGCGTTCCACATCCTCAAGGCGGTCGACCGCCGCAGCCTGGCCGAGGCGCAGGCGGTCGCCGCCGTGCAGCAGTCCCACGTGCGCCACATCCTGATCAAGGTCACGCCGACCATGAGCGTGGCCGACGCCAAGCGCAAGCTGCTGGAACTGAAGGAGCGCCTGGACAACCACGCGGCCAAGTTCGAGGACCTGGCGCGGCTGGTGTCGAACGACGGCTCGGCCGCCAAGGGTGGCGACCTGGGCTGGCTGTATCCGGGCGACGTCACGCCGGAGTTCGAGGCCGCCATCAACGCCCTGAAGATCGGTGAAGTGAGCCAGCCGGTCGAGACCAGCTTCGGCGTGCACCTGATCGAGGTGCTCGAGCGCAAGAGCGACGACGTCTCCAAGGAGCGCGAGCGCAACAACGCGCGCCAGGCCATCCGCGAACGCAAGGTCGAGGAAGCGGCCGAGAGCTGGCAGCGCGAAGTGCGCGACCGCGCCTACGTGGAATTCCGCACCGACGACGGCACCGCCGCCAAGTAAGCCAACCAGGGGAACCCGCGTGAGCGCCACTCAACACTCCGGGCGCAGCGCGCTGCGCCCCCAAGCCACCGCCCGCCGCGCGCGCGGCGCCCGTCCGGCCATCGCCGTCACCGTCGGCGAGCCGGCCGGCATCGGCCCCGAGCTGGCGATCCGCGCCGCTTGGGCGCGCCGCGCCGAAGTCAACTGCGTGCTGCTGGGCGACGCCGCCTTCCTGGCCATGACGGCCAGCTACATCAATCCCGAAATCAAGCTGTCGGCGCTGTCGCTGCAGGCGGTGCGCAACGGCGGCCTGCCGCACTTCGGACCGGAGCGCGTGACGGTGATCGACGTGCCGCTGGCGGCCCACGTCGTGCCGGGCCAGCTGGACAAGGAAAACGGCCGCAGCGTGCTGGCCACGCTGGACGCCGCCATCGAGGGCATCGAGGCCGGCTGGTTCGAGGCGGTGGTCACCGCGCCGCTGCAAAAGAGCACCATCAATGACGCCGGCGTGCCGTTCTCCGGCCACACCGAATACTTCGCCGAGCGCACCGGCACGCCGCAGGTGGTGATGATGCTGGCCGGCCAGCCGGCCGCGCCGGCCGATGCGCCAATGCCGCCGCCATTGCGCGTCGCCTTGGCCACCACCCACCTGCCGCTCAAGGACGTGGCGGCCGCGCTGAGCCAGGACGGCCTGGCGCGCGTGCTCGACATCATCGACCACGACCTGCGCACCAAGTTCGGCATCGCCGCGCCACGCATCCTGGTGTGCGGCCTGAACCCGCACGCGGGCGAGGGCGGCTACCTGGGGCGCGAGGAGATCGACATCATCGCGCCGGCCATCGCGGCGGCGCAGGCGCGCGGCATAGCCGC
Source organism: Duganella caerulea (assembly GCF_040362985.1). NCBI lineage: Bacteria > Pseudomonadati > Pseudomonadota > Betaproteobacteria > Burkholderiales > Oxalobacteraceae > Duganella > Duganella caerulea. The sequence goes on along the minus strand of NZ_BPWJ01000008.1, from coordinate 273,907 downwards.
CTCCGGCCCGTACCCGGCCGACACGCTGTTCCAGCCCAAATACCTGCAGGACGCCGACTGCGTGCTGGCCATGTACCACGACCAGGGCCTGCCGGTGCTCAAGTACGCCACCTTCGGGCGCGGCGTCAACATCACGCTGGGCCTGCCGCTGATCCGCACCTCGGTCGACCACGGCACCGCGCTGGACCTGGCGGCCCGGGGCCTCGGCCTGGCCGATGGCGGCAGCATGGACGCCGCGCTCGACACCGCCGTGGCGATGGCCAACGCCTCCCTTCACCTCAACCAAGAACAACTATGAAACACGTCGCCCGCAAACGCTTCGGCCAAAACTTTTTACACGACAAATACGTCCTCTCCAGCATCACCGAGGCCATCGCCCCGGCGCCGGACGACACGATGGTCGAGATCGGGCCCGGCCTGGGCGCGATGACCGAGCAGCTGATGCGCACGCTGGACAAGATGCACGTGGTCGAGCTCGACCGCGACCTGGTGGCGCGGCTGGAAAAGACCTACAACCCGGCCAAGCTGACCATCCACGCCGGCGACGCCCTCAAGTTCGACTTCGGCAGCATCCCGGTGCCGGCCGGGCGCAAGCTGCGGGTGGTCGGCAACCTGCCGTACAACATCTCCAGCCCGCTGCTGTTCCACCTGGCGACGTTCGCGCCGCTGGTGCAGGACCAGCATTTCATGCTGCAAAAGGAAGTGGTGGAGCGCATGGTGGCCGAGCCGGGCAGCAAGACCTACGGCCGGCTGTCGGTGATGCTGCAATGGCGCTACGACATGTCGCTGCTGTTCGTGGTGCCGCCGGAAGCGTTCGACCCGCCGCCGAAGGTGGAGTCGGCGATCGTGCGCATGATCCCGGTGGCCAACCCGCTGCCGTGCGACGGCGCCAAGCTGGAGGCGGTGGTGCTGAAGGCGTTCTCGCAGCGGCGCAAGGTGATCCGCAACTGCCTGGCCGGCATGTTCACCGAGGCGCAGATCGTCGAGGCGGGCATCGACCCGACCATGCGTCCGGAAACGGTGGGCCTGGCGCAATACGTGGCGCTGGCCAATCTGCTGTAGACAAAAAAAAGCCCGCTGGTGAAAGCGGGCTAAATCCAATTCCTTTGCAAGAAGTGGAGGAGACAGGTGCAGTATGCTGCGACGCGACATATAACGCAACTTTATTTTTCGAATATCGATCATCACGATAACGAATAACTGCTTCCCTCTCCCTCCCGCTCCCTTCCGTCCTTACTTCGGTGTGCAGTTCAGGATCATGTTGCTGACGATGACGCCGTTGACCACGCCGGTGTTGTTGGCCAGCGTGCAGTTGATGTCGGCCGGCTGCGACAGGATGGTCACGCCGTAGGCCGCGCCGTCGGCCACCGCCGGCAACTGGAACTCGCCCTTGCCCAGCACGGTGTCGTTGGCGTTGGCGCTCGACACCGAGACCTGGCCGCCGGTCGAGCCGTTCAGCAACACCACCACGCGCGGGGTGGCGGCGGTGGTGGCGGTGCCGTCGTTGTTCGGGAACAGGCCGGTGAAATAACCGCCCACCGTGTAGCTGTTCTGGATGCAGCGGATCGCCACTGCGATCGACACCGTGTGGCCGGCCGAGCCGGAGGCGCCGGCGATCGGCGCGCAGGTCTGGTGCGCCGGGTTGGCCTGCACGGTGACGTTGTAGTCGGTGCCGTAGGAAATCTGGCGCGGCATCGTGAAGCTGGTGGTGCCGGACGGCACCGTCAGCGTGTCGCTGCCGTTGGCCAGCACCAGGCCGTTGTTGTTCAAGCCCTCGATGGTGCCCTGCACGGCGAATTGGGCCTTGCCGCCGCAGGCGGACAGCGCGGCGGCCAGCATCAGCGCCGCAACGGCGCTCAAAGTCGAAAATTTCATGGTGTACTCCAAAAAGAGGCGGGCGGGCCGGCCCTCGCGCGGAGGGCCGGCGCCGGAATTAGTTGCAGGTGACGACCAGGTCGCCGTAGTCCTTGCCCGGCATGTTGCCGGTGGGGTTGGCGACCGTGCAGACCTGGGTCTGCTTGGTGGCCGGATCGACCGGTTGCGACAGCACCGTCACGCCGTATGGCGCACCGTCGCCGACCTTGCTGGGGAAGGTGAAAGCGACCTTGGCGTCGGCGGTGGCCGCCGGCAGCACGCTGACCAGGTCGGATCCGTTGGCCAGCACCAGGCCCTGATAGCGCAGGCCGCTGACGTTGCCGCCCAGCGTCCATGGATTGGTCACGCAGGTGAAGCCGATCGAATACGAGGTGTAGGCGTTGGCCTTGCCGATGTTGGAGGTGCCGGCCGGCGTGCACTTGGCGCCGGTGGGCTGGGTGTCGACTTCGATGTCGAATTCCTCGTCGACCGCGGCCAGGCGGGTGAACACGAAGCTGCTGGTGTTGGCCGGGATGGCCAGGCGCTCATTGGTCTTCTTGTTGATCAGGACCAGGTCGGGCTTGGTCAGGCCGCTGATCGTGCCCGACAGGGCCAGGTTGCCGTTGCCGCCGCCGCAGGCGTTCAGCAGGGCGGCGCACGCCAGGGCGAGGCCTGAACGCAGGTACACACTTTTCATAACAATCTCTCTCCAAATCGAATAGGGCCGGGCAACGGGCGGGTGCAGCATCTTACACGCGTTGGCCGGTATTTTAGTGCATTTGGTAACACCGGGGCCGCTAAGCGATGTAACAGCTTGTGACACCCCGCGCCGCCGCGGCGCTCAGCGCACCTGCGCCACCGCGCAGCGCGAGCGCTTGCCGTCGAGCTGGCAGCTGTTGCGCACCCGGCCCTGCAGGTCGTGCACCTGCACCAGCCAGCGGTCGGCGTCCTGGCGTTCCATGGTCATGAAGCCGAAGCCGTCGACCCAGGAACTGAACTGCTCGACCCGCGCGCCCGGCGCCGGCGTCACGCCGTCCGGCAGGCGCTCGGGCAGCGGCACGGTGTCCTCGGCGGTGCCGGAAAAGCCGGAGATGAACTGGCTCGGATGGCCGCTGGCGAAGCTGACCTGCTCCCACAGGTGCACGTGGCCGGACAGCATGGCCTGCACCGAGGCCGGCAGCAGGCCCGGATTGAGCGAGCCGAAGGTCTGCTGCAGGCCGGCGTCGCCCGTCAGCAGCCGCACCGAGCCGTCGGCGCGGCGATCGGCGCCCATGCCCAGCAGCGGATGGTGGGTGATGCCGATGTTGCGCGGCGCCCGCTGCGCCAGCGCGTCCAGCTGGCGGTACAGCGTGCGGTAGGCGTCGTAGCCTTGCTCGCCCGGCTTGAAGCCCTTCCAGGTGGTATTGGCGGTGTCGAGCACCAGCAGCTGGGTGTCCTGGCCGATCGGCACGGCGTAGGGCGCGCTGTAGTTGCCGAGCGCGTCGTCGGCGGCGTTGTTGCAGTCGCGCCCGGCGACCAGCGGGCGCGGATCCAGCAGGCGCCAGTAGCCCTGGCCGCCGCGCTGGCAGTTCTCGTGATTGCCGCGCGCCATGATCCACGGCGCCGCCCGCAGCAGCGCCGCGCCGGGCGCGAAGAAGTCGGCGTTCCAGGCGTCCCAGCCGTAGCCCCACGGACTGCCGGCGCAACCGGCGTCGCCGTCCGGGCAGGCGTTCTCGCGGTAGTGGTAGTCGCCGACGTGGACCACCAGCTCCGGACCCCACGCGGCGGCGGCGGCCGCGATGGCGGCGAACGGATAGTCGGCCGCGCGGTTGCAGGGCTGGTAGCTGTTGGAGTTTTTTTGCAGGCGGCAGCCGGTGTCGCCGATGACCACGATGCGGCGCGGCGCGGCCACCGGCCGCGGCAGTGCGCGGCCCAGCACGCTGGCTTGGGCGTGGCTACCGGCCGGCAGCGGCGCTTCGCAGGTCAGCAGCGGGAAGGCGGCCGGCTTGGAGTCGGCCGGCGCCGACGCCGTGGGGCGCAGCGGCAAGGTGGCGGCCGGCGCGCGCAGCGTCATCGGCAGCGGGCGGCCGTCGACCACGATGTCGGGACAGGCCGGGGCGTCGATCAGCACGCGCGCCACGGCGGCGCCGCCTTCGCCCAGCACCACGAAGGAGGTGAAGGCCGGCGGCTGGCCGACGGTGGCACAGCCGGCCAGCAGCGCGGAGGCCGCGAAGGCTCCGGCCGTCAGGGCTGCGGCCTTCCGGGCGGCTGCGGTCAGGGCGCCGGCCAGCGGCCGCGCCGGGCGGCGGCGGATTGTGGCAAGTGGAGCAACGGTGGCAAGGGCGGCAAGCTTAGTCAAGGGCACGGAATCTCCAGCGGGGCAATCCGGTAATTTACCACGCCCTCGCCGGGCGGCAATCGGTGCGACAATATCGCATCTTTCATTTTCGTTTGCCCGCCATGACGCCACGCCGCCCCCACGCCCTGCTGTTCGACCTGGACGACACCCTGTGGCCGATCGGCCCGGTGATCGCGGCGGCGGAAACCAGCTGGCACGCTTGGCTGGCCGAGCACGCGCCCGAGGTGACCCAGCGCTACTCCATCGAGGCGCTGCGCGCGCGCCGCATGGCCCTGCTGGAACAGCGGCCCGAGCTCGTGGTCGACCTGTACCGGCTGCGCCGGCTGGCGCTGGAGGAAGCCTTCGCCGAGGCCGGCGCCGACGCCGCCCACATCGAGGGCGCCATGCGCCACTTCCACGTGCAACGCAACGCCGTCACGCCGTTCGGCGACGTGCCGGCCGCGCTGGCGGAGCTGCAGGCCATGCTGCGCCTGGGCGTGATCACCAACGGCAACGCCGACCTTGAACTCATCGGCATGCACCACCATTTCGATACTGTGCTGGCCTCGTCGCGCTTCGGCCGCGCCAAGCCCGACCCGTCCATCTTCCTGGCCGCCTGCGAGGCGATGGGCGTGGCGCCGGCCGACGCGGTCTACGTCGGCGACGACCTGCGGCTGGACGTGCAGGGCGCGCAGGGCGCCGGCCTGCGGGCGGTGTGGATGAACCGCCGGGGAGCGCAGCACGAAGCGGGCATCGCGCCGGACGCCACCTGCGCCAGTTTTGATGAACTTCTGGCATGGGTTCGTGCGCAAATGCAGCATTGACGCCACGCCATGGCCCCCGTCCGGCGCGGAGCGTGCATAATAAGCAGAAATACCATCAGTGAATGAACATGCAACTCGATACACGCGCACAAACCTTGCTCAAGGCCCTCGTCGAACGCTACATCGCGGACGGCCAGCCGGTGGGCTCGCGCGCCCTGTCCAAGATCTCCGGACTGGACCTGTCGCCGGCCACCATCCGTAACATCATGGCGGACCTGGAGGAACTGGGCTACGTCGCCAGTCCCCACACCTCGGCCGGCCGGGTGCCGACGCCGCGCGGCTACCGTATCTTTGTCGACACGCTGCTCACCGTGCAGCAGCTCGACGAGCACGCGGTGGAGTCGCGCATGCGGCTGCAGGCGCCGCAGCCGCACAAGATGATTTCCAACGCGGCGCAGATGCTGTCGTCGCTGTCGCAGTTCGCCGGCGTGGTGCTCAGCCCGCGGCGCGAATCGGTGTTCCAGCAGATCGAGTTCCTGCGGCTGGGCGAGAAGCGCATCCTGCTGGTGATCGTCGGCCCGACTGGCGACGTGCAGAACCGGCTGCTGCTGACCGACGTCGACTACAGCCCCGCGCAGCTGGTGCAGTCGGCCAACTACATCAACCAGAACTACGGCGGCCTGGCCTTCGACGAGGTGCACCATCGGCTGCAGACCGAGGTGCGCCAGCTGCGTGACGACATGGGCCGGCTGATGCAGGCGGCGGTGGAGGCGGGCAGCGAGGCGATGGCCGACAGCTCGGACGACATGGTCATCTCGGGCGAGCGCAACCTGCTGTCGGTGAGCGATTTGTCGTCCAACATGACCTCGCTGCGGCAGATGTTCGACATGTTCGAGCAGAAGACCGGCCTGATGCAGCTGCTCGACGTGTCGAGCAAGGCCAGCGGCGTGCAGATCTACATTGGCGGCGAATCAAGCCTGGTGCCGATGGACGAGATGAGCGTGGTGACCGCGCCATACACGGCCAACGGCAAGATCGTCGGCACGCTGGGCGTGATCGGGCCGACGCGCATGGCGTATGAGCGGGTGATACCGATTGTGGATATCACGGCCAAGCTGCTGTCCAACGCGCTCAGCCACAATTAAGCCGGCCCCGTGTTGATCCCCGTGTCTTACGGGCGGTGCGGGCAGGCGGTCTTGGTGCAGTTGCCGTAGATGGCCAGCGCGTGCTCGGCGATCTTGAAGCCGCGCTCCTTGGCCACCACTTGCTGGCGCGTCTCGATTTCCTCATCGAAGAATTCCTCCACCCGGCCGCAATCCAGGCACACCAGATGGTCGTGGTGCGAGCCCTCGTTCAATTCGAAGATGGCCTTGCCGGTCTCGAAGTGATTGCGGTTCAGCAGGCCGGCCTGTTCGAACTGGGTCAGCACCCGGTACACGGTCGCCAGGCCCACGTCCATATTTTCGGCCAACAGGATCTTGTAGACATCCTCGGCGGTCAGGTGGCGCACTTCGCTGTTCTGGAAGATGTCCAGGATTTTGAGGCGTGGCAGCGTGGCTTTGAGGCCGCTGGCCTTCAGATCGGTGGGATTGTTACTCATGGTGGCGACTCTTAATGGTGGTTGGCGATAGCTAGGCGACAGTTTAACGCACTCCGGCCGCCACCGCACCCTGCGCGCCGCGCGGCGCCGCCGGCGTGAAATTTACATTTGCAATGTTTTACAATTAATCTTTATAAAACAAGGACATACTTGCCGTTTTGCTGGATAATGCGGTCTCCCGGAGTGCCCGCGCAGCCCCATGTCGCACCTTGTGCTTTATGATATAGCGTTTTTCGGCACTTCCGCTCGATCAGATTGAGGACAACCATGCGCGTCACCCAGGCTTTATCGCAGTCTTTGTTGCACCGTTTCACCCGCCGCGCCCCGCTGCTGGCCGGCGCCGTTTGCGTCGCGCTGGCCGCGGGCGGCTGCGCGTCCAACACCACGCTGGGCGAGAAATCGACCGAGGTGAAAGAAACCGGCACCACGCTCGACGCCAGCAAGGGCGCGCAGACCACCACCATCACCAAGCTGCAGAAGTTCATGTGGTTCTTCTCGCCGTACCGTCCGGACATCCAGCAGGGTAACTTCGTCTCCGAGGAGATGCTGTCGCAACTGAAGACCGGCATGACGCGCGAGCAGGTGCGCTTCATCTTCGGCACCGCGCTGCTGACCGACCCGTTCCACGCCGACCGCTGGGACTACGCGTTCCGCATGGCCAAGGGCAACGGCGAAATCACCACCAGCCGCGTGATCGTGTTCTTCGACAAGGACGGCAAGGTGGCGCGCTGGGAAGGCGGCAACCTGCCGACCGAAAAAGACTACATCGCCCGCATCGCCGGCCCGGCGCCCAAGGTCAAGAAGGACCTGAGCACGCCGGACGCGCGTCCGGTGTCGAACACCGCGCCGATCCCGGCCGGCGCCGACAACTCCGCCGCCTCGCCGATCGGCGTCACGGTGAGCAACGACAAGAAATAAGCACGAGGACAGACGCATGACAGACCTGAACATCGCCATCGCCGGCGCCGGCGGCCGCATGGGCCGCATCCTGATCGAAGCGGTGCTGGACGCGCCCGACGCCCGCCTGTCCGGCGCGCTGGACCGCGCGGGCTCGGCCAACATCGGCAGCGACGCCGCCGCCTTCCTCGGCAAGCCGGCCGGCGTGCTGGTGGAATCGGACCTGGCCAAGGGCCTGGCCGGCGCGCAGTTCCTGATCGACTTCACCCGCCCCGAGGGCACGCTGGATCATCTGGCGTATTGCGCCGAGCACGGCATCAAGATGGTCATCGGCACCACCGGCTTTGATGAAGCGGGCAAGGCGGCGATCGCCGAAGCGGCCAAGAAGACCGCCATCGTCATGTCGCCCAACTTCAGCGTCGGCGTCAACGTCACGCTCAAGCTGCTGCAGCAGGCCGCCAAGGCGCTGGCGGTCGGCTACGACATCGAAGTGATCGAAGCCCACCACCGCCACAAGGTCGACGCCCCGTCCGGCACCGCGCTGAAGATGGGCGAAGTGCTGGCCGACGCGCTGGGCCGCGACCTCAAGGATTGCGCGGTCTATGCGCGCGAAGGCGTGACCGGCGAGCGCGATCCGTCGTCGATCGGCTTCGCCACCATCCGTGGCGGCGACATCGTCGGCGACCACACCGTGCTGTTCGCCGGCACCGGCGAGCGCATCGAGATCAGCCACAAGTCCAGCAGCCGCGTGACCTACGCGCACGGCTCGCTGCGCGCCTGCCGCTTCCTGGCCGACAAGGCCACCGGCCTGTACGACATGAACGACGTGCTGGCGCTGAACTGATGACGCCCAACCACTTCACCCTGGCCGGCTACTGGGAACAGGGCGACACCATCAGCCACATCGTGGCGCTGGTGTTGCTGGCGATGTCGCTGGTGAGCTGGTTCTTCATTTTGTCCAAGGCCTACGCCGCGCTGCGCATCCGCCGCGGCGCGCCGGCCGTGCAAGCGTTCTGGGAGGCGCCGTCGATGCAGGACGGCGTGGCCGCGCTGACCCTGGCCGATCCCGAGCAGGTGTTCCTGCCGCTGGCGCAGCAAGGCGCGGCGCAGCTCAAGACCGGCGGCCGCGCGTCGCTGGGCGGCGAAATGGGCCATGCCGCGCAGGTCACCCGCGTGCTGCGGGTGGCGATCCAGAATTCCACCAACCGCCTCGAAGGCGGCCTGACGCTGCTGGCCTCGATCGGCGCCACCGCGCCCTTCGTCGGGCTGCTGGGCACGGTGTGGGGCATCTACCACGCGCTGGCCAATGTCTCGGCCAGCGGCACGGTGCAGATCGACAAAGTGGCCGGCCCGGTGGGCGAGGCGCTGATCATGACCGCCATCGGCCTGACGGTGGCCATCCCGGCGGTGCTGGCGTATAACGGCTTCAACCGCGTCAACCGGCTGACCCTGGCCGAGCTGGACGCCTTCGCGCACGACCTGCACGCCTACCTGACCACGGGCGAGCGTGCGGCCAAGTAAGGAGGACGCATGAGCTTTGGTGCATTCAACCACCACCGCAATCCGGGGCCGATGGCCGATATCAACGTCACGCCGATGGTGGATGTGATGCTGGTGCTGCTGGTGATCTTCATCCTCAGCGCGCCGATGTTCACCAACGCCGTCAAGCTGGAGCTGCCGAAGGCGCAGGCCCAGGCCAATTCGCAGCAGGCCGCCACGGTCACGCTGTCGATCGACGGCGCCGGCAAGATCTTCTGGAACAACGACCCGGTCGAGCTCAGCGTGCTGGAGGCGCGGCTGGTCGACGCGGCCAAGCTGGAGCCGCAGCCGGAGCTGCAGCTGCGCGCCGACAAGGACACCCGCTACGAAGTGGTGGCGCAGGTGATGGCCGCCGCGCAGTCGCATGGATTAACGAAACTGGGATTCGTCACGGACCCGAAGAAAGAGAAAAAATAATGGCAACCGCAGAACTGAACGGCGCGGCGATCACCGATTTCGCCAGCTTCCACGCCGCCTGCAAGGCCGCGCTGGGCTTCCCCGACACCTACGGCAACACCATGGACGCCTGGGTCGATTGCCTGAGCTACCTGCGCGACGAGGACGGCATGAGCAAGTTCCGCCTCAAGCCGAACGAGGTGCTGGACATCGTCATCACCAACGCCGAGGCCATGAAGGCCACCGTGCCCGACATCCTGGAAGAAGTGAGCTACTGCGTGGCCGGCATCAACGAGCGCTACGAAGACTACGGCGAGAAGCCGGCCCTGAAGCTTACGCTGCGCTGACCACGCCGGCCGGCACCGAGTTCGGGATCTGCGACTTGGCGCCGGTCTCGCCCGGGGCCAAGGTCAGCACCTCGAAGCCGGTCTCGGTCACCAGCACCATGTGCTCCCACTGCGCCGACAGCGATTTGTCGCGCGTCTCGACGGTCCAGCCGTCATTCAATTCCTTGGTCGCCGCCTTGCCGGCATTGATCATCGGCTCGATCGTGAACAACATGCCCGCCTTGAGCACCACGCCCTGGCCCGGACGGCCATAGTGCGCCACCTGCGGCTCGTCATGGTAGACCATGCCGATGCCGTGGCCGCAGTAATCGAGCACTACGCTGTAGCCGGCCTTCTCGGCCACGGTCTGGATCGCGAAGCCGACGTCGCCCAGCGTCGCGCGCGGCTTGACCGCGCGGATGCCGGCCCACATCGCCGCATAGGTGGTCTCGACCAGCTTGCGGGTGGCCTTGGACGGCTCGCCCACGTAGTACATGCGGCTGGTGTCGCCGTGCCAGCCATCCTTGATGACGGCGACGTCGAGGTTGATGATGTCGCCATCCTTGAGGATGTGGTCGTCCTTCGGAATGCCGTGGCACACCACATGGTTGACCGAGCTGCACACGGTGGCCGGGAAGCCGCCATAGCCCACGTTTGCGGGAATCGCCTGCTGCACGTTGACGATGTAGTCGTTGCACAGCTTGTCGAGGTAGCCCGTGCTGACGCCGGCCTTGACGTGAGGCGTGATCATGGTCAGCACGTCGGCCGCCAGCTGGGCGGCGACGCGCGCCTGGACGATTTGTTCGGGCGACTTGATCAGATTGGCGTTACGGCGGGACATGGTGCGACCTCTTTCATTTTCGGAGGCGCGTATACTGCCACATCCGCTAGCGTACCGCTGCCAAATCGAAATGAGGGTTGTCGATCAGACAAAGCAGATTGCCGAACGGGTCGGCCAATTCCACCGTCTTGATGTTCTCGCCCACGTCCTGGATCGCCCCGTGCACGGTGGCGCCCAGCGCGACGATGCGGTCCACTTCGGCGGCGATGTCGTCCACGCCCCAGTAGACCATGCTGCCGGCCTGCGCCGGCTTGCCGTCCGGGATCAGGCCCAGCTCGAAGCCGCCGACGTTGAAGCCGACGTAGAACGGCTGGTCGAAGTAGGGCGCCGTATCGAACACCTTGCTGTACCACGCCTTGGCGGCCGCCAGGTCGGCGACCGGATAGGCCACGGTGCGTAATCCCTTGATCATGCTAGTCTCCACTGAGATGTTGAAAACGCCATCTTGGCACATCGGCAGCGGGCGCGATTGTAAAAATGGAAGCTAGGCGCCCAGCAGGAAGCGCTCCGGCGCGCTGCCGGCGAACTCCTGGAAATCGTGGATCAGGTGCGACTGGTCGAAATAGCCGCAATCGAGCGCCAGTTGTGCCCAGTCCGCCCCCGGCGAGGCCTTGAGCGCGGCGGCGGCCCGCCGAAAGCGGCAGATACGCGCATACAGCTTGGGCGACAGCCCGACCCGCGCACGGAACAACGCCGCCAGGTGCTGGCGCGACACGGCCAACTGGTCCGCCAGCTGCTCGATGCGCAGCGCGCCGTCGCTGGCCTCCAGCGCAGCCAAAGCGCGCTGGATCAAGCGACCGCCCGCGTCGCCAGGCGTGCCGGCGCCGCGTGCGGCCGGCCCGCGCCCCGTGGCCGCGTCGCCTGAAGCGCGCAGCCGGTACAGCAATTGATGCTCGATGACAGCGATGCGCTCGCGGTCGGACAGCTCGCAGGTCCACAGCGCATCGGCCAGCCGTTCCGCATCGCCGCGCCCCCAGAGCTGGTCGATATCCGCCCGCTGATCGGTCAGCGCATGCAGCGGCGCGGCCAGGAAGGCGCCCGCCGCGCCCGGCTTGAAGCGCACCGCCACCGTCCGCAGCGGCCCATCGCTGGCGACCAGGATGGCGCTGCTCATCATGCCGACCGCAAAGCCAGGCTGTCCGCCATCCTGCCAAAGAATATCGACACAATTATCCGGCAACACCCGGTGCGTATGCGCACCGCCGGGCGCGCGGGCGGCCCACATGCACTCGACGTGCGCGGCCAGCGCCGGATGGGGAGGATATTCGCGATAGTACATCCGCGCAGTATACCTTTGCGCCCAACCAACTTTGGGGTCAAGTCTGACATTCGGACACGAGCTCTTCCTCAGTACGGCCGGGGCCGTGTCCGAATGTCAGACTTGACCCCCTGGGTTATAATGTCCGGTTCATATACACTTATTGGCCGCACACCATCATGCAAGATAAATATAGTCCCGCTGACGTAGAAAAAGCCGCTCAATCGCACTGGAAAGCCATCGACGCCTACAAGGCCGTCGAACACGACCCGCGTTTCCCGAAAGGGAAGTATTACGCCTGTTCGATGCTGCCTTATCCGTCGGGCAAGCTGCACATGGGCCACGTCCGCAACTATACGATCAACGATGTGATGTACCGCTACCTGCGCATGAACGGCTACAACGTGCTCATGCCGATGGGCTGGGATGCGTTCGGCATGCCGGCGGAAAACGCGGCGATGGCCAACAACGTGCCGCCCGCTCAATGGACCTACTCCAACATCGCCCACATGCGCGAGCAGATGGAGTCGATGGGCCTGGCGATCGACTGGTCGCGCGAAATGACCGCGTGCAAGCCGGAATACTATAAGTGGAACCAGTGGATGTTCCTGAAGATGCTGGAAAAAGGCATCATCTACAAGAAGACCGGTACCGTGAACTGGGATCCGATCGACCAGACCGTGCTGGCCAACGAGCAGGTGGTCGATGGCCGCGGCTGGCGTTCCGGCGCGCTGATCGAAAAGCGCGAGATCCCGATGTACTACGCCCGCATCACCGATTACGCCGATGAGCTGCTGGCCTATGTCGACGACAAGCTGCCAGGCTGGCCTGAGCGCGTGCGCACCATGCAGACCAACTGGATCGGCAAGTCGACCGGCGTGCGCTTCGCCTTCCCGCACCAGATCAAGGGCGCCGACGGCCAGCTGATCCAGGACGGCAAGATGTACGTCTTCACCACCCGTCCGGACACCGTGATGGGCGTGACCTTCTGCGCCGTGGCGGCCGAGCATCCGCTGGCGATCCACGCCGCGCAGACCAATCCCGAACTGGCGGCCTTCAACGCCGAGTGCAAGCTGGGCTCCGTGATCGAAGCCGACATGGCGACGATGGAGAAGAAGGGCATGCCGACCGGCCTGTTCGTCACCCATCCGCTGACCGGCGAGCAGGTCGAGGTCTGGGTCGGCAACTACGTGCTGATCACCTACGGCGACGGCGCCGTCATGGGCGTGCCCGCGCACGACGAGCGCGATTTCGCCTTCGCTAAAAAATACAACCTGCCGATCAAGCAGGTCATCAAGGCCGAGGGCAAGGAGTTCTCCACCGACGCCTGGCAGGAATGGTACGGCGACAAGGACGTCTCCATCGTCACCAACTCCGGCAAGTACGACGGCCTGCGCTACGCGGAAGCCGTGGACGCGGTGGCCGCCGACATGGCAGCCAAGGGCCTGGGCGAGAAGAAGATCACCTTCCGCCTGCGCGACTGGGGCATCTCGCGCCAGCGCTACTGGGGCACGCCGATCCCGATGATCCACTGCGGCGATTGCGGCGTGGTGCCGGTGCCGGAAAAAGACCTGCCGGTGGTGCTGCCGGAAGACTGTGTACCCGATGGTACCGGCAATCCGCTGAACAAATACGAAGCCTTCCTCAAGTGCGACTGCCCGCAGTGCGGCAAGCCTGCGCGCCGCGAGACCGATACGATGGACACCTTCGTCGATTCGTCGTGGTACTACATGCGCTATACCTCGCCGGGTTCGGACAAGATGGTCGACGAGCGCAATGACTACTGGATGCCGATGGACCAGTACATCGGCGGCATCGAACACGCCGTCATGCACCTGCTGTACGCGCGCTTCTGGACCAAGATCATGCGCGACTTCGGCCTGGTCAAGTTCGACGAGCCGTTCGTCAACCTGCTCACGCAGGGCATGGTGCTCAACGAGACCTACTACCGCGAAGACGCCGCCGGCAAGAAGACCTGGTTCAATCCGGCCGACGTCGACCTGACCTTGGACGACAAGGGCCGCCCGCAAGGCGCGGTCTCGAAGACCGACGGCCAGCCGGTCAACATCGGCGGCACCGAGAAGATGTCGAAGTCGAAGAACAACGGCATCGACCCGCAAGCGCAGATCGAACAATACGGCGCCGACACCGCGCGCCTGTTCACGATGTTCGCCTCGCCGCCGGAACAGACGCTGGAATGGTCGGGCAGCGGCGTGGAAGGCGCCAACCGCTTCCTGCGCCGCGTGTGGGGCTTCGGCTACGCGCAGCGCGACGCCATCGCCGCCATCGGCGCGCCGCTGACCGCGACCGCCACCACCGACGCCGGCAAGACCCTGCGTCGCGAACTGCATAAAGTGCTGCAGCAGGCTGACTACGACATCAAGCGCATCCAGTACAACACCGTGGTATCGGCCTGCATGAAGATGCTGAACACGCTGGAATCGGCCAAGGACGCGGATGCCGCGTCGCTGTCCGAAGGCTATTCGATCTTCCTGCGCCTGCTGAACCCAGTCGCCCCGCACATCACCCACGTGCTGTGGGAAGAACTGGGCTACGCCAAGGCGCACGGCGACATCCTCAACGTGCAGTGGCCGCAGGTCGATCCGGCGGCGCTGGAGCAGTCCGAGATCGAGATGATGATCCAGGTGAACGGCAAGCTGCGTGGCAGCGTGGTCGTGGCCAAGACCGCCGACAAGGCGAGCATCGAAGCTGCGGCGCTGGCCAACGAGGCGGTGCAGAAGTTCATCGAAGGCACGCCGAAGAAGGTCATCGTGGTGCCGGGCAAATTGATCAACATCGTGGTTTAACTGGATTCAAACATGCTGACTACTTCCGAGTTGTTCCGGCGCGGCCGGCTGGCCGCCGCGGTGCTGGCCGTGGCGCTGACCGTGTCGGCCTGCGGCTTCCATCTGCGCGGCGACGGCGGCCACTACACGCTGCCGTTCCCGACGATGTATGTCGGACTGCCGGAAGCGTCGCCATTGGCCATCGATTTGAAGCGCAACATCCGCGCCAACGGCGGCACCACCGTCGTCAACGCGGCCAAGGATGCGGATGGCGTGATCGAGGTGCTGTCCGACCCCGAGAAGACCCGCACCAAAACCATTTTGACGCTGAACCGCAATGGCCGCGTGAGCCAGTACCTGCTGTCGTATAACATCGTGTTCCGCGTCCTGGATAAACAGGGCAAGGAGCTGCTGGGCCGCACGCAGATCCTGCTGACCCGCCCCATCGACTTCAACGAGACCCAGTTGCTGGCGAAGGAGCAGGAAGAAGCGCTGCTGTACAAGGATATGCAGACGGACCTGGTGCAGCAGATGATGCGCCGTATCGCGGCCATCAAGCCGCAGCAGGTGTCGCTGCCGCCGCCGGCGTTGCCGACGCCGTCCGTGCCCGCCGTGCCTATCCAGTAAGGGCGCGCGATGCAATTGCGGTTAGAAGCGCTGGACGGTCATTTGACGAAATCGTTGTCCCAGCTGTACGTGATCACCAGCGACGAGCATCTGCTGGCGCTGGAGGCCGCGGACAAGATCCGCAAGGCGGCGCGCGCGCAAGGCTATTCCGAGCGCGACGTGCTGACCGTGGAGCGCAGCTTCAAGTGGGGCGAGCTGCTGGCGTCCAACCAGGCGCTGTCGCTGTTCGGTGACAAGAAGCTGATCGAGCTGCGCATCCCGACCGGCAAGCCGGGCAAGGACGGCGGCGCGGCGCTGCAGAATTATGTGAAGGATTTAAGCCCGGACAATCTGACCCTGATAACCCTGCCCAAGCTGGATTGGCAGACGCAGAAGGCGGCGTGGGTCGCCAGCCTGCAGCAGGCGGCGGTGTATATCGACATCGCGCAGATTGAACGGGCGCAGTTACCCAATTGGATAGGCCAGCGCCTTGCCGCACAAGGGCAAAGCGCGGATAGACAGAGCATCGATTTCATCGCCGATCGCGTTGAAGGCAATCTGCTTGCGGCCCATCAGGAGATACAGAAGTTGGCCTTGCTGCACGAGCCGGGCAAGCTGACCTACGAGCAGGTGCACGAAGCGGTGCTGAACGTGGCGCGTTACGACGTGTTCAAGCTCAGTGAAGCGATGCTGTCGGGCGATCCGGCGCGTCTGGTGCGCATGCTGGAAGGCTTGAAGGGCGAGGGAGAGGCGCTGCCGCTGGTGCTGTGGGCCGTGTCGGAGGAGATCCGCACGCTGCTCAAGCTGAAGGCGGGCATGGCGCAGGGCCGTCCTCTGGGTGCGCTGCTCAAGGAGTATCGCATCTGGGGACCGAAGGAACGCATGATGGAGCCGGCGCTGCGCCGCATCTCGCTGCCGGTACTGGAAGCGGCGATGAAGGACGCGGCGCAGGTCGACAAGATGATCAAGGGCTTGCGCGCCAAAGCGCACGCCGGCGACGCGTGGGACGCGATGCTGCAACTGGGACTGAAAGTCGCACGCGGCGGATAGGAAAGCTACCGATGGATATCAAGCACTACATGGAACAACTGGGCCAGCAGGCGCGCAAGGCATCGCGCGCCATGGCCCGCGCCGACAGCGCGACCCGCAACCGCGCGCTGACGCTGATCGCCGACGCGATCGAGCGCGACGCCGCCCAACTGCGCGCCGCCAATCAGCTGGACATGGACGCGGCGGCCGCCAACGGCCTGGCCCCGGCCATGCTGGACCGCCTGGCGCTGTCCGACAAGGCCATCGCGACGATGGTGGAAGGCCTGCGCCAGATCGTCGCGCTGCCCGATCCGATCGGCGAAATCTCGGGCCTGAAGTTCCGCCCGACCGGCATCCAGGTCGGCCAGATGCGCGTGCCGCTGGGCGTGATCGGCATCATCTACGAATCGCGCCCGAACGTGACGGTGGACGCGGCGGGCCTGTGCATCAAGAGCGGCAACGCCACCATCCTGCGCGGCGGCTCGGAAGCGATCCACTGCAACCGCGCGCTGGCCAAATTGGTCAAGGAAGGTCTGCTGGGCGCCGGCCTGCCGGAGGACGGCGTGCAGGTGGTCGACACCACCGACCGCGCGGCCGTGGGCGCGCTGATCACCATGCCGCAGTACGTGGACGTGATCGTGCCGCGCGGCGGCAAGAGCCTGATCGCGCGCCTGATTGAAGAGGCGACGGTGCCGATGATTAAGCACCTGGACGGCATCTGCCACGTCTACATCGACGCCAAGGCCGACATGAAGAAGTCGCTGGACATCGCGTTCAACGCCAAGTGCCACCGCTACGGCACCTGCAACACCATGGAGACGCTGCTGGTCGCGCGCGCCATCGCGCCCGCCGTGCTGCCGGAACTGGCCAAGCTGTACGCGACCAAGCAGGTCGAGCTGCGCGCCGATCCCGAGGCGATGGCGATCCTGTCCGCCGCGGGCTATCCGCACCTGGTGGCCGCCGTCGAGGAAGACTGGTCGACCGAATACCTGGCCGCGATCCTGTCGGTGAAAATCGTCGACGGCATCGACGAGGCGATGGAGCACATCAACCATTACTCGTCCAAGCACACCGAGGCGATCGTCACGGAAGACCACACGGCCGCGATGCGCTTCCTGCGCGAAGTCGATTCGGCGTCGGTGATGATCAACGCCTCGACGCGCTTCGCCGACGGTTTCGAATACGGCCTGGGCGCGGAGATCGGCATCTCCAACGACAAGCTGCACGCGCGCGGCCCGGTGGGGCTGGAAGGTTTGACTTCGCTGAAGTACGTCGTGTTCGGTCACGGCGAAATCCGTCAATAAGGAGACGTATGCTCTGGATTAAAGCGCTGCACATTTTCTTCGTGATCTCCTGGATGGCCGGTGTGTTTTACCTGCCGCGCATCTTCGTCAACCTGGCGATGGAGACCGACAAGGCCTCGACCGCGCGCCTGCTGCTCATGGCGCGCAAGCTGTATCGTTTTTCGATGTGGTTGTCGGTGTTCGCGGTGGTGTTCGGCGCTATCCTGGTGTGGATGCAGTACGGCGCGCAGATGCCGCACTGGCTGCACGCCAAGCTGTTCTTCGTGGTGCTGGTGATCGGTTATCACCACGCCTGTGGCCCCATCCTCAAGAAGTTCGAGAAGGGCGTCAACACGCGCAGCCACAAGTGGTTCCGCGTGTTCAATGAGCTGCCGGTGTTTATGCTGCTGGCGATAGTGCTGCTGGTTGTGGTCAAACCATTCTGATCGGAGTGTCATGAGTAAAGTCTGCCAGTATTTTTTCGCCGCCCATTCGCCGTGGACGTACCTGGGCCATGAGCGTTTTGTCGCCATGGCGCGCCAGCACGGCGTGCAAATCGATATGCGCCCGGTCGACCTGGGCAAGGTGTTCGGCGTGTCCGGCGGCCTGCCGCTGGCCAAGCGCGCGCCGCAGCGCCAGGCCTACCGCCTGCTCGAGCTGACGCGCTGGTCGGAGTTCCTCGGCATTCCGATGAACGTGCAGCCGAAGTTTTTCCCGGTGTCGCCGGAGCTGGCCAACCGCATGCTGATCGCCGCGCGCCTGACGCATGGCGTGGACGTGGCGATGTCGCTGTCGGCGGCGGTGATGCGCGGCCTGTGGGCCGAAGAAAAGAATATCGGCGACGAGGACACGCTGGTGCAGATCGCCGGCAGCCTTGGCCTCGATGGCAAGGCCTTGATCAAGTCGTCGGAAACGGCCAGCGTGCAGGCCGAGTACGACCGCAATACGGAAGACGCGACGGCGGCCAGCGTGTTCGGCTCGCCGTGGTATGTGTTGGATGGAGAGAGTTTCTGGGGCCAGGACCGCCTGGACTTCCTGGAACGGGCAATGCAGAAGTAAGCAGTTTTAGTTTTTTAACGGACAAAAGGTACACCTATGGCATCCTATTTTTGCCCATGCCCTCGCGGCATGGAAGCGGCGCTGGCCGAAGAACTGGGCGAGATCGCCCAACTGAGCACCACCATGAAGGTGCACAACCAGGTCCCGGGCGGGGTGCACTGCTCCGGCGACCTGCTTGATTCCTACCGCATCAACCTGCACTCGCGCATCGCGTCGCGCGTGCTGATGCGCATGGCCGTCACCGGCTACCAGAACGAGAACGACATCTACGACCTGGTGCTGGCGCAGCCGTGGGAAGACTGGTTCACCTACGACCACACCATCCGCGTCGACGTCACCGCCGTGAAGTCCCCGCTGAAAAGCCTGGAGTTCACCACGCTGAAAATCAAGGACGCGATCTGCGACCGCTTCCGCGACCAGTTCGACAAGCGTCCCTCGGTCAACACCAAGGAACCGGACATGCGCATCGTCGGCTTCCTCGACGCGCGCCAGTTCATCATCTACCTCGACACCTCCGGCGAGGCGCTGTTCAAGCGCGGCTGGCGCGAAGAGACGGGCGACGCGCCGCTGCGCGAGAACCTGGCCGCCGGCCTGCTGCGCGTGGCGGGCTGGAAGCCGGGCATGCCGCTGTTCGACCCGATGTGCGGCTCCGGCACCATCCTGTGCGAAGCGGCGCAGATGGTGCAGGGCATTCCGCCCGGCGCGCGCCGCCGCTTTGCCTTCGAAGCCTTCAACGACTTCGATCCGGCGCCGTGGAACGAGATGAAGAATTCGATCAAGGCCAATCCGCTGCCGGCATCGCCGACCATCTTCGGCTCCGACATCTCGGGCGACATGGTGGCGATGACGCGCCATAACCTGAAGTGCGCCGGCATCATGTTCGACGTGCCGCTCAAGCAGATCGAGGCGCAGGAAGTGAAGGCGCCGACCGAGCAGCCGGGCATCCTGCTGACCAATCCTCCGTACGGCGAGCGTATCGGCGTGCGCGGCGACAGCACGCTGCCGGAGGACGAACTGGCGACCAGCTTCTACTCGGCGCTGTCGACCACCCTCAAGCAGCGCTTCGCCGGCTGGACGGTGTTCCTGTTCACGGCGGACCTGGGCCTGCCCAAGCTGCTGCGCCTGAAGGAATCGCGCAAGACGCCGTTCTTCAACGGCGCGCTGGAATGCCGTTTGTTCCGCTTCGATATGGTGGCCGGTTTCAACCGCCGCGAAGCGGCCAAGCCGAAGGAAGTCTAAGCAGTACGCGCCGCGCTTTCCGGCGCGGCGCCCCAGCCGGAAAGCACCGCATGTTCACCACACCTCCCGTCAATCTTCCCCCCGATCCCGTCGCGGAGGCGCCCGAGCCGCCGCACATGAAAGTCCTCGGCGCCGGCGCGCTGGCCGCCGTGCTGGCGGCGCTGTCGATGCTGGGGCCTTTCTCCATCGACGCCTACCTGCCGGCCTTCCCCAACATCCAGGCCACGCTGAACGCGACCCCGATTGAGGTCCAGCAAAGCCTGACGTTCTACATGCTGTCCTTCGCCGCCATGGTGCTGTGGCACGGCGCGCTGTCGGACGCCTTCGGCCGCCGCAACGTGATCCTGGTGTCGCTGGCGATGTTCGCGGTCGGCACGCTGGGCTGCGCCGCCGCGCACACCGTGCATTACCTGTGGGTGTTCCGCATCCTGCAGGGCGTGTCGTCCGGCGCCGGGGTGGTGGTGGGGCGCGCCATCATCCGCGACCTGTACGAGGACGCCGCCGCCGCGCGCCTGCTGTCGATGGTGACGATGATCTTCTCGATCGCGCCGGCCATCGCGCCCATCCTGGGCGGCTGGGTGGTCACGCTGTTCGACTGGCGGGCGATCTTCCTGGCGCTGCTGGCCTACAGCGTGCTGCTGTTCATCTACTGCTACCGCAAGCTGCCGGAGACGCTGCCAAAGGAAAAGCGCCATCCCTTCAATCCGCGCTTCCTGCTGCGGAACTACACCGAGATCCTGCGCTCGCCGCTGTTCCACCTCAAGTCCGGCGTGGTGGCGCTCAATTTCGCCGGCCTGTTTTTGTACATCTCGTCGGCGCCGGTGTTCCTGCCGCAGCACCTGGGGCTGGGTGCCTCGCAGTTCGGCTGGCTGTTCATTCCGTCGGTGAGCGGGATTTTCCTCGGCGCGCTGGCCGCCAACCGGATCGCCGGCAAGATGGCATTTTCGCGACAGATCGGCATCGGATTTTGTTTCCTGGTGACCGCGTCGGCATTTAACGTTTGCTACCACCTGCTGCAGCCGCCCGCTCTGCCATGGTCGGTGGCGCCGATCTTCTTCTACACCTTCGGCATGTCGGTGGTGGCGCCGGCCGCCACCTTGCTGGCATTGGACCTGTTCCCGCACATCCGCGGCACGGTGGCGTCCTGCCAATCTTTCGCCACCACCCTGCTCGGCGCGGTGGTGGCGGGGGTGGTCGCGCCCTTCCTATCACACTCCGCGCTCTGGTTAGCCGCGGGACAGATGGCATTTAGTGCCTCTGCTCTCGTTTTGTGGTTGACGTCGCGCTATTACCGGCGCATGCTTCTACGCCATCCGGGTCGGTAATTATTTACGGCAGGAAATTGACTTAGTTTAGAAAGAAATCTTACTTGCTGTTAAGTTACTACGAGACTTTATGTTAGTATAACTTTTCGGCAGCAATTATTGCTCCTGATTATTGCCCCCGATTCTTGCACAACGACCGGCCCAAACAACGCTTGATACGATGCATCAACCTGACCATGATATTCGCAATCGCCTGCTGATTGCCCGTCTGCCGGCAATGCCGCAGATACTCATTAAGTTGATTGAGCACTTGCAGGCCGACGACGCCGGCATGCCGGAGCTGGCCGCGCTCATCGCCAAGGATGCGGCGATGACCAGCAAGATCCTCACCGTCGCCAACAGCTCGGCCTATCACCGCAACGCGCGCGTGGTCGGCCTGGAGCAGTCGCTGGTGTCGCTGGGCACCGACATGATCAAGACGCTGGTCATCAGCGAATCCGTGTTCCAGACCTTTAACAGCTTCCCGCATTCGAGCAGCACCGACTTGCGCGGTTTCTGGAAAGGTTCCCTGACCACCGCCGTCATCGCCCGCGACATCGCCAAGCGGATGGAATACCCGCAGGTCGAGGAAGCCTACCTCGCCGGCCTGCTGCACAACGTCGGCCGCCTGGCGCTGCTGGCCACCGCGCCCAAGGAATATGCCTTCAACTTCATGGCGCGCGACGACGAGGACCTGTGCGCGGTCGAGCAGCGCACGCTGCAGATCACCCACTCGGAGGCGGGCGCCTGGCTGATCGAACGCTGGCACCTCGACTCCTTCCTGGCCGACAGCGTGCTGTATCACCACGAACCGATTTCGCGCCTGGAGTCGGCCCATCCCTTGATCCGCATGGTGCGCCTGGCGCACCTGCTGTGCTTCCACGAGGACCAGCAGCAGGCCATCGAGGAAGCGGGCCACCTGTGCAGCCTCGATGCCGAGGCGCTGGAGCAGGTGGTCAACAACGCCGCGCGGCAGGTGGAGAAGTCGGCCGCCTACCTGGGCATCGACCTGGCCGGCGCCGACGACGTGCCGCCGCCGTCCGCCTACGCGCCGCCGCCGGTCGATCCGGTGCAGCAGCGGCTGTCCGAGGAAGTGCGCAACATGGTGCTGGTGTCCGAGATGGGCCAGACCTTCGCGCGCCAGCAGGGCGAGTCCGGCCTGCTGGAGGCGATGACGCGCTCGGCGCGCATCCTGTTCGATTTTGAAAACGCCGTGGTGCTGCTGGAGAATCCGACCGGCCACGCGCTGCACGGCGCCGCCGCCGGCGACCAGCAGCAACGGCTGGCCGAACTGGTCATCCCGCTCAACAAGGGCGGCGTGGTGGCCGATGCGGCGCTGGAGCGCAGGCTGGCCTTCGTCAGCCGCGACGGCAATCCGCAGCAGGCCCTGAGCGTGGCCGAGGAACAGCTGTTCCGCCTCCTCGGCAGCGAGGCCATGGTGTGCGTGCCGCTGGTGGCCAACCAGCGCTGCCTGGGCGTGTTGATCGGCGGCGCGCCGGCGTGGCAGATGGCCGGCTTCCAGAAGCGCGAGCGCTTCCTGCAATCGTTCGGCACCCAGGCCGCCGCCGCGCTGGAAACGGCGATCAGCGAGCGCGGTCACGCCAAGCGCCAGATCGCCCACGTGGCGGAGGAATACCGCGAAGCCTCGCGCCGCGTGGTGCACGAGGTGAACAACCCGCTGTCGATCATCAAGAATTACCTGTCGGTCCTGGACGGCAAGCTGGCCAAGCGCGAGCCGGTGGTGGGCGAGATGTCCATCCTGAACGAGGAGATCGACCGCGTTGGACAATTGATCAACGGCCTGGCCGACCTGCAGCCGACCGAGACCTCGCGCGTGACCGACGTCGCCCGCGTGGTGGACGACGTGCTGCGCCTGTTCCGCGCCACCGACTTCGTGCCGGCCTCGGTGCAGATCGTGGTGCGCATGCAGGAGGAGCCGGCCGAAATCGACGGCGACGCCGACCTGCTCAAGCAGATCCTGGTCAACCTGATTAAAAACGCCGTGGAGGCACTGGCCGACGGCGGCAAGATCGAAATCTCGAATCGCGGTCACGTCAACCGCGAACGCAAGCTTTACCTGGAACTGGTGGTCAGCGACACCGGCCCTGGTCTGTCGGCCGAGGTGCTGGCCAATCTGTTCTCCGCAGTGCGCAGCACCAAGGAAGGCGCGCACCATGGCCTGGGCCTGTCCATCGTCCACAGCCTGGTGAAAAAAATGCAGGGACTGATCACCTGCCGTTCCGGTAAAACGGGTACCACCTTTGAAATCCTGCTGCCCGCGCGTGGCAGCACCAGTCAAGTCGCCGGCGTGCAAACGCGGGTGATGGATTCCGTTTAAGGCCATGATGAACCTGAACCCAGCCAGCCTAACCGCTGCTATGGACGACCACGCCCCCGTCGCCCTTCCCGACAACTGCCCGCGCATCCTGCTCGTAGACGACGAGCCGCGCCTGCTGTCATCCCTGTACGAACTGCTGCGCGACCGCGACTACCACCTGGTCACCGCGACCTGCGGCAGCGAAGCCCTGGCGCAGCTGACCCGGTTGAAGTTCGACCTGATCCTGCTCGACCTGCGCCTGCCCGACATGAGCGGCCACGAGATCATGGACTTCATCAACGCCAAGGAGATCGACGGCGACGTCATCGTCATGAGCGGCGATGTCGGCATCGAGGCGGCCATCGGCGCCCTGAAGCGCGGCGCCTACGATTACCTGCGCAAGCCATACAGCCGCGAGGAGCTGCTCAAGACGGTGGAGAACGCGCTGCAGAAGCGCCGCCTGGCCATCGACAACGAGCGCATCGCCTCCAAGCTGGAAAACTCCGAGAAGATGTACCGCTACCTGGTGGACAGCTCGCCGGACATCATCTACACCCTGAACCACGAGGGCAAGTTCACCTTCGTGAACGACCGCGTGCAGCAGCTGCTGGGCTTTACCCGCGAAGAGCTGATCGGCCGCCACTACTCGGTGCTGGTGCACGACGAGGACCAGGAGCGCGCGCGCTACGCCTTCAACGAGCGCCGCGTCGACGAACGCGCCTCGCGCAACGTCGAGCTGCGCCTGAAGTGCAACACCGGCAGCGGCATCGAGCGCACCTTCAACAACACGCTGATGACGATTTCGCTCAACGCGATCGGCATGCACATCCCCGACCACGAGGTGAAGAAGCACGAGTTCTTCGGCACCTACGGCGTGGCGCGCGACATCACCGACCGCAAACGCGCCGAGGAGGTGATCTCCTACCAGGCCTACCACGACATCCTGACCGACCTGCCGAACCGCATGCTGTTCAAGGACCGCCTGGGACTGGCCGTGATCCAGGCCAAGCGCAAGCTGACCGAGTTGGCGGTGATGTTCATCGACCTCGATCGCTTCAAGCTGGTCAACGACACGCTGGGCCACGTCAAGGGCGACGAGCTGCTGCAGCAGGTGGCGACGCGCCTCAAGGACTGCCTGCGCCGCGGCGACACGCTGGCGCGCCAGGGCGGCGACGAATTCACCATCGTGCTGCCGGAGCTGCGCGACCGCCAGGACGCCAAGTCCATCGCCGACAAATTCCTGGAAAGCCTGCATAAGCCGTTCGACCTCGATGGCCATGAGGTGCACATCTCGGCCTCGATCGGCATCGCGATTTATCCCGGCGACGGCGAGACCATCGACGAGCTGCTGCGCCACGCGGACATCGCCATGTACCAGGTCAAGGCGCTGGGCAAGAATGGCCACAGCTTCTATCACAACTCGATGCTGGACGTGTCGCACCAGAAGATCGCGCTGGAGCAGAGCCTGCGCAAGGCGCTGGAGCTGAACGAGCTGGAAATGTACTACCAGCCGCAGGTCGACGTGGCCACCGGCCGCATCATCGGCGCCGAGGGCCTGATGCGCTGGAACCATCCGCAGCGCGGGCTGCTGTCGGCCGGCGAGTTCCTGCCGTTCGCCGAAGAGAATGGCCTGATGCTGCCGATCTCCGACTGGATGCTGGGCGCGCTGTGCCGCGACCTGCTGCAGTGGAACGCGGCCGGCGGCGAATCGATCCGCCTGTCGCTGAACCTGTCGCCGCAATACCTGGACCGCGGCGACTTCTTCGAGAAGATGCGCGGCGCGCTGACACGCTACGGCATTTCGCCGGCGCAGATCGAGGTCGAGATCACCGAGAACATCTGCATCCGCAATCCGCAGTACGCGATCGAGCAGCTGAACAAATTGTGCCAGCTGGGCGTGTCGGTGGCGATCGACGATTTCGGCACCGGCTATTCGTCGCTGTCGTACCTGCACCGCTTCCCGATCCACACGATCAAGATCGACCAGTCCTTCGTCAAGGAGATCCACGACGAGAACGGCCACTACCCGGTGATCCTGGCGATCATCTCCATCGCGCGCGGCCTTGGCCTGCACCTGGTGGCGGAGGGCGTGGAGACCGAAGTGCAGGCGCGCTACCTGCAGGCCAACGGCTGCACCACGATGCAGGGCTACCTGTACCACCGCCCGATTTCGCTGACCAGCTTCATGGACGTGCTGCAGGAGCAGGGCCGC
This sequence comes from Duganella caerulea, assembly GCF_040362985.1. Classification (NCBI taxonomy): domain Bacteria; kingdom Pseudomonadati; phylum Pseudomonadota; class Betaproteobacteria; order Burkholderiales; family Oxalobacteraceae; genus Duganella; species Duganella caerulea. The sequence goes on along the minus strand of NZ_BPWJ01000008.1, from coordinate 248,280 downwards.
CTGACCGCCATGCCTTCGGCGCATGCGCTGCACGCCGTCACCCACGTAGACACCCAACCGGCGATGATCGCGATCCAAGCTTGAACAGAGTATGACGAAATACAGTCCCAACGAAGCCGGCGCAGAGAACGGCAGCAAGTACACAGCCGAGTTCTTACGCGTCAAGGGATTGGCCGAACGTGGCGTCGCCAATGCCCAGCACAGCCTGGGCTTCATGTACTTCAACGGCCAGGGCGTGGCGCAGAGTTACGAGCTGGCCGTGGTGTGGTATCGCCAGGCCGCGCAGTCCGGCCTCGAACACGCGCAGTACAACCTGGGCGTGATGTACCAGAAGGGCCAGGGCGTCGAGCAGAATTACCAGGAGGCGGCCGCGTGGTACCAGCTGGCCGCGGAGCAGGGCTACGCCGCAGCGCAGTACAACCTTGGCTGGCTGTACGCCAAGGGCCAGGGCATCGACGCCGACACGCAGAAGGCCATGTACTGGTTCAGCAAGGCGGCCGACCAGGGCGACGCCGGCGCGCAAAACAATCTCGGCATGATGTACGACACCGGCAAGGGCGTGCCGCAGGATTTCAAGCAGGCCATCGCGTGGTACCGCAAGGCGGCGGAGCAGGGCTATCCGCGCGCGCAGTTCAACCTCGGCCTGCGCTACGACAACGGCCAGGGCGTGCCGCAGGACGTGGGCCAGGCGATGTCCTGGTACCGCAAGGCGGCCGACCAGGGCTACGCGCCGGCGCAGTTCAACCTGGCGCTGCGCTTCGACAAGGGCGACGGCATCGCGCAGGACAGCCAGAAGGCCATCCTGTGGTATCGCCGCGCGGCGGAGCAGGACCACGCCAGCTCGCAGTTCAACCTGGGCCTGATCTACGATAACGGTCAGGGCGTGCCGCGCGACGAGCAGAAGGCGATGGACTGGTACCGCAAGGCGGCCGAGCAGGGCCACGCGGCGGCGCAGAACAACCTGGGCCTGCGCTACGATCATGGCCAGGGCGTGCCGCAGGATCACGAGCAGGCGCAGTTCTGGTACCGCAAGGCGGCCGAGCAGGGCTTCCCCGGCGCGCAATACCATCTGGGCATGCTGTACGACGCCGGCCACGGCGTGGTGCAGGACCACCAGGAGGCGATCTTCTGGTACCGCAAGGCGGCCGACCAGGGCCACCTGCGCGCGCAGTTCGACCTGGGCCTGCGCTACGAAACGGGACGCGGCGTGCCGCACGACGACCGCAAGGCCATGGCCTGGTATCGCCGCGCCGCCGAGCAGGATTACGCGGCGGCCCAGTACAACCTGGGCCTGTTGTTCGACAAGGACGACGGCCCGCAGCCCGATTGCGCGCAGGCCAACGCCTGGTACGCCAAGGCGGCCGAGCAGGGCCACGCGCTGGCGCAGTTCGCGCTCGGCCTGCGCTACGATAACGGCCAGGGCCTGGCGCAGGATTACGCGCAGGCGCACCACTGGTACCTGAAGGCCGCCGGCCAGGGCCACGCGCGCGCGCAGTTCAATCTTGGCTTGATGTTCATGGTCGGCCAGGGCGTGCGCGCCGATATCGCGCAGGCCTGGACCTGGCTGGCGATGGCCGAGCGTAACGGCTACGCCGCCGCCGGCCGCTATCTGAAAAACGCCGCCGCGCGCATGGACAGCGCCCAGCTGGCGCAGGCCCGCGAGCGCCTGGAGCTGTTGCCGGGCTGAGGTCTTTTGCCGCCCGGCGGCTCAAGTACCGCCGATTATTGCCGTAAGTTAACCGACATCCGTCACTCCGTGGCGGCACCGGAAGCCATCGGCATGCAGATCAACACCAACCTCTCCGCACTGAACGTCCAGCGCAGCTATGCGCAGGCGGGCGAGGACATGGCTGTGCGTCTGCAAAAGCTCTCCAGCGGCCAGCGCATCAACTCGGCGCGCGACGACGCGGCCGGCCTGGCCATCAGCGAGCGCATGACTTCGGGCATCAACGGCTTGAACAAGGCCAGGCAAAACATCAACGATGGCATTTCGCTACTGCAGGTGGCGGATGGCGCGGCCAGCCAGCTGCTCGATAATTTCCAGCGCATGCGCGAGCTGGCGGTGCAGGCCGCCAACGACACCAACAGCCAGACCGACCGCGCGGCCATCCAGGGCGAGGTGACGGCGCTGGCGGCGTCCAACGTGGACATCGTGGCCGGCGCCCGCTACAACAATCTCGGCCTGCTGGACGGGTCGTTCTCGCAGCAGTTGCAGGTCGGCTCCGGGGCGGGGCAGACGCTGGCGCTGGTGATCCCGGCCGCGCTGGTGCCGGCCGGCTACAGCAAGCAGCTGGTCAACGTCGCGCCGCAGCAGTCCAGCGCGGTGGGCACGGCGGTGCTGGGGCCGATCGCTTATGGCGACCTGGTCATCAATAATGCGGCGGTGGGCGCGTCGTCGGCCGGCGCGCAGCCGGGGCAGAACGCGGGCAGCGCCTTCGCGGTGGCGGCTGCCATCAACGCGGCCAATGTGCGCAACGTGACGGCCAGCGCCGCCACCACCTTGTCGGGCGATGTCGGCGCCAGCGGCGCGCTGGCGGGCGGCAGCTTTTCCGTCAACGGCGTGAGCATCGGCGCCATCGCCGGCGCCACCGCCGCGGTCCGCGCGGCCAACGCCGCCGGCGCGATCTCCGCCGTCTCCGGCGCCAGCGGCGTGACCGCCAGCGCCGCCGGCGGCACGCTGACGCTGAGCGCGGCGGACGGCCGCGATATCGTCATCACCGAATCCACCGCCGGCAGCGTGGCGTCGCTGGGGCTGGCATTGGGGAGCAACAAGGGTACGGTCACCGTGACCGAGGCCGCGCGGCCGGGCGCGCATTCGATGAGCATCGGCGGCGCCAACCCGGCCAAGGCGGGCCTGAGCGCGGGCAAGCAGGCGTCGGTGATTGTCGGGCCGCCGCAGCTGGTGCTGCAGGATGTCTACAGCGGCGGCGAGCCGGTGCAGGACTTGTCCAACTTCAGCGGCGCCAGCGCGGCGCTGGACTACTTCGACGGCAAGATCGACGAAGTGACCGCCATCCGCGCCATGTTGGGCGCGACCAGCAACCGGCTGTCGGCGGTGGCCAGCAACGCCGAGATCGGCGCCAACAACCTGTCGGCGGCGCGCTCGCGCATCCGCGACACCGACTACGCCAGCGAGACCGCGCAGCTGACCCGCGCCAGCATCCTGCGCGAGGCCGGCGCGTCGATGCTGGCGCAGGCCAACGCCCAGCCGCGTAATGCGCTGATGCTGCTGCGTTAGTGGGCCGCTGCCTGTCGCTATCGCGATTGCCGCTGCGTTAGCGGGCCGCTGCTGTCGCTATCGCTGCTGCGTTAGCCGGCCGTTGCTGCCGTTGTCGACGGCGTCCGGCGCCGACACGTGCCCGACCCGGTAGCGCTGCTCGTTCGGCAGCGGCGGCAGGGCCGGTTCGCCGCGCCACAGGCACAGGCGCACGATGCTCCAGTTGCCCGGCTCGAAGCCGATCACCACCGCCAGCGCGCCGCATTCGAGCGCGTGGCGCGCGTGCTGCTCCTCCCGCTGACGCAGCTGCGCCAGGTCGCTGTGGGGCGCGATCGCCTCGACGCTGCGGGTGGCGTGGCGCGCCTCGCGCACCTCGGCGCCAACGCTGGCGTGCCACGGCGTCCAGGTGCGCACCGACGGCCAGCCGAAGGCCTGCGCCACGCCGGCGAATCCGGGGCCGTTGAGGAAGTCGTGCATGCCGGTCTCGCTGTGCCACAGGTAGAACGGCGCGTACAGGTTCTCCTTCGATTCACCGCGCTCGGCGTACAGGTAGGCCTTGAAGGCCAGGTGCGGCAGGCGGTCCAGCAGCGGGCCCTTGCTGCTGATGCGCTCGCGCACGATGGCCATGTCGTAGTCGGCCGGCAGCGCGAAGCTGTACTGCATCGCGATCATGCCGGCCTCCACAGGCTGGCGGCCGGGGCGCCGCCGCTGAAGGACCAGTCGTCGCCCTGCGAGCTCGACACCACCACCATCACATCCTGCGGCCGCAGGCCGGGCGCCTCGGCCAGCAGCTCGACCAGGCGGCGGTAGAAGGCCTGCTTCATCTCGGTGCTGCGCGGCTTGCCGATGGTGATGTTGATCAGCACGAAGTCGTCGGAGCGCGGGCCGGACGGGCTTTCGTAGTCGCGGTCGAAGACCAGCTCGTGCGGCTCGTGCTGGTGGATCATCTGGAAGCGGTCCTTGGCGGGCACGTTGAAGGCCTCGACCATGGCGCGGTGCAGGCTGTTCGACAGCGCGGTCAGGTACTCAGGGGATTTCCCCTTCAGCAGGGAGATGCGGCTCATAGGCATGATCATTCCTCCAGTTGTTTGAACACGTTGATGGCGGAGGCGGCGGTCGGCCAGCCCGAGTAGAACGCCAGGTGGGTAATCAGTTCGGCGATCTCGTCGCGCGTGACGCCATTGTCGCGCGCCCGTTGCAGATGGAAGGGCAGCTGCTCGACCCGGTTCATCGCGATCAGCGCCGACACGGTGATGATGCTGCGGTCCCGCTGCGACAAGCCCGGCCGCTGCCAGACGTCGTCGAACAGCACCTTGTCGGTCAGTTCCGCCAGTTTGGGGGCGTGGCTGCCCATGCTTTGTTGTCCCGCTGTCGAGGCCATGGCGTGCTCCTGTTTGATTTGACAGGTCCACGATACAGGACTATCGTGATCCTGAAAATCAGGAATATTTTGATGAACAGTTCAAAAAATCGGGACGATCATGCGGCGAATTACCTTTGACCTGGATGTGCTGCGCACCTTTGTCACCGGCGTCGACCTGGGCAGCTTCGCCAAGGCGGCGGACCGGCTGGGGCGGTCCACCTCGGCCGTCAGCGCGCAGCTGAAAAAGCTGGAGGACCAGCTGGGCATGCCGGTGCTGCGCAAGGAAGGGCGCGGCATGGTGACGACCTCGGCCGGCGAAGCGCTGCTGGGCTACGCGCGCCGCCTGCTGGAGCTGAACGACGAGGCCGCCACGGCGGTGCGCGGCGCCGAGCTGGCCGGCAGCGTGCGGCTGGGTATGCAGGAGGATTTTGGCGAGCATTTGCTGACCGAGGTGCTGGGGCGCTTCGCGCGCGTGCATCCGCGCCTGCGGGTGGAGGCGCGGGTGGCGCGCAACGCGGACCTGATGGCGCAGATGGCGGGCGGACGGCTGGACCTGGCGCTGGCCTGGGACAGCGACGCCGCCCTGGTGCCGCCCTCGCACAGCGCGCCGGTGATCGCCCGGCTGCCGTTGCGCTGGATCGGCGCGGCGGATGCGCCTGCGATGCTGCGCGACGGCGAACCGCTGCCGCTGGTGATGATGGAAGCGCCATGCACGATGCGCAGCATCGCCACCGCCGCGCTGGACCGCGCCGGCATCCCGTGGCGGATCGCCTTCAGCAGTCCGGGGCTGGGTGGCGTCTGGGCCGCCGTGGCCGCCGGCCTGGGCGTGACGGTGCGCACCGGCCTGGTCCTGCCACCCCGCCTCGGCGCGTTGGACGACCTGGCGCTGCCGCCGCTGCCGATGATCGCCCTGCGCCTGCATCGCATGGAAGCGCAGTTGAATCCGCCCGCGCAGCGCCTGCACGATATCGTGCTCGAAGCGCTGGAGCCCTTGCTGGAGCCGGCGCCGGCGCGGGCCGCCTGACGTTCTGCGCCGTGCTGCGGGGCCAACGAGGTTTGCCATTCCGCGCCAGGATTGCGTAGACTGGGCGACATGAAAAAAATCGCCAGGGTCTCCGTGTTTGCAGCATTGCTTGCCGCCGCCTATCTCAGCCTGTGGCCGGTACCCATCGTGCCGGTCAGCTGGACCGCGCCCACGCCGCCCGGCTACACCGGCGTCCACGCGGTCAACCAGCGCCTGTCTGGCCTGCGCCAGATTCCGCTGGGCGGGGAGGTCGGGCCCGAGCATGTGCTGGCCGGCCCGGACGGCAAGCTGTACACCGGCGTCGCCAGCGGCAAGATCCTGCGCATGGAGGCCGACGGCTCGGCGCTGGAAACCTATGCCGACACCGGCGGCCGCCCGCTCGGCCTGGACTTCGATGCCGCCGGCAACCTGATCGTGGCGGACGCCATGAAGGGCTTGCTGTCGGTGGCGCCGGACCGCGGCGTGCGCGTGTTGGCCGACAAGGTCGGTGGCGATCCGATCCGCTTCGCCGACGGCGTGGCGGTCGCGGCCAACGGCAAGATCTATTTCAGCGACGCCTCGCAGCGCTTCGCGCCGGTGCGGCGCGACACCATGGGCGCGGCCATGCTGGACGTGCTGGAGCAATCGTCGACCGGGCGCGTGCTGGAATACGACCCGGCCAGCCAGGCCACGCGCGTGCTGGCCGGCGGCCTGAGCTTCGCCAACGGCGTGCTGCTGAGCGAGGACCAGCGCTGGCTGTATGTGAGCGAGAGCGGCAAGTACCGGGTCTGGAAAATCGCCGTCGACGCGGCGGGGCTGGACGTGCGCGTGGCCACGCCGCAGGCGCAGGTGCTGCTCGATAACCTGCCCGGCTATCCGGACAACCTGGTGCGCGGCGCCGATGGCCGCATCTGGCTGGGCCTGTCCGGCCAGCGCAACGACCTCGACAAGATGGCCGACAAGCCCTGGCTGCGCAAGCTGATGCTGCGCGTGCCGCGCGCGCTGTGGCCGGAACCCAAGCCCTACGGCCACGTCGTGGCGTTCACCGACGACGGCCGCATCGTCGCCGACCTGCAGGACCCCAGCGGCGCCGCGCCGGTCACCACCGGCGTCACCGAGGCGGCCGGGCGCCTGTACATCCACAACGTCACCAGCGGCAGCCTGGGCTGGATGAACGCTGAAAAGTGATTGTCAATATGCTCATGCAATTATTGTTTCGACAAAAAACAACGTTTCGGCAATATTTTTTGCCTGTCGCTATCATAATGGCAATTTGTTGAAATTATTGCAGTAAAATACGCGCACTGTTGCTCGCCATATCCTCAATTCTTTTTGAAGGTTAGCCATGCGTAAGTTATTGCCCGTCTTGCTGTGCGCCGCCGCGTTCGGCGCCCCGTCCGCCTTTGCCACCAACCTGGTGGCCAATGGCGATTTCGCCGACGCGTCGCTGGCGGCCTGGACCCAGGGCGGCGACACCTCGCTGCAATGGGTCGGCTACGACTATTCCGGCACGCCGCTGTCCAACCAGTTCAACCAGGTATTCTGGGATGGCAACTCGGCCAGCGCCGGCCTGCTGGGCCAGCAGATCGCCACCCACGCCGGCTACAAATACACGCTGGAATTCGACCTGCAGCGCTTCGACACGTCGCTCGGCGTGACGCCGGTGGTCAACGATTCCCAGGTGCTGTTCAACGGCGCCGTGGTCTGGCACCAGACCAACACCAGCGGCGACTGGACCCACTACGTCATCAACAACCTGAGCACCGACAAGTCGTCGACCTGGTTGCAGTTCTCCAATCGCAACCAGTACGACTACACCGAACTCGACAACGTCTCGCTGGTGATGACCGCCGTGCCCGAACCTTCGTCCGCGCTGATGCTGTCGCTGGGCCTGGGTGGGCTGCTGCTGGCCAGCCGCGCCAAGCGCCGCCGACGCGGCTGACACTTCCCCTTGCCTGTACGCCGTCGTGCGACGGCGCGTTTTCCATCCGCCGCCCGGCCGCACCGGTGCGGCCATCTCTTGCCATCAGGAGCGACCATGTCTGAACCATTTTTGGGCGAAATCCGCATGTTCAGTTTCAACTACATTCCCAAGGGCTGGGCGCGTTGTGACGGACAGCTTTTGCCGATCAACCAGAACCAGGCGCTGTTTGCCATCCTGGGCACCACGTATGGCGGCAACGGCCAGACCAACTTCGCGCTGCCCGACATGCGCGGGCGCATGCCCATGCATAACCACCAGCCGGGCGCGCGGGGCGGCGAGGCCATGCACACGCTGACGGCGCAGGAACTGCCACAGCATACGCACGCGATGCAGGCGGTCAACCAGACCGACCGCAATGTGCTGCGTTCCACCAGCCCCAGCGGCAACTACCTGTGCTCGATCCCGGCCGGCGGCGCCAACGTCTTCCACGGCTACGACGGCAGCGCCGCGCTGGCGGCGAGCAGCGTCGGCAACGTCGGCGGCGGCCAGCCGCATGAAAACCGCCAGCCCTACGCCACCAGCATGTTCGGCATCGCGCTGGTCGGCATTTTCCCTTCGTACAATTAAGCGTACCGTTTCAGGAGACCTCCATGTCCATGCCATATATTGGTGAAATTCGCATGTTCGCCGGGAACTTCGCCCCGGCCGGATGGGCGTTCTGCGACGGATCGCTGTTGCCGATCTCGGAATACGACACCTTGTTCAACCTGATCGGCACCACCTACGGCGGCGATGGCCAGGAGACCTTCGCCTTGCCCGACATGACCGGGCGCGTGCCGGTCCATGTCGGCACGCTGGGCGCGGACTCGTACCAGATCGGCGAAAAGGGCGGGGTGGAGCAGGTGACCCTGACCACCGCGCAGATCCCGCCGCACAACCACCGGGTCAGCGCCAGCACCGCCGCGCCGCCGCCGGCCACCAGCGCGATCAACATCACCGACGGCAGCAGCTGGGTGCCGGCCGCGCCGCCGGCCAAGCCCAAGCTGTACGGCACGGCGGGCCCGAATCTGTTGATGGGCGCCGGCACCATCGGCGTCGGCGGCGGCAGCCAGCCGCACGACAATATGGCGCCCTTCCTGGCGGTGCAGTTCATCATTTCGCTGTTCGGCATTTATCCATCCCAATTCTGAGGAGACACCATGGCAGATCCCTTTGTTGCGGAAATTCGCCTCTTCGCCGGCAATTTCGCACCCACCGGCTGGGCCACCTGCGATGGCCAGATTTTGCCGATCGCGCAGAACACCGCGCTGTTCTCGCTGCTGGGCACGCAATACGGCGGCGACGGCAAGAGCACCTTCGCGCTGCCTAATTTGCGCCAGCGCGCGCCCATGCGCGCCGGCCAGGGCGACGGCCTGACCGAACGCTACCAGGGTGAGACGGGCGGCGCCGCCACCGTCACCGTGAATGGCGCGCAGACGCCGGCGCACGGGCACCAGATGATGGCGTCCGGCTCGCAGGCCACCACCACCAGCCCGAACGGCAACACGCTGGCGGTGGCGATTTCGCCGACGCCGCCTTATATCGGCCCGGCGCCGCTGCATCCGATGGGCGGTGCCGTGCTGTCCGCGTCGACCGGCGGCGGGCAGGCACACAACAATGTGCAGCCTTATCTGGAGCTGAATTTCATTATCGCGTTGCAGGGCATCTTCCCGCCGCGCAGCTAATCATCGAGAAGGAATCATCATGGAACGGCGAACCTTTGTATTAGCCACCGGCGGCCTGCTGGGCGGCAGCGGCCTGTGCGGCGCGGCCGAGCTGGGCAAGGCCAGGTCGGCGGCCATCGCCAGCGTTGGCGCCGCGCCCGTGCCCGCGCCGGCCGGCAGCGCGGCCTACCTGCCGCTGGTGCAGGAGCGCTTCAATGTGTATCCGGGCAACCGGGGCGTGGCGATGACGCTGCTCAGCGTCAAGCGCCGTTTCGAGGCGGCGCGCGGCGACCAGTTTTCGCTGACCTTCGCGGTGCCGGCCAGCCAGTCGCTGGCCAGCGGCGCGTATGAAGTCGAGCACACCGGCATCGGCAAGCAGACCATGTATCTGCAACTGGCCGGCAGCGGGCCGGAAGGCAATTACTACCGCGCCGACTTCAACCTGATGAACTAGTCGAACTTCAGGAACACCGCCGAGGACCAGACCTTGCTGTCGTCGCGCTGCCGTCCGTGGAAATACACCGGGCGGTGGCCGAAGGCGGCATTGTCCGGCGCGATGTCGATCGATCCGGCCAGGTCGGTCGGCAGCGCTTGTTCCGTCAGCCGCTCCAGCGCCAGGAACAGTTCCGTGCCGCCCAGGTCGAGCTTCAGGCCGCCCGCCGCCAGCAGCTCCGCGCCGCTGATCTCCCAGCTGAACCGCGGCTTGTGCACGAATGGATTCGGCTTGAGCGGATCGCCCACCTTGACGTAGCTGCCGATGCTGCCTTCCACCTTGATGGTGCAATGGCGCAGGTTGCTGATGTCGATCTCCACGCTGTCGGCGTCGCCGTAGGTGTCGCTGCGGAAGACGATGTCGGTCGGCCCATCGCGGCGGCACACTTCCTCGCCATGCTCGAAGCCCTGCGACTGGAAACGGTTGATGGTGCCGTTGAGGATGGTGATGCGGCCCTGCCAGACCGCCCAGCGGTAGCGGTCCGGGATGCGCGCGCCGCCCCAGCGCAGGCGGATCAGGCGCTCGGAGTAGCCGGCTTCCTCGTGCAGGTTGCGCTGCCAGATCAGGCCGTTGTGGTCGTATGCGGCGATCTCTTCCCAACCGGCCTGGCCGAGAAAACGGTAATCGAGCTTGGCCGGTCCGTGCTGCGGCACCACGTCACCTTGAAGGTAATTTCCGCAGCGGACCAGCAGCGCCGTGTGCTCGCCGGTGGTGGCCCAGGTGTGGCGCGCGCGCAGGGCCCTGCCGATGGTGCGGCGGTCCAGATGGTCGGCGATCACGCCGGTCAGGCCGCCATGCACGCCGAACACCTGGGTGCCCGGCGGGCCGCCGCCGGGACGGCCGCGATGCTCGTCGCCGCTGGCCGCCACGCCGAGCTGGTAGCCGCGCGCGATCACGTCCTGGTACAGCCAGCCGAAGTGTCCCCAGCTCGAGGCGATCTCCACCAGCCGCTCCAGCTCGGGGTGGTGCCAGTCGGGGATGTAGCGGCGTCCGCCGACGTGGGGCATGATCAGGCGGTGCTCGGCGTCGTCCACGTAGGCGGCCCATAGTTCCTCGACCGGCCAGCGGCCCAGCTGCACCGCGCTGCTTTTCATGTCCTCGTTCCAGACCAGCGTGCGGTTGTGTTCGCCCTGCTGGTTGTAGGGGAAGTCCGGCGGCGCGTCGTCCAGGAACACCACGTTGTGGTCGCCGCCGGCGGTCGAACTGCCGCACCATTCCTGGACCGGATAGCAAACGAAGCTGCCGGGCTGGTTGAATTCCTCCACGGTGCGCACGCCCAGCTGCCAGTTCTCGTCGGTGATCTGGAAGTCGTTGGCGGTGTAGCCCAGCACGTCAATGCCGCCGATGTCGCGCGCGTAGGCGGCGTTGTAGGCCGGGCTGTTGGTGCCGACCGTGTCGCTGGCGTGCACGTGCAGGTCGGCGTAGAAGGCGCGCGGCGCCGGCAGGGCGGGGTCGAGCGTTATCAAGGCTTCGGCTTGCGGTACGCCGGGCAGCTCCGCCACCAGACGCAGTTGCGGGAAGTCGCTCGGCAGGTCGTCGATGCCGATGCTGGACCAGCCGGCTTCAGGCAGCGCATGCTCGCGCTCATACACCTGGCGCTCGCCGGCGTAGGCGCGCAGGCGCAGCGTGCCGCCGCTGTCCTTGCAGGCATTGCCCCAGCGGTCCAGCACGGAAATGCGGAACGGCAGCGCCTGGCCCGGATGCGCGAAGCGCGGGCCGTTCACCAGCAGCCGCGCCGGCGCGCCGGCGGCGATGTCGATCACCACGTCGCCCGGCACCGCAACGAAGCGCGAGGTGCCCAGCGGATCGACGTAGCAGCGGAAACGGAAATTATCCTCGACGAAGGTCTGCACCCGCGTGCCAGGACCGCCGCCGCGCCGGTCGCCCAGACGGATCACGATGTGGTCGCCGGCGTTCAGGTAACCGTCGACCACATCGACGATCAGCGCCTTCTGGAACGGCCGCTCGTGGCCTTTCTGGTCGAAGCGGATGCTCAGCGATTGCACGGTGGCCGGGCTCTGGCCGGGCCGCAGCGGGCCGGCGTGATACTCGGCGCTGATGTAGTTCGCGGCGGTCGGATCGCTGCTCTGGAACAGCGCCCAGTCGGAATAGAATTTGAACGTGGCCTTGAACCAGCCGCCGTCGGCCAGGCCGGCCGCGCCCACTTCGTAGTCCAGCACGATCTCGTTCCAGCTGCCGCTCTCCAGCCGCGCGACGTTGCAGTGCACGCGCCCGACGAAGGGCAAATCCTTGTTCCGCAAATACAGGCCTTCAGGCGCGTGGTGCGGGCCCAGCTTCTCGCGCAGCGCGCTGTAGTGCTCTGCCGCCGTGTTCTCTTGCTTGCTCATGTCTAGTGCTCCGTGAGGAAAATTAAAACGGCCAGGGCGCGGTGGCATCCCACAGCGGAATGCCGAGGAAGGCGTACCACGGTGCCATCACCAGGATGCCGTAGGCGATGGCGATCAGCACCGAGACGATGCCGACCTTGGCGTAGTCGCTGGTGCTGAAGGTGCCGCTGCTGTAGGCGATCACGGCGGCGGTGATCTGCGTCGGCAGCAGATAGGCGAAGCTGTCGGTGTCGGCCACCAGCATGGTGAAGGCGACGGGATGCAGGCCGAGCTTGGGCGCAAGCGCCAGCAGGATGGGCGCGAGCATGGTGACCGCCGCCACGTTGGACAACATGCCGAGGCGGATCACATGCGTGCCGACCATGACGATCAGCAGGATGCCCCACCACGGATGTCCCTGCGCGATGGCGTGGATCTGGCCGGCCAGCCATTGCGCCAGCCCGGTGCTGCTGATCGCCGACGAGATCGACAATGCGCCGGCCAGCAGGAACACGGTGCCCCAGATGGTGCGGTCCTGGATGTCCTTCCATTTGATCTGGATGAGGCCGGGCGTAAACACCAGCGCCAGTCCCAGCAGGGCGATGTTCTCGGTCGGTATCTTGTGCCACTGCTCGGTGGCCCACAGCAGCGCCACCAGGCCGAACACCAGCAGGATGGACCAGTCCTGCTTGCCCGCAGGCGGCAGCTTGCGTTGTTCCTCGCGGATGATCTCCAGCCCGCCCGGAATGGCGGTGCGGCGGGTGCGGAAATAGTATTGCACCCACCACTGGGTCAGCACGAACATGCCCAGGTAAGGCCATTGCAGCTTGAACCAGTCCAGGTAGGAAATGCGGATGTGCAGCTCGCTGTTGAACAGGCCGGTGAGGACCAGGTTGGGCAGGTGCGCGGTCAGGATGCACATGCCGCTGATCATGGAGCCATACACCAGCGACTGGATGACGATGGCCTTGGCGGCGTTGCGCTCCTGCTCGGTATCGCCGAACAGCTTGGTCAGGCCGTTAATCACCGGCAGCAAGGTGGCCGCGCGCGCATTGGCCGCCGGAACCACGAACGACAGCACCAGGTTGACGCCGAACATGGTCCAGATCACGCCGTTGACGGTCTTGACCTTGATCTTGTCGAGCAGGCCGAGCGCGATCCGGCGGTCCAGCCCGGCGCACTGCATGATGGCGGAGAACAGGAAGGCGACCAGGCACAGGAAGACCACCGGGTTGGTGAAGCCGTTGGCCGCCTTGGCCATCGGCGTGACGGCCTTGGTCAGCACCAGCAGCGCCGGGATCAGCAGGCCGGAGACGGCCACCGGCAACGCCTCGAAGATCCAGATGATGGCGGCCCACGCCATGATCGCCAAGGTGGCCTTGCCAGCGACCGTTAGGCCGGCCGGGACCGGCATCAGCAGATGGATGGCCGCCAGCGTCAGCCAGGCGAAGATGAAGCCGGTCAAGGCCTTGGCCGGCGCGCGGCCGGCGGTGTGCGGGCGCAGCAGGGCGCGCCATTGGAAGGCGGGCGCCCAAGGCGTGCGCGCTTGGGTGAGTTCGCCGCTCATGGGCGTCCCCGTGTGGTGAGATTCGTCGTCATTGTTCCCCCAATTGTCGATAGGCTCAGAGCGTAGCAGCGACGGTTCATTGAGGACACGTATATAAAATCATATTGATATGTGGATTCCGGCAAGGCGGGCGGCGACGAGTTATACGTTTTTTATATGAAAGATAGTTCAACAATAAATTATAAAAATATGCTGCGGCGCAGTATATTTGAGCCGTTGCAAACGATTTCACCCCATCATTTTTGACTCGGAGGATTTATGTTCACTAAAATTTCTGCAAGCGCGATGGCGTCGGCTCTGGTGTTGAGCCTGGTATCGGGTGTGGCCTCGGCCGGGAATATCCTGAGCCGGTTCGACAAGGAGACGTGCACCGCGCCGGACTATTCGTCCGCATGGCGCGATGAGGAGCCACAAGGCGACGTCAAGGTGAAGCTGCTGGTTTCGCCGGACGGCACCGTGACGGACGCGAAGCTGGTCGAGTCCAGCGGTTACTCGACGCTGGACAAGGCATCGCTGCGCGCCAGCGTCAAATGCAAGTTCAAGCCGGTCGCCAAGGACAGCGACATCGCCCAGGGCTGGGTGAATGTCCGGTACACCTGGGTTCTCAACTGATGCATGGGCAGGCTGTTGCGTGTGGTACGGGGCGAAGCCGCTAGCGCTTCGCCCTGTCCGGCACCGGTATGACAAGCGGCGGTCGCTTGCAAGTTGCAAATCATCAAAATATATTACCAAAATACTATTGTCAATAGTACAATTACCAAGTTAATAATTTTGGTGATTGATCTATGCCCAGTCTTCTGTCCCTGAACAACTATGGGTATATCCGTGGTGGCTCCGACGCGGTATTTCTGTCGCACGACCGGCTGTTCGCCGAGAACGGGTGGGATACCGCCATCATGGCGATGCGACACCCCAAAAATTTTCCCTCGAAGTGGTCGTCATATTTCGTAGATGAAATCGAAATGGGGCGCGATTATTCGCTCATGCAAAAAGCGAAGATGAGCGCGAAAATCATCTACTCGATGGAGGCCCGCCGCAAACTCAGCGCATTGCTGGATGTATTCACGCCGGACGTGGCGCACGTCCACAACATCTACCACCACATTTCGCCGTCCGTGCTGTCCTTGTTGAAGGAGCGCGGCGTACCCATGGTCCTGACCGCGCATGACTTGAAGCTGGCATGTCCGAACTACAAGATGCTGAACCGCACGGGTGTTTGTGAACGCTGCCGCGGCGGCAATTATCTGAACGTGATAAGGCATCGTTGCCTGCATGGCTCAGTGGCCCTGAGCACGTTGGTGGCGCTGGAGTCCACGCTTCACCGCGCGCTGCGCAGTTACAGCGGCAACCTCAACAAAATCGTGGCTCCCAGCGCATTCATGCGCAACAAGCTGATGGAATGGGGATGGGCCGGATCGATGATCGAAGTGATTCCCAATTTTGTTGCGTATGAGTCGATGCAGCCGAAGTTTGAACCGGGCGGCCACTTCGTGTATTTTGGGCGCCTGCAAATGGACAAGGGATTGGATACACTGGTGCAGGCCGCCGCCGACGCGAAGGTCGCCCTGCAGGTGGTGGGCACCGGACCGGATGAGCGGGCGGTGGCGCAACTGGCCGAGCAAGCCGGGGCGGACGTCGTCTTCCACGGCTATCAGAGTGGCGGCGCGCTGCATGCTTTGGTGCGCGAAGCGCGCGCCGTGGTGATCCCTTCCAGGCTGTATGAGAACGCACCGATTGCCGCGCTTGAGGCTTACGCGTTGGGCAAGCCGGTGATTGGTTCGCGTATCGGCGGCATTCCCGAACTGGTGCGCGAAGGCGAGACCGGCGCGTTGTTCGACACCGGCGACGTGGCCGCCTTGAGCGCCACGCTGCGGCATTACCAGGAGCTGCCCGACGACAGGCTGGCGGCGATGGGGCGCGCGGGGCGCGATATGGTGGAGCGCGGATTCAGCGAGAACGTCTATGTCGAGCGCATGGCGGACTTGTATGCGCGCGTTGGCGTCCGGGCCGCCATACCGGCCTGAAGGCGGGAACATTATGCTCAACGTGAAAAAAGGCTGACCGATGATTAAACAGATGATATTTCATGCACTGCGGTTTTGCGGGGCATCGTTCGCATGGCTGCAGCTGCGGCAGCGCGGCAGGGTCACGATCTTGTGTTTCCACGATCCCTCGCCGGAAGATTTCCGGCGCCATGTCCGGCGCCTGAAAAAATGGTATCGCATCATTGCGCTCGATACCTACCTGGCTGCGCGACAGGCAGGGGACATGAGCACGCTGCCTCACCCCGCCCTGGTGCTGACCATCGATGACGGGCATCGCGGAAACGCCGAACTGCAAGCCGTGCTCGCGCAAGAAGGCGTGCCGGTCACGATCTTCCTCTCCACCGCGGGAACGGACACGGACAAGCCGTTTTGGTGGACTCTTCCGCAGAGCAAGGCCGAGGTGGAACGCCTGAAACGGCTGCCGAACCACGAGCGCCTGGCCGAGCTCCAGCGCATACCTGCACCTGGCGGCGCCACCAGGCAGGCACTGACGCGCGACGAGATCCGCGCGCTGGCTTCGTATGCCGATTTCCAGTCGCACACGGTCAGTCATCCGATACTTCCGCAGTGTGACGCGGAAGAGGCGCGTGCCGAGATTTTCGAGTCCAAGGCCGAAATAGAGCGGCGTTACGGGTGGAAGGTGACCACCTTCGCCTACCCGAACGGCGACTACAGCCAACGTGATATCGAGCTGGTGCGGGAGGCGGGCTACTTCTGCGCAGTGACGGTGGATGAAGGATTGAACGATGGCCAGACCGATCTGTTCAGATTGAAGCGTATCCTGGTCGACGACGATGCCGGCGTCAGCGAACTGCTGGTGAAAGCAAGCGGCCTGATGCCCGCCATGAAGAACGCGATCAAAAAATGGCGGGGCCGGCCGACGGATCAGTTCCACGCCGCGCCGAACCGGACCTCCCATTTTCCGGCGCAGTAATCGGCGGCCACGCCTTGCCGGCATGATTTAAATGGCTGGGCGATATTGTCAGCGGTGTCCAATCCCGCGTAGAATGCGTGGCACGCGGGTGTAGCTCAATGGTAGAGCAGAAGCTTCCCAAGCTTACGACGAGGGTTCGATTCCCTTCACCCGCTCCACTCAAGTCACCGCGCTTCGGCGCTATTCCCTCTCGTTACATTCCAAACGACTGCCGACGCGAGCGGGCGCGGGTTCGCCGCTGCTCACTGAACCATCAAGCCAGCGCCAGGCGCCGCGCGCTGGCGGCTTGCCTGGCCGTGGCCTTCGCGCTGGCGACCAGGTGCAGCGCAGCCGCCCCGTGATCGCCGTCCAGCTTGAACGTGCTGACCAGCTGCGCCAGCGTGCCGGCCTGGTTCTGCAGCGATTCGGCCGCGGCGGCCGCTTCCTCCACCAGCGCGGCGTTCTGCTGGGTCACGGTGTCCATCTCGGTGATGGCCTGGTTGACCTGCTCGATGCCGGTGTCCTGCTCCTGGGTGGCGGAGGCGATGTTGGCCATGATGTCGGTCACGCGTTTCACGCTGACGACGATCTCGTCCATCGTGGCGCCGGCATTGTTGACCAGCTCGCTGCCGCGCTCCACCTGCTCGACCGAGTCGCCGATCAGCGTCTTGATTTCCTTGGCGGCCGAGGCCGACCGGTGGGCCAGGTTGCGCACCTCGGTGGCCACCACCGCGAAGCCGCGTCCCTGTTCACCGGCCCGCGCCGCTTCCACCGCCGCGTTCAAGGCCAGGATGTTGGTCTGGAAGGCGATGCCGTCGATCACGCCGATGATGTCGACGATCTTCCGCGCCGAGGCGTGGATGGCGCCCATGGTGTCGATCACCTGGCCGACCACGGCGCCGCCCTTGACCGCCACGTCCGACGCCGACACCGCCAGCTGGTTGGCCTGGCGGGCGTTGCTGCCGTTCTCGCGCACGGTGGCGGTGATCTCCTCCATCGACGAGGCGGTCTCCTCCAGCGCGCCGGCCTGCTGCTCGGTGCGCGAGGACAGGTCCTGGTTGCCGGTGGCGATCTGGGTCGACGCGCTGGCGATGGTCTCGGTGCCGGCGCGCACCTGGCCGACGATGTGCTTGAGGCTGTCGTTCATCTCGTGCAGCGCCTGCAGCAGTTGGCCGGCCTCGTCCTTGGAGCACGGGCCGAAACGGGTGCTCAGGTCGCCGGAGGCGACGGTGCGGGCCACGCGCAGCGCCTGGGTCAGCGGCGTGACGATGGAGCGCGTCAGCAGCCAGCCGGTGGCCACCGCCAGCAGCGTGGCCAGCACGGCGAACACGGTCATCATCAGGGCGCCGCTGTCGGCCAGCGCGCCCGCCTCGGCGGCGAACTGCTCCATGCCCTCCACCTGGGTGGCGGAAAACACTTCGATCGCCTGCAGGTAGGCCGTTTGCGGCGGCATGATTTCCTTGAGCAGGTAGTTGCGCGCGGCGTCGCCCTGCTTGGACTTGATCAGCTCGATCATATGGTGCTCGTGGTCCTTGAAGGTGGCGCGCGCCGCGATCAGCGCTTGCAGCGCGGCCTTGCCCTTCTCGGTGTGGATGATGGGTTGCAGCTTGTCGATGGCGGCCGCGATGATCTGCACCGAGGCGTTCACCTTGGCCAGCTCGCTGGTGGCCACCTCTTCGTTGTCGCCGGCGATCAGCGCGGTGCGCAGCGCCCGGGTCTGGCGGTTGACCTCGTTCTCGATGGTCTGCGCCAGCGCCACCTTGGCGTAGCGGTCGTGCACGATGATGTCGGTGTTGGCGTTGATGCCGTGGATGCGGGTGATGCCGATCACGGCGGTTGCCACCAGCAGCGCGATCACGATGGTGAAACCGAGCCCCAGGCGGGTGCCGATTTTCAGGTCGTTGAGCAAGTTCATTGTGTTTCTCCGTAGACTGGACTAGCGCTGTCCGGCGTGGCCGTGATCGCAGCGACTATGAGTTTCCGGCGGAGATATGGCCGGCAGGGGGATGGTGGCCCCGGGGGAGGGGGGGCCGGTGAGGCGGTGGTGCGGTGATGCGGTGATGCAAGTTTAAAACAGGTATTTCTTAACAGCAAGAGAATTCTCACACATTCTCACCGCTGTTGTTTTCCGCCCGTTCCGGCGCCAGCGTGGCGGCGATGTCGGCCAGCACGCGGTACAGCTGGGCCGGCGCCACCGGCTTGTGCAGCAGCGGCACGCCGCTGTTGCGCGCCTCGCGCAGCCGGGCCGGCGCGGTGTCGCCGGTGATCAGCAGCGCCGGCACCGGACGGCCGGCCTGCTGGCGCAGCGCGGCGATGGCCCCGGCGCCGGTCTGCTGGCCGCGCAGCCGGTAGTCGCTGATGACCAGCTCGGGCCGCAGCGCCGGCGCCAGCGCCAGCGCCTGGTCGACGCCGTCGGCCACCTGGCAGACGCAGCCCCAGGCCTGCAGCAGGCGCCGCATGCTGGCGCAGACGATGGCGTCGTCGTCGATCAGCAGCACCCGCAGCGACAGCGGCCGCAGCGGCGCGGGCGGCGGCGCCGCCTCCACCGCGATGGCCGGCGCGGGCAGCCGCGCCAGCGGCAGCGCCAGCCGGAACACGCTGCCGCGTCCCGGCTGCGAGGACAGCGTCAGCGGCGCGTCCAGGATGCGCGCCAGGCCGCGCGCGATCGACAGGCCCAGCCCCAGGCCCTTCTGGCGGTCGCGCTCGGGATTGCCGAGCTGGTGGAACTCCTGGAAGATCTCCTGCTGCTGCGCGGCGGCGATGCCGATGCCGCTGTCCCACACCTCGATCACCGCGCCGGCACCGCGCCGGCGGCAGCCGACCAGGATGCCGCCGCGCAGCGTGTAGCGCACCGCGTTCGACACCAGGTTGCGCAGGATGAGCTCGACCAGCGCCGGGTCCGATTGCAGCACCAGCTCGCTGTCGTGGGTGCGGTAGACCAGGCCCTGGGCGTCGGCCTGCGGCGCCAGCTCGCTCTCGATCTTGGCCAGCAGCGGCTGCAGGCGGAACGGCACGATGTGGGCCTCGACCACGCCGGCGTCGATGCGCGAGAAGTCCAGCAGCGTGTGCAGCATGCTGGCCGAGGCCTCGGACGCCGAGCGGGCGCTGGCCAGCACCTCCTGCTGGGCCGGTGTCAGCGCCGAGCGCCCCAGCACCTCGAGGAACAGGCCCTGGGCGTGGATCGGCTGGCGCAGGTCGTGGCTGGCGGCGGCCAGGAACTTGGACTTGGCCAGGTTGGCCTGCTCGGCCGCGTGCAGCGCCTGGCGCGCCTTCTCGGTCTCGACCCGCAGCTGGTCGATCAGTTCGATGTTGTCGAAGCGCAGCTGGATCGCGGCGCGCGCCGCGCGCGAGCTGTTGCGGCCCTGGCTGAGCAGGCTCATCAGGTAGACCAGCACGGCCAGGCTCAGCGCCTGGAACGCCAGGTCGCCCATGGTCCAGGCCTTGAGCGCCAGCGCGCCCAGCTCGGCCACGCAGAACACCGCGAACACCGGCAGCACCGGCGACAGCAGCGACATCGAGTTGCCGACGATGCCGGCCAGCACCGCCACCACCAGGATGCTGTTGGCGGTGGAGGCCGGGTCCAGGCCGGCGAACGCCAGCATGCCCCAGGCGGCGCCGTCGATCGCGTTGAGCACGATCAGGCGGCGCGTCAGCCGGTCGGCGTGCTCGGCCAGGATGGGCGCGCGCAGCAGGCGCCGCGCGTCCCAGCTGGCGTACACCTTGGAGGCGATCACGGCCGCGCACCACAGGCGCAGCGCCAGCGTGTTGTCCGGCGTGGCCAGCACGTACACCAGCAGCAGCGCGACGGCGATGGCCGGCAGCAGCGAGCTGCCCATATTGCCCATCAACAGGCGCGCCTGCTCGGCGCGGATCAGGCGTTCGGTGGCGGGCGGGCTAAGCAACCAGGCCCCGCTGGCGCGCGACAAAGGCCGCCTCGGCGCGGCTGACCACCCCCAGCATGGACAGCAGCGCCTGCACGTGGCCGCGCACGGTGTTTTCCGACAGGTTCAGGCGCCGCGCGATCAGCTTGTTCGACAGGCCCTGGCAGACCAGGGCCAGCACCTCGCACTGGCGCGGCGTCAGGCGCGGCCGCTGGTCGCTGGCGGCGCCGGCCGGCGCGGCCTCGCTCTCGCCGCGCAGCACGGCGCAGATGGCGGCCTCGATCGCCGCCGCCGGCTCGGCCTTGGAGACGAAGCGCGCCGCGCCGCGCGCCAGCGCGTCGTGCGCGGTGGCGCTGGCGCCGTCGGCCGACAGCACGATCACCGGACAGTCCGGCCAGCGGCGGTGGATCAGCGCCATGCCGTCCAGGCCGTTGACGCCGGGCAGCTGGATGTCGAGCAGCACCAGGCTGGGCGCGGCGGCGTCGCGCGGGCCGCCCAGCGCCTCGTCGATCGAGGCGGCCTCGCGCACGTCGAGCTGGGCGGCGGCGTCGGCCAGCATCAGGCGCAGACCGGCGCGGAACAGCGAGTGATCGTCGATCACGAGTACGGTTTGATTCATGGTGTGCTTCACGGTGGCGCGGCAATTCAGTCCAATTGGACTATGTTGCAATGATTGGTATCAATTTATCATCATATCTGGTCTGCAAGCAAGCAGCCTTCTTCTAAATCACACCAGGAATACCAAATGAAATCCACCATACTTGCATTCGCGTTAAGTGCGCTGTGCGCGTCGTCGGCCATGGCCAAGACCTATGATGTCCAACTGCACCAGTCGAAAACCAATCCGCACCAGTGGACCGGCAGCTTCAACCTGAGCCAGCCGACGCCATGGGAAGGCCAATATTTCTCCGACACGTACAACTTCACGCCCGACCTGCCTGGCGCGCTGACGGTCAACGGCGGCGTGGTCAATTTCTTCGGCTTCGACGAGCAGAAGATCCAGTTCAGCCACGTGTTTTTGAACAATACGGAGCTGGCGCTGAGCAGCAGCGACGGCGAGAGCAAGGCGCGCCTGACCAATGTCGTGCTGAGCGGCCCGCTGAGCCTGCGCGTGACCGGCTGGACCGGCGACTCGGCCAGCTATTCGGGCAACTTCAACATCACCACCGCCGTGCCGGAGCCGGCAACCTACGGCATGCTGATGGGCGGCCTGGCCCTGGTGGGCGTGGCCGCGCGCCGCCGCAAGGCGCAATAAGCTAAACGGTTTATACCGTTGATGCCGCCGGCGGGCCGCCAGGTCCGGCCGGCGCTCGCGTTGCCGCCTAGCGGACGAACAGCGCGATCAGGATGACGATGGGCAGTGGAATGCCAAGCAAGAGCAGTAGTATCGAGCGCATCATATTCTCCGGTCAGGTTGGGGTGCGCACGATGACCCGTGCGTGATCGCGGTGGTGGCCGCCCAGCGTGGCCAGCAGGCTGGCGACGAAGGCGCCCAGCAGCAGGGCGATGAACATCCACAGCGCCGAATGGGCGGCGGCCTTGCGCGCCTCCTCGGCGGCGGCGGTGGCCTTGGCCTTGGCGGCGTTGGCGGCCTGCACGGCCTGGGCGTAGACCTGGTCCACGCGCAGCTCGGCGTCGGCCTGCGCCATGCCGGTGCGCTTGGCGACCAGCTGCGCCAGATAGCCGCGGTCTTCGGCGCTGAGTTTGCCGCCCGGCAGATCGGTCACCAGCAGGCGGTTGATCTCGTTGCGCTGGGCCTCGGTCGCGGCATCGCCGTTGGGGGAGCGCAGCAGCATGTCGGCGAAGTAGGTGTTGGTGCCGGCCGCGCCGCGCGCCAGCGCCGGTGCCGCGGCCCCGGCGACGGCCGCGCCCGAGTCGATGGCGCCGCTCAGCACCGCGCGCGTGCCGCCGCCCAGCACCGCCACGGTGACCAGCGTGGCCACCGCCCAGGCCAGCAGGCCGTGCGCAGTGTCGCGGAAGTGCACCTCGTCGCCGTGGATGCTGGCCCATTTGACGCGCAGGCGTCCCGCCATGTAGCCGCCGATGCCGGCCGCCGCCAGCTGCATGAAGGCCAGCCACGCGATGGCGGCATCGCCCAGCGGCGCGGCGTTGTACTGGTACGGCGAGACCGAGGACAGGCCGAGGCCCACGCCCAGTATCAGCAGGATGAAGGACAGCGCGGCCGCCGCGGCGGCGCCGGCGAACACGGCGCCCCACGAGACACCGGCGACGTAACCGTCCCCGAGTTCGTGGCCGGCCATGGTGGCGGCATGTAGTGGTTGTGTGTGCATGATGTCTCCTGTAGGTGGTATGGCGGAGACCATCATGCTGCGCCGCGCGGCGCGCGTATGTTAGCGCCCGTACGCTGGGCGCGTTTTGATCGGAAAATCGCGCTCAGGCGGTCTTGCGCTCGCCGCGCTGGAGGAAGTGCTCGACCAGCGCGCGGTGCGTGGGCAGGTCGGCCACCGCCCGGTGCGACATCTGCTCGATCATCTGGAACTCCCGGCGCGCCTCATCGAAGCGCGGCAGCGTGCGCGCGTTGGCGTATTGCGCGGTCGGGTACTCCATCCCGTACAGCACGTACTGCCAGCTCGATGGCGGGTACATCTCCAGGTCCACCACGAAGTCCATGCGGTGCGGCGCGCGCGTGCGCCACATCGACAATTTGTCGCGCAGCGATTCCGGGATGCTGGCCGGGTCGGTGTTGTCGGTCCAGAAGGCGTTGTCCTTGCGCTGCGTGAGGCAGTAGTGCAGCTTGACGAAATCGACGATGCGCTCGTAGCGCGCCTTTATCATCTCGTTGTACACCTTGGCCGCCGGCGCCAGCTCGCCGCTGTGCGGGAACAGGTAGCCGACCAGGTAGGCCGCCGTTTCGATCAGGCCGATGCCGGACGATTCCAGCGGCTCCAGGAAGCCGCCCGACAAGCCCACCGCCACGCAGTTCTTGACCCAATGCTGCTCGCGGTAGCCGACGTTGAGCTTGAGCTGGCGCGGATTGAGGCCGTCACTGGCCGGGCCGATGTACCGGCGCAGCACTTCCTCGGCGCGCGCGTCGTCGGTGTGGCGGCTGGAGTAGACGTAGCCGATGCCGCGCCGCTGCTGCAGGCCGATGTCCCAGGTCCATCCCGCCTCGTGCGCGGTGGCGATGGTGTAGGAGGGGATGGGCGCGTCCGGCGTGGCGTACGGCACCTGCATCGCCAGCGCGCGGTCGACGAACAGCGTGTCCTTGATGTTGCGGAAGGGCGTGCCCAGCGCCTCGCCGATCAGCGCGGCGCGGAAGCCGGTGCAGTCGATGTACAGGTCGGCCGTCAGCGCGCCCGCCTCTTTAGTGTGGACCGCGCCGATCGCGCCTTGTTCGTCCAGCGCCACCCGCTCCACCGTGGCCAGCACGTGGCGCACGCCCAGCGATTGCGCGTGGGTGCTGAGCAGGGCGGCGAACTTGCCGGCGTCGAAATGGTAGGCGTAGTTCAGCGGTCCCATGAAGTCGGTGTCGTTGAAGCGCTTCGGCCCGTGCGCGGCGTCGGCCACGCGCTTCTGCATGGTGGCGGCGGCGGCGAAGCCCGCGCCCGGCGCGGCCGCGCCCTGCAGCCAGTAGGGCAGCAGCTCGGGGCCGCCGGGCCGCTGGCTGGGCAGGCTGAAGGGATGGAAGTAGTGGTCGTTGCCCGGTGCGCCCGGTTCGCGCACCCAGTCGGTGAACTTGATGCCCTGCTTGAAGGTGGCGTGGCATTCGCGGATGAAGCGCGCCTCGTCGATGCCGATCGCCGCCAGCGTGCCGCGGATCGACGGGAAGGTGCCTTCGCCGACGCCGATGATGCCGATCTCCTTCGACTCCACCAGCGTGATGCGCACGGCGTCCGGATCCGCGCCGGCGCCCAGCGTGCGGGCCAGGAAGGCCGCCGTGAGCCAGCCGGCGGTGCCGCCGCCGACGATCAGGACATGTTTGACTTGTGTGGTTTTCATTGCGTTTCCGGTCTCCGTCGGTGGCGTGCGCGCTTCGGCGGCCAGGGTGAGGCATGCCGAAGAAACAACGCCGCTACAATTTTTAAATTGACATCTGCGATTTGAATTATGTACCATGAAATCGATTTCACAAATAACGAAAACGTTTTCACTCGATTTGAAAACGTTTTCATACAACGGAATCAAATCCACGATGAAAATGTGGCGCGCCTCTTCCCCGGCGATCGCCACGTAAAAGGAGACCTAAATGAACGTCCACGTACCGCAGTCCGGGAAGCGCTTGCCGTCCCCGATCCAATTGGCCATCTTCGCCCTGATCGCCGGCTCCAGCGCTGGCGCGTATGCCGCCGCCGACGCAGCAGCTGACGCACCGGCCGCCGAGCAAGCGGCCGCCGCCGACAAGACTTCCTCGACCATCACCGAGGTGTATGTCACGGCGACCAAACGTACCACCTCGCTGCAGAAAACCCCGGTGGCCGTCACCGCGCTGAACGCCGCGGTGCTGGACGATAACCATGTCCAGACCCTGCAGGACGTGGTCAACCTGGTGCCGAGCTTCGCCGCCACCGGCCAGGGCGACCACGGCGTGATCACCATGACCTTGCGCGGCGTCGGCAACGACAGCGCCAAGACCGAATACGCCGACCCGGAAGTGGCCAGCTTCGTCGACGGCATCTACTCGCCGCGTCCGGAAGGCGCGACCGCGCTGCTGTTCGACCTGGAGGCGATCGAAGTGCTGCGCGGCCCGCAAGGCACGCTGTGGGGCCGCAACTCGAGCGTGGGCGCGGTCAACATGCAGACCGTGAAGCCTGAAATCGGCAGCAGCTCCGGTAACTTCGAGGCAGGCTACGGCAACTACGCCCGCCTGGGCGCGCGCGGCGCGGTCAACATCCCGATCAACGACACCATGGCGATGCGCGTGGCGGTGGTGCACGAGCAGCACAACGGCTACGTCAGCTACCAGAACCCGCCCAACCTGTCGCTGGCGGCGCAGCACGCGGCGGCCGATCCGGTCATCGCCGCCTGGAACGCCAAGAATCCGGGCAACCCGATCGCCTTCCAGCCGATCAACACCAACCTGTACGTCAACAACGCGCAGAAGTACAACGCGCAGGACCAGAGCGCGGCGCGCCTGAGCTTCCTGTGGCAGCCGACGCCAGGCCTGAAGTGGAACGTCGCGTACGAGCACTATATGGACCGCGGCACGCCGAGCATGAACCTGATGCAGAACCCGCGCGCGGGCCAGGACTTCTGGTCGGCGCTGATCGACACCGCGCCTAGCGTCAACCGCGATTCGCATTCGGTGCGCAGCCGCGTCGACTACCAGATCAATCCGGACATCAGCCTGGCCTACATCGCCGGCTACTCGCGCTTCAGCGGTTCCTCGACCTTCGACCAGGATGGCGGCGCCACGCTGCCGACCAGCTTCACCAGCGGCGGCAACTACCAGGCCAACAACACCGTTTGGTCCAAGTACAAGAACTACAGCCATGAGGTGGAGATCCAGTCGACCGGCAAGCGCGATGTGGACTGGCTGCTTGGCCTGTACTACGCCAACGAGGACAACGGCATCCGCTTCGACATCCCGATCATGAACGGCACCCAGCAGGGCACCGTGGGCTGGCAGGGTTCCTTCATCCAGCCCAAGGAAACCGTGGATTCGAAGGCCGTCTTCGGCCAGGCCACCTGGAACGCCAGCGACGCGCTGCACCTGACCGGCGGCCTGCGCTACACCTCGGACGAGCGCAAGAACATCGGCGGCACCAACAACGGCTGGAGCGATAACACCGCGCCGCAGATTCCGGTGAGCCCTTCGATGAATCCCCTGGGCGGCGGCACCGGCTTCACGACCTACCAGCACAACGACGGCGTGTTCAACGACCACAAGCTGACCGGCCTGGTACGCGTGAGCTACGAGATCGACAAGAGCAACATGGTCTACGCCAGCGTGTCGACCGGCTACAAGTCGGGCGGCCTGCAGGATGGCGGCGTGCCATATGGTTCCGAGACGCTGACCAACTACGAGATCGGCTCGAAGAGCACCTTCCTCGGCGGTACGGTACGGATGAACAACTCGGCCTACTACGAGAAGTTCAAGGGCTTCCAGTTCAGCGCACCGGTCACCAATCCTGACGGCACCCGCGGCCTGGCCACCAGCAACGCGGAAGGCGCGAAGATCTGGGGCCTGGAGACGGAGATCGCGGCCAAGATCACGCCGGTGGACCGCGTGCAGTTCACCGCCGCGTACACCAACGCCAAGTTGAAGCACCTGGTCGGCGGCAGTAACGATTATGTGCTGCCTGCCTGCACGGCGCCTGGCATCACCAACCCGTGCCTGGACGTCTCCGGCAACACCATGCCGCACTCGCCGAAGTTCAGCGCGCAGATGATGTACCAGCACAGCTTCGCGCTGGCCAACGGTACGCTGATCCCGCGCATCAGCGCGCACTACGAGACGGCCAGCTGGCTGAGCGTGTTCAATCTGGGTGAGCCTGACCAGCAGAAGTCCTACACGCGCACCGACCTTGGCCTGCGTTTCGACGCCGATTCGAAGTGGTACTTCGACGCCTACATCCGCAACGCGGAAGACGCGAAGATCAAGACCAGCGCGATGAACGCCAACGGTCCATGGCAAGCGCAATACCTGCCGCCGCGCACCTTCGGCATCAACGTCGGCAAGTCGTTCTAAGCAAAGAGTTTTTCATGTAGTCCCAGTGTTGTAGTGCTCTTCTGCCCCTCGTCCTGCAAAGGCCGAGGGGTTTTTTTATGGTTCGTCACGGCCCTGTTGCAATGAGCCATTCGGGCTGCGACAGGCGATCGATAAAGAAGCGTGCGAGCACTTCCACTTTGGCTGGCCGGTTCTTCAACGTCGGAGTGACGAAATACAATCCTCCCTTAGCCATCACCCAGTCTGCCAGAATGACTTCCAAATGCCCGCTCCGTATATATTCCGCGGCGATAAATTCAGGCAGTTCCGACACCGCCAGTCCCGCGAGAATGGTAGGGATCATGGCGTCCGAATTCGTTACCCGCAGGCGTCCTTCAGGCACAATGGTTTCTTCCTTGCCCTTCTTAGTCAAACGCCATACGTCATTGCGCGCGCGGTAGGCATAGCCAAGGCAATGCTGAGGATTCAGGTCTTTTGGATGCTTGGGCCGGCCGTGCTTCTCGAGGTAACTGGGCGCCGCAACAATGACTCTGGAAACAGGGCACAATCTTCTCGCCACCAGGGAGGAATCTGGCAGCACGGCAATGCGCAGCGCCGCATCGAAGCCGTCCCCCACCAAGTCGACCGTCGCATCGGATAAGTGCAAATCAATCGATACGTCGGGATAAGCGGATAAGAACTCCGGCAAAAGCGGCGCCACCCACTTCAGTCCAAACGACATCGGCACCGCGAGCCGGATCAGGCCACGCGGCTGCACGGACAGTTCCCTCGCCACGCCTTCCACTTCTTCCGCATCCCGGTATATGCGCGTGGCGCTTTCCGCAATCGTGCGACCAAATTCCGTCAAGGCCAGCTGGCGCGATGTCCGGTTGAAAAGGCGAGCTCCCAAGCGCTCCTCGAGACGGCCAACCGCCCGCGACACGGTAGCGACAGACACATCCATTGCTCTGGCGGCGGCAGCAAATGACCGCTCCTCCACCACTTTGGCAAACATGGCCAAGCCTTCAAAGTCAGGAATTTTCGACATCGACAATTATGCAACGATCGTTTTCAATTCTTGCTATTTTAAAACAATATCGAACCCGATAAGCTTCTTCCTGCCAACCGAGCAAAACAATTTTTCAAACAACCCAGCAAGGAGAACTACCATGTCGCAAAAACTCAACGGAAAAATCGCCCTCGTCACCGGCGGCACGTCTGGCATTGGCCTGGCAACGGCCAAGCGCTTTGCCAGCGAAGGCGCGCATGTCTTCATCACAGGCCGGCGCGAGAAGGAACTGGAGGCGGCAGTTGCTGCAGTGGGCAATGCCACCGGCGTCCGTATCGATTCATCCAATCTGTCGGAACTGGACACGCTTTTCAAGCGCATTGAGGAAAGCAAAGGACGTATCGATGTCCTGTTCGCGAATGCCGGCGGCGGCTCCATGCTGCCCTTGGGCGCGATTACCGAGGAACAGTTTGACGACACCTTCGGCCGCAATGTCAAAGGCGTGCTCTTTACCGTGCAAAAAGCCTTGCCTCTTCTATCCAACGGCGCCTCGGTCATCTTGACCGGATCATCTGCGGCGCACACCGGCACGGCGGCATTCAGCGTCTATGCCGCGTCCAAGGCTGCTGTGCGAGCCCTGACCCGCAACTGGATTCTGGACGTAAAGGATCGCAATATCCGTTTCAACACGATCAGCCCTGGGCCAGTAAAAACGCCTGGCCTGGTTGAATTGGCAGGTCCGGACGCGGCGCAACAACAGGGCCTGCTGGATTATCTGGCGGCTCAGGTCCCGATGGGGCGCGTGGCAGATCCCGATGAAATCGCGAAAGCCGCAGTCTTCCTTGCCTCCGACGACGCCAGCTATGTCAACGGCATTGACTTCGCGGTTGACGGTGGCCTGGCCCAGGTCTGATGTTTGCCCACATAACCAGCACGAGCGCTGACTGTGCCCGATCATCCATGGGGTGCGGTTAGCGCGAAAGGAACCAACATGAAAACCCCTGTCGATCTGTTAAACCAGTACCTGTCTTCTATTCGTAATCCGGCTGCTGCGGCGGCGCTGTTTGCCGAGGATGGAGTGCTTGAACTCCCTTATCTGGCGTCTCTCGGCATTCCGCCCAGAGCACAAGGTCCCGCAGCAATCGAAAACTTCATTACATCCTTACTCAAGAAGGTGCCGGATTTCCAATTCAAGAACATCCGCGTCCTGATTGAGGCGGGCGATCAAGTATTTGCGGAGTACGACGTGGAAGCCATCGTCGTTCCGACCAACCGGATTTACCGCCAATCCTATGCCGGGCGGCTTGTCACATCCGGTGAAAAAATCAGTCTGCTACGCGAGTCACTGGACACAGTAGCCGCAGCTAAGGCATTCAATATCCCGGTATCAGTCTGACGGTGCGCGGATCACGGCTGGCGGCGGCAAGGGGCGCCTAGTCCTTGTTGTGGAACGGTGCGTACCAGGTGACGATGAACGACGGGATCGTCGCGGCCATCACCAGCCAGAAGTAGTGCACATAGCCCAGCGCCTGCTGCAGGTGGCCGCTGACGACGCCCGTCACCATCATGCACAATCCCATCAGCCCCGTGCCGAACGCGTAGTGTGTGGTGGTGTATTTGCCAGGCGCCAGCTGCTGCATCAGGTAGATCATGAAGCCCACCGAACCGAAACCGAAGAAGAACTTCTCGACCGCCACGCCGGCGCTGATCACCAGCAGGTCGTGCGGCTGGTAGATGCTCATCAAAAGGAAGGTGACGTTGGGGATGTTGACCGCGCAGCACAGCAGGAACAAGGTCGCCGGCAGACCGCGCCGCGCGACGAAGATCCCGCCCAGCAGGGAGCCAAGCAGCACCGCGATCAGGCCGTAGGTGCCGTAGATCAGTCCCAGCATCTCGTTCGACAATCCCAGCCCGCCCTGCGCCACCGGATCGACCATGAAGAAGGGGCCGATCTTCTCCAGCAGCCCGATACTGAGCCTGAACAGGAACGCGAACAGCACCATCAGCCACACGTCGCGCTTCTGGAAGAAGGTGACGAAGGAATCCTTGAGGATGAAGGCCGCATCGGCCACCGAGGCCGGCGCGTTCTCCGCCTTGGCGCCATCGGGCATCACGCGCATATGCCACAGCGCGGCGACGATGGTGATGGCGGCGACGATGAAGAAGATGATGCGCCACGAGTCGATCCACTCCGGTCCGAACACGCCGGCCTGGTGGTGGAAGTAGTGCGTGTGCAGCCAGCCGCTCAGGTACACCATGCCGCCCGAGGCGACGATGGGACCGATGTTCCAGCTCAGGCTCTGGATGCCGCAGAACAGCGACTGCGTCTTGGCGTCCAGCGAGGTGACATACACGCCGTCGGAGGCGATGTCCTGCGTGGCGCCGACCAGCGACAGCACGCCGAACATGAACACCATCACCACCATGTAGTCCGGCAGCGACATCGCCAGCGCCACGCCGGCGAAACCGAGGCCGATGATCAGCTGCGCGCACAGCACGAAGAACTTCTTGGTGCGGTACATTTCAACGAAGGGCGCGAACAGCGGCTTGATGGTGTAGGCCAGGATCAGGTAGCTGGCGTATTGCGCGGCCTGGCCGTTGTCCATGCCCAGGTTCTTGAACATGATGGAGGTGACGCTGGTGAGCATCATGTAGGTCAGCGCCATGGCGAAATAGCCGCTGGGGACCCACAGCATTGGCGTGTCGCGCGCGAACATGGCGCGCAGCAGCGATGGCGGCTGGCTGCCGGGGGCTGGGACCGGCGTCTCTTGTGGCGCGGCGGATGGTGCGGTTTGCATGGTGTCGTCCTCGTTGTTCTCGTTGGAGTGTAAAGCATCAGGCTCTGTGGCCTGTAGAAAGGAAAACGCCGGCATCTGCGCCGGCGGGATTAAAACGTTTGCTGTCAGGCCGCGTGCGCGGTGCGTTGCGGCCTTTGTTTCAGCAGGTATTCGCGATACCAGTGCGCGCTGTGCTTCAAGGTGCGCTTCTGCGTCGCGTAGTCCACGTGGACGATGCCGAAGCGCTTGGCGTAGCCGGAGTTCCACTCGAAGTTATCGAGCAGGCTCCAAAGGAAGTAGCCCTGGATGTCCACGCCCTGCAGGCGCGCGTCGTTGAGCGCCTTCAGGTGGCGCTGCACGAAATCGATGCGCGCCTCGTCCGGGATCTCGCCGTCGATGATCACGTCCGGATTGGCCATGCCGTTCTCGGTGATGTAGATCGGCGGCAGCTCGTATTCCGCCTTCAGTTTCAGCAGCAGCTCGGTCAGGCCGTCGGGGAAGATCTCCCAGCCCATGTCGGTGGTGCCCAGCTTCGCTTCCGGCTGGCGCGGCGGGGTCTCGGCCGAGCAGTAGGCGCGGAAGTAGTAGTTCACGCCGAGGAAGTCGATCTTGTGCTGGATGTCCTTGAAGTCGTTCTCGTGGATCACCGGCGCGTTGTCGCCGTGGCCCTGCAGCGCCAGTTCCGGATATTTGCCCTTGAAGATGGGGTCCATAAACCACTGCACCGAGCGCGCGTATTCGAATTCCGCCATCGCCTTGTCGGCCGCGCTGTCGGTGGCCGGGTCGGCGGTCCATTGATTGAGCACGATGCCCAGCTTGGCCGGGCTGCCGACCGCGCGCATGGCCTGCATCGCCAGTCCGTGCGACAGCAGCAGGTGATGCGAGACCTGGATCGATTGCTTCAGGTCCGCCACGCCGGGCGCGAACTGCGCGTTGCCGTAGCCCAGGTTGGCCGTGCACCATGGCTCGTTGTGCGTTGCAATCGTTTTCAAGCGCGAGCCAAAACGGCGCGCCACTTCGGCGGCATAGTCGGCGAAGCGGTAGGCGGTGTCGCGATTGAGCCAGCCGCCATCGTCCTGCAGGCCTTGCGGCAGGTCCCAGTGGTAGAGGGTGACGTGGGCGGCTATGCCCTTGGCTTCCAGCTCGGACAGCAGGCGGTCGTAGAAGGCGAAACCGGCTTCGTTCCAGGCGCCTTTGCCGGTGGGCTGCACGCGCGACCAGGCCATCGAGAAGCGGTAGGCGTCCACGCCCAGGCCGGCCATGATGGCCACGTCTTCCGGGTAGCGGTGGTAGTGGTCGCAGGCGACGTCGCCGTTGCTGCCGTCGATGACTTTGCCCGGCGTGTGGCTGAAGGTGTCCCAGATCGACGGGCCTTTGCCGTCGTCGGCCGCGCCGCCTTCAATCTGGAATGCGCTGGTGGCGACGCCCCAGGTAAACGAGGGCGGAAATTGCGTGAAATCGGTCATGTGAGGTCGTTTTGAGGTTTAACGGGTGTGGAATAGGGGCATTTTGACGTTTGAAAACGATTTCACGCCGCTTCCCTTGATTAGACCTCAACTCAAACGGAGTGTCAATCATTAGCTGAAGCGGAGGAGTGGTAAGGGAGGGAGCTGCGGGGCGGCTGATATAATGCTGCCTCATTGTTCACCGACTCACTTCATCCCATGTCTTCCGATACCCCTAAAGACGGCCCAGCGCGGCCGATGCTCTACGACCCGACCGAACACCGCATCCGCAGCTTCGTCACGCGCGCCGGCCGCCTGTCGACCGCGCAGGCGCGCGCGCTGGAGGAACTGAGCCCGAAGTACATGATCGAATACGCCAAGGCGCCGCTCGACTATGAGCAGGCCTTCGGCCGCAAGGCGCCGGTGGTGCTGGAGATCGGCTTCGGCATGGGCGGCACCACGGCGCACATCGCCGGCGTGATGCCGGAGAAGGACTTCATCGGCGTGGAAGTGCACACGCCCGGCGTGGGCAGCCTGCTCAAGCTGATTGAGGAACAGGGCCTGACCAACCTGAAGGCGATCCAGCACGACGCGGTGGAAGTGCTGAACCAGATGATCCCGGACGGCTCGCTGCACGGCGTGCATATCTACTTCCCGGATCCATGGCACAAGGCGCGCCACAACAAGCGCCGCCTGATCCAGCCGCCGTTCGTCAAGCTGCTGGTGCAGAAGCTGGAAACGGGCGGCTACCTGCATTGCGCCACCGACTGGGAAGACTACGCGGTGCAGATGCTGGAGGTGCTGGGCGCGGAAGAGGGCTTGCGGAACACCGCCGACGGCTACGCGCCGCAGCCGGCCTATCGTCCGCTGACCAAGTTTGAAAACCGTGGCCTGAAGCTGGGCCACGGCGTGTGGGATCTGGTCTTCACCAAGAAGTAATTATTTGCGCAGCCGGACGATGGCCGCGTTCAAACGCTTGAACGTCTCGTCCGGCACTGACCTGCCGCACCACAGGCGACGCTCGTAGCCTTTGTACAGGTCGGAGAAGTAGATCCGCTTGTAGTGCGAGGCCGGATAGCCCGAGGCCTTGACCGCTTCCTCCAATTCCTCTTCCGTGATGAAGAAGTAATCGATGCTGTGCCGGCGCAGCATGTCCAGCAGCTGCTGGGTGTCCGCCGCGCTGGGGATGGTCGGCGTCTTGTAGCGCAGCAGGCCACGGTCGATCGTCACGCCGTAGGACACGCCCTTGTTCACCACCACGCGCAGCTGCTTGTCGCTCAGCGTATCTTTCAGCGGCTCCTCGTCATGCATGGCGGGATTGCCGCTCCAGGTCAGCGCGAACGGGCGCTTGTCCTCATACACCACTTCCGAGAATTTGCCGATGCGTTCGCGCTCCGGCGTCTGCAACCAGCCCAGCATGCAGGCGGGTTCCTGCGCGGCGTCCTGCATCAGCACCAGTTGCTGCTTGGCCGGCGTCTGGCGCACGACGAAGGGAATGCCGGCCGCGTTGAGCGCGGCGATGGCGGGGGTGGCGGCGTGGCCGGTCAGCACACCACGCGTGTCGGCGTATTGCAGCGGCGGGCTTTGCGCATAGTGAAGCACCAGCGGCTGCGCTGACACGGCGCCTGCCGCCAGCAGGGACAATGCGAACGCCTTCATCACTTCTCCAACTGCTCCATGTCCAGCACCACCACGTAGGCCAGGCGGCCGTTCTGCCACACGCCGCCGCCGCGCACCTGCGCGTCGCAGGTCGTGGTGCGGCCTTCGATCTCCTCGTGCTTCAGCAGCGCGCGGAACGCCACCGATGCCTTGGGCGACAGGTAGCCCGTCATGCGGCCGTCGAGGAAGACCGCGACGGCGGCGCTTTCATATGGATTGACGTCGTCCGGTACCAGCGTGGCCAGGTAGGGCACGGCCGCGTTGCTGTCGCCATGATCGCCGGCCAGCGCCTTGAGCGTGGCCTGGTAGCGCGACTCGTTCACCACCTCGACCAGGAAGCGGCCATCGTCGGACCAGTGCAGCGCGGGCGCGCCTTCCGGCAGCTTGGGCTCATAGGGCGTGGCGGGACGCGCCGGCAGCGGCATCGGCTTGGCCGGATTGGTCTTGATGATCGCGTAGACCACCAGGCCGGTGACGGCGATGATCAGCAGGGAGATGGCGAGTTCCATGGCGGGCTTGATTATCTAAAGGCCGACATCTTAACGCATGCCCTTGGCCTGATACACAATTTTGCCGCCCACCACAGTCTGCAGCACCTTGATGTTGGCGATGTCCTCGGCCGGGATGGTGAAGAAGTTCCTGTCCAATACGATCATGTCGGCCAGCTTTCCTGGCTCCAGCGATCCGGTCAGCGCCTCCTGGCGCAGAGTGTAGGCGGCGTTGAGCGTGATCGCGCGCAGCACGGCGGCGCGCGGCATGCCGGGCTGCGTGCCCAGCGTGCCGGCGTACTCCTTGCCGGCGTTGGGCGCGGCGGTGCGGGTGACGCCGACCTTCAGCGCGAACCATTCGTCGAGCGGATCGACCGGCCAGTCGCTGCCGAAGGCGATGCGCGCGCCGGCGTTAAGCAGCAGCGCCTGCGGCTCGACGAGGGCGTAGCGTTGTGGGCCCATGTAGTCCTTCAGCGCGCCCACGGTGTCCGGCGCCGGCTTCGCCCACTGGAACGACAGCACCGGCGTCACATCCAGTTTGGCGAAGCGAGGGTAGTCGGCAGGTGCGACGATTTCGTCGTGCGCCAGCGCGGCGCGCACATCCTTGCCGGCCGGCGTCGAGCGCAGGTATTCGATGGCGTCCAGCGATTCGCGCACCGCGCGGTCGCCGTCGACGTGGATGTGCGGATCGATGTGGGCATTGGCCAGTTCGGCCAGCGTGGCCCTCAACGCTTCGGGCGCGAAGTAGCTGGCCGGGCCGGTGCTGGGGCCGGGCTGCCAGTCCGGCTTGTCCGCCGTGCCCTTGTTGACCAGGTAGGGCTCCAGCATGGCGCCGGTGAAGGCCGGCGCCGAGATCACACCATCCATGAACAGTTTGGCGTGGCGCACCTGCATCGACGGCGCCGTCGCCGTCGGGCCCTGGTCGAACTGCTTCTGCTGCTTGAGCAGCTCGGCCACCGCGCTTTGCGGCGTGGCGCCCTTATCCAGATCGATCAGCACCGCGAAGTGTGCGCGCGCGGTCAGCTTGCCTTGCTTGTGCAGGTCGGCGAAGGCGGTCATGGTTTCGGGATCGGTGTAGGCGTCGAGGAAGCTGGTGATGCCTTGCTTGCGCATCGCCGCCAGCGCGGCCTTGGAGGCGGCCAGGTTCTCGGCCACCGTCAGCGGCGGCAGCAGGTTCATCGCCATGTCCTGCGCGGCGTCTTCCAGCAGGCCGGTGGCGTCGCCCTTGGCGTCGCGGGTGATCTTGCCGCCGGCGGGATCGGGCGTGTCGCGCTTGATGCCGGCCAGTTGCACGGCCTTGGAGTTCAGCAGCGCCGAGTGCCCGAAGGACGAGCGCACGATGACGGGGCGCTCGGTCTTCAGCGCGTCGAGCGTGGCGGCGGTGGTTTCCACGCCGTCCGGCAGCATCCCCTGCTGGAACCAGTTCACCACCACCAGCCAGCGGTTGGCGTCGGATTTCTTGTCCTTGTCCAGGCAGGCCTGGATGCGCGACTGGAACTGGGCCACCGTCAGCGCTTCGTAATCGAGGCTGCAGTTGAGCAGGCGGCTGCCGCCCGACTGCGGATGCATATGGCCGTCGATCAGGCCGGGCATCAGCATGCGGCCATGCAGGTCGATGACCCTGGTCTTCCTGCCGGTCAGCGGCTTGGCGCCGGCGTTGTCTCCCACGTAGACGATGCGGCCCGCGCGCACGGCCAGCGCCTGCCGCACGCTGTCCTTCGCGTCAACCGTGTAGACGTAGCCGTTGCGGTAGACGGTGTCCGCCGGGGCCTCGGCGGCGATTGCCGCCGATCCTGCCAATGCCAGCGTGAGTGCGGCGACGTGTCGGTTCATGCGGTTCCCTTGTTATGCGGCTCCCATCACTTTGGCGCGCGGGGCCAGCGGCAGGAACGCCAGCAGGTTCCCCGCCAGGACCAGCGCCAGCCCGGCCAGCGCCGTTGGCGTCCAGTGGTAGCCTTCGTAAATCGTTGAAATGGTCAGTGCCACGATGGGGAATAATACCGTGGAATAGGCCGCGCGGTCCGGTCCTATGCGGCCGACCAGCAACAGGTAGGCGGTGAAGCCGATCACCGAGCCGGGGATCGCCAGGTACAGCAGCGCGCCGATGTAGCGCGTGCTGGGCTCCAGCGCGAACGGCATGCCCAGCGCGAGCGCCGCCACGCCCAGCGTG
Organism: Duganella caerulea; assembly: GCF_040362985.1. NCBI lineage: Bacteria > Pseudomonadati > Pseudomonadota > Betaproteobacteria > Burkholderiales > Oxalobacteraceae > Duganella > Duganella caerulea. The sequence goes on along the minus strand of NZ_BPWJ01000008.1, from coordinate 211,689 downwards.
GTGGAGCCGATCAGCATGGCCCAGGTGTTGGTCAGCCACGGCGTCAGGCCTAGCGACTGCATGCGGCTCGACAGCAGATTCCCGCAGGAGAAGCACAGCGTGCCGCCCAGCGTGAGCGCGAGGCCCATCATCACCTTGCTGTCGTTCCAGTGGCCGGCCATCTGCGGCGCGAACAGCAGCACGATGCCGGTCAGGCCGAGCAGGGCGCCCATCATCACCTGGCGGCGTATCGGCCGGCCGAGGAAGATGCGGCCGTTGATGGCGTTCCAGATCGGCGCGGTGGAGAACACCACCGCTTCCAGTCCGCTGGTGATCCACTGGCTGGCGTAGTAGAAGCACAGGAAGTTCAGGCAAAACAGCGCCAGGCCCTGCGCGAACAGGTAGCGCCACGCCTGGCGCGGCGGCCACCACGGCTTGCGGGTGACGAGCAAGAATCCCATCAGCACGGCGGCGGCAAGCCAGAAGCGGTAGGCGATCGACACCGGCGCCGGCACCACGCCGATCTGGAAGGTGATGGCGATCCAGGTCGTACCCCAGATCAGGACAGTGAGCAGGTAGAGGAAGATGTTCATGCCGCCAGCATGCCGCGCGCGCGGCGCGGGCGCTTGTCTGGAATTGCGCAAATTGGCGGCCCGCCGGCGGGGAGGGCGTGCTCCGTGCTAGACTTTCAGCCAACTCTTACTGATTGCCAGCGCCGTGCCAGCCCGCCCTTCCATCGCCACCGATGCCTCCCCCGCCCGTGCGCCGGACGGACTGATTTCGCACGCCGTGTTCCGCACCATGTCCGAAACCGACGCGGTGCTGGAGCGCTTCGCGTGGCTGGGCGATGAGCTGGCGGTGGCGATCTGGCGCCGCGACACCGAGGTCGCCGAGACCAGTTATTCCAAGCCGGGGCACCACACGCTGTCCTACTACATGGGCGGCGGCTACCGCACGGAGCGCGATGAGCTGCCCGGCCTGTACGGCGCGCCGGAGCTCTTATGCACGCTGCCGGACTGGCACGAGTCCAGTTGGACGGTGCGCGGCCCGCTGCGCTTCCTGCACGTGTACTTCCTGCCCGAGCACTTTACGCGCCGCGCGGTGGTGGAGTTGGATCGCGAGCCGCGCGAGATCACGCTGGCCGACCGCACTTACTTTGAACATGAACGCATCGGCCACCTGTGCGCGGGGCTGGCGAACATGTCGTGGGAAGGCGCGGACGGTCAGCTGCGCGCCAACGAGACCGCGCACGAGACCCTGAGCCATCTGCTGCTGTCGCAATCGATGCCGCAGCACCAGCAGCGCGTGCGCGGCGGCCTGGCGCCGGTGGTGCGGCGCCGGCTGGCCGACTACATCGAAGCGAACCTGGGGCGGAACATCTCGCTGGGCATGCTGGCGCAGCTGGCGTGCATGTCGGAGTACCACCTGGCGCGGATGTTCAGGATCTCGTTCGGCATGCCGCCGTCGGCGTGGATCGCGGCGCGGCGCGTGGAGCATGCGCGACGCCTGTTGAAGACCACCGACCAGCCCTTGCAGCAGATCGCCGACGCCTGCGGCTACGCGGACCTGAGCCACTTCAGTCACCGTTTCCGCGACGCGGTCGGCGCGCCGCCAAGCCGTTACCGCGGCATCGTTACGGCCTAGGCTTTTCGAACGAGAAGCCCGGCGCGTACAGGTGGTAGCCGTCGAAGTCCTGCTTGCCGATGTCCGCCCCCTGGCTGCGCGCGATCGCGTAGGCCATGCTGAAGTGGAAGTAGAAGTTGGGCAGGATGTAGAGGTTCAGGTATTCGTCGGCCGGCAGTTCGATGTCGGCGAAGCCGGCGCGGTCGCGGCACAGGCGGTCGGCCGGGCCGTCGAACTGCCGCGGCGGGATCGCGGCGATGAAGGCGATGGTGTCGTCGAGCTGCCTGGCCAGCGCGGCGAAGGACAGCTCCGCGCCGTCGAAGCTGGCCGGCGGCAGGCCGGCCAGCGGGCAGCAGCCGCGCAGCGCAAAATTGCAGGTGGCCCGCACCTGCGAGGCGAACGGCAACATCCCGGCATGCAGCCGGGCGCCGAGGAGCTCCGGCCTGCCCTTCACTTTTTCAACAATTCCAGCCAGCTGGCCGAGGGAGCGATTAAAAATAATTGATGCATGCATGGCACGTCCTGGATGGGGTGTCGGAAACGATACAGCCAAGTTTAACCCAGCCGTTCAACAGGCGAGGTCCCACTGCAGTGGAAATGCGAGTCGATATTGATTTCGCTTATACGTCGCGCCGTCCGATTGCGCTAGTCTGGCTGCTTGTCCGTAGCGGGAGGTCCTCATGTCCACCCAAAAGAAACACGCCAAGCTTCCACTTAAACCCACAGACAAAGCCAACCCTGGCTTGCTGGATGCGATATTCGCATCGGCAACTGAATATGCGATCATCACCACCGACCCGAAGGGGAGCATCGTCTCCTGGAACAAGGGCGCGGAACTGGTGTTCGGCTATGCGCCCGACGAGATCGTTGGCAAGCCGCTTGCCCTCATCTTCACGTCGGAAGACAACGCCGATGGCGTGCCCATGCGGGAGCTGACATACGCGCGCGACATCGGCCGAAGCGATGATGTCCGCTGGCACCGCCGGAAGGATGGCTCCGCCTTTTGGGCCGATGGGGTGATGACGCCGATCCGGAATTTCAACGGCGAGATCACGGGATACCTGAAGATTCTTCGCGACGAGACCGAACGCAGGCGCGTTGAAGCGGAGCGGGCGCAAATGGCGCGGATCGATCTGTTGACCGGTGTGGGCAACCGTTCGGAGCTGGAGGAGCGGCTGAGCGAGATGTCGGCAGCGGCGCTTCGCAATGGCAATCTGCTGCTGATCCATATGATGGATCTGAACAACTTCAAGCAGATCAACGACCGCTGGGGGCATCAGGCCGGGGACAGGCTGTTGCAGCAGGTGGCGCGCTCCATTCGCGAGGCCATACGCGACTCCGATTTCGTCGCGCGCCTGGGCGGCGACGAATTTGTCGTGTTGCAGGCCAATGTGCAGACACCCGCAACCGGCGCCAGCCTGGCGATCAAGCTGATCGAGACGCTGTCGAACCCGATTCAAATCGACGGCCATGAAGTGGTCATCGGCGTCAGCATCGGGATCGCGGTCTTTCCGGACGATGCCGGCGACCATGACGAGCTGATGCGCAAGGCTGACCTGGCGCTTTACAAGGTCAAGAATGAGCGCAGTCATGGCGGCTACCATTATTACTCCAAACAACTTGATGCCGAGGCGCACAACAAAGCCCAACTGATCGCCAGTCTGAAGCGCGCAGTGAAGGCGCGCGCGTTTCGGCTGCACTACCAGCCGCAAGTCGATGCCCGCAGCGGGAACATTGTGGCGGTCGAGGCGCTGCTGCGTTGCCAGGACGCGGCGCTGGCCAATCGGCCCGTCGAGGAAATCATCGCGCTGGCGATCGACTCGGGCCAGATGCTCGAGCTCAGCCTATGGGTCCTGACGGAGGCGTGCGCACAGTTCGGCAAATGGCAGGCCCAGGGCCTGACCGATTTTAAAATGTGCATCAACCTGTGTCCGCGCGAGTTGCTTTATGCCGAACTGTCCGAGCATATTGAGCGTATCCTGAGGGAAAACAAGCTGGATGGTGAAGACATCGAGATCGAGATCACGGAGAATCAGGCCGTCGAGAGCGATGGGCCGGGATCGACGATGCTGGCGCGATTGCGCTCGTTGGGCGTCACCATCGCCATCGATGACTTCGGGACCGGCTATTCGTCGCTCAGCAAGCTGCGCGGGCTGCCGGTGGACAAGGTCAAGCTCGACCGTTCCTTCCTGGAGCGCATTCCTGCGGACCAGGACAGCTGCGCGGTGGTCAGCGCCATCATCACGCTGGCCCACACCCTGCGGCTGAAGATCATCGTCGAAGGGGTGGAATCGCCGGAGCAGGTATCGTTTTTCAGGCGCGAAGGCTGCGAGATCTTGCAGGGCAATTTTTTCAGCAAGCCGCTGCCGGCCGAGGCTATTTCGAGACTACTGAAATTCCCGGTCCAGGATTGATGTCATTTGCCGGAGAGCAGCCGCGCTATATTCTGCGCGCGGAATGCCTCGACAACGAAATCGATAAAGACGCGCGTCTTCGCCGGCAGCAGCTTCTGGCTGGTGAAGTATAGGGAGACCGCCCCGACGTCGCCATACCAGTTTGGCAGCAGGCGCACCAGCGCGCCGCTTTCCAGGTGCGGCGCGGCATGCGGCACCGGTATCAATCCGACCCCAAGGCCCAGCACCACGGCGCGGCTGAGCGCATCCGGATCGTTGACCAGCATGATGGCCCGCTGCTTGGCCGTGACCTCGGCGCCGGCGTGATTGCGCATGACCTGCGTGCGCAAACGGCCCGTCAACGGCGAACGTATCACCACGTTGGGGAACTCCGCAAGTCCGGATGGATCCTTGGGGCGGCGTCTGCCCTGCAATAGCGCTGGCGACGCCACCGCGATCAGATGGATGCGCGCCAGTTCGCGCGCCACCATCCCCGGCGGGAGTTCGAAGCCGGCGCCGATGGCCGCGTCGAAGCCGCCGGCGATCAGGTCCAGCGGACGGCTGTCGAACACCCAGTCCGGCACCACGCCCGGATAGCGTTCGAGGAACGCCGGCATCAGCGGCAGCAGGTAGTCCATGCCGAATCCCGGTGCGGCGCTCAGCTTCAACACGCCGGCCGGTTGTCCGGCGTTGACCTTGATGTCGGCGATCGCCCCCTGGATGCTGTCGAGGCCACCCTGCACCGATTGCTGGAAACGCTCGCCCGCTTCGCTCAGCGTCAGGCCGCGCGTGCTGCGCATGAACAGCTGCACGCCCAGGTTGCGCTCCAACAGCGCGACGTTGCGGCTCACCGCCGCCGGCGTCAGGCCAAGCCGGCGGGCCGCTGCGGAAAAGCTTCCGCTCTCGGCGCTGCGCACGAAGGATTCCAGATTGGCCAGGGTTTCCACGACTTTACCTTCAAGTGTTGATTGAAACTGATTATAGCCGGTTGCTACTAACGCTAGAAGCGAACCAGCCCTAGACTTCAACTCGGCAAACAGTTTATACACTTAACCTTCAAAGGAAACATCATGACTATCGGTATCATTGGCTCGGGCGCCCTCGGCTCCAACTTCGCTCGCATTCTGGCCAAACAAGGCATCGCGGCCACCATCTCCAATAGCCGCGGGCCGGCATCGCTGGCCGACCTGGTGAAGGAACTGGGACCGTCCATCAAGGCGGGTACGGTGGAGGAGGCGGCAAGCGCGGACATCGTGCTGGTGGCGGTGCGCTGGGTCGACGCGGAAAAAGTGCTGGGCAGCCTGCCGGCGTGGAATGGCCGCATCGTCATCGACGGCACCAACCCGGTGGAGTTCTTCGATCCGGCGACGTCGCCGGACGCGAACGACACCAGCAATCCGCTGGCGGCCTACGGGATCAAGGCGGTCGATTTGGGCGGCAAGCACTCCAGCCAGGTCATCCGGCAACTGGTTCCCGGCGCGCGCGTGGTCAAGGCCTTCAACCACAACGACGTCAATGTGCTGAAGGAGCCTGAAACGGCGGGCGGCAAGCGTGTATTGTTCTACTCGGGCGACGACGCGGCGGCCAAGGCTGAAGTGCGCGCCATCATGGAAGGCGCGGGCTTCTTCCCGGTCGACCTGGGCGCGCTGGATGTGGGCGGTCCGCTGGCATCGCTGCCTTTCGGCCCGCTGTCGACGCACAACCTCGTGCGCGTCTGACCAGTTATTCCATCTCGCTGATCATGGCGACAATCTCGTCGCCGTAGGAAGCGAGCTTCTTCTCGCCGACGCCGGAGATGCCGCGCAGGTCGGACAGCGTGGTGGGGCGCGCCTTGGCGATCTCGCGCAGCGTGGCGTCGTTGAAGATGATGTAGGCCGCCACGTCGTGCGCGCGCGCGGTCTCCACCCGCCACCAGCGCAGCTTGTCGAAGATGGCCTGCTCGCGCGGCGACAGGTCGCTCTCCACATAGCCCTTGGAGGCGCGGCTTGGGCTCTTCTGCTTGACCGGCTTCTGGTACTGGCGCAGCTGCACCTTCTGCCCGCCCTTGAGCACCGGCCGCGCGGCGTCGGTCAGCTTGAGTGAGCTGTATTGTTCATGGTCCACCGTCACCAGCCCGAGCGCGATCACCTGGCGCAGGATGGCGCGCCATTCCTGCTCGCTGCGGTCGGCGCCGATGCCGAACACCGACAGGGAATCGTGGTGCCAGGTCTTGATGCGCTCCGTCTCCACGCCGCGCAGCACTTCGATCACGTGGCCGGCCGCGAAGCGCTGGTCGACGCGGTACACCGCCGACAGCAGCTTCTGCACCGGCACCGTGCCGTCGAAGGACACCGGCGGAATCAGGCAGGTATCGCAATTGCCGCAAGGGCCGGACTGCTCGCCGAAGTAGTCCAGCAGGCGCACGCGCCGGCAACTCAGCGTCTCGCACAGGCCGAGCATCGCATCGAGCTTGTTGCCCAGCACGCGCTTGAAGGTCTCGTCGGCCTCCGACTCGTCGATCATCCGTCGCTGCAGCACCACGTCCTGCAGGCCGTAGGCCATCCAGGCGCTGGACGGCTCGCCGTCGCGGCCCGCGCGGCCGGTCTCCTGGTAGTAGCCCTCGATGCTCTTGGGGAGGTCCAGGTGGCAGACGAAGCGCACATTGGGTTTGTCGATGCCCATGCCGAAGGCGATGGTGGCGCACATGACGATGTTCTCTTCGCGCAGGAACTTGGCCTGGTTGGCCGCGCGCTTGGCGTGGTCCATGCCGGCGTGGTAGGCCATGGCGCGCACGCCGTTCTCGTTCAGGAACTCGGCGGTCTCCTCGACCTTCTTGCGCGACAGGCAGTAGACGATGCCGCAGTCGCCGCCATGCTCGGTGGTGATGAAGTCCAGCAGCTGCTTGCGGCCGTTGGCTTTCTCGACGATCTGGTAGCGGATGTTGGGACGGTCGAACGAGGACACGAACTGCATCGCGTCGCCCAGCTGCAGGCGGTGGATGATTTCGGCGCGGGTCTGCGGATCGGCGGTCGCGGTGAGCGCGATGCGCGGCACGTTGGGGAACTGCTCGTGCAGCACCGACAGCTTGATGTACTCGGGCCGGAAGTCGTGGCCCCATTGCGATACGCAGTGCGCCTCGTCGATGGCGAACAGCGCGATCTTCGACGCCTGGAACAGGTTCAGGCAGCGCTCCGTCATCAGGCGCTCGGGCGCGACGTAGACCAGGTCGATCTCGCCCATGCGCACCTGGCGCTCGATGCGCGAAGCCTCTTCGTAGGTCTGGGTGGAGTTGAGGAAGGCGGCGCGCACGCCCACCTCGGCCAGCGCGTCCACCTGGTCCTGCATCAGCGCGATCAGCGGCGAGACCACCACGCCCACGCCGTCGCGTACCAGCGCGGGGATCTGGTAGCACAGCGACTTGCCGCCGCCGGTGGGCATCAGGACCAGCGCGTCGCCGCCACCGCTGACATGGCCGACAATCTCCGCCTGCTGGCCGCGGAAGGCCGGGTAGCCGAACACGGTTTGCAGCAGATGAAGGGCGCGCTCGTTATTTTCCTGATGATCCATTTCTACTACTCGTTTCTACTGCAAAGATGTTAGTCGGCCCAGACGATCATACCGGTGTAGCCGGTGACCAGCACCATCAGGCCGAAGGCGATGCGATACCACGCGAACGCGGTGAAGGTGTGCGAGCTGATATAGCGCAGCAGCCAGCGCACGCACAGGAAGGCCGAGACGAAGGCCGCCACGGTGCCGATCGAGAACAGCGGCAGGTCGGAGGCCGACAGCAGCGCGCGTTCCTTGTACAGCGAATACACGGTGGCGCCCAGCAGCGTGGGGATCGCCAGGAAGAACGAGAACTCGGTCGCCACCTTGCGCGACAGGCCGAAGATCATGCTGCCCATGATGGTGGCGCCGGAACGGCTGGTGCCGGGGATCAGCGCGAACGCCTGGGCGATGCCGATCTTGATGGCGTCCGCCGGCGTGATGTCGTCCACCGAATTGATGCGGGCCATGGCCGGATTGGCCTTCTCGCGTTTTTCCACCCACAGGATCACCAGGCCGCCGATGATGAAGGCCAGCGCCACCGGCACCGGCGCGAACAGCTTGGCCTTGATGGCCTTGTTGAACAGCACGCCCAGCACGGCGGCCGGCAGGAAGGCGATCAGCACGTTGATGGCGAAGCGCCGCTGTTTCGGGTCGCCCAGGCCGGTCAGCACGGCGGCGATGCGCGCGCGGTACTCCCAGCAGACGGCGAAGATGGCGCCTGCCTGGATGACGATCTCGAACACTTTCATCTTTTCTTCCATGCCGTGGAAGCCCAGCAGGTGTTCGGCCAGAATCAGATGGCCGGTCGACGAAATCGGCAGGAATTCCGTGAAACCTTCAACCAGGCCCATGATCAGGGCTTTGAGAGCGAGAACGATATCCATGAAGTAAGTAGTTAGTTGGTGGGAAAAGAGGGCGCTGTCATAGCGCCGGGGTCGAAGCTTACCATGTTCGCCGGCTCCGATTCTGAATCTCACTCAAGCGTAATGCGGTTTTCGGCGCCCCAACGAAAAAACGCCCCGGAGCGGGGCGTCAAAGGAAGACAATGCGGGAAGACCGTGCGGGCAGCTTACCAGCTGGCCTTGAGCGTGTACTTGCCGCTGGTGGCGCCGGTGCCGCCGCCGTAGTAGATGACCTTGGCGTACAGCGTGCCGGCGGTGCCGTAGCTGACGCTGTCGGCGGCGCCGGTGCCGTTGACGCTGGACGCGACCTTGGTGCCGGCGCTGTTGTACAGCTCCAGGTCGTAGTCCGAGCTGGCGTTCGGGGTCAGCGTCACGGCCAGCGTTTTGCCGGTCGGCAGCACGATCTTGTAGTAGTCGACGTCGCTCGAGGCGCTCATCGTGCCGTTGACCGTGGTGCCGGCGGTGGTGATGGCCTGCGCGGTGGCGGTGGTGTTGTTGCTCTCGACCTCGCTGATGGTCGGGCCGCTGACCACCGACGACAGGATGTTCTGCGCCTCGAACTTGGCCTGGAAGGTGTTGGCGTAGGTCAGGTCGGACGGGAACAGGGTCTTGGCCGCGTTGACGATGGCGGTGGCCATGGCCGGCATCTTGATGTTGCTGCCCAGGCCGAAGTGCGCCTCCAGGATGATCTGGTCGATGTTGGCGCGCGGCTTGCCGGCCGCGATCAGCGCCACCATAGCCTGGTACAGCGGCGCCGACCACAATTCATCCGACTGGAAGCTGACGCCGCCCTCGGTCACCGACTGGTGCGCGCCGTAGGTCTTGCTGGCGTTGTACTTGGCGTCGGTGCGGTTGAGCATGCGGCCGTCCCAGCAGGCGCCGTGGCCGTCCCAGCTGAAGGCCCACTCGGGGTGGTAGATCTTGCCGTTCGGCGTGCTGTAGGAGTAGGACGCGGCCCAGTAGTCGCCGAAGCCTTCGCCCATGGCGCCGGTGTCGCCGCCGCTCCAGCTGCTGTCGATGTTGGCCTGGATGCCGTGGCCGTACTCGTGCAGGATCACGTCGGCGTCCTCGCTGTCGTTGACGCAGCCGTGGCCGAAGGCCAGGTAGTCCGAGCCGGCCGCGCCGCCGCTGTAGTGCGAGTTGTCGTCGCCGTTGACGCCGTTGGTGTCGACGTCCAGCGGACGGTTGATGATGGACTTGGTGCCGGTGAAGCCCAGCGACTGGATGTAGCGCTGGCTCTGGTCCAGGTGGAAGTAGACGTTGGTGTCGTCGAAGGCGTCGTTGCCGCGCTTGGCCGTCCACACGCCGTTGTTGGTGGTGCTGGGCGCGGTGTTCGGCGACTCGATGTCCTTGAGGTTGACGAACGGGCCGCTCAGTTTGTAGACGCCGCTGGTCACCGTCAGGTCGCGCAGGGTCTTGGTCGAGTAGGCGGCGTCGAAGGCGGAGGCGGGCGAGGTGTCGGTCAGCGCGTCGGTGTTGAGGACGGTGCGCGGATCAGGATCGAAGGCGTAGCCGGAGCCGTTGATGCCGGACGGCGTGGCGGTGGCCACGGCGCCGCTTTGCAGGGCTTGGCGGCCATGCGCGGTCTGGCTGTCGTTGAGCGCCTTGGTGGCGGCGCGGCGGTCCAGCACCGGGCCGGCCAGTTCGGCGCGGGCGTCCAGCGAGCGCTTGCCGCGGCGCGGCAGCGAGGTGGAATAGGAACCGATCACCGTGCCGTCATGCGCGTTCAGGAATTGCACGAAGCCGCCGGTCGGCATCTGCGCCTCGATGCGCACCTTGCGCGCCAGCTGCACGCCGTCCTTGGTTGGCACCCACACCAGTTCGGACGACGGCGCGGCCACCAGCGGATGCTGCACCTTCATATTCGTCCAGGCCTTGTCCAATGCCTGGTCCTCGCTGATCTGGGCCTGGTTGTACAGCTGATTGACGGCGCTGGCGTCCACTTTGTCGGAGATGTGGCGGGTTTCGTTGAAGATCTTCTGCAGCTGGCCGTTCTTGCCGATGGAGACGATGATCTCGGCCCGGTCCACGGGCAGGCCGCGCAGCATCTGCTGGTAGTGGTAGTGCTTGCCGGTGAGCGATTCCTGCACCTTCACCAGACCCAGGTTGTTCAGCGAGGCGGGCAGGCCGTAGCGGCTGGCGTTCTGGCGCAGCACCTCGTCGGCCGAGGTGGCGGCGGTGCCGGAGAACAGCGTGAGGTTGTCAACGGAATAGCTGTCGGCGTGCGCGGAACCCGCGTAGGCCAGCACGATCAGGGATGCAAGTAGAGGACGGGCAAATGGGCGCATGCTGCGTGGACTCCTGTAGAGATCGGGTTGATGGGGCTGCCAGACGAGTATAGCCACGGCTTTTTGCCGTTTGTAAAATCAGGTCTTTTTAGACATTTTGTGGAGTTCTGTTAAAAATGAGACATGGCGGCGCGGGGCGCGCGGCGCTAAGATGGATCCCAAATATCCAACGAAAGGGAGCGTATGGCCAGGCTGTTTATCCCGCTGTTGACGGTTGCGCTGGCGGCGCTGGGGTCTGGGTGCGCGATGGCGCAGGTGCCGGGGCCGATCGAGGATGCGGAGCCGGAAGTGACGCGGCAGGTGGCCGCCGCCGTCGCGGCCATGGCGGCCGATCCCGCGGCGGCGGAGGCGCCGCTGCTGCGCGCCTGTCCGGCGAAGGCAGCGCCGCCGCTGGAGCTGCTGCAACGCACGGTCGACGGCGAGGAGCGCAGCTATTTGTACCGCGCGCGTTGCGGCAAGGCGCTGCTGGTGACGGCCACAATTGGAAAAAACCGCGCCATCAAGCACTTGGCGATGAAGGCGGAGTGACGTGGCTTATTTGTACATCGGCCCGGCGGTGACGAACGGGCCGCCCTGGTAGATGGTTGGCGCATCGTCCGGCGCGGGGTAGGCTGCGCTGTCCGGGAAGTTGGCGGCGAACTCGCTGGAGCTGTGCTTGGGCACGTAGCCCAGGTGCGCTGCGTGCTTGTTGTCCCACCATTTGGTCGCGTTGTTCGAGGTGCCGAAGGTGATCGTGTGGCCCACGCGCGGCGTGAACAGCGCGCAGCGTATCAGTTCCACCAGGTCGTCGTAGGCCAGGTAGGTGACCATCATGCGGCTGTTCTTCGGCTCGGGGAAGGAGGAGCCGATGCGCAGGCACACGGTCTCGGTGCCGAAGCGGTCGTAGTAGTAGCGCGACAGCGCCTCGCCGAAGGCCTTCGACACGCCATAGAAGCCGTCGGGCCGCAGTGGCATGCTGGTGTCGACCAGCTGCGTGGTTTCGTAGAAGCCCACCACGTGGCTGGAGCTGGCGTAGATCACGCGCTTGACGCCGCACTTGTGCACCGCCTCGTACAGGTGGTGCAGGCCGAGGATGTTGGCGTTCATGATCGGCTCGAACTTGTCCTCGACCGAGATGCCGCCGAAGTGCAGCACCGCGTCCACGCCGTCCATCATCGCCAGCACGGCGTCGCGGTCGCCCAGGTCGCCGATGACGATTTCCTCGCCCTCGCGCGCCGGACCGAGATCCTTGACGTCGTTCAGGCGCACCACGTCGGCCCACGCCTTGGCGCGCTCGCGCAGGATGGTGCCCAGGCCGCCGCCGGCGCCGGTGAGGAGTATACGTTTGAATGGCTTTGCGCTGGAGGTCTCGGTCATTTTTTTCAGAAATGTAGTTAAACGTTTAACCTGAAGTATAGCGGATATATTGGCGGGGTCAATCGCTTTCCTCGCAGGGGAAGGCTTCCTACGACGAACGCTGAATTTTTCAGCAGGAAGGCACAATGACCATGAAGAAGACCACGTTGGCCCTGGCCGCGGCGCTGCTGCCGTTGCTGGCCGGCGCGCAGGATGCGCAGATCGAAAGCAAAGTCGCCGCGCTGATGCGGCAGATGACGGTGGCCGAGAAGGTCGACCAGCTGCACCAGATATCCGGCGGCCTGCACACCGGCCCGGCCAGCGGCGAGGACGCCCGCACGCAGGCCGATATCCGCGCCGGCAAAGTCGGCTCGATGCTCAACGTGAAAGGCGTGGCCGACACGCGCGCGATGCAGGCGTTGGCGCTGCAATCGCGCCTGCATATTCCGCTGCTGTTCGGGCAGGACGTGATCCACGGCTACCACACCGTGTTCCCGGTGCCGCTGGGCGAGTCGGCGTCGTGGGACATGGAGGCGATCGAACAGTCGGCCCGCATCGCCGCGCGCGAGGCTTCCGCCGCCGGCATCCATTGGACCTTCGCGCCGATGGTCGACATCGCGCGCGATCCGCGCTGGGGCCGCGTGATGGAGGGCGCGGGCGAGGATGCCTTCCTCGGCTCGGCCATCGCGCGCGCGCGGGTGCACGGCTTCCAGGGCAAGCGGCTGGGCGCCACCGATGCCGTGATGGCCACCGCCAAGCACTTCGCCGCCTATGGCGCGGCGCTGGCGGGCCGCGACTACAACGCGGTCGACATGAGCCAGCAGCAGCTGTTCGAGGTCTACCTGCCGCCATTCAAGGCCGCGCTGGACGCGGGCGCGGCGACGTTCATGAACTCCTTCAATACGCTCAACGGCGTGCCGGCCACCGGCAACAGCTTCCTGCAGCGCGATGTGCTCAAGGGCCGCTGGAACTTCAAGGGCTTCGTGGTCAGCGACTGGGGCTCGGTGCGCGAGATGGTGCCGCATGGTTACGCCAGCGACCTGGCCGACGCCTCGGTCAAAGCCATCAACGCCGGCAGCGACATGGACATGGAGAGCTATGCCCACCTCAATCACCTTGAGCAGTCGATCAAATCCGGCAAGGTGAAAATGAAGACGCTGGACGACGCGGTGCGCCGCATCCTGTACAAGAAGTTCGAGCTTGGCCTGTTCGACGATCCCTACCGCTTCGCCGACGCCGCGCGCGAGAAGGCCGTGCTGGCCGATCCTTCGCACCGCGCCGCCGCGCTGGACGTGGCGCAGAAATCGCTGGTGCTGCTGAAGAACGAGGGCGGCACGCTGCCGCTGTCGCGCGATGCGAAGCGCATCGCCGTCATCGGTCCGCTGGCCGACGCGCGGCGCGACCTGGAAGGCGGCTGGGTGGTGGGGGAGGAACGTGCACGCGTGGTCAGCATCCTCGAAGGCATCCGAGGCCACGCCGGCAAGGCGGAGGTCAGCTACGCGCAGGCCTGCGGCGCGGGCTGCGCCAACAGCGGTGGCTTTGCCGACGCCGTCGCCACGGCGGCCAAGGCGGACGTGGTGGTGCTGGCCGTCGGCGAAACCTGGGACATGAGCGGCGAGGCCAAGTCCCGCACCGACATCACCCTGCCCGGCCATCAGGAGCAGTTGTTCGCCGCGCTGAAGGCCACCGGCAAGCCGGTCGTGGTGGTGATGCTGGCCGGCCGTCCGCTGGTGTTCAACACCATCGCCGACCAGGCGGACGCCATCGTCTACGCCTGGTTCCCCGGCAGCGAGGGCGGCAACGCGGTCGCCAATGTGCTGTTCGGCGATTACAACCCGTCCGGCAAACTGCCGATCACCTTCCCGCGCAGCGTCGGCCAGATTCCGCTGTCGTACGCGCAGCCCAGCACCGGCCGGCCGGTCACCGACGAGAAGGACGTGGTGTACAAATCGGGCTATATCGATTCGGTCAACAGCCCGCGTTACGCCTTCGGGCATGGCCTGAGCTACACATCGTTCAAATATTCGGGCCTGACGGTCAGCAGCGCGGAGATGTCGCCGTCGCAGCAGGTCACGCTGTCGTTCGACCTGGCCAACACCGGCAAGGCCGAGGGCACCGAGATCGTGCAGCTGTACCTGCGCGACATGGTGGCCTCGGTGGCGCGGCCGGTGAAGGAGCTGAAGGGCTTCCAGAAAATCCATCTGCGGCCGGGTGAGCAGCGCCGCGTGAGCTTCACCATCGACCGCGAGCTGCTGTCGTTCTTCAACAGCCAATTGGTGTGGGGCGCCGAGGCGGGCGACTTCAAGCTGATGGTCGGCAGCGCCTCCGACGATATCCGCCTGGAGGGCGCGCTCAAGCTGCTGCCCGCGCGATAGCCGGGGCGCGCCGCGTCAATCCAGCGAGCGGCGCATCTCGTCGATTTCGTCCTTCAGCCAGGCGCGCAGGCGGGCGATCTTGGCCGTGCCCTCCTTGCTGCGGTTGACCACCAACCGGTAGCCGCGCGGGTAGGGCGCGCAGCGGCAGGCGAGCATCTTCAGCGCGCCGGTGCGGATGTCTTCATACGCGATGGCGTAGGACACGAGGCTGATGCCCTGTCCCGCCAGCGCCGCCTGCGTCAGCACGGCGAAGTTGCTGTAGCTGCGGGAGAAATCGTATTTCCCCTTGAGGATATGGTTCTCGCGCAGCAGCTGTATCCAGTCCTCGGTGCTGTGTTCATGCAGCAGCGGGAAGCGCTGCAGGTCGGCCAAGGTCAGCGCCTCCTGGCCGGGCGCCAGCAACGACGGGCTGTAGACCGCCACCAGCCGTTCGCGGAACATCAGGTCCGGATCGCCGTCCTCGATGGGATGGAAGCGCAGCGCGGCATCGGTGCTGCCGTCCTCCATGTCGGCCAGGTGGTCGCTGGAATCGATGCGGATGTCGAGCTCCGGATACAGCGTGGTGAAGCGGTGGATGCGCGGCACCAGCCACTTGATCGCCAGCGAATGGGTGGTGGAGATGCGCAGGATTTTTTCCTCGTCGCCGTCCTGCAGCGCCGTCACCTTGGCGCGCAGCTCGCCCAGCATGCGCGCCACCGTCACCGCCAGTTCCTGTCCCTTGTCGGTCAGCGCGATGTGGCGCGGGTGGCGCGTGAACAGTTCGAAGCCGACCGCCGCCTCCAGCTGCTTGACCTGCAGGCTGATCGCCGCCGGCGTCTTGTGCAGCTCCTGCGCGGCCAGCTTGAAGCTGCCCCAGCGGGCGGCGCAATCGAAGTCGATCAGGCCGGAGAGTGAGCGCAGCGGTTTGGTCATAGGCTAAGTTTTCCTTATGCATGGTTCGAAAATTACTCGTTTGATCACGAGTGCATGCGGGAGGAAAATATACCTCATGCGCTGATAAAACTCCATGCACAAGAATTTATCGACATCGGCGCACCATTCAACGAGGAGGTTGCCATGTTCCAGACCCACACCGTCACCCCGCCATGCATCTGCAAACCGGCCGCGCCACGCCCGGCGCCGGTGCCGACGTCAAAATACTCGGCGGAGTTGATGCGCATGTTCGCGCAGCTGGTCATGTTGCGCTGATCCGGCCCGGCGCGGCGGGCGCGCAACAGCCATCGACGATGGCAGCAGCTTTGTACAAGTTGCGCGGCATTGCGCAATTGCGCGGCGGGCGACAGCGTGACAATCGGTGCTCCACTACAAAAACCAAGGGGACACCATGAATCACCTACGCATCACGGCGGCGCTGGCAGCGCTGCTGGCCACGGGCGCCGCCAGCGCCGACAATATCTCGCTGCGCCTGTCTTATGCCGATGGCCGCAACGGCGCCGTGTTCAGCGCGCGCCACGCGGAAATCGGCAACTTCGCCCTGACGCCCGACGTGCGCAATCAGGCGGCCGGCGCGCAGTGGCGCGTGGTCGCGCGCGATGCGCAGGGCGCCATCCTGCACGAGGTCACGGTGGCGGGCAGCCAGCAGCGCCACGTCGAAGTCTTCAACCAGCGCACCGGCGCCATCGACATCGCCGAAACCGTGCGCCAGCCATCGGGCTCGTTCGAGGTCTCGATGCCGTTCGACAGCGCCACCGCCAGCATCGAGGTGCTGCCGGTGCAGGGCGCCAGCGCCAAGGGCATGAGCGCGGCCGTCGCCGCCGCGCCGCTGGCCAGGTTCGACCGCGCCGCACTGGCCAAGCTGGCCGGCACATCGCGCACCGCGCGCGCCGCCGCGCTGACGCCGGCGGCCAACGCCACCACCATCCTCAGCACCGGCCCGGCCGCCGCGCGCATGGACTACGTGTTCGTCGGCGACGGCTACACGGCGGCGGAAATGGACAAGTGGCATACCGACGCGCAGAAGGTCATCGACGGCTTCCTGGCCGATCCGCTGTTCGCCGCCAACCGCGCCAACATGAACGTGCGGCGCGTGGACGTGGCCAGTAACCAGTCCGGCGTGGATGAACCGGACAATGGCATCTACCGCGACACCGCGATGGACGCCTCCTTCAACTGCTACAACATCGACCGCCTGCTGTGCGTGGACAACGACAAGGTGCAGGACATCGTCGGCTCGGTGCTGGCGCCGGACGAGCGCGACGTGATCATCGTGGTCGCCAACTCCACCCGCTACGGCGGCTCCGGCGGGCAGGTCGCCACGCTGTCGATGGCGACGCAATCGATCGAGATCGCGCTGCACGAGATCGGCCACACCGCGTTCGGCCTGGCCGACGAATACGACTACGGCACCTGCAGCCTGAATGGCGAGCCGGCCGAGCCGGACGTGACGATGAACGGCACGCGCAGCGTCAAGTGGCGCGGCCTGATCTCGGCCAGCACGCCGGTGCCGACCAGCGCGGGCGCGTACCCGAACGGCACGGTGGGCGTGTTCCAGGGC
This sequence comes from Duganella caerulea, assembly GCF_040362985.1. Classification (NCBI taxonomy): domain Bacteria; kingdom Pseudomonadati; phylum Pseudomonadota; class Betaproteobacteria; order Burkholderiales; family Oxalobacteraceae; genus Duganella; species Duganella caerulea. The sequence continues at coordinate 194,772 of NZ_BPWJ01000008.1, read as the reverse complement.
GCGCAGTACTGCGCCAGCGGCAAATACCGTCCGACCGAGAACTCGCGCATGCGGATGCTGGGCTATCCGTGGCACGCGGTGAACGAAGGGGCGGCGACCAAGGTGTTCGCGCAGTACACCGGCGGCGGAGGCATCACGCAGACCGGCGTGCTGGCCAGCGGCGGCGTCGCCTACGCGCCGAGCGCGGCGCCCGGGTGGGTGCAGGCGGCGGCCGGCGCCTTCACGCTGAACCTGAGCGGCAAGGTGGGCACCGACTTCCGGGTTTCGCTGTACCAGTGGGGCGCCAACGGCTGGGCGCAGGTGGCCGCCAGCCAGGGCACGTCACCGAACAAGACGCTGACCTACAACGCCCCGGCCGGCTACTACTACGCGATGGTCAGCGCGGTGACCGGCAGCGGCGCCTACTCGCTGACCTATAGCTATACCAAGCCGTAGCGGGGGCGGTGGAAGGCCGCCCTAAGGGGCGGTCTATGGCAATGACTTTGTGCGCGCGCGGCAGGGATGATTATCCCATTGCGAAAGGTTGATTCCTTCCAGCTCTCGAACTCGGAAGTAGCCGCGAATGCATTCCTCATTGCGGACACAGATTTGCATATGATTTTTATCGGTGACACCCGCTTCATCATAAAGGTCGTTGCCTTCCCAAAGGGCACCAATAACCGTGTCATAGGCTGGCAGGTTCGCATCCTTGCGCATTTGATGCAGATATTCCAGCACCGCGCAATCCAAGGCTCGGACAAGGTACGCGCCACTTTTGTCCTTGAACTTGTTGGTGGGCAGTTGCTTTCCTTCTGCGTCGGCTAGCGACTTGAGCATTTGATGGGCTGTGCGCATTTCCATCAGTCCTGCATGGTCGAGCAAGTTCAAGCAATTACCTAGCTCAATCACTGCGCCCACGACATAGGGGTAGCGTATTCTTCCGTGAGAAATTTTCTTACGAACTTTGGCAGCGCGTGCAAATTCCAAGCCTCGTTCAGGACTGGCCTCCCAGAAGTACACCCCATGTCCCAACCAATCGTAGTCGTTTTTGCTCGGCTTCAAATGGTTCGTGTGGGAAGCTAGCACAGCTTCGCCGATGCGCCTGTCGCAGCCATGAAAACCATAAATGACGCCGGGACGTCCGTACATTTGTCAGGTGGCGCGCTTTGGAACAATGACTTTGTCGTACGGCTTCGCAACGGCAAGGCTACCGTCGACGGTGCGCACGAACACTCCTGCGCCAACCAACGTTGCTTCACGTAAGGCCTTATCCTTTAATACTCGCTCATGGTGAGCTCGCAGAATTTCCATTTCCCGCTCGTGCTTTGTTTGCTTGCCGCTGGCGGTTGGGGATGGTGGATAATTTTTAAACATGGTTGTTTGCTCGGTGAGTCAGACAAACAGGCGAAGAAGACGCGTCTACGATAAGGTATATCGGATTTGATCAAGTTTAGCACACCTGGCGTTGACATCGCGTGCTCAGGCAGGCGTTGTCGCGCGCTCCAGGTCGGCCAGCCACAGCATGGCGGACTCGCGGTCGGCGCCGCACATTTCGGCCGACGGCTGCAGGCCGCCGCAGAAGGCCGGGCGCTCGGGGCGGCCGAAGATCTTGCAGCGGTTGTCGTCGGCCAGCTGGATGCAGCGCACGCCGGCTGGTTTGCCGTCGGGCATGCCGGGGATGGGGCTGGTGATCGAGGGCGCCGTGCAGCAGGCGCCGCAGTTGGGACGGCAGTCCAGTGCGGGCGGTGTGGTTTTCATAGGGACGTAATTTTACGCCCCTTTTTCCGCCGCCATCCATTTCGCGATCGATGCCGCCACCCACGGGCCATCGTCCAGCGGCAGGTCGTGGCCGGCGTCGGGGTGCACCATCAGCGGCGCATCCCATGCCTGCGCCAGCCGCAGCGAGCAGCCGTGGTCCACCAGCTGGTCGCCGGCGCCGGCCAGGACCAGCAGCGGCACCGCCGGCCGCGCGGCCGGCGCGCGGAAGCGGGCGGCGGACCACAGCTGCCGCAGCGCGTTGGCGCGCGTGACCGGATACTCGCGCTGATACGACAGCCAGCGTTGCAGCAGTTCCTCGCGTGCGGCGGCGTCGCCGCCACGGCTGGTCAGGCGCAGGATCAGGCGCTCCTGCCGCTCCACGCCGCCGCGCAGCATCAGGTTGACGATGGCCGGATAATTCCGCCAGCGCAGCCGCTGGTGGAAGCGGCTGTACGGCCGCATGCTGGTGTTGATCAGCACGCAACGCTCCACTTCACCGGGATAGCGGCTGCACCACTCCACCGCCGCCATGCCGCCCAAGGACAGTGCCAGCAGCGAGTAGGGCGGCTTCACACCGCGCGCCTGCAGGTCGCGCCGGCAGAACTCCACCATCTGCGCCACCCGCGTGGCGCTGCGCAGCGCGTGGCGTTCGCCGTTGCCGGGCAGGTCGGGCGTGACGATGGCGGCCTCCGGCAGCGCGAGCGCGGCCGCCAGCTGGCCGGGGAAGGCGCCCCAGTGCCGCTGTTCGCGCATCAGGCCGCGCAGCAGGACCCAGCGGCTCACGCGTCGTACCACTGCGCCAGCGCGCGCCGGTGCTGGACCTTGCGCGCCATCCCCTCCGGCATCCAGCGCCCGTGGCTGTTGGCCGCGCGCATCAGGAAGTCGAACCAGATCAGGTGGCGCCGCAGCACCCGCTGCAGCCGGTGCCGGGCGGTCGGGTTGAAGATGGCGATGCGGTCGAAGATCTGGCGCGGATTCTTCTTCACCCACAGCCACGAGCCCATCTCCAGCGTCAGCGGCAGGAACACGCGCTCGCTGTAGCTGGTGCCGTTCAGGTACAGGTAGTCCCACAGGTCGCCGTGCGTGCGGTACTGGCGGCTCTGCGGCTCGAACACGTAGTTGTGGTTGGGGTAGCTCTGGCTGAACAGCTGTTCCAGCGCGCCGATGTCGGCCAGGTGCGGAATCGGCGCGGTGGTGTGCGCGTGCGGGAACCAGATGCGGTCGCGCAGGCCGAAGCCGGAGTGGCAGTCAAGCGCCATGCTGAACTGGCGCGACAGCAGCTCGCGCTCGACCAGCTCGCACACGGCCTGGCTTTCCGCCTCCATCGGCGCGCCGGCCTTGCCGCGATACCAGGGCAGGTGGTGGCTGTAGCGCTGCCCGCCCAGCATGAACGGCACCTTGTCGACCGCGCTCAGCGGCGCGTTGCGCATCAGGTCCACGCCCTGCGGATTGCAGCGCGTGGCCTGCCACATGCCGCCCGGGTTCACCAGCGGCATGAACACCAGCCGCATCGATTCGAGCTGCTGGTGCAGGGTGCTGTCCCAGCGCAGCCGCGCCAGCAGGCTTTCCATGAACGACAGGATGACCTGGGTGCCGATGCGCTCCAGTCCGTGGATGCCGCCGAAGAAGCCCAGCGCCGGCACGTCCGGGCTGGGATTGCCGAGCGCGATGCTGTAGACCGGGAACTGGCGGCCGTCCATCGCCACCGTGCAGGAGGTGCCGACCTCCAGATGCCGCCCGCCTTCGTCGATCAGGCGTTTCAGGGTGATCAGCTCGGGCAGGTTCTTCTCGGGCATGGAGGCGGACGCGGATGGGTGTGACCGATAGTGTAGCCCACTCCCACACGCTTGGCGACGAGTTAAAAGTTGTTTTGTATTTAATGTTATGCTCTTGGGAACATCTTGGCATCAGATCAAATCCGGAGACTTACGCATGACAGCAAGTGCAGCACTTCGTAACACCGTCGCCGGCGCCGTGCTGGCGCTGGCCAGCGCCGCGGCGATCGCCGCAGGCGGCGTCTCCAACTTCACGCCTTCCGAGCAAATCTCGGTCGGCACCATGTCCATCCTGGCCGCGCCCGTGGTCAGCGTGACCGCGTCGGCGCAGGGCGATTCCGGTCCGGCCGCCGGCTCGATGGCGGTGGTGATCGGCGGCGCCTACGTCGTCAGCGGCGTCGGCCAGAGCGTGGCGAACGGCGTCGAGGTCGTCCTGACCTCGGTCAGCTCGGCGGCCAAGCTGTCGGTCAAGCTGGCCGGCAAGACGGTCGACGCGATCGGCCTGTCGGTCGGCACCACGGTGCAGGTGGTGTCCGAAACAACCGGCACCCTGCTGATCGCCTCGGGCAAGGTGGTGGCCTTTATTCCCAACGCACTGGGCGAAGCGCTGTTGTCGCAAAAGCGCCTGCCGCCGCAATGAGCGCGCGCGCCTTGCTGGGCGCGGCCGGTGTGATCGCCATGCTGGCCGCCGCGCCTGCGCATGCCGGGCGCTCGTGCGAAGAACATCCGGTGACGCAGACCGCGCTGACCGAGGCGCTGGCCACCGGCCAGTCGCTGCAGGCCGCGCTCGACGCCACCGGCAGCGACGTGGCGATGATCGCGCGCCAGGGCCAGGACTTGTCCAAGTACGGCTTGAAGTACAGCCACGCCGGCCTGGCCTTCCGCGGCGCGCCGGGGCAGCCGTGGCGCGTGTACGAACTGCTCAACGAATGCGGCACCGCCGATTCCGCGCTGTGGGTCGACGGCCTGGCCAACTTCTTCCTGGAGAATCCGTTCACGCTGGACGCGCTGGTGATCGTGCCGCCGCCGAAGATCGCCGCCAAGCTGGGCGAGATCCTGCGCGACCCGGCCACGCTGCACGGCTTCCACGGCAGCCATTACAGCATGGTGGCTTATCCGTTCTCGACCAAGTACCAGAACTCCAACCAGTGGGTGCTGGAGGTGATGGCGTCGGCCGAGGCCACGGACTTTCGCATCCGCACGCGCGAACAGGCGCAGTCGTGGCTGAAGATGGCGGGCTACACGCCGACCGAGATGCACATCGGCCCGTTGACGCGGCTGGGCGGGCGCGTGTTCAAGGCCAACATCGCCTTCGACGACCATCCGAACGCGCTGCGCTTCTCCGACCGCATCAACGCGGTGACGGTCGATTCGATGCTGGCCTTCCTGCGCGGGCGCGAGGACGGCTGGCGCGTGCAGGAGCTCAAGGGCCGCCGCTGACGCCATACAGCTCGCGGCACACCAGCGCGACCTGCTCGCGCAGCCAGCGCTGCGCCGGATGCGCGTCGTTGCGGCGGTGCCAGTGCAGCACGAAGGGCACCGGCTCCAGGTCCAGCTCCGGCGGCAGCGGCAGCACCGCCAGCGCGCGGGCCATGCCGCTGGCGCGCACCACGCCTTCCATCATGGTCGCCAGCAGGTCGCCGCCGGCGACGATGGCCGGCGCCGCGTACATCTGCGGCAGCGTCACGGCCACCTGGCGCCGGCGCTGCAACTGCGCCAGCCGGACATCGACGTGGCCGACGCCGTCGCCCTCGGGCGACACCAGCAGGTGCTGGCAACTCAGGAAGCGTTTCAGCGTCAGCTTCTTGCCGGCCAGCGGATGGCCTTTGCGCGCCACGCACACGAAGCGTTCCTCGAACAGCGGCAGCGTGGGGATGCGCGGCGTGCTGCCGCCCGGCACACCGACCGCCGCATCGGCCTCGCCGGCGTCGAGCAGCGCCAGCGCGTCCTCGCGCGCGCTGAAGGACTTGATGCGCAGCGTGACGCCGGGCGCCTTGTGCGCCAGCCGCGCCAGCAACGCCGGCAGCATGACGACGGCCGGATGGTCGGACAGGGCCAGCGTGAAGCGCACGGCCGCGCGCGACGGCTCGAAGGCCTGCGTGAACTCCAGCGTGCGCTGGATGCTGGCCAGCGCCTCGCCCAGCGGCGCCGCCAGTTCCAGCGCGCGCGGCGTGGGCTGCAGGCCGCTGGCGCTGCGCACGAACAGGTCGTCCTTGAGCAGCAGGCGCAGTCGCGCCAGCGCCGCGCTCATGGCGGGCTGGGTGCGGCCGATGCGCACGCCGGCGCGCGTGACGTTGCGCTCGCAGATCAGCGCGTCGAAGGCCACCAGCAGGTTGAGGTCTATTCCATGTAAATCCATGCGGTGGATGATACCGCATATCCATTATCGATTGGACTTGCGTGGGGGCGGATTGCTACAGTGGCCGGGTCATTCACCGATACAGAAAGCCCACCATGACCATGCAGGAAAACGGCCTCACCACGGCCCAGCAGCAAGCCATCGAAACGCTGTACCGCGCCTTCAACGAGCGCAATCCCGACCTGCTCGACCAGGCGCTGGTGCAGGACTGGCAGGACACGCCGCTCGGCCCCGGCCAGCAACCCGGCCTGGCCGGCATGAAGCCGGTGGTCGCGATGTTCGGCGCCGCCTTCCCGGACGTGCACATCGCCATCCTCGACATCTTCGGCCGCGACGGCCGCGCCGCCGTGCGCGCACTGATCACCGGCACCCACCGCGGCGAGTTTTTCGGCATCGCCCCTACCAATCAGCCTATTGCAATTGCGATCCATGAGTTTCATTATCTGGGGGCGGACCGCATTACGCACACCTGGCACCTGGAAGACTGGTTCGGCATGTTGAACCAGATCGGCGCCTGACCCCCTGTTCAATAACTTTTTTAGGGAATTTTATGACCACTATCGCGATCGTGTACTTCAGCGGCTACGGCCACACCGTCAAACAGGCAGAAGCCGTGCAGGCCGGCGCCGCCGGCGTCTCCGGCGCGGAGGCGACGCTGTACCGCATCGACCAGAACGGCGACCTGACCGAGGATGCGATGGCCGCCATCGCCAAGGCCGATGCCGTCATCTACGGCAGCCCGACCTACATGGGCGGCCCGGCGTGGCAGTTCAAGAAGTTCGCCGACAAGTCGTCGGCCGCGTGGTTTGGCCAGAACTGGAAGAACAAGGTCGCCGCCGGCTTCACCAATTCAGCGTCGACCAACGGCGACAAGTTCTCCACCATCCAGTATTTCTGGACGCTGGCCATGCAGCACGGCCAGGTCTGGACCGGCACCGGCCTGCTGCCGTCGAACAAGAAGGAACACGGCCCGGCCGACGTCAACTGGACCGCCGGCTTTGGCGGCGCGCTGGCGATTTCGCCGTCGGACGCCTCGCCCGAGGAAGCGCCGCGCAGCGGCGACCTGGAGACCGCCCGCCTGCTGGGCAAGCGCGTGGCCGAACTGGCGGCGCGGCTGGCTTGATGGTGTAACCCGGCCGCGCGGGCGATGGCCGCCCGCGCGGCTTTTTTATTGCTTGTAGATGCCGGCGCCGACCAGGTAGTCGTCCACCTTTTCAACGTAGCTCGATTTTTCTTCGATGCCCTTGGTGACCGGGTTGGGCCACTTGTAGTCGAACCATCCCTGGTTCTTGGTCTTGGCGGTCTGGATCAGGCCCTTGATGATGTAGGTGCCTTCGGCGTCGCGCATGTCGATCAGGTTCTTGCCGACCATCTTGGAGGCGTTGCCGTTGCCGATGGCCAGGCTGACGCCGTTCAGATCGTAGACGAAGATGTACAGGTTGCGGTCGACGAACTGGCCTTTGGAGTTGTTGAACTCGGCAAACGCCTTCTCCTTGCCGTTGGCCTTGATATAGGCCACGGCCTTCTTGACCAGCGCGACGCAGTCTTCCGCGTTGGCGCGGTCGTTCGCGGCGTAGGCGCTGGTGGCCAGCAGCGCGGTCATCGCCAGCAGCAAAATTTTAGAAATAAACTGTTTCATTGTGGTCTCCGTTGTGGGTTTCTTCCAGGAACCATACTATGAATTACGATCTGAAAAACCCTTGATCTGGATCAAAAACAGCCTCATCAGAACCATTTCTTTTGCAGCGCTGCAAACGTGCCATTGGCCTTGATGGCCTCCAGTCCCTTGCGAAAACGCTCGACCAGCACATCGTCGGTCTGGGGTCCGAACGCCATGTAGCTGCCGCCGCTGCCCAGCTCGGTCAACTGCAGCGCCCGCACCAGCGTCCTGGACAGCTCGCCGCCCTCGCGCCGTACGATGTCCTCGGCCACCATGTCGCTCATCGCCCACAGGTCGACGCGTCCCAGCTTGAGTTTTTCGTAGTTGGTTTTGGGCTGGGCGTTGCCATGCAGCTGGCGGCCCTTGACGAAGCCCTTCGACTCCAGGTACTGCTCGCGCGCGTCGCCGTTGATGGTGGCGATCTTGTAGTTCAGGGCGTCGCCCAGTTTGTCGAGCTTGATGTGGCGTTCGCGCAGGGCGAACAGATAGGAGCTGTCGGGCGGGGACACCACGCCGACCCATTTGAACAGGTGTTCGCGCTCGGGCGTGCGCATGATCGAGAAGATCAGCACGTTTTCCTTGTGCAGAGCGGTCGCATAGGCGCGCGCCCAGGGCATGATCTGGATGTCGGCCCGCACGTCGATTTCCTTGAGCACGGCCTCGACCACCTCGGTGCTGAAGCCGGTGACCTTGCCGTTCTCCCAAAAATTGACGGGGCGGTTTTCCTCGGTGACGCAGGTGACCGTGGCGGTTGCGTGAGCGGTGGCCGACGCCAAGATCAACCCCACCCAGAGCAGCAAGCGAAGCATCTTCATTCCCTGGTAATCCTCTGGACTGGCGCCAAGAACTTGTACGCCTGGCGGCCATTATACGCACCCCGTCCGTCCCGCGGCTATCGCGGCCCGATAAATGCCTTGCCCATGGATTCCAGCGCGAACTTCAGCGACACGTCGCCGCGCGCGAGGCTGGCGGACAGGCGCCGCATGGCCGGATCGGCGTCCATTTGCGGTTCGACCCAGTCCAGCTGGTCGAACGTGATGTGGCGTTCCAGGCCGGCGGCGGGATCCAGGATGGCGCGCAAGGTGTGCGCGGACAAGCCATCGAATCCCAGCACCAGCGCGGGGCGGCCCGCGAGGCGCGTGATGAACAGGATGGGCGCGACGTCGGTGCGCGCCAGGAACGGCGCGGCCAGGTGCAGCCAGAACGCCGCCACCGGATGGCGGTGCAGCGGGTCTTGCGGCAGCGGCAGCACCAGGCTTTTCTCCAGCCGTCCGGAAGCGCAGGCCAGCAGCGGCCGCAGCAGCAGGCCCAGCGCCAGCATCACCCTGCGCGCGCCGCCGGTGAAGCCCGCTGGCGCCAGCAGCGCGTCGAGCGCGTCCAGCGTTTGCTGTTCCAGGAAATCCTCGAACGCGGCGTCGTAGGCGGCCGCGCGCAGGTCGAGCGCGATCGCTTGCGCGGCGGCCGCTTGCAACGACGCGGCCGGATCGGCGGCATCGTGGACGGTGGCGGCCAGCGCTTCCAGCCGGCGCCACAGGCGGGTGAGCACGAGCGGCGAGTTCGGCAGGAACGTGTCCGGCGCGGCCAGTTCCATCACGCCGGCCATCAGGAAGGGATAGCGGCGCCCGGACTGGTCGCGGCTGGCGACCAGGTGCCCGCCGATCGCCTGGCGGTCGCCCGGGCGGACCAACACGAAATGCAGCGGCGCCACGGCGTCATAGGCCGGCTGCCAGCGCGCGTTCGCGGCCATCAGGTCCATTGCCTGCGACAGCCAGTCGTCCAGTTCCCGCATTTGGGCCGGATTCGCGCTGCCCCGGACGAAGTCGCCGCGGCCGGGCAGCTTGCCGAACCAGCCGACCTGGACCGGCGTGAAGGCCGGGTTCATGGCCGCGCCATCGCTGCCCGCCGCCGCCGCGCGGAGGGATGATACGGTCGCATACGAGGCCGGCGAAAAGCGCAGCGCCATCGCCACCAGCACGAGGCAGCCGGCGGCCATCGCCAGCCACGCCAGGGTCAGGTCCGCCTGGCTGTCGCGCAGCTGGCCGGCGAGCAGGGGCATCAGGCTGGCGATCAGGTAGCCGCCGCCCTGCACGAACGCGGCCAGTTCGCCAGCTTCCAGCGGATCGTCGAGGTGGTCGACGGTCAGGATCAAGGTGAGCGGAAACAGCGAGCCGATGCCCAGGCCGAGCAGGCCGCAGGCCAGCCAGGCCAGCGGCGTGGGCGCCAGGACCAGGCACACAAGCCCGGCGATCAGCAGCGCGAGCACGATGAGCAGCGGCACGCGGCGGTCCGGGAAGCGGGCCGCGAACATCGACACCAGCAGCCCGGCCAGCACCTCGGTCATCGTCAGCGCGCCCAGCAGGTAGCCGGCGTCGGCCGGCGCCCAGCCGAGCGAGGTGTAGTACGCCGGCAGCCAGGCCAGCACGAGGGTGTAGGCGCCGGTGCCGATGCCGAAAAACACCAGCAGCTCCCAGGCCCGTGCGCGCCGCCACAACGACAGCGGCGGCGCCGCGCCGGCGGGCGCCTGGCCGCGCCGCTCGGGCTGGCGGGTGGCGGCGATCCACAGCGGCAGCGCGATCAGGGCCGGAACCGCCCACAGCCCCAGCGCGCCGCCCAGGCCCAGCCAATCCGCGCCCGGCGCCGACGACGCCGCGGCGATGGCGGCGCCGCCCATGATGCCGGTCGAGTACAGCCCCAGCATGGCGCCCGCGCCGCCGCCGTAGCGCCGCTTGATGAAGACCGGCAGCAGCACCTGGACCAGGGCCACGCCGACGCCCGCCAGCACGGCGGTCGCGATCAGCCCGGTGCTGGACGGCCAGGCCAGGCGCGCCAGGCAGGCCAATGCGATGCACGCCACGCCCAGCGTGGTGCCGCTCCGTTCGCCGAACCAGGCGCGCAGGCGGCGCCCGGACAGGGCGCACAGGCCAATCACCGCCACCGGGATCGCGGTGAGCAGGCTCGCCTGCGTGGAGCTCAGGCCGGTCGCGGCCTCGATCTGGTCCAGCAAGGGGCCCACGCCCGCCATCACGGGACGCAGGTTCAGCGCCAGGCCGATGATGGCGAGGGTTGGCAGGAAGGTGGCGGGCAACGATCTGTTCATGCGGCATGTCTCTCGGTAAAAAGATTCTCGATATCGAGACAAGTATCTCACTGTCGAGATACCAGGTCAAGCGGGCACAAAGGCGTTACCATGTCGGCTGGAATGAAAGCGCGGATTGGGAGAGCGAATGCAGGATCGGATTGAACGCATGAAGGCGGAGTGGGCCAGGGAATACCCGGAGCTGGACAGCGCGGTGATGGCGACCGTTGGCGCGCTGCTGCAGGCGGGCCGTTTGCTGGAGAAGCACTGGCTCGGCCCCTTCGCCGCCCGCTACAGTCTGCAGAAAGGCGAGTTCGATGTCATCGCCACGCTGCGCCGCGCCGGCGCGCCCTACGAGCTGACGCCGACCGACCTGTACGAAGGCTTGCTGATGACGTCGAGCGCGATGACCAGCCGCCTCGACCGGCTTGAGGAGGCCGGCCTGATCGAGCGGCGCCCGGACCCGGCCGACCGGCGCGGCGTGCGCGTGCGGCTGACCGCCAGAGGGCTCGACCTGATCAACGAAATCGTGCCGCAACATGTGGCCAATGAACTGGCCGCGCTGTCCGGCCTCGACCAGCGGGAACGCAGCGAGCTCGACCGGCTGCTGGCCAAGCTCATCCAGGGGCTGGCGAAGGACTGAGCCGGGCCGGGCCCGTGCTTCACCGCGCGCCGCGCCGCTCGGCCAGCTCGAACCATCCCATCCCGGCCAGCATGGCGCCAGCGAACAGCAGCGGCGGCAAGCCGCCGGTGGCCACAGAACTTAACGCCGGACCGGGGCAGTAGCCGGCCAGGCCCCAGCCGCGCCGAACAGCAGGCTGCCCAGCACCAGGCGGCGGTCGAGGCGGCGCCGTAGCGCGTGCCGATGCCCACCATCAAGCCGGCCAGCAGCAGCGTGGCGTGGCCGGCGTCGACCTGCACGGCCGGCAGCGGCGTCCAGGCGCGGTACAGCAGCGGCGCGGCCAGCAAACCAGCGGTGAACGCCAGTCGCCAGCCGAGGTCGCCACGGCGCGGCCGCAGCACGCCGCCGAGGATGCCGCTGATGCCGGCAATGCGGCCGTTCAAAGTAGATTGATTGCGCGGGCGGGCCGCGCGGCTACGCCAACCCGGCTTGCTTGAGGCGGCGGTACAGGGTGCGCTCGCTGCAGCCCAGCGCGGCGGCGAGCGCCTTGCGCGTGCCGTTGAAGCCCCGCACGTAGGCGGCGAAGTCGTCGTCGGCCAGCGTTGCCGGCGCGTGCACCGCCGGCCGCGCGCCCAGGCCGAGATGGGCGGCCTTGATTTCGCCATCGTCGGCAAACAGGCGGGCGCGCTCGATGACGTTGCGCAGCTCACGGATATTGCCCGGCCAGTGATAGCCGTCGAGCGCGGCCAGCGCGTCCGGCGCCAGATGCACGCCGGCGTTGCCGCCGCGCTGCAACAGCGACTCGACCAGCAGCCCGATGTCGCCGTGGCGCTCGCGCAGCGGCGGCAGTTGCAGGGGAAAGGCCGCGATGCGGTAGTACAGATCCTGGCGGAACTGGCCGTCGGTCACCATGCGCGCCAGCGGCTTATGGGTGGCGGTCACCAGCCGGAAGTCGCTGCGCAGCGTCTCGACGCCGCCGACGCGGCGGTAGGTGCCGGACTCGATCAGGCGCAGCAGCTTGACCTGCATGGCCAGCGGCACGTCGCCGATCTCGTCGAGGAACAGCGTGCCGCCGTTGGCGGTCTCGGCCAAGCCGGCCTTGCGCGACACCGCGCCCGTGAACGCGCCCTTTTCATACCCGAACACTTCGCTCTCGAACAGCGTCTCGCTCAGGCCGGAGCAATCCATCACCACGAACGGCCCGGCGCTGCGCGCGCTGGCCTCGTGCAGCGCGCGGGCGAACAGTTCCTTGCCGGTGCCCGATTCGCCCAGCAGCAATACCGGCAGCGTCGACGGCGCCACCCGCTGCAGCTCGCCGAGCGCGCGGTTGAACGCCGGCGACTGGCCCACCAGGCCGCTGCGGCTGGCGCGCGCGGACGCCTGCCGCACCGTCTGCAGGCGCTCGACAAAGCCGATCACCCGGTGGCCGGCATCGACGATCGGCCGCAGTTCCACGTCCACGTGCTCGGGTCCGCGGGGCGTGTGGTGGATGTGGAGCACGCGGTCCGGCGCGCGCGTGGCCAGCGCGCTTTGCAGCGGACAATGCTCGCCGGCCTGGTCGCACGGTACCGCGAACTGGTGCGAAACGGCGTAGCAGGTGCGGCCGAGATAGGGCTTGCCGGCCACCGCGAACTGCCGCTTGTACGCCGTGTTGGCGGCCAGGATCTGATACGCGGTGTTCATGACGATCATCGGCGCGGCCTCGTGGTCGAGGTAGGAAATCAGCGCCCGCACTTCGGGCGCCTGCAATAGTTCTGAATCTGTCATGGTTAAGCTCCAGGAAATGACTGCCACGTCTGCCACTGGCAGTATGCCACTGACGCGCAAAGCTGTCAGCGGCTTCTCCCTGCGTGAAAAAATCTGCGCCAAATCAAAAACTTAGCCGCGCGCGGCCGCTGGCACGGGATTTGTACTTAGACAGGCATCCGTCCCGAGGAGAACGACGTGGAACCACTGTATATCGAAGGCTTTTACGACCAGGCCACCAGCACCATCAGTTACATCGTGCAGGACCGGCAGACCCGCGCCTGCGCGCTGATCGACAGCGTGCTGGACTACGACCCCGCATCCGGCCGCACCGGCACCGCCGGCGCCGACCGGCTGATCGCCCGCGTGCGGGCCCTCGACGGCAAGGTCGAGTGGATCCTGGAGACCCATGCGCATGCCGACCACTTGTCGGCCGCGCCCTACCTGAAGCAGCAGCTGGGCGGACGCATCGCCATCGGCGGCCACATCCGCCAGGTGCAAACGGTGTTCGGCAAGCTGTTCAACGCCGGCAGCGAGTTTGCCCGCGACGGCAGCCAGTTCGACCACCTGTTCGCCGACGACGAGGTGTTCAGGATCGGCAACCTGAGCGCGCGCGCCTGGCATACGCCGGGCCACACGCCGGCCTGCATGACCTATGTGGTCGACGGCGCCGACGAGCCGGCGGCGTTTGTCGGCGACACGCTGTTCATGCCGGATTACGGCACCGCCCGCTGCGACTTCCCGGGCGGCGACCCGCGCCTCTTGTTCCGCTCGATCAATCGGGTGTTGAGCCTGCCCGCGAACGCCAGGCTGTACATGTGCCACGACTACCGCCCGAACGGCCGGCCGCTGGCCTATGTGACGACGGTGGCGGAGCAGCGGCACGCCAACATCCATGTGCGCGACGGCATCAGCGAGGAGCAGTTCGTGGCGATGCGCAGCGCGCGCGACGCCACGCTGGAGATGCCGGCCCTGATCCTGCCGGCGATCCAGGTGAATATGCGCGCCGGCCAGTTGCCGCCCGCCGAGGACAACGGCGTGCGTTACCTGAAGATCCCGCTGAACGCGGTGTGACGATGGAGACCGATCAACGACTGCTGCGCCACCTGGCGGTGGCGGTGCTGCTCAAGCTGGCGCTGCTGGCCGTCCTGTGGTGGGCATGGGTCAGGGATGCCGGCGTCGACGTCGACGCCGGCGCGATGGCCGACCGGGTGGGCGCGCCGCCCCGGCATACAGGAGAACACAAGTGATTTCAGACCAATTGGTGGACTTGTCGCGGCTGCAGTTCGCGGCCACCGCGATGTACCATTTTCTATTTGTGCCGCTCACCGTGGGCATGGTGTGGCTGCTGGTCATCATGGAGAGCGTGTACGTGATGACCGGCAAGGTGATCTGGAAAGACATGACCCGCTTCTGGGGCAAGCTGTTCGGCATCAACTTCGCGCTGGGCGTGACCACCGGCATCACGCTCGAGTTCCAGTTCGGCACCAACTGGGCCTATTACTCGCACTATGTGGGCGACATCTTCGGCGCGCCGCTGGCCATCGAGGGCATGATGGCGTTCTTCCTCGAGTCCACCATGATCGGCCTGTTTTTCTTTGGCTGGGACCGGCTGCGCAGGCGGCAGCACCTGCTGGTCACCCTGCTGATGGCGGTGGGGACCAACCTGTCGGCGCTGTGGATCCTGGTCGCCAACGGCTGGATGCAGAATCCGGTGGGCGCGCAGTTCAGCTACCTGACCATGCGCATGGAGACGGTGGACTTCTGGGCGGTGGTGTTCAACCCGGTGGCGCAGGCCAAGTTCGTCCACACGGTATCGGCCGGCTACGTGACCGGGTCGGTGTTCGTGCTGTCCATCTCCAGCTGGTACCTGCTGCGCCGGCGCGATGTCGAGTTCGCCAAACGCAGCTTCAGGGTGGCCGCCGCGTTCGGCCTGGCGTCGGCGCTGAGCGTGATCGTTCTCGGCGACGAGTCCGGCTACACGGTGGGCGAGGCCCAGCAGACCAAGCTGGCCGCGATGGAGGCCATGTGGGACACCAAGCCGGCGCCGGCCGGCCTGACGCTGGTGGCGGGCATCAACGAGGCGGCGTCGCGCAACGACTGGGAAATCGACGTGCCCTGGCTGATGGGGCTGATCGGCACGCGCTCGGTGAGCAGGCAGATCCCGGGCATCCACGAGATCCGGGAAAAGAACCGCGCCCGCATCGTGCGCGGCATCGTGGCCGTCAACGCGCTGGAAGCGTTGCGCCGGCAGCGCGGCGACGCGCACGCGCTGGCCACCTTCAACGACTACCAGGCCGACCTGGGCTTCGGCCTGCTGTTGAAGAAGTACGTGGCGGACGTCAACCAGGCCACGCCCGCCATCATCGAGCGCGCGGTGCAGGACACGGTGCCGCGCGTGACGCCGATGTTCTGGGCGTTCCGCGCGATGGTCGGGCTGGGCGTGGCGCAGCTGGCGCTGTTCGCGCTGGCGTTCCGGAGCACGCTGGGCGCGGCCGGCACACAGCGGCCGTGGCTGCTGCGCTGGGCCCTGTGGATGCTGCCGGCGCCGTGGATCGCCTGCGAGCTGGGCTGGTTCGTCGCCGAGTATGGCCGCCAGCCGTGGACCATCTACGGCGTCCTGCCGACCCACCTGAGCGTCTCCACCCTCGGCGTCGGCAACCTGTACGGTTCGCTGGCCGGCTTCGTGGGCTTCTACACGCTGCTGCTGGCGGTCGAGATGTTCCTGATGGTCAAATTCGCGCGCCTGGGGCCGGGCAGCCTGGGCACCGGCCGCTACGCCCACGACGCCATGCTCAAGGAGCTGCACCATGCTTGATTACGCCACACTGAAAATCATCTGGTGGGTCCTGGTCGGCGTGCTGCTGATCGGCTTTGCCATCATGGACGGCCATGACATGGGGGTGGGCGCGCTGCTGCCTTTTGTCGGCCGCAGCGACCTGGAGCGGCGCGTGGTGATCAACACGGTGGGGCCGCACTGGGACGGCAACCAGGTCTGGTTCATCACCGGCGGCGGCGCCCTGTTCGCGGCCTGGCCGGTGGTGTACGCCACCGCCTTCAGCGGCTTTTACTGGGCCATGATGCTGGTGCTGTGGGCGCTGTTTTTCCGGCCGGTCGGCTTCGATTACCGCAGCAAGATCCGGCACGCCGGCTGGCGCGGCACCTGGGACTGGGGCCTGTTCGTCGGCGGCGCGGTGCCGCCGCTGGTGTTCGGCATCGCCTTCGGCAACCTGCTGCTGGGCGTGCCGTTCCGGTTCGACGCGTATCTGGTGTCCAGCTACAGCGGCAGCTTCTGGCAACTGCTGCGGCCCTTCGCCCTGCTGTGCGGCGTGGTCGGCAGCGCGATGCTGACGCTGCAGGGCGGCGCCTACCTGGCCCATCGCACGGAAGGCGTGTTGCAGCAACGCGCCATTCGCGGCGCGGTGGGCGCGGCCGTGGTCATGGTGCTCGGCTTCGTGGCCGCCGGGGTCTGGCTGCAGTGGATCGATGGCTATCGCATCACCTCGGTGGTGGACGGCGCCGCGCTGCCGGACGTGCTCGGCAAGTCGGTGGTGCGCGAGGCCGGGGCCTGGATGGCGAACTATGGCCGCCAGCCGGCGCTGTGGCTGTTGCCGGCGACGGGGCTGGGCGGACCGGCGCTGGCGGCGTTGCTGCTGCTGAGGCGCCGCACGCTGGCCGCGTTCGTGGCCTCGTCGTTCGGCGTGGCCGGCGTGATCGGCACCGCCGGCGCCTCGATGTTCCCCTTCGTGATGCCGTCGTCGTCGATGCCGAACGCCAGCCTGACGGTGTGGGACAGCGTCTCGAGCCAGTTGAGCCTGGCCATCATGTTCTGGGCGGCGCTGCTCTTCATGCCGCTCATCATCCTGTACACCGGATGGGCTTATCGCGTCATGCGCGGCAAGGTCACCGCCGCGCAGATCGAAGCCAACCAGCACAGCGCCTACTAGCGCCGCGACGACTTGAATGAGGGAGGGACGAGCATGTGGTATTTCGCCTGGATACTTGGAGTGGGTTTCGCCTTGCTGCTGGCGATCATGAATGCGCTGTGGGGCGAGCACGAGGAGGGCCGCGCGGGCGGCCACGGCGACGAGGGGGACCGGCCATGAACGGCCATGCGCGGCGGCGGCCCCGCCGCGCGGCCCTGGTCCCGGCCGCGGCTTAAAACCCGGCTTCGCGCCAGGCCACCGCCGCCGCCGCGCGCAGGAAGCGCAGCGCCGGCGCTTCCCAGCGGCCGGCGATGGCGACCCGTCCGCGCCAGGCGGGGCTGGTGGCCGGCAGCTCGGCGCCGGCGTCCAGCACCACCCGGTACACCGCGTGTTCCGGATAAAACACGCCGTTCTTTTCCCGCACCAGCACGTCGCCGCCAAACAAGGCCGCCAGCTCCGGCTCGCCCAGCGTGCGGCTGGCGTCGCGGTCGATGCTGGCCACCGTCAGGCGCACGGCCGGCCCGGCCAGGCCGTCGGCGATGAACAGCGCGCGGTCGCCCTGCCGGATGCGGCGCACGGCGTCCTCGTCCACGTAGGCCACCACTTGCCAGCGGCCGGCCGCCACCAGCGAGCCCAGATACTCCTGGCCCTTGAGCCATTCGCCGGGGCGCAGGTCGGGATCGACGTCGACCAGCACGCCCGCGTACGGCGCCACCGGGCGGTAGCGTTGCAGGTCGGCGCCCACGGTGGCGTGTTCGGCGCTGGCGTAGGCCAGCTGGTCGTTGAGCACTTGCCAATCCTTGCGGCTGCCGGCGTCCAGGCCGGCCGCCGCCGACTGCCAGGCCAGCACATCCTGGCGCGCGCCGGTCTCGCCTTCGCGCAGGTCCAGTTCGGGCGACGACAGGCGCAGCAGCGGCTGGCCGGCCGCCACGTCTTGACCGTTCTTCACCGGCAGCGCCGCCACCGCCGCGTGGGGCGGCGCGTACAGCGCCAGCCGCGTGCGCGGCTGCAGCAGGCCCGAGGTCTGCACGCGGTCCGGCCACGGCAGCAGGAAGGCGAAGGCGAGCAGCGCCAGCAGCGCGCCGCTGCGCCAGGCGCGGCGGCTGTGGCGCAGCGCGGGCCAGCGCCGTCCCCAGGCTTGCAGCTCGCGCCACAGCGGCAGCGCGACAAACCACCCGATCTCGACCATGAACAGCAGGATGCCGACCGCCTTGATGAAGAAGTGGTACACCAGCGCGGCGATGCCGAGGAACAGCACCAGCCGGTAGATCCACACCGCCCACGCAAACAGCACCAGCCCCGTGTGGCGGCGGGGCGGGAACGATTCCGGCGCCGGCTCGCCCAGCGCGAACAGGCGCTCGCGCAGGTCCCAGCGCGCCAGCGCGAACGCGCGGCTGTGCAGGTTGGGCAGGCCGAGGTAGTCCGACAGCAGGAAGTAGCCGTCGAAGCGCATGAACGGGCTGGCGTTGATGGCCACGGTGGCGATCCAGGTGGTGGTCGACAGCAGGAAGGCCACCTGCTTGGGGCCGCCCTCGGGCAGCCACGACCAGGCCAGCGTGGCCCAGCAGGCGATCATCAGCTCGGTCACGATGCCGGCGCCGGCCACCGCCAGCCGCTGGTCGCGGCGCGCCAGCTTCCACACCTCGTTGGTGTCGGTGTAGGCCACCGGCCACATCACCAGGAACGCCAGGCCCATGGTCGGCACCCGGCAGCCGTAGCGCTTGGCCGTGAGCGCGTGGCCCAGTTCGTGGCAGACCTTGGCGAACGTGACGGCGCAGCCGTACAGCAGCGCGCCGTGCCAGCTCAGCGTATCCATCAGCGTGGCGGAAAAACGGTCCCATTCGCGGTAGGCGCCGGCCACGCCGAACAGGCCGGCGGCCACGGTCAGCCAGCGGAACGCGGGCGAGAACAGGAACGCCAGGCGCGGCGCCAGCCACGTCAGCCAGCGGTCCGGGCGCAGCAGCGGGATGCGGAAGAACAGGTAGTTGTGCAGCAGCCATTGCCGCCAGTTGCCGCGCTGGCGCTCGCGCATGGCGGCAAACGCGGCGGCCGCGCCGCGCCCCGGCTGCAGCAGCTGCTGGTCGCGCAGGAAGGCCAGCAGGCGCTCCATCGCTCCGCCGTCCAGCTGCAGCGCGGTGTCGCGGTTGATCGCGTCGATCACGGCCCGCGGGTCTTGCAGGTTCCAGCGGCTGAGCATTTCAAAGCTCGGCCAGTCGAGCTGGAAGAACTGGTTGCGCACCGGGTCGTGCAGGGTCCAGCTGGGCTGGCCGTCGGCCAGGCGCGGACCGGCGTCGATGGCCAGCTCCTGGCGCAGCGGGGGGAGGCTCGATCGCATGGCGGCGCCTCAGAAGGCGAGGAACTGGCGCACGCTGGCCAGCGGCCGGCGCAGCATCCAGTAGACCAGCGGCACCCGTTCGCCGCCCAGCTTGGCCGTGCCCTTGAGGCCGATGCGCTGGCCGGCCACGCTGTCGAGCTTGGCGCGCACGCGGTAGGCGTAGCTGCCGTCCGGGCGCGCGGTGGCGCGGTGGCTCATGTAGCGCAGGGTGCCGGTCAGCGGCGTCAGCGGCGCCGACGCCAGGTACAGGTGCAGTGGCGCCTGCTCGGCCAGCGGAATGGCGTCGCCGATCGGCACCCAGGCTTCGATCTCCACGTCGGTGGCCGAGGCCACCTGCAGGATGCGCTCGCCCGTCTGCACGGGCCGGCCTATCCATTCGGACGGATCGTCAAACAGCGCGATGCCGGCCTGCGGCGCCAGCACGCGCGAGCGCTGCGCCTGGCCTTCGAGGAAGCTGGCCTGGGCCTGCTTCTCGGCGATGCGGCCCAGCAGCGTGGCCAGCTGCGCCTTGGCGCGCGGGTCGTTGAGCATCATCTGGGCCGCCTGCCGGTACTCGGCCTGGGCCGTGGACAAGCCTTCGCGGGCGACGTCGAGGCGGCTGCCGATCGGCGCCTGGTCGAACGAGAACAGCTCCTGGCCGGCGGTCACCACCTGGTTCGGGCGCACGGCGAAGTCGGCGATGACGCCGTCCAGCGGCGCCCGGATCGTGGCCGGATTGGCCGGCACCAGCTCGCCGGGCGCGAGCACCGTCAGCCGCACCGGCATCAGCAGCACGGCCAGCACGGCCACGGCCACGCCCAGCCGGCGGCGCCGGCGGCGGCCGCCCCCGGCATCCTGCGCGCCGCCGTTCCACCACGCGCGCAGCCGCGCCGGCAGGCGCGCCAGCGACCAGCGCGCCGGCGGATGGAGCGCGCGCCAAGCGTGCTGCCAGATGTCCATCCATTCGCCCAGCAGCGCCAGGTGTTCGGCCGACAGCGCGGCGTCGCCGGCCAGCAGCAGGCCGGCCGGTTCGGCGGAGGCGTCTGCAGCGCCATGCAGCGCCGGCAGCGGTATCCATGTCGCGGCGGCGGGCAGCCACTCGTCCCACGCGGCGGCCACGGCCGGCGGCAACCGCGCCGGGTCGACCGCCTGCGGGCGGGGCGGCGCGCCGGCCAGCGCGCGGCACAGCTGGTCCAGCCATTGCGCGTAGGGCGCGTTGGCTTCGACCGCCACCACGCCGGACAGGGTGTGGACGTCGCCGGGGCCCAGCCACAGCGCCGCCTGGCGGTAGGGCGCCAGCGCGCGGCTGTCGTTGACCGCGATGAAGGCCAGTTCGTTGGCGCTGGCCGCGGCGCGTGCGCGCTGGGCCAGTTCCAGCAGGGACAGCAGGGGATTGCCCGGCGGCGCACCGTCGTTCATGCGGCCGCTTTCGCCGCCGCCGCGCTACGCGACAGCACCGCCAGGCGCTCGGCGCCGGCGCCGCGCGCCGCGCGCATTTGTTCGTCCAGCCCGCTGCGGCCCACCGGCACGGCGTCGATGGACGAGCTCTTGACGGCACGGCCATCCTTGCTGACGACGATCTTGAAGGTCTGCACGGCGACCCTGCCATGGCTGTCGCGCGCCGTGATCTTGAAGCTCAGCGTGCCTTCAAAGCCCGCGGGCGGCGTGCCTTCGAAGCGTGCCGAGCCGGGGTCGAACCTGATCCAGGACGGCAGCGGCTTGCCGTCCGCCGTCTGCGCGCTCAGCGAAAATGGCGAGGCGCCGCTGGTCGAGGCGAAGCTGTCCGGCGCCACCTGCACTGAAATGGCCTTGCCGCTGCTGACGGTCACATCCGGGATCGGCGTGTTGACCACCAGCGCGTCGCCGGCGAACGGCAGGTCGGGCAGGCCGTTCGGGGTGAAGGCGGTCAGCAGCGTACCGGGGTCGGTCAGCGTGGGCAGGCCGGGCGGCGCCAGCGGATTGGCGGGCGTGTTCGGCCCGGCGGGGCCGCCAAGGCCGCCACCTGCCGCTGGCTGGGCGCCCGAAGCCACGTTGACGAGGCCGCCGGCGGGGCGGTTGCCGGCGAGCGGGGTGTCGCCCAGTACCGGGTCGGCCTTGACCAGGTCGGACGGCCCGGTGACGCCCGGCTTGGTATCGGCCGGCGGTGGCGGCTGGGTCACGACCGGCACCTGCTGGACCGGCGGCACCGGGGGCACCGGCGGGACCGGCGGTTCCGGCGGCGGCGTGACCACCGCGGCCACGGTCAAGACGCTGCCGGTGTTGCCGGCCGTGTCGCGCACCGCGACCAGCACCGTGCTGTCGGCGCCACCGGCCGACGACCAGCCGCTGCCGGACACGCTGGCCGGCTGCCAGCTGGCGCCGTTGTCGCGCGACACCAGCACCGATTCGCCGGCCGCCAGCGGCGCCGACAGGCCGCCGGTCAGCACGCCGGCGGGCGACAGCGTGCCGCCGGTCGGGCTGGCCAGCGGGGCGCTGGTGTCGAGCGTATAGGCCTGCTGGAACGCCGCGCCGTGGCCGGCGTCGTTGCTGACGCGCGCCATGAAGACATTGCTGCCGCCGAGGGTGGCGGCGACCGACCAGCTGGCCGCGCCGGCCGCGGCCGAGGCGTTGACCCAGGTGGCGCCGCCGTCTAGCGAGACCTCGACCCGCTGGCCGGCCGCCAGCGGCGCCGACAGCGTGCCGCTGATGGTTTGCGCGGCCACGTTGGTGATGAAATCGCTGGCGCTGGCGCCGCTGTCGGCCGACAGCGCGGCGCCGGTGACCAGCGTGGCGGGCGGGCCTTCGACCAGCAGTTGGCCGCCGCCGGCGTTGCGGCTGGCATTGCCGGCCAGGTCGGTGACCACGGCGGCGACGTCGTAGCGCTGGCCGGCCGTCAGCGACAGCGCGCCGGACGACGGCGTGGCGTGCGCCAGGTCCAGGCTCCAGCCGCCGCCGCTGACGGCGACCTGGTAGGTGGCGCCGCCGACACTGACGGCGAGCAGCTCGCCGTCGGCCAACGTGGCCGAGCCGGTCAGCGTCGGGGTGGTCGTCGGCGCGGTCAGGGGAGTGACCGTCGGCGCCACCGGCGCCGTGGTGTCGAGCACATAGGCCTGGGTGTAGACCGCGCCGTCGCCGCCGGAGTTGCTGACCTTGACCTGCAACTGGCCGTTGCCGCTCAGCGTGACGCCGCCCAGCGACCAGCTGTCGCCGCTGGCGCTGGCGCTCTGCCAGCTGGCGCCGCCGTCCAGCGACACCCGCACCGATTCGCCGTCCTTCAGCGCCGCCGACAGCGAGCCGCTGAGGTTTTGCGCGGCCACGTTGGTGATGAAGTCGCTGGCGCTGGCGCCGCTGTCGGCCGACAGCGCGGCGCCCGTCACGGCGGTGGTGGGCGGCGTGACCGGCACGACGATGGTGCCCACCGTCAGCTCGTTGCTGCTGCTGTCGCTGGCGGTGTTGCCGGCCAGGTCGGTGACGGTGGCCACCACCTCGTAGCGGTTGTTGAGCACCAGCGCCAGCGCGCCGCTGGCCGGCACCGCGCTCGACAGGTCCAGGCTCCACGTGCCGGCCGCCGGCACCACGTTGTAGGTGGCGCCGCCGACGGTGACGGTCATGGTTTCGCCTGCGGCCAGCGTGGCGCCGCCGGTCAGCACCGGCGTCAGGCTCATGGTCTGCAGCGTGTCGACGGTGGCCACGGTGGCGGCGGTATCGTAGACATAGGCCTGGCTGAGCACGGGGCCGTCGTTGCCGGCGGTGTCGCTCACCTTGACCTGCAGCGTGCCGCTGGCGGTGAGCGTGCGTCCGGCCAGCGACCAGGTGCTCTGGCCCACGGTGGCGCTGGCGGCGGTCCAGGTGGCGCCGTTGTCGAGCGAGACCAGCACCGATTCGCCGGCCGCCAGGTTGGCCGACAGGGTGCCGCTGACCGTCTGCGCCGCCGTGTGGGTGATGAAGTCGGTCGACGAGACGCCGCTGTCGGCCGAGAAGGCAGCGCTGGCCACGCTGGTGGCCGGGGCGCTGGTGTCGAGCACGTAGGCCTGGCTGGTGGCGGCGCCGTTGTTGCCGGCGGCGTCGGTCACGCGCAGCTGGAGCGTGTCGCTGCCGGCCAGCGTGACGCCGTTCCAGGTCAGCGTGGTGCCGGACACCTTGCTGGTGATGTCGGTCCAGGTGGCGCCGTTGTCCAGCGAGCCGTAGACGATGTCGCCGGCGGCCGGCGCGCCGCCGAGGGTGGCGGTGATGGTCTGCGCCGCGGTGTTGGTGATCAGGTCGGTGCCGCTGGCGCCGGTGTCGGCCGACAGCGCGATGCCGCTGAAGCCGGTGGTGGGCGCCGTGGTGTCGAGCACATAGGCTTGCGCGTAGGCCGTGCCGTTGTTGCCGGCGTCGTCGCTGACGCGCACCTTCAGCGTGCCGCTGCCGGACAGCGTCTGGCCGCTGAGCGACCAGGTGTTGGTGCCGGCGCTGTCGGTCGCCTGGGTCCAGGTGGCGCCGTTGTCGAGCGACACATAGACGTGCTCGCCGGCCGCCAGGTTGGACGCCAGCGTGCCGCTGATGGTCTGCGCCGCGGTCTTGGTGATGAAGTCGGTGCTGGACGTGCCGGTGTCGGCCGAGAAGGCGGCGCCGGCCACCGTGTTGGACGGCGCGGCGGTGTCGATGACGATGGCCTTGTTGGCGCCCAGCGAGCCGGCCGTGCCGGGCGCGGCCAGCGTCAGGTCGGCCGGGCGGTGGCTGCCGCCGGCGTCGGTGATGGTGGCGGCGTTGAACGCCAGCGCGGCGCTCGAGCTGTAGTCGAGGTCGGCGCTGTTCTGGCCGGCGCCCACCACGTAGGTGAAGGTCAGCGTGCTGCTGCCCGAGCCGCCCGCGTAGCTGGCGACGCCGCCGCTGTCGAGCGTGAGCGTGGGCGTGCCGCCGCTGGTGTCGACGTCGACCGCGGTGGAGAAGTCCACCGTGATGGTGATGGTCTGGCCGGCGGCGTAGCTGCCGTCTGCGGTGGTGGCGCTGATGCCCGTCACGCTGGGGCTGGTGCCGTCGACATCCACGCCGGCCGTGCTGGGCACGCTGTTGAGGGTGGTCGCGGCGTCGTTGCCGGCGGTGTCGCGCAGCGTGCCGCCGTTGACCGACAGCGCGCCCACGGTGATGCCGTTGGCGTCGACGTCGCCGCTGGGCACGGTGTAGCGGAACACCAGCGCGCTGGTGCCGGAGCCGGACACGTAGCTGGCGTAGCGGGTGGTGGTGCCGACCACCAGCGCGATGCGCGGCGTGCCGCCGCCGGTGTCGACGGTGACCGCCTCGTCGAAGTTGACGGTGAAGTCCAGCGGGTCGCCGTTGTAGTAGGTGCCGTTGGCCGGCACCGCCACCGAGGTGACGGCCGGCGCGGTGGTGTCGACCAGGACGGTCAGCGCGGCCGAGGCGGCCGTGGCGTTGCCGGCGGTGTCGGTGGAGATGGCCGTGATGCTGTGGCTGCCTTCGGCCAGCGCGCCGTTGGTCAGCGTCCAGCCGCCGGCGCCCGCGGTGACCGTGCCCAGCAGCGTGGCGCCGTCAAACACGGTGACGGTGCTGCCGTTCTCGGCCGTGCCGCTCAGCGTCGGCGTGGTGTCGCTGGTCACGCAGTCGCTGCTGGAGGCGCCGGTGTCGCTGGCGGTGGCCAGCACCGGCGTGCCGGGCGTGGCCGGGGTGGCGGTGTCGAGCGTGTAGGCCTGGGTCTTGGCGCTGCCGCTGTTGCCGGCGGCGTCGACCACCTTCAGCTGCAGGGTGTCGCTGCCGGCCAGGGTGACGCCGTTCCAGCTCAGGGCGGTGCCGCTGACCTTGCCGGTGATGTCGGTCCAGCTGGCGCCGTTGTCCAGCGAGCCGTAGACGATGTCGCCGGCCGCCAGCGTCGCGCTCAGCGTGGCGGTGATGGTCTGGGACGCGGTCCTGGTGATGAAGTCGCTGCTGCTGGCGCCGGTGTCGGCCGACAGCGCCAGGCTGTTGAAGGTGATGGTGGGCGCCGTGGTGTCGTACACGTAGGCCTGGCTCAGCACGCTGCCGTCGTTGCCGGCGGTGTCGCTGACCTTGACCTTGAGGGTGTTGCTGGCGGTGAGCGTGCGTCCGGTCAGCGACCAGGTGCTCTGGCCCACGGTGGCGCTGGCGGTGGCCCAGGTGGCGCCGTTGTCGAGCGAGACCAGCACCGACTCGCCGCTGGCCAGGTTGGCCGACAGCGTGCCGCTCAGGTCCTGCGCCGCCGTGCGGGTGATGAAGTCGGATGACGAGGTGCCGCTGTCGTTGGAGAAGCTGGCGCTGGCCACGGTGGTGGTGGGCGCGGTGGTGTCGAGCGTGTAGTTCTGCGAGCTCACGCCGCTGTCGTTGCCGGCCGCGTCGGTCACCTTGAACGCGATGGCATTGCTGCCGGCGCCCAGCGTGGCGCCGTTCCAGGTCAGCGTGGTGCCGGACACCTTGCTGGTGACGTCGGTCCAGCTGCCGCCGCCGTCGACCGAACCCCAGACGATGTCGGTGCCGGCCGGCGCGCCGCTGAGCGTGGCGGTGATGGTCTGGCTGGCGGTCTTGGTGACCAGGTCGGTGCTGCTGGTGCCGGTGTCGGCCGACAGCGTGATGGCGGTGAAGCTGGTGGTGGGCGCCGTGGTGTCCAGCGTGTAGCTGTGCGTGTAGGCGGTGCTGGAGCCGTCGGCGTTGGTGACGCGGGCCTGGAAGGTGCTGCTGCCGGCCAGCGTGGTGGTGGTGCTCCAGCTGCTGGAGCCGACCGTGTAGGTGGTGGCGTCGCTCCAGCTGCCGCCGTTGTCGTACGAGACCTGGACCTTTTCGCCCGTGCTCAGCGTGGTCGACAGCGAGCCGCTGATGGTTTGCGCGGCGGTCTTGGTGATGAAGTCGCTGCTGCTGGTGCCGGTGTCGGCCGACAGGCTGGCGCCGGTGACCGTGACCGTGGGCGGGTGCAGTATGGCCTTGACGTCGGTGATGTCGAAATTCTGGAACAGCCCGAAATCGCCCGAACTGAACACCACCTGCTTGACGTCGTTGATCGGTTTGCTCAGGCCGGAATTGAGCAGGGTCTGCCAGCCGTTGAGCAGCGAGTTCACCGTCAGCGTGTCGGTGGTATTGTCGCCGTACGTCAGGTCGATCGTCAGCGAGTGGGAAAGGACGCCGACATCGAACGAGCTGATGTCGAAGGTGTAGCCGGAAGCGATGCTGACCGTCAGCTTGACTTCGTTGGTGGGGCCCTGGTAGGCGTACAGCCCGTCGGTGCCGTAGGTGCCGTCGATGCCCAGGCCGCCCGCGCTGGCGCCGCCGGAAAACGTGACGTTCTGGCCGTTGACCTGCTTGACCACGGTGGTCGAGCTGTAGTCCGCATCGCTGCCGGTGAACGTGATCGTGGTCAGCAGGCCCCGGTAGTCGCCGAGGTCCAGCGCCTTGGTGTCGATCTTGCCGGCGTGCGTTTCAAGCGTCCAGTTGCCGCCGATGGCCGCCGCGCCGGTGGCGTCGCGCGAGGCCGCGACATCGGCGCCGGTGACGCGCGCCAGGTCGGCCACCAGCGCGTTGTGGTCGCCGGCGGCGACGTCGCAGCCGTACAGCAGCAGGTCGCCGTCGGTGGCCAGCGCCCGGCCCAGCTGCGCCAGTTCCGCCTGCACGCTGGCCGATGACAGCGAGGCGTCGGTCAGGCGCGCGGTGCCGAGGTTGAGCGTGCCCTCGGAGCCGTGCGACAGGATGTGGATCGCGTCCAGGCCGCGCTGGCCGGCCGCCCACTGGGCGATCTGCGCCAGGCCGTCGCGGCTGCCGTCGAATTCGACGATGCCGATGCCGTCGCGCACGCCCGCCTCCAGGCTCTTGTAGTTGGCCACCGAGGTGTCGACCAGCACCACTTCCTTCTTGCCGTCGTCCCGGGCCGGATCGATGGCGCGCACCGTCACGGCAGGCGGCACCGGCGGCGGGGCCGTGTCGTGCTGGGCCGCGTGGGCGGCGTCGGCCACGGCGCCGTCGAACATGAAGCGCTGCTCCAGCGGCAGCAGCTGCGAGGCCGGGCGCAAGGGGCGGCGGACGCCGGCGGCGAAGAGGGGATGGTTCATGTCAGGCTCCTGGGGATGCGTTGGGGGCGCGGTTTGGGTTCAAGGCGGCGCCTGGCGCGGCGAATTTGGCGAGATGGTCGGCGACCTGGCGGTCCAGTCCGGGCTGCCATGCGGACGGCATGACGGCCAGCACGTTGGCCAGCAGTTGCGCGGTGGCGTCCAGCAGGGCCGGGTCGCGCAGGCGGGCCTTGGCGGCGCTGGCCCACAGGTAGACCTTGGCCAGGTGCTCGGCGCCGAGCGCGCCGGTGTCCGGCTGCGGCGGCATGTGGGCGTACATGACGGCGGTCGGCAGGTAGGCCGGCACATAGCCTTCGGCGGCCAGGCTTTCCATGCCGAACAGCGCGGCGTCGCGGTCGACCTCGCCGCCGTCGCCCTGCGACTGCATGATGGCCAGCCGGTAGCGCGCCTCGGCGATGCCGGCCTGGGCCGCTTGCTGGAACCAGGCGCGCGCGCGCGGCAGGTCGGCCGGCACGTCGGCGTCGCCGCCCAGGTACTGGCCCATGCGCAGCATCGCCGGCGGCGCGTTGGACTGGGCGGCCTGCGCGCACAGCGCCAGCCCGCGCGGCACGTCGCGCGGCACGCCCTTGCCGCGTATCAGCAGCTCGGCGGCCGAGCACAGCGAAATATAGTGGCTGCCCCTGGCCGCGTCCAGGTAGGACGCCAGCGCGGCGGCGGCGTTGCCGGGCGCGTCGGGCCGGCGCATCAGGCAATCGCCGTGCAGGTGCTGGGCAGTGGGGATCTGTTGCAGCGCGGCCTTGGCGAACCAGGCGCAGGCGGCGTCGGCGTCCACAGGCCGGCCCCAGCCGTTCTGGTTGAACAGGCCCAGCATGAATTGCGCCAGCGGATTGCGGGCGCTGTGGCGCTGGAATTGCGGGTAGGCGCGGGCGTAGTCGCCCCGGTCCAGCAGCGCGTAGGCCGGGCGCAGCTCCCCGGCGTAGTCCCGGGGGCGTTCGGCGCGGGCGCCCGCCGCCATCAGCAGCAGGGGCGCCAGCAGCGCCAGCAAACGGAGTATTCGTGTGTACAACATCTTGCTTCCAACCGCGGCCGCCGGTGGCGGCCGCGCAGTACGACGGTTGATTAATTGCGGCTCGGGAAGATGCCGACCGTGGCGATCATGTAATACATGGCGATGTACGGCGGCATGATGCTGAGCGGCTGGGACGCGCCGGCGATGCCGGTGTTGCCGCTGGCGTTGGTGGTGCCGCCCACGGTGACGGGCGCCGTGCCGGCCAGCGTGACGGTGCCGGTGCCGCTGGCCTTGACGGTCACGGTGCCGGTGATCGCGCCGGCCGCCATGGCCACGGTCGGCGGCGAGCCGGAGGTGTACACGCGGTTGGCCGGTCCGGCTGATTCGGCCAGGTAGGCGCCGCTCGGGCTGGCGGTGCCGGCGGGGGCGTTGACCGCCTGGATCCGCAGCTGCGTGGCGTCGGCGGTGTAGGTGACGCCGGCCAGCGAGACGCTGCTGGTGCCGCCGGTGACGGCGCCCAGGTTGGCGTTGCCGGTCAGGCCGGTCAGCGTCAGCGGCACGGCCAGCGAGTGCACGTGGGACGGCAGGTTGTTGATGGTCAGCGTGGTGGCCGTGGTGCCGCCCACCTGGCCGACGATGAAGTTGCCGCTGGTCGGGCTGTTGCCGGCGCCGAGCAGGAAGCGCCCGCGCAGGTCCGGCAGGCCGAAGGTGCTCTGGCCGTCGCCGCCGTAGGTGGTGCCGATCAGCGCGTACAGCGCGGAGTTTTGCGCGATCGGCATCAGGCGGCCATCGGCCGGCGTGTAGTTGCGCCAGTTGTTGCTGGGCGCGGCCAGCACGCAGATGGTCGACAGGTAGTCTTCGGTTGAACAGGCGAGGCTGGCGTTGCTCCAGCTGCCCGCCGCCACGATGGCGGCCATGGCGATGCGGTGGATATGTGGCTTCATGGGGTCCCCTTGTTTTAGCGTGGTCGAAAAAACGGGTGCTTGCTGCGCTACTTTGCCGGCGGCGCCATCAGCACCTTGCCGCTCATGCCGGCCACCAGCTCGCCGAAGCGACCGTCGATGACGGCCGTCAGCTTGACCGACTGGCTGACCGGATCGACCCGGGCGCCGATGCGCTGCACCTTGGCCGGGTAGGTCTTGCCGGTTTCATCGATGCTGACCTGGAAGGGCGCGCCGTTGCGCACCCAGCTCAGCCAACGCGATGGAATGATGAATTCCAGTTCCAGCGTGCTGTCGTCGAGAATTTCCATCAGCGCCTGGCCGGGCTGCACGTATTGCTGCTCGCGCGCCTTCTGCTCGGCGATGCGGCCGGCAAACGGCGCGTTGATCTGGCACTTGCCCAGCAGCGCGCGGTTGGCCGCGACCTCGGCCTGGGCCTTGAGCGTTTCCGCTTTGGAGACGTCGAGCTCGACCTGGCCGACCGAGTTCAGCTTCGCGAGCTTCTGGTTGCCTTTCCAGTTGGTGTCGGCCGCCATCAGCGCGGCCTCGGCCTTGGCCAGCTGGGCCTGCTGCAGCACGCAGTCGAACTGCACCAGCAACTGGCCCTGCTTGAAGGCCGCGCCCTCGGTCAGCGGCAGGCGGTTGATCTTCGCGCCGATCTCGGCGGCCAGCGTGGTGTAGCGGCGCGGCGACAGCTGGGCGCGGATCTCGCGCGTCTCCAGCGTGGCGGCGGCCGGCGCCGTGGCGGCGTGCGCGGCGGGCAGGACGGTCAGGACGGCGGCGGCCAGCAGGACGGCACGGCACGTGGACAGCACCACGGTCATGGACGGTCCTCGAGCGACGGCAACTTGCCCTGGTTCCAGGTCTGCAGCGACTGCGCGACGGCGGCCGTCAGGTCGGCCAGCGACATGCTGGACGAGCCGTTGATGGCCGGCTCCATGCCCAGCGTGGCCTGCAGGCGCGAGGCGGCCGCCTCGGCGTTCGAGCGCGCCTGGTAGCGGCGCAGCTGCGACAGCACCGCCGTGCTTTGCTGCGAAATGCGGTCCAGCGCCGACTGCTTCTGCACCTCGGCCTGGTTGGCGACATGCTGGGCGATACGGCCGTCGACCTGGGCGATGGCGTCGGCGCGCTCGTACTGGCGCGCGGTGTTGGCGTACTGCAGGCGGGCGATGTGGACCTGGCTGAGCACGGCCATCTGCACCGCCATGCGGCGCTGGTTGGCCAGGGTGACGCCGGCGTCGGCCAGGCGCATCTGCGCCGGCGCCGACAGCACGCCCAGCAGGTTGAACGAAATCTGCGCGCCGGTCTCGTTCCAGTTCTGGTGGATCAGGTAGTCGTCGTTGCTGTGCTTGACGCCATAGTTGAACGACAGGCCGGGGAACAGCTTGAGCATGGCGCGCCGGGTTTCCTGCTGCGCGATGCGGGCGTTGTAGATGCCCTCGCGCAGGTCGGGATTGCGCATCAGCGCCACTTCCTCCATCTTGTCGACCGGCTGATCCAGCCAGGCGGTGCCCACATCGCCGGCCGGCTCGACCACCGTGTAGCCGGCGGTGAGCGGCAGCGCCGTCAGCGCGGCCAGCTCGACGCGCGCGGTCGACAGTTCCTGCTCGATGGTCTCCAGCAGGCGCAGGTTTTCCAGCAGCTGGCGCTGGTAGCGCAGCGGTTCCAGCGGCGAGCGGATGCGGTCGTTCTCGGCCGCGCGGGCGTCCTTGAGCGCGGTTTCGGAGTCGGCGATGGTGCTGCGCAGCAGCGGCACCAGCTTTTGCGCGGCCACCACGCGCCAGTAGGCGGTGCGCACGTCCAGGATCAGCGTGTGCAGCGCCTTGCGGCGGCGTTCGCCGGCGATCAGCACGCGGTCGGCGTTCTGGCGCGCGGCGTAGTAGCTCTGGCCGAAGTCCAGCAGACTCCATGAAATGCTGACGTCGGTGCTGAGCACCTGGCGGCTGGACGAGATGTAGGGATGGGCCAGCGACGGTTCGCCGGTCACCGAATCGGTGCTGCGGGTGATCAGGTCGTTGTTGCGGTCGCGGTAGCCCGCCGAGGCGATCAGCTTGGGCAGCATGTCGAACTGGCCGGTCTCGAAGGTGCCCATGGCGACGGCTTCCTCCATGGCCTTGTAGCGGCGCTCGGCGTTGTACTTGATGGCGCGGGCGATGGCGCCGTCCAGCGTCAGCGGGCCGGCCAGCGGTTCGACGTCGCGCGTCAGTGCGGTCTTATCTTCCTGCAATGTCGAGCGCACTTCCGACTGGGTCAGTTTCGCGGTTTCGATATTGAGGGTCGAACAACCGCTGAAGATCAGCATGCTGGCGACCGCCAGCGGCAGAGTCTTGATTGCGGGAGTTTTAATGGACAGGATTTTTTGATAGGAGCTCATTAATTCAGCCAGGCCGGTTAAAGGTGGTCACTTAATAATAATCAAGAGTAAGTATCTACCTTTAGTGCACGCCGGTGTGCACCCTGATTTACCGATTTTTTATAATGTGGCGCGTTTGGTACATTCATATAGCATAACTTTCAGTTCACAATCCTTCTGCAAACCCTCTGGCGCGCCGCCGGCTACCGCGAGGTAACGCGTGAGTTTTTGTGACAATTGGCTTGCTGATTAATTAATAGCGGTTTGAAAATCGCGAGTATGTGGACATTGGTGAGAATTGCGCCGCATTATTGCCGCTGGGCGGATGTAATGAATTAAAAATATATTAAGAAGACCAAAGATTCCTATTCCATTTTTAGCGCAATGTATAACCCGTGGCTATTAACATGCAATAGGCGCTCGTCGTTTCGCGGCGACAACGGTTTGCGTTCGGGGGGGCGCGGGCCGGCGCGCACAACTTGACCTAGGCCACGTATCAGCATTCATTCTTGACGCCAGAGGGGCTTGCGCTTATATTAATGACTTATAAGTAAGTTAAATTGAGTACGCCCATGCAAGCCCCTCAAGATACCAAGCCACGCTGGGAGCGGCGCAAGGATGCGCGGCCGCAGGAATTGCTGGCGGCGGCGCTGGACCAGTTCGTCGAGCGCGGCTATGCCGGCACGCGCCTGGAGGACGTGGCCAAGCGCGCCGGCGTGTCCAAGGGCACGCTGTACCTGTATTTCGCCAACAAGGAAGAATTGTTCAAGGCCGTGGTGCGCGAGAACATCGTGCACGCCATCGGCGAGGCCGAACTGGAGGCGGCCGGCTTCGACGGCCCCAGCGCCGAGCTGCTGCGCGCCATCCTGATGAAGTGGTGGCACCAGATCTGCGCCACCCACCTGGCCGGCATCACCAAGCTGATGCTTGCCGAAGGCAATAATTTCCCCGAGCTGGCGCAGTTCTATAACAACGACGTGGTCGCCCGCGGCAACGCCCTGATCGCCAGCGTGCTGGTGCGCGGCATCGCGCGCGGCGAGTTCCGCCCGGTCGATCCGGCCGTGATGACGCCGGTGCTGGTGGCCCCGGTGCTGATGCTGATGATGTGGACCCACTCCTTCATGCCCACCTGCGAGATGCCGCCGATCGACCCGGGCGCCTTCATGAACACGCTGATCGACGTCACCCTGCGCGGCCTGGAAGTGCCCGCGCCGTGAGCCGTCCGCCCCGTGTCCTGCGTCAAACTTGCCAATTTGGTAGGTTCAACCCCCTTAAACTGCAGACTGTCGCAATTTCCCGCGAACCCGCCGTCATATCGTTAATATGTGCCTCGATGCCAGTTCAACGATAAAATGACGGATTATTTAATCCCGACCCGAGTCATAAGATGAATATCGAACAAGCCCGCTTCAACATGATCGAACAGCAAATCCGCCCTTGGGACGTCCTCGACACGAGTGTGCTGGACCTGCTGCTGGTGGTCAAACGTGAGAATTTCGTGCCTGCGGCCCACAAGGCGCTGGCGTTTGCCGACACGGAAATCCCGCTGCCGGGCGGCGTCGCCATGCTGAACCCGAAGGTGGAAGCGCGCCTGCTGCAGGACGTCAACGTCAAGAAGCATGAGAGCGTGCTGGAAATCGGCGCCGGCTCCGGCTACATGGCCGCGCTGCTGGCGCACAAGGGCCGCCACGTGACGGCGGTGGAAGTGTCGCCCGAGCTCAAGGCGCTGGCGGAAAAGAATTTGGCCGACAACGGCGTCACCAACGTGACGGTGGAACTGGGCAACGGCGCCCAGGGCTGGAGCAAGGGCGCGCCATGGGATGTCATCGTCGTGACCGGTTCGCTGCCGGTGCTGCCGGAAGCATTGTTGCAACAATTGAAAGTGGGCGGCCGTCTGGCGGCCATCATCGGCCAGTCGCCGGCGATGAAGGCGCAGCTGATCACCCGCACCGGCGAAGCCGGCTACGACACGCGCACGCTGTTTGAAACCGACGTCCAGCCGCTGGCCTCGGCCGTGCAGCCGTCGCAGTTCAAGTTTTAAGCGGACGGCCCCGCATGCAGCAGATCACCGCTCTGGAACTGGCCGACTGGCTGGCGGACGATGCACGGCCCAGCCCGATGTTGCTGGACGTGCGCGAGAACTGGGAATTCGAGACCTGCCGTATCGACGGTTCGGTGCAGATCCCGATGAACACCATACCGGCGCGCATCGACGACCTGGATGAGGATGCGGCCATTGTCTGCATCTGCCATCACGGCGCGCGCAGCCTGCAGGTGGCCGCCTTCCTGGAGCGTAACGGCTTCGGCAAGATGATCAACCTGACCGGCGGCATCCACGCCTGGGCGCTGCAAGTCGACAGCACGATGGCCAAGTATTGAATGTCGCGACGCTGAAGACGGGCGCGGCGCCAAGGTAGTGTGTTTTTGATTTGATCAACTTTTTTGATGACTCCAACGGAGAATGCAATGCAGAGACCCCTTATCGCCGTGCTGATCACCAGCGCCTTCTTGACGCTCAACGCACAGGCGGCCGACCTGATCCAGGTATATCAGCAAGCGCTGGCCAATGACGCCACGTACGCCAGCGCGCGCTCGTCGCTGACCGCGGGCCAGGAACGGATCACCCAGGGGCGCTCCGGCCTGCTGCCGAACATCGCGGCCAGCGGCAGCAACACACGCAACAGCGGCGACAACACCGGCTACCTGGGCGGCGTCCCGCTGCCCAAGACCGATAGCGACAGCCACAGCAACTCCTACACCGTGCAACTGAGCCAGCCGCTGTTCAACTGGGCCAACTGGCAGACCTACCAGCAGAGCAAGCTGGCGCAGGCCACCGCCGAAGCCACCTTCGCCCAAGCCCAGCAAGACCTGATCACGCGCGTGGCGCAGGCCTACTTCGACGTGCTGACCGCGCAGGACAACCTGACCTCGACCCAGGCGCAGAAAGTGGCCACCACCGAACAGCTGGCGTCGGCCAAGCGCAACTTCGAGGTCGGCACCCAGACCATCACCGACACGCACGAGGCGCAGGCCGCGTACGACCTGGTGGTGGCGCAGGAGTTCGCCGCCATCAACGACCTGGACAACAAGCGCACCGCGCTGCAGGTGATCATCGGCCAGGCGCCGGGCGAACTGGCGCCGCTGCGCACCGGCGTGACCATCAGCCCGCCGTCGCCGGCCGCGGTGGAGCCGTGGGTGAGCTCGGCCGAGAACCAGAACTACGCCGTCGTGGCCGCCAAGCTGAACGTGGAAATCGCCAAGCGTGAAATCGAGCGCAACCGCGCCAACCACCTGCCGACCGCCAACCTGATCGCCAGCACCACGCACCAGACCACCACCGGCCTGCAGCGCTCCAACAACAACGCCATCGGCGTCAGCTGGAACGTGCCGATCTTCAGCGGCTTCGCGGTCACCAGCAAGGTGCGCGAAACCATCGCGCTGGAAGACAAGGCCCGCAACGACCTGGAAGCGACCAAGCGCGCCGCCTCGCAGAACGCCCGTTCGGCCTACCTGGGCATGAACAGCGGCCTGGCGCAGGTCAAGGCGCTGGAAGCGGCCGAGGTGTCGAGCAAGTCGTCGCTTGATTCGAACAAGCTGGGCTACCAGGTCGGCGTGCGCATCAACATCGACGTGCTGAACGCCCAGAAGCTGCTGTACTCGACCCAGAAGGACCTGGCCAAGGCCCGTTACGACACCATCATGAACGGCCTGCGCCTGAAGTCGGCCGCCGGTTCGCTGAAGGAAGAAGACCTGGCGCCGATCAACGCCCTGCTGGCGCACTAAGCCGCGCCGAGGGTGACGCAAAGACGCCGGCGATGAGCCGGCGTTTTTTTTCGCGCTATCGCGTGGACGGAAATGGCGGGAGCTTGTACCATCCGGCACATCGTTATCAAATAAATAAAACGCCGCCGCCATGACCACCGCCCCCCTTGCCCTGCGCAGCGCCGCAGGCACCATACTCACCTTGCTGCTCGCATTTGCCGCGTCGCTCGGCATCGCCGCCGCCGTCGCTTATTTCGCGTTGAGCGTCATGCCCTGTGAGTGGTTCGGCTCGTCATTCGAGGGCGCCTGCGGCTACGGCGCGATGTTCGCGAGCATAGCCGGCGGCCTGTTGCTGAGCGTGGTGTTGTTCCTGGGCTTTGTGTTGGTGTACTTCAGGCGGCGGCAGCGTAGCGCGTCCGCGCCGGCGTTGTCCGAGCAAGAGCTGGCGGATGCGCCGCGCCTGCTGGGATGGTGGCGCGTGGTGTTCGCGCTGATGCTGGTGTTCCAGGTGCTACCGCCGCTGTCGCACCTGATGGGGGCCAACTATTCGGCGTGGCTCGATTCCATCCTGTGGTGGCTGGGCACGCTGCTGTTGCTGGTCAACGCCGTGATGGTGTACCTGGTCGCCAAGCTGTACAACCAGCAGCCGGCCGTGCTGGCGCTGGCGTCCGTGCTGGTCGGCGCGATCGGCGCCGCCGGCGTGTTCGTCTTCCTGCACACCGCCGGCGCCCGCAAGCCGGCCAGCACGGTCCAGGGTTAAAGCCCCGCGCCCTGGCCGTCGAAACTGCGTTCGATGAGTTCGATCTTGTAGCCGTCCGGATCGGTGACGAAGGCGATCACCGTCGAGCCGCCCTTGACCGGGCCCGGCTCGCGCGTGACGGCGCCGCCGTTGGCCTTGACCGCGTTGCAGGCGCTGACGATGTCGTCGGCCGAGATCGCGATGTGGCCGTAGGCCGTGCCCAGGTCATAGCTGGTCTGGCCGTAGTTGTAGGTCAGCTCCAGCTCGGCGTGCTCCGGGTTGGAGCCGTAGCCGAGGAAGGCCAGCGTGTACTTGTACTCGGGATTGTCGCTGGTGCGCAGCAGTTTCATGCCGAGCACCTTGGTGTAGAAATCAATCGAGCGCTGAAGGTCGCCGACTCGCAGCATGGTGTGCAGGATACGCATCGTGGTCTTTCGTGGAAACGGATAAAACAGCATTCTATGCGTTTTGCCGCCGCCCCGTTATTGGCCCGCCGTTTTCGCGGAGGGCGCCACGCGCCAGACGATGTTGCCGACGTCGTCCGCCACCAGCAACGCCCCTTGCTTGTCGACCGCCACGCTGACCGGCCGGCCGTGCGCCTTGCCGGCGTTGTCGAGGAAGCCGAACAGGAAATCCTGCGGCGGGCCGGACGGCTTGCCGTCGGCGAACGGCACGAACACCACCTTGTAGCCGCTGAACGGCTTGCGGTTCCACGAGCCGTGCTGGCCGATGAACACGCCGCCGTGATAGGCCTTGGGGAACAGCGTGCCGTCGTAGAACGCCAGCCCCAGCGAGGCCGTGTGGCTGCCCAGCGCGTAGTCCGGCGCCAGCGCGGTCGCCACCAGCTCGGGCTTTTGCGGCGACACGCGCGGATCGACATGCTGGCCGTAGTAGCTGTACGGCCAGCCGTAGAAGCCGCCTTCCTTCACTGAGGTCATGTAGTCGGGCACCAGGTCGTTGCCCAGTTCGTCGCGCTCGTTGACCGCGGTCCACAGGGAGTGGGTCTGCGGTTCCCAGTCCATGCCGTTGGCGTTGCGCAGGCCGGTCGCGTACAGGCGCGACTTGTTGGTAGCCAGCTCCAGCTGCCAGATGGCGGCGCGGCCGGTTTCCGCGTCCAGGCCGTTCTCGCCGGCGTTGCTGTTGGAACCGACCGTGACGTACAGGTAGCGCCCGTCGGGGCTGGCGATGAGGTTCTTGGTCCAGTGGTGGTTGATGGTGCCGGCCGGCAGGTCCATCACCTTCACGCCGGGCGTGTCGATCGCGTTCGCGCCTTCCTGGTAGGGGAAGCGCAGGATGGCGTCGGTGTCGGCCACGTACAGCTGCTTGCCGACCAGCGCCATGCCGAACGGCGAGTTCAGTCCCTTGATGTACACGTTGCGGCTTTGCGCCGCGCCGTGCTGGTCCAGCCCGCGCAGCAGCGTGATGCGGTTGGCCGACTCGCCGGCCGCGCCGGCCTTTTTCATTTCGTGTTTCATGATCGCGCCCTTGATGCCCTTGCTGTCGTCCGGCTTGGGCGGGGCGTTGGTCTCGGCCACCAGCACGTCGCCGTTGGGCAGCGTGTACAGCCAGCGCGGGTGGTCGAGCCCGCGCGCGTAGGCGGTGACGCTGAAGCCGGGCGCGGTGCGCGGCCGGTCCTGGCCCTGCCAGGCCTCGACCGGCGCCACCTTGACGGTGGGGATCAGCGAGCGGTCCGGTTCCGGCAGCGCGGGATTGGGGCCGTAGCCGGTCGGATAGCTTTGCGCCAGCGCGGCCGGCAGGACCAGCGGCGCGGCGAGGGCGGCCAGGGAGGCGAGGGCGGGGGCGTGGCGCACGCGCGGCCTCCTCAGTCGCGCTTGCTGCCGGGCTGCGGCTGGGCGGTGCCGGCGCGCGGACCGGGCGCGCGCGCCTGCTGCACGCCGGGCTGGTTGTGCAGGTCGGTGTCGACCAGGCCGCGCTCGATGTCGCTGGCGGCCTGCTTCATCACGCTGCGCGGCTTGGGATGCTGGGCGTCCGGCGACTCGTCGCGTTCGTGCGGCATGCGCTTGGCGCCGTCGTTCCTGACCTGGGCTTTGGTGTTGACGTGTGCGTCCTTCATGGCGGCCTCCTGTTCTTGTGCCTGCAACCATCTTAACCAGTTGTTTTTAGCACGGTCGCCACATTGAATTTTGACAACTCCCATCCGAAGTCGTTTATCATTTGGACACTTTTTCCACGCCCTCAACGATCAGGAAGTTTGCATGAGTACTGCTGTGAATCTGGAACACGACGCCCACGCGCCGTCGGCCAACTGCCCCAATTGCGAGGCGGTGGTCAGCGGCCACTTCTGCGCCAACTGTGGCCAGGAAGCCATCCTGCACCACGCCAGCACGCGCGAATTCCTGCACGAGTTCATCGGCCACTACGTGGCGCTGGAGGGCAAGCTGTGGGGCACGGTGATGCGCCTGCTGTTCCGGCCCGGCGCGCTGACCTTGGAATACATCCGCGGCCGCCGCGTGCGCTTTGTGCAGCCGCTGCGCCTGTACCTCACGCTGAGCCTGGTGTTCTTCGCGCTGATGAAGTTCACCAGCGGCTTCGATCCGGGCACGGAAGACAAGGAAAGCAAGTCCGAGGCCGAGGTGGCCTCGGCGACGGCGGAGGCGGCGGCGCCACTCAAGCCGCTCACGCCGGAAGAAAAGCGCGGCAAGGCCGCCGCCGAGGCGGCGATCAGCGCGATGCAGGAAGACTTCAAGCAGGATGAAGCCGCCGTTGCCGCGGAGCGCAGCAAGAACAAGAACAATCTCAACTTCAGCGTGATGGACAAGGACGGCGACTTCCTCAACCGCTGGCCGACGCTCCGGCACAAATGGCAGGCCTTCGAAGACCTGCCCGGCGGCGAGAAAGGCAAGGTCTTCACGGAAGGCTTCTACCACTACGCGCCGTACGCGATCTTCTGCCTGATGCCGGTGTTCGCGCTGATGCTCAAGGTGCTGTACCTCGGCTCGGGCAAGCGCTTCGGCGAGCACCTGCTGTTCGCGCTGCACAGCAACGCCTTCGCCTTCTTCATCTACAGCGTGATCCTGGTGATGCCGTTCGGCTTCGTCAATTTCGTGCTGTGGTGCTGGCTGCTGGGCTACCTGCCGTGGGCCATGCGGCGCGTGTACGGCGGCAGCCGCTGGGGTGTGTTCCTGCGCTGGGGCACGCTGATGACGTTTTACTCGATCGCGATCGGCGTGGCGGTGTTCCTGTCGATGATGGCCGGGATCATGAGCGTCGGCGCCCACTGAGCCGCCACCGGGGTCCTTGCAGTCTGGCGGCCCGCACACTATACTGCGCAAAATACTGTTTAAACGTACAGTCGTGAGGCGGGCGGGCGATGGCACAAGCCTGCGTTATGGGTTACCCTGCTGCGTGTCGCCGACCTCACCCCTTAGCCGAGATTTTTATGACCGCCACGCACGCCGTATATCAAACCATCGCACTGGTCGTGCGCCAGAACACCGACGGCATCGCCGAATCGGTGCGCAGCGTGGTCGACCTGCTGCAGCGCGACGGCTACACGGCGGTGTTTGAAGAGCAGACCGCCGCCCATCTGGGTTTCGCGATGGCCAATGTGCGGGTGATGAGCGCCACCGAAATCGGCGCCCACTGCGACGCCGCCATCGTCATGGGCGGCGACGGCACCATGCTGGGCATCGCGCGCCAGCTGGCGCCGTTCGACGTGCCGCTGATCGGCATCAACCAGGGCCGCCTGGGCTTCATGACCGACATCCCGCTCGACGCCATGCTCGACGTGCTGCCCAAGATCCTGGCTGGCCGCTACAAGGCCGAGCGCCGTACGCTGCTCGAAGGGCGCGTGGTGCGCAACGGCGCCACCATCCACGTCGGCCTGGCCGTCAACGATGTCGTGGTCTCGCGCGGCGCCGGCGCCGGCATGGCCGAGCTGCGGGTCGATGTCGACGGCCACTTCATGTACAACCAGCGCTCCGACGGCTTGATCATCTCCACGCCCACCGGCTCCACCGCCTACGCGCTGTCGGCCGGCGGGCCGCTGCTGCATCCGAGCCTGGGCGGCGTGGTGCTGGTGCCGATCGCGCCGCACGCGCTGTCGAACCGGCCCATCGTGCTGCCCGAGTCCAGCCAGATCGTGGTGGAGATCGTGCGCGGGCGCGACATCAGCGTCAACTTCGACATGCAGACCTTCGCCAGCCTGACGGCGCAGGACCAGATCTTCATCCAGCGTTCGCCGCACTCGATCACCTTCCTGCACCCGGAAGGCTGGAGCTACTACAACACGCTGCGCGAAAAGCTGCACTGGAACGAACATCCTTCCGTTGAAGGCAAACTCAATTAACCTCACCCAGGCTTCCATGCTCCGCACCTTGTCCATCCGCGATTTCGTCATTGTCGACACCATCGAACTGGAATTCTCCGCAGGCTTCACCGTCTTCACCGGCGAGACCGGCGCCGGCAAATCGATCCTGATCGACGCGCTGACGCTGGCGCTGGGCGGCCGCGGCGACGCCAGCGTGGTGCGCGAGGGCGCGGCCAAGGCCGACATCACGGCGGACTTCGCGCCCAGCGAGCAGGCGCGCGACTGGCTGGCCGCCAACGAGTTCGCGGCGGAGGAGGGCGGCGCGCTGCTGCGCCGCGTGATCGACAACGCCGGCCGCAGCAAGGCCTACATCAACGGCATCGCGGCGACGGCGGCGCAGCTGCGCGAGCTGGGCGACATGCTGGTCGACATCCACGGCCAGCACGCGCACCAGTCGCTGATGAAGACCGAGGCGCAGCGCGTGCTGCTCGACGGCCAGGCCGGCGCCGGCGGCGACGTCAAGGCGGTGACGCTGGCGTACAAGGCATGGCGCGCGCTGGCGCGGCAGCTGGAGGAGTTCGAGACCAACGCCGCCAACG
Organism: Duganella caerulea; assembly: GCF_040362985.1. Classification (NCBI taxonomy): domain Bacteria; kingdom Pseudomonadati; phylum Pseudomonadota; class Betaproteobacteria; order Burkholderiales; family Oxalobacteraceae; genus Duganella; species Duganella caerulea. Next base: position 153,902 of record NZ_BPWJ01000008.1, on the reverse strand, counting down.
TGCTGTATGAACGCGAGCGGCTGGAGTGGCAGGTCAACGAGCTGGAAAAGCTGGCCGTCAAGCCGGGCGAGTGGGCCGAGGTGACCAATGAGCAGAGCCGCCTGTCGCACGCGGCCAGCCTGCTGGAGGGCGCGCAGGAGGCGCTGGCGGTGATCTCCGAGGCGGAGGAGCATCCGATCCTGTCGCAGCTGTCGTCGCTGAACCAGAAGTTGGGCAAGCTGGCCGGCATCGACACCGGCCTGCAGGCCATCGTCGATTTGATCGAGCCGGCGCGCATCCAGCTGCAGGAAGCCGTGTATGCGCTTAACGATTACCTGGACCGGGTCGACCTCGATCCCGAACGGCTGCGCAGCGTCGAGGCGCGCATGGACGCGATCCATTCGGCGGCGCGCAAGTTCCGCGTCGGCGAGGAGCAGCTGCCGGAGGAGCATGCCAAGCTGGCCGAGCGCCTGTCGCGGATCGCCGACGCCAGCGACATCGAAGGCTTGCGCAAGCAGGAGGAAAAGCTCAAGGTCGCGTACATGGAGCAGGCGCGGCGCCTGTCCGCCACGCGCGCCACGGCGGCCCGCCAGCTGAGCGACGCCGTCACCAAGGCGATGCAGGAACTGAACATGACGGGCGGCCGTTTCGAAGTCGCGCTCAATCCCGGCGAGCCTGGCGCGCATGGGCTGGAGCAGGTCGAATTCCTGGTGGCCGGCCACGCGGGCGTGGCGCCACGGTCCTTGGCCAAGGTGGCGTCGGGTGGCGAGCTGGCGCGCATCTCGCTGGCCATTTCCGTGATCACCTCGAACGCCACCACCACGCCGACGCTGATCTTCGATGAAGTCGACAGCGGCATCGGCGGCGGCGTGGCCGAAGTGGTGGGGCGCCTGCTGCGCCGCCTGGGCCAGGAGCGCCAGGTGTTGTGCGTGACGCACCTGCCACAGGTGGCCAGCCAGGCCGGCCAGCACTTCCAGGTGGCCAAGGGCACGCTGGAAAACGGCAAGACCGCCTCGCGCATCGACGTGCTGGACTCCAAGGCCCGCGTCGAGGAAGTGGCGCGCATGCTGGGCGGCCTGGAAATCACCGCCACCACCCGCAAGCACGCGCGCGAACTGCTGGCCTCTTGATCCCCCCTCAGCCGCGGCGCGCGGCTGGCGGCATGGCCGGCGGCGCCGATTTCCAACCATCGCTGCGCCAGGCTATCTATAATGGCAAGCTGTCCTATACACGCTGCCATCGGCCGACATGACCTTCTTAAAAGAACCTCCCCACAAGCACGGCACCGTTGGCCGTAGCGCCATCGTGCTGGTCAACCTGGGCACGCCCGACGCGCCCACCCGCTCGGCGGTGCGCCGCTACCTGAAGGAATTCCTCTCCGATCCGCGCGTGGTGGAGATTCCGCGCGCCGTCTGGTGGTTCATCCTCAACCTGATCATCCTGCCGTTCCGCTCCGGCCAGTCGGCGAAAAAATACGCGTCGATCTGGACCCGCGACGGCTCGCCGCTGAAGGTGCACACCGCCGCCCAGGCCCTGCTGCTGCGCGGCGCGCTCGGCGAACGCGGCCACCAGAACCTGACCGTGGCCATGGCCATGCGCTACGGCTCGCCGTCGCTGCCCGAGGTGCTGTCCAAGCTCAAGGCCGACGGCGTCGAGCGCATCCTCGTGCTGCCCGCCTACCCGCAGTATTCCGGCACCACCACCGGCTCCATCTACGACGCCGTGTTCGACCACTATGGCACGGTGCGCAACATCCCCGAGTTGCGCTTCGTGCGCAACTACCACGACCACGACGGCTACATCCGCGCGCTGCGCGACTCGGTGCAGGCGCACTGGGACGCGCACGGCCGCCCGGACAAGCTGGTGCTGAGCTTCCACGGCGTGCCCAAGCGCACGCTGATGCTGGGCGACCCCTACCACTGCGAATGCCTGAAGACCGCGCGCCTGCTGGCCGCCGCGCTGAAACTGACGCCGGATCAATATGTGGTCACGTTCCAGTCGCGCTTCGGCAAGGCCGAGTGGCTGCAGCCCTACACCGCGCCCACCATCGCCCAGCTGGCGCGCGACGGCGTCCAGCGCGTGGACGTGCTGTGCCCCGGCTTCACCAGCGACTGCCTGGAAACGCTGGAGGAAATCTCGATGGAGGTGCGGCACGACTTCGAGCAGGCCGGCGGCAAGGAGTTCCACTACATCCCCTGCCTGAACGAAACCCCGGCCTGGATCGCCGCGATGGCGGAAATTGCCGAGCAGCACATGATCGGCTGGCCGACCCAGATGGCGCCGGCTCAGCACGATGAATTGAGGAAAGACGCGGAAACCGGCCGCGCAGCCGCCCTCAAACTGGGCGCCGCCGACTGAAAAGAGGCAAACTTGCCACAATTACCCGCTCACGCCATCATCAGCACTTGCGGTCGATGAGTGCCAGCCTGTTAAAATAGCCGACTGACGGGATCGGCTGCGTAGCAGATCCATGCCGTCGCCAGGACGATGTAGACCAGGATGGATGCTGCGATCAGTGGCAACTTCATGATGGATGCACTCCCTGAAAACCTGCCGCGACGGTTGTCTTTAGTACATCTTAGACGCTGCGCTGCAAAAGAGTAGAGCCTGCACAGACGAAGTTTTGTAACGCTTGATACATCAGGCCGCTTGCGGGGCAGCGGCGGCAAATGGCGCCAGGAATAACCCTTGAAAAGGTAGGTTATCGCCCCATTTGCTGCTGGTGCAGTATGAAAAGTAATGTCAAACAAATACGATAGTAGGAGTCTATAGATGCAAGATCAGGAAAACCAAGCCGTACCTAATCCAGAGGCGGCAGCTGCCGCTGCGTCGGCCCCGCCATCGACTCCTGACCAGCCTTCGCTGGAGGAGCAGCTGTCGGCCACCGAGGCGAAACTGGCCGAGATGCACGACGCCTTCATGCGCGCCAAGGCCGACGGCGAAAACATCCGTCGCCGCGCCCAAGAAGACGTGGCCAAGGCCCACAAATTCGCCGTCGAGAGCTTTGCCGAGGCCATGGTGCCCGTCAAGGACAGCCTGGAAATGGCGCTCAAGGTGGAAACCCCGTCGGTCGAATCGCTGAAGGAAGGGGTGGAAATGACGCTCAAGCAGCTGTCCTCGGCGTTCGAGAAGAACCGTCTGCTGGAAATCTTGCCGGCCCAGGGCGAGAAGCTGGACCCGAACAAGCACCAGGCCGTCGCCGTGGTGCCTGCCGACCAGGAAGCCAATACGGTAGTTTCCGTATTGCAAAAAGGCTATATGATCGCGGACCGCCTGCTGCGTCCCGCCATCGTGACCGCGGCACAGGCGAAATAAAATTATTTTTGCCCGCGCGCCGAACTAAGCACTTGAAAACATACAGCTTTTCCACATATTAGTACCATCTGAACTTTAGCAAATAAGGAAGAAAAATCATGGGTAGAATTATCGGTATCGATCTGGGAACCACGAATTCCTGCGTTTCCATCATGGAAAACGGTCAGCCAAAGGTAATCGAAAACGCCGAAGGCGCGCGCACGACGCCCTCGATCATTGCTTACCAAGAAGATGGTGAAATCCTCGTCGGCTCGCCGGCCAAGCGCCAGGCAGTGACCAATCCAAAAAACACGCTGTTCGCCGTCAAGCGCCTCATCGGCCGCAAGTTCGACGAAAAAGAAGTGCAGAAGGACATCGGCCTGATGCCTTACTCGATCATGAAAGCCGACAACGGCGACGCATGGATCGGCGTGCGCGACAAGAAACTGGCTCCGCCGCAAATCTCGGCTGAAGTGCTGCGCAAGATGAAGAAAACGGCGGAAGACTACCTCGGTGAAGAAGTCACCGAAGCCGTCATCACCGTGCCTGCGTACTTCAACGACTCGCAGCGCCAGGCAACCAAGGACGCCGGCCGCATCGCGGGCCTGGACGTCAAGCGCATCATCAACGAACCAACCGCTGCCGCGCTGGCATTCGGCCTGGACAAGACCGACAAGGGCGACCGCAAGATCGCCGTGTATGACTTGGGCGGCGGTACCTTCGACGTGTCGATCATCGAGATCGCCGACGTCGACGGTGAAAAACAATTCGAAGTGCTGTCGACCAACGGCGACACCTTCCTGGGCGGCGAAGACTTCGACCAGCGCATCATCGACTACATCATCGACGAGTTCAAGAAGATCAACGGCCTGGACCTGAAAAAAGATCCGATCGCCCTGCAGCGCATCAAGGCTTCGGCCGAGCGCGCGAAGATCGAACTGTCGTCGTCGCAGCAGACCGAGATCAACGAGCCGTACATCGCCATGGCGAACGGCGCGCCGGTCCACCTGACGCTGAAGATGACCCGCGCCAAGCTGGAATCGTTGGTGGAAGAGCTGATCAACGCCACCATCGAGCCATGCCGCACCGCGATCAAGGACGCCGGCGTCAAGGTCTCCGACATCGACGACATCATCCTGGTCGGCGGTATGACCCGTATGCCGAAGGTGCAGGAAAAAGTTAAGGAGTTCTTCGGCAAGGATCCGCGCAAGGACGTGAACCCGGACGAAGCCGTCGCTGTCGGCGCCGCGATCCAGGGCTCCGTGCTGTCGGGCGAGCGCAAGGACTTGCTGCTGCTGGACGTGACGCCTCTGTCGCTGGGTATCGAAACCCTGGGCGGCGTGATGACCAAGATGATCCACAAGAACACCACGATTCCTACCAAGTTCTCGCAAGTGTTCTCGACCGCCGACGACAACCAGCCTGCGGTGACCATCAAGGTCTACCAGGGCGAGCGTGAAATCGCGGCCGGCAACAAGGGCCTGGGCGAATTTAATCTGGAAGGCATCCCGCCGGCAGCACGCGGCACGCCACAGATCGAAGTGACCTTCGACATCGACGCCAACGGCATTCTGCACGTCGGCGCGAAAGACAAGGCCACCGGCAAAGAGAACAAGATCACGATCAAGGCCAACTCCGGCCTGACCGAAGCCGAGATCCAGAAGATGGTGAAGGACGCCGAAGTCAACGCCGAGGAAGACAAGAAAGTGAAAGAGCTGGCCGAGTCGCGCAACCAGGCCGACGCGCTGGTGCACTCGACCCGCAAGTCGCTGACCGAATACGGCGACAAGCTGGAAGCGGGCGAGAAGGAAAAGATCGAAGCCGCGATCACCGACCTGGAAGGTTCGATCAAGGCCGGCGACAAGGCCGAGATCGACGCCAAGGTGGCCGCGCTGTCGACCGCTTCGCAGAAGCTGGGCGAGAAGATGTACGCTGACATGCAGGCGCAGCAAGCCGCTGCCGGTGGCGGCGCCGAAGGCGGCGCTGGCCAGCAGGGCGCGGGCGCCGAGCAGGCCAAGCCACAGGACGACGTGGTGGACGCCGACTTCAAAGAAGTCAAAGACAGCAAGTAATCGGCAAGTAAGATCGCCATCCCCGCGCGAGCGGGGAGGACGAGCGCCGAGCCGTGCGGCCGTGGAAACGGCACCGGCTCGGCTTTTTAGCATAAACAGTACATCAGTATAAATACAGCAAGGTGCCGACAATATGGCAAAGCGAGATTTCTACGAGACACTTGGTGTCGCCAAAAACGCGTCGGAAGACGAGATCAAGAAGTCGTATCGCAAACTGGCGATGAAATACCATCCGGACCGCAATCCGGATAGCAAAGAGTCGGAAGAAAAATTCAAGGAAGTCAAAGAAGCCTACGAGATGCTGACCAATCCGGAGAAGCGCGAGGCGTATGACCGCTATGGTCACGCCGGCGTCGATCCGAACATGGGCGGCGGAGGCGGCTTCGGCGGCGGCGCGGGCGGCTTCGGCGACGCCTTCGGCGACATCTTCGGCGACATCTTCGGTGGCGGCCGCGGCCGCAGCCAGGGTCCGCAGGTGTACCGCGGCGCCGACCTGCGCTACAACCTCGAGATCACGCTGGAGCAGGCCGCGCACGGCTTCGACACCACCATCCGCGTGCCGTCCTGGGACAAGTGCGACACCTGCCACGGTACCGGCGCCAAGCCGGGCACCTCGCCGGTGACGTGCTCGACCTGCGCCGGCCACGGCCAGGTGCGCATGCAGCAGGGCTTCTTCAGCATCCAGCAGACCTGTCCGAAATGCCACGGCACCGGCAAGATCATTCCGGAGCCATGCGCCGCATGCTCGGGCCAGGGCCGCATCAAGCGCAACAAGACGCTGGAAGTGAAGATCCCGGTCGGCATCGACAACGGCATGCGCATCCGCTCGTCCGGCAACGGCGAGCCGGGCACCAACGGCGGGCCGTCGGGCGATTTGTATGTGGAGATCCACATCAAGCCGCACAGCGTGTTCCAGCGCGAGGGCGACGACCTGCATTGCGAGATGCCGATCTCGTTCGCCAAGGCGGCTTTGGGCGGCGACATCGAGGTACCGACATTGTCTGGTAAAGTATCGTTCACGATTCCCGAGGGCACCCAGTCGGGCAAGACCTTCCGCCTCAAGGGCAAGGGCATCAAGGGCGTGCGTTCCGGCTTCGCGGGCGACCTGTTCTGCCACGTGGCGGTCGAGACCCCGGTCAAGCTGACCGAGAAGCAGAAGGACATGTTGCGCGATTTCGAGAAGCTGACCACCGAGGGCGGCGCCAAGCACAGCCCGCAAAGCAAGACCTGGCGCGACAAGGTGAAGGATTTTTTTGAGTAGCCAGTTGAGTAACTGCGACGTCACGCAGTCTTGGTAATATCGGACCGCCGCGCCACCCTTCCGGGTGGACCGGCGGTCTTCTTATGTACGAGAGGAGCATCATGAGTGATCTGGACAACAGCAATTCCCCGTTGCGCGACCTGCTGGACAACAACCGCCGCTGGGCCGAATCCGAAGTCGAACGCGACCCGGACTTCTTCAACCGCCTGGCGCAGCAAGCCTCGCCCGAATACCTGTGGATAGGCTGCTCCGACAGCCGGGTGCCGGCAAATGAGCTGCTGGGCCTGGCGCCTGGCGACGTTTTCGTCCACCGCAACATCGCCAACGTGGTGGTGCACTCGGACCTGAACGCGCTGTCGGTGCTGCAGTTCGCCATCGACGTGCTGAAGGTGAAGCACGTGATCATCGTCGGCCACTACGGCTGCAAGGGCGTGCACGCGGCGATGACCGGCACCCGCGTCGGCCTGGCCGACAACTGGCTGCGCCACGTGCAGGACGTGCACCAGAAGCACGAGCGCTACCTGGGCGACGTCCTGACCAGCAAGCTGCGCGCCGAGCGCATGTGCGAGCTCAACGTGGTGGAGCAGGTGTCCAACGTCTGCCAGACCACCATCGTGCAGGACGCGTGGGACCGTGGCCAGGATGTGACGGTGCACGGCTGGGTCTACGGCCTGAAGGACGGCAAGCTGCACGACCTGGAAATGACCGTCGCCGCCGCCCACGAGCTGCAGCCGCGCGTGGCCAAGCGCCTGAGCGCGTATGAGGCGGACCTGGGCTGATCTGCGTTGCCGCTGGCGGAGAGTCGGCTTTGTGCCGTAGAATGGATTGATTCTTGCTTGCAGTAAGGCCATGAACTCTCTTCCATACTCCGCATGACGACCATGAAACATTTACGTATCGTGGTCGTCAACACCATCATCCTGGCCGGCGACGAGGATGACGAAGCGCTGCGCGCGCAGGCCGAGCGGGCCCGCGCGCTGCGCATCGGCCTGCTGGAGGCGGGCTACGACATCGTCGCCTCGCTGCCGCCGGACATGTACCTGCCCGAACGCATCGCCCAGCTGCAGCCCGACATGATCATCGTCGACGCCGAATCCGACGCGCGCGACGTGCTGGAACACATCGTCATCGCCACCCGCGACGAGCGCCGCCCCATCGTCATGTTCACCGAGAGCGACGACACCGAGAGCATGGAGGCCGCCATGGCGGCCGGCGTGTCGGCCTACATCGTGGCCGGCCTGCAGAGCGACCGCATCAAGCCGGTGCTGCAGGTGGCGCTGGCGCGCTTCAAGCGCGAGCAGAAGCTGCTGGACGAACTGTCCGACACCAAGAGCAAGCTGGCCGAGCGCAAGATCATCGAGCGCGCCAAGGGCCTGTTAATGGAGCGCCAACGTTTCAGCGAAGAGCAGGCCTACCAAAAGCTGCGCAGCATGGCCATGAGCAAGAACCTCAAGCTGTCCGAGGTGGCCCAGCGCATCATCGACGTCGAAGATCTACTGGGCTGACGCCCGTCCAAAATGATGCACCGCGCAATCGCGGTGCGTTTTCCGCCCCACCGCACGGCGCTCCCATCCTCCTTATCCCCCTGGCTTTCCCCTGCAAACTTGCTGGCATGGACATTGCATAGCCTGTAAGCAAGCGCAACGGTGCGCTTGATGTACCTCGCCAACGGCGGTGAGGTCCACCAGACAACGACGTCTACACACGTGAATCCGTTCACGTTGGGTAGACTTTTTTTTTGCCGTTTTGTTCTGCTGACTACATAAGGGATTTGCGATGGAATATGAAAAGCCACGAGCAGGGATCGACCTGCCATCCGATGCGAACACTGTGAACACCAAGCGTCGGCAAATCATTCATGGCGCAGGTCTTGTAGCAGGGGGAAGCATGTTGGGATTGGCAACGGGTGGGGTGTGGGCGGCGGGTTCGGACAAGCCGGAGAAGGAAGAAATCAAGATCGGCTTCATTCCGCTGACCGACTGCGCGTCGGTGGTGATGGCCTCGGTGCTGGGCTTCGACAAGAAGTACGGCGTCAAGTTCGTGCTGAGCAAGGAGGCCTCGTGGGCCGGCGTGCGCGACAAGCTGGCCAACGGCGACCTGGACGCGGCCCATGTGCTGTATGGCCTGCTGTACGGCGTGCAGATGGGCATCGGCGGCCAGAAGAAGGACATGGCGGTGCTCATGGGCCTGAACAACAACGGCCAGGCCATCACGCTGTCGAAGAAGCTGGCCGACAAGGGCGCGGTCGACGGCGCGTCGCTGGCCAAGCTGATGCAGACCGACAAGCGCGAATACACCTTCGCCCAGACCTTCCCGACCGGCACTCACGCGATGTGGCTGTACTACTGGCTGGCCGCCAACGGCATCAACCCGATGAAGGACGCCAAGGTCATCACCGTGCCGCCGCCGCAGATGGTGGCCAATATGCGGGTCGGGAACATGGACGGCTTCTGCGTGGGCGAGCCGTGGGGCCATCGCGCCATCATGGACGGCGTGGGCATCACCGCCACCACCACGCAGGACATCTGGAAGGACCATCCCGAGAAGGTGCTCGGCTCGACGCTGGAATTCGCGAAGAAGCATCCGAACACCTGCCGCGCGATGATGGCCGCCATCCTCGACGCCAGCAAATGGATCGACGCCTCGCTGGCCAACAAGAACAAGATGGCCGAGGTGATCGCCGATAAATCCTACGTCAACACCAGCAAGGACGCGATCGACCAGCGCATCATGGGCCGCTACCAGAATGGCCTGGGCAAGACCTGGGACGACCAGAACTACATGAAGTTCTACAACGACGGCGCGGTCAACTTCCCTTACCTGTCGGACGGCATGTGGTTCATGACGCAGCACCGCCGCTGGGGTTTGCTGAAGGACGATCCGGATTACCTGGCCGTCGCCACCTCGGTCAACCAGATCGACTTGTACAAGGAAGCCGCGGCGATGACCAAGACACCGGTGCCGAAAAGCCCGATGCGCACGTCGAAGCTGATGGATGGTTCCGTTTGGGACGGCAAGAACCCGAAAGCGTTCGCCGCCTCGTTCAAGATCAAAGCCTGATGGGGGAATGCCATGAACGCCATGCTCCAACCTGAAAGCGCCGCGCCCACGCCGGCGGTTGTAGAAGTTGATACGGCGCCGTTCCGCCATCCGCGTCGCCCGCTGGCCGCCAATCCCTCGGCGCGCGCGCGGGAGCAGGTATCGGCCTCCGTGATGAAGATCGTCGCGCCGTTGCTGGGCGCCGGGCTGCTGGTGCTGATCTGGCAGATCATCACCATCAACAACAGCAGCTTCCCGACGCCGCTGGCGACCTTGCAGGAAGCGGTCAAGCTGTTCTCCGATCCGTTCTACAGCAAAAGCCCGAACGACCAGGGCATAGGCTGGAACGTGCTCGCTTCGCTGCAGCGCGTGGCCGTGGGCTTCGGGCTGGCGGCGCTGGTCGGCATCCCGCTGGGCTTTGTGATCGGCCGCGTGCAGTTCATCGGCAGCATGTTCGGTCCGATCATCAGTTTGCTCAAGCCGGTGTCGCCGCTGGCCTGGCTGCCTATCGGCCTGCTGGTGTTCAAGTCCGCCAACCCGGCCGCCATCTGGTCGATCTTCATCTGCTCGATCTGGCCGATGATCATCAACACCGCCGTCGGCGTGCAGCGCGTGCCGCAGGATTACATGAACGTGGCGCGGGTGCTCAACCTGACGGAGTGGAAGGTGCTGACCAAGATCCTGCTGCCGTCCGCGCTGCCCTACATCCTGACCGGCGTGCGGCTGTCGATCGGCACCGCGTGGTTGGTGATCGTCGCGGCCGAGATGCTGACCGGCGGCGTGGGCATCGGCTTCTGGGTGTGGGACGAGTGGAACAACCTCAATGTCCCGCACATCATCATCGCCATCGTCGCCATCGGCGTGGTCGGGCTGATGCTGGAGCAGGCGCTGATGGCACTGGCCCGCGCCTTCACCTACGAACAAGTATCCAACTAAAGGAGCGCGATCATGGACGAGCCAAAATTCATCGATATCGAAGGCGTGGAGATGGTGTTCCACACCCGGAAGGGCGTATTCCACGCGCTGCGCGAGATCGACCTGACGGTGCGCAAGGGAGAGTTCATCACGCTGATCGGCCACTCGGGCTGCGGCAAGTCGACCTTGCTGAACCTGATCGCCGGCCTGCTCAAGCCCACGGACGGCGTGCTGTTGTGCGCCAACCGCGAGATCGCCGGGCCGTCGCCGGAGCGCTCGGTGGTGTTCCAGAACCACTCGCTGCTGCCCTGGTTGACCTGCTACGAGAACATCCACCTCGGCGTGGAGCGCGTGTTCGGCAAGGCCGAAACGCGCAGCCAGCTGCGCGAGCGCACCTTGCAGGCGCTGGCGCTGGTCGGCCTGACGGCGGCGGAAGGCAAGCGTCCGCACGAGATTTCGGGCGGCATGAAGCAGCGTGTCGGCATCGCCCGCGCGCTGGCGATGGAGCCCAAGGTGCTGTTGATGGACGAGCCGTTCGGCGCGCTCGACGCGTTGACGCGCGCGCACCTGCAGGACGAGCTGCTGAAGATCGTCGCGGCCACCAAATCGACCGTGGTGATGGTCACGCACGATGTGGACGAGGCGGTGCTGCTGTCGGACCGCATCGTGATGATGACCAACGGCCCGGCCGCCACCATCGGCGAGATCGTCGACGTGCGGCTGGATCGTCCGCGCGACCGCGTGGCGCTGGCGCAGGATGCGCGCTACGGCGAGTACCGCACGGCGGTGCTGGAGTTCTTGTACCGCAAACAGGCGCATCCCGCTAAGGAAGCCGCTTGATGGATATGACCACGCCCCCACTGGCGCCGGAGAGCGCCGACACCAAGGCGCTGTCCGGTGAAGTGTTCGGCGCGTTGATCAATCTGTCGGGCCGCCGGCGCTTCCTGTCGCAGCGCATCGTGTTGTATGCGCTGCTGGCGTCGCAGGGGCAGGAGGATGCCGCCGCCATCGCGCAGGAGGCGCTGGCGGTGTTCCGCGGCGCGAACAAGTCCCTGCTGGCCGAGAAGGACGGCCTGCCGGGCGTGTTCTGTCCCGAGCTGCGGGAGGCCTACTTCGGCAAGCTGGATGGCGACCGGCAGGTCACCGCCTTCGCCGACCTGGGCGAGCGCACCCTGAAGTCGATCGCACTGGGATCGTCGCAGACGGCGGAGCTGCTGGCGGAGCTGGTGCGCATCACCACGCCGACGCTGGCGATCTTAAACACCATCACCAGCATCTACGAAGAGCAGGCGAAGAAGCACGCCCGCATGGTGCGCAAGCAGCTGCGCGGCGTGATCACCGATATCGACACCATCAACCGCCAGGCGCGGATGGTGGCCTTCAACGCGCGCATCGTCGCTGCGAGGGCGGGGCACGCGGGCAAGGAATTCTCGGTGGTGGCGGGCGTGCTGTCCAACATCACCGGCGAGATTGATGAAATGGTCAGCGCGGCGCTGGCCGCGGCAGGATAGTTAGAACTTCATGAGGAGAACATCATGGGCAGCGTAACCTTGGTAGGCGCCGGTCCCGGCGACCCGGAACTGTTGACGTTAAAGGCCGTCCGCGCCATCGAGCGCGCCGACGTGGTGTTGATCGACGATTTGGTCAACCCGGAGATACTCAACTTCGCGCCATCGACGGCGCGGGTGATCCAGGTCGGCAAGCGAGGCGGATGCGCCTCCACGCCGCAGGAATTCATCGAACGGCTGATGATCGCCGAGGCGCGCGCGGGGCATCGTGTGGTGCGCCTGAAGGGTGGAGATCCATATATGTTCGGGCGAGGCGGCGAAGAGCGGGCATCGCTGCGCGCGCACGGCATCGAGGTCGACGTGGTACCGGGCATCAGCAGCGGCCTGGCCGCGCCGACCAGCATCGGCATCCCGCTGACGCACCGCTCGTGGAGCCAGGGCGTGACCTTCGTCACCGGCCATGGCAAGGATGCGGAATCCGAACCCGAATGGAAAGCGCTGGCGCAGAGCGGCCTGACGCTGGTGATCTATATGGGCGTGGCCCGCGTGGACGCGATCCAGGCCGGCCTGCTGGCGGGCGGCGCGGCGGCCGAGACGCCGGTGGCGGTGGTGCAATCGGCCACGCGCGACAACCAGCGCCAGTTGATCACCACCTTGGGCCAACTGCCGCAAGCGCTGCGCGCCAGTGGCCTGGGCAGCCCAAGCATCATCGTCGTCGGCGACGTGGTGCGCTGCGCGGATGATTGGCAGGCCCTCGCCGAACCCGTGCGCGCTAGCGCTTGACGCTTGACTTGAACCACTCCGCCAGGCCGCCGACGAAGTCCTGCAGGTTGGCCTTGTCCGGAGCTTGCAGCGTGTGGCTGGCGTTGGCGTATTCGATGAAGGTGAACTTCTTTTCCGGATGGCCGGCGAAGTAGTCCCGCAAGGCCCGTCCTGATTCAATGGCTTCGCTTTCGTCCTTCTCGCCCATGGCGGCGATGATCGGTATATCCAGTTGGGCGTAGGTGGACAAGGGATCGTGGAACAGGTGCGAACTCCAGTAGCGATACGGATGGCCGAAGAACGCCTTGTCCAGGCTTTGCGGATCGGCCTTGATCGCGGCGAAGGTGTTCAGGAAGATCTCGCGCGAGAAAGGCGATGCGTAGGGCGGCACGCCACGTCCGGCGAAGATCAGGAAGCTCTGGCTTTGCGGCAGACCGCCACTGCCTCCCGTGGCGAGCCAGCCTATCTTCGGGCTACGCAGCGCCACGATGGGTGCCACCGCGCCGCCCTCGGAGAAGCCAAGTATCGCGATACTGCGCGCGCCCGCGGCCTTCAATGCCGGTTCCTGTTCAATGAACGCCAGGGTGTCGCTTACCCGCCGATCCAGGGTGTCCGCCTCGTTGTAGGCATCGGAGCATGCCTGCCCATCCGCTCCCTTCTGGATGCCGATCTTTTCAAGGAAGTAGACGTCCACCGGCGCCGGATAGCGCTCGAAGAAGAACGGCACGCGGCTGCCGAACTCCTTGCAGCCCGACCCGCTGAGCAGCACGACAGGCGTCGCTGGCCCGTTGTTCGGGGCGTCGTGCAGGTGATAGTAGCGGCGCGCCTGCCCATCGATCTGGATCGTCGTCTCATCCAGTACGCGGGCGGCAAACGCGGATGTGGCCAGAAGGGCGGCGGTGGCCGCCAGTGCTGTGCTGCGAAGAATTGGGCGTAGGTTCATGGCCGCCAGCATAAGCCGAGCTTGAAATATCGTCAACAAACCGCCGGCGCCGTGAAGCGCTGGCCTGCACCGTCAACGCGCACCGATAGCGTGCAATCGTGCACCGCAACATCGCACCGTGGCGGCGTAATCGAGGCCCGCTGCGGCCCTCTCCCCCTGTAAACACGTGGCAAGCGGGCTGGCACAGCTCTTGCAATACGAAGGCTAAGGGATCAACGGCGATCCCCCCGAATACATCAGCCGACCCAATGGCGGGTTGGCAGGACAACGGCGTCCGCCCAACCCGGTCTTAGGTGACCTTGGTTGTGCGGGCGCCTTTTTGTTTTCTGAACGGGATAAAAAAATGGCCACCAAAGCTACCAGCATCAAGCTCTTTTCGATCTCAACGCCGCAGATGCGCGCGTTCCACCTGACCTGGATGGCGTTCTTCGTCTGCTTCTTCGCGTGGTTCGCCTGCGCGCCGCTGATGCCGGTGATTAAAGGTGAATTCGGCCTGAGCGTCGCGCAGATCGCCAACATCAATATCGCCGCTGTTGCCATCACCATCCTCGTGCGGCTGGTGGTCGGCCCGCTGTGCGACCACTTCGGCCCGCGCAAAACCTATACCGGCTTGCTGCTGCTGGGTTCCATCCCGGTGATCGGCGTGGCTTTCGCGCAGAGCTATGAGAGCTTCCTGTTCTTCCGCCTCGGGATCGGCGCGGCCGGCGCCAGCTTCGTCATCACGCAGTACCACACCTCGGTGATGTTCGCACCTAAAGTGGTGGGCACCGCCAACGCGGCCGCCGCAGGCTGGGGCAATGCGGGCGGCGGCGTGGCGCAAGCCACCATGCCGCTGCTGATGACCGCCATGATCATGCTGGGCGTGAGCGAAACCTACGGCTGGCGCGCCGCCCTGATCGTGCCGGGCGTCCTGATGATCATCATGGCTGGTGTCTACTACCGCTACACGCAGGACTGCCCGCAAGGGAACTTCACCGAACTGCGCGCGGCCGGCATCGCTATCGAAGGCGGCAAAAAAGGCGGCTGGGAGAGTTTCAAGCTGGCCTCCGTCAACTACCGCGTATGGATGCTGTTCATTACCTACGGCGCCTGCTTCGGCATCGAGATCTTCATCCACAACATCGCCGCGATCTACTACGTCGACCACTTCAAATTGACGCTGGCCCAAGCCGGCATGGCGGCGGGCAGCTTCGGCCTGCTGGCATTGTTCGCCCGTGCGCTGGGCGGCTGGGTGTCGGACAAATTCGCCGCCGCCGGCAACCTGAATAACCGCGTCACGCTGCTGTTCGTGCTGATGCTGGGCGAAGGCGCCGGCCTGCTGATGTTCGCCAACGCCGGCAGCGCCGCGCTGGCGATCGGCGCCATGCTGGTCTTCGGCCTGTTCACCCACATGGCCTGCGGCGCCACCTACGCCATCGTGCCTTTCGTCGACAAGCGCGCCCTGGGCGGCGTGGCCGGCATCATCGGCGCGGGCGGCAACGTCGGCGCGGTGGCCGCGGGCTTCCTGATGAAAGGCCTGGGCAACACGCAGCAGACGCTGAGCATCCTGGGCATCGTCGTCGGCGCATCCGCATTGTGCGCACTGGCCGCCCGCTTCAGCAGCAGCGCCGTCGAAGAAACCGCAACCGCCACCAAGCTGGCAGCTTAAGAGCTTAAGAGCTTAAGAGGACATCATGAAGATCATCGTTATCGGCCACGGCATGGTTGGCCACAAATTCCTGGAAAGCCTGGCCAACAGCGGCGCCGCCAACCTGCAGGTGACGGTGCTGTGCGAAGAGCCACGCCCCGCCTACGACCGCGTGCACCTGTCCGAATTCTTCTCCGGTAAATCGGCGGAAGACCTGTCGCTGGTGAAACCGGGCTTCTTCGAGCGCGACGACATGGTGCTGCGCCTGAACACCCGCGCCACCCAGATCGACACCGCCGCCAAGACCGTCACCACGGCCGACGGCAATGTGCTGGACTACGACAAACTGGTGATCGCCACCGGTTCCTTCCCCTTCGTGCCGCCGCTGCCGGGCAAGGAGCGCAAGGACTGCTTCGTCTACCGCACCATCGAAGACCTGGAAGCGATGCTCGAATGCGGCAAGCGCTCGAAGACCGGCGTCGTCATCGGCGGCGGCCTGCTGGGCCTCGAATGTGCCAAGGCGCTGCGCGACATGAACCTGGATACCCACGTGGTCGAATTCTCGCCGCGTCTGATGGCGGTGCAGGTGGACGACGGCGGCGCGCGCGTGCTGCGCCGGAAGATCGAGGAACTGGGCGTGACCGTCCACACGGGTAAGAACACCACCGCCATCGTCGACGGCGTCGACGGCACCCACCGCATGGAGTTCGCCGACGGCGGCCACCTGGACGCCGACATGATCGTGTTCTCGGCCGGTATCCGCCCGCGCGACATGCTGGCGCGCGAGAGCGGCCTGGCCATCGGCCCGCGCGGCGGCATCGAGATCAACAACAACTGCGTCACCTCCAACCCGGACGTCTACGCCATCGGCGAATGCGCGCTGTGGGGCGGCTTGATCTTCGGCCTGGTGGCGCCGGGCTACGAGATGGCGCGCGTCGCGGCCAAGCACATTCTGGGCGAAGCGGCGGAATTCGCCGGCGCCGACATGAGCACCAAGCTGAAACTGATGGGCGTGGACGTGGCTAGTATCGGCGACCCGCACGGCAAGGTCGAAGGCAGCCGCTCCTACCAGTTCACCGATGAGCGCAAACAGATCTACAAGAAGATCGTCGTCTCCGATTGCGGCCGCTACCTGCTGGGCGGCGTGATGGTGGGCGACGCCAGCGAATACGGCACGCTGCTGCAGATGATGCTGAACAAAATCGAGCTGCCGGAATCGCCGGAGTTCCTGATCCTGCCGCAGTCGGATGGCGCGGCCAAGCCTGGCCTGGGCGTTGACGCGCTGCCTGAAAGCGCGCAGATCTGCTCCTGCAACGACGTGTCGAAGGGCGCGTTGTGCGGCGCGGTGGCCGGCGGCGCCACCACCATCGGCGAACTGAAAAGCTGCACCAACGCCGGCACCTCCTGCGGCGGCTGCGTGCCGCTGGTGACGCAGGTGATGAAGGCCGAGATGAAAAAGCTCGGCATGGCCGTCAACAACCATGTGTGCGAACACTTCGCCTACTCGCGCCAGGAGCTGTTCCACCTGATCAAAGTAGGCCAGATCAAGACCTTCGGCGACCTGCTGGCCAAGCATGGCAAGGGCCTGGGCTGCGACGTCTGCAAACCGCTGGCCGCCAGCATCCTGGCCTCGGTGTGGAACGACTTCGTGCTGAAGAAGGAACACGCCAGCCTGCAGGACACCAACGACTACTTCCTCGGCAATATCCAGAAGGACGGCACCTACTCGGTTGTGCCGCGCATGCCGGGCGGCGAAGTCACCGCCGATGGCCTGATCGCGGTCGGTATGGTGGCCAAGAAGTACCAGCTGTACACCAAGATCACCGGCGGCGCCCGTGTCGACCTGTTCGGCGCCCGCGTCGAGCAGCTGCCGCTGATCTGGGAAGAGCTGATCGCCGCCGGCTTCGAATCCGGCCACGCCTACGGCAAGTCGCTGCGCACGGTGAAGTCCTGCGTCGGCTCGACTTGGTGCCGTTACGGCGTCGATGATTCCATCGGCCTGGCGATCGAACTGGAGAACCGCTACAAGGGCCTGCGCACCCCGCACAAGATCAAGTTCGGCGTATCGGGCTGCACCCGCGAGTGCGCCGAGGCGCAGGGCAAGGACGTCGGCGTGATCGCCACAGAAAAGGGCTGGAACCTGTACGTATGCGGCAACGGCGGCATGAAGCCACGCCACGCCGAGCTGCTGGCCACGGACCTGGACAAGGCCACGCTGGTCAAGTACATCGACCGCTTCCTGATGTTCTACACCCGCACCGGCGACCGCCTGCAGCGCACCAGCGTGTGGCGCGAGAACCTGGAAGGCGGCCTGGATTACCTGAAGCAGGTCGTCGTCAACGACAAGCTGGGCATCGGCGCCGAACTGGAAGCCGATATGCAGCACGTCGTCGACACCTATGCATGCGAGTGGAAGGAAGCCGTCGAGAATCCTGAAACCCGCAAGCGTTTCCGCCACTTCGTCAACAGCGAGAAGGGCGACGAGAACGTGTTGTTCATGGAAGAACGCGGACAGATTCGTCCGGCCACCGTGGAAGAGCGCAAGCGCGTGATTCCGATCGCAGTCAAGGCAGCTTGAGGAGAACATTATGCATCGCGATATTCAAACCGATAACTGGATCGCCGTCTGCAACCTGGACGAGATCGTGCCCAACACCGGCGTGTGCGCGCTGTTGAACAAGCAGCAGGTCGCCGTGTTCCATGTGGACGACGGCAGCGCGCGTGTATTCGCCATCGATAACTACGATCCGAATTCCGAAGCCGCCGTGCTGTCGCGCGGCCTGGTGGGCAACCTGGGTGAACGCATCGTGGTCGCCTCGCCGATCTACAAGCAGCACTTCGACCTGCAAACGGGCGAATGCCTGGAGGCGCCGCACCACTCGGTCGGCACCTATCCCGCCCGCATCGATGGCGGCAAAGTCTGGGTCGGCCTGTGAAACCCGCGCTGGTCGTGATCGGCAACGGCATGGCCGGCATGCGTACGGTGGAGGAGCTGTACAAGCTGGCGCCGGACATGTACGACATCACCGTGTTCGGCGCCGAGCCGCATGGTAACTACAACCGCATCCTGCTGTCGCCTGTACTGGCGGGCGAGAAGAGCATGGAAGACATCATGCTCAACACGCGCGAATGGTACGTCCAGCATGGCATCACGCTGCACGCCGGCGACCCGGTCGAGCACATCGACCGCCGCAAGCGCATCGTGCGCGCCCGCTCCGGGCTGGAAGTGCGCTACGACCGGCTGCTGATCGCCACCGGTTCCAAGCCCTTCATCATTCCGGTGCCGGGCCACGAGCTTTCCGGCGTGCTGGCCTTCCGCGACATCCAGGACGTGGAAAGCATGCTGGCGATGGCGCGCAATCACCGCCACGCGGTGGTGATCGGCGGCGGCCTGCTGGGCCTTGAAGCGGCCAACGGCCTGCAACGCCAAGGCATGTCCGTCACCGTGGTGCACGTGACCGATGCGCTGATGAACCAGCAGCTCGACAAGCCCGCCGCGCTGCTGCTGCAAAAGGCGCTGGAAGCCAAGGGCCTGAAGTTCATGATGAACGCGCAGACCGCCGAAATCGTCGGCCCGGATCGCGCCCGCGCGGTGCGCTTCAAGGACGGCAGCGAGATCCCGGCGGACCTGGTGGTGATGACCGCTGGCGTGCGTCCCAACATCGACCTGGCCAAGGCGGCCGGCCTGCATTGCGAACGCGCCATCGTGGTCGACGATACGCTGCAGACCTACGATCCGCGCGTGTACGCCGTCGGCGAATGCGTGCAGCACCGCAGCGCCACCTTCGGCCTGGTGGCGCCGATCTGGGACCAGGCGCGCGTCTGCGGCGCCCACCTGGCCGGCGCCGGCGTGCGCCGCTACGTGCAGCAAACGTCGCCAACCCGCCTGAAGGTGACCGGCGTGGACCTGTACTCGGTCGGCGATTTCATCGGCGGCGAGGGCAGCGAGGACCTGGTGCTGCGCGACGCGCGGCGCGGCGTCTACAAGCGGCTGGTGTTGAAGGACGGCCGCGTGACCGGCGCCGTGCTGTATGGCGATGTCAAGGATGGCCCGTGGTACTTCAACCTGATTCAAAACCGCACCGACATTACGCCGATCCGGCAAAACCTGTTGTTTGGCGAAGCGCTGTCCGCGCGCGCCGCATGATTTGAGCGAGAAGCATCTTGAACCTGTCCACTGACCATCTTGCGGTACGCACCACTTGCGCTTATTGCGGCGTAGGTTGCGGCGTGCAGGCCACGCCCATGGCCGACGGCACGTTCGCCATCGCCGGCGACAAGCTGCATCCCGCGAACAAGGGACGCTTGTGCGTCAAGGGTTCCGCGCTGGGTGAGACGATTGGCCTCGAAGGCCGCCTGCTGTATCCGCAGGTGCGCGACGCGGACGGCCTGCGCCGCGTGTCGTGGGACGCCGCGCTGGACAAGGTGGCCGGCGCCTGGCGCTCCATCATCGCCGAGCATGGCCCGGACGCGGTGGCGCTGTACGTCTCCGGCCAGCTGCTGACCGAGGACTACTACGTCGCCAATAAGCTGATGAAGGGCTACATCGGCAGCGCCAACATCGACACCAACTCGCGCCTGTGCATGTCGTCGGCGGTGGCCGGCTACAAGCGCGCCTTCGGCGAGGACCTGGTGCCGCTCTGCTACGACGACCTGGAACTGACGGACATGGTGGTGCTGGTTGGCTCCAACACCGCGTGGTGCCATCCCATCCTGTTCCAGCGCCTGCTCAAGGCCAAGGAAAGCCGGCCGGAGATGAAGATCGTCGTCATCGATCCGCGCCGCACCGCCACCTGCGAGCTGGCCGACCTGCACCTGCCGGTCAAGGCGGGCACCGACGTCTGGCTGTTCAACGGCTTGCTGAGCTACCTGGCGCGCATCGGCGCGGTCGATCCTGAGTTCATCGGCCATCACACCAACGGCCTGGATGCGGCGCTGGACACGGCCAACATCGATTGCAGCGATCCCGCCGCCGTGGCGAAGATCTGCCGCATCGAGCTGCCGGTGCTGATGGAGTTCTACGAGTCCTTCGCCAACACGCGCAAGACCATCACCGCGTTCTCGATGGGCGTGAACCAGTCGTCGGCCGGCACCGACAAGGTCAACGCCATCATCAACTGCCACCTGATCGGCGGCCGTATCGGCAAGCCGGGCATGGGCCCGTTCTCGATCACCGGCCAGCCCAACGCCATGGGCGGGCGCGAAGTGGGCGGCCTGGCCAACATGCTGGCCGCGCACATGGACCTGGACCGCGCCGATCACCGCGAGGTGGTGCAGACCTTCTGGGACTCTCCCGCCATCGCCGCCAGGCCTGGCCTGAAGGCGGTCGACCTGTTCCGCGCGATCGAAGAGGGCAAGGTCAAGGCGGTGTGGGTGATCGCCACCAATCCGATGGTCAGCCTGCCGGACGCGGACCAGGTGCGGCGCGCCCTGGAAAAGTGTGAGCTGGTGGTCGCCACCGACATCATGCAGAACACCGACACCAACGCCTACGCCGACGTGCTGCTGCCGGCGCTGGGCTGGGGCGAGAAGGACGGCACCGTCACCAACTCCGAGCGCCGCATCTCGCGCCAGCGCGCCTTCCTGCCCGCGCCGGGCGAGGCGCTGCCCGACTGGAAGATCCTGTCGCTGTTCGCGCAGCGCATGGGCTTCGGCGGTTTCGATTTCGGCGGCGCCCAAGGCGTGTTCGATGAACACGCGCGCCTGAGCGGCTTCCGCAACGCCGTCGGCGACGTGCCGCGCGCCTTCGACATGTCCGGCTTGTCCGGCCTCGATCAGCGCCAGTACGACGATCTGGAACCGACCCAGTGGCCGGTGCGCCGCGCCGCATCGGGCGAACTGCAGGTGGAAGCGCGCCTGTTCAAGGACAACGTCTTCGCCCACGCCGACGGCAAGGCGCGCTTCATCGCCACCGCCACCCGTGCGCCGGCCAACGCCATCTGCGAGGACTTCCCGCTGTCGCTCAACACCGGCCGCGTGCGCGACCAGTGGCACACCATGACCCGCACCGGCAAGTCCGCCACGCTGGCCGACCACATCGCGGAATCCTTCGTCGACATCCACCCGCAGGACGCGCTGCTGCACGGCGTGCGCGAGGGCGAACTGGCGCGCGTGAGCTCCCAGTGGGGCGCGATGGTGGCGCGCGTGCAGCACGGCGGCGGCATCCCGCGCGGCAGCGTGTTCATTCCGATCCACTGGTCGGGCCAGACCTCGTCCGACGCGCGCGTGGGCGCCTTGGTCAACCCGGTGGTCGATCCGGTCTCCGGCGAGCCGGAATTCAAGCACACGCCGGTGCGCATCGAGCAGTTCCGCGTGAACTGGCATGGCTTCATCCTGAGCCGCACCGAAATGAACCTCGACAGCGTGGCCCACTGGACGCGCATTCAGGGCCGCGAATTCGCCCGCTACGAGCTGGCCGGCCGCAACACCATCAAGGACTTCGGCGCCTGGGCGCGCGAGCTGCTGGGCGTGGCCGACCTGGACGCCGACTGGCTCGAATACGAGGACCGCACCGCCGGCGTGTACCGCGCCGTGCACGTGGTGAACGACCGCATCGACCAGTGCATCTTCCTGTCGCCGCGCCAGGACATGCCGTCGCGCGCCTGGCTGGCGAGCCTGTTCGTCAAGGCGGAGCTGAGCGAGATAGACCGCGTTGGCCTGTTGGTCGGCATGCCGGTCGAGAAGGGCGCGGACACCGGCCCCACTGTGTGCTCCTGCTTCGGCGTGGGCCGCAACACCATCTGCAGCGCCATCGTCGAAAAGGACCTGAAGACGGTGCCCGAAGTGACGGCCTGCCTGAAGGCCGGCGGCAATTGCGGCTCCTGTGTACCTGAAATCAAAAAGATTCTTGTGCAAACGCGCGTGGAGGCAGAGGAAGAAAGGTTGTAAACATGGTAAATTAGACTATCGATCGCTTGATCATGACCACAGAGAGCGAACATGTCTATCCGTGAAAACTTCTCCGATGCCGATATGGACCAGTGGCTCAACGAGAACCGAGTCACTGAAATCGAATGCCTGGTACCCGACCTGACGGGTGTGGCGCGCGGGAAGATCCTGCCGCGCGCCAAATTCACCCAGGAGCGCGGCATGCGCATCCCCGAGGCGGTGCTGGGCATGACCGTCACCGGCAACTACCCGATCGAGAACGCGGCCTATGACCGCGCCATCTCCTCCACCGACCGCGACATGATCCTGCGCGCGGACCCCGGCAGCATCACCAAGGTCCCCTGGGCCATCGACCCCACCGCGCAGGTGATCCACGACTGCTACTTCGCCGACGGCACGCTGGTCGATTTCGCTCCGCGCTCGGTGCTGCGGCGCGTGCTCAAGCTGTATGCGGAGCGTGGCTGGAAGCCGGTGGTGGGCCCGGAGCTGGAGTTCTACCTGACCGAGAAGAACATCGATCCCGACCTGCCGCTGAAAGCGCCCGTTGGCCGCAGCGGCCGCGCCGAAACCAGCCGCCAGGTCTACAGCATCGACGCCGTCAACGAATTCGATCCGCTGTTCGAGGACATCTACGACTACTGCGCGCTGATGAACCTCGACGTCGACACGCTGATCCACGAAACCGGCGCCGGCCAGATGGGCCTCAATTTCCAGCACGGCGATCCGCTGGCCCTGGCCGACAACGTCTTCTACTTCAAGCGCACCTTGCGCGAGGCGGCGCTCAAGCACGACATGTACGCCACCTTCATGGCCAAGCCGATGGCGGGCGAGCCGGGATCGGCGATGCATGTGCACCAGAGCGTGAGCGACGCCGCCACCGGCCGCAATATCTTCAGCGCGGCGGACGGCTCGCCGTCGGCCCACTTCCGCCACTACATCGGCGGCCTGCAGCGCTACACGCCGGCGGTGATGGCGATCATGGCGCCGTATGTGAACTCCTACCGCCGCATCGTGCGCCACACGGCCGCGCCGATCAACATCCAGTGGGGCATCGACAACCGCACCGTTGGCTTCCGCATTCCCATCTCCGGCGTCGAGCAGCGGCGGGTGGAGAACCGCATCATCGGGGCGGACGCCAATCCCTACCTGGCGATGGCGGTCACGCTGGCCTGCGGATATCTCGGCCTGGTGGACCAGCTGGAGCCGACGCCGATGACCACCGCCAGCGCCTACGACCACGTGTTCGAGCTGCCGCAAGGGCTGCCGCAGGCGCTGGAGCTGCTGCGGCGCGAGGACCGGCTGCGCGATGTGCTGGGCGAGCGCTTCATCGACGTGTACACGGCGATCAAGGAGCTGGAGCACCAGGAGTTCATGACCGTCATCAGCCCGTGGGAGCGGGAACACCTGCTGTTGCATGTGTGATTTCGTCATTTATAATCACGGGTTCGACTAAGCGCGCGGCCTGCGGTCGGCCCGTATTCAGTATATTATTAATATCATTTATATTTTAATAACATGACCCAAGAGCGAGAACCCTTTCTGCTGATCCGCAACCTGGTGAAGGAATTCGATGGCGTCCGCGCCGTCAACGATGTGTCGGTGGCGATCAACAAGGGCGAGATATTCGCGCTGCTGGGGAGTTCCGGCTGCGGCAAGTCCACGCTGCTGCGCATGCTGGCCGGTTTCGAAACGCCGACCCAGGGCCAGATCATGCTGGGCGGCCAGGATATCGTCGGCGTGCCGCCATACGAACGCCCGATCAATATGATGTTCCAGTCGTACGCGCTGTTCCCGCACTTGTCTGTTTGGGACAACATCGCCTTCGGCCTGCGCCGCGACGGCCTGCCGAAGGACGAAATCGCCGCGCGCGTGGAGCAGATGCTGTCGCTGGTGCAGCTCACCGCTTACGGCAAGCGCAAGCCGCACCAGCTGTCCGGCGGCCAGCAACAGCGCGTGGCGCTGGCGCGCAGCTTGGCCAAGCGTCCGCAGTTGCTGCTGCTGGACGAGCCGCTGGGCGCATTGGACAAGAAGCTGCGCGAACGCACGCAGATGGAACTGGTCGGCATCATCGAGGAAGTGGGCGTTACCTGCGTGATGGTCACGCACGATCAGGACGAGGCCATGAGCATGGCGACCCGCATCGCCGTGATGAGCGAAGGCCGCATCCTGCAGGTGGGCGCGCCGGGCGAGATCTACGAAACGCCGAACTGCCGCTTCGTGGCGGACTTCATCGGCAGCGTTAATATGTTCGAGGGCAGCGTGACGGTCGATGAGCCGGACCACGTCATCATCGAGACCCCGGAATGCCGCCACTACGTCACCCACGGCATCACCGGCACGGTGGGCATGCCGGTGTCGGTGGCGGTGCGTCCCGAGAAGATCGCCGTGCAGGCCGAGGCGCCGACCGCGGCGCAGCGCGCCAAGGCCAGCGAGGACGGCTACAACTGCGTGCAGGGCGTGATCACCGCCATGGCCTACTTCGGCAACGAGACGCTGTACCATGTGCGCCTCGACAGCGGTACGACGCTCAAGGTCTCGCGCACCAACGCTGCGCGCCATGACGAATCGGCGCTCAAGCGCGACCAGCGCGTCCACGCCTGGTGGGACGGCGCCGACGTCGTCGTGCTGACCAGCTAAGGCGGAGCGCAGCCATGAAAACTCTCAAGTACCTGCTGGGCGGGCGCTGGCTCTCCGGCCGCAACCTGGTGATCGCCGTGCCCTTCCTGTGGCTGACGATGGCCTTCCTGGTGCCGTTCCTGATCGTGATGCGCATCAGCTTCACCGAGGCCGACACCGGCGGCAATCCCTTCGGCACGTTGATGACGATGGTCGACGGCGTCATCACGCTCAAGGTCAAGATCGCCAACTACCTGTTCATCGCGCAGGACGACCTGTATGCGATCACCTACCTGAACTCCCTCAAGTTCGCCGCCATCACGGCCTCGCTGTGCCTCCTCATCGGCTACCCGTTCGCCTACTTCATGGCGCGCGCCAAGCCGACCGTGCGGCCGGTGCTGCTGATGCTGGTGATGATGCCGTTCTGGACCTCCTTCCTGCTGCGCATCTACGCGTGGAAGGGCATCCTGGCCAACAATGGCATCCTGAACCACTTCCTGATCAGCATAGGCGCGATCAGCGAGCCGCTGCACCTGATGAACACCCAGTTCTCGCTCATCATCGGCATGGTCTACGCCTACCTGCCGTTCATGATCCTGCCGCTGTACGCCAACCTGGTGAAGATGGACCTGCGCTTCCTGGAGGCCGCGGCCGACCTGGGCGCGACGCCGATGCAAGCGTTCTGGCGCATCACCGTGCCGCTGTCGAAGTCCGGCATCATCGCCGGCACCATGCTGGTGTTTATCCCGGCGGTGGGCGAGTACGTGATCCCGGAGCTGCTGGGCGGCCCGGAAACGCTGATGATCGGCCGCCAGCTGTGGGACGAGTTCTTCACCAATAACGACTGGCCGCTGGCGTCCGCGGTGACGGTGGTGGTGATCCTGCTGATCCTGGTGCCGATGGCGATCTTCAATAAATACAAGGCAGAGCAGGAGGCCCGTCCATGAAGGCACATTCGAATTTCGTGCAGCGCTGGTTCGGGCGCGGCTGGCTGTCGCTGGGTTATCTGTTCCTCTACCTGCCCATCGTGGTACTGGTGGTGTTCTCGTTTAACAGCTCGCGCCAGGACATGGTGTGGAGCGGGTTCTCGACGCAGTGGTACGAGGCGCTGATGAACGACTCGGAGATCATCAGCGGCTTCGGGCTGTCGCTGCGCATCGCGCTGCTGACGGCTTGCAGCTCGGTGATACTGGGGACGTTCGCGGCGTTTGTGCTGAACCGCTACCAGCGCTTCGCTGGCCGCACGCTGTTCTCGGGCATGGTCAGCGCGCCGCTGGTGATGCCGGAGGTGATCATCGGCCTGTCGCTGCTGCTGATGCTGGTGTCGGTGCAGAAGGCGTTCGGCTTCCCGGAGCGCGGCCTGGTGACGATCTGGCTGGGCCACACGCTGCTGGGCATGGCCTACGCTGCGGTGGTGGTGCAGTCGCGCCTCCAGGAGATGAACAAGTCGCTGGAAGAGGCGGCGATGGATCTCGGCTGTCGTCCGTTCCAGGTGTTCTTCCTGGTGACGCTGCCGAACATCACGCAGGCGCTGGGCTCCGCGTGGCTGCTGACATTCACGCTGTCGCTGGACGACGTGGTGCTGTCGGCCTTCCTGTCCGGGCCCGGCTCGTCGACGATGCCTATCGTGATCTTCTCGCGCGCCCGCCTGGGTCTGGACCCGCGCGTGAACGCGGTGGCGGCGTTGACCATCCTTGTGGTGTCGATCGGCGTGATCGGGTCGAGCCTCTACATGGCGCGCAACGAGCGCCTGCGCCAGAAGCAGGTCGCCGCCGCGGCCAAGGGTTAATCCACGTAGCCCTGTTTGTACTCCCACCAGGCGCAGGCGACGAAGATCGCCGCGCCGCACCACAGCACCGCCGGTAGCGCATTGATGCCGGCGGTCTGCATCAACAGACCTGTCAAGAGCGGCCCGCCGCTGCTGGTGATTCCCCAACTGGCATTGACCACCGCGCTGGCCGCGACCAGGGACTGCCCCTGGAAGCGCGCGCCGCAGGCCACCAGCGACAGCATGTAGATCGCCCCCGCCGCCGCGCCCAGCATCAGCAGCAGTATCCACCACAGCCACGGCGTGCCCGCCGCGAAAGGCAGCAGCGGCAGCAACACGCATACGGCGATGCCGCAGCCTGTATGCACGCGCCGCCGTCCCACATGGTCCGCCAGCCAGCCGAAGGCGAATTGCAGCGCTGTGTCGCCGACCAGCACCACCGTGGCCGACAACAGCGCCAGTTCCGTGACGATGCCCTGCCGGATCGCGTACAGCGGCAGCAGGCTCAATGCCAGCGTGTCGAACAGCGCGAAGAAGGCCGCGCCGACGGCGATCATCGGCATGCGTGGCAGCACCGCGCGCCAGGAGACGTGCGGTTCGTCCTCCTCGGCCTGGCCGTCGTTGGAAATCAGCGCCATGCCGGGCAGCGCAAGCAGGAACAGCGTACCGCAGGCGGCGAACGGCCACGCGACCTTGCCTTCCAGGCCCGCCACCAGCGCGGGGCCGATCAGCTGGAACAGCGTGAACGCGGTGGTGTACATGGCCACCACGCGGCCGCGCGAATTGACCGGCGCAAGGTGGTTGACCCATGCCTCGCCGATGGTGAACAACACACCCATGCAGGCGCCGAACACGAAGCGCAGCACGCCCCACAGCAGCACATTGTCCGTCGCCTCCATCAAGGCGGTGGACAGCGCGCCGATGGCGATGGCGCCGATCATGCAACCACGCGGCCCGTGACGCGCCACCCAGCGCGAGACGAAGGGCGTCGCGGCGAGGATGCCGAAGGCGCTGGCGGCGGTGACGATGCCGATGATGTCGGTGCCGATGCCGCGCTGGTCCAGCCGCAAAGCCGTCAACGGAATGGTGGCGCCCAGCCCTAGCCCGACCACGCCGATGCTGCTGACCAGCGCGCAGAAGTCCTTCCATGGCATGTGCTTCATGCTGGCACTCCCGCCGCGATCAGGTCCGCCAGGATGCGGCCGTAGTGGGCGATCTTCTCCGGCGTGCAGTAGGCATAGCCGACCAGCAGCCCGCGCCGCACCGGCTGCGCGAGGTAGTAGGTGGACAGCGCCTTGACGCGGATCTCCGCCGCCGCGGCAGCCGCCTCCAGCGCGACGTCGTCGGCGTCGTCGGGCAGCTGCACCACCAGGTGAAGGCCCGATTCCTCGCTGGAGATGGTCACCCGGCCGCCCAGCCGTGGCGCGAGCTGCTGCACCAGCGTGCGGCGCAGCAGCTCGCGGCGGGCGCCGTAGGTCTGGCGTATCTTGCGGATGTGGGTGGTGAAGTGGCCGAGCGCGATGAAGTCCGCCAGCACCGCCTGCACCGTTTGCTGGCCGGGCCGCTGCAGGTCGTATAGCGCGCTCTTGAAGCAATCGACCAGCGCCGGCGGCACCACCAGGTAGCCGATCTTGATGCCGGGGTAGAGCACCTTGGAGAAGGTGCCCATGTAAAGCACGCGGTCGTCGATGTCCAGCCCTTGCAGCGCCGCCAGCGGGCGTCCGGTGTAGCGGAATTCGCTGTCGTAGTCGTCCTCCAGTATCCACGCGTCCTTGCGCACGGCGACGTCGAGCAGCTCGCGCCGGCGGGCCAGGCTCATGACGGAGCCGGTCGGATACTGGTGCGACGGCGTGGCGTAGATCAGGCGCGGCCTGGTCGCCAGGTCGGCCTCCGTCAGCACCATGCCGTCGTTGTCCACCGCGACCGGATGCAGTTTCAGCTCGCGCGACTGGAACACGCGGCGCGCGCCCCAGTAGCCGGGATCTTCGACCCAGGCCGTGTCGCCGGCGTCGGCCAGCAGCATCGCGCACAGGTCCAGTGAATGCTGCGTGCCGGCCGTGATCATCACCTGGTCCACCGTCACCTTCACGGAGCGCGACAGGCGCAGATATTCGGTGATGGCCTGGCGCAGCGGCAGGTGGCCGCCGGACTGGCCGTAGTCCAGCAGGTCGGCGCGGCCCTCGCGCCAGATGCGGTTCTGCAGCCGCTGCCACAGCTTGAACGGAAAGGACGAGAAGTCGTCCTCGCCCGGCGCGAAAGGCTGGATCTCGAAGCGCGGGCCGGCGCCAAAGGCGGTCAGCTCGCGCCCGCGCCGGGACAGCCGCGCTGCGCGGCCCTGCGGCGAACCGCGTGGCGCCGGTCCCGTGCCGCGCATGCTGGCGCGCTGCGCCTGCAGGTCCGCCACGTAGGTGCCGCTGCCCAGCTGACTGGTGACGTAGCCCTCCGCCGCCAGCTGCTCGAAAGCCGCGATCACCGTGTTGCGCGAGATGCCCAGGTCGCGCGCCAGGTCGCGGCTGGACGGCAGTTTGCTGCCCGCGCCCAGCTGCTGGCGGTGGATCGCGCCCTTGGCCGCCTCGTACAGGCGGCGCTGCTGCGGCAGGCGAGGATGGAAGCCTGACTGCGACAAAGTCTGGGCCAGCAGATCGGAGGTGGGGGAGAGGGGATGCGGCATGATACTCAAAGTGGTTCCATCAAATTTAAACAAGTGGCACTCACAATGATACCAAAATAGGCATATGATAAAGACATGCATAGCCCAATTGTCATCGTTCCCGCCTGTGTGAACCAGATCGGCGCCCATGCCAATCACACGGCCCAGTTCAAATATGTCGCCGCCGTGGCCGACGGGGCGGGCTGCACGCCGCTCATCATGCCGGCCCTGGGCGCGGCCACCGATTTCGAAACGCTGCTGGCGCTGGCCGACGGCGTCATGCTGACCGGCTCACCGTCCAACGTGCATGCCGGCCTGTATGGCCAGGAAGTGCTGGAGCCCTCGCTGCCGCAGGATGCGGCGCGCGACGCCACCACGTTGCCTTTCATCCGGGCGGCGCTCAAGCGCGGCATACCGCTGCTGGCGATATGCCGCGGCTTCCAGGAAGTGAACGTGGCGCTGGGCGGCACGCTGCACCAGGCGGTGCACAGCGTGGCTGGCATGGCCGATCACCGCGAGCGCAAGGACCAGCCGTTGGAGCAGCAATACGCCGCCTCGCATCGCGTGAGGCTGGAGCCTGGCGGAGAACTGGCGCGCATCCTGGGCGGCGCTTCCGAGATCATGGTCAATTCGCTGCACGGCCAGGGCATCGCCCAACTGGCGCCGTCGCTGGCGGTGGAAGCCCGCGCCGACGACGGCCTGGTGGAAGCCTACCGCGTGGCGGACGCCAGGAGTTTTGGGCTGGCGGTACAGTGGCATCCAGAGTGGCGCCTGGCGGAGAATCCAGATTCCGTCAGATTGTTCAAGGCTTTCGGCGAGGCCTGCCGCACATATAAAAATCAACGCTAAAAAGAGAGAGAACCATGGCAATCCGCGAGAATTTTACTTATACCGACATGGACCTGTGGCTCAACGAGAAGCACGTCACCGAAATCGAATGCCTGGTCCCTGACTTGACCGGCGTGGCACGAGGGAAGATCCTCCCGCGCGGTAAGTTCACCCAGGAGCGCGGCATGCGCATCCCCGAAGCGGTGCTGGGCATGACCGTGACCGGCAACTACCCGGTGGAAGACGCGGGCTACGACCGCGCCATCTCCACCACCGACCGCGACATGATCCTGAAGGCCGATCCAACCACCATCACCATGGTGCCGTGGGCCACCGACCCGACCGCGCAGGTGATCCACGACTGCTATTTTTCCGACGGCCGCCTGGTCGATTTCGCGCCGCGCTCCGTGCTGCGCCGCGTGCTGAAACTGTATGCCGACAAAGGCTGGAAGCCTGTCGTGGCGCCGGAACTGGAGTTCTACCTGACCGCAAAGAACAGCGATCCCGATCTGCCTTTAAAACCGCCCATCGGCCGCAGCGGCCGTGCGGAGACCAGTCGTCAGGTCTACAGCATCGACGCCGTGAATGAATTCGATCCGCTGTTCGAAGACATCTACGACTACTGCGACATGATGAACCTCGATGTCGATACGCTGATTCACGAAATCGGCGCCGGCCAGATGGAGATCAACTTCCTGCACGGCGATCCGCTCGGCCTGGCCGACAAGGTGTTCTTCTTCAAGCGCACCTTGCGCGAGGCGGCGCTCAAGCACGACATGTACGCCACCTTCATGGCCAAGCCGATGGCGGGCGAGCCGGGTTCCGCGATGCACGTGCACCAGAGCGTGGTCGATCTCAAGACCGGCAAGAATATCTTCAGCTCCGACGACGGTTCGGCCGCGCCGATCTTCAAGCACTACATCGGCGGTCTGCAACGCTACATGCCGTCGGCGATGGCGATCGTCGCACCGTACGTCAATTCGTACCGCCGCATCGTGCGCCACACGGCCGCGCCGATCAACATCCAGTGGGGCATGGACAACCGCACCGTCGGCTTCCGCGTGCCGGAATCGGGTGTGCAGGACCGCCGCGTGGAGAACCGCATCATCGGCGCGGACGCCAATCCCTATCTGGCGCTCGCGGTCACGCTGGCCTGCGGCTATCTCGGCATGACCGAACAGCTGGAGCCGACGCCGATGACCGTCGGCAGCGCGTATGACCTGATGGTCGAACTGCCGCAAGGCCTGCCGGAAGCGCTGCAGCTGCTGCGCGGCGAGGACAAGCTGCGCAGCGTGCTGGGCGACCGCTTCATCGACGTCTACGCCGCCATCAAGGATCTGGAGCACCAGGAATTCATGACCGTCATCAGCCCGTGGGAGCGCGAGCACCTGCTGCTGCACGTCTGACCTTTTTGAGATAGGAACCATCATGTCTAACAGCCCATTGGCGCCCAGCGCCGCATTGGTCGCGTCGGTGAAGGCTGCCGCGCGTCCCGAAGTGTATGACACCGCCGCCATCCAGAAGCTGGACACGGCCCACTACATGCATCCCTTCACCGACCATAAGGCGCTCGGTGAAAAGGGCGCGCGCGTGATGGTGCGCGGCGAGGGCATCTACCTGTGGGATTCGCAGGGCAAGAAGGTATTGGACGGCATGTCCGGCCTGTGGTGCGTCAACGTCGGCTACGGCCGCACCAGCATTTCCGAGGCGGTCTACAAGCAGATGGAGACGCTGCCGTTCTATAACAGCTTCTTCAACACCACCAACATTCCGGCGGTGGAGCTGGCGGCCAAGCTGGTGAAGATATCGCCGCCGCAGTTCAACCACGTCTACTTCACCGGCTCCGGTTCGGAAGGCAACGACACCAATCTGCGCATGGTGCGCCGCTATTGGGACGTGTTGGGCTACAAGGAGCGCCACACCATCATCAGCCGTCACAACGCCTACCATGGCAGCACGGTGGCCGGCGCTTCGCTGGGCGGCATGGATGGCATGCACGCGCAGGGCGGCTTGCCGATACCGGGCATCGTGCATATCGGCCAGCCGAACTACCTGGAGTCCGGACGCGGCATGACGGAGGACGAATTCGGCATCGAGGCCGCGTCGTGGCTGGAGAAGAAAATTCTGGAGGTCGGCCCGGACAAGGTCGCGGCCTTCATTGGCGAGCCGATACAGGGCGCGGGCGGCGTGGTGATCCCGCCCGCCACCTACTGGCCGGAGATCCAGCGCATCTGCGACAAGTACGGCATCCTGCTGATCGCCGATGAGGTGATCTGCGGCTTCGGGCGGCTGGGCAAATGGTTTGCGTCCGAGCTGTTCGGCATCAAGCCGGACCTGATCACTTTCGCCAAGGGCGTCACCTCCGGCTATGTGCCGCTGGGCGGCGTGCTGGTTGGCGACCGCGTGGCCGATGTGCTGATCGAGAAGGGCGGCGAGTTCAATCACGGCTTCACCTACTCCGGACACCCGGTCGCCTGTGCGGCGGCGCTGGAGAACATCCGCATCATCGAGGAAGAGAAGCTGGTCGAGCGTGTCGGCAACGAGACTGGCCCTTACCTGAAGAAGCGCTTTGCCGAGCTGGCGGACCATCCGCTGGTTGGCTATGCCGACAGCTGCGGCTTTGTCGCGGGCCTGAACCTGGTGCGCGTCAAGGGCGCGGCCGTGCACGAGAACGTGCCGTTCGACGAAGAGCTGGCGGTGGGCATGGTCTGCCGTGGCTACATGTTCAACAATGGCATGATCATGCGCGCCGTCGGCGACCGCATGATCATCGCGCCGCCGCTGGTGATGACCTGCGCGCAGATCGATGAGATGGTGGCCCTGATCCGCCATTGCCTCGACCTGACCCACGCGGACCTCCAGCAGCGCGGCTGGCTGTAAATCAAGGAGGAGACGAATATGACTACAACATCCTGGCACGAGCGGGCGGGCAGCCTGCGGATCGACGGCCGCGCCTTCATCGGCGGTGAGCGCGTCTGGGCCAAATCCGAACAGCAGTTCGAGAACCTGTCGCCGATCGACGGCCGCAAGCTGGGCATGGTGGCCCGTTGCGACGGCGCCGATGTGGACCTGGCGGTGGTCGCCGCGCGCGCCGCCTTCGAAGACCGCCGCTGGGCCGGAAAATCGCCGGCGCAGCGCAAGCGCTCGCTGATCAAGTTCGCGGACCTGGTGCAGAAGTACGGCCCCGAACTGGCGCTGCTTGAAACGCTGGACATGGGCAAGCCGATCAAATACAGCCAGAGCGTGGACGTGGGCGCGACCGCCAACTGCCTGCGCTGGTACGGCGAGGCGATCGACAAGATCTACGACGAGATCGCGCCGACGGCGGCCAACAGCCTGGCGCTGATCACGCGCGAGGCGGTCGGCGTGGTGGCGGCCATCGTGCCGTGGAACTACCCGATGATCATGGCCGCGTGGAAGATCGCGCCGGCGCTGGCGGCCGGGAACAGCGTGGTGCTCAAGCCGTCCGAGAAGTCGCCGCTGACGGCGCTGCGGCTGGCGGAGATCGCGCTGGAGGCGGGCATTCCGCCGGGTGTGTTCAATGTGCTGCCGGGTTACGGCCACGAGACCGGCGCCGCGCTGGGCCTGCACATGGACGTGGACTGCATCGGCTTCACCGGTTCCACCCGCGTCGGCAAGCAGATTTTGCAGATGGCCGGACAGTCCAACCTGAAGCGCGCGTGGACTGAGTTGGGCGGCAAGTCGGCCAACATCGTCTGCGCCGATTGCCCGGACCTGGACAAGGCGGTGCAGGCGGCGATCGGCTCCATTTACTTCAACCAGGGCGAGAGCTGCAACGCGCCATCGCGCTTGTTCGTCGAAGCATCGATCAAGGACCAATTCCTTGAAAAGGCGATGGCGATGATGCCGGACTTCCAGCCCGGCGATCCGCTCGACGAGAACACCGTCATGGGCGCCATCGTCGATGCCACGCAATTGAAGACGGTGATGGGCTACATCGAAGCCGGCAAGTCGGGCGGCGCCAAGCTGCTCTCCGGCGGACGCCAGGCGCGCACCGACACCGGCGGCTACTACGTCGAGCCGACACTGTTCGACCAGGTGGACAGCGGCATGACCATCGCGCGCGAGGAGATCTTCGGGCCGGTACTGTCGGTGCTGAGCTTTACCGACGTGAAGGACGCCGTCAAACAGGCCAACGCCACGCCCTACGGCCTGCAAGCCGCTGTGTGGACGGCCGATATCAGCAAGGCGATCCAGACCTCGCGCGCGCTGCGTGCCGGCACCGTGCACGTGAACCAATACGATGGCGACGACATCACCGTGCCGTTCGGCGGCTACAAGCAGTCCGGCAATGGCCGCGACAAGTCGCTGCACGCTTTCGATAAATACACCGAGCTGAAAACCACATGGATACAAATCGGCTAGACAGCATGACCGCCCGCTCGACGGAACAATTGCAGCGCGAGCTGGCGGCGAAAGGCGTGAACTTCGTGTTCGCGCAGTTCACGGACATCCACGGCGCAGCGAAAGGCAAGCTGATACCGCTGGCGCACCTGGACGATATCGTATCGCCGGGCGCGGGCTTTTCGGGGCCGTCAATCTGGGGCACGGGCCTGCCGCGCACCGGCCCGCGCTCCGAGTACTACGGCCGCGCCGATCTCTCCACCTTGAAGATCATGCCCTGGCTGCCCGGCTACGCGCGCGTGGCGCTGGACGGCCATGTGGCCGGCGAGCCGTTCGACGCCTGTCCGCGTCAGGTGCTGCGCAAGCAGGTGGACCGGCTGGCCCAACGTGGCTGGACCCTGAACGCGGGTCTGGAGCCGGAATTCTTCCTGCTGCAAAAAGGCGCCAACGGTTACGATGCCGAAGCCGCCGACACACTGGAAAAACCATCCTACGATACCAAGAGTTTGCTGCGCCGGCGCGGCTTTATCGAAAAGCTGACGGCGTCGCTGGACCAGTGTGGCCTGGGCGTGTTCCAGATCGACCATGAGGACGCGACCGGCCAGTTCGAAGTCAATTACAAGTACGCCGACGCGCTCAAGGCGGCGGACAATTTCATGCTCTTCAAAATGGCGGCGCAGCATATCGCCGAAGAAGAGGGCATGCTGTTCTCGATGATGCCCAAGCCGTTCGCCGAGCGTCCCGGCAGCGGGCTGCATTTCCATTTGTCGCTGGCGAATGTCGCCGGCAAGCCCTTGTTCGCGCTGGGCGAGGAAAAGGAGCAGGGCGGCCGTGATCTCGGCCTGTCGTCGCTGGCCTACCACTTCCTGGCCGGCCTGCTGCGGCATGCGCCCGCGCTGACGGCGTTGTGCGCACCGACGGTCAATTCGTATAAACGATTAATGTGCGGGCAGTCGCTGTCCGGCACTAGCTGGGCGCCGGCCTTCATCGGCTATGGCGACAACAACCGCACCACGGTTGCGCGCGTGGTCTACCGGCGCATCGAATGGCGCTTGCCGGACAGTTCGGCCAATCCCTATCTGGCGCTGGCCGGCGTGATCGCGGCGGGGCTGGATGGCATCGATCATGCACTGGAAGCCGGCGCGCCGGTCAATCAGGACGTGTATGAAATGTCCGATGCGGCGCGCGCGGAATTGGGACTGAAACTGCTGCCGCAGAATTTGGGCGAAGCCGCCGCCGCGCTGAAGGCCGACACCGTGCTGGCCTCCGCATTGGGCACGAACATCGTCAACGAATTCGCGGCGCTGAAGAGCGCCGAATGGATCGAATACAGCCAACACGTCAGCGCGTGGGAGACCAAGCGCTATCTCGACCGCTTTTAGGAGCAACGATGAGCCAGGCCATGAAGGACTTCCTACGCGAGCGCAGCATCCACGAGGTGGAGTGCGTGATCGCCGACATGACCGGCATCGCACGCGGGAAGATACTGCCCAAGGATCTCTTCCTCAGCGAGGGCGAGATGCGCTTGCCCAAGAGCGTGCTGCTCAACACCGTCAACGGCGAGCAGCCCAACAACATGCCCTACGTCGGCGCCACCGATCCGGACATGATCTGTGTGCCAGACCTGAAGACGCTGCGGCAGGTGCCATGGGCGGCCGAGAATGTCGCGCTGGTGATTCACGATTGCCAGAACTTCGACGGATCGCCAGTAGGCCTGTCGCCGCGGGCGGTGCTGCGCAAGGTGCTCAAGCTGTATGCGGAACGCGGCTGGCAGCCGGTGGTGGCGCCGGAGATGGAGTTTTATCTGGTCGCGCGCAGCAGCAATCCGCACGAACCGCTCACGCCTCCGCTGGGGCGCAGCGGCAAGACGGAGTCCGGCCGCCAGTCGTATTCGATCGACGCCGTCAACGATTTCGATCCCTTCTTCCTTGAGCTGTCCACCTTCTGCAAGCAGCACGACTTGGGTGTGGAGACGCTGATCCACGAAGCCGGCGCCGGCCAGATGGAGATCAACTTCACGCACGGCGAGGCGCTGGAGCTGGCCGACCGCGTCTTCCTGTTCAAGCGCGCGGTGCGCGAGACGGCGCTGCGCCACGGGATCTTCGCCACCTTCATGGCCAAGCCGATGGAGACTGAGCCGGGCAGCGCGATGCATATCCATCAAAGCGTACTCGATACGGCGACCGGACAAAATATCTTCAGCCGCGCCGACGGCACTGCCAGCGATTTGTTCTTCAACTATATCGCCGGCTTGGAACAGTACGCGGCGGCGGCGACGCTGCTGTTTGCGCCGCACGTGAATTCATACCGCCGCCTGTCGCGCTTCATGTCGGCGCCGACCAACGTCCACTGGGGCTACGACAACCGCACCTGTGGCATCCGCATTCCGAACTCCACGCCGGTCAACCGGCGCGTGGAGAACCGCGTGCCGGGCGTGGATGTCAATCCCTACCTGGCGATGGCTGCCACGCTGGCCTGCGGCTATCTCGGCATGACGCAAGGCTTGACGCCATCGCCGCCAACCGCCGACAGCGCAGAGCATGTACACGACCAGCTGCCGCGCAACCTGGAGGACGCCATCCTGCGCCTGCGCGAATGCAAGCCGCTTAGCGAAATCCTGGGCGAGTTGTTCGTGCAGGCGTTCTGCGAAGTGAAGGAGCTGGAATTCGCCACCTACAGCCGCGTGATCAGCTCTTGGGAGCGCGAGCACTTGATGCTTCTGGTGTGACCATGGCCGGCACTCGCGATGGATTGAACTGGCCGCGCGCGCAAGCGCTGGCCGCCGCCGAACGCGCCAGCTACATCGCGCGTAATCCCGAATCGGCGCGGCTGGCGGGGCAGGCCGCGCAACATCTGCTGTTCGGCGTGCCGATGCACTGGATGAACGACTGGTCCACGCCATTTGCGCTGACGGTGAGCGTAGCCTCCGGCGCGCGCTTCCGCGACGTCGATGGCCACGAATACATCGACTTCTGCCTCGGCGACACCGGCGCCATGTTCGGCCACGCGCCGCAGCCGGTGGCGCAGGCGATCGCGCGCCAGTCCGCGTGCGGCTACACAGCCATGCTGCCATCGGAGGACGCCGCGCCGGTGGCGGCGGAACTGGCGCGGCGTTTCGGCCTGCCGTACTGGCAGTTCGCCCTGTCCGCATCGGACGCCAACCGCTTCGTGCTGCGCTGGCTGCGCGCCGCGACAGGCCGCAGCAAGGTATTAGTATTCAACGGCTGCTACCACGGCACGGTGGACGACGTGTTCGTCGATCTGGTCGACGGCGTGCCGACGCAGCGCGACAGCCTGCTGGGACAAGTGCACAAGCTCACGGATCATACGGTGGTGGTGGAGTTCAACGACCTGCCGGCGCTGGAGGCGGCGCTGCAGCAGGGCGACATCGCCTGCGTGCTGGCCGAGCCGGTAATGACCAATATCGGCATGGTGCTGCCGCAGCCGGGCTACTGGGAGGCCGCGCAACAGCTCATCAAGCGGTACGGCGGCCTGCTGGTGATCGACGAGACGCACACCATCAGCAGCGGCCCAGGAGGCTACGCGCAAGCGCAAGGCATGCGGCCGGACGCGCTGGTGGTCGGCAAGCCGATTGGCGGCGGCATTCCTTGTGCGGTCTATGGATTTACGGAAGAACTGGCACGGCGCGTGGAGCAGGCCAAGCGCAGCGCGCCGCCGGGCCACTCGGGCGTCGGCACCACGCTAAGCGCCAACATGTTCGCGATGGCCGCGATGCGCGCCAATCTGGAACAGGTGATGACGGAGCAGGCCTACCAGCACATGTTCGCGCTGGCGGCCCAACTTGCGGAAGGCCTGCGCGCCGTGATCGCGCGCCACAAGCTGCCCTGGTGCGTCACCCAAATCGGCGCCCGCACCGAATTCCAGTTCACGCCCACTGCGCCGCAGAACGGCACGCAGGCCCAGGCGATACTGGACGGCGAGCTTGAGCAGATCATCCACCTCTACCTGCTCAACCGCGGCCTGCTGATCACGCCGTTCCACAACATGCTGCTGGTGTGCCCGGCCACCAGCGAGAGCGACATCAAGCAGCTACTGGCCGCGTTTGATGACTGCGTTAAGCAGCTCGCTTAGAAGCAGTGCTCCAGCGCCGGGAAGCTGCCGTCCTTGACGGCGGTGACGTAGGCGGTGACGGCGGCGTCGATGCTGGTCTGGCCTTCCATGAAGTTCTTCACGAAACGCGCTTTCCGGCCCGGGAAGACGCCCAGCAGGTCGTGCATCACCAGCACTTGGCCCGAGCAGTCAGGACCCGCGCCGATGCCGATCGTCGGTATCGCCAGCAGGTCGGTCACTTCCTTGCCCAGCTGCGTGGGGATCGCTTCAAGCACCAGCAGCGCCGCGCCGGCGGCCTGCATCTTCAACGCGTCCGCCTTCAGCAAGTCGGCGCTTTCGGTGGTCTTGCCCTGTACCTTGTAGCCGCCCAGCTGGTGCACCGACTGCGGCGTCAGGCCGAGGTGGGCGCAGACCGGTACCGCGCGGTCGGTCAGGAAGCGCACGGTGTCGGCCAGCCAGGCGCCGCCTTCCAGCTTGACCATGTGCGCGCCGGCCTGCATCAGCTGCACGGCGTTGGCGTACGCGGTTTCCGGCGTGCCGTAGGCGCCGAACGGCAGGTCGGCCACGATCATCGCCGACTTGCTGCCGCGCGCCACGGCCGCCGTGTGGTAGGCCACTTCGGCCACTGTCACCGGCAGCGTCGATTGGTGGCCGTTGCAGACCATGCCCAGCGAATCGCCGATCAGCAGGATCTCGACGCCGCAGCGGTCCATCAGCGAGGCGAAGCTGGCGTCGTAGCAGGTCAGCATGGTGATCTTTTCACCGGCCGCGCGCAGGTTCGCCAGCGCGGGTATGGTGACTGCCTTGTTGGCGGCCGCTTTGGCCGGTGCAGGTGCGGTGGTGGCGGCAGGCTTTTGGCTCGCAGCCATTTCGTTTCCTTGCAAATAACCAGACATGGGAAATCCTTTAAAGATGTGATGACACGGCGATAGTGTAGTCCCGAATGCTATCGCGTGCAGGGAAGTCAAATAATGGGGCTGATGCCTTGATCGGCGACCGCCGCGGCGTACTGCTGCGCCGCGCCCTTGCCGGGGATGTGGATGGCCGGCGCCAGTTCCAGCAGCGGCACCAGCACGAAGGCGCGTTCGGTCATGCGCGGATGCGGCACGGTCAGCGTGGCGCTGGCGATCCGCTGGTCGCCGTACAGCAGCAGGTCCAGGTCCAGCGTGCGCGGGGCGTTGCGGTAGGGCCGTTCGCGGCCGTGCGCCTGCTCGATGCCGTGCAGCGCCTGCAGCAGCGCTTCGGCGCCGAGCGTGGTGGCGATGCGGGCCACGGCGTTGATGTAGTCGTCGCCGCTGGAGTCGATCGGCGCGGTGCGGTACAGGCCCGACGCCGCCATCAGCGTGCAGCCGGGCAGGCGTTGCAGGCGCTCCAGCGCGTCCGCCACGTTGGCGCGCGCGTCGCCCAGGTTGGCGCCGATGCCGATGTAGGCGATGGTGAAGGCGAACGGCGCGCCGTCATCCGGCTGCGCGGTGAGCGCGGCCGAAGGACTGCCGATGGTGCCATGGTTGTTCATGATGCGATGGCGCAGCTCAGTCGCCGCCGCCCTGGCCGCCGTCGCCGGAACCGCCGGCATGGCCGCCGGCGCTACCGCCTTCGGCTCCGCCCTTGCTGCGGTTGCCGCGGCGCGGCGCGCGTTTGCGCTTGGCGCCGCCGCCGGCCGGCTGGTTGGCCGATGCGATCAGGTCTTCGCGGGTGCCTTCATCGCCTTCATAGAATGCGGTCCACCATTCGCCCAACTCGGCGTCGATCTCGCCCGAGGCGCAGCGCAGCAGCAGGAAGTCGTAGCCGGCGCGGAAGCGCAGGTGCTCCAGCAGCTTGTGCGGCGACTTGCCGGTGCGGCGCTCGAAGCGCGGCTGCATCGACCAGATGTCGCGCATGTCGGAGCCGATCTTGCGCTGCAAGGCCAGCTTCTCGGTCTGCGAATCGAGCACGTCGTCTGCCGCCAGGTGCAGCGCGGGGATGGTCTGTTCGCCGGCGGCGCGGTAGGCGGTCCACTTCTCCAGCACCTGGTGCCACAGCAGCGACGCAAACAGGAAGCCCGGCGACACCGTCTTGCCGGCGTGGATGCGGGCGTCGGTCGAATCCAGCGCCAGCGTCACGAACTTGGCGCCCAGCGGCTGCTCCAGCACCACGTCCAGCAGCGGCAGCAGGCCATGGTGCAGGCCTTCCTTGCGCAGCTGCTGCAGGCAGGCCAGCGCCTGGCCGCTCATCAAGAGCTTGAGCATCTCGTCGAACACGCGCGCCGCAGGCACGTTGTCGATCAGCGACGCCATCACCGGGATCGGCGCGCCGGTGTTCGGCTCGATGGTGAATTTGAGCTTGGCCGCGAAGCGCACCACGCGCAGCATGCGCACCGGGTCTTCGCGGTAGCGCGCTTCCGGCTGGCCGATGATGCGCAGCGTCTTGGCGCGGATGTCCTCGATGCCGCCGTGGTAGTCCAGCACCTGCTGGTTGGCCGGGTTGTAGTACATGGCGTTGATGGTGAAGTCGCGCCGCACCGCGTCCTCCGCCTGCGAGCCGAAGGTGTTGTCGCGCAGGACGCGGCCATGTTCGTCCTTGGGCGCGTTGTCCAGCGTGGTGCCGCGGAAGGTGGTCACCTCCAGCAGGTCCTGGCCGAACATCACATGCACGATCTGGAACCGTTTGCCGATGATGAAGGCGCGGCGGAACAGGCGCTTGACCTGCTCCGGCGTGGCGTTGGTGGCGATGTCGAAGTCTTTCGGCTTCACGCCCAGCAGCAGGTCGCGCACGGCGCCGCCCACCACGAAGGCTTCGTAGCCGGCTTCCTGCAGGGTGCTGGTGACGCGCACCGCGTTCGACGACAACAGGCGCGGATCGATGCCGTGGGCTTCGGGGCCCAGCACCACCGGCGTGCTGGTGTCGCGTGCCTTGCTCTTGGTGCCGAGGATTTTGCGGATCAGTTTCTTAATCATTGAATAGGTCAATTAATGGCCAGCCTTGGGCTGTGGCGTGCGTTTTCAGGGCGGCGTTGGGATTGGTCGCCACCGGATGGCTGACGATGGACATCAGCGGCAGGTCGTTGTGCGAATCGCTGTAGAAGTGGACGGTGCCGAAGTCTTCCAGCTTCTTGTCCATCTTCGCCAGCCAGGCCTTGGTGTGCGTCACCTTGCCCGCGCCCTGGGTCGGGGTGCCGAGCAGCTTGCCGGTCAGCTTGCCGTCGGCGTCCACCTCCGGCATGGCCGCGATCAGGTGCTCCACGCCCAGCGCCTTGGCGATCGGCGCGGTGACGAAATGGTTGGTGGCGGTGACGATGGCCACCAGGTCGCCGGCGTCAATGTGCTTTTGCAGCAGCGCGCGCGCCGACGGGCGGATCGCCGGCAGCACCACTTCGGCCATGTACTGCTCCTGCATGGCCTTCAGGCGGTCCTGCGGGAACGAGGCCAGGGTGCCGAGCGAGAACTCCAGGTATTCCACCGGGTCCAGCGTGCCGGCCTGGTACTGGGCGAAGAATTCATCGTTGCGGCGGGCGAATTCGGCGGCGTCCACGGCGCCGATGCGCACCAGGAACTGCCCCCACTCGTAGTCGGAGTCGATCGGCAGCAGCGTGTGGTCGAGGTCAAATAAGGCTAAGTTCATGCAGGATTTCGTCATTCTTTAGCTTCCGCCTGCAACCACTCGCGCAGCAGCGGCAGGGTGATCGGGCGTTGGGTTTCCAGGGAATATTGGTCCAGCGAGTCCAGCATCGTCGACAGCGACCGCATGTCGCGCTGAAAATGGGACAGCAAGTAGGGTATCACGCCGGGCGACAGCGTCAAGCCGCGGGCGGTGGCGGCGGCCGTCAGCGCGGCCACCTTTTCGTCGTCGGTCAGGCCGTGGATCTGGTAGATCAGGCCCCAGCCCATGCGGGTGCGCAGGTCCTCGCGCACCGGCAGCACGGCCGGCGCCACCGCGCCGCTGCACACCATGAAGGCGTTGTTGGCGCGGATTTCATTGAACAGCGCGAAGGCGTCGATCTGCGCCAGCGGCGACAGCTTCTCGCAGTCGTCCAGCAGGTACAGGTCCACCTCCGGCGAGTAGACGAATTCGGACTCGATGGAAAACGGCGAGATGTAGCGCGCGCGCAGCTGCTCGGCCTCGCTGCCGG
Organism: Duganella caerulea; assembly: GCF_040362985.1. Taxonomy (NCBI): domain Bacteria; kingdom Pseudomonadati; phylum Pseudomonadota; class Betaproteobacteria; order Burkholderiales; family Oxalobacteraceae; genus Duganella; species Duganella caerulea. The sequence goes on along the minus strand of NZ_BPWJ01000008.1, from coordinate 111,208 downwards.
CGCTAGCCAGTGCCTTGAGCAGGTGGGTCTTGCCGACGCCGCCCGCGCCCCACAGGTAGGCAAAGTGCTCGCGCGACGTGCGGTCGGCGAACTGCGCCATCAGCGCTGCCGCCTCGGCATTCTGTCCCACCTCGAACGAAGCGAGGCTGTGCGCCTGGTCCGCGCCTAAATCGAGCACCAGCTGTTTCATGGCGTTCGCCTGTTTATGATCTTTTGCATAACGTTTTTCTGTTTCACGTCACGCATTATAGAAGCTGCTGCTCAGGTAGTGGCGGCGGAGATGCTTAAATGCCACCATCAGCACCGCCGAAGCGGGCAATGCGAGCAGCACACCGACAAAGCCGAACAGTTGGCCGAAGGCCAGCAAGGCGAAGATCACCGCCAGCGGATTGAGGCCGATGCGCTCGCCCACCAGGCGCGGCGTGAGGAAGAAACCCTCCAGCACCTGGCCGGCGCCGTAGATCACGGCCACCGCGATCACGCCGCTCCAGTCGGTAAATTGCAGCACCGCCGAGATCAGCGCCAGCACCAGGCCCAGGCCGAAGCCCAGGTAGGGGATGAACACCAGCAGGCCGGTGATGATGCCGACCGGTAGCGCGACGTCGAAGCCGGCGATCGCCAGCGCCACCGAGTAGTACACCGCCAGCACGAACATCACCAGCAGCTGGCCGCGCAGGTACTGGGCCAGCAGCGTGTCGACCTCCTCGGCCATGTTCATCGTGGCGGCGATCCAGCGGCGCGGCACGGCGCCGGCGATACGGGCCAGCATCGGGTGCCAGTCCAGCAGCAGGTAGAACAGCACCACCGGGATCAGCACCAGCGTGGCGATCCAGCCCAGCACCGCGGTGCCGCCGACGCGCGCCGAATTGAGCACGGCGGTCCAGATCTCCTCGCCGCTGGTGGCCATCTGCTGCGACACCAGCTTCTTGATGCCGTCGCTGTCCAGGCGCACCTTGACGCCCATTTCCTGCAGCTTGGGCACCAGCAGGTCGTTGGCCTTGGCCAGGAAGGCGGGGATCTGCGCCTGCAGCAGCGGGATTTCCTTCTGCAGCACCGGCACCACGATCAGCACCAGCGCGCCGATGGCGCCAAAGAACAGCACCACCACCACCAGCACGGCCAGCGCGCGCGGCACCCGCATCTTCAGGCGGCCGAGGCGCAGGTGGTCGAGGAAATCGACGCCCGGATTGAGCGCGTAGGCGATGATGGCGGCGGCCAGGAAGGGCGTCAGCACCGGTCCCAGAGTGACCAGCAAGAGGAAGAATGCCGCCCAGATCGCTACCCAGAATGCCGTTTGCTTTTGCTCTACCGAGAGGGGAAATGGCATGGAAAGTGATTTAGATGGTTAAAAACGGCTGTTGGACGGGGCATTTTGATAAAATAGCGGATTGACCGGGTTGTTGCGTCGTTTTTTGCGCATTTTCGTGGCTTTTTGCTACGAAACAGGTCTCCGCCTTCTATTTTACCGCCTCCGCTGCGAAATACACCATGAGCCAAACTTCTAATGTTTCCCTGTCCTACCGTGACGCCGGCGTCGATATCGACGCAGGCGACGCTTTAGTCGAAGCGATCAAGCCTTTTGCCAAGCGCACCATGCGCGAAGGCGTGATGGGCGGCTTGGGCGGTTTCGGCGCCATGTTCGAGATCAGCAAGAAGTACAAGGAGCCGGTGCTGGTCTCCGGTACCGACGGCGTGGGCACCAAGCTGAAACTGGCGTTCGAGCTGAACCGCCATGACACGGTCGGCATCGACCTGGTCGCCATGAGCGTCAACGACATCCTGGTGCAGGGCGCCGAGCCGCTGTTCTTCCTCGACTACTTCGCTTGCGGCAAGCTGGACGTGGTCACCGCGACCGACGTCATCAAGGGCATCGCCCAGGGTTGCGAACAGGCCGGCTGCGCGCTGATCGGCGGCGAGACGGCGGAAATGCCGTCCATGTACCCGGCCGGCGAATACGACCTGGCCGGCTTCGCGGTCGGCGCGGTGGAAAAATCCAAGATCATCGACGGCACCAAGATCGCCCCGGGCGACGTGGTGCTGGGCCTGGCCTCGTCGGGCGTGCACTCCAACGGCTACTCGCTGGTGCGCAAGATCATCGAAGTGGCCAAGCCGGACCTGGAAGGCGACTTCCACGGCCGCAAGCTGGCCGACGTGCTGATGCAGCCTACCCGCATCTACGTCAAGCCGCTGCTGGCGCTGATGGCCTCGATGGAAGTCAAGGGCATGGTGCACATCACCGGCGGCGGCCTGGTCGAGAACATCCCGCGCGTGCTGCAGCCTGGCCTGGTGGCCGAGCTGGACTCGAAGGGCTGGACCATGCCTCCGCTGTTCACCTGGCTGCAACAGCACGGCGGCGTGGCCGACGCTGAAATGCACCGCGTGTTCAACTGCGGCATCGGCATGACCGTGATCGTCTCGAAAGAGAACGCTGCGGCCGCCATCGCCCAGCTGGAAGCGGCCGGCGAGACCGTCTACACCATCGGCGCCATCCGCGCCCGCGTCGGCGACGAGCACCAGACCATCGTCGTTTAATCGATCGCCCTTTCAGAAAAGCGGACCTCGCCCCGGCGTCGTCCGCTTTTTTTACGCCCGGACCACGACACCATGAAACTGACTTTGAACAAACTGGCTGGCCTGTTGACGCTGGCTTTGAGCTGCTGCGCGGCGGCACACGCCGCACCGTTGACGATCCTGGTGTCGATCGACGGCATGCGCGCCGACTATCTCGAGCGCGGCGTCACGCCCAACCTGACCCGGCTGGCGGCCGGCGGCGCGCGGGCGGTGGCGATGCGGCCGTCGTTCCCGTCGATCACCTTCCCGAATCACTACACGCTGGTGACCGGACTGCGGCCCGACCATCACGGCATCGTCGACAACAACATGGACGACGCGGCGATCCCCGGCGTGCGCTTCAGCATGGGCAACGCGGCGGCCGTGGTCGACCGGCGCTGGTGGGACCAGGCCGAGCCGGTGTGGGTGACGGCCGAACTGCATGGCATCCGCAGCGGCACCATGTTCTGGCCCGGTTCCGAGGCGGCGATCCACGGCGTGCGGCCCACGGTGGCGCCGCGGTTCGACGGCAAGCTGCCGGCCGCCGCCCGGGTCGACCGCCTGCTGTCATGGCTGGGACGCGCGCAGGCGAAGCCGCTCGGCTTCGCCACGCTTTACCTGGACGACGTCGACCACGCCGGCCACACCTTCGGTCCGGACGCCGGGCACACCACGCAGGCGGTGGAGCGGGTCGACCAGGCGATAGGGCGGCTGGTGGAGGGCCTGGCCAAGCGCCGGCTGGCCGCCAACCTCGTGATCGTCTCCGATCACGGCATGGCGCCGGTCAGCGATGGACGCGTGGTCCGCATGGACAAGCTGCTGCCGGAGGGCAGCTACAACAAGGTGGTGAGCGGCCCATACGCGGGCATGGAGCCGGCGCCGGGCCGCGAAGCGGAGCTGGCCGCCGCGCTGCTCAAGCCACAGGAGCACATGGAATGCTGGCGCAAGGGTGAGATCCCGGCGCGGCTGGCGTATGGCCGCAATGCGCGGGTGCCGGCCTTCATCTGTCTGGCGGAGACTGGCTGGATGCTGGAGTTCAGCGACAAGAACGCGCACATGAAGGGCGGCGCGCACGGTTTCGACAACGCGGCGCCGGAGATGGCCGCCATCTTCATCGCCGCCGGTCCGGCCTTCAAGCCGGGCGTGGTGCTGCCGGCGTTCGACAACGTCGACGTCTACCCGCTGCTGATGCGCCTGTTGAACCTGGCGCCGCTGCCGTCCGACGGCGACCTCACACCGCTGCTGCCGTCGCTGGCGCCATAGTGTAAGCTGTAGCCACACACCGACAGTGGGAGTGGCGATGAGTGCGAGTATTTCCGAGCAGGCTATCGTGTCCGCGTTGCGCCAGCAGCTGCCTGCGCTGCTGGCCATTTACCTGTTCGGCAGCCGCGCAACGGGGCAGGCGGGCAGGGATAGTGATCTTGATCTGGCGGTGCTGGTCGAAGGCAAGCTTGAGCCGCTGGCGATGTGGGAGTTGGCGCAGTCTCTGGCCGATGTGGTCGGTTGCGACGTCGACCTGATCGATTTTCGTACCGCGTCCACGGTCATGCAATATCAAATCCTTACCACGGGTTCCCGTCTGTGGAGTAAGGACGTGCAGGCATCCCTGTATGAGTGCGCTATCCTGAGTCAAAAGACCGAACTCGATGCCGCCCGTTCTGGCCTGTTGGAAGACATTGAGCGCGAGGGCCGGATAGATGGCCGATGACGTCGTCCTGAACAAAGCAGCCATGAAAGAGCGCTGCGTGGCCCGCGCTCGCGAGGAGTATTTGAAGAATCCTGCGACGTTCGCTATCGATCACACGCGGCAGGATGCAGCGATCCTGAATATTCAGCGAGCATGTGAAGCCGCGCTGGATATGGGCCAGCATCTGATACGCCGGGAGCGGCTGGGCATCCCTCAAAGCGCACGGGATGTATTCAGCTTATTGGCGGACGCCGCATGGATAGATGTGGGACTTGCGGACGTCATGAAGCGTATGGTTGGTTTTCGCAACGTCGCCGTGCATAACTATCAGGCACTTCAACTGCCGATCACAGTCGCCATCATCGAAACGCATCTCGACGATTTTCTCGAATTTAGTCGAAAAATCATTCTGCACGACGTTTAGGCAAAGTCACAAATCGCGCGCGGCTATTAATGATTTTCTTTCGAACCGACTTGTGAGGGATCGAGCCCGATTTTCCGGATGCTGCCATCAGACGCATACTCCAGCGGAGCGGTTGTGATCGAGCGGCGATATGAATTCCCGCCGGGCAGCAGGCTGTCGTGATAGAACACCAGGCTTTTCCCATCGTGCTCGACGATCGAGTGGTGATTGGTCGAGATTTTCAGATAGTCGATGATCACACCCCGGTAGGTGAATGGTCCCAATGGAGACCCGCCAGTCGCATAGGCTATCTGTCCTGGCCACCCCGTCGAGAAACTGAAGTAATAAACGCCGGCGTGTTCGTGCAAAAACGGCGCTTCGCCGTATTGGCTATCTGCCGGCATATTCTGAATGACCACATTTTTGATCGCTCCATCGGTACTGGTCATGTCGGATCCGAGTTTGACCACCTTGGGAACACGCGTGCCAAAGTACATGTAGGCTTGCCCGGCATTGTCGACGAACACAGCGGGATCGATCGGTTCATCCCCGGCGTTTGGATCGCGTGCCTTGTCGACCAGCGGGGTCGTTCTCGCATCACTGTATCCGCCATCAGGACGGTCTGAAACCGCCACACCGATCTTGTCCCCTCCAACTGGGGCATAAAAATAATACTTCCCATTGCGATGGGCTACTTCGGGAGCCCATGCCTTGGCATCCGGCCGGGCCCATTTGAACACCGTCACGGACAAGGGAATGCCGGCATCTTTCCAGCTCAAACTATCCGGCGACGTGTACAAGCGCCAAGTGGTCGAGTCCCAATATTTTCCGGAGTTGGACGCGTCGTCCGTGGCGTACACGTAGAACTGGCCGCGGCCTTTATCGCTGAAAAAATGCGCGGACGGATCGGCGCTGAAGCGCGGCGATATAGGCTGTGCTGCGATCGCAACCGCCGGGATCGCACACACGAGCATCAACATAGCGGCATACCTCATTTATTTCCTCCTCGGGATGTTAGGCGTCGCCACGACAGTCACCACTGACATCGGGCGCGAATGGATGGTCAACCTGGCGGCGCATGACACAGGTTGCGAAGTCGCGAGGCTATCTTCTGCCTGCGTTATAAAAGTTGTGCATGTCAATTTGCCGCGTTTTGCATCGGGCAGCCGGATGTCCAGCATTCGCGAAACGATGCCGGGATTGACCGCCACTATGGCGACTTCATGCGTCTTCGGATTCTCAGCCACCAACGTATCCGGGTTATCCGATTTCAAGAACCGATATCCTGGCCTGATGAATTTGGTGAAATTGGCAAACGCCCAGAATTTCTTCGTGACCTGATATTCGGGCCGCTCCAGATTTGAATAGTCAGCCTTGATCAATCCCCAGTTCGAGCTGTTCTTGGGATCGGAAGACCTGTTTTCTACCGCTTGCCAGAGAACCCAGGCGCGCGGGCTCATACCGTTAATGTCGGTGATGATCTGCTGCGCCAGCGCGATGGCTGGACGCATGTCGTTGATGTCTTCACGTACATTGGCGGGCGATAAATCGGTTTCGGACATCCACAACCTTTTCCCGGAAGTTTCCGCGATATCCCTGACCCCGCTTTTTCCTATCCATTCGTAGCTGTGGACGTTGATCTGCTGGATGACCGCTTTCGCATCGGCGGACATGCCAGCCCAATCAACAAAAAGCGTCTGGGGATTTGTTTCGTCCGGCCCGGAGATTTCTGTCCGCATTCCGTTTTCCCGCAACACCTGGGCCAGCGCAATGTACATGCGCGACTGCGCTTCCGGCGACCAGTGAGCGCCTTCCTGCGTGTTCTTGGAAAACCAATAGGGCGTATTGGGTTCGTTGATCGGAGATAGTGTTCTGAAACGAATACCATGCCGCCGCTCGAGCTCAGCCGTTACGCGCGCCAGGTACCTTGAAAATTGAGTTTCAAAACCTGGAGCGAGATTGTCCTCCAACCCATTGACCTGCCCCGAAACCCTGCCGCTGCGGGTCATGAAATAGGGCGGAGAGTTTGAAAACGCCTCCAGAATCAAGTCCCGCGACGCCACGCGGGCTTTTATCGCATCAAGCCACCAGCGCTGTCCTGCATCTGCGGACCAGTCCCACGCATCTTCGGAATCCGGATTCCAATCTGTCCCGGATCGCTCGCCCGGCTTGCGCCAGAATCCAGGGACGTCCGCACCGAGCCGCAAATACGAAGGTGTGTCGGGCGCATTGCCGCCGCCAATGTTGTATCGTGCGATATTGAGTGCAAGGCCGTCCCGTCCATAAAGCAAATCAGCCAACTCGGTGCGATGCGGCTCGGCGAATCTCCCGGTCACATGGGCAAACCAAGCCAAGGCGGTTCCCCATCCTTCGAACGGAACACCCGGATGACGCCAGTCGACGTTAACCACGGCGGACACCTTCACCAGCTGTTCGCCCTTGTCTTCGGCATGCGCACCGCCACGAAGGAGACACAGCCCCATTAAAACCATGCAGGGTAACGATAGTGAACGGGACTTCATAACCGGGTTTCCATTTCCGAGGTAAGCCTGTTTTCTTTTATGTAGGCGGCATGATCCGACAGCCTTGAAACGATCTGTTTGAAGTTGCGCTCAAGTTTGCTGTAGGCCGCTGCGAGCACCGCGTCATCTTGCAGGGCCATCGTCGGCATGTAGGTTCTTGGTCGAATTCCTTGCCCCAAAAGGACGGCATGCCACGACGTGCTTGGGAACAGTTCTTCGGCTGCCAGGTTCAGTTGTCCACGCTCACGGAACAGCTCAATTCTTTCCCGCAGACTGTCCGGTATCCGCATGGCTTTTACGTAGCGCCATAATTCCGAGTCTTCGCGTTCAGTGGCGTGGTAATGCAAGATGAGGAAGTCTTTGACATCTTCGATTTCCCGCATGGCGTCCTTGTTGAAAGCCTGTGCACACAACGGAGAAAACCCCGCGTCCGGAAAATATCGAATGAGTCGCTGGACGCTGGATTGAATCAAATGAATGCTGGTGGACTCCAGCGGCTCGAGAAACCCGCTGGCAAGTCCGATGGATACCACGTTCTTGTGCCAAGGCGTTCTGCGCCTGCCTGCTGTGAACTTGAGGCGGTTGACCGGGGCCAGTGGCTTCCCCTCCAGTCCATCGAGCAGACACCGCTCTGCCGCTTCATCGGTGGCAAATTCGCTCGAATACACCACGCCGTTACCAACGCGATGTTGCAAAGGGATTCGCCATTGCCAGCCAAAAGGCCGGGCCGTGGAAATCGTATAGGGCGTCAGTGCCGACTTCAGTTCACAAGGCACCGCACACGCGCGATTCATCGGCAGCCAACGCGACCAGTCTTCATATTCGACACCCAACTCCTGCCCGATAAGCATTGCACGCATTCCGGAGCAGTCGATAAACAAGTCACCGGAAAGCAGCTCGCCCGACTTGAGCTTCAGAGCGGTGACATGGCCATTCTCGGCGTCACGTTCCGCCGTCAGCATGTCGCCAATCTTGTGCGACACCCCGCGCTCCAGGCAGAGCCCCTTCAAATATTTCGCATAGCGGCCAGCGTCGAAGTGATAGGCGGACTGCAGATGCTGCAGCGGATCGCCCGGCCGTTCAGACGGGGGCGCAAATACATTGCTTCGAGCTGCCAAGGTACATAGCGAGAATTCGGAGAAGTCGGGAACCTGCCCCTTGTCCTTCAAGCGCAGCCAGTATTGGAAGAAGTAGCCGATGTCGCGTTCCACCCCATACGAGCCGAACGGGTGGAAGTACTTTGAGCCTTCCTTCAGCCAGCCGCGAAATTCGATGCCCAGTTTGAACGTCGCCCCGGTGGCGCGCATGAACTCGGCTTCATTCACGCCTATCATTTGATGGAACATGCGGATCGGCGGGATCGTCGCCTCTCCAACACCCACCGTGCCTATGGCGTCCGACTCGACCAGGACGATCTCGACGGCCCGGCCAAATGTGTGGGACAACGCGGCCGCTGTCATCCATCCGGCGGTGCCACCGCCGAGTATCACAACCCTGGAAATCCATCTACCCTTGACCATCACACTCCTTCACGCGGAAAAACGCGCCGCGGAAAGGCGTGCGGCGCGTTGGTTCATGTCAGTCTTGCGTGGACGTTAGAAGCTTGCTTTCAGGGTCACGCTGTACCGGCGGTCGTTGAGCTGCCACAGCAAGCCGCCCGAAGGACGCTCGACATACGTCTGGTACATCGAGTTTCTCAGATTGACGGCATCCGCCGACAGCGTGAAGGTCTTGTTGATTTGGTAGCTTACCGAGGCATCGAGCGACGAATAAGGCGTCGCATATTGGTTTGCACCAGACACACCACTACCATTGATTTGGTCAAGGTAAGCGGAGCGCCAGTTGTACGCGATCCGGGCTTGCACGGGGCCGCGTTCATAGAGTGCGATCAGGTTGTAGCTGTTCTTGGACAACTTCGGCAAGGGAATGAGGACCCCAGGCGTGAGCTCAACTTTCGAGTCGACATAGGTGTAGTTGGCCTGCACGCCAAACCCTTTGAACGGATCTGGCAGGAAGTCAAAGAATTGCGTAAAGCCGGCTTCAAGGCCTTTTACCGAACCCTTGCCCAGATTGATGTTGGTTCCAATATCGTAGATGACACCACCGAAATTCATCGGTTCGATGCCGCCGGCGAGGTAACCCTTGATGTCCTTCTTGAACGCACCCAGGAACGCCATATTGGACGTACCCCAATAGTCCTCCGCCGTCACATCATACGAAGTCGCAGTCATCGGCTCCAGGAACGGATTACCGGAACTGCCGGTAGGACGTCCATTGGCGTTGAGCTGCGAGGGGATGTTCGGATTCAGCTGAACGTGGGCGGCCATATCGCCAAAGTTCGGCCGCGTCATCGTCTTGCCATAGCCGAAGCGGAGCTGCAAATCTTCGTTCAGGTGCAGACGTGTGTTGAGGCTGGGGAGAATATTCGAGTAGCGATTATTGAGAGAGACCGCATGCGACCCGGTGCTGTCCTGGATAAAGCCTATCGATGTCTGATCGGTCCTGACAGCCCGGACGCCGGCCGTGCCATCGAGTGCATACCCGAACACCTCTGTGGCGAAGTCGCCCGTCACGAACAGGGACTGCGTCTTTTCGTGTTGCTCATTGATGTCCCCAGGAGCAAACGATGTATCAAACGTATAGGAGTTTGGCTTGCCGGCGAATAATTGCGCGTAAGTCGCGACCGTGCGATCGAAGACGCTTGAGTTCGGATTGGCGTACTCGGGGAACACCGCAACAGGGAAACCAATGCCCGGCTTCATGAAGTTGCTGGCAGGCCCGGCGTAGGCGAGGTCCGGATGCTGCGCCACTGGAATCAGCGGGCATGCGCCCCAGCTGGGATTGGTGCCCGTGTCGTTACAGGCGCCGGTGCTGTTCCAGTTGCCCCGCAAGTTCACCTTGGTGTCCGCCAGGCGTACGCCGGCGTGCAGCTTGGTGAAGAAGTGATCGCCAATGTCGTAGTCGAAATCCTGGCTGAGCGCCGACATTTTCAGATTGTCGCGGTCTACCCCGTTAGCAAGCCACTCGTAATTCCAATTCTTCGGATTGCCAAAATATGCGTAGGGGTTGCTTGGGTTGGCGGGATCGACGATGGAGAATTTTGGAATCTTGCCGCGCACATCGAAGGCCAGATTGAGATTGGGAATATTGGCGACGCTTCTGCTTTCATTATCGTAAAGCTTGATGGAGTCGCCATTGCGCTCGGTGTCGTAGTGGGCGGTTTCATAGGCGAAATCAGTCTTTGACTTGAGCCTGTCCGAGATGCGCCACTTGAGGTTCACGGCGGATAAGTTCGTGCGATTGCGCACTTCCTGGTCAAACCGGGAGGACGAGAAAATTTGCGACCCCAACGTGCCGCTCGTGGCGCTGCCATCCGCTCCCCAGGTCCAGGTGGAACCCGCCGCTGCGCGCGGGTCGCTGTTCTTGTCGTCGCCGTAGATGTATTCTCCGCGACGGATAAATTTATAGTTCGAATAGAGATTTTGTGCCGTGAAAAGCATGTCCTCGTTCACCTGCCATTGGTAGGCGACCGACAGGCCCTCGCGCTTCCGGCTTCCCGAGTCCTGGTACATCTCAAAGGAGGTCGGCACATAGAGTTCTGTGAGAGCCCCCTTGTTTGGCATCGAATTAAAGGCCGCGACCTTTGCCGCCGAGGGAGCTTTCGTCGGGTCGCTTGAGCATTTCCCAACCGTCGCGGTAAGACAGTGCTGCTGTTGCTGAAGAACGGCATCCTGGCGATAGTAGGTCTCGCTTGCCGTTGCATTCACCAGGATGCCCATGCGGCCAGCACCCGTATTGAATTGCCGGCTCAACAGGCCCGAAACCGACGGTGAAGACTTACGAACCCGGTCATAGTAATTCGACTTGAGCGTAATGACGTTGAGGTCTTCCTTCGAATCGAATGGCAGTCGCGTGCGGATGTTGACCACGCCGCCGACTCCGCCTTCGATCAGGTTGGATGCCGCGTTTTTATAGACATCAACGCCGGCCATGAGTTCAGAGGGCAGCCCTTCCAGGTCCGGCGCCCGGCCACCGTTGGCCGTGAAGAAGTCCCGTCCGTCGATCAGGTTGCGCACCTGGGTAATGCCACGGATGGTGATCGCTGGTTCGGTGCGATGGTCGTAATCCGTGCCGCCCTCGCCATACCGGCGCTGGATCTGAACCCCGGCGACCCGCTGCAGCGACTCGACGGTATTCACGTCCGGCAGCTTGCCGATATCGTTTGCCTGGATCGAGTCGACGATCTGGTTGGAGTCCTGTTTGAGATCGCGCGCCGACTTCAACGCCGCCCGCTGACCGGTGACGACAACGGCGATCGGGGTGTCCGTGTCCTTGCCTGCGACGGCAGTCCCGGCCTCCTGCGCGGTCGCGGTCATTGGCCCGGCCATTAAAAGTGCGCAAGCTTGGGCCACCATGGTTTTTCTAATCGTTTTTGTATTTCCGTGTCTCATCTAACTGTCCCCTTAATCGTTTTTTTGGGAAGTGCTCCTCCAATGCTGCCGGCCCGATATTTCGGGTCCAACAGGTCTTCGACGCCCGTTTCAACGGGATCGCCATATTTTTTTCTTCTCGCCTGCCTCCTCCAGACGATTGAAGTAGTGCAATAAAGTCTATTACTGTCAACCGTTAAACTGGTATAAGGTTTTTGACGCCAGCTATGGCGTTTTCGCATAGCGTAGGGTTTTAGCGGAATGGGAAATGGAAGCGTTGCGGTGTTGAAGCAGGCCGAGCTGGCGATGGCGGCGGACGACATCGTGCGCCAGCCCGGCATGTCGGAGGGGACGTTTTATCGCTGGGAGACGCTGGCTGGAAGCCGCTTGGACTGGATTAACCTGGCGACGGCGCGTTCGATGCCGCTCCGGCCACCGTCGAGGAGATCGCTTGCCGTGGTCGGCAAGGGAACGTCGGGCGCCAGCCCCACCGCCTGGATGGCGAACGGCCGTGTACGGCTGGGGGCGAAACGGTCCTGGCTGACCAGATCGAGCAAGGCCAATTCATCGGTCTGGCCCGATTGCAAGCGCGTGCCATTGTCGAATACGCTGAAGTTCCCGCTGTATTTCACGCGCATGCCGGAGTTCGGCAACTGAGTGCCGGCGGCGTCGGCGTCGCGTCCGCCCCCCGCGCCTATCGTGCGTTCGCCGATGGTGATGGCGCCAGCGGACCACAGCCAGGTGGCCATGAATTCTCCCGACGAGCGCGTGCCGGCGTCGGTCCACACCAGCAGGGCGCGCGGGGTGGCGATGCTGCCGCAGGATGCGTCGTTATGCTGCTCCACCAACTTGACCTGGCCTGGCGTGCCCGTGGCAAACAGGTCCAGGGTGCGCGCCAATGGCTCGCGGGTCAAGGCCTGCGCCAGCAGACGCGCTTCGCGCCCGAATCCGCCCAGATTGCCGCGCAAGTCGACCAGCAGCAGATCCGACCGCGCCGCCAAGGCGTCAATGCCGGCGAGCCGCTTGCGGACCACGGCGCAAAAGCCAGCCAGCATCGGCGCGTCCTGGCTGGCGCCGGGGACATCGGCCGCATCGGCGGCCTGGTTGAAATCGGCATCGTACTGCGGCGCAAATGCGCCAAAGCGCAGCACGCCGACGCGATAGCCGCCCGCCAGCACGACCTCGGGGAGATCGGAGCGCTCGACAGCTAGAGCCATCGCGGCGCCGGTTTGCGCGGTGACCGCCTGATAGGTCAGCTCGACTGTGCGCTCCTTGCCGCCGGCATCACGTACGGTGAAACGCACACGGTTTGCCAGCCCCGTCGCGGCGTGTTCGGCGCGTGACGCCATCGCCAGCTTCACGGCCGCCTCGGCCATTCTTGAGCGGCGGTTGCCGCCAAACGTACGTTTGGCAGCCTGTTCCAGCCAGCGCGCCACCGGCACGCCGTCGATGCTGAGCACTTGCTCACCTTCCTCCAGCGTGGCCGCCGACGGGGCGATGCGCCGCCAAACCACCATCGCGCCATCGCTGCTTGTGCGGAAGAGCACGCCCAAGGTCTCTGGTTTGCCGCCTGCGGGGTCTGCCAGCGCGACATGCTGATCCTGCAAGGCGACCAGGGCGTCGATGAGCTGCTCGTTGTTATCGAGCGCCGGTGCCGCGGTGGCGCGCCAGAGCGCGTCGTTGCCTTGCACCTCTGCCGGGTAAGCCTGGCGATAACGCTCTATCCACGACAGCGAGGGATAGTGTCGCCTGAGCTCGTCGCGCAGCGTCTGGCCGTCCGTCGCCGGCTCGGCGGTGGATGCGTGGGTGGCGGGAGCCGCGCAGAGCATCCCTGACAAAAGCATGGCGCCCATGCTGACTCTGCCGTAAAAGAAGCGCATATACATCGTCCTCCAGGTTCTCGGATTTGCAAGCTGTAGAGCATAAGGCTTTCAACGCCACGAGATGTGATCAATGCGACAAACGGTAAAAATGGCGTGCCAGAACAACAATATTGCGCGCTGGGCCATGAAATTTGCGGCACCGAAGAGAGACCGTCATAGTTTTTAACAAGCACCGAATAATTTTGCGCAACACCGCGCACGATAACGGCATTCGTTACCGTGTGGCAATATCGCCTGCCATAATCGGCCCGCTGATCGCGTGGCCGCTGTCCGAGTCCGGGACCTCAGCAAGGGGCAGGCCGGATCGGCGCAAGGCCGAGGTGCCGCAGGATGCCGCGTCGCTGGCGCGGCGGATTTCCTGTCGATCCGGTATGCATGAACCACACTCACTCCGCATACTCATGACACACACCAAAACCCCCTTTTCCCCTGAGCGGCGCACGTTTTGCGCCGGCACCTTCGGCCTCATCGCTTTTGGTCCGCTGGGCCTGTCCGGTTGCGGCGGTGGCGATGCTTCCGCAGCCTCCGCGCAAGCGGGCTCGCGGCTGCTGGCGGGCACGATGGTCAGCGCATCCGGCGACTTCGTCCATCCCGGCTTGCTGCACACCCAGGCCGACTTCGACCGCATGAGCCAGAAAGTCGGCGCCAAGGCATCGCCGTGGATAGACGACTGGAACCTGCTGCTGCAAAACAACCTGGCGAGCAACACCTGGAAGCCCAGTCCGCGGGTGGTGGTCTACCGCAACGACGGCGTCCATGGCGACAACGTCCAGTACCTGCAGTGGGACATCATGGCCGCCTACCTGAACGCGCTGCAGTGGAAGATCACCGGCAACATTGCCGCCGCCAACACCGCCGTCGCCATCCTGAACGCCTGGGGCTCCACGCTCACCGAAATCCACACCACCGACGGCCACTGGGACGGCTTCCTGGCCGCCGGATTGCAGGGCTACGAGTTCGCCAACGTCGCCGAGATCATGCGCGGCTATTCCGGCTGGGCGGCGGCCGACATCGCCACCTTCCAGCAGATGATGCTGACCGTGTTTTATCCCATGGTCCAGGGCGAAGACGCCAACCTGCAGGTGTTCTCCAACTGGGGCTTGTGCGGGTATGCGGCAGCCATGGCGATCGCGGTGCTGTGCGACGACCGCGCCAAGTTCGACAAGGCGGTGTCCTATTTCAAGGCCGGCCTGAGCAACGGCGCCATCGCGCAGATGGTCTACTATGTCCACCCCGGCTATCTCGGCCAGACCCAGGAGGCCGGGCGCGACCAGGGACACAACACGCTGAGCGTCGCGTTGGTGGCGGCCCTCTGCGAAATGGCCTGGAACCAGGGCGTCGACCTGTATGGCTACGACAATAACCGTGTGCTGGCCGGTTGCGAATACGTGGCCAAGGGTAACCTGATCGAATCGGGGACCAGCTACTACACGGTGCCGTTCGCGCCCTATGCCGTGCGGGGATTCAGCGTCACCACGTTCTCCACCGGCGCCCAGGGCTTGCAGCGTCCGACCTGGGCGCTGATCTACAACCATTACGTCAACCGCATGGGACTGGCCGCCCCGTACTCGCAGCTGTTCGTGCAACGGATGGGACTGGAAGGGGGCGGGCACTATCCGCAGACCGGCGGCACCTGGGACCAGCTGGGTTACGGCACGCTGCTGTACACGCGCGATCCGATCGCGGCGGGCGCGCCGCCGAGCGGCCTGGGCGCCGTGACCACCGCCGGCCAGATCGTGCTGTCGTGGTGGGGCAGCGCCTACGCGACCAGCTACACCGTCAAGCGCGCCAAGAGCCCGGCCGGACCCTACGTCGTGGTCGCCACCGGCATCAGCGATCTGCTGACCCACACCGACACCAACCTGGTGGACGGCACCTACTACTACGTGGTCACGGCCAACACCCCGTCCGGCGAAACGGCCGCGTCGAACGTCGCGGTGGCGATCGCGGGCGTCAAGCTGCACACGCTGCTGAAATTTGACGAGGGCGCCGGCGCCACCGCCGCCGACGCCAGCGGCCACGGCCACGCCGCCACGCTGGCCGATGGCGCGGCCTGGGCCGCCGGGCGGACTGGGCAGGCGAGCGCGCTGGTCCTCAACGGCAGCGGCGCCCACGCCAGCCTGCCGGCCAACATCGTCGACACGGTTGGCGACTTCACGATCGCGGCCTGGGTGTACTGGAACGGCGGACAGACCTGGGCCCGGATCTTCGATTTCGGCTGCAACACCGAACACTATATGTTCCTGTCGCCACGCACCGGGCGCGGCACGATGGGCTTCGTTGCCTCGCTCAACGGCGGCGACGGCGAATTCCGGCTCGACGCCCCGGCTGCGCTGCCCGCCGCGCAATGGGTGCATGTCGCGGTCACGCTGCGCGGCACGGATTGCGCGTTGTACCTGAACGGCGCGCAGGTGCAGAGCGCCGGCGGCATGATCATCCCGCCATTCCAGATCGGCCATACGACGCAGAACTGGCTGGGCCGCTCGCAGTTCGCCGCCGACACGACCTTCAACGGCATGATCGACGACTTCCGCATCTACAACGGCGCCATGGACGCCGCCGGCATCGCGGCGCTGAGCAGCTCGGCGCCGTCGGTGGTGATGTTCGACATCGACACCGATGTTGGCGCGGTGGGCTTGCCAGGCGGCGTCAGCGTGGACAACGGTGTGTGGACGGTGACCGGCAGCGGCGCGGATATGTGGGCCACCGAGGACGGCTTCCATTTTGCCGCGTCGCTGCGCAAGGGCGACTGCGCGATCACGGCGCGCGTGGCGAGCCAGGCCAACACCAATGCCTGGGCCAAATCCGGCGTGATGATGCGCGCCAACCTGGACGCCAACGCGGCGCACGTGACGATGACGATCACGCCCGGACATGGCGCGCAGATGGTCTACCGCGGCGCCAACGGCTACGCCAGCACGCAGATCGGTTCCACGGTGGCATGCACGGCGCCGTACTGGGTCCGGCTGACGCGGGTGGGGACGGTTTTCACTGGTTCCATTTCGCCGGACGGCGTGAACTGGCGGGTGGTGGGCAGCGTCAGCCTCAACCTGCCGGCCGCGCTGTTCACCGGGCTGGAAGTCCTCTCGCACGACAACCGGCTGTTGAACAGCTCCACCTTCGACAACCTGTCGTTCGCCTAGTCCCGCGCGCCCGTGGTAAGTTCAAGCCCGCCACAGGCGCATCAGCGGCCGGACAAGCACATCAGGTCGAAGTGCCGCTACGTCTATTGACGTTTTGCACCGCCACGACGGTGAAGGTCTTCCGCTTAGCTGCTTAACATTCTTTAAAGCGCCAAGACCACCGCATATATCATCAAGGCTGCACGCTGTTTGTAGATGTACCATGAAAAATCAGGATCCGATTGGTATTGGAGGCGAACATGATGACTATGCACCCCGGCGAATATCTTTTTCTGTCCTATGTCGAACCCTACAAAATTAGTCCCGAAGAGTTGGCCGCCCGGCTGGGGGTGTCACTGCAGGTCGTGGAAGGCTTGCTTGCTGAAGACATCGCCTTAACGGCGGACATGGCGATACGGCTGGAACTGGTGTTCGATCGATCCGCGATGTCATGGATGGATATGCAGGCCGCGCATGACGTGATGCAGGCAAGAAAAAAGGTCGATACCGCTACGGTTCGACCTTTCGTTTTTTCTGCACGGGCAGACGCTGCCTGAGCGGTTGGGCTCAGTTAATTTTCGCCTCGCCTACTTGCGCTGGTCCGGCGGTGGCGGCGGCATGCCGCCTTCTGGTACGGCCACCACGCCTTCACGCATCTTCTTGCAGACGCCTTTGACGTCCTCGCCACGCCGGCCCTTGAAGGTGACCTTGACGCCTTCGGCCTTGCCCTTGCAGGCGTCGATCGCTTCCTGCGGCGGGCCGCGCTTGCCGTCGTGCTGCGGCGGCGGTGGCTGGTTGGCGTTCTGCGCGGCGGCGCTCAGTGCTGCACCTGCCAGCATGGCCAGCACCAGGCTGCGTGGGAATATGCTCATCTTCATCTCCTATTTTTTCAGAATTTTTTCCACCGGCGACGGCCGCAGGCGGAAGGCGTCGGGCATGCCGGAACCCAGCAACGGCCGCAGGTACAGCCTGAACGCGTCGGTCACGTCGGTGCCGCTGGCGCTGATGAACTCGTCCTCCATCACCCGCGTCTTGCCGGCCACGTCGGCCAGCGCCATCAGCTCGTAGTCGACCGAGTAAAAGCCGGTGCGCTTGATCGCCACCGAGCCGTCGCGCCCGCCCCACATGGCGAACTGTACTGCTTTTTCGCCGACCTCGCGAGCCTCGCGCTGGTCCACGTCCGACACGCAGCCGATGAAGGACCGTTGCAAATAGCCGAAGGTGTCGCCGCGCACGCGCTTGATACCCAGCTTGGCCTTGATCTCGTCGCACAGCAGGTCGGCCAGCGCGCCCGTGCCCGACAGCTGCACGTTGCCGTGCGCGTCGCGCTCGACCTCCTTGGCCAGCAGGCTGGCGATCGGCTCGCCCGAGGCGTCGTGGATGCCCTCGGACACGGCGATCACGCAGCGGCCGTAGCGCGCGTACGTGGCCTTGACGTCGGCCAGGAATTGCTCCAGCGAGAACACCCGCTCGGGCAGGTAGATCAGGTGCGGGCCGTCGTCCGGGAACTTCTTGCCCAGCGCCGAGGCGGCCGTGAGGAAGCCGGCGTGGCGGCCCATCACCACGCCCACGTACACGCCGGGCAGCGAGGCGTTGTCCAGGTTGGCGCCGGCAAACGCCTGCGCGACAAAGCGCGCCGCCGATGGGAAGCCCGGCGTGTGGTCGTTGCCGACCAAGTCGTTGTCGATGGTCTTGGGGATGTGGATGCTGCGCAGCGGATAGCCGGCCTGCTGCGCCTGCTCGCTGACGATGCGCACCGTGTCGGACGAATCGTTGCCGCCGATGTAGTAGAACTGCTCGATCTCGTGCGCGCGCAGGACCTTGAAGATTTCCGCGCAATAGGCCAGGTCCGGCTTGTCGCGCGTCGAGCCCAGCGCCGACGACGGCGTGGCCGCCACCAGCTCCAGGTTGTGGCTGGTCTCGCGGGTCAGGTCGACCAGGTCCTCGTTGATGATGCCGCGCACGCCGTGCAGCGCGCCGTAGACGCGGGTGACGTCGCGGAAGCGGCGCGCCTCCAGCACCACGCCCGCCAGCGACTGGTTGATGACGGCGGTCGGACCGCCTCCCTGTGCGACCAGAATTTTTCCCGACGACATGCGCGCTCCTCCGTAGACGTTGAACAGGCCTGCCGCAACTATAGCGCGACTTTCAGCGCGCGCCGATATTCTTGTCGAGGAATTTCTCCACCCTGGTCCAGAAGTCGATGCGGTTCTTCGGCAGCGCCCAGCCGTGGCCTTCCTCCGGGTATTCGATCCACTCGACGTGCGGATTGCCGGCCTTGACCGCGTCGTAGAACTTCAGCCCGTGGTTGAGCGGCACCCGCACGTCGGCGCCGCCGTAGGCCAGCAGCAGCGGCTGCGTCACGCGCGCCGCCTGCCGCAGCGGCGAGGTGGCCTGCAACTGTGCCGCGTCCTTGACCCGGTCGCCGATCAGCGCCGGCATGCCGTACTGCTTCCAGCCCTGCGGCAGGTCGGAGGCGTAGCGCCAGCCGCTGTCGTACAGCAGGTCGATGTCGGTCACGCCCACCCAGTCAATGCCGCACTGGTACAGCTCCGGATCGTTGATCAGGCCCATCAGCGTGGCGTAGCCGCCGTAGCTGGCGCCGGCGATGCAGACGCGCCTGGCGTCGGCCGTGCCCTGGGCGATGGCCCAGCGCGTGCCGTCGGCGATATCGTCCTGCATCTTCAGCCCCCATTGCTTCCAGCCGGCGCGGAAGTGCGCTTCGCCGAAGCCCACGCTGCCGCGGAACTCCGGCTCCAGCACCGCGTAGCCGCGCGTGGCCAGGAATTGGGCGTCGGCGTTCCAGTTCCAGCTGCCGCCGCGCATGAAGGGGCCGCCGTGCACCAGCACCACCATCGGCAGGTTCTTGTCGTGCCCGCCCGGCGGCAGGGTCAGCCAGGCGGGGATGTCGAGGCCGTCGCGCGCGGTGTAGTGCACCAGCTCGCGGCTGCCCATCTCGGCCGGCTTGATCAGCGGCGCCAGGTTGCCGACCTCGCTCATGCGTTTGGTCTCGGTGTTGAACACCAGCGTGCGCAGCGGCTGCTTGTCCGAATACGATTGCACCAGCATCCACGTCGTCTCCGGCCGCCTGGCCGGAGTGATCAGGTTGATGGTGCCGGGCAGGATGGCGTCCACCGTCTTTTGCAGCGCCTTCATGCCGGCGTCGAACCAGACCGTGCCCTCGGCGTCGCCATGCACCCGCACGCCCAGAAGACGGTCGTTGCTGACGATCAGGTGGCCGCGGAAGTCGAAGCCGTCCAGCGTCACGATCGGCTGCTCGGACAGCTTGTTGTGGACCAGGTCGTAGCGGTACAGCGCGCTGCGGTCGTGGCCGGCGCGGGCGGTCACGTACAGCGTGCCGTCCGGGCCGAAGGCCAGCGGATCGAAACCGCCGGCGCCGCCGGTGTAGGCGTTGAAGCTGGCCAGCGTGCGCCACTGGCTGGTGGCCGGGTCCAGGTAGTGGATGGCCTCGGTATCGCCATCCAGCGTCTCGACCAGGCGCGGCTGGCCGTGCTGGTCCAGCAGCCAGCCGCGCGCCACGCCCGGATGCTCGACCGCGTGGGTGAGGCCGGTGCGCGTGTTCAGCCGCAGCAGGTCGGACGCGGCCAGGATGCCGGCGCCGCGGATGTCGGCGTCGGTGACGTAGACCTCGTCGCCGTCCTGCGCGCCGGGCTGGTCCAGCATGAAGGTGTGCCACGGCAGCAGCTCGCGGCCGCCGTCGCCGTTCTGGAAGAACGGGTTGTTGCGCTTGGCCAGCTGGCGGAAGCGCTTGCCGTCGCGCTCGACCACGTACAGGCCGGGGCCGAAGCGCACGTCACGCCGGCCGACGCTCTTGTCGACCGTGCTGAACAGCAGGCGCTCGTTGTTGACCCAGTGCGCCTGGCCGATGTCGGTGTCGTTGAACTGCGCCACCATGTGGGCGCTCAGGTCGTTCAGGTCGACCACGGCCAGGCCGTCGCGCTTGTCGCCGGCGCCGATGAAGGCGGCCAGGTAGCGGCCGTTGGGCGAGAGCATGGCGCCGTTGAACGCGGGGTTGGCGAAGAAGCTGCCCACGGGTGGCGGCGCGGCCTGCGCGTGGCAGGCGGACCCCAGCGCGAGCGCGGCCAGCAGCAGCGTGCGGACGGGCCTCATCGCGCCGCTCCCGCGCCGATGTGCTTGTCGAGGAATTTCTCGACCCGGGTCCAGAAGTCGAAGCGGGTCTTGGGCAGCGCCCAGCCGTGGCCCTCGTCCGGGTACTCGATCCACTCGACGTCGGGGTTGGTCTGCTTGACCGCCTTGTAGAACTTGGTGCCGTGCGGCAGCGGCACGCGCTCGTCGGCGCCGCCGTAGGCCAGCAGCAGCGGCTGCTTGATGCGCGCCGCCTGCAGCAGCGGCGACGTGGCCTTCAGCTGCTCGGCATCCTTGACCGGGTCGCCCACCAGCTCCGGGATGCCGTACTGCTTCCAGCCGTCCGAAAAGTCCGACACATAGGCCCAGTGGCCGTCATGCATCAGGTTGATGTCGGTGACGCCGGCCCAGTCGATGCCGCACTTGTACAGGTCCGTATCGTTGACCAGTCCCATCAGCGTGGCGTAGCCGCCGTAGCTGGCGCCGGCGATGCAGATGCGCTTGGCGTCGGCCGTGCCGCGGGCGATGGCCCAGCGCGCGCCGTCGGCGATATCGTCCTGCATCTTCAGGCCCCATTGCTTCCAGCCGGCGCGGTAGTGGCGCTGGCCGAAGCCGGTGCTGCCGCGGTATTCGGGCTCCAGCACCGCGTAGCCGCGCGAGGCCAGGAACTGCGCCTCCGGTTCCCACTCCAGGTCGCCGCCGCGGACATACGGGCCGCCGTGCACCAGCACCACCATCGGCAGGTTCTTGCCGCCGCCCTGCGGCACGGTCAGCCAGGCCGGGATGTCGAGGCCGTCGCGTGCCTTGTAGTGCACCATGACCTTGTGCGCCATCTGCGTCGGATTGATGCCTGGATAGCTCGAGCCGACGGCGGACAGCTGCTGGGTGTCGCGGTTGTACAGGAAGCTGCGCGACGGCCACACGTCGCTGAACGCGCGCACCAGCACCCACGGCGCCTGCGGCCGGGTCGGCGGTGTCAGCAGGTTGATGGTGTTGGGCAGCATGGTGTCGATCTTGTCCTGCATCGCCTTCATGGCCGGGTCGAACCATACCGTGCCGGCGGCGTCGGTCTGGTAGCGCACGCCGAGGATCCGGTCGCGCTCCATGATCAGGCGGCCGCGGAAGTCGTAGCCGTCCAGCTTGACGATGGGCTCCTCGGAGATGGTGTTGGTGGCCAGGTTGTAGCTGTGGATCGCCATCAGGTCGCTGTGCTTGTTCGTGATCACGTACAGCATGCCGTCCGGCCCGAACGCCAGCGGCGTGAAGGCGTTCTTACCGCCGGTGTAGCTGTCGAAGCCGGTCAGCTTGCGCCATGCATTGGTGGCAGGATCGCGGTACCAGACCTCGTTGGTGCGTTCCTTCACTGTTTCCGTCAGGCGCGGCTCGCCCTTGTTGTCGAGCAGCCAGCTCATGCTGTCGCCGGGACGGGGGACGGTGATCGCCACGCGCCCGGTCAAGGTGTTAATGCGCTGCAGGTCGACACGGTCCACCTGGCCGGGGCCGCTGATGCTCATGTTGAGCACGTACATGTATTCCGAGTCCTGGGCGCCGGGCTGGTCCAGCATATAGGTGTGCCACGGCAGCAGCTCGCGCGTCAGCGAGCTGCCCGAGCCGGCGCTGATGAAGGGCTGGCCGTTGCGCATGGCCAGCTGGCGGAAGTTGCTGCCGTCGCGGTTGATCGCGTACAGGCCGGGCGCGTAGCGCTGGTCGCCCTGGGCCAGCTGGTGGTCGGCGGCGGTGAAGGCCAGCCGCTCATCGCTGATCCACTGGAAGCGGCCGATGTCGGCGTCGCTGAAGTTGCCCACCACGTTGACCGTGTTCGGCCCCAGTTCCACCACGGCCAGGCGGTCGCGCTTGTCCTTGGAGCCGACCTTGACGGCCAGGAATTTGCCGCTGGGCGAGAGCTGCGCCCCGTTGAATGCCGGATTGCCGAAGAAGTCTTCGACCGATGGGCGGGGCGGCGGCGCGTCGGCGGCCAGGACGGTGTGGAAAGCCTGGCTGGCGGCGAAGGCCAGCAGCAAGAGGGAGCGCAGGTTCATGGGCGAATTTGAAATGGACGGTGCCGGCACAATAGCACCAAGTTATCAAATCCGCCATAACGGCGATGTATCTTAAAGTTCCGGCGCCCGGATGTAGTCGACCAGCGCGCCGGTCTGGCGCTCGGGCGGCGGCGTCAGCAGGCTGACCGCGACCATCGTCAGCAGGCCGGCCGGCACGCCGAAGATGCCGGCCGAGATGGGCGCGATGTGGAACCATTGCCCGGCCACGCCGCCGCCCAGCGTGGGGCTGGTGTGCAGCATGTAGTACAGGCAGACCGCGAAGCCGGTCGTCATGCCGGCCAGCGCGCCTTGGTAGTTGGCGCGCTTCCAGAACACGGCCAGCACCAGCGCCGGGAACAGCGCCGACGCCGCCAGCGAGAACGCCGCGCCCACCAGCGACAGGATGTCGCCGGGCTTCTGCGAGGCGGCGTAGGCGGCGATGAAGGCCACGCCCAGCAGCAGCAGCTTGGAGATGGTCACCCGCTTCTGGGTCGAGGCGCCGCGGTCGACGATCTTGTAGTACACGTCGTGCGACAGCGCGTTGGAGATCGCCAGCAGCAGGCCGTCGGCGGTCGACAGCGCGGCGGCCAGGCCGCCCGCCGCCACCAGGCCGGACACCACGTACGGCAGGCCGGCGATCTCCGGCGTGGCCAGCACCAGCACGTCGGCGTCGATGGTGATCTCGGCCAGCTGCACCACGCCGTCGTGGTTGATGTCGCTGATGCTGAACAGTGGATTGGCCTTGTCCACATTGGCCCAGTACGACACCCAGTTGGGCAGGTGCGCGTAGTCGCTGCCGACCAGCGCGCTGTAGATGTCGTACTTGACCAGCACCGCCAGCGCCGGAATGGTCAGGTAGATCAGCAGGATGAAGAACAGCGTCCAGAACACCGACACGCGGGTGTCGTGCACCGACGGCGTGGTGTAGGCGCGCATCAGGATGTGCGGCAGCGCTGCCGTGCCCAGCATCAGGCAGAACACCAGCGCCAGGAAGTTGTTGCGCTTGATGTCCGAGGTCTCGGCGTCGCCGGGGTAGGGCGTGGCGTGCGGCGTGATCGGCTCGGCGCGCGCCAGGTTCTGGTCGCGCGCCTCGCTCCAGCTGCGCGCGGCCTCGTCGGCGTTTTTCGGATAGGCGATCAGCGCCCGCTCGGCGTTGCGGATCTCCAGCAGCGAGGCGTTGCGCAGCTTGACGCGGTCGAGCTTGCGCTGGAGCTCGATGCGGCCCGCCTCCCATGCGGCCGGCAGCGCGCGCAGGCGGGCGTCGAGCTCGTCGGCGCGCTGGCGGAAGATGGCGCGCACCTCGGCCTCCTTCGGATCGTTCTGCAGCACGTTTTCGCGCGCGCTCAGCTTGGGCAGCAGCTTGCCGTAGGCCAGTTGCGGGATCGGGTTGTCGGTGTGTTTGCCCGACAGCCAGATGGCCGGCATCAGGAAGGCCACCAGGATGATGATGTACTGCGCCACCTGGGTCCAGGTGATGGCGCGCATGCCGCCCAGGAAGGAGCACACCAAAATGCTGGCCAGGCCGAGGAAGATGCCGACCGAGAAGTCGACGCCGGTGAAGCGCGAGGCGATCAGCCCCACCGCGTAGATCTGCGCCACCACGTAGGTGAAGGAGACGATGATGGTGGCGCAGACCGCCAGGATGCGCACCGCGCGCCCGCCGCGTCCCTCGCCGTCGCCGTCGCCGTAGCGGGCGGCCAGGAAGTCGGGGATGGTGTACTGGCTGAACTTGCGCAGGTAGGGCGCGATCAGCAGCGCCACCAGGCAGTAGCCGCCGGTCCAGCCCATGATGTAGGCCAGGCCGTCAAAGCCGTGCAGGTACAGGCCGCCGGCCAGGCTGATGAAGCTGGCGGCGGAGATCCAGTCGGCGGCGGTGGCCATGCCGTTGAACATGGCCGGCACGCGCCGTCCGGCCACGTAGTATTCAAGCACGTTGGAGGTGCGGCTGAGCACGCCGATCGACGCGTACAGCACGATGGTGGCGAACATGAACAGGTAGCCGATCCAGGTGCGCGACATGCCTTCCTGCTCCAGCACCGACAGCGCCACCAGGAAGCAGGCGAAGCCGCCCGTGAACAGCAGGTAGTAGCTGCGCAGGCGCTGGAAGAAGGTGCGGGAGGCCTTCATGCGCGCGGCTCCGTTGCCTCTGCCGCTGCCCGGTCCAGCTTGCGCATGCGCCAGGCGTACACCGCCAGGATGGCCAGGTAGACCAGCGACGCGCCCTGCGCCGCCAGGTAGAACGACAGCGGCCAGCCGAACACGCTCAGGCCGGCCAGCTCGCGGGCGAAGAAGGCGGCGCAGAAGCCGGTCGCCAGCCAGGCCAGCAGCAGGATCGCGGTCAGGCGGCGCGTGTGCTCCCAGTGACGGACGCGGATCACGGTCTTATCCATAGTACGGCGGCTCGCTTTCCGGTTCCTGCGGACGCGGCGGCAACGGGAAGGTCAGCCGGAACAGGGCGCCCGGCAGCTTCGATTGCTGCGCGCGCGGGTTGTTGTAGATGTCGACCTCGGCGCCGTGCTGCTGGGCGATCTCGCGCACGATGGCCAGGCCCAGTCCGCTGCCCTCGGCCTTGTTGCCGAGGATGCGGTAGAAGCGCTCGAACACCCGCCCGCGCTCGGCTTGGGCGATGCCGGGGCCGGTGTCCTCGACTTCCAGGAAGCCGTGCTCGTCGTCGCCGCGCACGCGCACGGTGACGCTGCCGCCGGCCGGCGTGTAGCGCAGCGCGTTGTCGATCAGGTTGGACAGCAGCTCGCGCAGCATGGTCGGGTTGCCGACGATGTGCACCGGCTCGGCCGGCGCCTCGTAGCCCAGGTCGATGCGCTGCGCGAACGAGGCCGGCACCCAGTCCTGCACCGCGCTGCGCGCCAGCTCGGACAATTCCAGCGGCAGCATGGCGGTGCCGGCCTGCGGCTGGTTCTCGGCGCGGGCCAGGGCCAGCAGCTGGTTGACCAGGCGGGTGGCGGCCTCCGAGCTCTTGGCCAGCTGCTCCAGCGAGCGGTGGATTTCGCCGCGGTCGGTCTGGCGCAGCGCCAGCTCGGATTGCATGCGCATGCCCGCCAGCGGCGTGCGCATCTGGTGCGCGGCGTCGGCGATGAAGCGCTTCTGCATCTCGATCGACAGCGACAGCCGCGCCAGCATGTCGTTGAGCGAGGTGACCAGCGGCGAGATCTCCTCCGGCACCTGGTTGGAGGCGATGGGGCTGAGGTCGTCCGAACTGCGCGCGCGGATGCGCTCCTGCAGCTGCGCCAGCGGCGACAGCCCGCGCGCCAGCGCGAACCACACCAGGGCCAGCACGATGGGCAGGATGATGAACTGCGGCAGGATCACGCCCTTGATGATGGCGTTGGCCAGCTGGCCGCGCTTCTCCAGCGTCTCGGCCACCTGCACCAGCGCCAGCTGCGGATCGTCGACCGCGTCGCGCTCCAGCCGCACGTAGGCGTAGGCCACGCGCACCGGCGTGCCGTGCATGGTGTCGTTGCGGAAGCGCACGCTGCTGCGCGGCTTGTCGTCCTCGTCGATAACCGGCGGCGGCAGGTCGCGGTCGCCGTCCACGTGCTCGCCGTGCGGGCCCTGGATCTGGAAGTAGACGCTGTCGACGTCGTCGGCGCGCAGGATGTCGCGCGCCGGGCCGGACAGGCCCTTGATGACCTTGCCGTCCACCGCGCGCACCTGCTGGGCCAGCACGGTCACGCTGTCCTCCAGCGCGTGGTCGAACGGCTGGTTGGCGATGGACTTGGCCACCAGGTAGGTGATCGCGATGCTCATCGGCCACAGCAACAGCAGCGGCGCCAGCATCCAGTCCAGGATCTCGCCGAACAGCGAATGCTGGATCTCGTCGTCCGCCTCGGCCGCCGGCGGCTGGTACTCCAGATCCTGCTGCGGTGGCGAGGCCGGCGGCGTCACTTGGCGGCGTCCGAGAATTTCTCCAGGCAGTAGCCCAGTCCGCGCACGGTGGCGATGCGGATGCCGCCCACCTCGATCTTCTTGCGCAGCCGGTGCACATAGACCTCGATGGCGTTGTTGCTCACTTCCTCGCCCCACTCGCACAGGTGGTCGACCAGCTGTTCCTTGGACACCAGCCGGCCGCTGCGCGCCAGCAGGATTTCCAGCAGGCCCAGCTCGCGCGCCGACAGGTCCAGCATCTGGTCGTTGATGTAGGCGCTGCGGCCGACCTGGTCGTAGCTCAGCGGGCCATGCTTGACCACGGTGGCGCCGCCGCCGGCGCCGCGCCGGGTCAGCGCGCGCACCCGCGCCTCCAGCTCGGACAGTGCGAAGGGCTTGGCCATGTAGTCGTCGGCGCCCAGGTCGAGGCCGTTGACGCGCTGCTCGATCGAATCGGCCGCGGTCAGGATCAGCACCGGCAGCAGCGAGGACCGCGCGCGCAGGCGGCGCAGCACCTCCAGCCCGGACAGCTTGGGCAGGCCCAGGTCGAGGATCAGCAGGTCGAATTCCTGGGTCGAGAGGGCGGTGTCGGCCTCCTGGCCGTTACCGACGCAATCGATGGCGTAGCCGGACTGGCGTAGCGAGCGGGTCAGGCCGTCGGCCAGTACGCTGTCATCCTCGGCAAGTAAAATACGCATGTAAAACACTCCGGCTGCAGAAGCTTGTATTGTGTTGCATTTCGCGCAGGGTGGCGAGTTTTTGTGCTATCTCAAAATTGTTTAAAAATCGTGCTTGCATTAAGCACTGTTTTTTTATACAGTGCTGCCTGTACCGACGAATTCAGCGAATTTGCACCCAGAATTTGCACCCACTTACTGGTTGAAAGAACATTATGGACGATAAAAAAGCTGTTGTACCTGCATCTGAAAAGGCTAAGGCGCTCGCTGCCGCGCTGGCCCAGATTGAAAAGCAATTCGGCAAAGGCTCCGTAATGCGCATGGACGCCAACGCGCCGATCGAGGACGTGCAGGTGGTGTCGACCGGCTCGCTGGGCCTGGACATCGCCCTGGGCGTCGGCGGCCTGCCGCGCGGCCGCGTGGTGGAAATCTACGGTCCTGAATCGTCCGGTAAAACCACGCTGACCCTGCAAACCATCGCGGAAATGCAAAAACTGGGCGGCACCTGCGCCTTCATCGACGCCGAGCACGCGCTGGACGTGGGCTATGCGCAGAAGCTGGGCGTCAACCTGCACGAGCTGCTGATCTCGCAGCCGGACACCGGCGAACAGGCGTTGGAAATCTGCGACGCGCTGGTGCGCTCCGGTTCGGTGGACATGGTCGTGGTCGACTCCGTCGCGGCGCTGACGCCGCGTGCCGAGATCGAGGGCGACATGGGCGATTCGCTGCCGGGCCTGCAAGCCCGCCTGATGTCCCAGGCGCTGCGCAAGCTGACCGGTTCGATCAACCGCACCAACACCCTGGTCATCTTCATCAACCAGATCCGCATGAAGATCGGCGTCATGTTCGGCAGCCCGGAAACCACCACCGGCGGCAACGCGCTGAAGTTCTACGCCTCCGTGCGCCTGGACATCCGCCGCACCGGCTCGATCAAATCGGGCGACGAGGTGATCGGCAACGAGACCAAGGTCAAGGTCGTCAAGAACAAGATCGCGCCGCCGTTCAAGGAAGCGCACTTCGACATCCTGTACGGCGCCGGCACCTCGCGCGAGGGCGAGATTCTTGATCTGGGCGTGGAAGCGAAGATCGTCGAGAAGTCCGGTTCGTGGTACAGCTACAACGGCGAGCGCGTCGGCCAGGGCAAGGACAACGCCCGCATCTTCCTGCAGGAGCGTCCTGAGCTGGCGTGGGAAATCGAAAACAAGGTCCGCGAATCGCTGGGCGTGCGCGCACTGCCGCCGCTGGCCACCGACAACACCGTGGTCAAGCTGAAATCCGTCGACAAGGCGGACAAGGGCGACAAGGCCGACGCCGCGTAAGCCGCGTCCGCTTCATCCCGAACCACCGCGCTGTTGATTCAGCCGGTGGTTTTCTCATTGTGCGGAGGATTTTATGGCAGCACCGCAACTCAGCCTGAAGGCACGCGCGCTGCGCTTCTTGTCGATGCGCGAGCACAGCCGCATGGAGCTGGGCCGCAAGCTGGCGCGCTACGCGGAGGAGGGCGACGACGTCGAAGCCCTGCTCGACCTGCTGGAAAAGAACAACTGGCTGTCGCAGGAGCGCTTCTCGGAGGCGCTGATCCATCGCCGCTCGGCCCGCTTCGGCAACAGCCGCATCGTCGCCGAGCTGCAAAGCCATGGCATCAAGGGCGAGGAACTGCAGGAACTCAAGGCCGGCCTGGCCGAGGGCGAGACCGAACGCTGCGTCGAAGTGTGGAGCCGCAAGTTCGGCACCGTGGCGGCCGATCCGCAGGAACGCAACAAGCAGATGCGCTTCCTGCTGCAGCGTGGATTTTCCCAGCGCGCCGTGCAGACCGCGCTCAAGGGCGCGCCGGAAGACGATTGAGCCGCTGCCGCGCCGCACCATGGAATGTTTCCATGACTGAAATAAGACCTATGAATTTCTTGTAATAAAACTCTCAAACCGCCCATATTTCCGTCCAAAAGATATGTTCTGACGCAACTGACGGTCTTGATGTGCTACACTTTTGGGGTTTTTGCAGCGCCGCAGGTGCGGTAGTTGTCCGTAGAAGCTGCGGACACGTGCGATTCAGCACATGGCTGCTTACTAAATTTCTGTCGCGAGAGCGGCATCGGTCTTATGTCCCTGTCAACCCCAGTTACCCGACGTGCGCTGCGGCACACGCGTGCAATTGCCGTCCAAGCGTACGCGCGCGATGACGGCCTGTGGGATCTTGACGCCCATATCACCGACATCAAAGTCATCGACACCATGCTGGCCTCCGGCCCGCGCGCTGCCGGCACGCCCCTGCACGACCTGCACCTGCGTTTGACCGTCGATCTGCAACTGACCATCGTCGATGCCGAAGCCGCATCCGATGCCGTGCCGTATCCCGGTTACTGCGACACCATCGCCCCCGATTACAAACAACAGCTCGTCGGCCTGAACCTGATGAAGGGTTTCCGCCACGAGCTCAAGCAACGCCTGGCCGGCACCGCCGGCTGCACCCACCTGACCGAACTGGCGCAGATCCTGCCCACGGCCGCGGTGCAGGCGTTCGCCAACGATGTCTGGTCGACCAACGACGCGGCTACCGAAGACCAAGGCGTGCCGCGCCACAAGCCGTTTCAACTCGACAAATGCCATGCCCTGCGCACCGACGGTGGGGCAGTGGCGCAGTTTTACCCGCGCTGGGTGGCCAAAGCAGCACCAGGTGGCGCGTAGCAATCCCTGCTTACCAGTTTCACACATTTCGCAGTATCAACCGATTTTTACACATCAGCATCAGAAGGGAAGCCAGCATGAAAATCCATGAGTATCAAGGCAAAGAAATCCTCCGAAAATACGGAGTGACGGTTCCGCGCGGTATTCCGTGCATGTCCGTTGAAGAAGCAGTCAAAGCTGCTGAAACCTTGGGCGGCCCGGTCTGGGTTGTGAAAGCACAGATCCACGCCGGTGGCCGTGGTAAAGGCGGCGGCGTGAAAGTCGCCAAGTCGCTGGAACAAGTCAAGGAATACGCCGAGCAAATCATGGGCATGCAGCTGGTCACGCACCAGACCGGCCCTGAAGGCCAGAAAGTACGCCGCCTGCTGATCGAAGAAGGCGCGGACATCAAGAAGGAACTGTACGTGTCGATGGTTACCGACCGCGTATCGCAGCGCGTCGTGCTGATGGCTTCCTCCGAAGGCGGCATGGACATCGAAGAAGTTGCCGAGTCCCACCCAGAACTGATCCACTCGATCGCCATCGACCCATCGGTCGGCCTGACCGACGCTGAAGCGGCCGGCATCGCCGCCAAGATCGGCGTGCCGGAAGCTTCGATTCCAGACGCAGTCACCAACCTGAAGGGCCTGTACAAAGCCTACTGGGAAACCGACTCGTCGCTGGCCGAAATCAACCCGCTGATCCTGACCGGTTCGGGCAAGGTCATCGCACTGGACGCCAAGTTCAACTTCGACGCCAACTCGCTGTTCCGTCAGCCAGAAATCCTGGCTTACCGCGACCTGGACGAAGAAGATCCAGCTGAAGTCGAAGCATCGAAATTCGACCTGGCCTACATCTCCCTGGACGGCAACATCGGCTGCCTGGTGAACGGCGCCGGCCTGGCCATGGCCACCATGGACACCATCAAGCTGTTCGGCGGCGAGCCAGCCAACTTCCTGGACGTCGGCGGCGGCGCCACGGCTGAGAAAGTAACCGAAGCCTTCAAGATCATGCTGAAAAACCCAGGCCTGAAAGCCATCCTGGTCAACATCTTCGGCGGCATCATGCGCTGCGACGTGATCGCCGAAGGCGTGATCACCGCGGTCAAAGCCGTGTCGCTGAACGTGCCGCTGGTGGTCCGCATGAAGGGCACCAACGAAGACCTGGGCAAGAAGATGCTGGCCGATTCCGGTCTGCCTATCATCGCAGCCGACACCATGGAAGATGCAGCGAAGAGCGTAGTCGCCGCCGCTGCCGGTCAAGCTTAATTAAGGAATCAACATGTCCATTCTGATCAATAAAGATACCAAAGTCGTTACCCAAGGTATTACCGGCAAGACCGGTCAATTCCACACCCGCGGTTGCCGCGACTACGCGAACGGCAAAGCTGCCTTCGTCGCAGGCGTGAACCCGAAGAAAGCCGGCGAAGATTTCGAAGGCATCCCTATTTTCGCTAACGTCACCGAAGCGAAAAAAGAAACCGGCGCCAACGTGTCCGTGATCTACGTCCCGCCAGCAGGCGCGGCCGCCGCGATCTGGGAAGCTGTCGAAGCTGAAATGGATCTGGCCATCTGCATCACCGAAGGCATCCCTGTCCGCGACATGATGGCCCTGAAGGACCGCATGGCCAAAGCAGGTTCCAAGACCCTGCTGCTGGGCCCTAACTGCCCAGGCCTGATCACCCCTGACGAAATCAAGATCGGCATCATGCCAGGCCACATCCACAAGAAGGGCCGTATCGGCGTGGTTTCGCGTTCCGGTACCCTGACCTATGAAGCAGTCGGCCAGCTGACCGCACTGGGCCTGGGCCAATCGTCGGCAGTCGGCATCGGCGGCGACCCGATCAACGGTCTGAAGCACATCGACGTCATGAAGATGTTCAACGACGATCCTGATACCGACGCGGTCATCATGATCGGCGAAATCGGTGGTCCTGACGAAGCCAACGCGGCTTACTGGATCAAAGACAACATGAAAAAACCGGTCGTCGGCTTCATCGCCGGTGTGACCGCTCCTCCGGGCAAGCGCATGGGCCACGCCGGCGCGCTGATCTCCGGCGGCGCTGACACCGCACAAGCCAAACTGGAAATCATGGAAGCTTGCGGCATCACCGTCACCAAGAACCCGTCCGAAATGGCGCGTCTGCTGAAAGCCATGCTGTAATAACAGCCGGCTTGATTGTGGAATAATGAAGGGGAGCCCAGCGCTCCCCTTTTTTTGTCTTGGAGACCAGATTGGCGAAGATCATCATCTCGCGGGATGGGCAAGTCGAACAACAAGTACAACTAAGCAAAGAGCGGATGACCATCGGCCGTCACCCGCGCAACGACATCGTGCTGACGCATCCCGCCGTCAGCGGCGACCACGGCGTCATCGTCACCATCCTGGACGACTCCTTCCTGGAAGACCTGCACAGCACCAACGGCACCTTCGTCAACGGCCACCGCATCGGCAAGCATTTCCTGCAACACCGGGATGTGATCAAAATGGCCAAGTTCCAGATCGAGTTCATCGCCGACGGCGTGCGGCCGATGATGGCGGCGGCACCGCTGCTGGCGCAAATCGAAGTATTAAATGGCAACAATGCCGGCAAACAAATGGCGCTGACCAAGCCGCAGACCACGCTCGGCCGCGCCGGCGGGCAGGTGGTGGTGATCCACCGCCATCCGGACGCCTACACCATCACCCATCAGGAAGGCGCGCAGCCGCCGCTGGTCAACGGCAGCCCGCTCGGCAAGCAGGCGCAACGCCTGAATCATGGCGACGTGATCGAGCTTGGCGGAACGCAAATGGCCTTCCGCATCGCCTGACAATAATTGTCAGGACGCCGCCGGCTGACAAATTGCGGCGCGGCGAGTGACAAAAAACGGCAGTCCGGATAGCCAAAAGCGACAGTTTTTGGCAGGTTTCGACGGTTTCGGGGGCAAAAATGGGGTGGCACACCAATTGCACTTAGCTCAGTGTCCCACCCAATTTTGTAGTTCAACACACCCAGGAGTCGAAAATGAAATCCATGAAAATGATGAAGAAACAAGCCCAGGCTGGCTTCACCCTGATCGAACTGATGATCGTGGTTGCCATTATCGGCATCCTGGCCGCCGTTGCGATTCCTGCGTACAGCGACTACACCATCAAAGCCAAAATGGCCAACGCCCAGGGCGCGGTCGACTCGATCAAGACCGCCGTGGCGCTGTGCGCCCAGGAAGGTGGCGGCGACCTGACCGGCTGCGACTCTGGCGCCAAAGGCGTGCCGACCTTTACCCCGACTAAGGAAGTGGCCACCGCCACCGTCAAGGACGGCATCATCACCGAAACCTTCGCCACCAATGTCGGCAAAGACATCGACGGCAAGACCGCCATCTTCACTCCAAACATCGCCGCCGGCGCAGCTAACGTGAACTGGACCGTGACCACCACCGCCACCAACCCTGTAGCAATTGCAGCGTTGACCAAAAATAACGCTACGCCTTAATGAAGTAGTGGCGGCGTAAAAAACCGCCTGCCTGGACGCGTCAAGATCGCGTTCAGTGCAGGCGGTTTTTTTTTCGTCCGTGGCGCGCGGATCAGACGATTTTCTGGCGGTCGGCGATCAGCGCCTCGTAGGTCAGGTTTTGCAGCATCGTGTAGTGGACTGGATCCAGATCGATGAACTGCACGCCGTAGGTGAACACCTCGGGCTTGTCGCCGGCGGCGGGCTTGACCACGTTGATGTTGCGGATGGTCGCATTCGGATTGATCCGCACCTGGCGGTTGCCGGGCTGGGCGATCAGGTAGAACGACAGGCCGACCTGGGTCTCGTCGTCCGACAGCTTCTTGGACGACTCGATCAGCGCGCCGGACACGCTCAGGTTCACCAGGAACACCGAGGTGGTGCCGATGGGCGAGGTGACCTGGGCCGGGATATCGACCTTGACCCGCATCGCCGCGCGCAGGCTGGTGCCCTGGATGGATACCGGGAAAGACAAGTGGACATAAAACAACGGACGCGGGAAAACCCGCTGCACCACGCAAGAGAACGAGCACACATTCACGCCGGAAAACACGCGGATGGTCAGCTTGTCGCCATCGTTGAGGGCGATCGGCGCGCCGTTCTCGAAGGGTACCTTGACGATCATATACTCGTCCTTCATCCAGCCGATCAGCGTGGAGAAGTGCTGGATCGGCTTGATGGTACGGTGAGTAATGAACTGAATCCTGCCGCCTACCTGCAGGTTCATCTGCTCGAATTCGTATTCCTGAGTCTTGGCTTCGCTCGGTGGAGGGTTGCTGCTCATTCAAATTCTTTCTCGTATGCGCGAGGCGGGTACGGTGAGGCCTACGTCAAAAATTACTTCTGTGACATTGATTATATACGCGCCAATCAAAGGTAACAATCAGACAATAGCGCGGGTTGCTAATCGGTGGCAGACTAGGTTGCTGGCGGCGGGGCAACGTTGAAAACCGTTGCATTTTGGAGTTCGTAAGGGACGCGGTGGTTGCTGCCCCTGAAGTCCTTCTTGTTGCGGGTAACAAGCAAGCGCCCCGTCACATTGGCCGTAGCTTGGATGATGGCGTCGGGAAGACGAATCTTGGGTGGGTTGATCAAGCTGCTTGCGCGTACTCTGGCCGCCTCGGCCATGATGGCATCGCTGGTGTGGATGACCGTAAATGTTGCCAGGAAATCGCGGATCGTTTGCATTTCTTGAGGCGTAATTTTTCCCCAACCAGCTTTGGCAATAGGTTTCGATATGACTTCCATCCAAGTGATGGCGCTGATGCCTATGTCGTCAAAATAAGCAATTTCGGTTACCGCTTGTTGGATGCCGTTCAGCGCGTCGATTAGGATATTACTGTCGAAAAGGGCTAATCCCATTCTGCCCGGACCTCTAGCTGATACTCCAGCCCGTCCTCGGGGAATACATCCTTGCCCTTCAATATGCCGAAAGCAGCAGCGATAGCTTTTTTGCGCGCTTCAAGCTTGGCTGCAATATCGAGCTGCACCGCCTTTTCATCCGGCACGGCCGGCTTTTGAACTTGCTCTTCTGGTAGATACTGCATTTCAACCTCCAGAGTGGGCTTCGAAAGGGAAATTATAGGCCGGTGTAGGCTCACTGGCGCAGCTGCGCACAATTGTTTGATCTGGATCTACCTCACCCCGAAATTTGATTGCTTAGCTCGAGACACTCCAATTGTGCGGAGTTATTTACAGACGAACGTTTGCCCTTGCACATGATCATTTGTGAATTGTGTATTCCGTTGTGTCATCCGCGACTTGTTTGAGAATCTGAATTGGGGTGCGACCGCCGCGGTAGCCACAGTAGAGTCACATCGGATCGCCTTTCGGAGCATGAAACGTCCAGTGATCGGTCTGGGTGGATAATTTTCCAGATTTGGTCCGTTTGCTGCCGGCTGGAACCATGTAGTCGGACTGATCTGCTGGGCCTCGAACCATGCCACCTCCGCTGAGGTAGACCTCCTGTGGCATGCAGAGCTTCCATCCCGCTGGTGGGCGGTTAGCTCGAGCAGCTTCGGGATGCAGTAGTTCAGGGCAGTTTACGTGCGTTGCTCCGGTCCGTGAGCGCTGCCTAGATGGACAGCAAGGTGGAGACTAATGCCCGGATGTGTGGGATCTTCATCGTCCCATGGTTGAAAACTCCAGTGCATTATCGCTGGGACGCATAAATGATCTATCTAAGGTTACGTTGTTTACGCGGTGGTGGAATCCGTATCAGTCTAACTGTAATGCTTTCTTTACCCTTCCATTGATCGCCAACCCAAATGTCGCCGGACCTTCACGATGGACTTCCGTATGACTGTATAAACGTCCAGTATAATCTCCGACAGGCGATGGTGTGGATGATCATCGGAATGCTATGATTGCAGTGGACATTACTCAAAAAAGAATGGGCATGTATGGCGACGTTACGCGAGTATTTTGATACCAACATCACGGTCATGGCTCTGGATACTAATTGGACGATGAGTAATGCACAAAATAATATCTTGCCGACTGTGCGCGTGAAGATTGCGCAGGACTATGATGCAAATGCCAAGTACTTCGCGTTCTTTATTCCAGAGGGCTGTAACATTGTTGCTTACATTAACGCCATCTTGTCAGCCAAGGAAACACGGGACTGCATCCTGACCTCGGAAGGTGATCCTGTAGAGGTGCAGGCGTCGTTTGCGGGGTATTCGGAGTCCATGAGCTCTAGGACTTTGGTCTTCACTCAACGGGTATTCTTGTATATAGACGAAAACCTTACGGTTGAAGACCGGCAGGCGATTACGGCCATGGGTGCTGAACGCGGCTTCCATGTTGTTGTGTATGATAAAAATTACGCAAAGGCGCGATCAGACTTGGAAAAACCACTCGCATTCATTTCTCATGATTCCCGCGACAAGGACACGTTGGTGCGTGAACTAGCGTTGGAAATGAGTGGGCAACTCTGCCCAGTTTGGTACGACGAATACTCGTTGCGTGTAGGCGACAGCCTGCGGGCCAACATCGAACGGGGGCTGAAGGAAACACGCAAGTGCATCGTTGTGCTTTCACCGCACTTTTTGACAAACAATGGTTGGGGGAAGACTGAGTTCAATTCCGTGTTCACTCGTGAAATCATCGAAGAGGCGAACGTGATCCTTCCTGTGTGGCATAACGTCACCAAGAAACAGGTGTATGACTACAGCCCTAGTTTGGCAGATAAATTGGGGTTGAACTCATCAATGGGTGTAAAGCAACTGGCCGCGTTGCTGGTAAGCGCGGTAAAGCTGAATCCCTCCCCGGCGACCTCCGAAACCGATGAAACAAAAGAATAAAAAATACCGGAGGCCCACCGAGTTGTTGAACAGGGTAGTGAGGGGCGTAATAACCGCTACAGGCTGCGGCAAATATCTCTCTCCCCGCTGCTGCGCTGTGAAGTAACGCTTCACGGTCGCAGGGCAGATGTCGAAGTGTTCCGCTGTAGCGGCGATGGTCTTTTAGTTCTCGATCCACCGTGTCTGAACGGGGTCCAGCGTCTTGGCACGGCTCTTGTACCGGCCAGTCACTTAACTCGTCACGCTCCAGTCACCCGACTTGCCGCCATGCTTCTCCATCACCCGGATATCGGTCATCACCATGCCCCGGTCGACGGCCTTGCACATGTCGTACACGGTCAGCAGGCCGACTTGCACGGCGGTCAGCGCTTCCATTTCCACGCCGGTCTTGCCGTAGGTTTCGACCTGGGCCCGGCAGTGCACGCTGGAATTAGCCTCATCCGTCTCGAAATCCACCGCCACGCGGGTCAGCGCCAGCGGGTGGCACAGGGGCACCAGGTCGCTGGTGCGCTTGGAGGCCATGATGGCGGCGATGCGCGCGATGCCCAGCACGTCGCCCTTCTTGGCCGTGCCGCCGGTGATGATGGCCAGCGTTTCCGGCTTCATGCGGATGGTGCCGCTGGCCACGGCGATGCGGTGGGTCTCGGTCTTGGCGCCGACGTCGACCATGTGGGCCTGGCCGGAGCCGTCGAAGTGGGTCAGTTGGTCGGCAGGGGCGGTGTTTTCGGTGGTCATGGTGTCGGCGAACGTAACAAAATAATTCATTGGCGGGCGCCGTGCGTCGGCGCCCAAGTTGCGGGTATCATATCACCGTGAATGCAAAACGATCCCCCCGCTCCCTGCGCCTGCGCGTAGTCGCCGCCGCGCTGTTGATCGCCATGCCGCTGGCCATGGCCCAGGACGTGCTGGCGCCCGCCAGGATCCCGAACCTGCCCGCGCTCGGCGATACCGAACGCCAGGACCTGTCGCCGCTGATGGAGCGCAAGCTGGGCGAGGAAATCATGCGCGATATCCGCCGCGACCACGATTTCCTCGACGACGGCCCCATCCTCGAATACCTGAACAACTTCGGCAATGCGCTGGTGGCGGCCCGTCCCGGCGCGCGCGGCGAGGCCAATTTCGATTACTACTTCTTCGCCGTGCGCGATCCGCAACTGAACGCCTTCGCGCTGCCGGGCGGCTTCATCGCCGTGCACTCGGCGCTGCTGCTGGCGGCGCAGTCCGAGTCCGAGCTGGCCTCGGTGCTGGGCCACGAGATCGGCCACGTGGCGCAGCGCCACATCGCCCGCTCCATCGGCCAGCAGAAGCAGGATGCGCTGATTCCGCTGGCGGCCATGATCCTTGCTGCGCTGGCCTCCAAGGCCGGCGGCGACGCGGCCATCGGCGTGTTCTCGGCCGGGCAGGGCCTGGCGATCCAGCGCCAACTCAATTTCGGCCGCGACGCCGAACGCGAGGCCGACCGCATCGGCTTCCAGATCATGGGCGCGGCTGGCTTCGATACCTCGGGCATGGTGGCCTTCTTCCAGCGCATGCAGGCGGCCACCCGCAACTACAGCGACCTGGTGCCGGCCTATCTGCAGAGTCACCCGCTGACCACCGAGCGCATCGCCGACATCCAGGCGCGCATCCGCGAGCAGCCGTACAAGCAGCGCCAGGACAGCCTGGACTTCTATCTGGTGCGTTCGCGCGCGCGCGTGCTGCAAGACCCGAGCACGGCCGGGCTGGCCGAGGCGAAGACATTTTTTGAAACCCAGATGCAGCAGGAGAACCGCCAGCAGGTCACGGCCGGCCAGTACGGCATGGCCTTCCTGTCGCTGAAAAAAGGCGATACCGCCCAGGCCCAGGTCTGGCTCGACAAGGCGCGTGCGACCTTTGACAAGCCGCTCGCGGCCGGCACCTTCGGCGTGGCCGCGCGGCCCGCGCCGGATTCGATCTTCGTCAGCACGTCGATAGAAATCAAGCTGGCGCAGCCGGACAACAAGGCCATGATCGCCAAGGGCCTGGCCGAGGCGGAAGCTGCGCACCTGCAGTTCCCGCTGTCGCGCGGCATCGCGCATCAGTATGGCGAGGCGTTGATCGCGGCCGGCAAGCTGGAGGAGGCGGCAGCCTACCTGCGTGACCAGGTGCAGCTGTACCGCGAGGATCCCGACGCCTACGACCTGCTGGCGCAAGCGTATTCCAAGCAGGGCAAGCTGGCCTTGCAGCATATCGCGCTGGCGGAATCGTATGTGCTGCAGGGTGGCGTGCTGTCGGCGCTGGACCAGCTGAACTATGCGCGCAAGGCGCCCGATGCTTCCTTCTACGACCAGGCCGTGATCGACGCGCGCGAGCGCGAGTTGCAGGCGCGCCGCCGCGAGGAGATGGGCGACAAGGGCAAGAAGGATTTACGCGAGGCCGAGGTGCGCCCGGCGTTCAAGGCGGAGTTGCGCAGCGGCCCGGAAGGTGCACAGTCGACCAATCCCTTCGATCGCCTGCGCCAGAACACCGACCCTACGCAGGGGCGGACGGCTCGCTGACATAGCCGAAGCGCGCCGGCAGTTCGGCGGCATCCACGCGCTGCACGGCCACGCCGTCCAGCGTCAGCGCGCCGGACATCGAGCCTTCGATCCACCCCAGCAGCGTATCATCGGCCACTTCGGCGCCATTCATTTTCAGCCGCGGCAGCACGTGCGCGA
Organism: Duganella caerulea; assembly: GCF_040362985.1. Lineage (NCBI taxonomy): Bacteria > Pseudomonadati > Pseudomonadota > Betaproteobacteria > Burkholderiales > Oxalobacteraceae > Duganella > Duganella caerulea. The sequence goes on along the minus strand of NZ_BPWJ01000008.1, from coordinate 71,772 downwards.
AGTCGCGGTCGTCCAGCTGCGCCACCACATCGCCGCTGCGCAAGACCAGCGCGCCAGTCTCCGTCAGCACCGCTTCCTCGACCGGACCCAACGCCGCGCCCGTGTGCAGCACCCAGCCCAGCGCCGGATCGGTGCGCACGATGTAGGGCGTGGCCTCCAGCCGCACGTACACGCGCTGCGGACCGTTCTGGAAATACCAGCAGCCGCGCTCGTCGGCCGCGTAGTTGCGGACAATGAAGGCCACCAGCGCCGCGTGGTTCAGCTTGTCGCCGGGCAGGTTCAGGTGCTGGGCGCGTTCGTCGCGCATGCGCCAGTTGCCGCGCGCGTCCAGCCCCAGCCAGCCGTAGCAGTAGGGGACGTTGGGCCACTTGGCCAGTGCTTGCTTGACGATGTCATCCATGTTGTTCGGCCAGTGCGTGATGGGTGGCGCCTTGCAGGAAGTGGATCAGGCGCTGCGGCAGCCACGGCCGCGTGCCCGGCAGGCCGGGGGCGACGAAGCCCGCGTGGCCTCCTTCGTCAGGATAATCCAGGATCACGTTCGACGCCGCACGTTGCGGCAGGTGGCGGCCGGGCAGGAAAGGATCGTTGCGGGCGTTGAGCACCAGCGTCGGCACGGTGATGTCGTTCAACACGTGCTTGGCGCTGGCGCGGTCCCAGTAGTCGTCGGTGTTGCGGTAGCCGTGCAGCGGCGCCGTCACCACGTTGTCGAAGGCGTACAGGTCGCGCACGGCGCGCAGCGCGTCGAGGTTGTACAGGCCGGGGAACTGCTTAAGCTTGGCCTCGCACTTGGGCTTGAGCGTTTGCAGGAACATGCGCGTGTAAAACATGTTGAGGCCGCTCGACAGCGAGATGCCGCCCTGCGCCAGGTCCAGCGGCGCCGATATCGCGCAGGCGGCGTCGACGAAGTCGGCCTGGTGCTGCGATTCGCCCAGCCAGCGCAGCAGCGCGTTGCCGCCCAGCGAGACGCCGGTGGTGTAGAACTTCCCGCTGCCGCGCGCGTGCAGGCGGCGCACGATCCAGTCGATCTCGGCGGAGTCGCCGGAGTGGTAGAAGCGCGGCGCGCGGTTGGCCTCGCCGGAGCAGCCGCGGAAATGCGGCACCGCGCCGGACCAGCCGCGCGCGGCCAGGTCGGCCATCAGCGCCCGCGCGTAGTGGCTGTCCGACGATCCTTCCAGGCCGTGGAACAGCACCACGAAGGGCTGGCCCGGCTGGCCGTCGACGAAATCGACGTCGATGAAGTCGCCATCCGGCGTGTCCCAGCGCTCGCGCCGGAACGGCACCGCCTGCTTGGCGAGGCAGGTGGCCGGGTAGATGGTTTGCAGGTGGCCGCTGGGCAGCCAGATGGGCGCGCTGTACTTCACGGCGAAACTTAATGCAGGATCTGGCTGTGCGTATCGACCGGTGCCGGGCCCGGCGCCACCGACACGTGGTGCAGCACGATGCGCCAGCCGCGCGGCGTCTTGACATAGACGTTGGTGGCGACCAGGTGCGCGGCCTCGCCGCCGGCCGCCGTGCCCTCGACCACGGTGTGCACCGAGCTCATCAGGTTGTGCGTCTCATGCAGCTGCGACGGCATGATGTGCAGGCCGCCATGCTCCAGGACCGCCGCCCACGAGCTGCGGATCGCCGCGTGCCCGATCAGGCGCGGGCCGCCCGGATGCACGCAGACGATCTCGTCGTCATCGGCCCACAGGGCCATCAGGGCATCGAGGTCGGCGCGGTTGAGCGCGTCGTAAAACGCCGATTCGGTCTCGGCGGCGCTGCCGTTCAACTGCTTGACTCGCTTGGTGGGCATGCTGGCTCCGTGGCGCTGGCTGGCGGTTGTTTTAATGGTGGCCGACGACGGTGCCTGGCTTCAGGCGGTAGGCGGTGCCGCAGTACGGGCACTTGGCGATGCCGTCGTGGTTGAACTCCAGGAACACGCGCGGGTGGGACGACCACAGCGGCATGGCCGGATTCGGGCAGTGGGCCGGCAGGTCCTTGCCTTCGAGCTCGACTGCGTTGGTGGCGGCGGACGTGTGGGCGTTGGTCATATTCGTGTGCTCCGGAGGGCTGAGTAAAACCACGATTTTAACGGATTCGCGCATTGAGCAAAAATCATCGGTAAAATAGCGCCTCTACAACCCCGGTGCGGCCTGCTATGTGGCAGGAATGCCACACGATGACGCACATGACCGAATTGAGCAGCGCACCCCCTCCACCCTACGTCGCGGAGCATCACGAACCCTCGTGGCGCGAAGGCCTCAAGACCGGCACCCCCACCTTGTTCGGCATCGGCGCCTGGGGCCTGGTGGTCGGCATCGCCATGGTCAAGAGCGGGCTGACGGTGCCGCAGGCGCTGGGCATGACGCTGCTGGTATTCGCCGGATCGGCCCAGCTGGCGGCCTTGCCGCTGATCGCCTCGCACTCGCCGATCTGGGTCATCTTCGCCACCGCCTTCGTGGTCAACCTGCGTTTCGTGATCTTCTCGGCCCTGCTGGCGCCGCACTTCGCCCAGCTCCCCTGGCGCAAGCGCTTCGTGCTGGGCTACGTGGCCGGCGACATGACGGTCGCCATGTTCCTGCAAAAATACCCCAGCGAGGCACCGCAGGTCGGCAAACTGTCCTATCTGAAGGGCCTGCTGTACCCGAACTGGGGCGCCTGGCAGGTCGGTTCGATCGCCGGCATCTTCCTCGGCAGCACCGTGCCCACCGAATGGGGGCTGGGTTTTGCCGGCACGTTGGCCATCATCTGCGTGATGATCCCGCTGGTGGCGGGGCGGCCGGCGCTGTGCGGCGTGCTGGTGGCCGGCGCGGTATCGGTGCTGGCGGCCGGGCTGCCGTACAAGCTGGGCCTGCTGCTGGCCGTGCTGGTCGGCATGCTGACGTCGATGGCGATCGAAGAAGGCATCGACAAATGGAGGAAAAACCATGGCTGACTGGGAAATCTGGCTCGTCATCGGCGTGCTGGCGCTGGCCACCGCCGCCACCCGCAGCTCGTTCTGGCTGATCGGCCAGCACATCACCATCCCCAAGCGGGTGCAGGAAATGCTGCGCTACGCGCCGGCCTGCGCGCTGGCGGCCATCGTCGCCCCCGACCTGGTACTGGCGGACGGCCATGCGCTGCTGGACCTGAGCAACCTCAAATTGGTGTCCGGAATTGTCGCCACGATCTTTTATTTGCTGCGACGCAATATGTTGCAGACCATCGTGTTCGGCATGGCGTTTTACACGGCTTTGCGCTTGCTCCCTGTATTTTAATAACAGATGAATCACACCGCGCTTGCGGTAAAATAGCGCTCTTTCTTCAACTCGACCCTTGGGTAGCCATGTCAGCTGTTTTGAACTTCATCCGTCTGCAAGATCTCATCGCCCAGAACGCGCTGCAAGGCAAGCGCGTCTTCATCCGCGCCGACTTGAACGTGCCGCAGGATGATGCCGGCAATATCACCGAAGATACGCGCATCCGCGCGTCGGTTCCCGCCATTAAGGCTGCCGCGGCCGCTGGCGCCAAGGTCATGGTCACGTCCCACCTGGGCCGTCCGACCGAGGGCGAGTTCAAGCCGGAAGACAGCCTGGCGCCGGTCGCCGCGCGCCTGGCCGAGCTGCTGGGCCAGCCGGTCGAGCTGAAACAGAACTGGGTCGACGGCGCTGGCCTGGAAGGCCTGCAGGCCGGTCAGGTCGTGCTGCTGGAAAACGTCCGCGTCAACAAGGGCGAAAAGAAGAACAGCGACGAACTGGCGCAGAAAATGGCCGCTTTGTGCGATATCTACGTCAATGACGCTTTCGGCACCGCGCACCGCGCGGAAGCCTCCACGCACGGCATCGCCAAGTTCGCGTCGATCGCCTGCGCCGGTCCGCTGCTGGCCGCCGAGCTGGACGCGCTGGGCAAGGCGCTGGGCGCCCCGGCCCGTCCGCTGCTGGCCATCGTGGCCGGTTCCAAGGTCTCGTCCAAGCTGTCGATCCTGAAGGCGCTGGCCGACAAGGTCGACAACCTGATCGTCGGCGGCGGCATCGCCAACACCTTCATGAAAGCCGTCGGCCTGAACATCGGCAAGTCGCTGGTGGAAAACGAGCTGGTCGATGAAGCCAAGGCCATCATCGAAATCATGGCCAAGCGCGGCGCGCAGGTGCCGATCCCGGTCGACGTGGTCTGCGCCAAGGAATTCTCGCCGACCGCCGCCGCCACCATCAAGGCCGTGGCCGACGTGGCGGACGACGACATGATCCTGGACATCGGCCCGCAAACCGCCGCCACGCTGGCCGCGCAGATCGGCGCCGCCGGCACCATCGTCTGGAACGGCCCGGTCGGCGTGTTCGAGTTCGACCAGTTCGGCGAAGGCACCAAGACGCTGGCGCTGGCCATCGCCAACTCCAAGGCGTTCTCGATCGCCGGCGGCGGCGACACGCTGGCGGCCATCGCCAAGTACGACATCACCGCGCAGATCGGCTATATCTCGACCGGCGGCGGCGCCTTCCTGGAGTTCCTGGAAGGTAAGACCTTGCCGGCCGTGGAGATCCTGACCCAGCGCGCCGCGAAGTAAGTGAAAAAGCACGGTCGTGCGTTGTAGCAAATTGACAGTAAAATCCAGGTAATGCCTGGGAATGGCCTGATTTTTGTAGCTTTGCTACATTTTTCAGGCCGCCACACAAACAGCGCAGCTTTTCCTGGTCCCCGCCTGGCGGGGACCGTTCGCTAGCCCAAACGCTCAAGGATTACTATGTCCCGTGGTACTAAAATTGTCGCAACGATCGGCCCAGCCTCCACTGATTTCAATGTCCTGGTCAAAATGATACGTGCCGGTGTCGATGTCGTGCGCCTGAATTTCTCGCACGGCAAGGCACAAGATCACATCGACCGCGCCCGCCTGGTGCGCGAGGCGGCAGCCGAATGCGGCCGCGAAGTGGCGATCATGGCGGACATGCAGGGTCCTAAAATCCGCGTTGGCAAGTTTGAAAATGGTAAGATTGACCTCGCGAACGGCGATAAATTCATCCTGGACGCGAAATGGGGCGAAAACGGCGAACTGGGCAACCAGGACCGTGTCGGCCTGGACTACAAGGCGCTGCCGCAGGATTTGCGCGCCGACGACAAGCTGTTGCTCAACGACGGCCTGATCGTGCTGGTGGTCGACAAGATCGTCGGCCATGAGATTTACACCACCGTGAAAATCGGCGGTGAGCTGTCCAACAACAAGGGCATCAATCGCCAGGGCGGCGGCCTGACCGCGCCGGCGCTGACCGCCAAGGACATGGAAGACATCAAGACGGCAATGAGTTTCCAGTGCGATTACCTGGCGATCTCGTTCCCGAAAAGCGCGACCGACATGGAAATGGCGCGCCAGCTGGCCAATATCGCCGGCGAGCCGTTCGGCCACAAGCCGATGATGATCGCCAAGATCGAGCGTGCCGAAGCGATCCCTGTGCTGCAGGAGATCCTCGACGCCTCGGACGGCATCATGGTCGCGCGTGGCGACCTGGCGGTGGAAGTGGGCAACGCGGCGGTGCCGGCGCTGCAGAAGCGCATGATCAAGATGGCGCGCGAGTCGAACAAGCTGGCGATCACCGCGACCCAGATGATGGAGTCGATGATCTTCAACGCCGTGCCGACCCGCGCCGAAGTATCGGACGTGGCCAACGCGGTGCTGGATGGCACGGATGCGGTGATGACCTCGGCGGAAACCGCCTCGGGCCGCTATCCGATCGAAACGGTAGAGATGATGGCCGCCATTTGTGTGGAAGCCGAGCAGTCCGAGTACAACAAGCTCGACGCCGACTTCCTCAACGCGACCTTCACCCGGATCGACCAGTCGATCGCCTACGGCGCGCTGTTCACCGCGCACCATCTGGCGGTGAAGGCCATCGTGGCGCTGACCGAGTCCGGTTCGACCGCGTTGTGGATGAGCCGTCACAATATCGATACGCCGATCTTCGCGCTGACGCCGAGCGTGACGACCCAGCGCAAGGTGGCGCTGTATCGCAATGTGAAGGCCTACAATTTGCTGCAGAAGGCTGGCAGCGCGGAAGTGTTGAAACAGGCCGAGGATCTGCTGGTCGAGTACGGCATCGCCAAGAAGGGTGACATGATCGTCGTCACCTGGGGCGAGCCGATGGGCCAGGTCGGCGGCACCAATGCGCTGAAGATCGTCAAGGTTGGAGAATTTACCAAGTAAGTCCGGTAGCGCCGCCCTCGCGGAACGAGGGCGGCATTGCTCCGGCAACCAGGTTTTTTTATTGTTTGGAGTATTACCATGTCCCTCGTATCCATGCGTCAACTGCTGGACCACGCCGCTGAAAACGGCTATGGCATCCCTGCGTTCAACGTCAACAATCTGGAGCAGGTGCAGGCCATCATGGCCGCCGCCGACGCCCTGAACGCCCCGGTCATCATGCAGGCCTCGGCCGGCGCCCGCAAATATGCCGGCGAAGCCTTCCTGCGCCACCTGATCGACGCCGCCGTCGAAGCCTATCCGCACATCCCGGTCGTCATGCACCAGGACCACGGCCAGTCGCCGGCGGTCTGCATGGCCGCGATCCGCTCCGGCTTCACCTCGGTGATGATGGACGGCTCGCTGGAAGCGGACGGCAAGTCGGTCGCCTCGTACGACTACAACGTCGAAGTGTCGCGCGAAGTGGTCAAGTTCTCGCACGCGATCGGCGTGACCGTTGAAGCGGAACTGGGCGTGCTCGGTTCGCTGGAAACCATGAAGGGCGACAAGGAAGACGGCCACGGCGCCGACGGCACCATGACCCGCGAACAGCTGCTGACCGACGTGGCCCAGGCCGCCGACTTCGTGCAGCGCACCCAGTGCGATGCGCTGGCGATCGCCATCGGCACCTCGCACGGCGCCTACAAGTTCACCCGCAAGCCGACCGGCGACATCCTGGCCATCGACCGCATCAAGGAAATCCACGCCCGCATCCCGAACACCCACCTGGTGATGCACGGTTCGTCGTCGGTGCCGCAGGAACTGCTGGCCATCATCCGCGAATTCGGCGGCGACATGAAGGAAACCTACGGCGTGCCGGTTGAAGAGATCCAGGAAGGCATCCGTCACGGCGTGCGCAAGATCAACATCGACACCGACATCCGCCTGGCCATGACCGCCGCCGTGCGTCAGTACATGTTCCAGAATCCATCGAAATTCGACCCACGCGACTTCCTCAAGCCGGCCCGCGCCGCCGCCGAGCAGGTCGTGCGCGCCCGCTTCCAGGCCTTCGGCTGCGAAGGCCAGGCGTCGAAGATCAAGATCATTCCGATGGAAAAAATGGCCGAGCGCTACAAGGCCGGCGAGCTGTCGCAGATTGTGAAGTAAAATTCTGTTTTGGAACGGACTGGTTCTTTCGGGAACCGGTCCAACTCTCTTGACCGGCTAGCAAGGTTTTCCCTGCGCCGGTTTTCGCTTTTCTATACCGCTAGTCTATCCACCTCCCGCTATGAACAGCCTTTACCAGACCTCCATCAAGTCCCTGCCACTCCTCGGCCACGGCAAAGTCCGCGACAACTACGCTGTCGGCGACGACAAGATTTTGATCGTCACCACCGACCGCCTGTCGGCCTTCGACGTCGTCATGAACGAGCCGATTCCCGGCAAGGGCATGGTCCTGAACCAGATGAGCGATTTCTGGTTCGAGAAGCTCGGCCACATCGTGCCTAACCACCTGACCGGCGTGGCGCCGGAATCCGTGGTCGCCGCCGACGAAGTCGAGCAGGTCAAGGGCCGCGCCGTGGTCGCCAAGCGCCTCAAGCCGATCATGGTCGAGGCGGTGGTGCGCGGCTACATCATCGGTTCGGGCTGGAAGGATTACCAGGACACCGGCAGCATCTGCGGCATCAAGCTGCCAGCCGGCCTGCAACAGGCCGAGAAGCTGCCCGAGCCGCTGTTCACCCCGGCCGCCAAGGCCGACCTGGGCGAGCACGACGAGAACATCAGCTACGCTGAAATGGAAAAGCGCATCGGCGCCGAACTGGCCGCCAAGATGCGCGACGTCAGCATCGCGCTGTACAAGGCCGCCGCCGACTACGCCGCCACGCGCGGCATCATCATCGCCGACACCAAGTTCGAATTCGGCCTGGACGAAAACGGCGTCATGCACCTGATGGACGAAGTGCTGACCGCCGACTCCTCGCGCTTCTGGCCTGCCGATTCGTACAAGCCTGGCATGTCGCCGCCGTCGTTCGACAAGCAGTTCGTGCGCGACTACCTGGAAACCCTGACCTGGGGCAAAACCGCACCAGCGCCGGCGCTGCCTGCCGACGTCATCGACAAAACCCAGGCCAAGTACTTCGAAGCCATCGAGCGCCTGACCGGCCAGAAGCTGAAGGCCTGATATGAGCGATCAGAACAAGCCACTGGTCGGCGTCATCATGGGTTCGTCGTCGGACTGGGACGTGATGCAGAACGCGGTCGCCATCCTCAAGCAGTTCGGCGTGCCGTTTGAAGCGCAAGTCATTTCCGCGCACCGCATGCCGGACGAGATGTACGCCTACGCCAAGAGCGCCCGCGCGCGCGGCCTGCGCGCCATCATCGCCGGCGCCGGCGGCGCCGCCCACCTGCCTGGCATGGTGGCCGCGATGACCATCGTGCCGGTGCTGGGCGTGCCGGTGCCGTCCAAGTACCTGCGCGGCGAGGATTCGCTGCTGTCCATCGTGCAGATGCCCAAGGGCGTGCCGGTGTCGACCTTCGCCATCGGCGAAGCCGGCGCCGCCAACGCCGCGCTGACGGCGGTGGCCATGATCGCCGCCACCGACGGCGCGCTGGCCGACCGGCTGGAAGCGTTCCGCGTCTCGCAAACCGATGCCGCCAAGGCCATGACTTTACCGCTTGAATAAATGAGTAAATTGTTTTCACCATTTCTGCCCGCCGCCAATCCGCCAGCCTGGCTGGGCGTGATGGGCGGCGGCCAGCTCGGCCGCATGTTCGCCCAGGCCGCGCAAAGCATGGGCTACCAGGTGGCCGTGCTGGAACCGTCCGATGATTGCCCTGCCGGCCAGGTCGCGCAACGCCTGGTCAACGCCGGCTATAGCGATGCCGCCGGTCTCGACGCGCTGGCCGCGCAATGCCTGGCCGTCACCACCGAATTCGAGAACGTGCCGGCCGACAGCCTGTCGCGCCTGGCGCAGCAGGTGTTTGTCGCGCCGAACGCGCATGGCGTGTCGGTGGCGCAGGACCGCATCGCCGAGAAACGCTTCTTCGTCGACTGCGCGCCCAAGTCGGGCGTGATGCCGGCGCCGCACAAGGTGATCGTCTCGCATGCGGACATCGACGCCATCGGCGACGACCTGCTGCCCGGCATCCTCAAGACCGTGCGCATGGGTTACGACGGCAAGGGCCAGGTTCGCGTGCGCAGCCGCGAGGATGTGCGCGCCGCCTTCGACAGCATGGACGGCGTGACCTGCCTGCTGGAGAAGATGCTGCCGCTGGCCTACGAGGTCTCGGTGCTGACCGCGCGCGGCGCCGACGGCGAATCGGTGGTCTATCCGATCGCCGAGAACGTCCACCGCGACGGCATCCTGTTCACCACCACCGTGCCGGGCCCGAACGTGTCCGACGCCAGCGCCAAGAAGGCGCAGCAGGCGGCGCAAGCCATCGTGGCCGAGCTGGGTTATGTCGGCGTGCTGTGCATCGAATTCTTCGTGCTCACCGACGGCAGCCTGGTGGTCAACGAGATGGCGCCGCGTCCGCACAACAGCGGCCACTACACGATGGATGCCTGCGTCACCAGCCAGTTTGCTCAGCAGGTCCGTGCGATGGCGCGTCTGCCGCTGGGCGATGTGCGTCAGCATTCGCCGGCCGTGATGCTCAACATCCTCGGCGACGTCTGGTTCACCGACGACAGCGATGCAACGCGTGAGCCGGCCTGGGACCAGGTGCTGGCGCTGCCGGGCGCCTGCCTGCACCTGTACGGCAAGGACGATCCGCGCCGCGCCCGCAAGATGGGCCACCTGACCTTCATCGCGCCGACGCTGGAGCAGGCGCAGCAGCAGTTGGCCGCCGCTTGCGCCATCCTGGGCATCGCGCCGTGAAGCAGGCGCCAGCAACGGTAGCCGGCCCCGCCGCCATCGCGGCGGCGGCGGCGATCCTGGAGGAGGGCGGCCTGGTGGCCTTCCCCACCGAGACCGTCTACGGCCTGGGCGCGGACGCCGAGAACCCGGCGGCCGTGGCCCGCATCTACGAAGCCAAGGGCCGTCCCAACGACCATCCGGTGATCGTGCACGTCGCCCCCGGTGCCGACCTGGACTACTGGGTCACCGACATCCCTCAGGAGGCGCGCCAGCTGGTGGCGGCTTTCTGGCCGGGACCGCTTACGCTGATTTTGAAACGCGCCAGCCACATCCCCGACGCCGTCTCCGGCGGCCAGGACACGGTCGGCATCCGCTGCCCGTCGCATCCGGTGGCGGTCGCCTTGCTGAGCGCCTTCAAGGGCGGCAAGGGTGGCGTGGCGGCGCCGTCCGCCAACAAGTTCGGCAACGTCAGCCCGACCACCGCGCAGCACGTGCGCGACGAGTTCGGACTGGACGAACACGATGACGGCGCCACCGATGGCGAGGCCTGCAGCAGCGCGCTGCTGAGCACCGTGCTCGAAGGCGGCGCCAGCCAGGTCGGCATCGAATCGACCATCGTCGACCTGTCGCGCCTGGCCACGCACGGCCCGGTGCTGCTGCGTCCCGGCCACATCAGCGCGCGGCAGATCGCCGACGTGATCGGCGCCATGCCGGCCGCGCCGGACCTGGCCGCTCCGCGCGCCTCCGGCACGCTGGAATCGCACTACGCGCCGCGCACCCCGGTGACCATGCTGGAGCAGGCCGAACTGGCCGACGCGCTGGCGCAGCTGCAGGCGCGCGGCGTCAAGGTCGCGGTCATCAGCCACGCCCTGCCGGCCCTGCCGGCCGGGATACCGCAGCGTAGGCTGCCCGCCGACCCGGCCGGCTACGCCTATGGCCTGTACGCCGCGCTGCGCGACATGGACCAGACCGGCTCCGGCCTGATCCTGGTGCAGACCCCGCCGCAGGGCGCGGAGTGGCTGGGCGTCAACGATCGCCTGCGCCGCTCGGTGTTCGGCTCGGCCGGCGTGATCGCCGCGCTGCTGAAAAAATAGGCGATGCGGCGTCGCAACAGACTGATGCGATGAGGGGCGCTCCCTGCTAAGATTGAGTGTTGCCGGCCGCCATGAAACGCCCGGCAACCTTGACCTTCCAGCAGCGGCCGCCCCGGCGCCCTGCATCTTTCTCAAGGATGCGCTATGCGCCACGCCGCTCGTTACCCATGGATTTCCCTTGCTGTCCTGCTGGCTTCCTGCGGGGGCGGCGGCGGTTCGCCCGCCAGCCACACCGGCGGCGATATCGTGGTCCAGCCGCCGGCCACCCAGTTGCGTGGCATCGCCATCGGCGGCGCCACGCTGGTGCCGGCCGTGCTCGACGGCGGCGCCACGGCCGGCACGGTCGAACCGGCCGCCATGCAGAAGCTGGTGGAGTCCTCCGTCAGCCTCGGCACCGCCGTCACCGGCACGCCGACCTGCGCCGTGACCACCTACACGCTCAAGTACCACACCATCGACTCGCTGGCGGCCGACACCGACGCCAGCACCGCCATCATGGTGCCGTCCGGCGGCAACGCGGCGTGCCAGGGCGGCCGCCCGGTGATGCTGTACGCGCACGGCACCTCGGCGCTCAAGACCACCGACATGGCCAACCTGTCCGGCACCGAGGCGCGGCTGGTGGCGGCCATGTACGCGGCCCAGGGCTACATCGTGGTGGCGCCGAACTACGCCGGCTACGCCGGTTCCTCGATGGCCTACCACGCCTACCTCGACGCCGGCCAGCAGGCCGACGACATGATCGACGCCCTGCGCGCCGCGCGCGGCGTGTTCGCCAGCATCGGCGCGGGCGCGTCCAGTCGGCTGATGGTGAGTGGTTACTCTCAGGGCGGCTTCGTGGCGCTGGCCACCCAGCGGGCCATGCAGACCAAATACGCGGGGGAATTCACGGTCACGGCGGCGGCGCCGATGTCCGGCCCCTACGCCTTGCTGCAGTTCGGCGACGCCATCTTCAACGGCGCGCCGACGGTCGGCTCCAGCGGCTTCATGCCGATGCTGATCAACGCCGGCCAGCGCGCCGGCGCCGGCCTCTACGCCAGCCTGGGCGACATCTACGAGGCCAAATACGCCACCGGCATCGACACGCTGCTGCCGGGCACGCAGAGCCTGGGCGCGCTGGTAAGCGCCGGCAAGCTGCCCGATGATGTGCTGTTCGCCCAGGATTCGCTGCCGCAGGCAGCCGGCTACGCTTCCTATTTCGGTGTCGACCACCTGATCAGGACCAGCTACCGCAACACCTACCTGGCCGACCTCAAGGACCACCCCTGCAACCTCAGCGACAGCACGCCGCTGGGCTGCGCGCCGGTCCAGCCACTGCGCAAATGGCTGCTGAAGAACGACCTGCGCACCTACACGCCGGCCGCGCCGCTGTTCCTGTGCGGCGGCAACCGGGATCCGGTGGTGCCGTTTTCCAACACCGACGCGGCCGGCGCCTATTTCCGCGCCCACGCCATGGCGCCGGGCCTGTTGACGGTGCTGGACCTGGACGACTCGTCACTGTTGGGCGCCTACCGCGACACCCGCTTGGAATTCGGCCTGGCCAAGCAGGCCTTGCGCCTGAGTGTGCTGCACGACACCGGTTCGGGCGGGGAGGCCGACAAGGCGGTCAACGACGCCTATCACGCCGGCCTGGTGGCGCCGTTCTGCCTGCGCGAGGCACGCAGATTCTTTGATTCTGCACCATCGAGGTGAGAACCCTTTGACATAGATTAACTCCTAAGATAATACGGCCGAGCAAACGTTCTTTTTTGCCACAAACTTGTACGATTTCTTGTGCTTCGCTATACAGCCGCGAATAACGCTGGCATATTAGTTGGGTTGCGAATAGCACGGCCGTTCGTATCAAATAAATAAAAATTTCTTAGGAGACAACATGCGTCATACCAAATTTGCACTTGCTGCAATGACCCTGGCCGTCCTTGCGGGTTGCGGCGGAACCGATCCCAAACCCGGCGATCAAACCATCAAAGTCAAATACAGCAGCCAGGTATCGTTTGGCGACAGCCTGTCCGACGTCGGCTCCTACGCCGTCGGCACGGTGGCCCTGCTCAAGGGCGGCAAATTTACCATCAACGGCGACAACGTTGCCGTTGCGTCCACGCTGACCGGCAAGAACTGGACCGAACTGGTCGCCGCCCAGCTGGGCGTGGCCGCGCCGTGCGCGGCCGTGACCGGTCTTGACGGCGACGCCACCAAGGGCTTCTCGGTGCCGCAGGTGGCCCACGCCGGCTGCTACGGCTACGCCCAGGGCGGCTCGCGCGTGACCAACCCGGTCGGCCCCGGCAACAAGCTGACCGGCAGCCCGCTCGGCGCGCTGACCATCCCCGTGGTGACCCAGGTCGCCAACCACCTGAAAGCCGTCGGCGGCAAGTTCAAGGGCGATGAAATGGTGTTCGTCATGGCCGGCGGCAACGACGCGCTGTTCCTGCTCACCAAGCTGGGCGATGACGCCACGGCTGCCGGCACCGCCGCCGGCGGCGCCGCCTACGTGACCAGCCTGGTCGGCCAATTGGCCGCCGGCGCCACCGATCCGCTGAGCGCCGCCGCCGCCATCGGCCTGGCCGCGCAGACCGAAGCTGCCAAGCCTGGCAGCACCCAGACCTCGATCACGATGGCGGCAGTCGGCGCCGCCGCCATCCAGCCGGGTAATTCGGCCGTGGCATCGCAAGCCGTCTGGGGACCGATGACCGTCAAGGCCGGCGCCGACGCCACCGCCGCCGGCGCCAAGGCCGGTGCCGACTATGCCGCCGCCCATGGCCCCGAACTGGTCGCCGCCATGACCACCGCCGGTACCGAACTGGCCACCCTGGTCAAGACGCAGATCGTCGGTAACGGCGCCAACTACGTCACCGTCAACAACCTGCCGGACGTGGCCACCACGCCGAAGGGCCGTCTCCTGCCGGCATCGACCCAGGCGCTGATCAATGCCATGGTGAGCGCCTTCAACGGCGCGCTGTCCACCGGGCTGGCGTCGGAGTCCAAGGTGCTGATCGTCGACGTGTTCGCCGTCAGCCATGACCAGGCCACCAATCCCGGTCCGTACGGCCTGACCAACGTGTCGGACACCGCGTGCGACCTGAGCGCTGCCAAGAATCCGCTGGCCAGCTCGCTGGTGTGCAACGCCGGCAACCTCAAGTCGGGCGACGTCAGCCACTGGTCCTTCGCCGACGACGTCCATCCGACGCCGTTCAACAACCTGCTGCTGGCGCGCTACGTGGCCGAGAAGCTGGTGGTCAAGGGCTGGCTGTAATTCAGTCGTCGCAGGCGGCCGCCGCCCACGGGCGGGCGGCCGCCGGACTCACAACATAAAACATCAGGAGACGATATGAAGAACACGGTAAAACTGCTGGCGCTGGCCGCCGCACTGACGGTGGCATCGGCCGCATCGGCGCAACAAAGCGCAGGCACCTGGCTGGGGACGCTGGGTATCAACAAGATCACGCCGAAAGTGGATTCGGGCGACGTCTCGGCGCCCGCGCTGCCGGGCACCAAGGCCGACGTCAGCTCGGACACCAAGCCGCGCTTCGCGATCGCCTACATGGTGACCGATAACGTCGCAGCCGAGCTGGACCTGGGCCTGCCGTACAAGCACGACCTGATCGGCTCGGGCGCGATCCAGGGTACGGGCAAGGTGGGCACCTCGGAAGTGCTGCCGCCGACCGCCTTCGTGCAGTACCGCTTCCTGCCGGCCAACTCGAAGTTCCGTCCGTACGTGGGCCTGGGCCTGACCTACGCGATGTTCCAGAAGGAGACCGGCTCCGGCCAGCTGACCGCGCTGCTCAACACCGGCGGTCCCGGCACCACCTTCAAGCTGGACGACAAGTGGGCCATGAGCTACCAGATCGGCGGCACCATGAAGATCAACGAGAAATGGTTCATCGACGCCACCGTCATCAAGACCAAGCTCAAGACCGTGGTGCACTTCTCGACCGGCCAGACCCAGGACGTGCGGCTCGATCCGCTGGCTGTCAGCGTCAGCGTTGGCTACAACTTCAAGGGCTTCTAAAAGCTTGAGATGTAAAAAAACCGCCGAGGCCAAAAGCCCGGCGGTTTTTTTATGCCGGCCCCGATTACTGGAAGGCCTGGATGCCGGTCTGCGCGCGGCCCAGGATCAGCGCGTGGATGTCGTGCGTACCCTCGTAGGTGTTGACCACCTCCAGGTTGACCATGTGGCGGATGATGCCGAACTCGTCCGAGATGCCGTTACCACCCAACATGTCGCGCGCGACGCGGGCGATGTCCAGCGACTTGCCGCACGAGTTACGCTTCATCATCGAGGTGATTTCCACCGCCGCCGTGCCGGCGTCCTTCATGCGGCCCAGCTGCAGGCAGCCCTGCAGGCCCAGCGTGATCTCGGTCTGCATGTCGGCCAGCTTCTTCTGCACCAGCTGGTTGGCGGCCAGCGGACGGCCGAACTGATGACGGTCCAGCACGTACTGGCGCGCGGTGTGCCAGCAGGCCTCGGCCGCGCCCAGCGCGCCCCAGGCGATGCCGTAGCGTGCCGAGTTCAGGCAGGTGAACGGACCCTTCAGGCCGCGCACGTCCGGGAAGGCGTTCTCTTCCGGGCAGAACACATTGTCCATCACGATCTCGCCCGTGACCGAGGCGCGCAGGCCGAACTTGCCGTGGATGGCGGGGGCGCTCAGGCCGGCCATGCCTTTTTCCAGCACGAAGCCGCGGATCGCGCCTTCATCGTCCTTGGCCCAGACCACGAACACGTCGGCCACCGGCGAATTGGTGATCCACATCTTGGCGCCGGTCAGCGCGTAGCCGCCCGGCACCTTCTTGGCGCGGGTGATCATCGAGCCCGGGTCGGAGCCGTGGTTGGGTTCGGTCAGGCCGAAGCAGCCGATCCACTCGCCGGTGGCCAGCTTGGGCAGGTATTTCTGTTTCTGCGCCTCGGTGCCGAACTCGTAGATCGGCACCATCACCAGCGACGACTGCACGCTCATCATCGAGCGGTAGCCGGAGTCGACGCGCTCGACTTCGCGCGCGATCAGGCCGTAGGCCACGTAGTTCAGGCCGGGACCGCCGTACTGTTCCGGAATGGTCGGGCCCAGCAGGCCCAGTTCGCCCATCTCGCGGAAGATCGAGGTGTCCATCTTCTCGTGGCGGAACGCCTCCAGGATGCGCGGCGCCAGCTTGTCCTGGCAATACGCGGCGGCGGCGTCGCGCACCATGCGTTCGTCGTCGGTCAGTTGCTGGTCCAGCAGCAGGGGATCGTCCCAGTGGAATTGCGCGCGGGCTTGGCTCATGTGTGGTCTCTCATTATGAAAATGTGGGAAGTCTGCCCGGCATTCTATGCCGCGGCCGCCGTCACGGCTTTTCAAATGGCGACACCAATTTCCGTTTTTAGCCCAGGCTGCCGAACTGGCCGCCGTGGAAAATCAGCGGCGGCGACGGCGAGAACTCGCACAGCTCGACCTCCCCGACGAAAATCACGTGGTCGCCCTCCGGGTAGCGGCTGCGGTTGTGGCATTCGAACCAGGCCGAGGCGCCCTTGAGGATGGGCTGGCCGGTGCGCGACAGTTCGTATTCGGTGTTTTCCCACGGATCGATGCCGCGCGTGGCGAACTGCTTGGCCAGGTGCGCCTGGCCGGCCGACAGCACATTGATGACGTAGTGCGAATTGCCGGTGAAGATGGGCATGCTGTTGGCCGTGGTGGCCAGGCTCCACAGCACCAGCGGCGGATCGAGCGACACCGAATTGAAGGAACTGGCCGTCAGGCCACGGAAGGTGCCGTCCGCCAGCCGGGTGGTGATGACGGTGACGCCGGTGGCGAACTGGCCCAGCGCCTGGCGGAAATGGCTGGTGTCGAAGGGGCGCTGGTCGGCGCGGGGGGAACGAGTGTGCATGGTGGACCTGTGAACTTTCAGCCATTATGCCAAAGTTTACCGCGCCATAGCGGATTGCCCTGGTTTGCGTTACAGTGACCCCATGGGCATTCTTCTACGCGGGGGAATCATGACGAGTCAGTCCGCGCCGGGCACGGCGCTTGAAACAGCGTATCTGGGCGGCGGCTGCTTCTGGTGCACCGAGGCTGTGTTTGCGCGGGTCAAGGGCGTTGTTGATGCCGAGTCCGGCTATGCCGGCGGCCAGCAGCCCGATCCCACCTACGAGCAAGTCTGCGCCGGCGGCACCGGCCACGCCGAGGTGGTGAAATTACAATTTGATCCTTCCGTCATCGGTTTCCGCGACCTGCTGGAAATCT
This sequence comes from Duganella caerulea, assembly GCF_040362985.1. Classification (NCBI taxonomy): domain Bacteria; kingdom Pseudomonadati; phylum Pseudomonadota; class Betaproteobacteria; order Burkholderiales; family Oxalobacteraceae; genus Duganella; species Duganella caerulea. The sequence goes on along the minus strand of NZ_BPWJ01000008.1, from coordinate 54,485 downwards.
TCTTCACCATCCACGATCCCACCACGCTGAACCGCCAGGGCAACGACGTCGGCACCCAGTACCGCTCGGTCATCTTCTACCAGTCGCCGCAGCAGGAAGCCATCGCGCGCCAGGTGATCGCGCAGATGGCCGGGGTGTGGGACGCGCCCATCGTCACCGAGCTGGCGCCGCTCACGTCCTACTATCCGGCCGAGCCCTACCACCAGGATTATTTCACCCAGCACCCGCTGCAGAGCTATTGCGCCTTCGTGGTGGCGCCCAAGGTGGCCAAGTTCAAGAGCATCTACGCGCAGCGCCTGAAATGACGACCGGAGAACGCGGATGAAGGTAGTGCTGGTCGACGATACCCACATCAACCTGGTGCTGATGTCGCGCCTGGTCGACAAACTGCAGGGCGTGAGCACCATCGGCTTCCAGTCCGCGCGCGAGGCGCTGGCCTGGTGCAACGCCCATCCCTACGACCTGCTGATCGTCGACTACATGATGCCGGATATGAACGGCCTGGAGCTGATCGCCCGGCTGCAGGCGCCGCCCGACCAGCGCCCGCCGGTGCTGATGGTCACCGCCAGCGTCGACCTCGACGTGCGCCACCGCGCGCTGGAGAACGGCGCCAGCGATTTCCTCATCAAGCCAATCGACAAGGTCGAGTTCCTGGCGCGCACCCGCAACATGCTGGCGCTGCGCAGCGCCACACTGAGCCTGCAGCACCGCGCCAGCTGGCTGGCCGACGAGGTGGCCAAGGCCACCGCCGAGCTGTGCGAGCGCGAGCAGGAGACCATCATGCTGCTGTGCCGCGCCTCCGAGTACCGCGACCCCGAGACCGGCGCCCACATCCAGCGCATGGCACGCTACTCGCGGCTGATCGCGGCGGGGCTGGGCCTGTCCGACGAGCAGCAGAGCGACCTGCTGAACGCCGCGCCGATGCACGACATCGGCAAGGTCGGCACGCCGGACCACATCCTGCTCAAGCCCGGCCGCCTGACTCCCGAGGAGATGGCGGTGATGCGCCAGCACGCGGAGATCGGCTACAACATCCTCAAGGATTGCAAGGCGCGCATGCACAAGCTGGCCGCCGAGATCGCGCTGACCCACCACGAGCGCTACGACGGCCAGGGTTATCCGCGTGGCCTGGCGGGCGAGTCCATTCCACAGGCCGGCCGCATCGTCGCCGTGGCCGACGTGTTCGACGCGCTGACCAGCGTGCGCCCGTACAAGCCGGCGTGGAGCATGGAGGCCGCGCGCCAGCACCTGCTGGACCACAGCGGCGCGCATTTCGATCCGCGCTGCGTGGCCGCGCTGCTGCAGCGCTGGGACGAGGTGCTCGACATCCGCGCCCGCTTCCAGGACGAGCACGGCGGCCCCGCCGCCATCACGGCCTGAGCCCGCCATGGACGAGGACAGCCAGGTCGACCAGATCCGCATCGCGCTGGCGGCGCAGGGCGCGCACGAACTGGCGCGGCTGCTGGAGCCGCAACTGGCCGCGCTGGCCGACCTGGAGGCCGAGGCGCGCCAGCTGCGCTCGGCCAACGCGCTGCTGCGCAAGGAGAATCGCCAGCAGCGCGGCAACGTCGGCACGTGGCGCGATCCGCACACCGCGCGCCTGGCCGGCCTGCAGCACGAGTTGCACGCCGACCTGCACGGCCAGCCGAGGGCGCCGGCCGGCGAGCGCGCCGCGCGCGACCAGCAGGAGCTCACCGAGCAGATCCTCGACCAGCTGCCCATCCCGATTTTCCTCAAGGACCGCGACGGCCGCTTCCTGCGCTTCAACAGCCGCTTCGAGGAATTCACCCAGCGCTCGCGGGCGGAAATCCTCGGCCGCACGGTGGACGACTTCGCCTCGCCGCGCTGGGCCGCCGCCACCCACGTCGAGGACGAGCAGGCCTGGGCCACCGGCCGCATGATCACCACCGAGCGCCGCATGGCCACCTTCGATCCGCCGCTCGACGTGCTGGTCAGCCGCAAGGTGATCCGCACCGGCGGCCTGTCCTACATGCTGGGCTACTTCATCGACATCAGCGAGCAGCGCGCGGCCCGCGCCGCCATGCAGCACGCGGTCGAATCGGCCGAGGCGGCCAGCCGCGCCAAGAGCGAATTTCTGGCCAACATGAGCCACGAGATCCGCACGCCGATGAACGGCATCCTCGGCATGACCGAGCTGGTGCTCGAGTCCGATATCGACGCCGGCCAGCGCGCCGACCTGGCGCTGGTGAAGGCCTCGGCCGACGCGCTGCTGCACATCGTCGACGACATCCTGGATTTCTCCAAGATCGAGGCGGGCAAGCTGGAGATCGAGGAAGTGCCGTTCGACCTGCGCCAGCTGGTGGCCGACACGCTGCGCGCCATGAGCCTGCGGGCGCGGCAGAAGGGGCTGGCGCTGTCGGCCGAGATCCCGCCCGCCGTGCCGCGCCTGATGAAGGGCGATCCGGGCCGGTTGCGCCAGGTGCTGCTCAACCTGGTCGGCAACGCCATCAAGTTCACCGACGCCGGCGGCGTGACGGTGGCGCTGTCGGTCGGCGCCGAGCGCGACGGCCGCAGCGAGATCGCCTTCGCGGTGCGCGACACCGGCATCGGCGTGCCGCCGGAAAAGCAGCACCTGATCTTCGAGGCCTTCGCCCAGGTCGACGGCTCGACCACGCGCGAGTACGGCGGCACCGGCCTGGGGCTGGCGATCTGCCGCCGGCTGGTGATCCTGATGCAGGGCCGCATTGACGTGCACAGCGTGCCGGGTCAGGGCAGCGTGTTCGGCTTCACCGTGCCGCTGCAGCACACCGGCGCCGCCCAGGCCGCGCCGCTGCCGCCGCTGGCGGTGCTGGCGCCCGGCCAGGGCATGAACCTGAACGCCAACGACAACGGCCTGCTGGCCGGCGCCGACGAAACCCTGCCCGCCGCAGCCCCGGCCGGCGGCCTGCAGGCGGGCCTCGGCGAGCCCGTGTCCGCCGCGCCTTCGGCCAGCGGCGTGCTGGCTGGCGCCGGGGTCGGCGACTCCGCGCCCGGCGGCCTGCGCGTGCTGCTGGCCGAGGACAATCCGGTCAACCAGCGCCTGGCGGTGCGGCTGTTGGAAAAGCTGGGCCACCGCGTCACGCTGGTCGACAGCGGCCTGGCCGTGCTGGAGCGCGCCAGCCACGGCGACCACGACCTGATCCTGATGGACGTGCAGATGCCGGGCCTGGACGGCCTGGCCGCCACCCGCCAGATCCGCCAGCGCGAGGCGGCGCAGGGCGGCCACGTGCCCATCATCGCGATGACCGCGCGCGCCATGGCCGGCGACCGCGAGCGCTGCCTGGAGGCCGGCATGGACGACTACCTGGCCAAGCCGGTCGACAGCCAGCAGCTGCGCGCGATGCTGCTGCGCTACCAGCCCGACAGCGGCCACCTGCTGCTGGACTGGCGCGGCGCGCTGAAGCGGCTGGACGGCGACGCCGAGCTGCTGCTGGAGCTGGCCGCGCTGTTCCTGCAGGACGGCCCGCAGCTGTGGCGGGAACTGGGCGAGGCGCTGGACGCCGGCGACGTGCCGCGCAGCACGCGCGCGGTGCACAGCCTCAAGGGCGTGCTGGCCAACTTTGGCGCGGCGCGCGCGCTGGCGCTGGCCGAGCAGCTGTCGGCCGCGCTGCGCGCCGGCCAGCCGTGCCAGCTGGCGGCCGGACGGCTGGAGCAGGCGCTGCGCCAGGTCTACGTGGCGTTGAAGGAGTTGATCGACGGCGGCGCCGACGTCATGCGCGCCCCGCCGTCTTCCTGAAGCACCGAGAACGCGGGCAGACCGTCTTCGGTCAGCGCGTAGTGCGCGCCGGCGTGGCTGGCGCTGGCCGGATACATGTGCTGGCGCGACCACGGCAGCGCCGCGCTGCGCTGGCCCGCCTTGCGGCCGACCACCTGGTACAGGCTGATCCAGTCCTGCTCGAAGGCGTAGCAGCAGCCCGCCAGGTAAACGTGCCAGATGCGGTAGCGCTTGTCCCCGGCCAGCGTGCGCACGCGCTCGGTGTGCGCCTCGAAATTGTCGGTCCAGATGGCGCAGGTGCGGGCGTAGTGGCGGCGCAGGTTCTCCACGTCGCTGACCTCCAGCTTCCCTTGTTGCATGGCCTTGAGCACGTGGCCGATGTGCGCCAGCTCGCCCTGCGGGAACACGTACTTGTCGATGAACTCGCCGCCGCCGTAGGGCGTCTCGCCGTTGTCCGGGTCGGTGGTGGTGATGCCGTGGTTCATCACCACGCCGTCCGGCGCCAGCAGCTTGTGGATGGCCGCGAAATATTCCGGCAGGTGCTTGACGCCCACGTGCTCGAACATGCCGACGCTGGTGATGCGGTCGAACTGGCCGCGCACGTCGCGGTAGTCCTGCAGGCGGATCTCGACCAGGTGTTCCAGCCCGGCCTGCCGCACGCGCTCCTTGGCCAGCGCGAACTGGTTTTCCGACAAGGTGACGCCGACGCAGCGCGCGCGGTACTGCTGCGCCGCGCGGATCACCAGCGCGCCCCAGCCGCAGCCGATATCGAGCAGCGTCTGGTTCGGCTTGAGCTCGATCTTGCGCAGGATGTGGTCGATCTTCTTGATCTGCGCGGTGGCCAAGTCCTCGTCGCCGTGCTCGAAGTAGGCGCAGGAATACACCATGGCCGGGTCGAGGAATTGCTGGTAGAACTCGTTGGAGACGTCGTAGTGGTAGCGGATCGCCTCGGCGTCCTGGCGCTTGCTGTGGGCGATGCCGCGCACGACGCGGGCGAACTTGCCCTCGGCCTTGAGCGTGGTGCGCGCCAGCGCGTTGACCACGGCGATCATGTCGTGCGCGCGGCCCTTGACCTCGATCGCGCCCTCGACGTAGGCCGCGCCCAGGTTGGACAGCGACGGCGTGAGCAGGTAGCGCGCGGCCGACACATTGGGCAGCCGTATCGTCACCCGCGGCGCCTCGCTGGAAAAGTCCACATGCTGGCCGTTCCACAGTTCGATGCGCAGGGGCAGGGCGATTTGCTGGCGGATGCCGGCGATCCAGCTGCTGAGACGGTTTTGTACAAACACGATCACACCTCCGAGTCCACAAAAAAAAGACCACCGCATGCGATGGTCTGGTGTGTGCCTCGTGGCGCTCCGCTTACGGCTGCAGGCGCTCCTTCACCCAGCTACCATCTGCTTGTTTCAGATACACGATCCGGTCATGGAAGCGCGAACGGCGCCCCTGCCAGAACTCGATGCGCACCGGATCGAGGCGATAGCCGCCCCAGTGTTCCGGCCGCACCGGATGCTCGCCGCTGACGGCGGCCGCCGCATCGTAATTGGCTTCCAGCTGCTCCCGGTTGGCGATGCGCGCGCTCTGTTGCGAGGCGATCGCGGCGATCTGGCTCTTCACCGGACGGCTGTAAAAATACTTGTCGCTTTCCTCGGCGGACGTCTTGACCACCTTGCCCTCGATGCGCACCTGGCGTTCCAACTCGCTCCAGAAGAATAACAGCGCGGCGTGCGGGTTGTCGCCCAGTTGCCGGCCCTTCTGGCTGTCGTAGTTGGTGTACCAGGTGAAGCCGCGCGCGTCGTACTGCTTGATCAGCACGATGCGCGAACTGGGCTTGCCCTGCGCGTCCACCGTGGCCACGCTCATCGCGTTCGGTTCGTTGACCTTGGCGCGCAGCGCTTCCTCGAACCATTTGCCGAACTGGTCGATCGGATCGTCCAGCACATCGTGTTCCGTCAAACTGGCGCGGCCGTAATCGAGGCGCAGGTCCGCCAGCACCACGCCGTCGGCCACCGTGTCGGAGACCGCCACCTGTTTCTGTTCCGGCACCTGGCTTTGCGGCAGGCCGGGGGCGATGCCGCGCCGCGCCTGCATCGCGCTGCCCAATTGCGCCATCTGCTCGGGGCTGAACAAGCGCTTGGCCATCGGCGCGATGTCGCCTTCCTCGATCGCCATATGGGTGGCGTAGACCGCGCTGAAGCGCTGGACATCGTCGGCCGACAGCTCGCTGCTTTGCCCATTTGCAATTTTATCAAGTTGTGCGTCAATTATATGCCAGTCCCGTTCCATTTGCTGATGGTCGGCCAGGATGCCGGGCACCAGTCCGGCCAGCAGCACGGCGTCGGCGTCGCGCGCGGTGGCCTGCAGCATCGGCATCAGGTTTTGCTCCTCGTCCTCGTGGTGCAGCGGTGCCGCCATGTTGAAATATTTCTGCACCGCCTGCGCGGCCTTGCGGGCGTCGTCGTCGGCGCCGTGCTGGGGCAGGTGGGCCAGCAGCTTTTGCAGCGTCTGCAGCTGCTTGCGGATGCGCTCGTGGCAGTGTTTTAGGACGGCCAGCGGCTGGCTGAAATCAGGGGCGGTGTCGAACAGGGGAAGACTCATGGCGGTCGCTCGGGCTAGGGGGAAAGTCATTCTAAAATAATTTTTGCCGTGGCGTCCGTTAAAATGTCGGGATGAACTCCCTTGCACCTACCCCATTCGACGATGTCGACTTCGAGCGCCGCTTCGGCGGCATTGGCCGCCTCTATGGCGAACGCGCGCTGGCGCGCTTCCGCGCCGCCCACGTGTGCGTGGTTGGCGTCGGCGGCGTCGGCTCGTGGATCGTCGAGGCGCTGGCCCGCAGCGCCATCGGCCGGCTCACGCTTATTGATCTGGATAACGTCGCCGAGTCCAACATCAACCGCCAGATCCAGGCCCTGAGCGGCACCGTCGGCCAGGCCAAGATCACCGCGCTGGCCGAGCGCATCGCCCAGATCAACCCGTTCTGCGTGGTCGAGCAGGTCGAGGACTTCGTCAGCCCGGACAACCTGGAGCAGATGCTGGGCGGCGGCCGCTTCGATTTCGTGGTCGACGCCATCGACAGCGTGGCGGCCAAGGCTGCCATGATCGCCTGGTGCCGCCAGCACGCCATGCCCCTGATCATCATCGGCAGCGCCGGCGGCCAGACCGACCCCACCCAGATCGCCGTGCGCGACCTGGCCCGCACCGAGCAGGAGCCGCTGCTGAAGAAGGTGCGCAAGGTCCTGCGCAGCCAGTACGGCTACCCGCGCGGCGAGAAGACCAAGTTCCACGTCGACGCGGTGTTCTCGATGGAGCGGCTGCGCCTGCCGGAAACCGCCGAAGTGTGCGCGGTGGACGGCGAGCCGGGCACCGGCGGCGTGACCGGCCTCAATTGCGCCGGCTTCGGGTCGGCCATGGTGGTCACGGCCAGCTTCGGCATGGTGGCGGCCAGCCGCGTGCTGCGCCACCTGGCCGACAGCGCGCAACCGCCGGTGGCGCCAGCCGAAACGATTTAGATTTTATCCAGCGCGCGGGGCGGTTTTGCTATCATGGTGCGCGCTGGCACGGGGACCGTGCTCTCCACAGACCTGATCGAAAGAAAAAAACATGATCCGTAGTTCCGTACTCGTAGCAATGTTGTGCGCGCTGGCGGCCTCCGCGGCCCAGGCGCAGACCCCGGCCGCCCCGGTGGCCCCGGCCGACGTGCCGCCGCCGCCACCGCTGGTGGTGGGATCGGCCACGCCCGGCCCGGCCGCCGAACAGTTGATCGTCACCGACACCAAGCTCGGCACCGGCAAGGAAGCGACCACCGGCGCCACCGTCTACATGCACTACTCGGGCTGGCTGTATCGCCCGCTGGCCAAGAATATGCACGGCAAGCTGTTCGACTCCTCCATCCCGCGCGGCGAGCCGCTGGACTTCGTGCTGGGCGCAGGCCGCGTCATCAAGGGCTGGGACCAGGGCATCCAGGGCATGAAGGTGGGCGGCAAGCGCACGCTGATTATTCCGTCGGAGCTCGCTTACGGCTCACGTCCGACGCCGGGCAGCGGCATTCCGCCGAATTCCGCGCTGATCTTCGACGTCGAACTGGTCGACGTGAAATAATCGACGCAAATCGGCGTAGACTGGAACCTCCGTCCCACCTCGGAGGTTCTTCATGAAGATTGCCAACGACGTCACCGAACTGATAGGCCGCACCCCGCTGGTGCGCCTGAACCGCTTGAACAAAGGCAGCACCGCCCAAGTGCTGGTCAAGCTGGAGTACTGCAACCCGGCCCACAGCGTGAAAGACCGCATCGGCCTGTCGATGATCGAAGCGGCCGAAGCGGCCGGCCAGATCCGTCCCGACACCGTCATCCTCGAACCGACCAGCGGCAACACCGGCATCGCGCTGGCGATGGTGTGCGCCGCGCGCGGCTACCGCTGCACCTTGGTCATGCCCGACACCATGAGCCGCGAACGGCGCATGCTGCTGCGCGCCTACGGCGCCGAACTGGTGCTCACGCCGGGCGCCGAGGGCATGCTGGGCGCGATCCGCAAGGCCGAGGAGCTGGCCGCCAGCGACCCGCGCTACCTGATGCCGCAGCAGTTCAACAACCCCGCCAATCCCGATGTGCACCGCCGCACCACGGCCGAGGAGATCTGGGCCGACACCGACGGCCGGGTCGACATCCTGGTGGCCGGCGTCGGCACCGGCGGCACGATCACCGGCGTGGGGGAGGTGATCAAGGCGCGCAAGCCGGAATTCCGCTGCATCGCGGTGGAGCCGGAGGCGTCGCCGATGCTGGCCAAGGGCATCAAGGGGCCGCACCCGATCCAGGGCATAGGCGCGGGCTTCGTTCCGGCCGTGCTCAACACCAAGGTGTACGACGAGATCATCGGCGTGAAGAACGACGATGCGTTCGCGACCGCGCGGCTGGCGGCCAGCCAGGAGGGGCTGCTGGTGGGGATCTCCTCCGGCGCCGCGCTGTGGGCCGCGCTGCAGGTGGCGCGGCGGCCGGAGAACGCGGACAAGATCATCGTGACGATCATCCCGTCCTTCGGCGAGCGCTACCTGAGCACGCCGCTGTATGCCAATCTGGCGGATTGACCGATGGCGAGCAATGGCCGATGCTTGAGGCCGAGGTACTTGAGGTCTATCGGACCTGCGGCAATTCCTTGCTTGCTAATAAATCAATGCAATGAGACCATAGACGCTTGACACATTTCCAGAGCTATCAGATGGACCGCCAGCTGCTTTTTATTTGCTTCTTGACCTTCGTCATTCACCTCATCGGTACGCTCGCGTATTCGGTCCGGATCGCAGGTATCAGGACGCGGCGTATAGCTGTGTCATTGGCGTTATTCAGTATTCTGGTGCTGGTATCAAGGACATCGAATTCCTTCCTCGGGCCATTCTTGGCAAAGCGCGTTGAGTCAACAATCGATACACCGCTTTCGGAGCCGACCTTGCTTGGGGATTTTCGATGGTTGTTGCTATCGGCATCTCTCGCAACGATTGTCGGAGCTATGCTGATTCCTACGTTTCAGCGAGTTTTCTCTCGTGCAGTCCTTCATTTTCAAGTACACCGCTCCGTGCCTAAATTGATACTGCATGGTTTCTTCAAAGGTGGCCTTTCGTACGTGAAGGACAACGTGCGCATGCCTCAAACAGGAAACATTGCTGGTTTACGCGATACCCAAAGTGTGTCCGTGTCTGTCACGCTGTTGAATATTATTGCCACTGCTCTGTGGACAGTTGGGGTGTTCGCTGCTCTGTACGCCGGGGTGTTGGACCCATCGGTTCGAGTGACATCCAGCACATTGTCATCGATTATCAATGGCGGGGCGACCGTTCTGATGGCTGTATTCATCGACCCCCACATGTCGGGCATGACAGATGATGTAATCGAAGGAAAGGTAAGTGAATCTCAGTTCAGACGTGCCGTCGTTTGGCTGGTTGGAAGTCGGCTGTCAGGTACGCTTTTAGCGCAAGTGCTTCTCGTGCCATCAGCCCTTATCATCACTGTGGTGGCAAAAGCTATTTAGAATAGTCTGTCATCGGCCATTAACGATAAGCGGACGCTGCTGCTCTCCATCTTTAACCTACGTCGCCTTCATGGAAATTAGTGTAACTAAATCAATCGCTACAGACGGCAGGACTGTCCTTGAAAGTGGGAATGGCAAATTTTGTTTTCTGCGCTTAACGCCCGGAGCGCTACTTGTCACTATCAGCGGAAACGATCAAGGACAGTTCGGCAGTGCGGCGCTCGATGAGATACGTCTTGAAATTCTCCGGCATGGAAAACTTGAGTTGTTAATCGACGCTGAGCAGGCCGAGTTGGTCACTGTCGAGGTTAGTCAGGAATGGACCCGTTTTTTTGCCATGACCCGGCAGCAGCTGACCCGGGTCAGCGTGCTGACCGGGTCCAAGCTCATCAACCTGACGGTTGCCATTGCCCAGCACCTTTCGCAGACCGGCAACCTCATACAGATTTATTCCGACAGAAGCCTGTTTGAAGTGGCGCTGGCAAAAGCAAGCGCCGCACAAGTCATCAAGAACGCCAGGGCCTGAACGGCTTGGCCGCCTAGTGCGGCTGTTCCTGCAGGCTGCACTCGTGCGCGGTGGTGCCGAGGCGCACCTGCAGCGTGCTGTGGTCGATCGAGAACTGCTCCTTGAGCTGCAGGCTGATGGCGTCCATCGCGGCGTCGCCCGGATGGCCGGCCGGCGTCACCAGCTGCGCGGTCAGCGCGTTCTCGGTGGTGCTCATCGACCAGATGTGGACGTCGTGCACGTCGGTCACGCCCGGCTGGGCGCGCAGGAATTGTTCGACTTCGGCGTGGTCCAGGTTGTCCGGCACGGCGGCCAGCATCATGCGCATCGATTGCTTGAGCAGCGACCAGGTGCTGTAGACGATGATGGCGACGATGATCGCGCTGACCAGCGGGTCCAGCCAGTTCCAGCCGGTGTAGCGCACGATCACGCCGGCCACCAGCACGCCCAGCGAGATGGCGGCGTCGGCCGCCATGTGCAGGTAGGCGCCGCGCACGTTGATGTCGTCTTTGCTGCCGGACATGAACAGCCACGCCGAGAAGCCGTTGACCAGGATGCCCACGCCGGCCACCACCGAGACGGTCAAACCGGCCACGGGTTCCGGGTGCACCAGCTGCTGCACCGCTTCCCAGGCGATGGCGCCGCAAGCCGCCATCAGCAGCATGGAGTTGAACAGCGCGGCCAGCATTGAGGTGCTGCGCAGGCCGTAGGTATAGCGGCCGTTCGGCACGCGCTTGGCCAGGATCGCCGCGCCCCAGGCCAGCATCAGGCCCAGCACGTCCGACAGGTTGTGGCCGGCGTCGGCCATCAGCGCGGTGGAGTTGGCCAGGAAGCCGTAGAAGAATTCGATAGCGACGAACGCCGTGTTGAGCACGATGGCCACCGCGAACGCGCGGCCCATGGTGTTCGGATCGCCGTGGTGATGGTGATGGCCGCCGTGGCCGTGGTCATGCCCGTGGTCGTGGCCGCACGACTTGGCTTTGGCCCCGGCCTTGGCCGGCGCGTGGTCATGGTCGTGATCATGGCCGTGATGATCGTGGTCATGATCGTGGTCGTGATGGTCGTGGTGCTTGCTCATGCTTCGTGTCCGTTGGAAGGTTCGGCGATATGTTCGAGCATATCGTTGAGTACGCCGCTGATGTGGGCGTCGGCGGCGGAATAGAACACTTGCTTGCCCTGGCGCTCAGACTTCACAATGCGCGCCGCGCGCAGCAAACGCAAGTGGTGGCTGACCAGCGAACTGCTCAGCTCCAGCGAGGAGGCGATGTCGCTGACGGCGATGGGCGCCGTCACGCAGGCCAGCACGATGCGCAGGCGCGTCGGATCGCCCAGCAGATGGAACAGGTCGGCCAGCTGGGCGATCGCGGGATCGCAGTCGGAATAGTCGTGTTGGCAGCTCATAATGCTAACAAGTGAATAGGTGTTCACATGTTAGCATGGATTCGCGGACCGGGCTATGGCGCGATCTGTACCACCGCCTTGCCCAAGCCGCTCCCGGCATCCAGCCAGGCGTGGGCGTTGACGATGTCGTCGAAGGCGAACACCCTGGCCGGGCGTGCGTGGTACCGGCCTTGCTCGACCCGCTCGACGATCTCTTGCCAAGGCAGCCGGTCCAGCTCGTACCCCGGCGTGCCGAACGCGAAGCTGCCGAAAAAGCTTAGCTGCACGCCGGGCGGCAACTGCTGCAGCGGCAGGAAACTGGCCAGTGGCTCCAGTCCGCCGAGGAAGCCGGCCTGGCACACCCGGCCGCCCGGCCGCGCCGCGCAGGCCAGCGAGTCGAGCAGGGTGGTGTTGCCGATCAGGTCCAGTACCGCGTCAACACCGCCGGGCGCGATGCCGCGCACCACGCTGGCCAAGGCGGGCCGCTCCTCGACAATGTGGCGCGCGCCGTTCCTGGTCAGCACATCGGCAAGCTCCACCGGGCGGCGTGTGGTGGCGATCACCTGTGCGCCCAGGTGGGCCGCGATATTGCTGGCCGCCTGGCCCAGCGCGGAACTGGCGCCGCGTACCAGCAGCGTCTGGCCGGGACGCAGCGCCAGGTTGTCGTGCAGGCAGGCCCAGGCGGTTGCGTACGATTCCGGGATCGCGGCCAGCTCGGCCCACGGCAGCGTCGAGCGCAGCGGCACCACGTTGGCGGCCGACACGCACACATACTCGGCGTAGCTGCCGTTGATGCTGCGGCCCATGCCGCCCATGATGGCGGCCACCATCTGGCCCGGCAGCAGGCCGGTGCCGGGCGCCTCGGCCACTTCGCCGACGCATTCGATGCCCGTCACCTGGGCCACCTCGCCCCATAAGCCACGGCGCATATAGCTCTCCGCGCGGTTGAGGCCGAACGCCTTGACGCGGATGAGGACTTGGCCAGAGGCCGGTACCGGGATCGGCAGTTCAACCGCTTGCAACTGTTCCGGGCCGCCGAATCGGACGATGTGTATGGCTCGCATGGAATGCTCCTGTAAATGATGGAGACACCACTGTAGTGACAAACACATTCGGATAAAATTGGGTAATTCAGTCTATCTCTGTAGGATTTATGAACACTGTCGGCTTCACCCTGCACGAACTGGCGTGCTTCCTGGCGGTGGCCGAGCTGGGCAGCTTCCAGAAGGCGGCCGTGCGCCTGCACCGCTCGCATCCCAGCGTGTTTGCCGCCGTTTCCAGCCTCGAGCGTCAACTGGGGCTGGCGCTGCTGGACCGCAGCGGCTACCGCGTCGCCGTGTCGGCCGCCGGCCAGGCCTTTGTCGAGCAGGCCCGGCAACTGCTCGACAGCGCCGGCCAGATGGCGATGCAGGCCCGCCAGATCGCGCAGGGCGAGGAGGTGAAACTGGCCGTGGTGATCGGCGACCTGTGCCCGTTGCCTGCCACGCTGGGCCTGCTGCGGCGCTTCTTCGCCCAGTGTCCCGGCACCCGGCTGGACCTGCATTTCGAAGCCCTGTCCGGGCCGTGGGAGCGGCTGCACAACGGCGAGGCCGACCTGATCGTCCACCATCTCGAACAGGCCGACCTGCGTTTCGAGGCGCGGCCGTGGCGGCGCGTGCGGCTGGTGCCGGTGGTCGCGCCCGGCTTCCTGGACTTCCCGCTGCACGCCGGCGTCACGCCCGAGATGATGCGGCCCTACGTGCAATGCATCATCCGCGACAGCGCGCGCGACAGCCCGCCGCGCGACTACTTCGTGGTGGACGGCGCGCGCCGCTGCACCGTGGCCGACCAGTTCATGAAGCGCGAGGTGATCCTGCAGGGCATGGGCTGGGGCCACATGCCCGGCTATCTGGTGGACGAGGATCTGGCGCAGGGACGGCTGCTGTCGCTGGCCGGCGATCATTTCCGCGAGAGCGAGCTGGAACTGGTGATCGCGCGCCGCCGCGACACCGCCCACGGCCCGGTCGCCACGCGGCTGTGGGAGCACCTGCTGGCCGGCCTGGCCTAGCCTTCCAGGCCTTGGCGGATGCTGGATGCGATCAGCTGTTCGTACAGATCGTACTGGCCCGCCGGCAGCACCGGCCGCAGCGTCTCCATGCTTTTTTCCGCATCGAACAGCCGCTCGACCATCCAGCCGACCAGATACAGCGCGGCCAGGCAGCCGCCCGCCGTCGCCACGTTACCGACGCGCATGAGCGGCCGCTCGTCCGGCTCGACTCCGGCCGCGCTGAGCGCGCCGCGCGCGTCGGGATGGGTGGACGCCCGCCGTCCCGGCAGCAAGCCCAGCGCCGACAGGATCAACGAGCCGGCGCACATGGAACCGATCAGCTGGCGGCCCGGATCCAGCTGGAACACCGCCATGAAGCCCGGGTCCGCGAGCGCGGCCGGCACGCCCTCCCTGCCGCTGGCGAACAGCACCACGTCGGCCCGGTTCGCCTCGTCCAGCGGGCCGTGCGTGGCGACTCGCAGGCCGTGGGCCGATCGCAGCTCGCGCTGCTGGCCGAGGATGCGCACCTGCCAGTCGTGGCGGTTGCGGCCGAGGATGTCCCACATCAGGAACAGGTCGATGTCGGTGAATTGGTCGAAGGCGACCAGCGCGATGGTTTTCATTGCGGCTCCATGGTTGAGGACAGGAAGCCGCAGTCTAGCGAGGCCGGTGCTACCATACACAGTCTGTATGTTTTCAAGGTGAGACGAGTGCTGACGCGTGACCACTGGATAGCCGCGGGCTTCGACGCCCTGGACCACGATGGCGATGCCGGCATCTCGGCCGAGCGCCTGGCGCGCCGCCTGAACGTGACGCGCGGATCGTTCTACCACCACTTCCGCAACCGCGAGGATTTCGTCCACGCGCTGCTGTCGGCGTGGGAAGCCGACTACGCGGACCGCATGCTGGCCCACGCCGCCGGCGGCCGCAGCCTGGAGGACGTGCTGGAGCGCTACCTGGCGATCGCCGCCGAAAAACAGCCGGGCCGGGAAACCGCGATCCGCGCCTGGGCACGGCACGATCCGCTGGTGGCGGTCTACCAGCGGCGCGTCGACCAGACGCGGCTGACCTTCGCCATCACCACCTGCCGCACGCGCGCCGGCGGCCTGATCGATGCGGAGCTGGTGGGCCGCATTGCGCATCTGTGTTTGATCGGCGGCCAGGAATCCGGCGACCGCATCCAGCCGGCGGCGTTCGCCCGGCGCATCCAGGATGCGCTGGCCTTGCTAAGTCATCGTATGTAATTCGCTGGCCGGCGGGCGCGGCTTATGAATGCGGCGTGTCCTTGGCGGACTTGGCCAGGTTGTTGCGCAGTTCCTGCAGGTTGCCGTCGGTGCTGGAATAGGCGCTGATCATTTGCGACAGCATGCGGTAGACGGCCTTGGGGTCGCCCTGGCCCATATTGATGTCGCTGATTGTGTTCAGCATGCCCGCGCCATCGAGGAAGTTGTTGCCGCCGCTGCTGGTGATCGATTGCACGTCGCGCATATTGGCGTAGATGCCGGAGTAGCGCTCCAGCTGTTGCTGCGGCATCCAGCTGACCGCCTGGTTGGCGACCGCCACTTCCCACGCCTCACGGCGCAACGACGGCGACATGATGCTGAGCCCGAGCTTGTGCTGCTCCAGCAGTTGCTTGATCAGGACTTGGCCATCGACCTTTTCCTTGATACCGGCCAGCAGCAGCTCGCGCGCCGCCATGATTTTTTTCTGCTGATCGTTGTTGTGTTGCAGCGCTTCGTCGAGCTCGTGGACATTGGTCTGGATCTCGGCGTCGATCTTGACGGCGGCCTCATGCGCCAGGTGGCGATGGTGCAGCGTTTGCACGCCATGCTCCAGCGCCAGCGCGGTGGCGATACTGATCACGATCATCAGGTATTCACCGCCGAATTCCTTGAGTCTCTTCGCCTTGGGTACTTCAAAGTGCATGCGTCATCCTTATTTTTGCAGTTCAGACTGGAGTTGTTCGCGGACCTTCGGGTCCAGCTTCTGGATCGCCTTGTTCAGTTTGTCGGCGTTGGCCAGCGCGGCGCTTTGCTCCGCCGTCAGCCCGGGCTTGGAGAAGGCCGCCTGGCCGCCAAGCACCAGCAGCGCGCTGAGGATGGCCACGCCGGCGGCCGCGCCCAGCAGCCGCAGTTCGCGCGGCGTGATGGCCGCCGCCTGCGTGGCGATCGGCCGCACCGGGCCGGCGGCGGGCGCCGGCGCGTAGGCGGACGGCGTCTCGGTGCCGGCCATGGCCGGTTCGTTGGTGGCGTCCAGCACCACCGGCTTGCGGACGCCGCCGTGCTGCGCGACCAGTCCGCCGGCCAGCCGCGCCTGCTGCGCCAGCTCCTGCGAGGCGGCGTCGATCAGCGCGATGTGGCGCTCGACCGTCTCGGCCAGCACCGCCTCGTTCAGCGCCACCAGCGCGAACACGGGGTCGTCGATGTCGATCTTGACGCCGGTTTTTTCAAAGACCAGGCTGCGCAGCTTTTGCTGATCCATGGCGGCTTACCACTCGACCTTGTCGAGCTGCTCGAACAGGTCGCGGAACACCACCTTGATGCGCTGCTTTTCCATCAGGTTGAACTTGTCGCTTTCCTTGACTTCCTGCGCGGTCAGGCGGGCCGTGTTCATCTTCTTGATGTCGGCGCCGAAGGTGTCGGCGTTGCGGGCCGACAGCACCACGCGGCCCCTCACGCGCGCCGAGTTGTCGGCATAGGTCTGCGATTCGGTGAACTGCTTGCCGGACGCCGATTGCAACAGGCCGAAGTGCTCGTTCTCCCACAGCACCAGCGGCACGTTGGTGGACTTGGCGGTGGAGACGAAACCCATGGCGGTGTCGTGCAGCGTGTCGCCGCCGCCGACGATGGTGTGGATGTAGACCTTGCGTCCCGATTCCTCCAGCAGCGAGAAGCAATCGTTCTCGATCAGATAGCCCATCAGCGGCGAGAAGGTGTTGGCGCCGTTGTCGATGACGCAGTTGCCGTCCTCCTCCAGGATGTCGATCATCAGCGCGTCGAAGCGCTTGGGGTCGATGGTGCGGCTGTCGGTCATCACCGGCACATGCTTGACGTCCATCGCCTTGTAGCGCGAGAAGGTCGCGTTCTCCTGGTCGGTGTCGTAGCAGCGCAGTGGCGTCTCGTCCTTGGCCGCGAGCCATTGCGCCAGGATGGTCGACACCAGGGTCTTGCCGATACCGCCTTTACCTTGGAGAATAAAATGTACCGAATTTTGCATCAATCACTCCAGAATCGCTCGAATGCGTCGAGAGTAATTGTTTTGCGGCGGTATGGCAACCGCCGGCCCGTATTCAGTCGCGCATTCAGTCTATAAACCGCAGCAGTCCCTGCAACGCGTGGATCACGGTCTGCTCGCGCACCGCCCTGCGGTCGCCGGTGAACACCAGCCGCTCGGTGTGCACGGTGTCGGCGTTGGCCCAGCCGAAGCACACGGTGCCGACCGGCTTGCCCGGCACGGCGCCGGTGGGGCCGGCGATGCCGGTGGTCGACACCGCCAGGTGGGCGTTGCTGGCGCCCAGCGCGCCGGTGGCCATGGCCGCCGCCACCTCCTCGGACACGCTGCCCATCTGCGCGATCAGCGCGGCCGACACGTCCAGCATCTCGGTCTTGGAGGCGTTGGAATAGGTGACGAAGCCGCAATCGAACCAGGCGGTGGAGCCGGCGATCTCGGTGATGGCCTGGGCCACGCCGCCGCCGGTGCACGATTCGGCGGTGGCCAGGATCAGGCCCTTCGCTTGCAGGGACTTGCCCACTTGCGCGGCCAGGTCAAGAATGGTGTCTGTGGAATGCATGGAACTCTCCGTCTGTTGCGGCACTCTGTGGCCTGGCTTCCACTCTACCATGCGGTGAGCGATCGATGCCAGCGACGCACGGCTGATTTGCCTGAACCGCAACATGCCAGAAAACATTAGACCGCCGATTTGAACTTGCGTACACTCGGACGGATAAGCCGGCCGCCGCTGCCCAACCATTGCAGCCGTGCGCCGCCAAACGGGCAAACTGTTAAGCTTGCCAGGTAGTAGTAAGCGGTCCGAACCGGCCATGACGCCGGCTCCCCGAGGGCCATACGGAGGCGCATCTCATGATCAGCCAGACCGACATCTTCAACGCCAGCATCCTGATCGTCGACGATCAGCCGGTCAACGTGGAATTGCTGGAGTTCCTGCTCAAGTCCACCGGCTACACGGCGGTCAGCTCCACCACCGATCCGCGCGTGGTGGCCGGCTGGCACGCCGAGCACCAGTACGACCTGATCATCCTGGACATGCAGATGCCCGGCATGAGCGGCTTCGACGTGATGGAAGCGATCCGCCCGCTGGAGACCGAGGCCTGGCTGCCGGTGCTGGTGGTCACGGCCCAGCCCGACCACAAGATCAAGGCGCTGGAGCTGGGCGCGCGCGACTTCGTCAGCAAGCCCTTCGACCCGGTCGAGGTGCTCACCCGCATCGGCAACATGCTGGAGGTGCGCCTGCTGCACCGCGAAACGCGCAGCTACAACACGCGGCTCGAGCAGACCGTGCGCGAGCGCACCGCCGAGCTGCAGCGCTTCCGCAGCGCGATGGACGCCACCGCCGACGCCATCTTCCTGCTTGACGCCGGCAGCGCCGAGCTGGTCGACGTCAACGACGGCGCCTGCCGCATGCTGGGCTATCCGCGCGCCGAGATGCTGGGCCAGACCGCCAGCCGCATCGGCCTGGGCGCGCCGGCCGCGCTGTGCGAGCGGGCCGCCGGGCTGGCCGACTACGCCGCCGCGCTGGGCCCGGCGCGCGCGCCCGAGATGATCGAGCTCGAGCTGATGCGGCGCGACCTGTGCGCCGTGCCGGTCGAGCTGTACTGGCAGCTGCTGCGCCGTCCCGGCCAGCCCGACATCCTGCTGGGCGTGGCGCGCGACATCAGCGAGCGGCGCCAGGCCGAGGAACTGCTGCAGCACATGGCCCACTACGACAGCCTGACCGGCCTGCCCAACCGCACGCTGTTCTTCCAGACGCTGGCCGACGCCATCGCGCTGGCGCAGGAAAAGTCGTGGCGCATCGTGGTGCTGTTCATCGCGCTGGACCGCTTCAAGAACGTCAACGATTCGCTGGGCGCGGCGGCCGGCGACGAGCTGCTGCGCCAGTTCAGCAACCGGCTGGTGCAATGCGTGCGCCTCCGCGACACGGTCGGGCGCATGGGCGGCGACGAGTTCGCGCTGATCCTGACCATGACGCGCGACCAGCAGGACGCGGTGCACACCGCCAACGAGGTGCGCGAGGCGCTGCGCCAGCCGTTCGACCTGGACGGCCATCCGGCCGCGCTCAGCGCCAGCATCGGCATCGCCATGTACCCGGACGACGCCACCGATCCGCACACGCTGGTCAAGTACGCCGACACCGCGATGGAGCGCGCCAAGCAGGCCGGGCGCGACGGCTACCGCTTCTTCACCGCCGGCATGAACGTGCAGGTGCTGGCGCGGCTGGACATGGAGATGGCGCTGCGCCGCGCGCTCGAGCACAACGAGCTGCTGCTGTACTACCAGCCCAAGGTCAACCTGCACACCGGCCAGATGGCCGGCGCCGAGGCGCTGCTGCGCTGGCAGCGGCCCGGCTGCGGCCTGGTGTATCCGGCCGAGTTCGTGCCGGTGCTGGAGGATACCGGCCTGATCGTGCGGGTCGGCGCCTGGATCATCGACGCCGCCTGCCGCCAGATCGGCGCCTGGCTGCGCAGCGACACCGGGCCGGTGCGGGTGGCGGTCAACGTCGCCAGCCGCCAGTTCGTCGAGGGCGACCTGGAGCTGGTGGTGCGCAGCGCGCTGCTGCGCCACGACGTCCCGCCCGAGCTGCTGGAGCTGGAGCTCACCGAGACCGCGCTGATGTCCAACACCGAGCGCACCATCAGCGTGCTGTCCAGCCTGAAGGCGCTGGGCCTGAAGGTGGCGATCGACGACTTCGGCACCGGCTATTCGTCGCTGGCCTACCTGCAGCGCTTCCCGATCGACAAGCTGAAGATCGACATCGCCTTCGTGCGCGACATCACCACCAACCCCAACGACGCGGCCATCGCCCAGGCCATCATCAGCATGGCGCACAGCCTGAAGCTGCGGGTGATCGCGGAAGGGGTGGAGACGCGCGCCCAGCTCGAATACCTGCGGCGCAGCCGCTGCGACGAGATCCAGGGATATTTCTTCAGCCGGCCGGTGGCGCCGGCCGACATGGCGGCGCTGGTGCAGTCCGGCCAGGGCCTGCCGCCCGACGTGGCCAAGCCGGGCCAGCCGGCGCAGACCCTGCTCATCGTCGACGACGACGTCAACGTGCTGTCCTCGCTGCACCGGTTGTTCCGCCGCGACGGCTACCAGATCCTGACGGCGGCCACGCCGGCCGAGGGCTTCGAGATGCTGGCGCTGCACGCGGTGCAGGTGATCGTGTGCGACCAGCGCATGCAGGGCATGAGCGGCACCGAGTTCCTCAGCAAGGTCAAGGAGATGTATCCGGAGACGATACGCATCATCCTGTCCGGCTACACCGGGCTGGACGCGGTGATCGACTCGATCAACCGCGGCGCCATCTACCGCTTCTACACCAAGCCGTGGGACGACACGCAGCTGCGCGACAATATCCGGCTGGCGTTCCACCACTACTGGCTGTTGCACGGCAGCGGGCGCCACGCGGGCGAGCCGGGCGAGGACGTGACCGCGCTTCAGGAAGTGAAGTGATCGAAGCTCTGTAGCTGCAGGTCGAGCGGGGCGCCGGCCGCGTCCACCAGGCGCAGGCCGGGCGCGGCCTCGATGCGGCCCACGCGCGTGACCGGCGTGGCCACGCTGGCGGCCGCCGCCAGCACCGCCGCGCGCGCCGAGGCCGGCGCGGTGAAGCACAGTTCGTAATCGTCGCCGCCGGCCGCCGCGAAGGCGCGCCGCAGATCCGTCTCGCGCGTGGCCAGCACGGCGCCGGCCGGCAGCGCGTCCACGTCCAGCGTGGCGCCCATCGACGACTGCTTGAGAATGTGGCCGAGGTCGCCCACCAGGCCGTCCGAGATGTCGATCGCCGCGTGCGCGATGCCCTGTTCGGCCAGCAGCATGCCCAGCGCCACGCGCGGCGTCGGCGTGTGCATGCGCACGGCGGCCGCCAGCAGGCTGGCCGCGTCCATCGATTGCTCCAGCCGGTAGCCGGCCAGCGCCAGGCGGGCGTCGCCCAGGGTGCCGGAGATCCAGATGTCGTCGTCGGCAAGGGCCGCGCTGCGGCGCAGCGCCTGGCCCGGCCGCAGCTCGCCGAACACCGTGATGCAGATGGTGAGCGGGCCCTTGGTGGTGTCGCCGCCGATCAGCTCGATGTTATAGGCGTCGGCCAGCGCGAACAGGCCCTTGGAAAAGCCGGCCAGCCAGTCGCGGTCGGCGGACGGCAGCGCCAGGGCGAGGGTAAAAGCAACTGGGCGCGCGCCCATGGCCGCCAGGTCCGACAGGTTGACCGCCAGCGCCTTGTGGCCGAGGCGGGCCGCATCCTCGCCGGCAAAGAAGTGGCGGCCCTCGACCAGCATGTCGGACGAGATCGCCGTCTGCATGCCGGGCGTGGGCGTGAGCAGGGCGCAATCGTCGCCGATGCCGAGCGTGGCGCGGGCCGCGTGCTGCGGGCGCTGGAAGTATTCCTGGATGAGGTCGAATTCGGAGAGCATGCCGCTATTGTACTGAAGAGCGGCAGGACCGGCGCTGGGCGTTGCTCTTGGTTAATTGATATTTTCAATCAATTTTCATCGGCTGATGCAAAATAGTTATAACTGCGGAAAATTGATTATATTGGAGCTATTGATAGGTTATTGCCGCTAAAAACGTCAAAAATTCGGTTTTTGTTGCATTGAATCATAAATAATGCTGATATCCGTCATAGCTGTTGGTGAAAATACCTACTTAATTGAAAGAATTGGTCTGATAAAATCGGAAGCTTTCCGACAGTACAAACAGGAAGGCCGCACAGCATGGATTCGTCATCTGATAAAAAAGAAGAACTTCGTCAACAATTGCGCCTCGCGGCGCTCGAATACCACGAGTGCCCGACGCCCGGCAAGATCAGCGTCACGCCGACCAAGCAACTGACCAACCAGCGCGACCTGGCGCTGGCCTACTCGCCGGGCGTGGCCGCGCCATGCGAAGAGATCGTCATCGATCCGGCCAACGCCTACAAATACACCGCGCGCGGCAACCTGGTGGCCGTGATCACCAACGGCACCGCCGTGCTGGGCCTGGGCAACATCGGCCCGCTGGCGGCCAAGCCTGTGATGGAAGGCAAGGGCGTGCTGTTCAAGAAATTCGCAGGCATCGACGTGTTCGACATCGAGATCAACGAATCCGACCCCGACAAGCTGGTCGACATCATCGCCTCGCTGGAGCCGACCTTCGGCGGCGTCAACCTGGAAGACATCAAGGCGCCCGAGTGCTTCTACATCGAGCGCCAGCTGCGCGACCGCATGAAGATCCCGGTCTTCCATGACGACCAGCACGGCACCGCCATCATCGTCGGCGCCGCCATCATGAACGGCATCCAGTACGTCGGCAAGGACATCGCCAACTGCAAGCTGGTGGTGTCGGGCGCCGGCGCTGCCGCGCTGGCCTGCCTGGACCTGATCGTCGACCTCGGCTTCCCGCTGGAAAACATCTACGTCACCGACCTGGCCGGCGTGGTCTACAAGGGCCGCAAGGAACTGATGGACCCGGACAAGGAACGCTTCGCGCGCGACACCACGGCCCGCACCCTGGCCGAAGTGATCAGCGACGCCGACATCTTCCTGGGCCTGTCCGCCGGCGGCGTGCTCAAGCAGGACATGGTCAAGGCCATGGCGCCCAATCCGCTGATCCTGGCGCTGGCCAACCCGAACCCGGAGATTTTGCCGGAAGACGTCAAGGCCGTGCGCGGCGACGCCATCATCTGCACCGGCCGTTCGGACTATCCGAACCAGGTCAACAACGTGCTGTGCTTCCCGTACATCTTCCGCGGCGCGCTGGACTGCGGCGCCACCACCATCACGCGTGAGATGGAAATCGCCGTGGTGCACGCGATCGCCGAGCTGGCGCACGCCGAGCAATCGGACATCGTCGCCACCACCTACGGCTTCACCAACCTGTCGTTCGGCCCCGAGTACCTGATCCCGATGCCGTTCGACCCGCGCCTCTTGATCAAGATCGCCCCGGCCGTGGCCAAGGCGGCCGAGGATTCCGGCGTCGCCACCCGTCCGATCAAGGACCTGCAAGCGTACGCCGACAGCCTGCAGCAATTCGTCTACCGCAGCGGCACCTTCATGAAGCCGCTGTTCCAGGTGGCCAAGAAGACCGCGTCCGACCTCAAGCGCATTGTCTACGCCGAGGGCGAGGAAGAGCGCATCCTGCGCGCGGTGCAGGTGATCGTCGACGAGAAGCTGGCGCGTCCGATCCTGGTGGGCCGTCCGGCCGTGCTGGAAACGCGCATCAACAAATTCGGCCTGCGCCTGAAGCAGGGCGTGGACTTCGACGTCATCAACCCCGACCACGACGAGCGCTACCGCGACTACTGGCAGGCCTACTACGAGCTGACCGCGCGCAAGGGCGTCACGCAGGAGTACGCCAAGCTGGAAATGCGCCGCCGCCACTCGCTGATCGGCGCCATGATGATCAAGAAGGGCGACGCCGACGGCATGATCTGCGGCACCTTCGGCACCACCCAGCTGCACCTGCACTACATCGACCAGGTGCTGGGCAAGCGCGAAGGCGCCTGCGTGTACGCCGCGATGAACGTGCTGATCATGCCTGAGCGCCAGCTGGTGATGGTCGACACCCACGTCAACGAAAACCCGAATGCCAAGGAACTGGCGGCGATCACCGTGATGGCTGCGGAAGAGATGCGCCGTTTTGGTTTGTCGCCGCGCGCGGCCTTGCTGTCGCACTCGAACTTCGGCTCGTCCAACAGCGAATCGGCGCAAAAGATGCGCGCCGCGCTGGAGCTGGTCAAGCAGCTCGACCCGGCGCTGGAAGTGGACGGCGAGATGCACGGCGACACCGCGCTGGACTCCAAGCTGCGCAACTCCATCATGCCTGGCACCAGCCTCAAGGGCGACGCCAACCTGCTGGTGATGCCGAACATCGACGCCGCCAACATCGCCTACAACCTGGTGAAAACGGCGGCCGGCAACGGCATCGCGGTGGGCCCGATTTTGCTGGGTTGCGCCAAGCCTGTGCACATCCTGACGCCATCGGCCACGGTGCGCCGCATCGTCAACATGACCGCGCTGTGCGTGGTGGACGCGGTCGCCCAGCGCAAAGTCTAAAAGTCTAAAAAGCAATTTGGGGTCAAGTCTGACATTCGGACACGAGCACAACCGTAGCGCGCTGCTACGGTTGTGCTCGTGTCCGGATGTCAGACTTGACCCCATTTTTTATCGATTGGTAACAAGATGTAAGGGATGTAATTGACATAATTGGTGAGAAGTGCGGCTCAGGTGCTCTGTTACAATAGCGGGTTGTAAAGTCACCCATGATTTGGATTGCTATTCACCATGAATAAAATAAAAAGAGCCCTGGTTACGGGCATCACCGGCCAGGACGGCGCTTATCTGGCCGAGTTGTTGCTGGAAAAAGGTTACGAGGTCACCGGCACTTATCGCCGCACCAGCTCGGTGAATTTCTGGCGGATCGAGGAACTGGGTATCCAGTCGCATCCGAATCTCAAGCTGGTGGAATACGACCTGACCGACCTGGGCTCCAACATCCGCCTGCTGCAATCCGCGCAGCCGGACGAGGTCTACAACCTGGCCGCGCAAAGCTTTGTCGGCGTGTCCTTCGAACAGCCGGTCACCACGGCGGAAATCACCGGCGTCGGCCCGGTCAACCTGCTCGAAGCCATCCGCATCGTCAATCCGAAGATCCGCTTCTACCAGGCGTCGACCTCGGAAATGTTCGGCAAGGTGCAGGCCGTGCCGCAGAAGGAAGACACCCCGTTCTACCCGCGCAGCCCGTATGGCGTGGCCAAGCTGTATGCCCACTGGATGACCGTGAACTACCGCGAGTCCTATGGCATCTTCGGCTGCTCCGGCATCCTGTTCAACCACGAGTCGCCACTGCGCGGCCGCGAGTTCGTCACCCGCAAGATCACCGACTCGGTGGCCAAGATCCACCTGGGCCAGCTCGACGTGCTGGAACTGGGCAACCTGGACGCCAAGCGCGACTGGGGCTACGCCAAGGAATACGTCGAAGGCATGTGGCGCATCCTGCAGGCCGATGAGCCGGACACCTATGTGCTGGCCACCAATCGTACCGAAACCGTGCGCGACTTCGTCAGCATGGCGTTCAAGGCGGTCGACGTGGCGCTGGAGTGGAGCGGCGAAGCCGACCACGAGATCGGCACCTGCAAGAAAACCGGCAAGGTGCTGGTGCGCGTCAATCCGAAGTTCTACCGTCCGGCCGAGGTGGAGCTGCTGATCGGCGATCCGGCCAAGGCGCTCAAGGAACTGGGCTGGAAGCCGCAGACCACGCTGGAGCAGCTGTGCCAGATGATGGTCGAGGCCGACCTGCGCCGCAACAAAGCCGGCTTCTCCTTCTAAGGAACCGCGATGGCTGCTGAAGGCATGGAGGGCGCCGGCAAGCGCGCCCTGGTCACGGGGCTGTCCGGGTTCACCGGCCGCTACGTCGAGCAGGAGCTGCGCGCGGCCGGCTACGAAGTCTACGGCACCATCACACCCGGCCACGCGCCCGGCGAGCGCCAGTTCGCCGTCGACCTGAACGACCGCGCCGGCCTGGCCGACATGGTGGCCCAGGTGCGTCCGGACGTGGTGGCCCACCTGGCCGCGATCGCCTTCGTGGGCCACGGCGACGTCGAGCAGATCTACCGCGTCAACGTTGCCGGCACCCGCAACCTGCTGGAGGCGCTGGCCGCCAGCGAGCATAAACCATCGGCCGTGCTGCTGGCCTCCAGCGCCAACATCTACGGCAACACCGACGCCGGCGTGATCGGCGAGGACGTGCCGCCGGCGCCGGCCAACGATTACGCGGTCAGCAAGCTGGCCATGGAGTACATGGCGCGCCTGTGGCGGGACAAGCTGCCGCTGATCGTGGTGCGTCCCTTTAACTACACCGGCGTCGGCCAGCACGAGAACTTCCTGTTGCCGAAGATCGTCTCGCACTTCCGCCGCCGCGCCGCCGACATCGAGCTGGGCAACCTGCACGTGTGGCGCGATTTCTCCGATGTGCGGATGGTGGCGCAAAGCTATCGCCGCCTGCTGGCCGCCGGTCCCTCGGTGGCCGGCCAGGCCTTCAACATCTGCTCCGGCCACGCGTACTCGCTGGGCGAGGCGCTGGCCATGATGGCCGACATCGCCGGCTACCCGATCAACGTCCACGTCAACCCGGCCTTCGTGCGAGCCAATGAAGTGGTGCGCCTGGTCGGCGACAACCGCCGCCTGCTGGCCGCCATCGGCCCGCTGGACACGGTGCCGCTGGCCGACACGCTGCGCTGGATGTACACGGCGTGAGCATGGCCGACACCAAGACTGACACCAAGGCCGCCAGCCCGGTGCGGGTGGGCCTGTCCACCACCACCGCCGAGACCACGCTGACCGGCGGCCGCCTCGACGGCCTGGGCGTGTACAGCCGCGCGCTGCTCGAACATTTGCCGCATGCCGGCGCCGAGGTGCAGCCGCTGTCCTTCGCGCCCGGCGGCGACGCCAGCCGCGTTCACGTGGGGCGCGCGCTGCCGCGCTCCTTCCGCGGCGCGACCTTGGCCGACCTGGTGCTGCCGTCCTCGGTGCGGATGAGCGTGCGCGGCCTGGCGGGCCAGGGCGCGGCGCCGCTGGACCTGTTCCACGCCACCGACTACCGCATCGTGCGCATGGACTGCCCGGTGGTGGCGACCCTGCACGACGCCGTGCCGATCGCCCATCCCGAGTGGTGCACGCCGCGCCTGCGCGGCCTGAAGAACTGGCTGCAGATCAAGGCCGCGCGCAAGGCCCAGCATGTGATCACCGGCTCGCACTATTCGATCCGCGAGCTGGTCGAGCACTTCGGCGTCGACGAGCGCAAGATCAGCGTGGTGCACCACGGCGTGCGTCCCGAATGGTTCGAGGCGCCGCCGGCCGAGGCGCGCGACGCCACGCTGGCGCTGCACGGCCTGCGCGCCGGCTACTTCCTGTTCGTCGGCACGCTGCAGCCGCGCAAGAACGTCGGCCGCCTGCTGGAGGCCTACCTGGCGCTGCCACCGGTGCTGCGCGCCGCGCGCCAGCTGGTGATCGTCGGCGCGCCCGGCTGGCTCAGCGACGAGCTGGTGGCGCGGATCAAGGCCGCCGGCCAGCGCGGCGAGAACGTGGTCTGGCTCAGCCGCCTGACCGACGACGCCCAGCTGCACCACATCTACGCCGGCGCCGGCGCCTTCATCTTCCCGTCGCTGCACGAGGGCTTCGGCCTGCCGCTGGTGGAAGCGTTCGCCAGCGGCGTGCCGGTGGCCACCTCCACCGCCACCTCGCTGCCGGAAGTGGCACAGGGCGCGGCGCTGGAATTCGATCCGCTGTCGGTGCCGGAGATCACGGCCGCGATGACCACGCTGGCGCGCGACGATGCGCTGCGCCAGCGCTGCATCGCCGCCGGCCGCCGCCGCGCGCTGGAGCTGACCTGGGACGCCGCCGCCCGCCGCACCGTCGAGGTGTACCGCGACGTCCTGTCCAATTGAAGCATCACTGAAGCTGCCATGCGCGTCCTCCATTTCTACAAGACCTACTACCCGGACACCTGGGGCGGCATCGAGCAGGTGATCCGCCAGCTGTGCGTGGGCACCAGCCGCCTCGGCGTGCGCAACGAGGTGCTCACGCTCACGCGCGACCGCGGCCCGGCGAGGATCGAATTCGAGGGCCACACCGTGCACCGTGCGCGGCTCGATTTCGAGATCGCCTCCACCGGCTTCTCGGCCGGGGCGATCCGCCAGCTGGCGCGCCTGGCGCGCGACGCCGACGTGATCCACTACCATTTCCCGTGGCCGTTCATGGACCTGGCCCACTTCCTGGCGCGCATCGACAAGCCCAGCGTGGTGACCTACCACTCGGACATCGTGCGCCAGAAGAACCTGCTGCGCGTGTACGGCCCGCTCAAGCGCGGCTTCCTGCGCAACGTCGACACCATCGTCGCCACCTCGCCCAACTACCTGGCCTCGTCGCCGGTGCTCAAGCGCTTCGAGCACAAGACCCGGACCATCACCTACGGCCTGGACAAGACGATCTATCCGCAGCCGCCCGAGTCGCTCAAGGACCAGTGGCGCGCGCGCTGCGGCGAGCGCTTCTTCCTGTTCGTCGGCGTGCTGCGCTACTACAAGGGCCTGCACATCCTGCTCGACGCCATGGCCAACCTGGACTACCCGGTGGTGATCGTCGGCGCCGGCCCGATCGAGCAGGAGCTCAAGGAGCACGCGCGCCGGCTCGGCCTGACGCACGTGATCTTCGTCGGCGCGGTCGAGGAGCTGGACAAGGTGGCGCTGCTGGAGCTGAGCTACGCGATGGTGTTCCCGTCGCACCTGCGCTCGGAGGCGTTCGGCATCTCGCTGCTGGAGGGGGCGATGTACGGCAAGCCGATGATCTCCAGCGAGATCGGCACCGGCACCACCTACATCAACATCGACAACGAGACCGGGCTGGTGGTGCCGCCGGACGATCCGGCCGCCTTCGGCGCCGCCATGCGCACGCTGTGGGAGCAGCCGGAGCGCGCCGCCGAGATGGGCCGGCGCGCCGAGGCCCGCTACTGGGAGCTGTTCACCGCCGAGACCATGGCGCGCAACTACCACGCGCTGTACGCCGAGTTGGCCGCCGGCCGGGGCCGGCCTGCCGCTTGATCTGGCGCAAGGCCGCCGATGGCGGGCGCGGCTATGATGGCGGTCGAACTCCGCGCCCCGCCGATGGTCCTCAAAGTCGGCGCCGCCAAGCCGGCGCCACCCCCTGTGCGACGCAACGACGTCGACCGGGCGGGAGTTCACCACCAGCGCCCGCGCGCCACGAGGTAGAATACCGCACCATCCTGAATCCCGGAGATCCGCGTGCGCTGCCTGGTTATTGAAGACGAAGCCGAAACGGCCAACTACATCTGCAAGGGCCTGCGCGAGGCCGGCTACCTGGTCAGCGCCTGCGACAACGGCCCGGACGGCCTCGACCTCGCGGTCGGCAGCGACTGGGACATCATCATCCTCGACCGCATGCTGCCGGGCCGCATCGACGGCTTGTCCATCGTCGACAAGCTGCGCGCGCTGGGCAAGCAGACCCCGGTCATCATCGTCAGCGCGCTGACCTCGATCGACGCCCGCGTCAGCGGCCTGCGCGGCGGCGCCGACGATTATTTATCCAAACCGTTCGCCTTTTCCGAGCTGCTGGCGCGCATCGAGGCGCTGCAGCGGCGCAGCGCGCCCGGCGCCGACAGCTCGACCTTGCAGGTGGCCGACCTCAAGCTGGACCTGCGCACCTTGCGCGTGACGCGCGGCGCCAAGGTCATCACGCTGCAGCCGCGCGAATACCGGCTGCTGGAGTACCTGATGCGCAACGTCAACCAGGTGGTGACCCGCACCATGCTGCTTGAATCGGTGTGGGACTACCACTTCGACCCGCAGACCAACGTCATCGACGTCCAGATCAGCCGCCTGCGCGCCAAGGTCGACAAGGACTTCCCCGTCATGCTGATCCACACGCTGCGCGGCGTCGGCTACCGCATGGGCCCGATCCCGCCCGAGGACGCCGGGCCGGCCGGCGGCGCCGCCCAGTGATCGACCTGCGCGCCTCGATCGCGGCCCGGCTGGTGCTGGGCTACGGCCTGCTGGGCACGGCCTCGATCGTGCTGGTGTCGGCGGTGTTCTACCGCGGCACCGTGGGCGTGCTGGACCAGGACATCGACGGCCGCATCATGGCGCAGTCGGACCGGCTGGTGGCGCGCGCCGGCGGCCAGCCGCACGGCGCGCTGTCGGCCGAGGTGCGGCGCCTGCTGGACGACGGCATCGACAGCGATCGCGAGCTCTTCGAACTGCTGGCGGCCGACGGCACGCCGCTGGCCGGCAACCTTGGCCCGTTGCCGGCCGCCGCCGCGCGTGCCGGCGACGGCCCCGAACTGCTCAGCACCGTGGTCGCGCGCGGCCGCCACCAGGCGCCGGCGCGGCTGTACCTGCGGCCGCTGGACGGCGGCGGCCTGCTGATCGTCGGGCGCGACCTGAGCGAGCAGGAGGCGGTGCGCGGCGTGATCTGGCGCGCGCTGCTGGCCGGCGCCGGCGTGTCGCTGCTGCTGACGGTGGCCGGCGCGCTGCTGTTCCGGCGCCTGGTCGAGCGGCGCCTGGGCACCATCCGCCGCACCGCCGCCCACATCGAGGCGGGCGACCTCAGCTCGCGCATCCCGGTGCGCGGGCGCGACGAGTTCGCGCTGCTGGGGCGCGACATCAACCGCATGCTGGACCGCATCGAGCTGCTGATGGACGGCATCCGCCACGTCTCGAACGCCATCGCGCACGACCTGCGCACGCCGCTGGGCCGGGTGCGCAGCAAGCTTGACGACGCGCTGCGCTCCGAGGCCACGGTGCCGCGCCTGGCCGGCGCCGCGCGCGACGCCATCGAGGAGATCGACGACCTGATACGGCTGTTCGAGCGCCTGCTGCAGATCGCCGAGGCCGAATCGGGCATGCGCAGCCGCCTGTTCGAACGCCTCGACCTGGGCCACATCGCCCGCGACATCGGCGAGATGTACGAGGCCAGCGCCGAGGACGGCGGCGTGGCCCTGACGGTGGACGCGCCCGAGCACCTGTACGTGGACGGCGACCGCAACCTGCTGGCCAGCGCGGTGGCCAGTCTGCTGGACAACGCCATCAAGTACGCCGGGCCGGGCCACGCGGTGCGGGTGCGGGCCGGCGTGTACCGCGGCGGCCTGGCCTCGATCGCGGTGCAGGACGACGGCCCCGGCATCCCCGAGGCCGAGCGGAGCAAGGTGACGCGGCGCTTCTACCGCCTCGACGACAGCCGCCACCTGCCGGGCAACGGCCTGGGGCTGGCCATCGTCAGCGCCACCGCGCTGGCCCATGGCGGCGAGCTGGTGCTGGAGGATGGCGCGCCGGGGCTGGTCGCGCGCATCCTGCTGCCGTTGTCGCCGTCCAACTAGCTATCCGATCGGTAATGTGGCCGCAAGCCGGTCCGCGCTAGCATGGACGGTTACTCACGGAATCCCTCTTCACCATGCACGACTTGCGCGACATCGCCGACTGGCTCAAGCAGCACCCGGTCCATCCCGACCGCCAGCTGCCCGGCACCCTGCCGGACCCGGCGTTCATGGCCGGCGGCGAGCCGGTGGTGTCGTTCAGCAGCAACAATTACCTGGGGCTGGCCAGCCATCCGCGCGTGACGGCGGCGGCCAAGGACGGCCTGGAGCGGCACGGCGCGGGCAACTGCGAATCGCGCCTGCACGGCGGCGACCTGGCGGTCTACCGCGCGCTGGAGGACCGCCTGGCGGCGCTGCAGCGCAAGAGCGACGCGGTGCTGTTCGCCTCCGGCTACATGGCCAACCTGGGCGTGCTGTCGTCCATCGTCAAGGCCGCCACGCTGGCGCGCCTGCACGGCTACCGCGCCCGCAAGCGCCACAAGTACGCCTACTATTCGGACGAGTGCAACCACGTCAGCATCCGCGAGGGCATCCAGCTGTCGGGCGCGCTGCGCTACAACTACCGCCATGGCGACATGGACCACCTGGCCTCGCTGCTGAAGGCGGGGGCGGAGGAGGGCGCGACGCCGGTCATCGTCAGCGACGGCGTGTTCGGCATGGAGGGCACGATCGCGCCGCTGCCGGCGCTGGTGGCGCTGGCCGAGCAGCACGGCGCGCTGTTGTACGTTGATGACGCCCACGCCACCGGCGTGCTGGGCGCGCACGGCGGCGGCACGGCCGAGCACTTCGACTGCCACAGCCCGTGCCTGATGCAGATGGGGTCGCTGGGCAAGGCGCTGGGCGCCAGCGGCGGCTTCGTCGCGGTCGAGCGCGACATGGCGGACGTGATCCGGCTCACCAGCGCGGCGTATGGCTACAGCCGCCCGCCGCCGCCCAGCCAGGCGGCCGCGCTGCTGGCGGCGCTGGATGTGCTGGAAGAGGAACCGCAGCGGCGCCAGCGCCTGTGGGACAACCAGCGCTACTTCATCGAGCGGATGGCGCCGCTGGGTTATACCTTCGTGTCGACGCAGACGCCGATCCTGCCGGTGCTGGTCGGCGAGGCCGAGGCTTGCCAGCGCCACGCGATCGCGCTGCGCAAGGAGGGCATCCAGGTCGAGGCGGTGCAGTTCCCGGCGGCGCCGGTGGGCCAGGCGCGGCTGCGTTTCATGATGAACGCCGGCCACACCGGCGCGCAGATCGACCATGTGGTGCGGGTGATGGCGCAGCTGGCCGGACGGGCCTCACGGCTGGCCTGAGTCCGCACCGCCACCCGCGCCACCAGATCAGGACTGGGCGAACGCCAGGAAGTCGGCGTTGAACTTGTCCTTGTGGGTGTCGGTCAGGCCGTGCGGCGCGCCGGGATAGGTGATCAGCTTGGCGTGCTTGACGATGGCGGCCGAGGCGCGGCCGGCCGCGTTGATCGGCACGATCTGGTCGTCCTCGCCGTGGATGACCAGGGTCGGCTTGTCGAACTTTTTCAGGTCGTCGCGGAAGTCGGTTTCCGAGAACGCCTTGATCGAGTCATAGGTGTTCTTGTGGCCGGCCTGCATGCCCTGCGCGTACCAGGCGTCGATGATGCCCTGCGACGGCTTGGCGCCCGGACGGTTGTAGTTGTAGAACGGGCCGGAGGCCAGGTCCAGGTACAGCTGCGCGCGGTTGGCGACCGAGGCTGCGCGCAGGCCGTCGAACACTTCCATCGGCAGGCCGCCGGGGTTGGTGTCGGTCTTGAGCATCAGCGGCGGCACGGCCGAGATCAGGCCCAGCTTGGCGATGCGCTTGGTGCCGTGGCGGCCGACGTAGCGCGCCACCTCGCCGCCGCCGGTCGAGAAGCCGGCCAGGATGATGTTCTTCAGGTCCAGCGCCTCGATCAGCTGGGCCAGGTCGTCGGCGTAGTGGTCCATGTCGTTGCCGTCCCACGGCTGGCTCGAACGGCCGTGGCCGCGGCGGTCATGGGTGATCACGCGGAAGCCGTTGTTGGCCAGGTGGAAGGCTGCCGATTCCCAGCTGTCGGCGTTCAGCGGCCAGCCGTGGCTCAGGATGACTGGCTGGCCGGTGCGCGGACCCCAGTCCTTGTAGTAGATCTCGACGCCGTCGCGGGTGGTGATGGTGCTGACCGATTTCTGCACCTTGCCGGTTGCGGCCTGGCTGTCGCCGCTGACGGCGGCCAGCGGCAGGGCGACCGCCGCGGCGGCTGCGACCGCGGCGCCGGTCATGGCGGAACGGCGGGAGGTATCGAGGGTTTTGCTGGACATGATGTGTTTCCTTTTTGAGTGGTGATGAGTCTCATGGTAGGCAGGTCCGGCCGGCTTGGAAACGCCCATACGTGCAGGATGGGACTGCAACTTTGCACATACCCCCATCTGGTTGCCGCAACCCCCTTCCTTGGAGGGAGCGGGCCCAACGTTGCCTAGTTGCATTCCTTGCAAAACTCCATATACTTGGCGGGCTGATCCGCATATCGACGGATCTCACCTATGGGATGTGTAGAGACGATGGCTTTCCTGACCAAGAAGAAGATAGCGCTGGCCGTGGGCCTGCTGGTGATCTGCGGCGCCAGCGCCGCCTGGTACTCCAAGAGCAAGACCCCGGTGGTCGAGCCGCCGCGCTTCCGCGTGGCCGCCGCCGACACCGGCAACATCACGCAGACGGTGACCGCCACCGGCACCATCAACCCGGTGGCGTTGATCAACATCGGCTCGCAGGTGTCGGGCACGGTGAGCGAGCTGAAGGCGGACTTCAACGACCACGTGCAGAAGGGCCAGGTGCTGCTCAAGCTCGATCCGACCATTTTCAACGCCCAGATCCGCCAGGGCGAGGCGCAGCTGGCGTCGGCGCGAGCCAACCTGCGGCTGGCGCAGGCCACCCACCAGCGCAACCAGACGCTGGTGACGCAGAGCTTCATCTCGCCGCTGGCGCTGGACCAGTCCAAGCGCGAGGTCGACGTGGCGCAGGCCAACATCCAGCTGGCGCAGGCACAGCTGGCGCGCGCCCAGGCCGACCTGGACAACAGCGTGATCCGCTCGCCGATCGACGGCGTCATCATCAAGCGCACGGTGGACCTGGGCCAGACCGTGGCGGCCTCGTTCACCACGCCGACGCTGTTCCAGATCGCCCGCGACCTGACCAAGATGCAGATCGACACCAGCGTCTCCGAGGCCGACGTCGGCGCGCTGAAGGAAGGGCAGGCGGCCCGCTTCGTGGTGGACGCCTATCCCGACAAGGAATTCGACGCGCGCATGCGCCAGTTCCGGCTGGCGGCCAACGTGGTGCAGAACGTGGTCACCTACAACGTGGTGCTGGACGTGGACAACAAGGAAGAGCTGCTCAAGCCGGGCATGACGGCGCAGGTGCGTCTGCTGGTGGGCAATCGCCAGCAGGTGCTGCGCATCCCGACCGCCGCGCTGCGCTTCCGCCTGAGCGACGAGGAAGTCGAGAAGCAGGCCAAGAAGGACAAGGCGCTGGCCGCCAAGGCCGGCAGCGCGTCGGCCAGTGCGTCCGCGAGCGCGGTGGCCGTGGCCGAGGCGCCGCAGGAGGACGACGCCGCCTTCCGCAGCAAGAGCGAACTGGCGCGCTCGTTCAAGATCTACACCATGGACGACAAGAACAACCCGGTGGCCAGGGACATCAAGATCGGCCTGTCCAACTTCCGCTACACCGAGGTGGTGGGCGGCGACCTGAAAAAAGGCGACAAGGTGATCACGCGCGCCATCAACGAAAAGCAGGGTGAGCTGTGACGGCGCCGCAACCGCTGATCGATATCCGCCAGGTCACCAAGAGCTACTTCTCCGGCAACGTCGAGACCCAGGTGCTGTTCGGCATCGACCTGGCCGTGCCGCGCGGCGACTTCCTGGCGGTGATGGGGCAGTCCGGCTCGGGCAAGTCGACGCTGATGAATATCTTCGGCTGCCTGGACCAGGCCACCGGCGGCAGCTACCACCTCAACGGCGTCGACACGCTGACGCTGTCGCGCGCCGAGCTGGCGACCATCCGCAACCGCACCATCGGCTTTGTGTTCCAGAGCTTTAACCTGATCAAGCGCATGAGCGTGGCCGAGAACGTGGCGCTGCCGCTGATCTACGCCGGCGTGTCGCGCTCGAAGGCGCACGCCAAGGCGCTGGTGGAGCTGGAGCGGGTCGGCCTCAAGGACTACGCCAAGCGCACGCCGAACCAGCTGTCCGGCGGCCAGCAGCAGCGGGTGGCGATCGCCCGCGCGCTGGTGGGCGATCCGCCGCTGATCCTGGCCGACGAACCGACCGGCAACCTCGACACGCAGACCAGCATCGAGATCATGCGCTCCTTCCAGCAGCTCAACGAGGAGCGCGGCATCACCATCCTGCTGGTCACGCACGAGCCCGACATCGCGGCCTACAGCAAGCGGCTGATGCGGCTCAAGGACGGCCACGTGCTGTACGACGGCCCGGCCGCCGAGGGCTTGCGCCAGCTGGCGCAGAGCCACGAACCGATAACGGTATAAATCATATGAATCCTTTACAGATAGTGGTCGAGGCGTTCCGCTCGATGATGGCGAACCGCCTGCGCACGCTGTTGACCATGCTGGGCATCATCATCGGCATCACCTCGGTGGTGTTGTTGCTGGCGGTGGGCGACAGCATGAAGCGCTTCATCGCCAAGGAGCTCGAGCAGCTGGGCACCAACATGCTGTTCGTCTCGCCCGGCGGCGACCGCGCGCAGCAGCAGCGCATGCGCACCGGCGCGGCCCCGGCCCTGACCATGGCCGACGCCGCCGCGCTGAACGCGCTGCCGTCGCTGGCCGGCGCGGCCGGCGTGTTGCAGGGCGGCTTCAACCTGGCGGTCGGCAACGAGAGCGCCTCGAAGACGGTGCACGGCGTGACGCCGGCCATGTTCAAGATCCGCGGCTGGAAGATCGACAAGGGCAGCGCCTTCAGCGACGCCGACGTGCGCGCGGCCTCGCGCATGGTGGTGATCGGCAAGAAGATCGCCGACCAGTTCTTCTACAAGGTCGACCCGCTGGGCAAGTACATCCGCATCGAGAACGTCTCGTTCCAGGTGGTGGGCGTGCTGTACGGCGAGGGCAAGCAGGTGGACGGCGGCGACCTGGCCGACTACGTGCTGGTGCCGATCACGGCGTCGGCGGCCAACCTGGTGCGGCTGCCGTTCCCCGGCAACGTGCATTACGTGGTGGCGCAGGGCAAGTCCGGCGGCAATCTGCAGGACGCCATCCAGGACATCAACGAAACGCTGCGCGACCGCCACCACATCAAGTTCGAGCAGCCGGACGATTTCCGCATCGACAACCTGGCCTCGTTTGCCGAGACCGCGCAGAAGATCAGCGCCGGCCTGGCCGCGCTGCTGGGCCTGATCGGCGCGATCTCGCTGGTGGTGGGCGGCATCGGCATCATGAACATCATGCTGGTGTCGGTGACCGAGCGCACGCGCGAGATCGGCATCCGCATGGCGATCGGCGCCAAGCCGCGCGACGTGCTGCTGCAGTTCCTGACCGAGGCGGTGGTGATCTGCCTGGTGGGCGGCGTGTTCGGCATCCTGCTGGCGACCGGCGCGGCGGCGGCCATCACGTCCACCGGCAAGTTCGACGTGTTCATCACGCTGCAGGCGGTGGTGGTGGCGTGCGGCTTCTCCAGCCTGGTGGGGGTGTTCTTCGGCTTCTACCCGGCGCGGCGGGCGTCGAAGCTGCTGCCGGTGGACTGCCTGCGCTACGAGTAGTTCAGTAGTCGAACTTGCCGCTGCGGGCCGAGTTCTTGAAGAACGAGGGCGCGGTCTCGCGCTCCAGGCGTTCCTGCTCGCGGCGCTGCTTCGCCTCCAGTTTTTTCTGGGCGATGCGTTCGTTCTGTTCGTCGATGCGGCGCTGCATGTCGCGGCCCTGCTTGCTGTTGCGCAGCAGGCTCAATTTCTGCAGCATGGCGGCGCACCAGATCAGGAACACCACCAGCAGCGCCAGCAGATAGCCGGCCTGCCATACGCCATAGTTCTGGCTGATGATGGGGAACAGCGGGCTGGCATCCTCCAGCCAGCCCTGGCCCAGCACGCCGCACACGGCCGCCAGCGCGCCCAGCACCAGCGTCTTGACGATCAGCCACCGGCTGGCCTTGACGCGCTGGTTCCAGAATTGCTGCAGGTCTTCTTGGTGGTCGGTAGGAGTGGTCATGACGTTCGGAATGCGTGGCGGTAGTGCAGCGAGCATTATGTCATATTTTCCACTGGGAAACTAACTTGCAGCCTTGATCCCGCGCAAACAACGCGGCCCGGTCCCCTGTGCGGGGCCGGGCCGTGGTTTGCCGTGACGGGCTTAGTTCTTCTTGGCGATCTCGTTGCCGACGTAGGCGCCGCCGACCGCGCCGGCGATGGTGGCCGCCGTCTTGCCCTTGCCGCCGCCAACCTGGTTGCCGATCAAACCACCAACCACCGCGCCGATGCCCATGCCGAGCGGGCTGTTCTGAGCCACCGGTGCCGGGGCGGGAGCCTGCGGCTGTGGCTGGGCTGCTGGCGCCTGGGCGACATAGTCGTCATTGTTCACATGGCGCACTTGCGGCGTCACATGGTGCACGGTGCGGTGCTCGGCCACGACGGGGCGGCTTTCCGGCATCGGCTGGTTGGCCGCTTGCTGGCCGGCCTGCGGCGCGACGTTGGCGGCCACTGGCGTGGTGTCCTGCGTGGCGTGCGAGCTGGGCAGCAGGCCGGCGATCGACGCGGCGCCGACCAGGCTTACCAGCGTCAGCGATACGGCCGCTACGGCCATCAGAGGGTGGATACGGCTACGGGTGGTTGGGGTGGTCGTCATTTTATTCTCCTGTATTGCGCCACGGTGGCGCTTGCTCATATAACGAGCCGGAGGACAAAGCCGGTGACGCAGAAAGTGTTTCCAGAGTAAGTAAATGTTACGGCGCGCCACGGGCCGCGTGGCGCCGTTCCAGCCATTCGTGGCCGCCGCTGGCCAGCGCCTTGGCGATCACGGCCGGCGGCAGGCTGTAGACGGTGGCCCAACTGGCGCGGCCGTCGCCGGTGTTGGACGGGAAACTGCTGATCTCGACCGGCCAGTTGTATTTGCGCTTGAGCGTCTTGACGATGGCGGCCAGCGAGGTGCGGCCCTGCAGCGGCGGCGCGCCGGTCTGGTCGGCGTCGGACAGCAGCACGGCGAGCACGGCGCCGCGCGCGGTCAGCGGGCCGGGGAATTTGGGGAGTTTGGCGGGAGGCATGCCGCCATTCTAGCGGAACGGGCTGGCGAGGCGGAGGCCGTTGTGGTCCACCCCGCCTGTCGCTTAGGCCGCCTTGGCTTTGCGCTTGCGTGCCAGGCCGATCAGGCCGAGGCCGGCGCCCAGCATCAGGTAGGTGCTGGGTTCCGGCACGGCGGTGACCGACACGGTGTCGAGACCGATGTAGTTGGAACGGGTGCCGGACGGGCCGCCGTCGTCGACCGCGTAATGGAAGGCGAAGGCGCCGGCGGTGGCGCCGGACAGGCCGCTCAGCGTCACGCTGTACTTGGTCCACGAATCCGGATAGCCGGCGACGTCCTGAGTGGGATTGACGGACAGCAGCAGCGAGCCGAACGAGCCGACGCTGGCGGCCGAGTGGCCGACGTCGGTGCCGCCGGCGTTGCTGAAGCGGACTTCCAGGCGGTCGGGGAAATGCGAGTTTTCAACGGTGCGGGTGTAGAACGACAAGGTGTCGCCGTTCTGGTAAGTCGAGGTCGGCATGATCAGCCAATTGCTGATGGCCGACAGGTCCTTGCCGCTGGTCCAGCTGGCGCCGATGAAGGAGGAGGGCGCGCCCTGCTGCGCATTGAACACCTTGGAGTCGCCCTGGAACCAGCTGGCGTCGCCGACCGGATCGCTGTTGTTGACGATCGTCCAGCCGTGCG
Organism: Duganella caerulea; assembly: GCF_040362985.1. Classification (NCBI taxonomy): domain Bacteria; kingdom Pseudomonadati; phylum Pseudomonadota; class Betaproteobacteria; order Burkholderiales; family Oxalobacteraceae; genus Duganella; species Duganella caerulea. The sequence continues at coordinate 15,856 of NZ_BPWJ01000008.1, read as the reverse complement.
GCACGCCGCCGTCGAAGTTCTCGTTGAGCGCGTCCGCCGACGCGGCGCCGGCGCTCAAGGCCATGGCCAGCAGCAGGGTGGACATCACAGCAGGTTTAAACGATACAGCCATTTTCTACACCTCCATCAATCTATCGAAAGAATACCGGCGGGCCCCCGCCGCACCGGGCCGTGCAATCTTGTAAAGATGAGATTGCAGGAAATTACGATAGCATGCGTGCAACGGAAAAATGGACGTTGTCTTAATGTTATATAAGGGTTATGCCGCTTTAGCGGGAAACTACATGGGGATGGCACAATGGCTGTTGTTTCGCGAGCGTGTCGGCGGTGGCAGCGCCGGCCTGGTATCAGGAAACCATCCTCACTCCGGCTGGCGACAAAATGTCACCACCTGATGATAGAGTGGCACCGGTGTGCTACCATGTTCTTGCTCAGTAGAGCTCACTTAAATAAGCATCGGAAGGCTTAAACCATGAACGCGACGGAAGAAAGAGGCCGTATTACGGCCAGAGTTTCTGCCTCGGTAGCAGAGAAACTCCAGGAGGCAGCGGATTTAGTGGGGGCTACGGTGAATCAATTTTTGGTACAGGCCGCATTAAAAGAAGCGAACAGAGTGATCGAACGAGAACACACGATCCGCTACACCCGTGAAGATGCTGCCATGTTGATAAATTTGCTCGACTCCCCACCATCGCCCAACCCGGCGCTAGTGAAGGCGTTCGCCCAATATAAAACCAAGGTGGAAAATGGCATACTCACTATCCGCTCTGGAAGCGGCACATGAAGTAAATCGGTTCACCTGTGGTAAGCCTGAGCTTGATAACTATCTGCAGGCGACGGCAAGACAGCACCAAAGCAAGAATATCTCCAAGACGTATGTATTAACGAGCGATGAAGACCCGACGCTGATCATAGGGTTTTTCACGATGGCAATTCGACCAATGACGCCTAAGGGCGACATGCCGGCAAGCTTGGTCAAGCGTCTGCCCAATACCATCCCCGGCTTCACCTTGGGACGTCTGGCCGTTTCCGAGACGCACAAAGGAAAGGGGCACGGGGCGACATTGTTGATGGCAGCGATGGCTAAAGCCAAAGCGGTGGCAAACGAGGTTGGGGGCTTTGCGTTGTTCGTTGACGCCAAGGACGCCGAAGCGTCAAGCTTCTATCAGAAATATGGTTTCACACCGTTCCCATCCGATCCTCGGATCCTCGTGATACCGATCGCTCACATCCCTGGATGATATCGCGAGCGCAAATGAAAAAAGCACTGACGGGGTCAGTGCTTTTGTCTTGTGTTCTGGTGCCTCGGGCCGGAATCGAACCGGCACGCCTTGCGGCGGGGGATTTTGAGTCCCCTGCGTCTACCAATTTCACCACCGAGGCCGGTGTGTCGTCCCAACTTCAACGACTTGCCAGGGAGCTCAGCTACTACGCCATCCCGGCAACGCGACCCGCATTATCACTGATTTGCCTGCATGCCGCAACCCGTGATGTGGAAATTTTATATTTTTGCAAGTGCCACGGCCGGCGCCGCGCCCAGCTGCCGCTGCTCCAGCAGCGAGAAGATGGCGTCCTTCGACAGCACGTACTGCTCCATCAGCACCTCCTTGAGTTCGTCGATCGCCACGCGGTAGTCGGCGATCGCGCCCAGGGTGTACGAGTACAGCTCGTCCGCCTTGGCCTGCACCTGGTCGAGGTCGCGCTCCTGGTTCTTGAACTGGCTGTAGTCCAGCTTGGAGCGTGAATACATCGACAGCTGGTTGACCATCATGTCCAGCATCGACGTGGCCTTCTGGATATCGTTCTGGCTGCCCACCGAGATCCCGCGCGCGCCGTAGAACAGCTCCTCGGCCGCGACCCCGCCGTACAGCTGGATCACGTCGCGCTCCAGCTCCTCCAGCGTGCGCAGCGCGACGTCGTCCGAGGCCGACAGCACATAGCCCAGCGCGCCCAGCTTGGACACCGACTCGGTGCTGATCTTGAGCAGTGGCGAGCGCTCCTTGATCTGCTCCAGCGTCAGCCCCTGGCGCAGCCACGGGTCGATCTGCATGAAGAAGTGGCCCAGCTCGTGCAACGCCACGCGCTCGCGCTGGCGCGTCTTCTCGGCGCTGGTGGCGCGGTCGGTCAGGCCGATGGTGGCGCGCTCGAAGGCGCGGAACATCAGCCCGGTGTCGATGGCCGCCTGTTCCTGGATGGCGATCATGCTGGCGCGGTCGACCACGGTCTGCAGCAGCGCCGGGCTGAGGTTGGCGGTGATCTCGGCCACCTGGTCGAGGTCGAGCCGGTCCCAGGCCACGCAGCCCTCTGCCTTGCGCGCCAGGAAGGCGCGCAGCAGCTCGCGCCGCTCGGCCTTGTTGGGCAGCCGGAAATTGATCTTGACCGAGAAGCGGCGCAGCATGGCCTCGTCCATCGACGAACTGGCGTCGTCGAAGTTGGAGGCCACCACCCAGATCACGCCCGCGCCCTGGTCGCTGCGCACGCCGTCGAGCAGGCCCAGCAGCGCGTTGGCGGTGTCGTCCTCCCATTTCTTGTCGCCGCGTCCGCGCGGCATGAACAGGCCCTGGGCTTCGTCGAGGAAAATGATACAGCTGCCGCGCGCGCAAGCCTTGCGGTGTAACGCGTGCAGCGCCTTGGCGCCGCCGCCGATGTAGCCGGACTCCAGCGCCGAGGCCGAGGCCTGGATCAGCGGCACGTTCAGGCGCTTGGCCAGGTAGCCGGCCAGCTTGGTCTTGCCGGTGCCGGCCGGGCCGGTCAGCATGACGTTGAAGGGCTTGTCGATATCGTGCTGGCGGTACACCGCGCGGTTGCGGATCATGTCCTCCAGGTGCAGCACTTCCTGCTTGATGTCGTCCATGCCGATCAGGTCGTCCATGCTGCCGGCCAGCTGGTCCGGGCTGAGCACGGTGGCCGAGACGCCGGTGCCGGGCAGGCCGTTGCGCAGCACGAACAGCACCAGGCCCACCAGCAGCAGGTCGACCGCGTGGCGACGCAGCCAGCCGCCGGCGCGCGCCATGGTGCTGTCGTCCTCGTCCTGCAGCACCGCGCGGTGCGAGGCCAGGTAGTCCTCGCGCGCGATCGCGTACGGCAGGTTGTGCTTCAGCAGCACTTCGCGCTCCAGGCTCAGGTGCGTGGTGGCCGGCACCTTGACCACATACAGCAGCGGGTCGCCGCGCAGCTTGAACACATAGCGCGGCGCCTCCGACAGCGGCGCCGCCACCAGCAGGTATTCCAGCCGCTGGCGCTGGGCCGGCAGCGCGGTGATCTGCGCGATGTCCTGCGAGCGCAGCACGGGTTGCGGATCTTGCGGCACGTCGGCGCGCCAGCCGAGCAGGGCCGCGATGGCAAGGGCCAGCAAGGCCAGGCCGGCGCGCACATAGTTGTTGCGCAGGGCTGCCTGCAATTTGTACAAGGTGAACATGATGCTATCCAGAATAAGACTGTGCGGCTGAGGTCGGATTTGGGCGCGGGGTTGGGGCGCAGCAGCCGGGGCCGCTATGGCCGGCGCGCGAGGTTGGGCGCTGCCGGGTGTTGCGCTCAATATAGCTGGACTGTGGCGCTTTGTATCGGCTGAGCTAAAAGAAAGACGTGCCGTGCAACATCATTGCCGCGGCTTCCGTTCGTCGCGTTTTTTTACACTTCGCGCACGCCGATCGACCGCCCGTCGCATACGCCGGATCTGGCGCGCGGCCTTTGCTAATCTGTACACGTCTACCGCTGATTTGAAAATGCAGCGGTGGCTCCCAGCAGTTTGCAGGTCCCGATAATCCAACGGAGCACACCATGAAAACCACTCTCTTCGGCGTTGTTGCCGCCTTGGCCTTTGCGGCCGTGCCGGCCGCCCACGCGGACGATGCCAGCGTGCAGATCAAGGGCGGCCTCAGCCGCCTTCATCTGCTGCAGGGCGACTTCGCCAACTTCAAAAACACGTATCAGTTGACCAACGGTCAGATCCTGACCTTCAGCCAGCGGATGTCGCGCTATTACACCCAGCTCGACGACGGCCAGCGCGTGGAGATCTACGCGATCGCCCCGGACAAGTTCGTCACCGCCAACGGCACCCGCTTCGAATTCAGCGACGTGGGAGAGAGCGTGGGCGTGGCCAACTTCGCCCGCCTGCCGCTGGCCAAGGCCAACGGCGAAACCATCGTCGTCGCCCACCGTTAAACACTTCGGGGCCAGGCGCCCCAACCTTTTACATATTGGAGCAATACCATGAAGACCACTCTTTTGAGCCTGGCTGTAGCCGCTGCTTTGTCCTTCGCCGCCACCGCCGGTGCGGCACCCGATGCCACCGCCACCAGTGCCGCCAGCGAAAGCGTCAAGATCAGCGCCAGCCGCTACCACATGGAGCCGCAGGAGTTCCAGGATTACCAGTCCGCGTACCACCTCAGCAATGGGGAGACGATGAGTTTCACGCGCCAGGTCGGCCGCTTCTACGCCGAGATCAAGGGGCAGCCACGGGTGGAAATCTATGCGGTGGGACCGGCGGAATTCATCACCCGCACCGGCTCGCACATGAGCTTTGCGGACGACGGCGACACGCTCACCGTCAGCAACTACGAGCGCCTGCCGATGGCGGCCAAGCTGCCGGCCAACACCACGGTGCTGGCACGGCGCTGAGCGCGCGCGGGCAGGGCCGCGCGGCACCATCACGGCCCCGTCGATCGGGGCCGTTTTTCATTGGGGAGTTTAACCGCCGCGGCGGTACAGGCGGAAGCGCTCGTCGCGGTCGGCCGGGCGGCGGCCTTCCCACAGCAGCTTCCATTGCTGGTCGCGGTAGCGGGCCGGAATCTCGCGCTCGTCGCGCAGCTTGATGCTGTCCTGGAGCAGCAGCAGGTCGCAATGATCGCCCTCGACGCCGGCGAACGGCAGCTGGGCGTAATACGCGAACGAGGCACGCTGGGCCGGGCCGACGTTGCTCTCGATGCAGCGCGCGCCGGCCGGCAGCTTGTCGGCGATCTGGCGCGCCACGCTGGCGTAGCTCTTGCTGTAATTGACGTCCGGCAGGAACAAGGTCATCAGCAAAATCCAGATCAGGATCAGGCCGCCGGACGACAGCACCACGGCGCGCCACAGCACGGCGGGCTGGCGCGAGATGCGCCAGTGGACCAGCGCGAACCAGCCGGCGGTGGCGGCCAGCGCCACCAGCAGCGCGATCCAGCCCAGCTCGGGATGGAAGCCGGGCACCAGCTTGAGCGCGTTCTTGGCGGCCTTGGCCGGCCAGCCGGTCAGCTTGGCGATCCAGAACACCCAGATCACGGCCGCGCACAAGGTCAGCGCCATCACCGAGAACCAGTCGATGGCGTTGATGGCGCCGCGCTTCATGGTCAGCAGGCCGAACGCGGCCATGATGGCCAGCGGCGGCAGCAGCACCAGCAGCTGTCCCTGCTCGGGCTGGTCGTTGAACAGCGTCAGCAGCGCGCCCATGGTGACGAAGGCCAGCGGCACCACGATGTGCAGCGCGCGGCGCTGGCGCCGCCAGGCCCACACGGCCCAGCCGGCGAACGGCCACGCCGGCCAGAAGAACCAGACGCCGACGCGGAAGAAGAATTTGAGCGAGTGCATGCCCGGCATGCCGAGCTGGTCCAGGTTCCAGGCCAGCCAGGCGTTCAGCGGCAGCTGGTGGTAGGGTTCCAGCAGTTGCGCCGGCACCAGCCACAGCGCGGCCACCGCGCCGCCGACCGCGATGGTGGCGCCCAGGTCGCGCGCCGCGCGGATGGCGGGCTGGTCGAGGAAGCGGGTGCAGGCGAACAGGGCCAGCATCAGGCACACCGGCGTGACCCAGCCGCGCGTCAGGGTCAGCAGGCCGACCGCCAGGCCGCTGAGGGCGGCGTTGCGCAGCGACGGGCCTTCCACGTAGCGCACGGTGCGGTACAGCAGCAGCGCCACCAGCGACACCTGCAGCGCCTCCGAGGTGGTCTCGTGGCTGTGCAGCAGCAGGCCCAGGCAGCCCAGGTAGATCAGCACGGCGGCGTCGGCCAGCGTGCGGCCGAAGTCGTCCGGCTCGGGCTGGCCGCCGAAGGCCAGGCGCAGCGGTTGCGCGTCCTGGCGGCGGCCCAGGTTGAAGGTGGCGTACCACAGCGACAGCACACCCAGCAGGAAGATGCCGACCGTGCCCACGCGGGCCGCCAGCACATCGCCCATCAGCCAGCCGAACAGCTTGATGCCGAGCGCGCCCAGCCAGAACGCCAGCGGGCCCTCGTCGGGCATCGACATGCCGGCGATGTTGGGCCACAGCCAGTCCTGCCAGGTGCCGTGGGCCATGGTCCACATGATGCCGAAGCTGGCGGCGTCATCGTTCTTCCACGGGTCGCGGCCGATCAGGCCAGGCAGGATGTACAACAGGCCCAGGGCGAACAGCGCCCAGCGCGGCAATGCCAGGGTAGCGGCGGCGGGAAGACGGACTGGCTTCATCGATCGGTGTGCAAGTAAGAGGTGAACGGGAGTATGCAGGAAAACCTGCGGCCGGCGAGGCCGACAAACAAAAAAAGCAGCCAGAGGCTGCTTTTTTGTTCATCGCGGCGAAAATCAGCCTTGTGCGACTTGGGTCTTCGAACCCACTGCGCCGAACTTCTGGCGGAATTTCTCAACGCGGCCAGCGGTGTCGACGATTTTGTGCTTGCCGGTGTAGAACGGGTGCGATTCAGCCGACACCTCGATCTTGACCAACGGGTATTCTTTACCGTTGTGTTCGATCTTTTCGCGGGTCTGGATGGTCGAGCGGGTGATGAATTTGAAGTCGCACGACAGGTCGTGGAACACCACTTCGCGGTAATCTGGATGGATTTCTGGTTTCATTTTGAAGCCTTCGGTTAGTTAGGTAGCCAAACAGCACTTCGTCGGTCGATACCACTTCGTGACCCGATTGCCGCTCACTTGCCAGAGTTAAAATTGATGCGATCGGGGATTATACCGGCGTTAACGCAAACAGGCAACCACGCGGGTTGCCTGTTCATCATGATTGCCGAGGGGTTAATTAACCGCCACGACGCATCATGTCGAAGAACTCACCGTTATTTTTGGTGGCCTTCATCTTGTCGAGGATGAACTCCATCGCTTCGATCTCGTCCATCGAGTACAGCAGCTTGCGCAGGATCCAGATCTTCTGCAGTTGGTCCGGCTTGATCAGCAGTTCCTCGCGGCGGGTGCCCGATTTGTTCAGGTTGATCGCCGGGTAGACGCGCTTCTCGGCCAGGCGGCGCTCCAGGTGCACCTCCATGTTGCCGGTACCCTTGAATTCCTCGTAGATCACGTCGTCCATGCGCGAGCCGGTTTCGATCAGCGCGGTGGCGATGATGGTCAGCGAGCCGCCTTCCTCGATATTGCGCGCGGCGCCGAAGAAGCGTTTCGGGCGTTGCAGCGCGTTGGCGTCCACACCGCCGGTCAGCACCTTGCCGGAGGCAGGGATCACGGTGTTGTAGGCGCGCGCCAGGCGGGTGATCGAATCCAGCAGGATGATCACGTCCTTCTTCATCTCGACCAGGCGCTTGGCTTTTTCCAGCACCATCTCGGCGACCTGCACGTGGCGGGTGGCCGGTTCGTCGAAGGTCGAGGCGACCACTTCGCCGCGCACGGAGCGCTGCATCTCGGTCACTTCCTCTGGACGTTCGTCGATCAGCAGCACGATCAGCGTGCAGTCCGGATGGTTGGCGGTGATCGCGTGCGCGATGTGCTGCAGGATCACCGACTTGCCCGATTTAGGCGACGCCACCAGCAGGCCGCGCTGGCCCTTGCCGATCGGCGCGATCAGGTCGATGATGCGGCCGGTGATGTTCTCGGTGCCGTTGATGTCACGTTCCAGGCGCAGCGGCTCGTTCGGGTGCAGCGGCGTCAGGTTCTCAAACAATATGCGGTGCTTCGAGGCTTCCGGCGATTCGCCGTTGACCTTGTCGACCTTGACCAGCGCGAAGTAGCGCTCGCCATCTTTAGGGGTACGCACCTCGCCCTCGATCGAATCGCCGGTGTGCAGGTTGAAGCGGCGGATCTGCGATGGGGAAATGTAGATGTCGTCGGTGGACGCCATGTAGCTGGCGTCTGGCGAGCGCAGGAAGCCGAAGCCGTCCGGCAGCACTTCCAGGGCGCCGTCGCCGAAGATCTGTTCACCGGATTTCGCGCGCTTTTTCAGGATCGCAAACATCAACTCCTGTTTGCGCAGACGCGCCGCGTTGTCGATATCAAGACCGATGGCCATCTCCAGCAATGCCGAGACGTGTAGGGCCTTTAATTCAGATAGATGCATATGTGTTGAGTGTCCCGTGACGGGAAAGTAAAGGTAGGGGAGGGAACTGCGTGGTTGTCTCTAAGTTATTAAACGGCGCCACGGGCGCGGCGCCGTTTTTTGCAGCGTAATACTATCGTACTTAGATATTGCTGTCGATGAAAGAGGTCAGCTGGCCTTTTGCCATTGCGCCAACCTTTTGCGCGGCTGCGACGCCGTTCTTGAACAGGATCAGGGTCGGGATGCCACGGATGCCGAACTTGGCCGGTACGGCCTGGTTGGCGTCGACGTCCATCTTGGCGATCAGGATCTTGCCGTCGTATTCCTTGGCGACTTCTTCCAGGATCGGGGCGATGCTCTTGCAAGGACCGCACCATTCGGCCCAGAAGTCGACCAGCACCGGGCGGTCGGACTTGAGCACGTCGGCGTCAAAGGAAGTGTCGGTGATGTGTTTGATATTTTCGCTCATATATTCCTCAATCGAGGTCTGTGGGATCAATAACGCCTGGGGATTATGCCATGTTGTCCGCAATCGCCGTCAACGTTGCCGGTTACAGGCAGCAGATGGTGGCCAATTGCGCGAATTCAATGTCTTGGAATGGGATGGCAACAAGGTCGGCAGGCGGGGATGGCGTAAATAATAACCCATTTTTTAAAAATGTGCGGCAGATTGTAGAAACCATCTAAACTATTTGCCATTGTTGTCCGGCGCCGGGCCCGGATGGGGCGGGCAGCGCGTGGCGGCGCGCTCCATCAGGCCGGCCAGCGTCTCGGCCGCCAGCGGCTTGGCGCAGGCGTCCAGGATCGACAGTCCCTGCGCCTCGGCCAGCCGGGCGGCGGTGCGCAGCACGGCGCCATCCACGCCCGACAACAGCACCACGCAGCCGCCGTATTGCTGCGCCGCGGCCGCGCGCAGGAAGTCGATGCCGTCCATCGCCGGCATGCTCAAATCGCAGATCAGCAGGTCGGGCGGGCGCAGCCGCAGCGCCACCAGCGCGCGCCGGCCGTCGGTCTCGGCCACCACCTCGTGCGGGCCGAGCTCGACGATCATATCGGCCAGCAGTTCCAGCATGAACTTGTCGTCATCGAGCAGCATTACCCGCATGGTGTGTCACCTGGTCTAGTTATCGTCGGCGAAAGTGGTGTTGGTCATGATTTGTTCGGTGATCTGTTCCAGCAGCACCCACAGCTGCGCCAGGATGGCCGCCGCCGCGCGTTCCGGCATGCCGTCGGCCGGCAGCTGCTCCAGCTGCAGCATCAGCTCACCCATGCCCAGCGCGCCCACCGTGCGCGCGGGCGACTTCAGGCGGTGGCCCAGCTCGCGCACCCCGGCCAGGTCGCCCTTCTGCAGCGCCCGCTCCATCTGGGCCAGGCCCTCCTGCGTGTTGTGCAGGAACTTGAAGGCGAACTTGCGCACCTTGTGCGGATGATAGCCCAGCAGCTTGGCCAGGATCGACAAATCGATCACCGCCGGATCGCCGCCCAGCGTGGCCTTGAAGGCCGGGCGCGGCGGCGCGGCCGGCGCCTCGCGCGGCGCCGCCTCGCCGCGCTCGGGCAGCCAGTTGGCGATGGTCTGGTACATCAGCGCCGGCTGGATCGGCTTGGAGATGAAGTCGTCCATGCCGGCCTCGATGCAGCGCACCCGGTCCTCGTTGGTGGCGGTGGCGGTCATGGCCAGCACCCGCATGTCGGCCAGGGCCGGGTCGGCGCGGATGCGGCGCGTGGTCTCCAGGCCGTCCATCAGCGGCATCTGCACGTCCATCAGCACGCAGTCGAAGGCGGTCTGGCGCAGCAGCTCCAGCGCCTCCATGCCGTTGGCCGCCAGGCACACCGACGAGCCGACTTCCTCCAGCATCTCCAGCGCGATCTGCTGGTTGAAGGTGTTGTCCTCGACCAGCAGGATGCGCGCGTGCTTCAAGGTCGCCATCACCGCCGCGCTGCGCGAGGAGGCCAGCAGCTCGGCGGCGGCGTCCTTGACGCGGTCGATCAGCGCCGGCAGCGTGGCGCTGGAGATGCCGAGGCGCGCGGTGAACCAGAAGGTGCTGCCCTGGCCCGGCCGGCTGCGCACGCCCACCTCGCCGCCCATCAGCTGCGCCAGCTGCTTGCAGATCGACAGGCCCAGGCCGGTGCCGCCGTACTCGCGCGTGGTCGAGGTGTCGGCCTGCTGGAACGACTGGAACAGCTTGCCGATCTCGGCCTCCGACAGGCCGATGCCGCAGTCGCTGACCTCGAAGCGCAGCAGGCAGCCGTTGGCGTCGCCCACCACCTGGCGCACCCGCACCTCGATCCGGCCCTTCTCGCTGAACTTGATGGCGTTGTTGGTGTAGTTGATCAGCACCTGGCCCAGGCGCAGCGGATCGCCGCGCAGCACCTTGGGCAGGTTGGGGTCGAGGTTGAACACCAGCTCCAGCTCGCGGCTGGCGGCCTTGGGCGCCACCACCGTGGTCAGCGTCTGGATCACGTGGTCGAGCGCGAAGTCGACCTGCTCGATCTCCAGCTTGCCCGCCTCGATCTTGGAGATGTCGAGGATGTCGTCGATGATGCCCAGCAGGTGCTCGCCGGCGAAGCGAATCTTTTCCAGGTAGTCGCGCTGGCGCGGATCGAGGTCGGTCTTGAGCGCCAGGTAGGCCATGCCGATCACGCCGTTCATCGGTGTGCGGATCTCGTGGCTCATGTTGGCCAGGAACTGGCCCTTGGTCTGGCTGGCCTCCTCGGCCAGCATGCGCGCCTGGTTCAGCTCCTCGGTGCGGATCGCCACCCGCTCCTCCAGGTGCTCGTTCAGCTCGCGCAGCTGGTCCTCGCCGCGCTTGCGGTCGGTGATGTCGGTCAGGCTGGCCACCACCAGCGGCACCACGCCGCGCTCGTCGGGAATGGGCTCGGCGTTCACCGACAGCCAGTGCACCTCGCCGTTGGACTGGCTCACGCCCATCACCACGTCGCGCACCGACACGCCGGTGACGATGGCCTGCTGCACCGGATGGCTGGCGGCATCGAACGGCGTGCCGTCCTCGCGCACGCCGCGCCACAGCATGCCGCCGTCCACCGCCAGCGAGTGCGCCAGCATGCGCGCGGCGGCTGCGTTGCTCTCCAGGATGCGGCCGTCGCCGTCGATCATCACCAGGCCGTTGGTGACGGCGTTGAAGATCGACGCCAGCCGCTGGCTGGAGCTGCGCAGCGCGCTGTCGGCGGCGCGCCGCGCGGTGATGTCGGTCAGCATGGCCAGCGTGCCGGCGTAGTGGCCGGCGTCGGAATTGATCACGGTGGTCGACAGCAGGCACCACACCACGGCGCCATCGCGCCGGCGGAAGCAGACATCGCCCTGGCAGGCCTCGCCGGCCAGGCGGCGCTGCAGGTGCTGCTTGAGCAGGGCCTGGCCGTCGTCGTCCATGAAGTCGGTCATGGCGCGGCCCATCATCTGCTCGATGTCGTAGTCCAGCATGCGCGCCATGGTGGGGTTGACCAGGCTGGTGCGGTCGTCGGCGCCGGTCATCCAGATGCCCTCGGCGGCGGTCTGCACGATCAGGCGGTAGCGCTCGGAGCTGGCGTGCAGCGCCTCCTCGGCGCGCTGGCGCTGGGTCATGTCGCGCAGCGTCACCACCACCAGCTCCTGCCCGCCCAGCATCACCGGCGCGATGTGCACCATCGCCGGGAAGCTGACGCCATCGGCGCGGATCGCGCTCAGCACCCGGCCTGGCAGGTTGGGGCGCGAGAACAGCTCGCGCGCGCGGCCGGTGCTGCGCATGGCCTCCGGCGCCAGCTGCTCGACCGAGCAGCCGGCCATCGTGCCCTCGTAGCCGAAGCTGCGCGCGCAGGCCGGGTTGGCGTAGCGTACCCGCCCGCTCTTGTCGGCGATCAGCATGGCGCCCGGCGTGGCGTCGATCACCGCGCACAGGCGCGCCTCCTCGGCGGCGGCGCGCTCGCTGATGTCGGCCATGGTGCCGGTGGCGCGCAGCGGCCGGCCGGCGGCGTCGCGCTCGACGATCATGCCGCGCGCCAGCACCCAGATCCAGCCGCCGTCGCGGGTGCGCATGCGGTGCTCGCTGACGATCTGGTTGTTCAGGTCCGTGGTGCTGGCCAGGTGGTCCTGGATGCTGCGCTCGACGCGCGCCTGGTCGTCCGGATGCACGTGGTCCAGCCACTGCTCCAGCGTCGGCGCGAACTCGCCGTCGCCGTAGCCCAGCAGCGCGCCGTAGCGCGGCGACAGCGTCAGCGTGCCGGTGTCGAGCCGCCATTCCCACATGCCCTCGCCGGTGCTGTCGAGCGCACCGCTGGCGCGGCGCTCGGCGTCGCCCAGTTCCGCGCGCGCCGCCCGCAGCGCCGCCGCCTGTCGCCGCAATTGCCACAGCGCGGCCGCCGTCAGCAGCAGCACCAGCGCGGCCGCCAGCGGGCCGGCGTAGCGCGCCAGGCGGTCGCCGGGCTGCGGCTGGTACAGGAAACCGTCCAGCTTGAAGTCGGCTGGCAGCATGCCCTGCTCGATGTAGGTGCGGGCGATGGCGCGCCAGCGTTCGGGATTGCTGTAGCCCAGCTGGATCAGGCCCTGCTCCAGCAGCGGCGCGATGTGCTGGGCCTCGTACATCAGGTGTTCGCGGCTGTGGCGCTCGGGGTAGCGGGCCCGTATCAGGTCGGCGATCTCGCCCTGGTGCGCCATCGCGTAGCGCCAGCCGCGCAGCGTGGCCTCGCGCAGCGCCTGCGCGCGCATCGGATGCTCGCGCAGTTCGCTCTCGGTGGTGTACAGCGTGTCGCCGTAAAAATCGTCGCCCAGCATGCGCGCCGACAGCAGCTCGTAGCCGACGTTGCTGCGTTCGAGCAGGTAGGGCGCCTCGGTCATGTAGACCGACATGGCGTCGACCCGGCCTTCGAGCAGGTCGTCGGTGTTGTAGCTGTGCGGGACTTGCGTCAGGCTGTCGGGCCGCACGCCGTACTTCTTGAGCAGGATGAGCAGCTCCTCGTTGTTCGGCGCCAGCATCAGGCGCGAACCGGCCCAGGCGCGGGCCTTGCCGCCGGCGTCGTGGCGCACCAGCAGCGCGCTGGCCGAGTGCTGGAAGATCGAGGCCAGCGCCACCACCGGCTGGCCGTGCCCGCGCGCCACCAGCAGCGAGGTGTTGCCGACGCCGTACTGGGCGCGGCCCTCCAGCACCGACAGGGTGGGATCGACGCCGGGGCGGGCCTCGATCAGCGTGACATCGAGGCCGGCGTCGCGGTAATAGCCCTGGTCCTGGGCCGCGTAGTAGCCGGCGAACTGGAACTGGTGCATCCACTTGAGCTGGATGCTGACCTTCTCGGCCGCCAGCGCCCCATGCGCGCCGCACGTCAGCACGAGCGCAACCGCCGTCAGGGCGCGTGGCAGACGGCGCCAGAAGAGGGTCCGGCCGGACCTGGGACGGCGGTGCGACAAAAGCTTCCCTTTCAATCCGCAAGGCTGGAATTTATGCTGTAGCCGGGCAACTATAGCATCGAAGAATGGGGCTTAGTCGAGAAAGTTGTAAGCGCTGGCAACCCGCGCGGCCTACTGCGCGAAGCTGCCGGCGAACTGGTAGCGGTGGCCCGGATGCCACATGGTGGCGATGGACGCGACCTGGCCGTTGGAGCGGGTCTGGCGCTTGAGCACCAGGCAGGCCTGTTTGGTGTCGATGGCCAGCATGTCGGCGATGTCGCGCGGCGCGGCCAGCGCCTCGATGCTGTAGGTGGCGCCTTGCAGCGGCGCGGCCTTCATCAGGTATTCGTTGGGGGTGATGGTGGAGTAGTCCTGCTCCATGTAATCCGGCGCGCACAGCGGATTGGCCCAGCGGTCCTCGACCTGGATCGGCACGCCGTTCTCGAAGTGCACGATCACCGAATGGAACAGCGGGTGGCCGGCCGGCAGGTCGAACTGCTTGGCCATCAACTCGCTGGCCTTGACGCGCTCGAGCTGCTGCAGGCTGCTGCGGTGGGCGTGGCCGCGCGCGCGGATCTCGTCGGCGATGGATTTGATCTCCAGCAGCGTGGCCTGGTACTTCTGCTGTGCGACGTAGGTGCCGGAACCCTGGCGGCGGGTGAGGATCTGGTCGGCGGTGAGTTCGCGCACGGCGCGGTTGACGGTCATGCGGGAGACGCCGAACTGCTTGACCAGCGCCTGTTCGGACGGGATCACGTCGCCTTCCTTCCAGGTGCCGGCGGCGATCTGCGCCACCAGGTAGTCCTTGATGCGCTGGAATATGGGGGTGCTCTCTGGCAGGGCTGCTTCGTCGTCCAAACGTTTTCTCCGGGGCGCGCGCCTGGGTGGCGGCAAGCGGACATTTTAGCATCGCGTGCTTGTCCGACGTACAATCTGCAATTCAAAAGCAAGAGCCGGAGTGCGTCGCCGCGCGGCGCTGGATAGGATGGTGGCATTCCTTATCCAATCATGGAGTCCGAGATGGGCAAGACCGCAAACAAAGAATTGATCCAGGCCGCCTACCAGGGCGACGAGCAGCGCTGGGCCGCCGTGACGCAGCGCGACGCCGGCGCCGATGGCGTGTTCTGGTACTCGGTGCGCAGCACCGGGGTGTATTGCCGTCCGTCGTGCGGCGCGCGGCCGGCGCTGCGCAAGAACGTGGCCTTCCACGACAGCCGCGAGGCGGCCGAGCAGGCGGGCTTCCGTCCTTGCCTGCGCTGCAAGCCGGACCTGCCGCCGCTGGCCGAGCGCCAGGCCGCCATCGTGGCCCAGGCCTGCCGCCTGATCGACACGGCCGCCGCCGACGACGGCGCCGCGCCGGACCTCGACAGCCTGGCGGCGGCGGTGGGCGTGAGCCGTTTTCACTTCCATCGCATGTTCAAGGCGGTGACGGGAATTACGCCCAAGGCCTACGCCAACGCCCAGCGGGCGCGCCGCGTGCAGGTTGGGTTGGCGCAGCAGGCCACGGTGACGGATGCGATGTACGCGGCCGGCTTCAATTCCAGCGGACGGTTTTATGCGCAGTCGCCGGCGGTGCTGGGCATGACGCCGGGCGCTTTCCGGGCCGGCGGGCGTGGCGCGCGGATCCGCTTCGCCATCGGCGCCTGTTCGCTGGGCGCGATCCTGGTGGCCAGCACGGAGCAGGGCATCTGCGCGATTTTGATGGACGACGATCCCGATGTGCTGGTGCGCGACCTGCAGGACCGCTTCCCCAAGGCGGAGCTGATCGGCGCGGAGCCGGAGTATGAGCAGGTGGTGTCGCGCGTGGTTGGCATGGTGGAGCGGCCGGAGCTTGGCCTCGACTTGCCGCTCGATGTGCGCGGCACAGCCTTCCAGCAGCGCGTGTGGCAGGTGCTGCGCGGGATACCGGCCGGGCGCACGGTCAGTTATGCCGAGTTGGCGGAGCTGGTCGGTTCGCCGAAGGGCGCGCGGGCGGTGGCGGGGGCTTGCGCGGCCAATGCGCTGGCGGTGGCGATACCGTGCCATCGCGTGGTGCGCAATGATGGGTCGATCTCCGGCTATCGCTGGGGCGTGGACCGCAAGGCCGCGCTGCTGGACCGGGAGGCGGTCAAATGAAGAATGGCGAATTCGATTTCGGCGGAGGCGCGGCCGAGCGCAAGCCGCGCAAGACGCCGCCGGTGAGCGTGGCGCCACCCGCACCGGCCGCGCCGCCGGCTGGCAGCGCTGCCCCGGCGGGCGCGAACGCCGCCGCATCGGCCGCGTCT
>NZ_BPWJ01000007.1:0-391446 GCF_040362985.1 Duganella caerulea | reverse complement strand
GTGGCGGTGGCGGGAGCGGTGGCGGCGGCCGGAACGGCGGGCGCGGCGGCGGGCGGCTGCTGGCGGCAGGCGGCCAGCAGCGCGGCGGCCAGGGCAAGTGTGATTCTTTTCATGCCGCAAGCCTAGCAGCGCGACATGACCGCTACATGACAGATAGGAAAGGATACATGACGAAACATGAAAATTCATCATCCTGAAATATTTCAACCCTAGCATGGGCCGCTTCGATACCCACCCCCAAGGCAAGAACATGAAACTGAACCCGATGCGCCCGCTGCCCCTGATGCTGATGTCGATCGGCCTGGGCGCCGGCCTGATCGCCTGCGGCAGCTCGTCCGACAGCGTGCCCACGCTCAAGGGCCAGGTGGTCGGCAGCTACTACGAGAACGCCGTGGTGTGCCTGGAAAGCGCCACCGTCAAGCTCAGCTGCGACAGCGGCGCCTCGTCCGTGCGCACCGGCGCCGACGGCAGCTTCGCGCTGACCGGCACCGACAAGGGCGCGCTGCTGGTCACCGTCGGCACCGACGCCATCCGCCACGACGCCGTCGGCGACGCCGGCGTCAAGGTGGCGCAGAAGCTGGTGTTCCGCGCGCCGGACGGCCACGGCGCCATTGTCGGCGCGCTGTCGACCGAGCTGGCCGCGCTGATGGACGCCAACGGCGGCGACTTCGCGGCCGCCAGCGCCAAGCTGGCCGCCAAGCTGGGCGTGGCCGAAGCCAACCTGCTGGCCGACCCCAACAAGGTGAGCGGCGACGACCAGGCCAAGCTGAAGGCCGAGAGCGCCGGCGTGACCGACGTCATCGCCGCCGCCAGCACGCAGGCCGCGCCGGCCGACATGGCCGCCGCGCTGAGCAGCGGCCTGGCGCTCAACAACATCAAGACCATCGTCGTCATCTACGCCGAGAACCGCGGCTTCGACAACCTGTACGGCCTGTTCCCCGGCGCCAACGGCGTGCCCGGCGTGAACCCGACCTCGACCAGCGCCTACGTGCCGCAGAAGGACTTCGACGGCAGCACGCTGCCGACCCTGCCGCCGACCTGGGGCGGCATGACCGCGGCCGGCCAGAGCGTGGTGATCTCGCAGGCGCAGACCGTGGGCATGGCCAACAAGCCGTTCCAGATCGACGACGCCAACAGCCCGCTGTACCTGGCGCCGACCACCATCACGCGCGACCTGGTGCACCGCTTCTACAACAACCAGATGCAGATCAACGGCGGCGCCAACGACAAGTTCGCCGCGTACTCCGACGCCGGCGGCCTGACCATGGGCTACTACGACGGCAGCAAGATGAAGATGTGGGACATCGCCAAGCAGTACGCGCTGGCCGACAACCTGTACATCGGCGCCTTCGGCGGTTCCTTCCTGACCCACCAGTACCTGATCTGCGCCTGCGCGCCGCAGTACCCGAACGCCGACACCTCGGTGGCCAAGGGTTCGATCGCCAAGATCGACGTCGACGCCAAGGGCAACTTCGTGCGCCTGACGCCGTCGGCCACCGCGCCGTCCAGCGTGCTCAATGGCGCGCCGGCCTACGCCAACGACGGCGCCATCACGCCGGCCGACGCCAGCGGCATGTTCTACGCGGTCAACACCATGCAGCCGCCGTACCAGCCGAGCAGCAACAGCTACGCGGCCGACGACAGCACCCGCCTGTACGCCGACACCACCAAGGCCAACACGCTGCCGCCGCAGACGCAGAAGAACATCGGCGATCTGCTGAGCGGCAAGAACATCGACTGGGCCTGGTACGCCGGCGCCTGGAAGGACACCACCGCCGCCACCACCGCCGCCCCGCGCGGCGCCAACGGCAACCCGCCCAACTTCCAGTTCCACCACCAGCCGTTCAACTACTTCGCCAACATGGATCCGGTGAAGAACGCGGCCTACCGCGCGGCGCACCTGAAGGACTACGACAGCCAGTTCGTGGCCGACGTCGCCAACGGCACCTTGCCGCCGGTGGCCTTCTACAAGCCGCAGGGTAACCTGAACCAGCATCCCGGCTACGCCAGCGTGGCCGACGGCGACGCCCACATCGCCGACGTCATCGCCAAGCTGAAGAAGAGCCCGCAGTGGAAGAACATGCTGGTGATCGTCACCTACGACGAGAACGGCGGCTTCTACGACCACGCCAGCCCGCCAAAGGGCGACAAGTGGGGTCCGGGCACGCGGGTGCCGGCGATCATCGTCTCGCCGTACGTGAAGAAGGGCGTGGACCACACGCAGTACGACTCGGCCTCGATCCTGCGCGCCATCACCCGCCGCTTCAGCCTGCCGGTGCTGGATGGCCTGAGCATGCGCGACAAGGCGCTGGCCGCCAACGGCGCCAAGCCGATGGGCGACTTCAGCTCCGCGCTGGCGCTGACGCCGCAAGAATAAGCGCCCGCCGCCGCCGCGCCAACGCCAGCCCTCGCGGCTGGCGTTTTTGCGTTGGCGTCGGCGTCAGCGGCTAAGCGGCTACGCCGGCGGCCGGCATCTGTGCGCGAGCTTCCATGTCGATTCGCCGGGGAATTTCAGCCAGATGTTGTGCCAGGCGTTGCGTGTGCCGCAGCCGCTGGCGTTGGCCAATCGCGATGGCGTGGTCGCAGCGCCGCCGCACAGGATCACTTCGTCCTGCACTTTCGCGTAGGTGCTTTTGCCGCCGAAGGTGGTGCGCAGTTCAGTGCCGTTTGGCAGGAAGAGCTGCTTCCATTGATAGCCTTTGCCGGCTTCGGGCGGTGTGGCTGGGGCGGCGTCTTGTTCAGGGTGGCCCGGCGCGCCGGACTGGCGGGCGACCCAGTCGCGGATCAGCTGACACAGCACGGCCTCGCTCTTCGGGCCGAACCAGCCTTCGCCTAGTTGATCGGTCAGGCTGATAAATACATCGTTCGGTAAATGGAGGGGTATAGGGTGGGGCATATTTTTCTCCGGCTCTAAAAGCTCTAAATCACTAGATTTCGGTAGATTTCGGTAGATTCCGCGCTAATTTCTCTAATTTCGGCTCTAAAAACTCTAAAAAAGAGCGCGGCGGACTCTAATTTCTCTATTTTTTCCATGCCGCGCCCCTTTTTTAGAGCGATTTCTAGCGATTTAGTTCGATCTCTATGGATTTAGAGGGTTTAGAGCTTTTAGAGCCCCGCAAAAAAATACACCCCCTATGTACTCCCTTGCGTGAGGATTGGCGCATTTTTGCGCCGGCGATAAATGTTATGCTCAGCGGCAATTAGTTAATTCCCAAGATTTTCCGCCCATGACCATGCGCCACCCACTTTGTGCCTTAGCGGCCGGCTTGATCCTTGCCGGCCCCCACGCCCACGCGGCCGATATCAACCTGGTGGGCGTGATCCGCGACCGGGCGCTGCTGACGGTGGACGGCGGCGAACCGACCAGCTACGCGATCGGCAGCACCATCGTGCCGGGCTCCCGGCTGCTGGCCGTGCACAACGACGGCGCCACCATCACCGAGCATGGCAAGCCGGTGACGATCGCGATGGGCCGCTATCCGGCATCGAACGGCGCGAGCCGGCCGCTGGTGTTGCGCGCGGATTCCTCCGGCCAGTTCTACACCAACGGCAGCATCAACGGCATGAGCGCGCGGATGCTGATCGACACCGGCGCCAACATCATCGCGCTGCCCGCAACGGACGCCAGCCGCTTCGGCATCGACTACCGCAAGGGCCGGCCCGGCACCGCATCGACGGCCAACGGCGTCACCAACGTCTTCCGCGTGCACATCGAGCGGCTGCGCATCGGCGAAGTGGAGCTGCGCGACCTTGAGGCCATGGTCCATGAAAGCGGCCTCCCCGTCATCCTGTTGGGCAGTAATTTCCTTGACCGCTACAGCATGCGGCGCGAGCTACAGGAAATGATCCTGACCCCAAGGTGAACCCCGCAGCCGGCCGCTAAGCCGCCGCGGCCCGTTCCCGCCGATACGCCAGCCGGTACAGCAGCGGCAGCACCAGCAAGGTCAGCGCGGTGGACGACAGGATGCCGCCGATGACCACCGTCGCCAGCGGGCGCTGGACCTCGGCTCCGGTGCCGGTGGCGATGGCCATCGGGATGAAGCCCAGCGACGCCACCAGCGCCGTCATCAGCACGGGACGCAGGCGGCCCAGCGCGCCCTCGCGGATCGCCTGCTCCACCGTGCGGCCCTCCTCGCGCAGGCTGCGGATGAAGGAGATCAGCACCAGGCCATTGAGCACCGCCACGCCGGACAGCGCGATGAAGCCCACCGCCGCCGATATCGACAACGGAATGCCGCGCAGGGCCAGCGCCGCGACGCCGCCGGTCAGCGCGAACGGTATGCCGCTGAACACCAGCAAGCCGTCCTTCAGATTGCCGAACATCGCGAACAGCAGCACCATCACCAGCAGCAGCGCCACCGGCACCACCACCTGCAGGCGCCGCGACGCCGACTGCAGCTGTTCGAACTGTCCGCCCCAAGTGGTCCAGTAACCGGCGGGCACCCGCACTTCCTGCAAACGCTTTTCGGCCTCCGCGACAAACGAGCCGATATCGCGCCCGCGCACATTGGCGCTGATGACCACGCGCCGCTTGCCGTCCTCGCGGCTGATCTGGTTCGGGCCCGGCGCGATGTCGAAGGCCGCCACCTCGCCCAGGGGGATGAAGTTGGCCGCGCCGCCGTCGCCGCCGGTGCGCGGCAGCGGCACCGGCAGACGCCGCAGCGCATCGAGGTCGCCGCGCAGCGCGTCGGGCAGGCGCACCACGATGTCGAAGCGGCGGTCGCCCTCGAACAAGGTGCCGGCCTGCTGGCCGCCGATGGCGGTGGCGATGGTGTCCTGCACGTCGGCCACATTGAGGCCGTAGCGCGCGGTGCTGGCGCGGTCGATCCGCACCGTCAGCACCGGCAGGCCGCCGGTCTGCTCGACCTTGACCTCGGTGGCGCCGTCGACCTTGCCCAGCGTGGCGGCGATGCGCGCGGCGGTCTCACCCAGCACCGCCATGTCGTCGCCGAACAGCTTGACGGCGACGTCGCTGCGCACGCCCGATATCAGCTCGTTGAAGCGCAACTGGATCGGCTGCGAGAACTCGAAGGCGTTGCCCGGCAAGCGCTCGGCGGCCTGGCGGATCGCCGCCACCAGCTGCGCGTGCGATTTCTTCGGCGCCGGCCACTGCGCCTCCGGCTTGAGCATGATGTAGCCGTCCGAGACGTTGGGCGGCATCGGGTCGGAGGCGATTTCCGCCGTGCCGGTGCGCGCGAACACGCGCTCGATCTCGGGGAACTGGCGCTTCAATGCCAGCTCCAGCTGCTGCTGCATCGCCACCGACTGCGTCAGGCTGGTGCCGGGGATGCGCAGCGCCTGGATCGCGAGGTCGCCCTCGTTCAGGCTGGGCACGAACTCGCTGCCCAGGCGCGTGGCCAGCAGCACCGACAGCGCCACCGCGATGCCGGCGAAGGCCAGCACCACCGGCGTGGCGGCCAGCGCGCGTTCCAGCAGCGCCGCGTACCACGCGCCGACGCGGCGCTGCTCCTTCTCCACCACATGCTCGCCGATGAACAGCGCCACGGCGGCGGGGATGAAGGTGACCGACAGCAGCATGGCGCCGGCCAGCGCCAGCACCACCGTCAGCGCCATCGGATGGAACATGCGGCCCTCGACGCCGGTCAGCGCGAAGATCGGCAGGTAGACCACCATGATGATCAATTGCCCGAACAGCAGCGGCCTGCGGGCCTCGCGCGCGGCGGCGAAGACTTCGTCGTAGCGCTCGGCGCGCGTGAGCACGCGGCCTTGGCGCGCCTGCGCGTGGGCCAGGCGCCGCACGCAGTTCTCGACGATGACCACGGCGCCGTCGACGATGATGCCGAAGTCCAGCGCGCCCAGGCTGAGCAGGTTGGCGCTGACCTGGTACGTGACCATGCCGGTGAAGGTGAACAGCATCGCCAGCGGGATCACCAGCGCGGTGATCAGCGCGGCGCGGATATTCCCGAGGAACAGGAACAGCACCGCCACCACCAGCGCCGCGCCCTCGAGCAGGTTGCGCTTGACGGTGCCGATCGCCTTGTCCACCAGCGTGGTGCGGTCGTACACGGTGACGGCGTGCACGCCGGCCGGCAGGCTGCGGTTGATGTCGGCCATCTTGCGGTCGACCGCCTGCGACACGGTGCGACTGTTCTGGCCGACCAGCATGAAGACGGTGCCCAGCACCACCTCGCGGCCGTTCTCGGTGGCGGCGCCGGTGCGCAGTTCGCGCCCGAGCGCCACCTGGGCGACGTCGCGCACGCGCAGCGGCACGCCGCCGGCGTTGGCCAGGATGATGTCGCCGATGTCGTCGAGCGAGCGCACTTGGCCCGGCGCGCGCACCAGCAGCTGCTCGCCGCGCTTCTCGATGTAGCCGGCGCCGGCGTTGCCGTTGTTGCGCTCGAGCGCGGCCACCACGTCGCGCAGCGCCAGGCCGTGGGAGGCCAGCCGCTGCGGATCGGGCGCCACGTGGTACTCCTTGGCGTAGCCGCCGATGGCGTTGATCTCGGCCACGCCGGCCACGTTGCGCAGCTGCGGCTTGACGATCCAGTCCTGGATCTCGCGCAGGTCGGCCGGCGTGTAGGGCGTGCCGTCGGGCTTTTTCGCGCCCGGTTTGGCCTCCACCGTCCACAGGTAGATTTCACCCAGGCCGGTCGACACCGGCCCCATGGCCGGGGCGACGCCGGCCGGCAGCTGCGCGCGCGCCTGCTGCAGGCGCTCGCCGACCAGCTGGCGCGCGAAGAACAGATCGGTGCCGTCCTTGAAGACCACGGTGACCTGCGACAGGCCGTAGCGCGACAGCGAGCGTGTCTGCTCGAGGCCGGGCAGGCCGGCCATCAGCGTCTCGATCGGGAAGGTGACGCGCTGCTCGGTCTCCAGCGGCGAGTAGCCGGGCGCCGGGGTGTTGACCTGCACCTGCACGTTGGTGATGTCGGGCACGGCGTCGATCGGCAGCCGCTGGTAGTTGTAGACGCCGAGGGCGGCCATGGCGGCCACCGCCAGCAGCACCAGCCAGCGCTGGGCGATGGCGAAGCGGATCAGTCGTTCAAACATGGTGTCCTCCGTTTCAGTGCGCATGCTCGGCGCTGTCCTTGCCCAGTTCCGCCTTGAGCACGAAGCTGCCCGCGGCCGCGTAGCGCGCGCCGGCCGGCAGGCCCTGGACGATCTCGGTCAGCTTGCCGTCGCTGCGGCCGGGCGTGACCGGCTGCGCGCGGAAGCCGCCCGCCTCCTTGACGAACACCACCGGCTTGCCGTCCACCGTCTGGATGGCGTCGGCCGTCACGGTGACGGCGGCTATGGCGGCGTCACCGGCGGCGTTGACGGCGCTGGCGTTGGCGACGGCGGCGGCGCGGCCGGACGGCACGTCGACGCTGACGAACAGGCCGGGGCGCCAGGCGCGGTCGGGATTGGTCAGCGCCACGCGGGCCTTGGCGGTGCGGGTCTGATCGCCCAGCAGCGCGCCGACGTAGGTGATCTTGCCGCTGGCCTGCGCGTCGAAGGCGGAGGCCTTGACCAGCACCGTCTGGCCCACGCGCACCAGCGCCAGCTCACGCGGCGGCACGGCGATCTCCGCCCACACTTGCGACAGGTCGGAGATGGTGAAGACGGCTGCGTCCTCCTTGACCGCCTCGCCCAGCGCGAGGTGCTTCTCCATCACCACGCCGTCGAACGGCGCCCGCAGTTCCAGGCGGTTCAGCTGCGCGCCGCCGGCCGTGGCGCCCACGCCGGCGCCGATGGCGTCGAGCTTCTGGCGCGCGTTGCGCAGCGCGATCTCGGCTTCGCTCTGCGCCTGTCTGGCTTGCAGATAGTCCTGTTCGGCGGAGATCTTGTCCTGCCACAGGCGGCGTTCGCGCTCGAAGGTGGTGGTGGCCAGCGCCAGCCGGCGTTCGGCCGATAGCAGCTCGCTGCGCTGCTCGGACAGGCCGCTGCTGGCGATCACCGCCAGCACCTGTCCGCGCTTGACGTTCTGCCCCAGCTCCGCGCGCACGCTAGTGACCACGCCGGCCAGCTTGGGCACGACGTGCGCGGTGCGGTCCTCGTTGAAGCGGATCTCGCCCGGCAGCGTGATGACGACATCGATCCGCGCGGGCGCCGCAACGGCCAGCACGATGCCGGCGGCCTTGGCCTGCGTGTCATCGAGCGCGATCTTGTCCGGCTGCGCGTCGGCGTGCGCGCCCTGCTCCGGCGGCGCGTGCTCCGCGTCCGATTGGGCCTCGCGGGCGGCCGGTGCGTCCGGGCTGGCTCCGCGCCGGGGCATCAGCATCAACGCCGCCAGCAGCAGTCCAATGATCGCCATGACGGCGATGGTGATTTTCTGCGTCTTATTCATGGTCTTCTCCCAGGATGCGGTCGATGGCGGCCAGCGCGCGGTGCGCGTCCGCCAGGGCGTTCAGGTGCAGCGTCTGCGCCTGCAGCAAGGTGCGCTGGGCGTCGAGCACGTCGAGGAAGCCGAACTTGCCGTATTCGAAGCCGGTGCTGGCGGCGTCGTAGGCGCTTTGCGCACCGGGCAGGATGTCGTCGCGCAGGGCCTGCGCCTGCTGGCGGGCGACCTCGAACTCGCCGCGCGCCACTGCCAGCTCGCCCTCCAGCCGCAGCGCGGTGGCGGCCAGCTCGTCACGCGCCTGGTCGACGCGGCGCGCCGACTCCAGCACGCCGCCCTGGTTGCGGTCGAACAGCGGCAGCGGCACCGAGATGCCAATCACCGCCTGCGAGCGCCCCGCCTCCTCCGAGCGCTTGCTGCCGACGCTGAGCGTCAGGTCCGGCGCGCGCTTGCTCAGCTCCACCTGCGCCAGGGCCTGGCGCCGCGCCAGTTCCGCGCGGGCCAGCGCCAGCGCCGGCGCGCGTTGCAGCCGCGCGCGCAGGGCCTCGTCCGGCGGCAGCGCCGGCAGCGCGTCGATGGCGCCGTCGACCCGCTCGAAGCGCGGCGCCGGATTGCCCCACAGCGCCGCCAGCCGCTGGCGCGCGCCGGCCAGCGCGCCGTCGGCGCGCACCAGCTCCAGCCGCACCGAGGACGCGGCCACGTTGGCGCGGGTCTCCTCCACCGGCGACACCTTGCCGGCCACCACGCGGCGCGCGGTGGCGCCGGCCGCGCGGCGCGCCAGTTCGGCGGCCTGGCGCGCCAGCCGCACATGCTCCTGCGCGGCCAGCACCGCGAACCAGGCGTCGATCACGCCGGCGCGCGTCTCGGCCCGGCGCAGCGCCAGCGAGGCCGACGCGCTGTCGCGGCCACGCCCGGCCGCCAGCACGCGGGCCGCGCGCTTGCCGCCCAGCTCCAGCGGCTGGCTCAGTTGGAAGGTGGTCTCGCGCGCGGCGTCGCCGCGGCGGGCGCCGACACGTTCGGCCGACAGCGTGGGATTGGGCGGCAGGCCGGCCTGCAGCACGGCGCCGTCCTGCGCGCCCAGCTCATGGCGGGCGGCCGCCAGCTCGGGGTTGGCGCCGGCGGCCAGCGCCAGCGCGGCCGTCAGCGTGAGCGGCGCGGACGGCTCGGTTTCGGCCCGCGCAGGGGCGGACCACGCCGCTACGACGAGCGGCAGCACATACTTGAACATCGAATTCTCCAGAAAGGAACAGGAATTCGACGAGACTCAGGCGTCTGGGAAAAGGGGCGAGGGCCTCGTCGCGCTAGGCGACGAGCAGCCAGTCGGGCCGCGCGGGCCCGTCGGAGATGAAGGACAGGTAGCGCGACGATGCGGGTGGCGCGTGGGCGCACGGCGCGGCGGCCAGCGCGATCGCGGCGCCGGCCGGCACCGAGGCCTGCACCGCGTGGTGGCAGACCTCGCAGTCGCTGTGGACCTTGGCCGGCTTGCCCTGGTCGGCGTCGTCGCCGGCCTGCGCCTGGTGGTGGTGGCCGTGGTGGCCGAAATGCGTCACCTTGGCCGGCTCATGCTGGCAATACACCGCCGCCATCGACCAGGCGTACTGGATCGGCAGGATGGTGAGCAGCAGGATGAGCAGGATTTTTTTCACGCGGCCATTGTAGCAGCCCGCGCGGTTTTTTTCCGCCGGCGGGGCTTGTGTAATCAGCATGTCATACGACGTCATTACTCTATGGCCTCCTTCATCTCATTCCAGGAATCGCCCATGCATCGCCTCCCCGCCCGCCCGCTGCTGCTGGCCGCCAGCATCGCCCTCGCCCTCGCCGCCTGCGGCTCCAGTTCCGAAGACCAGGTGCTGGTGATCCCGCCGGCGCCGGCCGACCAGGGCGCGGCCGAGGTGGTGGCGGTGCCGGCCGTCACCGCCTTCGTCGACACCGCCGCCAGCAACCAGCGCGGCGACGCCCGCTACGCCACCCTGGCCACCAACGCCGGCGTGCGCGTGCTGGGCGGCTTCCTGCAGGTGTGGAAGCCGCTGACCGAGATCGTCGACGCCGGCGTCAGCGCCGACGCGGCGGCCGGCTTCCCGGCCGTGCTGCCGTCGGTCTGGTCCGGCGTGCCCAACGACGGCAGCGACGGCGGCACGGTCGTCAACGCCGCCGTGCACGCGGCCAATATCGACTACGTGGTGCGCGCCACCGCCGCCCGCACGCCGGCGCAGGCGCTGCAGGCCTACCTGGACGACCGCCGCGCCAAGGGCTACAGCGTGACCGACGGCCTGGGTCCGCTGACGGCGGCCTGGCGCGCCGCCGCCCAGCAGACCACCACCATCACCGCGATCGCCGACGACGCCACCGTCAAGTTGTACAACGACGGCGGCAACAACACCGGCGTCGGCGGCGCCGCCAATCCCGGCTTCGGCGCGGTGGTGGACCTGGTCAACCTGGTCGGCACCAACGGCTCGACCGAGCCGGCCAAGCGCTTCTACAAGTACGCCCGCCCCTACCGCTGGAGCAGCGCGGTGCAGGTGCTGCCGGCGCTGGTGCCGGCCAAGAGTTCCACGCCGACCACCGACGGCGGCTTCACCAGCGGCCACTCGGCCGAGGCGATGCGCGACACGCTGGCGATGGCGTACGCGCTGCCGGAGCGCTACCAGGAATTGATCAGCCGCGGGCTGGAGCTGGGCGAGGCGCGCATCTGGGCCGGCATGCACTCGCCGCTGGACGTGCTGAGCGGGCGCATCCACGCGACCGCCGTGGTGGCGGCCAACCTGGCCGATCCGGCCAACGCGGCCAAAAAGAGCGCTGCCGTGACGCAGGCGCACGCCACGCTGATGGCCGCCACCTCCACCACGGCCGACAGCTTCCTGGCCTACGCGCAGTCCGGCGCGGGCGGCGACCGCTTCGCCGACCACGACGTCAACCAGGCCAACTACCTGCGCCGCAGCACCTACGGCCTGCCGCTGGTCGGCGCGACCGGCGCGCCGGCCGTGGTGCCCAAGGGCGCCGAGGTGCTGCTGGAGACGCGCCTGCCCTACCTGAGCGACGCCCAGCGGCGGGTGGTGCTCAAGACCACCGCGCTGCCGTCCGGCTCCGCCGTGATGGACGACCCCGAGGGCTGGGGCAGGCTGAACCTGTTTGCCGCGGCCGACGGCTACGGCGCCTTCAGCGGCAACGTGGTGCTGGTGATGGACGCGGCCAAGGGCGGCTTCAACGCGGCCGACCGCTGGCGCAACGACATCGGCGGCACGGGCAAGCTGGTCAAGCAGGGCAGCGGCACGCTCAGGCTGGCCGGCAACAACAGCTGGAGCGGCGGCACCGAGCTGACCGCCGGCGCGCTGGAGGGCGACAGCGCCGCCGCCTTCGGCAACGGCGACGTCTACGTCAGCGGCGGCACCTTGATCGCCAACGCCCCGGCCGCGCTGAAATTGGCCGGCCGCTACACCCAGCTGGCCGGTGCCACCACGCTGGAGCTGGACCTGGGCGGCGGCGCGCGCGGCAGCCTGGCGGTGGCCGGCGACGCCGTGATCGCCGGCGGCACGCTGCACATCAAGTTCGCCGGCGGCTACCAGCCCAAGGCGGGCGAGGTGCTGACCGTGCTGACGGCCGGCCGTTTGACGGGCCGCTTCGCCGCCATCCAGGTCGACGGCCGCAGCGCCACGCCGAGCTACAGCGGCACGGCGCTGACGCTGACCATCGGCGGCTAAATTTCACAGCGGCGGCGGCCGGCCACGGCCGGCCCCACAAGGCCGCCGCTTGAAACTACAATAGGGCTTCCCGGTTATCGAGAGGCAGCGCATGAATCCAGACGAGCAGCCCGCGGCATCGCAAGGCGACTTCTTCAACACGCTCAACGACAAGGTCGACGCCCACGGCGCGTTGGTCGACCGCTTCCATGCCGACCTGCAGAACTTTTCCAAGCAAATCGCCGGCTGCGACAAGCTGGTGCGCATGGCCCACATCAGCCTGAACCAGATCGACGCCCGCATCGCCGAGGCGGTGCGCATCGAGACGCAGGCCACGGTGCAGCTGGAGGCGACCGGGCGCGAGGCCGCGCGCGCGGCCACCGAGGCGGCCGACGCCGCCGTGGCCGGGCTGGTCGGCCAGCTGCGCGCCGCCACCAGCGAGGCGGCGCAGGTGTGCCAGGCGCTGCACCGGGCGCGCGGCCAGACCGGCCTGTGGCTGGGCGCCTACGCGGCCGGCACGCTGGCGCTGTGCCTGCTGTCGGCGTGGATCGCGTTCAAGCTGCATCCGGACACGCCGGTGCCGCCCGAGGTGGCCGCGTACGCCGAGCAGGGACGCAAGCACGCGGCGCTGCTGGAGAAGGCCAGCGACAAGGAGCTCAAGCTGATCAGGGAAATCCAGGCGCGCCGGGCGCGGCCGAAGTAGGCGCTCAGTTGGGCGTCAGGCCGTACTTGCGCAGCAGGCGCGCCAGCGTGCCGTCAACGCGCATGGCCTCGTGCGCGGCGCGCCAGGCGCGGCCCTCGTCCTCGCCGATGTCGCGCGAGCCGGCCAGCCAGATGTCGCCGCTGCGGAACACCGGGCTGAAGTCGAAGTCGGCCTCGTGGAAGCCGTCCACCCGGGCCGCGTGGCGGTGGATGTCCTCGCCGCCGTAGGTGGCGTCCACCACGCCCTTGCTGACCATGCGCATGCACTCGCGCACCGACGCGCACTCGGCCACCGCGCCGAAGTGCAGCGACTCCAGCAGGCGCTTGTGCGGCGAGCCGCGCAACACCGCCACCGGCCGCGCCGCCAGCGCCGCCGGGTCGCGCAGGTCGACGCCGCCGTGGCGGCCGACAAACACGAAGTCCTGCCGGCGCAGCCGCACCAGCCAGCGGTACTGCGCCTCGCGCTCGGGCGTGCGGGTCAGCGGCACCACCAGCGTGCGCGAATGCACGCCGGTCAGCGCCAGCGCCCGCTGCCACGGATAGAACTCCACCGTGGCCGGCGCGCCCACGCGGCGCGCCATCTCCTGCGCCAGCTCGACCAGCGCGCCGGGACTGTCGCCGCCCGGCGCCACCGCGTACGGCGGCAGGTCGGCCGCCACCAGGCGCAGCGGCTCCAGCGGGGCGGCGCGCGCGGCCGGCGCCCAGCCCAGCGCCAGCGCCAACGCCAGCGAGCGCACCGCGGCGCGCCGGCCGCTCATGGCGCGTCCCCGCCGCAGGGCAGGCTCAGCGACACCCGCGTGCCGCGCCGCGGCGCGCTGTCGAGCGTGACCTGGCCGCGCATCAGCCCCACCACCATGCTGTGCACGCTGGCCAGCCCGAGCCCGGCCCCGGTCAGCCCCAGCTGGGTGGTGTAGAACGGCTCGAACACCTGCGACACATGCTCGGGCGCGATGCCGACGCCGTCGTCGCGCCAGTCGATGTGGACCGCGCCGCCGCCGGCGCGCGCCTCGACCACGATGGCGCCGCCGGCGCGCCCGGCAAACGCGTGCAGCAGGCAGTTGTCCATCAGGTGCTGGAACACCTGCTGGCAGGCGCCCGGATAGCCGTGCAGCCACAGCTGCTCCGGCAGCGCCAAGGTCAGCGTGACGCCGCGCTCGCGCAGGCCCTGCCGCCAGGCGCCGGCGCAGTGGCGCAGCCGCTCGGCCAGGTCGAAGCGGCTGGCCGGCTCGTGGGTCGGCTGGGCGGCCAGGCCCTTGAAGCGCTCGACCAGGCCGCCGATCTGGCCCAGCGCGCGGTCCACCAGCGCGCCGCCCTCGGTGACGCTGGCCAGCAGCCCGGCCACCTCGCTGCGGCGCAGGCGGCCGGTGTCCAGGCCGCGCCGCAGCGCCTCGGCCTGGGCCGTGATGGCGCTGGCCGCCACCCGGGCGTTGCCCAGCGGCGTGTTGAGCTCGTGCGCCATGCCGACCACCATGCGCGACAGGCCCAGCTGCTTCTCCTGCTGCATCAGCGCCCGCATCGCGTGGCCCAGCTCGTCGGTGCGCTCGCGCACCTGCTGCTCGAGGCGGTCGTGCGCGGCCTGCAGCGCCCGCTCGGCGGCCTGGCGCACCCCCACCTCGCGCTGCAGCGTGGCCAGCGCCTCGCCCAGCTCGTCGTTGCGCTGCATCAGCGAGTTCTCCAGCACCGTGCCGTGCTGCGCCAGCAGGGCGTTCTGGTGCTGCAGCTGCGGGCGCTCCATGACCGCGCTCAGCGTCTCGCCCAGCGCGGCGCACAGCGCGCGCTTCTGGCCGCGCTCGGCCGCCACCTGGCCGATGGCGGCCTGCAGCGCCGCCTCCACATAACCCCAGCGCCGGCCGTAGCGGCGCACCGCGTGCAGCGTGATCTCGCGCAGGCGCGCGCCGTGCGGGGTGTCGGCGTCCAGCCCGGCCTCGTAGGCGCGCAGCGCGGCCCAGGCGCGGGCCGGGTCGCCGTCCGCGCAGTCGGCCAGCAGCGCCGACAGCGTCACCCACGGCGTCCAGTAGCCGTCGCGGCCGAAGCGCGCGTGCAGCTGGCCGATGTAGTCGCGGCAGGCGCCGCTCTGCTCGCAGCTGGCGCTGACCACGGCCAGGTTCAGCAGCGCCAGGCATTCCTGCGCCGCCAGCCCGTACTCGCGAGTGCGGCGCAGCACCAGTTGGCGCCGCGCCAAGCAGTCGCGCCACAGCGGCGCGGCGGCCGCCTCGTCGGCCTCCTCCAGCGCCAGGTAGTAGGCGCCCGAGGCCGCGCTGTCAAGCAGCATGACGTCGATGTCCGGCGTCAGCTCGTCCGGCTGGGCCAGCGTGGCGGCGCAGAACTGCAGCAGCTCCGGGTACATCTCCGCGCTGAGCATGACGCGGCAACGGGCCGCGCGCATCTGGGCGGCCAGCCGCGGCAGCGCGCAGCGCGCGTACAGCTCGGCGGCGCGCGCCAGGCTGTCAAGCGCGGCGTGGTGCAGGCGCAGCCGGGTCTGCACCGCGTGCAGCGCCCGCAGCGCGGCGGCCTGGGCCAGCGGATGCTGCTCGGTCTGGGCGCGCAGCTGCAGGCTGCGGGCCGGCAGCAGCAAGGCGTCGGCCGCGCAGGCCGGATCGGCCGCGCGCGCCAGCAGCGCGAACGCCTCCAGCTCCAGCGCCTGCGAGCCGTTGAGCCGGCGCTGCGCCAGCTGGCGCAGCGTGGCCGCGTGCTGCGGCATCTCGTGCGCCATCAGGCAGGCGCGCAGCAGCTGCAGCAGCGGCTCGGCCCCGGCCACCTCGCTGTCGCTCGCGGCAACTGGTCGTGTTTCAGATGCGGACATGGCACTGCCCCCGTAGCCAACTCATGTCGGTCCAGTATTACACGAAGTCGCTTGCAGCTGAACAGGCGATCGTCACGCTGTTGCAAATCCGTGGCGCGGATGGTATTTGTATATTAACAACATCCTTGCGAGGAGGCCCGATGAATCCCTTCCCGATCCTGCTGGCGCTGTTGCCGCTGGCCGTCGGCGCGGCGCGCGCCCAGCCGCTGGAGGCCACCAGCGCCGGCCGCCTCGCCTTCGACAGCTACACGCCGGCCACCATGTACGACCTGGCGCGCGAGCGCCGCCAGCTGTGGGCGCCGCAGACCGTGTGGGGCGAGCTGAACCTGCTGGCCGGGGCGCGGCGCGCACGTGGGCCGCAACGAGGCCGCGCTGCGGCAGTCGCGCCGCGACGCGACCGCGTTCGCGGCGCGGGTGTTCTTCGGCGCGACTGCTGCAGCGCCCGACCAGGCGGACGCACGCGCGCGCCGCCTGGCTTATCATGAGGGATTTGAACGGGCGGCTGCAGTGAAACTAACCCTGGTGGTACTGGATGGCGTACAGGCGCTGGACGTGGCGGGTCCGCTGGACGTGTTCGCCGAGGCGAACCACTTCCTGCCCGAGGCGCAGCGTTACGCCGTCACGCTGGTGGGCGGCCGCCCGGACAGCGTGGCGTGCTCCAGCGGCATCGAGTTCAAGGTCCATTGCGGCTACCTCGACCACCACGCCGACAGCGACACGCTGCTGGTGGCCGGCGGCCCGCGCTTCCCGGACTACCGGCCGGAGCCGGCGCTGGTCGACTGGCTGCGGCTGCGCGCGCGCGGCGCCCGCCGCTACGGCGCGGTGTGCAACGGCGTGTTCCTGCTGGGGCACGCCGGCCTGCTGGGCGGGCGCGAGATCACCACCCACTGGGACCACGCGCAGCGGCTGGCCGACCAGTTCCCCGGCGCGAACGTGCGGCCCGACAAGATTTTCGTGCGCGACGGCAACCTGTTCACCTGCGGCGGCGTGGCGGCCGGCATCGACCTGTGCCTGGCGCTGATCGCCGAGGACTGGGGCCACGAGCTGGCGATGAAGGTGGCCAAGCGCCTGATCGTCTACATCCGGCGCGACGGCGGGCAGTCGCAGTACAGCCCCTACCTGGCGGTCGGCCCGGACGAGGACTCGCTGGTGGCCAGGGTGCTCAGGCACGTGACCGACCACATCGGCGACGCCCTGACCATCGAGGAGATCGCCGACGCGGTGGGCGTGAGCCGGCGCACCTTCTCGCGCGCCTTCGCCAGGCACGCGCAGGTGACGCCGTCGGTGTTCGTCGACCAGGTGCGCATCGACGTCGCCCGCAAGCTGCTGGAGGAGACCGACGTGCCGCTCAAGACGGTGGCCTTCCGCTGCGGCTTCAGCAGCGCCGCCCAGATGCGCATGAGCTTTGCGCGCCAGCTGGGCACCACGCCCAGGCTGTACCGCGAACGCTTCCGCGCCGGCGACCACGGCCGGGCCGCTTAGCGGATTCGGGGACATCCGGCGTCGCTTTTGGGCCAGGACGCGCGCGGGCGGGCGGCGCCGGGGCAGAATGGGCTCACGCAAACAGCCCCCCCGGAGTCATGATGGAAACCGCCCGCTTATCCCCCGCCCCCGCCGTCGCGCGCGCCACGCCGTCGCTACGCCACCTGCCCGTCAGCCTGTTCGGCTCCGTGATGAGCGTGGCCGGCCTGGCGCTGGCCTGGCGCCTGGCCGGCAAGACCTACGGCACCGGCGACGCGGTGCCGAACGCGCTCGGCATCGCCGCGCTGACGCTGTTCGCGGTGCTGGCGCTGTGCTACCTGACCAAGCTGCTGCGCCATCCCGCGCTGGTGCGGCAGGAATTCGCGCACCCGGTGACCGGCAGCTTCTTCGGCACGGTCGGCATCAGCGTGCTGCTGCTGTCGAGCGTGATCGGCGGCTACAGCGCGCCGGCCCAGCTGGTGGTGTGGAGCGTCGGCACGGTGGCCACGCTGGCGCTGAGCGTGGTCATGATCTCCCGCCTGCTCAACGGCAACGCCGCGCCGGCCAGCGTGGTGCCGGCCTGGCTGATCGCCGGCGTCGGCAGCCTCGACATCGTGGTGACGGGCGGCGCGCTGCCGGCCGGCTGGACGCACGAGGTGAACCTGCTGGCGGCCGCCATCGGCGGTGTCAGCGCGCTGGTGTTCTTCGTGCTGATCTTCTCGCGGCTGGTGCATCAGGCGCCGCTGGCCGCGCCGATGCGGCCGTCCAAGATGATCCTGGTGGCGCCGTTCGCGGTCGGCTTCATCGCCTACGTCAACCTGGTGCACCGGGTCGACATGTTCGCGGCGCTGCTGTTCTACTTCGCGCTGTTCCTGTTCGTGATCGTCGCGTATCGCCTGGCCGCGCGGCCGGCGCCGTTCTCGCCGGCGTGGTGGGCGATCGGCTTCCCGCTGGCGGCGCTGTCCAACGCCGCGCTGATGTACGCCGGCGCGGTCGGCGGCGCCGGCCTGCAATGGATCGCCGCGCTGCTGCTGTCGCTGCTGACGGCCGCCGTGCTGGTGCTGGCCGTGCGCACGCTGTGGGACCTGGCCGCCGGCCGCCTGCTGACCGCCTAGGAGGAGCCGCCATGGACCTGCCACTCAAGCTCGGCCAGAACCTGGACGACTACGACGATTTCTACGAGATGCTCAGCGATTCGCACCAGGATCTGGACGCGCGGCAAAGCCGGATGCTGAGCGACCAGTTGATCCTGCTGCTGTCCAACCACATCGGCGACCTGGCGGTGCTGCGGCAGGCGTTCGCGCTGGCGCGCGTCCATGTCGAGCGGACGCTGCCGCGATGAACTGCGGTCAGCTCCGCTTGTTGTAGCGGACGTACAGCGCGTACGGCAGGCCGATCAGGATCGCCAGCCATGGGAACCGGACGATGATGTGGGCGCAGGCCACCACGAACAGGCAACCCGCCGCCATCGCGATGGCGAAGGCCAGGCGGTCGCGCCATTTGCCGGCGGCGCCGCTCCCGGCTGCCGGCGCGCCGGACCCCGCGCCTGCGGCGTTGCCGGCCGGCTGCCGGTCCGGCACCGGCACCTGGACCGGCCGGTGCAGGCGCGTCAGCGGCGCGCCGCGTTCGAGGATGGCGCTGGAACGGCACTCGTTGGCACAGCGCAGCTCCGCCTCGACGGTCCAGCTGTCGAGGCGACGGCCCCAGTTTTCCAGCGCCACGGCGTCGGCCTCGTCCATGTGCTGGAAGGCGCTGTTTTCGTTCTTCGGATTCATCTCGTTGGATAACTTCGCCTGTTCCGCATACAGCGTCGCCAGCAGATGGTGCGCGGGCGCGGCCGCCGCGGACCTGGCGAACAGCGGCAGCTTCTCCCACGATGCCGGCTCCCCGCCGGGCAGGAACAGCGGCCCGGCCGGCACCAGGCTGGACGGCGCGCGGAGGTCGAGATCGGCCGAGATGGCGGCCGCCAGCTGCTTCCAGTTGGTGTCGGGCACCTCGAGCGTGCCCGGCCGCTCGGCGACCCGCCAATAGCTATCGAGTTCACCGCCCCAGTGGGCCGCGTTCGGGAAGGCCGGGTAGTGGCCGTCGTCCGGCAGCAGCGGATGCTCGTGCCACGCGGCCCGCTCCCTCCCCACGATCCAGATCTCGTGGCGGTCGGCGAAGTGCACCGCCAGCGCGTACCCGCTGCCGAGGATGGTGCGCTCGGTGTCGATGCCGAATTCGGCGGGCAGGTGCAGCGACAGCCGCAGCGCGCCGGACTGGCGCAGGATGCCCAGCCACCAGGTGAAGTCGTCGGCCAGCAGGGCGTTGCCGTCCGGCGTACGGAACTGCAGTCGCGCGCCAAAGAAGATGCCGTGGCGGTACCAGTCCTCCAGCTCCGCGTGGCCGCGCAGGAACTGCGTGCCGTAGCTGACCAGCGCCATCTGGCGCGCTATCGATGTGTGACGCAAACGTCCTCCCCCGGTGATGCGCTAGCGAAAGCGCGTGAGCATGGCGGCCAGGCTGCCGTCCCTGGTGGCCTGGCCGATCGCCTGGTCGATCTCCCGCAGCGCCACATGGCCCTTGCGCGACACCGCGCAGCGCGTGGCGAAGGACATCACCGGCAGCGGCGGATGGATGACCAGCGGCGGCTGGCGCAGGCGCTGGTAGTAGTCCAGCACCACCCGCGTGATCAGGATGTGGTGCACGCGGCCGCGCCCGAGCTTGGCCATATTGCTTTCCATGTTGGGCGCGTTGTCGCGCACGAAGTCCTTGCCCAGCAGCGCCTCCATCTCGGGATGGAAATAGCCCAGGATGGTGCCGACCGGCTGGCCGCGCAGCTCGCCGATCGCGCGCACCGGCGGCACGCTGGCGTCGGTCACCAGCACTTCCTCGGTGGTGAAGACGACGCGGCTCCACAAATAATCGCCGCTCAGCCACTCCGGCATGTAGGCGCACAGGAGGTCGGCCTCGCCGTTCTGCAGCGCGTGTTCCAGGCGCTTACGCGGCAGCAGCACGAAGCGCACCTGGCGCCCCATGTGGCGCGCCAGGATCTCGCCGATTTCCTTGTGCACGCCGTCGACCAGGCGGCCGTCCTGCACGCGCGCCATCGGCATGTTGGAGGTGCTGTCGACCATGACGACCAGCTCGGCCGGGCGCGACACCAAACAGGCAGGCCATCAGCAAGAGAATACCGCGCATCGTCACACCACCTGAAAACATTCAACTGGCGTTCATTGTACAGGTCATGGCCCGCCGGACTTTTGCTGGATCTCCCTGTCCAGCCGGCGCAGGATGTCGTCGCTGACATCCTTGCTGCACATGATGTGGCGCCGCTCGCCGGTGGGCACGTCGGTCAGGCGCAGCACGCGCAAGCCCTTGTCGCGCAGCTCGGCCAGCTGGAGCAGGTAATCGGCCTCCTCCGAGGCCAGGAACATCAGGTCCGCCCGGTGCGCGCCGATCATCGCCACCATCGCCATGCTCTCGGCGGTGGTGGCGCTCCGGACCGGCCGGGCCTCGGCCAGCGCGGCGTCCACATAACCGCCATAGGAATACTTTTCCTTCACCAGCACCACCACGCCCGGCATCGCGAGCAGTTGCCGCAGCGTCGAGGCGTCGCGCAGGGCGAAGTCGTCGCGCACCACCGCCACCAGCGGCAGGTCGCGGTAGATCGGCAGCGTGAACTTGGCGTAGCGCTCGCGCTCGGCGTTGCGGAACCAGCCGACCGCGCAGCGCTGGCCGCCTTTCTGCAGCAGCGCCAGCTGGCGGTTGCTGGGCATGCGCATCCAGCGCGCCGGCACGCCGGCGTCGGCGAACGCCGCAGCCGCCGGGTCCGCCGTCAGGCCGTGCACGCCGCCGTCCGGCGCGCTCATCAGGTACGGCGGGCGTTCGTTGTAGTACAGCACGACGGCGTCCTGCGCCCGGCACGCCGGCGCCAGCAACAGCCACAGGAACAGGACGCGCAACATGGCGCCGCTATTTTTTGCTCTTCTTCGCGCCGATCGCCTTGTTCAGCTTGCCGATGACATCATCGGACACGTCCTTGCTGCACATGATGTAGCGGTCGTCGCCGGCGGGCACGTCCGGCATCCTGATCTGCTTGAAGTTGCCCGCCCCGATGCCGGACTGCTCCACCAGATAGCTGGCCTCCTCCTCGGACGCGAACATGAAGTCGACCGAGTTGGCGTTCACCAGTTGCAGCATCTGGGTCGACGTGCCGTTCGACTTGGTTTGCGCGGCCTTCACCTTGTCCAGCGCGGCATCGATGTACGGGCCGTAGCTGAAATTCTCCTTGACCAGCACGCGCACGCCCTTGGTCGCCAGGATCTCGCCCAGCTTGGCATGCTCGGCCGCCGCGAACTTGGGATGGGCGATGATCACCGTCGGCTTGTCGCGATAAATCGGCTTGGTGAACTTGGCGAACTGCTCGCGCTCGGCCGTCTTGTACCAGCCGATCGCGCAATTGGGGCCGCCCTCCTTGATCACCACCAGCTGCCGGTTGGGCGGCACCTTGCTCCACGCGACCTCGATGCCGGCCGCGTGGAAGGCCTCGGCCGCGGGCGTGCCGGTCAGGCCGCTCGCCGAGCCGTCGGCGCCGGCCACCAGGTAGGGCGGGCGCTCGTTGAAACTCAGGGTGATCTTGTCGTCGGCCATGGCCAGCGCCGGCGCCAGCATGGCCAGGCAGGCAAACAGGCGACCGAAGGAATGGTGTCTCATGATGGGGTCCGATCAGAATTTGTGGAAGATGCCGACGCCGTAGAAATTGACCGACACCGCGCTGGCGCGGCGCGAGGCATCCGCGTACAGGTAGGTGCGGGTCGACAAATTGTATTCGTAGCCGACGCTGGTCTGCTTGGTCTTGGCGACGCCGTCGGGCGACTTCTGCCCATAGCCGGCGAGGATGGTGCCCACGCCGACATTCCAGTTCAGGCCGGTCACCCAGGCCTTGGTGTTGGCGTTGCTTGCCATGGTGTGGCTCTGATCCTGCTTCTGATACGACGCCAGCAGCTTGACGTCGGGATGCGGCTTGAGCGAGCCGGCCACCGACCACAAGGTGGTCTCGGCCGCGTTGCGCTCGTACGCCAGCATGCCGCCCACCATGGCGCCGTTATACGTGCCGGACACCGAATACGGATTCGACTCGAGCGCCGCGTTGGCCGGGTACTGCGGGTTCGCCAGGCTGCCGCGGCCGACGATCGCCGGGTTGCCGTTGGCCTCCTTGCTCGCCACCGTCACGTTGAGCTGGAAGCCGCCCTGCTCGGGCGTGTTGTAGAACACCGCGTTGGACCACCGGTTGGCCGACGAGCCGGCCGGATCGAGCGGCTGGCTGTTGTAGCCCGCCACCGTCAGATCGGTCTGGAAGCCGGCCGTGCTGGGCACCCCGCGCCACGGCTCGAACGCGCTGGACGAGTCCTGCAGCGCGGTCAGGCCGCGGCCGAAGCGCACGGTGCCGAAGGCGCCCTGCAGGCCAACCCGGCTCTGGCCCTGGAACAGCGGCCGCGTCTTGCCCTCGATCGTGCCGATGTCCGGGTCGTAGCGTATCTCCAGCTGGAACAAGGCCTTCAGGTCGCCGCCCAGGTCTTCGACACCCTTGAAGCCCAGCCGGTTGTTGTCGCGCCGGCCGACGGCGAGCGTCGTGTCGCTGCGCTTGCTGACGCCGACATCGATGTTGCCGTAGACCGTGACGGAGGACTGCGCGGCGGCATAGCCGGCGCTGAAGGCCATGAGGGAGAAGCACGCTGCGGATGCGGTCGCTTTGTTCATATCGTATCTCACCTGTCAAAGTGATGGTTGCGAGGGCTGCAATCGCCACGCCATCGACGTGGCGATAGGAGGGTCTCTTCCGGCGTGCTGGCCGCCATGGAAGTGGGTTCAGCATAAAACGGCGGTCAAAAATTCTGGGAATATTTCGTTCTGCCGAGCATTGTTTTTTGGAAATAAGCCGTCTTTTGTGTCGCTGAAGACACGAACCGAGGTGCAAGATTTATCAATCCGCAACGAGGTATTTGAGGAGCACTCAATTCGCTCTCGCAGCGGGAGCGAATGGACCGATAGCCTTCACATGGCGAAGGGAAATGTATTTCAATACCTGCTCATCTGGGTGCACAACAAAAAACCCCATAACTACCGGGAGTTATGGGGTTTGGTGTAAAGCTTTGCAGCGGGGACGCTCTAGTCGGGTTGTGCGTACCTGAGCACGTAAACAACCGCGTAAACAACTTCAGGAAGCCTGCAACCATGGGCTTCCTATGTTTCCCTGCTCCCACCGAATTCCGCCAATTGTAAACAGTTAACGCCGACCGTGTACTATGGCGGGGCTATGCGAATCTTCATCGATACAGAATTTACAGACCACGCACATCCAGACCTGATTAGCATCGGAATGGTGACAGAGGGCGGCCATGCCTTCTATGCGGAACGGACCGACTATAGGTACGAAGACTGTTCCACTTTTGTTCGAAGCGAAGTGATCCCGCTACTTGGCCACGAATCGCATGCCACGTGCACGGCCGCTGAATTATCAAGCCGCTTGTACGAATGGTTCCGAATGTTGACTGAGGCTGCAACGGTGTTCTACGATTTCGAAACTGACCGACAACTTCTAGAAGCCTCATTTCTAGGTCCTCGGCCAGAGAACTTGTGCGGTTATGAGCTCATCGATCACAAGATCTTCAGACACTCGGCGTACAAGCTAGGTGAGGTGCTGACATATTCTTCGGTATGGCCACCACATCATGCCTTGGCAGACGCCCAAGCGCTCCGTGAAGGATATTTGAGGTGGGAGGCAGCAACAAGCGGACGAGACTGGGGTAGCAAGACTTTATTTACGACATAATCAAATCTCAACTCTAGCCTTTATCTACGCCATTTCGAAAGACGCATGAACCGCACACTCACAATAGACATAGACAGGACCACTTGGCCGGGGCCTGGTGTCCTACCACGATTTCCACGGGCATTTGCGGGGCAAAGCTCCTATGATTTGAACATCCCGGCGATGTTGCTGATGATCGGTTATCTTACGACACCTACATCATCGACCGGTGTGTCATTAAGTGAATTTTGGGCTTGGGTCAGATATTTGGCTGCCATTTCGCCTGATTCCACGCTTAGCCTAACTCAAAGCTTTGCTGAACTCGACGCGCATCAGAAGACCATCCTGAGCGACGATTTTGGCATGGGAGTTCCACTTCTTTGGTTAAGTGAGAAGCTCGCCCTTGAGCAAATAGTTGATGGTCGATACTTCATGCAGAAGGTCGCGGCTTCTATCGGCGCGACACAGCGCAAAACTGCGAAGCGCGGTCCGAACAAAACACCAGATTTCGTCGCACGAGACACAACCGGACGATGGCACGTAATCGAATGCAAAGGTACTCAGTCAGGCTCTGTATATAGTGAGCGCCAGCTCTCGGGCGGGGTGGCGCAAAAGTGCTCTATAACTTTCCCAGCAGGCCACACTGGCCAACGGCTGGTATGCGGGCTAAGCATCGACGTACACGGTGGAGCAGGCAGTGTTCTAAGAATAATTGATCCCACGCCCGATGAACCATTTGAAGTAAGCAATCATCATCTCATGTTCGCTGACGACGCCGTCAATCGCGGTGTTATGTCTCGGGCTCTCCGTATGGCAGGATTTGAAGTGACCGCCGAAGCGGTCGCTTCACCGCTCGGCCCCGTGCCTGATGCGCGCCATTACAAAACTGCCAGGGCGGAGAGCATACGCAAACGTTTTATTGCGGAACGAGAGCAACGATCAAAATCTGAGCTTGGCGACAATACGCAAATTTCGAATGTATTCGGTAATGAGTTCAGAGGTAGAGAAATCATTATCGAGCTGCCGCGGGGAATTCACGTGAACGGGAAGCTTGTAAAAAAAGTCCTCATCAAACAAGGCGTGAACCGTGAGGCCTTGGAGGAACTTCAAGAGCGTCCTACAGTTGAGGCCCTGGCGGACAAAGCGCATGTTTCCTGGGCCAACCTACTTGGGAGAAGTGTAGTTGAATCCGATGGCCCAAGCGCTACAATGCGCATTGGGAATGTCTTCCGTTCGGAACTTATACTGGTTGAGCGTTGATCAAGACTGCCCATACACATCAACTCGAGAAACGGCCATTTATGGATCGGGCAGATGGGCAGTGCTATGAATGGCATATTCGGAATATCCCGACTATATGCCAATGAGTGATTTAGCAAAGGAGAGCATGCAAAAACTGATCAAATCTATCAGAGACCACCGCGTGCCAATTGTCTACAGTCGCGAAGATTGGAAGCAAGCAGCAATAACGGAATTCACTCCTTACTTTCGACGTCACACTCAGCTGAAGAAAAATCTCGATTCGTTCATCTTGGAACTACGCAACCTCGCGCGCATTGCCCAAGATCCCGAATATGTTGACTTACTCCGCTGGAGTCTCTCGCTTTACCGACAAGTCTTGCGCATCGACAGAAGTGGGGCTTACAAAAGCTTACTTGAGTCATTTGAAGGCCTCGGCACATCTGACGCCCATTGGCTACATATGTTCCAGACTACTAGTTCGCTAGAGGTAGGTGCGGCACCAAGGGACATAGCGTTTCAAGTCTTCGAAACGATTTGCGGTATTGCTGAAGGCTGTTTCAAGCCCCAACTCCAAATCTTATATGCGTTCGCGATACGTGATGCGACCGGCGCGTGGCCAGATCGAGTTGCTTCGCTAGACTTCGGCGCGTTGGTTGGCAGTTTTCCTCAACCGCATAAGGCCAGGGCATCATTGCTACTTCGGGATCCTGATCTAAAGTTAAGCGTGAACCAGTGGAGGAACATTTCCGCCCACAAATCTTATCGCTTAGTCCGACCCAAGACGATCCAAGTAACGTTCGGCAAGGGAAACCCTCAGTCGCGGCGACTTGGGCTACATCGCTTGCGCGCAGTATGCCGCTGGATTCAAAAAGCTCATCATGCACTGCGGCTTGCCAATACCATTATTTTCATTGAGCATGCTCCGGCAATCCTGGCACAAGGATATCCAAAGCTTGAGCGATCGTTGGCGTCATCATTAATGCAAATTGCACATGATCTTTCAACTGTAGGCTACGAGGTCAGCGGTTGGAAAGAGTCAAAGAAAGTCGGAACTCTACTCATCCGCGACAGACATGAACGACCGCCAACTGAAGCCCTGATACACGCCTCTCAACAACTGGTTGCACTCAGCATTGGAGTACTCTTTGATGTCTCGAAGGCGACACATATCTCTAGAGTTGCAATTCAACTACAGCTACCAGATGAGAGCGTATTCGGCAAGGCTACTGTCTCCGTTTCGAATGCTGAAGCTTTCAGCCGACGAAAAATAACTCTCCAAAAATACATGGATGAAGTTGACTGGGAATTCTCTTGAACTCCCAGATAGAAGCCCTCGGCTCCACCAGATATCACGTCCGAGGACGCCGCCGCACGCACCGCCTACGGCTTGACCATGTCAAGGTACCCGCGAATCGGTGCACTCCGCTTGTCCAGACGAGGCCGTCCACCGATAGACCGTAGTACCGAGCGTGATAGGAGTTTATTGCCGGCGACGCAGGAGGTTTCTGGCATCATCACACAGTCGGGGCAGGCGCCACCACGCTCAGTGCACAGCGAACCCGTGCCGCACTGAGTCGCCCTAGAGCCAAGCATCGTGGTCAGCATCGCTGTGCCGGCGTTACGCCACAGCGCAGATAGGTTACCCAGGTCCATGGTCGTGCCATTGCGGTAGACCACGAAGGCCAAGTCAGCTGGGAAGATGTACTCGCCCAGCGAACCTAGGTCTAGGCCGGAGTACTCTGAAACGTGCTTCATCAGCAAATGCGAGTAACTGTGAAGCAGCGTATAAATATAGAAGTACACCGGCGGAGTTGCTGTCTCTGGCAGATTGTCTAAGAACGGACTCATCGGCTGCGCCGCACCCAACAACCCTGCGCCAATTATCTCGCCTGGGTTTAGGTTAAACATATCTGAACACTCAAGGCTATGCAGCCACTCAAGGACAAGCTCCTCTTTGAGACGCACGTAGATTGCCTCATTTCCCTGCTGCACAACATAGACGGGATACCGCGTACTGTCGTTTTGCTTCACCGGCGGGAACAAGTTAAGACGAACCGGCATATCCATACCCCGCTTTTCTCGGAGGATGGGTGTGG
This sequence comes from Duganella caerulea, assembly GCF_040362985.1. Lineage (NCBI taxonomy): Bacteria > Pseudomonadati > Pseudomonadota > Betaproteobacteria > Burkholderiales > Oxalobacteraceae > Duganella > Duganella caerulea. The sequence goes on along the minus strand of NZ_BPWJ01000007.1, from coordinate 364,394 downwards.
ATTCCATGCGCGAGTAGCCAAAGCTAAAGCGGCACAGGTCGAACTCTCGAATAAGGCCCATTTCCTCCAACCCGAGTTTGTCGAGCAAAACGCGCGTTGCATCCTGAACCTGGTTCGTCCTGCCTTTGTCTTCGGGGGCCAGGTCTTCATCGAGCCGAGTGAAGGAGACGTATGGCTTCTTCCCGTTCGTTCGCGTCTCGACTTCCAGGCGCGTACTCTTAAGCGCCGCGTGCTCGACGGCCAAACGGAACGGGTCGAACTTCGACGCGAAAATCGACTGTCTGTTTTGGAGGTTCCAGTTAACAGATGTCGGTAGATCTGCCTTAGGCATCAAAATCTGCCGCCGACGTAGGTCATCTAAGATTCGCTGGCGGCTGGTGTATGCCAGCTCGATGGCACCTTTGAGAGTAGTTCGCATCGGCTCGGAAAACCCCTCGAGCATACGAATCTGTTCCACAGCGGCCAGGTAGTCTGCTAGATCCTTGACGCATTCCGGCTTATTCTCGCAGGCCTTTTGCACGTCCTCATCAGTAATTGGTTGAGCGGCAAAACCATACTGCTTGGCGATAAAGTCCTTCAGTTCCATTTCCCGCCCAGGCCGCAGGCGGGTCAACAGCTGCTGGCTCCCATCTTTGAAATCGATGAACAGATCCGACTTAACGTAATACGCGCTCGATGCGCGATAGGGTGTCGCCTGCATCCGCACCTCGGTGAGCCGGTCGGGGCCCATCGCCGGCCCGAGAATGCGCAGGGTGTCCCGGTCATTCTGAAGCCACTTTGGCGATAGCGGCTTGTCACAGGCGGCACACTCGAAGAACCAATCCCCAATGCCTGCGGAGCGCCGATTTAACTTGAACTGAAAACTGCCGCAGACGCAGCTATCATAGCGTTTGGTAACCTTTGCATCGCGGTCACTCCAGTGCCACTGCCCGGGAAAAGCTGCCTCCCAGTGTCCGGACCAGTGAACGAAAATGACGTCCAATTGCTCCCAGTCGCATTGGCTCTTCTGCCTTGGATTAGGGCAGTGCTCAGGCGTTAGGCTACCTAGATTTTTGTCTAACTCCACGAGTGTCTCATAGCCTTGAAACATCCCACACGTCCGGCACACAAACGTAAGAGGTGCCGGCGTGTACTCCATATGTGAGGGTCGACACAAATAGAAGCGGTCCTGGCCCGGCAGCTGGAACTCCGCCCTGCTGGGATCCAGTAGGGCTTGGTCCACGCACTGCGCTGGCAAGATACGTGGTTTCGTCAGGTCACCATCACGCACGGATGAGGCGGCATTGAACCAGGCGCGCCCGAGCTCGTTCATCCGCTCGAACACTAAATCCATGGTCGATTCCGACAACTGAATTGGCTCGCCGACGGATGAGTGCGCAATGCACGCACCCATCCCACCTTCGAAGGTGAAGAAGCTTTCCGGGGCATAAGCCGTCGCAAGTTGATTGCGAGAGCGGTTCATTGTTTTGGCTTTGGCCATTTCGTTTCTTCCTCAGTTCCGCGCTTCGGTAGCGCTGTCCGTTGAATCGATGTCTGCGCCGGAACCCCGACGAATAAAGGTCATTACCCGAGCTGTCATTCCGTCACCTACACGCTTGTAAGCGGCGTCCACACCTGATTCATGAATGAGGCCGGGTTGGTCCACGTCGCGCAGCGAGGTCATCGGCCGCAGCTGACTGTTGCGTGCCGCAAAGAACTGGACCAAACGGGTGCCATTGACCAACCGGTCGATACCCAAGTCCTGCTGGTAATGAACGAGCTGGCCTTTGAGTAACGAGCGGTAGTAGCTCTTCCCCTCGGGGGAAGGAGAGAAGGACAGGCCGAGTGATTTTTCCATAAATTCTTCGGTAGTCTTCATGTTGGCCGGGACCGCTAGGAAGTCGCGCACATCGGGCGCCATGGCATATGTTGGGCTGTAGCGCTTCTTGTCGTCATCTGCCGCGCACAGCCTCTCGATGGAGTTCATTCCGCACACATACTCTTGGAAAAAACTCGGCATCACGCGTACCAGCGCTTTTTCTGCCCATCGGTCGACCGCTGCTGGCAGGATCATTCGCTCAAGGAAGCGGTGGAAAATATCATGAATCTCCAGCACGAACCTGTCTCGATACCGCTGAGGTACGGGTACCAACAGCGAAAAGCCCACGTGAGTCCGGCCCACGCGAGACGATGCCTGGATGTATTCCGCGATGTCCGAAGGGATGCCCGCGAAGAACATAGCGTTGAACTCCTCTACGTCAACACCGTGCGAAATGGCGGAGGTGGCGATGACTGAACGCAGTGTGTTGTTGAGCTCTGGGAACTGCTTACCGACACCAACACGGGTCTCGGCCCGCCGGACAATGTCTTGAATTTCGGCGGCAGACACTGCCCCTGAGATTAGTTCCGAGATGATTGACTTTTCGGAAAATCCTTCGGCCTGGTGAAGCTTCTCGAATTGGACCTTTTCGGTATCGATGACCTGGTCGCCCCCCTTCTTATTGGTAACGTAGGTCAAGGCGATTCGGTGCAGGTCTACCAGTGTCAGTAACGTTGCAGCATCAGCAGCTGTTATAAGACGAACGAACTGCGCCTGCAGGGGGCCGGGCGACACCCATCGAATCAGCTCGTTTCGGGCGAAATCCTCTTCAGCCTGATCTCCACTGCGCAGTCTCTCGTATAGGCCGGTGATCATGACATGGTAATGTCCGAGAACGGAGGCCATTGCTACGGTGTGTCGATGACCATTGGTCAGAACAGAAGCGTAGACCCGTCCCCAGTGGCTGCGTAGCTCTATATCGTCAATGGCGATGCCTGCGCGCTCGGAATCGTCAGCCGAAGTGTCTGGTTGAAGGGGGGTGGCATAGAACGAGTTGTATAGGCTCGGTCCTGGATAGGGGAACTGAACAGTGTTATCCCGTTGGTAAAGATTTCGCATCTGTCGTTGCGGCTCGCTGACGGTGGCCGAAGCGGCTATGACCTTGATTTTTCGGCGTATGGTCGAGTCTGGCTCATATGACAGGTGCCCCTGCAGCAACGTCGAAAGTTGGTCAAGCGCAGCTTCCAAAGCCGACTCAAACAGACCGGAGAAGGTGCCCAAGGACTCGTCAAGCAGGTGCGCCTCGTCTTGGATCAATAGGGCAGGAAACGGGTCAAAGAATCGCTTTTCCCCTGACGCGAAGGAGGGGAACAACGCACGTGTACCAGCTCCAGGATGACCATCCCAGTCTTTAACCTTCATCGGTACAATTAGACGATCGCTGTCAGTCTCGACCAGTGGCGCGAACCCGAACATGCCGAAGAACCTGCGTATAGTTCCCTGCGATTGGCCGATAGCGGCGAGCTTATCTACTGTACCCAGCAAAACGGACGGGGCTTTGGCGTAGATGTCTTCATCTACGATGTGAAAGGGAAGTGGCGTCGGCTTGTCGAATCGAGCGTTCCAGGAACAGTTTTCTTTAGGTGCCGTACAGTAGTGCCCCATCGCGTTGGCGCCAACGCCTGCTTGGCGACGCAGTGCCAGCAGGCTACCATCCTTGTTACCACAGAATGGACACGACGACAGCTTCAACCAGCGTTCGCGAGCGCTCTTGTAGGGTTGGACATTCTTGTGCTTGGACTCAGCGTTCGGAGCAACTTCGTCGTCGGTTGGGACTTCGCTGTATCCGTCATCAGAATGCCAATTTGGCGTGTTGCTGCCGCCCACCCAGAACCCGAGGGAGAAAGGCTCTCCAGGCTGCCCACGTGAGTGTCGAACCTCTTCGGCCGCGCCCATTGTCGCGAAGGTGCGGCGTGCCTGTTGCAGCGTGAGCAATCGCAGCGGGTAGCGCATCAAAGCAGATACCCCTCTGTGCTTGCCTCTGAGGCGGTCGAGGAAGAGCACGAACGTGAGCAGGCCTAAGAACGCCTCAGATTTGCCACCACCAGTCGCGAAGTACAGCAGCGTCACGGCGTTGGCGTGTTCGGCAACCTCGGGTGTGTAAAAGCTATGGAACTCGGGAATACGTGTCGCGAAAGCCGGAATGGACGCTAGGATGAAGGCGAGCTGAAACAGTCGCCAATCATCGTAGCCTTTCAACTTGGCTACCTTTGCCATGGAGGCGTTCATTGACACCCACGCCTCAAACGGGATGCCGAGCGGTGATTCTTGGATTCCAGGCCCGCTCCAATTCGCGCGAGATTTTTCGAGAATATCCAAGCCGCAGCGGATAGCGTCAAGCTCACGACGCCAAGCCACTAGGTCCACGTGCAGCTTACCCTTCTCGGCAGCCAACTGCTCGCCCGCGCTTGGCCCGTCGAGACCCTGATCCACTGGATGCTTTGCCACCTTGGTCAGCCAGCACTCGTAGGCTTTGATGAGGGGTGCCAGGCCGGTTAGGCAATCAGGGTTCGACAGCTTTTCGATGTTTCGCTCAACTGCATCATCGGTCGGGATGATTCGGGGCAGCACGTAACGCGGCGTCCAAGTCGTGGTCAGCCGATGCTGCGCGCCACTAACGGTCAGTGTGATACCGCCATTGAACCCCAGCGCCGGGTACGTGAGGTACTGGTTGTACCGGTAGGAAGGTTTGACACGATCCAAGCGCAGGAACTGATGATCAGTTGCTGGAACTACCACAGTTACCGAAACGTGAAAGACCGAGGGTTCCAACTCCTTGAAGTTAGTATTGGTGAGCGGAGCCGTCCAGTTCTCCAAGGCTACATGAACTGTCGTTCGGGTCGCGTCGACCGGGTCGGGCATTGCTTGAACAACCCAGCGCAACTCAATTTTTGGCACGATGACCGCAAGAGCCGAGGCGCGAACTCTTTCCAAATACCGAGTCCAGTCACGTACGTCGGAGGGCCGTACTCGACTCCGGCGATATCCCCACGACTTTCCGCCCGTATCGGGGTCCGAGCTGGCAGCCCAGTCTGCAATCTGTTTGGCTATAGCATCATTCAGTACATCGGTTGCCCGCTTGGCATCCGCCTCGGCAGTAGCCGGCTTGAACTCGAAGGAAGGCAAGTTGAGCTCTAGTCGGAGCCACTTCGGTGGGGGAAGAATGTCATCGGCCAAGCTATCAGGCGTAAACAAGCCGACGCCAACCTCCTGAGCGGGCCGTGTCTCTCCGTCCTCGACACCTTCACCATTTTCTCCTTCAGCATCCTTGGCTTCGGCTTCGTCGCCCATCGGCGCACGGTCCAAGCGATTGTCGAAGGGCAGACGCATCGATTCATAAACAAGCTTGCGAGCCTCGAAGCTTTTCACAGCCCATTCAGGATTCGACTTGCCACCAGGTAGCTCCGCAACGAGCTTCGCCAGCACATCTTTGACCTTCCCGCGGATTTCGGACCGTGCTTCTCGCGTCAAGGGGAATGTGGGTTCCAATCGCCCCCCGGGCTTCACCTCATCGTCAGTCGGAAGAATCCGAACGTAGACTGCACTCGTTAGTGAAACGCCCAGCGTGGTGGCCATGGCATCCGAGCGAATCTGGAAGTCCAAACCGTGCGCACTGATGCGAATAGGGTCAGCCTCTTCATCGCCGCCACGCTCTTCAGTCGGCATCGGAACGATGAACTCTGACATCAAAGCGGCGCTAGGCTTAGTCCCGTATACGACCCGATAAAAGTCACCCCGGCCGGCGAGCCGTGCTGACAGCCCGTTGAGAAGGCTGTCGACCACAGCCTCCTTGTAGGAGGGATGGATATCGCGGGGATTTTCACTGAGAATAGGCACTTGTCTCTCCTTTGTTGCTTGATGTCGTGCGCGGTATAGGTTGCACAACGGATTCGACGCGATAGACGCAGCCCAACGCCTCCTGCTGCAGTTCTCGGATGATGATGTCGGGCACCTTACGATATGTCGCCGCGCTCTCGGGCTGGAACATAATCTCAGCGTATCGTGCGACCAGCTCCCGTCCAAGATGCTGATTAACACGCCGTGCATTGCGAATGAAGCCCCAGTGTTGCTCGGCTGCCTCGTCGCTAATGCCCAGAGCTTTACAGAAAACTTTGAAGCACTTGGAATCCTTAGAGGCATGGGGCCTGGTGTCATCCTTTGCCTGCAGAGCTAACCAGTAATACACCCGACCTAGTCGGCAGTCCCCTGCAATCGGGTCCAGCTCAACCATCTTCGCGTGTATTTCTCGCGCAAGCGCCGAACGCTTTGTGGACTTGAACATCAACGTGCAGCGCCGTTGAACATCGTCGTGATACAGCCTAAGCAACATGCGAACTGGATCCACCACAGAGGTGACTCCTTCACCGTTCAGCTGTAGTGACGATTCTAATTTGGCTCGCAGTTCGTCGGTCATATAAAAAATAAAATCGCCTGGCCGGATGGCGCTGGCTGCTGCTCGGCGGAATGGGGGGTCTTCATCAGGCACGTGACGGTAGACCCAACCAGAAGCATCCATACGGCCACCACCTTCTAGCTCGAATTTAATGTACGTCTGCTCACCGCTCTGGCCCGTGTGGCTGTTTTCCTCAAACTTGAAAGTCAGAGACATTTCTCGTAATTTGCTAATAACCAACGGGTTCGGTACTTCCGCGAGGCGCCTTTCCAGTTCCTGGGCCAACAGGCCGATTCGCCCCCGGTAAGCTTTGAAGGCATCCACCTCCTTCATGCAGGTCAGCGTTGTAAGGGTGGATTCGGCCTGCTGATAGGCTACAAGTACTGCGGTGCCATGCGGGATGTATGGATGAGTTAATAGGATACGCAGCACATCGGCGTTGATGCCGACAAAAATGAAGTGCCTGCCCTTCCGTTCGTCTGAGAGCGTCTTGCCGACGGTGGACAGTGTGTGCCACTCGATCAGCCCTTCCGTAGCGGCCCAATCCGTGTCCAGTTTTCGCTGAAGAAAACCATTCGCTAGCCGAACATATCTGTTACTCGGCAGTACCACAGCGATGCTCTTTCGGCCTGCCACTGCATGCTTGCGCACTTCGGCCAACATCCGTGCCGCCATTGGCGTGGAATCGTTCCAATCATCGATGAGCTGCTCGGCCTTGGTTATTGCTCGTTCGACGGCGGCGCGTACCTGCCTCAACGCCCCGGATGAGAGTGCTGCCATGAGCCTTAACCTCACCGGCGTCCATGCGTTTTGCTGGCTGTTGTAGTCTTCACCCGCCTCCGCCGACATTGTGGTGAGGTCGGAGTATCCAGCGGGCATGTTCGACAGTCGCAGGATGTACATGCAGGCCTCAAGCAGTGCTTGGTAGGCGAGACTCTCTTCGCTGCCTGCTCCGGCAGTCAAACGTTGGAGCGTAAGTGCGAGCTGCGACGCGTCTCGGTCAACGATGCTCACGCTAAAATTCGAGTTGCTGCGCTGAGCGGGATTCCACTCAGCAGCAACTGGATGCGCGGAAAGCAACACCTCGTCGGCCTCCGCAGCTAAGACCTTCGTCGTAAACGCAGTCTTGGAACCATTTAACTGCGCCCGCAAAATGAAGAACGTCTTGGGGTCATCGGTCACGACAACGGCCCCTAAGTTGGAAAAACCGTTCTCTTGTGTGAACGCAAAGAAGTCAGGGATGCACTTGACTGCCGCGTAGTTTGTGCGCATAGCGGCAGTAGTCGCGTCCAGCAACAGAACCTCTGGACGTCCCAAGCCCTTGAGTGCCTGAGCATCTAATGCAGTCCGCCAGGAATCCTTCTTTGCTGTGTGATGCATTACCATGAGAGCGCTTGGCGCCTTGTCCGGGATGCCCCACTCAAGGCCAACTCTATGGCGCAAGTCCCGTCGGAACGCCAGACGTTCAACCTTTGCTAGGGTGCGTTCCAGGGGGTTGGAAACTGTAGTAGCCCAAACCCGCTTGACGGGATCGAAGACAAACGTTGGAACGAGTTCTGCGAGAGAAGGGTTTGGAGCTCCAGGGGTGTGCTGTGTAAGGTCGTTCAGCGCCCATAGAACTGCGAGGAATGCCGTCGACGATGTGCACACTTCTGACTCGAATGAGCCATTTTCTTGCTGCACCCAAAGCGCTCGATAAAAAGCGCTGAGTACTTGGCGGTCTGCGAGCACGCTGTGGAGTGGTGCCCGACATGCGTGGGTGCCTGGGTAGAGCAACGTTCGGAGGCCAAATAGGTCCTTGGCAAATACACGTTCAACGCTGGCGAATACGTGGAGAAGTGGCAGGGCTGCCACCTTAGCCGGCCAAACGAGGCAAAGCGTCACTCCACTCTGGGTGGCGGCAGTGAGCAAAGTGTTCGTCAACTCCCGAGCCCAGGGTTGCTGCGCAATAATCTCACTAGTCGCCCGTGATTGATATATCAAGGGCGCACTTCCCGCGCGAACCTGTGCCCAAGGGCGTTGCGCGCGCGCGACGCTCGGAGGAGGAGAGGCCACTTCCTCCGCTCTCAATGCGACCTTGCGCTCTTCAGATACCGACCGCTTGCTCCGATGAACAGCCAAAAAGCGCTCCGCCTGCGCCTTTCTTTTTTGCGCCTGCTCTTCACGATCTTTTGGCTTTAAGAATACAAATTTTGGCATTGCGGATTTCATCAAAATGAGGCGACCCCACTTCAAATTAAGAAGGCTTCTATTGGTAAGCGCGTAGTACAACCTCGTCAAAATTGCGATCTTCACCAATTAGAGCGAGCAGCCTTTCTGGTGCCGGCAAAGGCAATTGCTGAAGCTCGAAGATCGATACATTGGTGGAGCCAGAGATGCAGCGGAAATAGCGATCAACAGGACGCGAGCTTAGTAGCTTGACCATCAGCTCTAAAGGCACGTTTTGTTGGCTGCTGATCGATTCGAGAATAACGACATGGTTTTCCCCAACAAATCCACCAAAGCCGCGTAGCAAAGTATCAGGGACGACGCCACCAACCAAACGAAGTGGCTGATCGTTGCTGGTCACACGCTGAAGCAAGACAGACGGGCGGCGACAGATAGAGGAAGACCCGTCCCTCACCATATCTACAAAGCTTGGTTCTCGGATCGATTTCTTACTCTGTCCGAAGTTAATCGCCCCGTCAGTAGCAATGTCGCTAGACCACAAGAGTGGATAAGGTGCCTTTGCTTTCGCCTCACGTGCTTCACTTATTTGATAAAAAGTAGCGCGCTTGTCACGGTTCCAAACGAATGCACCTGTACGCGGCACAAAACCATAGTCTACTAACCGATACTTGCTCTTGCCCATCTGATGAATCAGTTGGGCATCGCCTATCGCGCGCGGTATTGGCCATACACTCCCGCAATTTGGAATATCGCAGTTGCCTACCGATGCAAGGTCCCCCCCCTTAGACACGACCGATACCTTCGCCGACACCTGTGTCTCTTGCTTGGGCTCGCGATGCTTGAAAATAGTTAGCGCCGTTTCCTGCTCAACGTCGATGAAAACCCCTTGTCGATCGCTGACGATACCGATATTGGCGATATCTACGTTCTCCATCAGGTGCTCACGAAGCTTGCAAAAATAGCGTCCGGACATAAAGCTCGTCGGGGTTACAAACCCTGCGACACCTGAAGGGCGGAGCAACTTGACCCCGAGTGCCATGAACAAACCATACAAGTTGGGCTGCGAGTCGATGACGTGTCCATATTGCTCACGGTGAAGTACCACTTCAGCGGCAGGCATCTTGCGATATGGTGGATTACAAACGACAACATCAAAGGTGCCGTATAGATTGCGGACATCCGTGAGTGAATTTGCACAAGCGACGTGAAAAGAAGGTTCGATCTTACATAACGCTATTTCTTCGGCAACGACGATGCGCAGGAACTGCTCAGACATCCGACACAAAACCGGGTCTATATCGGTCCCAAATAGATGGCTTTCGACATGGCGAACGATTTGCGTCGCCGATTTTCCTTTTGATTTGAGCGCGGCCTTCATACGTTGGGCAATCGGGGCTAAGAATGCCGCACCACCACAGGCAGGGTCGAAGAAGGAATGCAATACAAAGGATGCGCCTTCGTACTCAAGGTCATCAAGTAACCGTTTTGTGAGCGATGGCGGTGTGAAGTACATCGCCAACAGCTGGCGATAGTCTGTCCCCATCCAGATGGAGTAGGCGGAGCTCAGCCAATAAGCACCGTCCAAAAAGTTCTGTGCGCAGAGCCAGTCCAGGAATTTTGTGAAGGCCACTTCTTTCGATAGGCGTTCAGAATAGCCAAAGCCCTTGCATGTCATGCCCGGGACATGGTGAGCGCTCCAAAGCACGATCAAGGTACCAATCGCGTCAACCACATAGCACTGATCTTTTTCCTTGCCGCCCAAGGCAGCAATGGACCGTAGATGCCGAAAAAACTGCCGTTTCAACAACGTCAGTTGTGGCACAGACTTGTAATCCTTTCCAGAATTGGCCTTAGAATTTTTTTGTTTCAATGACATCAGAGTAAGCCAATACTAAGAACGAAAAGAGAAAAACTAACCCGTGGATGATGGTATCTTTTTGAAAGTTAGCGCAAGTTTCGTCGTAATTAATGGTAAGTTCTTACCTGACAATATTTGAAATCTGTTATTCCGTCAATCAACTATTCATTTGCCAAACAATAGTTGTTCGCGCAGTTCATGCTCATCAATCATGTTGACATTCCGACCAGCACGGATCTGGTCTTCCAAGGCGGCCTCTCTCGTAGCCAGTCTTAATGTTCTCCCCTTCACCGAAACAGTTCTCTGAATCAGTTCTGCAATGCTACGTTTTGTATGATTGAACTCGATGACACCATACGGGGTTTCATAGACTCCACTGGCGCCCGTGGTCATCAAGATAAGTCTGCTCACCGGAATCTGTGAGATAAGACCGTACTCGGAAAGCATTGATTCCCTGCTGAGATAGGAGAAATGACCACGGCGCAGCACGGCCGCGATGCCCTCTACAACACCACCTCGCTTGGACCTAGCCAAGGAATTTACATAGACACCTCTAGCAACGCGCTCTAGGATGCCATCTGCAACCAAGCGCTGCAGTGATTTCTCAAAAGCTTTTTCTCTCTCATTCGGGAATGCCTTGGCCAGGTCCCCTCGAGTCAGCACATAGACCCCGTACTGGTCCAAGGTTACTAGTTTATTGATAGCTTCGATCTTTTTCATTCCATCAGGCCAGCACGCTGAGTGATTTGATCTAGTAAGTACCGGTGTACCCTAACAATCCATAGGGTAAAAGCGTACCATTGATCGAAAGCTATTTTGCGCACGCGAAGATAACCTGCGCAGACAATCATTAATCCGAGTGGGATTGCCCCGCTAAACCGGAAGCTTCGTATATGCAACGGGTATCCACAAGTTCGGACGTTAGAAAACGTCGGTCAGGATAAACCTCTCGTCCGTGCAGGAACTCTATTACATGAGCCAGCCTTCCATCCGAGCAACGCCCAACGAGCACCTTTTGAACGTGCCAAATGCTGTAGTCTCTTTCAGCACTGGTAGACAACGCACTTTGGTAGTGGAGCTGGCTGATGCCTGGATATTCTTCAGCTGTCGATACTGCTTGCTCTAACGAGGTCAAGATAAAACGACGCCAGCATTCAGCACCATGCTCAACGCTAACCAAGAGATCTAGATGCCAAAGAGGCTGGTTCAATGCCAGTTCGACGTACGGGAACAGTCGTCCTTCGGCGCCTTGCAATGCCTTTACTACTGGGTCCGTAACTTCCCATGCGTCATCGGTAACGAAGTACAACGGCTACCCCCGCTGTGAAGACACGGCCACGGCACGCGGCACATTTAGCGCGAGCAACCTTGCCGCGCAAATCCATAGCAGCAGACCAAATCCGAACGCTGGCATCAGTATTAACCCGAACCACAGGAAGTGAAGTGCGGCTCCTTTGGACCCTTGCACCCACGCCTTCACATTTGAAGTGCCATCAATCCACTCATTCGCAGATTCCAGTCGCAACACGAAGTAGCGAGCGGCGCTGCCGAATGGTTTTGGATAGTTCAACATCAGGATCTCCAACTGTCCAATCTCCCCTGGCTTGAGGACTTCGTGGATCGCATTTGGAACAATGACGTTCACCATTCGAATCACTTCACCGTTGTCGCTATCCCTGACTACCAGTACATCGAGCTGGCAACAGTCTTCCGGTCCCCCACTCATGAGAACGCGCCCGACATGGCGTACTTCGCCCACTAGCTTCTTGAATTGACTCATCTTCATGCCTTTTTAGACAAGGTAAACTCTATACGATTACTTTTCGCAATTATAGACGTTGTACGAGGTTCAAATAAACCTTCAAAGTTGATTTACTCGCTAGATTCTACTTTGAAGGTTGTGCGATGTCCGATCCAAAGCACCTTGTCGGTGAGCGGGTTCAATTACTTCGAAAGCGCAAAGGCTTGTCCCAAGAAGAATTGGCCGGCCAGATAGGGATCGATACCAAATCCTTGAGCCGCCTCGAACGAGGTGCGCACTTTCCTTCGCTCGAAACTCTGGACAAGGTTCGTGTTGAACTGGGAGTGGAGTTGAAGGACTTTTTTGACTTCGATCAGCGCCCGAGCGCCGAAGAGATGCGTGACTTCCTTATCCGGGCCGCACGAGATGCTGACTACGACCACCTGGTAAAGATGACAGAAGCTGTCAAAAGCACTTTAAAAAGCTAAAGTGCAGGGCCAACAAGCCGCCCCTCAAAAACTTTCCCCATGAAAAGCATGATTGTTAGTATGATTGCAATCATGCTACATCATCCTAATCTGTCACCGGGAGAAATATTTGCGCATTAACCACGCCATCTTGATTCGGGCGCTTCCTGCTGACCGATTGGAGGACTTCGTTAACGACTGGCTAGCGCAGCGTTACAAGGACTACAACGGCCACGAGCTCTGGCGGGGAACCGGGGACATGGGTCGCGACGTTACAGGCTATGTCACGGATATGCGCATGGAAGGCCCGTGGGACAATTTTCAATGCAAGCAACTCAATAAAAACCTATCCGAAAGCGCTGCTTTCGTCGAGCTTGGTAAGATCTTTATGCACTCGGCAAACGGCGCTTACGCTTTGCCTCGCGCCTACTTCTTCGTTGCTCCAGTTGGCGTTGGTCGGGCAGTCCAGCAGTTCATCGCCCATCCTGAACGCTTTAGGCAGGCCTTCCTTGATCGATGGAACGCCGACATCGCAGGGCGACTCGTCGAAAAGCAGACTATTTCACTAAGTCCTGCGATCGAAGCCAAAATCAAAGCCTTTGATTTCGCTCAGATCCATTGGCTTGACTCTACACGGCTTGCAAACGATGCTGCCTGTAAGCCCGTGCTTGTAAAGTGGTTCAATGAAGATCCTGGGCCGTCGCCACGAGGGGTAGTACCTGCAGAGATTCAAGCGAACGAATCGGCGTATATCGGTCAACTCCTCCAGCTTTATTCAGAAAAGGGACCTGGCAATTACTCCGATGCGGCAGCCGCGTTGGCCAGCGCACAGTTCGGGACGCACTTGCGCGACCAACGGACACGCTTCTTCGACTCGATGGCTTTCGATCGCTTCTACCGAGATTCCACTCCCGAGGAGTATTTGAATACATTCAAGGACGAGATCTACCACGGTGTCGTCGAGATTCATGGCGATGAGCATGCGAATGGTTTCGCAAAGCTGAGCCAAGTAATGAAACAGGCCGCCGTCCTCCAACCGTCAGGCGTTCTGGGCAAGCATGCGGGTCCGCAAATCAAGCAGGGAACTTGCCATCAATTTGCAAACGAAGGACGTCTGCCATGGCATCAATAGAAGTAACAGCGCGCGGCATCCCTCCCTTCAACAGCAAGCTTGAGACTGGCATTCGAGCACTAGTTGTACTGGAGGCATTTTATCCCCGCCGTTGCGATCTAACAGAAATGACGTGGTTTGATCACCTGGTTGTCCATACCGGAGACCTCGATGGTCAGGATGTGCCGGATAGCCTTCATCCAGATCTTCCCAATCGCGCCGGCGAGTTGCTCGTTCGTCGTCAATTAGTAGAACAAAGCCTGCGCATAATGCAGCAGATGCACCTCATTGAGGTGTTCGAATGCGAAACAGGAATTGAGTACTGCGCCAGCGAAGAGGCACCGAGCTATCTCGACCTATTGCAGGCGCCCTATTCACTCGCCCTAAAGCAACGCGCAAAATGGATGGCAAACCACTTTATCGATCGGACAGCTGCGGAAATGCGGGGGCTAATTGAAAATAGAATTGGGCGCTGGACTGCCGAATTCCACGCCGCTGAGACACAAATAGGATTATCGAAATGACAGGCATCCGACTTCGCCACCTTACCTTTACCGGCCCCAATATCAAACCTGCCGAGCTCGAGTTTGACGACGGGCTCAATATTATCTATGGCGCGTCGAACACCGGTAAGTCATTCACGTCGAAGGCGATTCTCTTCATGCTTGGGGTGTCTAAGAGCTTGCCCGCGACAGAAGAGATTCTTGCATACGACGCTGCCTGGCTGGGCCTGACTCTGCCAGACGGTCGCAATGTCACGCTCTATCGCGCTACCGAAGGCGGCCATTTCAAGCTCTTTGAAGGCCTAGTCAAGAACGCGAGAACACCCGAGGGCACTGTTTTACGTCAACAGCATGACACCAGGCGAACAGACTCCGTCTCACAAATGCTGCTCGATGTGATGGGATTTTCGGGCAAACAGATCGTGCGCGACGCCAACGGGAAAAAGGATAATTTGTCCATCTTCCGCTTGTCGCCATATGCCGTCGTGTCTGAAGAAGACATCATTGCAGAAAAGAGTCCCGTCTTTGCTTCAGGTACACCGGCAGAGCGCACGTTCGAACAGAACCTATTTAAATTCCTGATTACTGGAACTGATGGTTCCGCAGCCGTGACGGTACCCAAGGTCGCCGAAAGAAAGGTGGCAAAGACAGCCAAGATTGAATTGGTAAACGAACTAATCGCTCAACTTGATATCGAGCTTGGTGAAGATCGCCCCGACGAGAAAGAAGCCGAGAAACAGCTCGCGCTGCTGGATCAAAGTACGGGTGATCTGTCCACGCGTTTGCAGGATGCTCAGAAGAAGCTGGATAGTCTGGTTGTCGAGCGGCGCAGCGCCACCGACCACCACCGTGAACTGCGCAACCGAACAAATCAACTAGACCTGACACTACAACGCTTCGCGAAGCTACAAGCAGTCTATAGCTCAGACTTGCAGCGCTTGCAGTCAATCGAGGAAGGTGGTTACGTTCTCTTGGCGATGGCAGATATGGACTGCCCTGTATGCGGTGCACCTTCTGAAGCTCAAACGCACAACCACGCGGCCGAAGAAATATCGATGGCACACAAAGCGGCGGCGGCTGAGGCGCGCAAGATCGAGCGAGAGCAGTTGGAGCTCACGCAAACGATCACTTCGCTTGAGGCTGAAGCCGGCGGCCTTGGCCAGACGCTTGCGCAGCAAAAGACCGACATCGAAATTCTAGACAAGTCTATCCAAGAGACACGTCCGTTGGAAGCCTCGCTCCGGGAGACCTACGAGACGTACACAGCAAAGAGAACTGAAATTAGCAAAGTCCTTGACCTCTACCAGCGCCGCGCAAAGTTGGTCACTCGTCGAGCCGAAATTGAGAACGAACCAACTAGGCGCGAGGAAAAGGCTCCGCCTGCTGGCCCAGACTCAACCACAACGTTCAAATTTGGCGAAACCGTGAAGGCCGTATTGACCGCCTGGCAGTTCCCCAATGCCGACAAGGTTCAGTTCGACGAACGGGCTTATGACATTACCATCGGCGGTAAGAGTCGTGCTGCGAATGGAAAGGGTGTTCGCGCAATTCTTCATGCTGCCTTCAACGTTGCAGTCATCGTTTATTGCATCGAGAACAGACTGCCGCATCCTGGCTTCGTCGTCCTCGACACACCTCTTCTCACTTATCGCGAGCCTATGTCTTCGCGTCATGGTGAACTCTCTGTAGACGAGGCCCAGCTCAAGACTACGAGCGTCGCTGAGAACTTCTATAAGCACTTAGCTAGCCTTCAAGATAAAGTGCAGTTCATCGTAATCGAAAATACTGATCCGCCGACAGCTATTCGAGATTTGGCACGCATCGAGACCTTCACCGGAGTCGGCGGCAACGGCCGTTTCGGATTACTTGGGAAAGCCTGACCTTAATATACTGGGTAGCTCGCCCTCGCAGGCTAAAGCTGCGCATCAAAGAGGACTCACGACAATGTGATGCAGTGGGTCTTCTTAGCAATCCTGAAGAAGCGCTTAACGTGAAAACTGATTGGTAAACAAATCCAGTTTTAGTAGGTCGGAGCCAAAGAACATAAAGCTTAGCGGAATTAGGACATCAAAAGGAACTTCCTCGGTGCGTAGCAGGTGCGTGCGGAAGCTCGCCTCCACCTTCTCGGCATCGTTCATCTGAGACATCAGGCGTGCATCAACTTTAGCATCAGTGTAAACATTAATAGCGAGATCTACATGAAGGACCGTGGCTCGATCCGGCGGTGTGCCGTACGGAGCCTTGGTGTCGAGGTGGATACAGCGCCCAATTAGCATTCCATTTCTGAGCAACTGCAGTTCTTCTAGCATCATAGTCAAGTGATCAGGGTCTTTGCGCTGAGTAATGGTTTCGAGCTTTCGGAAGCCTTTAACGTGGTACTCGACATACGCAGCCGCATCATCACGAGGCGATGCTGGAGGGATGAGACTATATTGAGCTCCGGTCTGCTCTCTATGACGCAAGCCCAAGTCTCGCCACCAGAGGTGCCTTGCTGGAACCATAATCGCTTCCAGCAACAGTTGCGACGGCAGACTATTTTCTGCAAATTCAGGATCGAGTCGGATGTACAGCGGCGCTTCGCGAAACTGCTGCGCCAACGTGTGTACGATAGCTGGTGGCAGCATGGGATCAAGGCGGGCATAGCCGCCTTCAAGCTCGACAATCCCATCAGACCTAATCGAGGCAGGGTTGTCACAAGGGAGCAACTCTTCTTTACGCGCACGACCATCCAACTTCGGGAACCTAGTGAATAGTGGTTGTTCGCTTTTATAACGTACAAACCTCTTCTCAAGATCACGTCGCTGAATCTGGCGTCCAACCTCCATGCTGAGCAACAAGGCGGCAATACGGTCACTTCTGGGAATCCGTTTGAAGAGGCCCGTGATCAGCAAGCTCTCGGCTTGCCGTTGCTCGGCCAAAGTGCTGAATTCACAGCAAAGGCTCATTGCTTTCAAAGTCGATGATTGGCAACAGTCTATATGTTTTTCAATAAGCCCCTGTGGGGTAAGCGCATTAAGTAGACATTCATCGCGTAGCCCATTTAATGTCGTTTCATACTCGTCGTAGTCGAAATCTGTCATCATCGTATCCATGTTGATTGTCTTTTGCTGTCATAAATTCTGAGAGAACCAACTCAAAATAACAGCGTCCATTTATATGGGTCAAAGCGGTACACTAGCTGCTCTTTGGGCATGTCATTAGGCACATAGAGCTTACGCTCACGCACATATTTAAAGTCGGGAGCAAAGGCAACGATGCTCACCTCCTCACCAAATAGAATCCGCCACAGATAGCTCTTCGTGGTCAACGTCGCACGTAGATCGATCGCAACCTGTTTAGCATAAAAGGTTCGCATCACTTCGCGAACCTGCTGCATGTTCCGCACTGCAAGTGCGCGATAGCGGATGTCCCAAGTGTGGCGTGAGTCACGGTCGCTGCCCGCGGCTATATTGACATTAATCCCTTGGTGAGCACCGTATAACAGCGGTTCGTACGAATCCAGCGTTATTGGTATCGAGTACGATTGGCCTCCGTCCGTGAGCCTAAAGCTTTCACCAGCAGACAGAAAATTGACGCGATGGACGACATAGTCATATTTGTCACTTCCATTCAACTCGCTTTTCAGGTCACTAGCCAGTCGGCCGCCCGAAAACTGTCCTCCCAAGTCGGCCATAGACGCACGTTCGGCTGGCTTCTCATACCTAGTTGAAAGCGTGACGTCGGACGCCTTTACGGGTGCGCGATTTTGCAATACCAGTCCGACGGGAATGAGGTAGCGCGCACCCTCATCAGTCACCGGAAAGAACACATAGGTTGGCATGCCGCGATTGAGCGGCACGTTGTCGATAGTGAGTTCCAGTTCGCCGCCAAGTTTTCCTTCCCGGTAGTCCTTGATAAATCCGTAACCAAATGTGATGACGGCTGCCGCAACGCCGCATGCAGACGCTACTACTGCCCACAACCTTCGTCCTTGCATCCAAGCCCGAGGAGCCTGTATCTCCGCTTTGGACTTTGCGGGTGTTGTGATCGGCTTCGGGCTAGACTTCCTTTTCTTCTTTGTCATTTAATGCGAATAGAACGTGAAAAAGGTAGTCTATCAGATCGATGAATGCCATTTTCTTGCGTCTGCTCGATACATCGGATTCAAAATTGCGGACCTATCACCGGACTCTCCTCGAAGTGGAACTACATCTGAGGATAAGCCGCGCGCCGGGGCCACTCATCCTCTAAGTAGAGTTTCAAGTTCATTATCTTGTCTGTCCTCGATCAACTTCTAGTAACGGCCGACTAAGTGCTTCCTCATTCAACCCATGCGAATACGCGTTGTACGCCCAAGTCGCGAACTTCTCAAGTAAGCGGCGATTCTCCTCTCTCAGCCGGCGGTTCTCAGCCTCAAGACGGGCAATTCGTTCCAAAGCGATTTGAAGGCTGGTGTTTCGCGTCGTCGGAGCATCTCTGGATGATGCAGCCTCTTCCTTGCGTAACCTGAACGCCTCACGAATTCGTTCGTGATTATGTAAGGCCTGTCGTGTGTAGCATGCGAAGTACCGAAGCTCAATCGCATGAATCAACTTGGCCCATGTCAGGTCCCCGGCCCAACCATCAATGAGCTCGACGATTTGTTTAATGATTTCATCATCGAGATTCCTGGACCGTCTTTTCGTCATTCGCTCGCCCCGCAGCGATTCTCGAGTAAGTTGGGCGCTGAATCATTGTGAAGTAAAGCCTTCGGCGCGCCGAGATGAACGACTGCCCCATCTGGTACGGTTGGATCGATTAGCACGGCGTGCAGTTGTGATAGCCGAGCGGCCGCCTCCTTGTGGTGGTCGTACCAACGATTGCTTCCCACGTAGCCTGCCTTTACCGCATCTTCTGCCTTACGAAGCAAATCGATAGTGTTTTCCAACGCTTGCTGTAAGCGGACTGTCTTTAACTCATCTCCTTTGATGCAAACGAGGTCGTCACATCTAATGCAGTCTCGATGCAACTGGCAGGGCGACATAGTGTAGTCGTGGATGCAGAAACCGATTTCAGTCACGTGCGCCGTGGGCATGCGTAGTCTTGAGAATTCTTCTCTACGAACTGGCAGATTTTCTGGCAGTGCCGCCAATGGGCCGAACATATCGCTCCCATTACCAACGGCCTGACGAGCTCGCTCCAACAGTTGCGCCGTGGTCATGTGGTCATACGCTCGATTTTGGCGGACATCCCGTCGTCCAGACCATTTCGCGATATCAAGCTGGCTCATTCCGCCCATTTGGGCTAACGTGTTTAGATAGTGCCTAAACTGGTGAGAAGAGACGCGTATGGGCGAGCCATCTTCCTCGAAAAAGCCAAGTCTGGAAAATATGGATGAACAGCCGTGAGCGACTTTTCCGCCGAGCGCAGAGTTAACTTGATTTGATGTGATCGCACCAATGAGACAAGGGTTTGCACTGCGTTGCGTATGAAGCTCATTTCGCCGCACCACAAATAATGCCTCGCTGTAGAGGAGTCCGAGTTCCGCATCCAAGTAGGGGAAACCTGCTGGCAAATGTCTGAGCAGCGACTTCTCGACATCGTAAAAGCGAACATGCCAGTTTCGTCCGCGCGCAAGTGGAACGATGCCAAAGGTCTTGCACGTCAAATTAACGCTATCTTCTGACGACAAGTTAAACAGCTGCGCCATGTCCGATTTGGTCAACAACGTATCGCTGCGGAAGTGTTCAAGTTCCGCAGGCAGATATACTTTCGTAGGATTCGATTCATACCACCGCGCCACCTCCCGGGCGGCGTCGGTGGCAATTCGTATTCTCGCCAGGGCCTCCTTCACGACAGGAACCATTGAGGGAATAATCCACTTCACCATTGGCTCGGCTCCCTTCGCTGGGAACCAGCGCAGCCCGTAGACACTTTCGCCATCGAGTCCCTTTTCATATACCTCGCAGTTTGCGTCGAGGGTCAATACTTCGCTTACTCGATCAGGGGCCGATACAAGAAGTGCGGCGACCGAACTGAAAATTACATCCGCTGGCGCGATAGCAGCTCGAAAGACCATTGGCAACACATCGAGGGCAGTCTGGGAGGGCAACTTCAAGCGACGACGCCGATCAAACTCAACGCCCAACCTGTTGGAGTCATTTGGCCGGACCAAGTAGGTCCGCCAGCGACAGGGCACTGTCATTAAATGATTCTTGAGCATGAAGTCAGCGATAGCTTCGAGGTGGCGTGAGATTCTGTAAGCAGTCCCTTTCGCGTATCGAGCTGCAATCATCTGCGTAGCTCTATTGAGGACAAAGGCGGTCGTCATAGTCGCGTCCGCTACTCCCCCAGCCTCTATCAATGCAGCTTCAAGCGCCCTCAAGGCCACAAGTCGCTGCGTCAAGATCTTTGAAGGACGCAGGCCTTGCATGTAGCGCAAGTATGCTTTCGCAAAGTCCTTGAATGGCTCTGCCATCGAAGTTGGTTGAAGATGCAGCCCTGATCGCCAGGAAATAAACAGGAGCCGCAGTCTATTATTGGCTTTAGCCCTTAGGTGAACAAACTCCGTGACATCCCAAACATCGCTTTCAAAATCAAGAGCGGTGCTAAAGACGGCTAAGTGATGTCGGGCGACGTTGATGAACGCTCGCATGTTCTCCACGGCAGTGTTGTCACCCCGAGCGCAAAATACGACCGTCCGACTCATTGTCCAATCTCCTTTTGGGATTGGCACTTCTGAATGACCTCAGAAACGGCCAGGATTGTACGATCGCAAATTGAAGCGATGCGCAGATCTGCCGACGACACCAGCCGCTCCCGTTCACTAAGCAGGTAGTCGAGAATCGCGTCGTGCGGACCATCAATCCACGGTTGAAAGCTTTTGCATGTATAACAAGCAATCGGTGCCAATGCTTTGCAAAAGCCAAGCTCGCCGCATTTTCCGATCCGTTCACCTTCTCGGCCAAATTGCGGAGACCAAATCTCCGGTAGGTCACTATCTCCCGGCCGCGACTCACCAGGTCGACGCAGGACGCCAGCAAAAGCTTGCGCTAAAGGGGCCAGGTGAAATGCCAGCGCGCGATCGATGCGTTTTACCATTGTGGGATCCGCTTGAACATACACGCTTACACTTTGAGTGTCACTGTGATCGAGCATTTCAGCGATCACGTATGCTTTTAGTCCTTCAATCGCAGCCCGTGTTCCCACAGTCCTTCTAAGGCGATATGTGCTTATGTTCATTCGGCTTGCCGTGCGAACCGATATGATGGCCAACGTATTCACCGCCCTCTTCAAGCTCCTAGTGAAGGCCGTGCTCGTTAGGTGGTATTCAAATCCTTTGGGTTGATTCCCAAAGGTTTGGCTTGGAAATAGTGGGGCTTCGTCAGGACACGGCAGCAAGGCGGAGAACTGCTGCTTGACTTGGGCTGCGTGTTTGGTAAGCAGCTCACCCAATTCCTCGTTCAGAACGCGAACTTTGAATTGATCCCTGTGGAGCTGGCCGCGTTGCTTAGAACGAGGAACGTTCAGCGTGAAGATCTTCGTGCCGGCTTTGGTCCTACTTTCAGCCAGGTCCATAACCTTAAGCGAGGCGTACTGAGATGGCCTTTGCCCCAATGCGGCTACGAGCAGTACCAGCGCATATGCTTTCAGCGAGATTCTCGATGCAGAGAAATTCGAATGCAACTTGGCCAGCAACGTCTCATATTCCAGGTCGTTCAATGGGCCGGTATAGGGATTTCTAGTAAGGACAGCTACCCCCTTGGCATTGCCAGGAACTCGCAGCTCTGAGAGGAAGCTTATGACTCCGTTGGCGATACCTGGGATTTCGAGTGCATGCCATTTCCTGATAATTACCGCCACCGAACCCAACCGCCACATGTCATTCCGACTCAACGATGACCGGTAGCTCAAGAGTGCTTCAACACTTATGTCGTCCGCCGGCGCGCACCCCAAGTCCGCCAACGATTTCAGGAAGTGACGGAAATTTGTCAGGTACGTCTCTGCCGTTGTAGACGAAAGATTCTGCAGATACCAGGCGAAGACCCGCTTTGCATGGGCTCGAAGCTTCGTGGAAATCAGAAGCGTGTCAAACCTCATTGATATGTTTTTCACCTCATCTCTAAATCGCCATATATCGGCTAATGGATCAAACACAATGCCGCTTCGCGTGCGTGCTTGTAGCGACGAGGAAACCAAGGTGGGACGATGAGCGGCCGAATGCGGGATCATTGGGTTCGCCCCTTGAACAAATTTTTTTGCATCGCGATAGATGCTTCAGCTGCTTTACGACGAACATGCCGGCGCGTATAGGTGGATGCCGTTCCTGAGGTCTCCGACCAGCCCATCAAGTAAGAGCGCAGCTTCCTCTCTGCTTCCTCTGGAGTCGCGTTTTCATCCAATTGCTCTGATAAGCGATCATTCCAGGTATGGCGTAGTAGATGTGCGAATAGCTTTTGCGGTAGCAACGGCTGCTCTTTAAGGGCATAAAAGATCTTTGCGAATCCATTTATCGACAACGGTCGACCGGTATCAGTGGCGACAAAGAGAAAATCGTGCTTCCTTGCCCCTTCAACGCCATTTCGAAACGATATGACATATTCCCTAGTGCGCTGAGCGAGTGCCGAAGACATTGGCAGCTCTCGTGCCTGAGTCTTGGCGTTTGGCTGATATAGCCGCGGATCATCCTTGTCATCAGCACGCCTGTGAATCGTCGCGGTTTCGTTCCTGAAGTTGAGATCAGAAACGCGAACACCTAGCAGCTCTCCGCGACGGACTCCTAGATAGACGAGCAACCAGATAATTAGCTCATTACGAACTCGCGTGTGCTTATCCGTCCAAGGATTGTCTGGCGCAGCTGGATCGACGATACGGAGCAGTTCATCCACTTCGCTTCGATCAAGCCCCTCGCGCTCGGATCGCAATCTGCTGTGGCTGACAGGCATGCGGCTGTTCAACGCTTTAGTGAAGGCCTGCACCGTGGCAGCCATTGACGCGCTGTAGTGAGAACCTGTCCCGAAGCCGGAGACCGCGAGCCATTCAACATAGTCGCGGATCGAGCGTAGCCTAGTCGCACAGAAGGCCGACTTCACCGAGGTCGGCGATGACCTTTGAGATCGCGCTCTTGGGAGGAGACGAACATTTGAAGAAGCGATCGGTTTGGTGAAAGCGCGGACTTGATCAACAGGCAGGCGGCATATCTGCACCAACGCATCGATCTCTCTCAACGTAAGTAGCTGTCCTGCCCTCAGGCGCTCCTGCAAATCGATCTCATAGATATCTAAGAACAGGAAGAAAACCAGTATCGATCTCAACGTGGCGTCTATCGTGTTCACTGCGCGGCCTCGAGCACGAAGTTCCGAAAAAACATACACGGTCGCGGTCAGGACCGGGCATCCTGCCGCATCGACAAGCAACGGAATCCGCTCTCCATTCTTCGTCACCGTGTACTTGATGCGATATTTCTCTGGCCTGCTAGAAGGTTCGGCTGGACCAGGATCGTTGTTGGACATGCCAATAACTGGGAAGCTCTTGAACTTTGGACGCAAAATATCTCCCTTTACGCCCAAAAATGGGCGCACAAAGGCTCCTGAAGTGGAAAAACTTCAGATAAGCAAAATAGTGGGGGGGCTTGACCGGACGTGGGCGTTTGACGATACTGGCAGTGCGACCTGGGCAGCGTCAGTTGTCCGCGAACGGGGCAAGCTGTCAAAGGTTTGTCCCGTTTTGTTTTACATGTTGAGTTCTCCTTTCCGCATTTCCCTTCCCTTAGAGATTCAGAATTTCCAGCATCGCTCGGATTTGGCCTGGCCGCAGATGACCAAGCTTGCCAGCCGCGATGTGCATGAAGACATATTCAGAGGGGGTTGCGGCGAAAGGAATTTCGAACTTGCGCCGAGACTGCTCGGCTGCCAACTGAAGTTCGATGGTGTCGCGCTCGTTAAGCTCTAGGGCATCCTTAAGACGTGTAACGATGCCAGGGGGCGGAGCGCCCTTTCGTCCGGACTCGAGACCACTCAAATATGACTGGTCAATGCCCAACATTCCTGCCAGCTGCTTTTGCGCCAGGTTTCTTTCGCCCCTGATGTGCTGAAGGAATAAGCCGAACGGTGTCACCTGGTTAGCCTCGATAGTTGGGTTTCCCAACCAATTTTATCCCGACTATTTCGCCTACAAAAGCGAAATTTTCATATAAATCAATAGGTTATTTACTTTCGTTAGCCTATCTTTCGCAATGATTTTGCTGAAGGACTGCGGTGAAAGGGTTTGCTCATCAGCACGATGCAGATACGATTTCCCAAGAATGACGGCCGCCGAGTCAGATCAACTGCTTTTTTACGGAAGCTGTTTACACTTTCTCTTAGGTGTACATAAGTGAGCGAATCTTGTTGACGCCGAAAACGTATCAAACGTAAAAAAGCCCCGTAACTTCAAAGAGTTACGGGGCCTTGTTTACAACTCGTTCTGAGGTGTATCTTAGAACGGGATGTCGTCATCCATGTCCGAGAAGTTCGGCGCCGGGCGCGGGGCCGGGCGTGGTGCCGGGGCCGGTGGCGCCATTTGCGGACGCGGGGCCGGGGCCTGGCGCTGCGGTGGGGCTTCGTAGCCGCCGTCATCCATGCCGGCGTCGCCGCCCATGCCTTGACGGCCGCCCAGCATTTGCATCTGCTCGGCGATGATGTCGGTCGCGTATTTCTCGACGCCATCCTTGTCGGTGTACTTGCGGGTCTGCAGGCGGCCTTCGACGTAGACCGACGAACCTTTTTTCAGGTACTGGCCGACGATTTCAGCCAGGCGGCCGAAGAACGAGATGCGGTGCCATTCGGTGAGCTCTTTCTGCTCGCCGGTGTTGCGGTCCTTCGATTTGTACGATGTCGCCACAGCAATGTTGGCGATCGCGTCACCGCTGGGCATGTAGCGAATTTCCGGGTCGCGACCCAGATTGCCGACGATGATGACTTTGTTGACTGATGCCATGTATAAAACTCCTGAGTAACGGCGGCCGCCTCAAGCGGGCTGTTTATGTAATGCGCAAACAGCGATTATAGTCGAACGGGCCGGCCACCCACCAACATTTGCATTGCAACCGCTCAAGAAAATACTGGTATTATATACAGTGCCGCGACGCCCAAGTTCGATCTGGCGCAAGGTCGGCGCATATATTCAAACCCAGCTATAGTAGCGGGTTGACCCGAAAGGCAAAAAATCCATGGAACAGATCCGCATCCGCGGCGCACGCACGCACAACCTCAAGAACATCAACCTCGACCTGCCGCGCAACAAGCTCATCGTGATCACCGGCTTGTCCGGCTCCGGCAAGTCCTCGCTGGCGTTCGACACGCTGTACGCCGAGGGCCAGCGCCGCTACGTGGAATCGCTGTCGGCCTACGCCCGCCAGTTCCTGCAGCTGATGGAAAAGCCGGACGTCGACCTGATCGAGGGCCTGTCGCCGGCCATCTCGATCGAGCAGAAGGCCACCTCGCACAATCCGCGCTCGACGGTCGGCACCGTGACCGAGATCCACGACTACCTGCGCCTGCTGTACGCGCGCGTCGGCACGCCATACTGCATCAACCACCCGGACCACGCGCTGGCCGCGCAGACCGTGTCGCAGATGGTGGACGCCGTGCTGGCCATGCCGGAAGCGACCAAGCTGATGATCCTGGCGCCGGTGGTGGCCAACCGCAAGGGCGAGCACTCCGACCTGTTCGAGCAGATGCAGGCGCAGGGCTTCGTGCGCTTCCGCGTGCAGAGCGGCACCCACGACGCCAAGATCTACGAGGTGGACGACCTGCCCAAGCTGAAGAAAACCGAGAAGCACACCATCGACGTGGTGATCGACCGCGTCAAGGTCAGCGCCGACATCAAGCAGCGCCTGGCCGAGAGTTTCGAGACCGCGCTGCGCTTGGCCGACGGCCGCGCCGTGGCGCTGGAAATGGACAGCGGCGCGGAGCACGTGTTCTCCAACAAGTTCGCCTGCAACGAGTGCGGCTACTCGCTGCAGGAACTGGAACCGCGCCTGTTCTCGTTCAACAACCCGATGGGCGCCTGCCCCGAATGCGACGGCCTCGGCCACATCGAGTTCTTCGATCCCAAGCGCATCGTCGCCTTCCCGAATTTGTCGCTGGCGTCCGGCGCGGTCAAGGGCTGGGACCGCCGCAACCAGTTCTACTTCCAGATGCTGTCCAACCTGGCGGCCTACTACGAGTTCGACCTCGACCTGCCGTACGAGCAGCTGCCCAAGACCGCGCAGGAAGTGATCCTGCACGGCTCGGGCAAGACGCAGATCCCGTTCACCTACGTCAACGAGCGCGGCCGCACCGTGGTCAAGGAGCACGCCTTCGAAGGCGTGGTCACCAACCTGGCGCGCCGCTACCGCGAGACCGACTCGATGGCGGTGAAAGAGGAACTGGCCAAGTTCATCAACGAGAAGAAATGCCCGTCGTGCGACGGCGCGCGGCTGCGGGTCGAGGCGCGCTACGTCAAGGTCGGCACAGGCAAGCAGGAAAAGGCCATCTACGAGATCGCCGAGAAGCCTTTGCGCGACACGCTGTCCTTCTTCGAGCAGCTCAAACTGAAGGGCGCGAAAAAGGAGATCGCCGACCGCGTGGTCAAGGAGATCATCTCGCGCCTGCAGTTCCTCAACAACGTCGGCCTGGACTACCTGTCGCTGGACCGCAGCGCCGACACCTTGTCCGGCGGCGAGGCGCAGCGCATCCGCCTGGCCTCGCAGATCGGCTCCGGCCTGACCGGCGTGATGTACGTGCTTGACGAGCCGTCGATCGGCCTGCACCAGCGCGACAACGACCGCCTGATCGAAACGCTGAAGCACCTGCGCGACATCGGCAACAGCGTGCTGGTGGTGGAGCACGACGAGGACGCGATCCGCACCGCCGACTACATCGTCGACATGGGCAAGGGCGCCGGCGTGCACGGCGGCGACATCATCGCCCAGGGCACGCTGACCGACATCCTGAAGAACAAGAATTCGCTGACGGCCCAGTACCTGAAAGGCACGCTGAAGATCGCCGTGCCGAAGAAGCGCCACGTGGCCGACCCGGACAAGCAGCTGGTGATCACCGGCGCCACCGGCAACAACCTGAAGAAGGTCAACCTGCACCTGCCGGTCGGCCTGATGACCTGCGTGACCGGCGTGTCCGGCTCCGGCAAGTCCTCGCTGATCAACGACACGCTGTACCCGGCGCTGTCGCGCCACCTGTACGGCTCGCAGACCGAGCCGTCGCCGCACGACGCCATCAGCGGCCTGGAGCACTTCGACAAGGTGATCGCGGTCGACCAGGCGCCGATCGGCCGCACGCCGCGCTCGAACCCGGCCACCTACACCGGCCTGTTCACGCCGATCCGCGACCTGTTCGCCACCGTGCCGACCGCCAAGGAGCGCGGCTACAGCGCCGGGCGCTTCTCGTTCAACGTCAAGGGCGGCCGCTGCGAAGCCTGCCAGGGCGACGGCGTGATCAAGGTCGAGATGCACTTCCTGCCGGACGTGTACGTGCCGTGCGACGTCTGCCACGGCAAGCGCTACAACCGCGAGACGCTGGAAGTGCAGTACAAGGGCAAGAACATCACCGAGATCCTCGACATGACGGTCGAGGACGCGCACGAGTTCTTCAAGCCGGTGCCGCTGATCGCGCGCAAGCTACACACGCTGCTGGACGTGGGCCTGGGCTACATCAAGCTGGGCCAGAGCGCCACCACCTTGTCGGGCGGCGAGGCGCAGCGCGTCAAGCTGTCGCTGGAGCTGTCCAAGCGCGACACGGGCCGCACGCTGTACATCCTGGACGAGCCGACCACCGGCCTGCACTTCCACGACATCGATTTGCTGCTGAAGGTGATCCACCGCCTGCGCGACCAGGGCAACACGCTGGTCATCATCGAGCACAACCTGGACGTGATCAAGACGGCCGACTGGATCGTCGACCTGGGACCGGAAGGCGGCGCGGGCGGCGGCAAGATCATCGCCGCCGGCACGCCGGAAGAAGTGGCGGCCAACCCCGCCAGCGTGACCGGCAAGTACCTGGTGCCGCTGCTGAAGTAAAGCGGTCGCCGCCGCGCAACGCGGCGGCGCCCCTCCGCTCACCCATCTTGATTTGGGGCAATTCGCCCCGCGCCAGCCTCAAGGACAATGCAGCAATGCATCTTCCTTGGGGACTGCCATGTCATTCAATAAAAAACACTACCTGCCCATCGCCGCACTGGCGGGCGCCACGGTGATCGCGGTGGCCTCGCTGATGGCCTACAAGGCGCGCTCGGAGCGGCAGCAGGTCGATTTCATCACCCAGTTCTACAGCAGCTACCTCGGCGAGACACGGCGCGCGCCACCGCCACCCGGCACCTTCTACTCCACCGAGCTGGAAGACCTGCTGGCCACCAACCACGAGCTGTGCGGCAAGCTGGCGCGCAACGACGAGATCTGCGGCTACGACGCCGATGGCGACGTCCTCCTGAACCTCGGCAAGGCCGGCTTCAAGGCGGCCTACGCGGGCAACGGCAACGTCGATGTGTCCTTCAACGCCGTCCTCGGCCAGGGCGACAATTACCGGCGCAAGATACGCTTCGTGCTGACGCTGGAGGATGCCGGCTGGCGTGTGGACGATATGCTGTTCGGCGCCAACACGTTACGGGGCGACGTCCAGCATGAAAATGAAACGCTGCTGGCCCGTACCCGGACCAGCAGCGGCACGACAACAAGGGCGGCGTCGCCGCCCTGAGCGCTTACTGCGCGGTGACGCGGGTTTGCTTCTGCTTCTCCGCGCTCACCCAGTCCTTGATGTGCGACTCCAGCACGTCCATCGGCAACGCGCCCGCGCCCAGCACCTGGTCGTGGAAGGTGCGGATGTCGAAGCCGGTGCCCAGCTCCTTGCGCGCGTAGTCGCGCAGCTCGAGGATCTTCAGCTGGCCGATCTTGTAGCCCAGCGCCTGGCCCGGCCACACGATGTAGCGGTCGGTCTCGCTCTGCACTTCCACTTCCTCGATGCCCGAGTGGTCGTGGAAGAAGTCCACCACCTGCTGGCGGTTCCACTTCTTGTAGTGCAGGCCGGTGTCCACCACCAGGCGGATCGCGCGCAGCATCTCGTCCTGCAGGTGGCCGTAGTAGCTGTACGGATCCTTGTAGAAGCCCAGCTCCTCGCCCAGCCGCTCCGAGTACAGCGCCCAGCCCTCGGCGTAGGCGGTGTAGTTGCCCTGCTGGCGGAAGGTCGGCAAGCCTTCGATCTCCTGCGCAATGGTCAGCTGCATGTGGTGGCCCGGCACGCCTTCGTGCAGCGCGGTGGTCTCGATGTCGATGGTCGAGCGGTGCGCGAAATCGCCGGTGTTGACCATCACGCGGCCGGCGCGCTTGCCGTCCGGCGAACCGGGCATGTAGGCCGCGGCGGACGCGCCCTTCTCGCGGAACTCCTCGACCGGCTTGATTTCCACTTTACCCTTCGGCAGCACGCCGAACTGCTGCGACAGCTGGGTGTACATCTGGTCCGTGTATTTCTGGTACAGGTCGATGATCTCCTGGCGCGATTTCGGATGCAGCTCCGGCTTGGCGGCCACCGCCTTGTTGAAGCTCTTCAGGTCCTGGTAGCCCAGCTTCTGCGCGGTCGCCAGCATCAGCCCTTCGATGCGCTTGACCTCGGACAGGCCCAGTTGATGGATCTCTTCCGGCGACATGTCGGTGGTGGTCGCGGACTTGGCCTTGTACGCGTAGCGCGCCGCGCCGTCCGGCAGCGACCACATGCCGACGTCCATGCGGCCATACGGCGCGTACTTGGTCTTGGTGTAGACCGCCAGCTTCTTGTAGGCCGGGATCACGTCCTTTTGCACCGCCGCCAGCACCTCCTTGCTCAGGCGCGCCTTGTCGGCGGCCGAGAACTCTTTCGGGAATTTTTTCAGCGGCTCGGCGAACGGCGAATCGGCCGGCTTCATGGCCGCCACGTCCTCGCATTGCTTGACGATTTTCGGGATCAGGAATTTCGGCGGCATCAGCTTGTCGTGCACGCCGTTCTCCATCTGCACGCGGGTCTGGTCGAACAGCTTGGGCAGCGTGTGCAGGCGCGCGATGTAGTCCTCATAGTCCTTGACGGTCTCGAACGGCAGCGCCGACACCAGCTGCGGCGTGTCGATGTGGATGCCGGAGTTCTGCGCCAGCGGCATCTCCCATTCCTTGAAGCGGCCGCCTTCGACGTTCTGGCGCAGCTGGCGCACCATCAGTTCGCGGTTCAGCTGCTCCTGCAGCGGGAAGCCGGTGGTGTCGATGGCCTCGAAGCGCTTGAGGAAGTCGGCGGTCACCTTGAGGTCGGCGTCGATGCCGGCCTGCGAGAAGTCCGACCATCTGTCGTTGTAGCGCTTGTCGCCCAGCAGCGACGCCCATTCCGGGCTGGAGCGCATCGTGTATTCCCACTGTTCCTTGATCAGGGAGTTCAGCGCCTCGCGGCGGCCGGCCAGGTCGGGTGCCGGGGTGTCGGCATGGGCCACGCCCAGGATCAGGGAAAACAACAGGGCGCTGGCGACGCCGATACGGGTGGTTGCAGTTGTCATGTCTAGAGGCCTATCGGAAAAATGTTGAGCATGCACTGTATGCCGCCCCGCCGCGCCGGGCGCGCGGATTGAGACGGAATGTTAAAACACGGTCATGGAATGCATTTTTCGCGGATCGGCAGGACTGGCCGGCTAGTCCCTGCGCAGCGGTCCAGTCTCGCTCAAGTCCGGCAGCGGATGGGCCTTGAGCTGCGCCGCGTCGCCGATGCGCAGGATGGACGTCGCGCCGCCGTCGTAGGCCGGCCAGGCCGGCAAGCCCTTGCCGTTCGGGCTGCCCGTGCGGGCGAAGTTGACCCAGGTGTCGGCCAGCCTGGCCGCCAGTTGCCGGTCCGCCGCGCTCCACGTGCGCTTATCGGTGTGGAGATTGTCGAACACGTAGGGGATCTCCGCGCCATGGCCGGCGCCGCAGCCGTAGCCGCATGGCGTGGCCGGTTCGGCCGGCTGGTGGGCGAAGAAGTAGGCATAGGCCTTGGAGCGGCCGTGGCGCGCCTGCAGCCCCGCCCAGTGCGTCATGCGCCAGCCCCACCAGTCGTTGGTCAGTTGCACGATGGAGGCGCGGGCCTGGGCATCCGTGGCGCCGGGATAGGCGGCCAGCAGCGCGGCCGACGGCGGATGGCCCACCAGCCTGGCCACCAGCTCGCGGTGGCCGGCCGCCGTGAAGTCGCCGGTGCCGAGGATTTCCGGCGCCAAGTCCTTGCCCTCCTCGGCGTTCCAGCCGACCAGCAGCGGCACGTCGTTCTGGCGGTGGTTGCGGTACATCGTGGTCAGGTCTTCGCGCAGCACGTGGCCGTCGACCAGCGTGCGCGGCGACCAGGGCAGCTTCTGCAGGGCGGCGGCGTCCATCGCGCGCAGGTCGGCCAAGTGCGGCGCGAGCGCAGCGCCTTGCGCCTCGGCGGTCTTGCGGTCGAACTGGGCGTCCTCGGCGGGTTCGATGGGCATGGCGTCGTTGCCGCTTTCCGCGATGGCGCGCTGGAACAGGCCCTTGGCCAGCGGCGACGCCACCAGGATGGCGACCGACTCGCCGCCAGCCGATTCGCCCACGATGGTCACACGGGACGGGTCGCCGCCGAAGGCAGCGATGTTGTCGCGCACCCAGCGCAGCGCGGCGATCTGGTCCTGGATGCCCTGGTTGCCGGAAGCATGGTCCGGCGATTGCGCCGACAGCTCCGGATGGGCCAGGAAGCCGAAGATGCCGAGCCGGTAGTTCAGCGTGACGACGATGGCGCCGCGCCGGGCCAGGTTGGCGCCGTCGAACAGCGGCACCGCAGCCGTGCCGCCGTAGTAGCCGCCGCCGTGGATCCAGACGATGACCGGCAGCCTGGCCGCGCGCGCGGGCGCCCACAGGTTGAGGTAAAGGCAGTCTTCGCTTTTCGGATTGGTGACCCAGGGCGCGGACTGCGCGCACGCGGCCGAGAACGCACGCGCCTGCCGCACGCCCGTCCATGGCGCCACCGGCTGCGGCGCCTGCCAGCGCAGGGCGCCCACCGGCGGCGCCGCGTAGGGGATGCCGAGGTAGCTCCGCATGTCGCCGTCGCGCAGGCCGGCGATGGCGCCGCCCGTCACGCCGACCGGCGCGGTGGTGGCTTGGGTGGCATGGGCAGGCAAGGCCGCCGCGCATACAGCGGCAAGGGTGATCGCACGGAAAGGCGTCATCATCGTTCTCCAGGTTGCCGTGCCGCGCACGGGGGAGTGCGCAAGACTACCTGCTTTCCGCGCCGGCGCAGGTATGAATTTCCCCAACCGGGCTTTCGAAATTTAACAACACCGGCCTAGGCGAGCAGTTCGTCCACCTGCCGGAACACGCGCGCCGGCCGCTCGGCGATCAGCGCCTCGATGTTGTTGAAGCCCCAGGCCACGGCGCCGAAGTCGATGCCGGCTTCCGCCGAGACCTTGGCGTCGCGGATCTCGTCGCCGATCAGCAGCGTGTGCTCGCGCGCCACGCCGGTGGCGGCCAGCACCTTGCGGATCTTGGGCAGCTTGCCGAACAGCGAGGCGCCGCATTCGAAGCGGCAAAACAGCGCGGCCAGTTCCGGCCCCAGCACGTTGACCACGTTGTCGCGCGAGTTGGAGCTGACCACGGCCAGCAGCACGCCGCGCGCCTTCAACGCGCGCAACACCTCGGCCATGCCGTCGAACAGGCGGATGTCGGCCACGCCGCGCCCCATCGCCGAGCGCATGAAGGTGGCGATGGCCGGCACCTTCCACAGCGGGATCTCGTGCAGCGCCATCATCTGGCGGGCGTCGAGCTGGCGCAGCGCGTGGTGGCGGCCGCGGTCCATGCGCCGGAAGCCGTACTTGTCGGCGGCCTGGTCGAACACGTCGAGGAACACCGGCAGGGTGTCGGCCAGCGTGCCGTCGAAATCGAAGATGATCAGTTGGGGAGTCAAACCGGCGCTACGCAATCTCGAGGTCCGATAGCGGAAAATCGCGATGGCCGGTATGCAGCGGTTCGGCGCGGATGGGCGCGACCGGCGCGCCGGCGCCGCCGTCGGTCATGCGGCGCACCTTGTCCACCAGCGCCAGCGTGGCCGCCGGCGTGTGCTCGCTTTCGAGGATGGCTTCCATGGTGCGCAACATGATCCAGGGATCGATGTCTTCGCGCCGTCCGGCCGCGTCCTCCGGCGCCACGGTCTTGACGCGGAAATGGTACTGGCCCTGCTGCAGCTGCTGCTTGACCAGCGCGGTGATGTAGCCGGCGTCGGCGCGCGCGGCGCGCGGCTTGACCAGGTTAAAGGTCGGCAGCGCCTGGCGCGGTACGTCATGCAGCAAGGCGGCCTGCCAGATATCGTTGGGCAAAGTGGCAAAGACGTGGCGCGGGTCGTAGCGTTCGCGCATGCGCTCGAGCACATCGCGCGACAGCACCACGCTGGCGCCGCTGACGAAGGTCAGGCCGTTGAAGGCTTCCGGCCCATTGAGCCGGGCCAGCGGTCCGGCGTAGCAGTTGACGGGATCGAGCCGGTCGAGCACCGTGCACAGGCCGCGGAAATCGACCACCGAGGTCACCGTGGTCTGGTACAGGAAGAAAGGCCCTTCGCGGTTGCGCAGCACGTAGTCCTGCGCCAGCACCTGCCGGTAAATCCAGCGCGCGTTCTCGGATTGCGACCAGACGCCGCTGTTGCTGTAGCCGGCGTCGCCCTGGAAGCCGTCGCCGATGCCGACCAACAGGTCGCGGCCCTCGGACACGACCTCGCCGCGTCTGAGCTTGTTCGACCAGCGCGGGAAAATGAGTTCGATGCCGGGGAAGTGGGTCGCGTAAAACTCCCACAGCGCGCGGGCGCGCCGGAACACCGGCAGCTCGTCGCCATAGCCCATCATGACGACCAGGTCGGGACGTTGGGTTTGCGCGATGCGCTCCAGCAGGCTGGCCTGTTCGCCGGTGTGGGTTTTGATTTCCATCGGCCGATTGTAATCAAATTCCCCGGCTTAAAACAGCATAAAGTCGTCGTTGTTATTTGGCAGCGACCTGAGCGTGCGGCTAAAGGGCCGGCACAGCAGGTAGATCGCGAGCGGCAACAGGAACAGGACGGTTTTCATAGCGGGCTCCAGTTTTCGCACATGTGTGCGAAATTAGTTTCAAGAAAACCGCAGACGGGCTGCGGCAGGGTTTATTCCATGTCGTTGAAGCTTTTGTAGGTCGAGATCAGCCGGCTGAAGGCGCGCTGCATGTGGCGCCTGGCCTGCTCGTCGCGCAGGAAACGGGTGTCGTGGATCAGCCCCACGATCAGGCTGTAGATTTCGTAGACCAGCTGGCCGGCGTCGGTGTCGGGCCGCAGGTGGCCCAGCTCCATCGCCTGCAGGATGGTCTTGCGCAGCGCGGCGCGCCAGGCCGCCACGCCCTGCTGCAGGCGGTCGCGCAGCGGGCCGTCCTGGTCGTCGAACTCGAAGGCGCCGGCGCTGTACAGGCAGGCGTTGCGCAGGCTCTCGTCGCAGGCGCGCTGCGACCAGGCGGCGACGATGGCCAGCAGCCGCGGCAAGCCCTTGGGCTGCTGCAGCGCCGGCAGGAACACCTGCTGCGAAAAGCGGCGGTCGTATTCGTCCAGCACGGCGGCCTGCAGCGTCTCGAGCGAGCCGACGCGCGAAAACACGCCGCTCTTGCTGATGCCGGTGCGCTTGGCCAGCTCGCCCAGCGACAGCTTGCCGATGCCGTCGGCCGCCGCCATGTCCAGCGCGGCGTCGATGATGGTGGCGAAGGTGGCTTCGCTTTTGGCGGTCAGGGTGTCCATGGACCGAACTTTAGCACACCCGTGCGAAACTGCAAGCAAAAAAATCCCCGTGTGCCATGGCATGCGCACACGGGGATTTTTTCGGTCTCCTCCGGCCGGCTTATCGTGCCAGGCGCTTCTCCAACTCAGCCTTGACGGCGGTCAGTTCGGTCGGCAGATGGTAGGCCAGTTTGGCGAACAGTTCATCGTGCAGTTTCAATTCTTCGCGCCAGGCGTCCTTGTCGATCGAGGTGATCGTTTCGAACTCTTCCGGCGAGAACGGGATGCCGTCCCACTTCAGGTCGCCGAAGCGCGGGGTGGTGCCGAAGATGTTCTCGACGCCGCCTGCCTTGCCTTCGATGCGTTCCAGCATCCACTTCAGCACGCGCATATTGTCGCCGAAGCCAGGCCACACGAAGTGGCCCTGCTCGTCGGTGCGGAACCAGTTGACGCAGTAGATCTTCGGCAGCGCGGCGGCGTTGATCTGGCCCAGCTTCTCGCCCATGTTCAGCCAGTGCTGGAAGTAGTCGCTCATGTTGTAGCCCATGAACGGCAGCATCGCGAACGGATCGCGGCGCACCACGCCCATCTGGCCGGCGGCGGCGGCGGTGGTTTCCGAACCCATGGTCGCGGCCATGTACACGCCTTCGACCCAGTTGCGGGCCTCGGTCACCAGCGGCACGGTGGTCGAGCGGCGGCCGCCGAAGATGAAGGCCGAGATCGGCACGCCGGCGGGGTCGTCCCAGGCCGGATCGATCACCGGGTTCTGGGTGGCGGCCACGGTGAAGCGGGCGTTCGGGTGGGCGGCCTTGGTGCCGGAGGCCGGCGTCCAGTCCTTGCCCTGCCAGTCGATCAGGTGCGCAGGCGCTTCCTTGGTCAGGCCTTCCCACCAGATGTCGCCGTCGTCGGTCAGCGCGACGTTGGTGAAGATGGTGTCCGAGCCCAGCGAGGCCATGCAGTTCGAGTTGGTGCGGGTGTTGGTGCCCGGCGCCACGCCGAAGTAGCCGGCTTCAGGGTTGATCGCGTACAGGCGGCCATCGGCGCCCGGCTTGATCCAGGCGATGTCGTCGCCGATGGTGGTGACCTTCCAGCCGTCGAAGCTGGCCGGCGGGATCAGCATGGCGAAGTTGGTCTTGCCGCAGGCCGACGGGAAGGCC
The DNA here is from genome assembly GCF_040362985.1 of Duganella caerulea. Taxonomy (NCBI): domain Bacteria; kingdom Pseudomonadati; phylum Pseudomonadota; class Betaproteobacteria; order Burkholderiales; family Oxalobacteraceae; genus Duganella; species Duganella caerulea. The sequence goes on along the minus strand of NZ_BPWJ01000007.1, from coordinate 328,435 downwards.
GCCGCGACGTAGTGCTTCTTGCCTTCCGGCGATTCAACGCCGAGGATCAGCATGTGTTCGGCCAGCCAGCCCTTGCCGTCAACGGCGGCGGCCTGGTGGCCCATGTTGGAGGCGATGCGCAGCGCGAAGCACTTCTTGCCCAGCAGCGCGTTGCCGCCGTAGCCCGAACCATAGGACCAGATCTCGCGGGTCTCCGGGAAGTGGACGATGTACTTGGTGGCGTTGCACGGCCATGCGACATCCTTCTGGCCGGCGGTCAGCGGCGCGCCGACGGTGTGCACGCACGGCACGAACTCGCCGTCGGTGCCCAGCACGTCGTACACGGCCTTGCCCATGCGGGTCATGATGCGCATGTTGACCGCCACGTATGGCGAGTCCGACAGTTCAACGCCGATGTGGGCGATCGGCGAGCCCAGCGGGCCCATCGAGAACGGCACCACGTACATCGTGCGGCCGGCCATGCAGCCGTCGAACAGCGGGTTGAGCGTGGCGCGCATGTCGGCCGGGGCCATCCAGTTGTTGGTCGGGCCGGCTTCTTCCTTGGTGTTGGAGCAGATGAAGGTGCGGTCTTCGACGCGGGCGACGTCGGTCGGGTCGGAGCAGGCCAGGTAGGAGTTCGGACGCTTTTCCTGGTTCAGCTTTTTCATGGTGCCGGCGGCAACCATCTCGCCGCACAGGCGGTCGTATTCTTCCTGCGTGCCGTCGCACCAGTAGATGCGCGCCGGCTTGGTCAGGGCGGCGATCTCGGCCACCCAGTTGATCAACTTTTGCTGCTTGATGTAAGCTGGGACGTTGAGCAGTGCTGCAACGCCACCCATGACGGGTTGATTCATACTACCTCCAATGCTAATTAAAATTCTGCGGTGCGGCAGGATCGTCGTCAGCTTTTGGCTTGCGCTCAGTAGCCCATTCGAAATGGGTCGGCGGTGTCACGGCGGTCTTGCGCGGCCCGGATTCATGATCGACAGGCCTGTTTTTTGAGGCGATTGTACACCCGTCAACAGCCGTTCCAATCAAAAATGTAGGAGAATTAGTTGAGTAAAGTAGTAAGCTATTCAGGTTCTCTTGCAAGCTGTTATTTCCCTACGAAATTCCCCATAAGATCGGTTATCTCCCATGAAAATTGCGATTCTCGACGATTACCAGAATGCCACGGCCACGCTCGCTTGCTTTGATTTATTGCGTGGACACGACGTTAAAGTGTTCAACAACTCGGCGCGCGGGCTGGGCCAGCTGGCCATCCGGCTGGCGCCGTTCGACGCGCTGGTGCTGATCCGCGAACGCACCGTGCTCAACCGTGCGCTGCTGGCCAAGCTGCCCAACCTCAAGCTGATCTCGCAGACCGGCAAGCTGGCCGGGCATGTCGACGTCGAGGCCGCCACCGAGCTGGGCATCGCGATCGCCGAGGGCGTCGGTTCGCCCACCGCGCCGGCCGAGCTGACCTGGGCGCTGATCATGGCGGCCGCGCGCAAGATCGTGCCGTACGCGACCAATTTGAAAGACGGCCTGTGGCAGACCGCGTCCATCAATCCGCAGTTGAACGGGCTGGGCGTGGTGCTCAAGGGCCGCACGCTGGGCATCTGGGGCTACGGCAAGATCGGCCAGATGGTGGCCGGCTACGGCCGCGCATTCGGCATGAAGGTGGTGGTGTGGGGCAGCCAGTCCAGCCGCGACAAGGCGGTGGCCGACGGCTACGCGGCGGCGCCCTCGCGCGAGGCGCTGTTCGGGGAATCGGATGTGCTGAGCCTGCACCTGCGGCTGCATCCGGACACGCGCGGCATCGTCACCGCCGAGGACCTGGCGCGCATGAAGCCGACCGCGCTGTTCGTCAACACCAGCCGCGCCGAGCTGGTGCAGCCGGACGCGCTGGAGCAGGCGCTGCCGCAGGGCCGGCCCGGCTACGCGGCGCTGGACGTGTTCCCGTCCGAGCCGCTGGCGGCCGACAGTCCGCTGCTGCGCATGCCGACCGTGCTGTCCACGCCGCACCTGGGCTATGTGGAGCAGGACAGCTACGAGCTGTACTTCCACCACGCGTTCAAGAACATCGTCGATTTCGCGGCCGGCCGCTGCGACAAGATCAACAATCCCGGCTACCTGGCCAACGCGCGCTAGTCGGCCTGCTCGGGCACTTCCGGCAGGCCGGTCAGGTTGATGCGGGGCGCGGGCATGGCGTGCACCTTGCTCCACAGCCCGGCCCAGCCGGGCGGCCAGGCGATGTCCGGCCCGGGGTACGGCGGCAAGGTGGCGCGCACCGGCACCACCGGCACCGGCGGCATGTCAATCAGCGGGCCGCCGTCGGGACGCTGCATGTCCAGGCTGTACATATAGCCCGGCAGCAGCGCGTCGCACACGTTGGCGAACCAGGCGGTGTGGTCCTCGTCGCGGCCCAGCGCCTGCGCCAGGCCCTGCGGGTCGAAGCGGGCCAGCGCGTGGACCAGCTCCTCGGTGGTGGCGCCGGGCGAGTCGCCCCAGCCCATCACCGGATTGACGTTGTAGTCCGCGCCCGAGCCGTACCAGCCCTCGCGCCACGAGCGCTGCATCCAGTCGCGCTGGCCGGTGAACAAATGCCAGCGCCAGTGCAGCCCGGACGGCTTGGGCCAGGAATACAGGTACAGCCGCTGGTAGCCGGCCTGGTGCAGCGCGCGCACCAGCGCCATCAGGCGCGCGTGCGGCATGCGGTCGGGCGGGGCGCGGCGGAACAGGATGGCCTCGCCGTCGGCGAACTGCACCTCGTCGGTGGACAGGTTCAGGTCCAGCGTCCGCGCCTCGCTGCCGAAACGGGCCGAGATCCAGCCGGTCAGCAGATTGACCGACGTGATGACGCCGTAGCCGCGATGGCGGTGGAAAATGACGGTTCCGGGGGCAAGGGCTTTCATGGGATCGAAACGAACAAAGAAACCAGTGTAGACATAGTATGCCCAAGTTTCCAGCCCATGGCGGGACTCTTTTCACGTAGCGGTTTGGGTTATGATGCAGATCATTTTAATCAGCTTGAGCTTTCATCATGACCCTGCGCATCCTCGCCACCGGCGGTACCTTCGATAAACACTACAACGAACTGAACGGCACCCTGGGCTTTGCCGACAGCCACGTGCCGGCGCTGCTGGCGCGCTGCCGCCTGACGGTGGACGTGGCGCTGGAACAGTTGCCGCTGATGGATTCGCTGGACATGGTGGACGCCGACCGCGAGCGCATCCTGGCCTCGTGCCGCGCCGCCAGCGAGAAGGCGATCGTCATCATCCACGGCACCGACACCATGCCGCAGACCGCCGCTGTGCTGGGACCTGCCGGCCTGGGCCAGACCATCGTGCTGACCGGCGCCATGATTCCCTACGAGATCGCCAATTCCGACGCGATGTTCAACCTGGGCTTCGCGGCCGGCGTGGCGCAGACCCTGCCGCCCGGCGTGTACGTGGCCATGAACGGCAAGATTTTCGCGTGGGATAACGTGCAGAAAAACAAAGCGGCTGGAGTGTTCCAGCCGCTTTGAGGCAAAGCCACCCGGCTGCGCTTATTTGCGCGGCGCCGCCAGCAAGTCCTTCGCTTCCGGCGCCAGGCTAGCCACACGCAAGCCATCCGGCGCGGCCAGCATGCCGGCCCCCTCCTTCAACGCGCCCGGCATCGACAAGGCGGACGATGGCGCCGCCGGCTCCGGCTGCCCGGCGCTGAAGGCCGCCAGCGCCTCCACCATGCCACCCACCCGGGTGCGCAGCGTCGGCGACGCCTGCGCCGCCAGGTGCGGCAGCTTGGCCGCCGCCAGCGCGGCCAGCTGCGCCGTGCTCAGGCCCGCCGTCTGCGCGGTCGTGAACGCCACCGCCTGCGCCGTCGTCAGCGCGCCGATCTGCGCGGTCGACAGCACCGCCAGCTGCGCGCTGCCCAGCGCCAGCAGGTCGCGCGTCTCGATCGCCGCCAGGTCGTCCGAACCCAGCGCCGCCAGCAGCGGCTTGCTCAGCGCGCCCACCTGGCTGGACGTCAGCGCCACCATCTGATCGGTGGTCAGGAGGTCGACGCCGGCCAGGTGCGCGGTCGGCAGCGCCGCGATCTGGCGCACCGACAGCGAGGCGATCTGCGCCGTGCCGAACGCGTGCAACTGATCCGGCACCAGCTGCGCGATCACGGCGGTGTTCAAGGCGCCGACCGCCGCCGTGGTCAAGGCCGCCAAACCGTCGCTGCCCAGGCCGCGCAGCTGGGACGCCACCAGGGCGGCCGCCTGCGCCGCGCTCAGCGCGCCCACCTGCGTGGTCGACCAGGCCGCCAGTTGCGTCGTGTTCAGGCTGGCGATCACCTGCGACGACAGCGCCGCCAGGTGGGCGGTGTCGATGGCCGCCACCTCGTCCTCCCGCAGCGCCTGGTACTGGCGCGAGCTCAGCACGCCGAACTGCGTGACCGACAGGCCGGCGAATTGTTCCAGCGTCAGGCCGGCCAGCGCGGCGGTGGTCAGCGCCGCCACCTGGCGCCCGGCCAGCGCGCCGATCTGGCGGCTGGTCAGGGCCGCCAGGTTGGCCGGCGACAGGCCGGCGATCACCGAACTGTTCAGCGCAGCCAGGTCGCTCAGCTGCAGGTTGGCCACCACATCGGCCGACAGCGCGGCGAACTGCGCGCTGCTCAGCATGGACGCCTGGCCGCCGGTGAACGCGTTGATCTGGTCGCTGCTCATCGCTTGCAGCTGGTCGGTGCGCAGGCCGGGGATGGCGCCGATGCGCAGCGCGGCGATCTCCGCCGTGTGCATCTGGGCCAGCACCTCGGCCGACAGCGCGGCGATGTGCTGGCTGCCCAGGCCGGACGCCTGGGCCGTGGTCAGGCCGAGGATCTGCTCGCTGCCCAGCACCGCCAGCTGGGCGGTGCTCAGGCCGTAGATGGCTGCCGCGCTCAGCGCCGCGAAGTCCTGCGACTCCAGCGCCGCCACCGCCGCCAGCGACAAGGCCGCCACTTGCGCGCCGCTCAGGGCGGCCGCCTGCGCGGTGGTCAGCGCGATGGCCTGCTCGACCGTCATGCCCGCCAGCGCGGCGGGCTTCAGCTGCGCGATCTGCGCCGTGTTCAGGGAGCCGATCTGGTGCTCGGCGCCGCCCAGCGCGGCGAACTGCGCCGAGTTCAGCGCGCCGAACGCGGCCGCCGGCAGGGCCGCCAGCGCGGTTGGCGACAGCGCCGCCAGATGCGCGATCGACAGGGCGCCGGCCGCGGCCGGATTCAGCTTGGCGAGCTGCGCCGTGCTCAAGGCCTGGAACTGCTCGGCGCTCAGCGCGTTCAGGCTGGCCGAGCCAAGCGACGCGACCTGGCGCATCGTCAGCGCGGCGATGCGCTGCGCGTCCAGCACCGCCAGCAGGCGGGTCGACAGGCCGGCGATCGCGCCCTGCCCCAGCGCGGCCAGGTCGGCCGTCTCGATGGCGGCGAAGGCGTCGCCGTCCAGCGCGTTGATCTGGCTGCTGCTCAGCACCGCCACCTGCGCCGTGTTCAGCGCGGCGAACTGCTCGCCGTTGAGCGCGGCGATCTGGCGCGTCTTCAGGCCGACGATGCTGCCCGCCTTCAGCGCCGCCAGGTCGCCGCCGTCAAGCTGGCCGATGGCCTGCGTGCTCAGCGCGCCCAGCTGGACCGCGTTCAGCGCGGCGGCCTGGGCGCTGGTCAGTTGCGACGCCTGGTGCGCGCTCAGGCCGGTCAGCGCGGCGCTGCTCAGGGCCGCCACCTGGGCGGTCGAGAAGCGGCCAAAATCGCCGTCGTCGCCGGCGCCCAGCGCGGCCAGCTGGGCCGAGTTGAGCGCGGCCATCACCGCCACCCGCAGCGCGGCCAGGCCGTTGCCGTCCAGCGCCGCGATGTCGGCGGTCGACAGCACGCCGAACTGGCGCGCGGTCAGCGTGTGCAGCTGGGCGCTGGTCAGCGCGTGCAGCTGGTCGGCCTTGAGCGCGTGGATCTGCGCCGTGCTCAGCGCGCCGATCACCGCCGTGCCCAGCGCCTGCAGGCGCTCGGCGTCCAGCGCCTGGATCTGGTCGCTGCCCAGCGCGTTGGTCTGGCGGCTTTGCAGCGCGTGCAGCTGGTCCAGGCTCAGCGCCAGCAGCTGCGCCACGCTCAGCACGCCGATCTGGCGCGAGGTCAGCGCGGCGAAGTCGGCCGTTTCGATCGCGCCCAGCTCGGTGGCGCTCAACTGCCGGAGCAGGCCGGTGCTCAGCGCCGCCATCTGCTGGGTGGTGAAGGCCGCGATCTGCCCGGCGCTGAACAGGTCCTCGCCCTCCTTGCGCTGCAGCGGCAGGGCCGCCACCTGGCCGGCCTTGAGCGCGGCGATCTGGCCCGTGCCCAGCGCGCGCACCTGCTCCGGCTGCAGGCCGGCGATCAATGTGTTGGCCAGCATGCCGGTCTGTTTGGCGCCGATCGCCGCCAGCGCCTCGGGCGACAGGCCGCGCACGCCCTTGGCGCTGAGCATGCCGGCCTGGACCGCGGTCAGCGCCGCCAGCTGTTCCGGCGCCAGCGCCGCCATGAAGGCGCTCGATTGCGACGCCAGGCCCAGGTTGTTGGCGCGCAGCGCCGCGAAGTCTTCCGGCCGCAACGCGCCGACGCTGTCGGCCGGCATCGCCCCCAGCTGGGCGGCGCTCAGCACGCCGGCCTGGGCGGTCGTCATGGCCGCGATGTACTCGGTGCCCAGGTGGGCGATGTCGGTGGTGGTGAGCCGTGTGATCAGGCGCGTGCCGCCGGCGGCAAACTGCGCCGGGGTCAGGCTGCTGTCGAAGGTCATGTCGTTTCCTTTTTGATGAAGTGGTCCAGGCTCAAAGTTGGGGGAATCAGAAATATTGAGGAAATGCTATGCCTGCGCAGCAAAAAAAGCCCGCGCAATGCGGGCTTTCCCGAGATGCTCAGGCTGGCTATTTGGGCACCGCCAGCACGCCGTGGCTGGCGCCGCCCTGCAGCGCCTTCAGGCGCAGCACATCGCTGTCGGCTTGCGCGCCGGACGCGTCCTGGCCCAGCTCGCGCACCTGGCGCAGCACGTCGGCCATGCGGGCGGCGTTGGCCGCCAGCGCGCCGGCCTGCGGCTGGCCGAGGTCGAGGCCGGCCGGCTGCTGTTGCGGCTGCTGCGCGCCGGCGCCGAACGCGGACAAGGCTTGCGCCAGGCCGCTGACCTGGGCGCTGACGCCCTGCTGGAACCAGACGTCGGCGGCCGCGTGCTGCTGGCCGTCGGCGGTGGTGTAGCTGGAGGTCAGGCCGACGATGTTGCCGTGGTCGACCGCGCCGCCCCGCCGCACATCCAGGTTCAGGCTGGTGATGCGCAGGTCGGCCAGCGTCTTGAGCTCGCCGGCCTGGCTGACGCCGTCGGCGTTGGCGTCGACCCACACGCGCAGGTCGCCGTAGCCGGCGTCCAGCGCGTTGACCGCGCCGTCGTGATTGCTGTCCAGTTCGGCCAGCGCCTGGTAGCCGTTGTCGGCGGTGCCGCCGCCGGCTAGCCTGGTGGCCGAGCCGAACAGTTCGCTGCCGTCGTCGATGACGCCGTTGTGGTTGCGGTCCAGCGCCAGCAAGCCGTCGCCGTGGCCGACCCAGCCGGTGGCGCGCTGCTGCCCGCTGGCCGCCAGGTCGAACCGCACGCCCGCGTCCAGCCCCAGCGTGGTGACGCCGTTGCCGTCCAGGTCCAGCACCAGCGGCGTGACGTACGGCATCGTGAGCAGCTGGGCCGGGGTGAAGGCGGCCTTCTGCGCGGTGCTCATGTCGTTGTATTGGGCCGAACTCATCGCGCGGGTCTGCGTCGTGCTCAGCGCCGTCAGCTGGGCCGGCAGCATCGCCTGCATCTGCGCCGGCGTCAGCGCGACGATCTGGCGCGTGCTCAGGCCGCGGATGTCGCGGGTTTCGATGGCGGCCAGGTTGGCCCCGGTCAGGTCGGCGATCATGGCGGTGCTCAGCGCGCCCAACTGGGCCGAGGACATCGCCACGATCTGGTTCGAGGTGAACTGGTCGGTATCGGCCGCGCTTGGGCGCAAGGCCGCCATCTGCGCCACGGTCAGCGCGGAGATCTGGGCGGTGTCCAGCGCCAGCAGCTGGTCGCTGCTCAGCGCGCCGATCGCGGCCGTGCTGAGCGCGGCGATGCCGGCGGTGGTCAGCAGGCCCAGCGCGCTGGCCTGGATCTGCGACATGGTGGACGATCCCAGCGCGGCGAACTGCGCCGTGGTGAGCGCGCGCAGCTGGGCGATGCTCAGGTTCGCCAGCAGATTGGCCTCGCGCGCGACGGCGTTGAACAGCACCGGGTTGATCGCGGCCAGATCGGCCGTGCTCAGCGCCGCCACCTGGCCGGCGTTCAGGATGCTCAGCTGCGTGCTGTTGAGCGCGGCCACCTGGGCCGTGTTCAGCGCCCCCAGCTGGCTGGCCGTCAGCGCCAGCAGCTGCTGGGTCTTGAGGCCGGCGATGGCCGAGGTCTTCAGCGCGGCGACGTCCGCCGTTTCCAGCGCCGCCACCACCGTCAGCTGCATGCCGCTCAGCTGGGCGCTGCTCAGCGTCGCAACCTGGGCCGTGGTCAGCGCCACCGCCTGCGCCGCGCTCAGGCCCTGCAGCGCGGTGCTGCGCAGGGCGGCGATCTGCGCCGTGCTCAGCAAGGAGACCAGCTGCGGATCATTGCCCAGCACGGTCATTTGCGCGGCCGTCAGCCCGGCCAGCGCCGAGGTGCTCAGCGCGGTCAGGTTGGCCGAGCGGATCGCGGCCACGTCGTCCACCGACAGGCGCGCCAGCTGCTGCGACGCCAGCGCGTGGATCTGCGCCGAGTTGAAGGCGGCGACCTGTTGCGTGCCCAGGCCGTCGATCTGGGCGCTGCGCAGCGAGGCCACCTGGGCCGTCGTCAGGCCGGCCATCTGGGCCGAGCCAAGCGCGCCGAGGTCGTCGCCGGACAAGCCGGCCAGCGCCGCGGTGCTCAGCGCGCCAAGCGCGGCGCTGCGCAGGCCGGTCAGCGCGTCCGAACTCAACGCGGCCACCTGGGCGCTGTTCAACACGGCGGCCTGGGCCGAGGTGAGCGCCGCCAATTGGCCGCTGCCCAGCACGGCCGCCTGGGCCGTCTTGAGGCCGGCGATGGCGGCGGTGCGCAGGGCCGTCACGTCGGCCGCCGCCATGCGCGCCACCAGCGTCGGCGACAGCGCCCCCAGCTGCGCGCTGCCGAGCGCGCCCGCCTGGGCCGTGGTCAGCAGCAGCATCTGGGTGGTGGTCATGCCTTGCAGCGCGGCGGTGCCCATGGCCGCCACCTGCGCCGTGGTCAGCGTGCCGAACAGGCCGGGGAAGCCGTTCGCGTCCGTGCCGAGCGCGGCCAGTTGTTCGGGGCGCAGGCTGGCGATGGCCGCCGTGCCGAGCGCCATCACATGCAGCATGTCGAAGGCGCCGAAGTCGGCCACCGACAGGCCGGCCACCTGGCGTGAACCAAGCGCGCCGATCTGCGCCAGGGTCAGGCCGCCCAGCTGGGCGCTGCCGAGCGCGGCGATCTGCTGGCTCTGCAGCGCCGCCACCTGGCGCGTGCCCAGGCTGTTGAGCTGGACCTGGCTCAGGTTGGACAGCAGCGCCGCGTCCAGGCCGGCCAGCGCCTGCAGGCTCATGGCGGCCAGGTTGGTGGTGGACAGGCCGACCAGGGTCTGGCTGCTGAGGGCGCCGATCTGCAGGCTGCTCAGGGCGCCGAACTGCGCGGTCGTGAGCGCGCCCAGCTGGGCGCTGCCAAGCGCGGCCAGCTGCGTGCTGCCGAGGCCGGCGAGGGCGGCGGTTTTCAGCGCGGCCAGGTCGGCCGCCTCCAGCGCCGCGACCTGCGGCGCCGACAAGGCCGCCACCTGCAGGCTCGACAGCGCCGCCGCCTGCGCCGTGCTCAGCGCGGCGATCTGGCGCGTGCTCAGGCCGGCCAGGCCGGTGCTGCGCAACGCGGCGATCTGCGCCGTCGTCAAGACATCGATATGGCTGGCGCCGGCCGCGTCGTTGGCCAGCGCGGCCACCTGGTCGGAGCCGAGCGCGGCGATCGCGCTGGTCTTCAGCGCGGCCAGGTCGGCGCTTTCCAGCGCGGCGATCTGCGCGGTGCTGAGCGCGGCCAGCTGGCGGCTGCCCAGCGCGGCGGCCTGGCTGGTGGTCAGGGCGATCAGCTGGGCGCTGCCCAGGCCGGCCAGCGCGGCCGTGCCGAGCGCGGCGATCTGCGCGGTGCGCAACGAGGCGAACTGGGCGCTGGCAGAGCCGCCGCCCAGCGCGGCCAGCTGGTCCGAATTCAGCGCCGCGATGATGGCCGTGCTCAGGCCGGGAATGCCGCGGCTGTCCAGCGCGGCCAGGTCGGCGGTCGACAGGCCGGCCAGCTGGCGCGTGCTCAGCGCGGCCAGTTGCGCCGAGCTGAAGGCCACCATCTGCTGGCTGCCCAGCGCGGCGATCTGGTCGCTGCTGAGCGCCGCCACCTGCTGCGATTTCAACGCGGCCAGCTGGGCCGGCATCAGTTGCGCGATCAGCGCGGTGCTCAGCGCGCCGATCGCGGCCGTGGTCAGGCCCGACAGGTTGGCGGTCGACAGTCCCGCCAGCGTCTGGCTGGACAGCGCGCCCAGCTGCAGGCTGCTCAGGGCGGCCAGCTGCTGGCTGGTCAGCGCGGTCAACTGGGCCGCGGTCAGCGCCCGCATCTGGTCGGCCGACAGGCCGGTCAGCGCGGCGGTGCGCAGGGCGGTCACGTCGGCCGCCTCCAGCGCGACGATGCCGTTGGTGTCCAGGCTGGCGATCTGGGTGCTGCTGAGCGCGGCCGCCTGGGCCGTGCTGAGGGCGGCGATCTGGCGCGTGCTCAGGCCAGCGAAGACGGCGCCGCGCAGCGACGCGATCTGCTGCGTGGACAGCAGGTCGATATGGCTGGCGCCGGCCGCGTCGTTGCCCAGCTGGGCCAGCTGGGCCGGGCTCAGCCCGGCCAGCGCGGCGGTTTTCAGGCCGATCAGCGCGGCCGGGTCGAGCGCGTCCACCGCGGCCGTGGACAGCGCGCCGATCTGGCGCGAACCGAAGGCGCCCAGTTGGGCCGAGGTCAGCGCGGCCAGTTGCAGCATGCTCAGGCCGGCCAGCTGGTCGGTGTTCAGCGCGGCGATCTGGCGCGTGGCCAGCGCCGCCACCTGCGCGGTGCTCAGGGCGCTCAACACGGCGGCCGGCAGCGCGGCGATCACCGCCGTGCCGAGCGCGCCGATGTCGTTGGTCTGCAGGCCGGCGACGGCCGACGACTGCAGCGCCAGGATCTGGCTGCTGTTCAGGGCGGCCACCTGGGCGCTGGTCAACGCGGTCACCTGGTCGCTGTTGAGCGCGGCCACTTGCTGGGCGCTCAGGCCGGCGATGGCGGCGGTCTTGATCGCGGCCAGGTCGGCCGTCTCGAGCGCGGCGATATCGCTGGTGGACAACGCGGCCAGCTGGGCGCTGGTGAGCGCCGCGGCCTGCGCGGTGCTCAGCGCGACGGTCTGGGCGCTGGTGAGGCCGGCCAGCGCGGCCGGGCGCAGCGCGGCGAGCTGCGCGGTGCTGAGCGTGCCGAACAGGCTGCCGGACGGATCATTGGCCAGCGCGGCCAGCTGGTCGGCGCGCAGCGCGGACAGCGCCGAGCTGCCCAGCGCCGGCAACGTGACCGCGCTGAGCGCGGCCACGTCGGCGCTCGACAGGCCGGCGATGTTGCGCGAGCTCAGGCCGAGGATCTGCTGCGCGCCCAGGCCGGCGACCTGCGCGGTGCGCAGCGCGGCCAGCTGGTCGCTCGACAGCACGGCGAACTGGCGCGAGGTCAGGCTGGACAATTGCAGCGCGCTCAGGTTGGCCACCGACGCCGGACTGAGCGCGGCGATATAGGCGGTGCCAAGCGCGGCCAGGTTGGCGCTGGAGAAGCCGGCGATGGTGTCGGACGACAGCGCGCTCAGCTGCGCGGGGTTCATGGCCAGGAACTGCGCCATCGTCAGCGCGGCCAGCTGGCTGCTCGACAGCACGGCCACCTGGGCCGAGCTCAGGCCGGGAATGGCGGCGGTGCGGATCGCGGCCAGGTCCAGCGGCTCGAGGGCGGCGATGGCCTGCGTGCTGAGCGCATGCAATTGGGCGCTGCCCAGGGCGGCGACCTGGCCGGCGGTCAGCGCGACGGTCTCGGCGGTGGTCAGGCCGGCCAGCGCGGCGCTGCGCAGCGCGCCGATCTGCGCCGTGGTCAGCAGTTGCACCTGGCCCAGCGCGGCCAATTGATCGGAACCCAGCGCGGCGATCGCGGCGGTGCGCAGCGACGACAAGGTGGCCGAGCTGAGCGCGGCGATGCCGGCTGCCGACAGGCTGCCCGCCTGCTGCGAGCTCAAGGTGCCCACCTGGGCGGCGTTCAGGGCGCGCAGCTGGTCGCTGCCCAGCGCGGCCAGTTGGGCCGTGCTCAGCACCGCCACCTGGCGCGTGCCCAGGCCGGCCAGCTGCGCCGTGCTCAGGCCCCCGAAACTGGCGCTGGCCAGGCCGGCGATGGCATTGGTGCCCAGCGCGGCGAAGTCGTCATGTTCCAGCCCGGCCAGTCCGTCCGTGCCGAGGGCGTTGAATTGTTTGCTGCTGAGGACGCCGATCTGCGCGGTGGTCAGCGCCGTCACCTGCGCGCTGCTCAGCGCGGCGACCTGCCGGGTCGACAGCGACGCGATGGCCTGGGTGCCCAGCGCCGCGATGTCGGCCGTCTTCAGCACCGCCAGCTGCACCAGCGACAAGGCGGCCAGCTGCGCGGTGCTCAACGCGGCGGCCTGCGCCGTGGTGATTGCCGCCACCTGGTCGGTGCCCAGGCCGGCCAGCGCGGCGGTGCGCAGCGCGGCGATCTGGGCGGTGGTCAGCTGCGCGAACAGCGTGCCGCCGGCGGCGTAGCCCAGTCCGGACAGTTGGTCGGAGTTCAACGCGGCCAGCGCGGCGGTGCTCAAGGCCTTCAGCGCGGCGCTGCCGAGCGTGTACAGGTCGTCCGGCGACAGGCCCAGCGCCTGGCGCGAGCCCAGCGCGCCGATCTGCAGCGTCGACAGCGACTGCACCTGCGCGCTGCTCAGCGCGGCGACCTGCTCGCTGCTCAGGGCGGCGAAGTGGCGGGTGCCGAGCGCGCCCAGTTGCGCGCTGCTCAGCGAGGCCAGCAAGGCCGGTCCCAGCAGCGCGATGGCGGCCGGATTCAGCGCGGCCAGATCGGCGCCCGGCAGGCCGGCGATCGAGTCGCTGGACAGGGCGGCCAGCTGCCGGCTGCTCAGCGCGGCGAATTCGGCGGTGGTGAACGCGCCCAGCTGGGTGCTGCTCAGCGCGGCCATCTGCTGCGTGCTCAGGCCGGCGATGGTCGCGGTTTTCAGCGCGGCCAGGTCGGCCGTTTCCAGCGCGGCCAACTGGGCCAGCGACAGATTGTTCAGTTGCGCGCTGCTCAGCACGGAGGCTTGCGTGGTCGACAGCGCCGCCACCTGGGCGGTGCCCAGGCCGGCCAGCACGGATGGACGCAGCGCGGCCAGCTGGGCCGTGCCCAGCATGCCGAACAGGCTGCCGTTGGCGCCGCCCAGCAGCGCCAGCTGGTCGGAACCCAGCGCGGCGACGGCCGCCACGCTCAGCGCCTTGATGGCGGCGCTGCCGAGGGCGGCCATGTCGTCGGTCGACAGGCCGGCCACCTGACGCGAACCCAGCGCGCCGATCTGCGCCGTGCTCAGCGCCTGCACCTGGGTGTCGCTCAGCGCCGCGATCTGCGTGCTGCTCAGCGCGGCGATGTGGCGGGTGCCGAAGCCGCCCAGCTGCACCGTGCTCAGCGCGGCCAGCAGCGCCGCGCTCAACTGCGGCACGACGGACGGATTCAGGGCGCCCAGGTCGGCGGCCGGCAAGCCGGCCAGCGCGTTGGTGGACAGCGCGCCGATCTGCGCGCTGCCGAGCGCGGCGAAATCTGCCGTGGTCAACGCGCCCAGCTGGCTGCTGCCCAGCGCCGCCAGTTGGCGGGTGGCCAGCGCGGCGACTGCGGCGCTTTTCAGCGCGGCGACATCGGCCGTTTCCATGCCGGCGATGGCGTCGGTGGACAGGGCGTTCAATTGCGCGCCGCTCAGCGCGGCGGCCTGCGCGGTGCCGAGCGCGGCCACCTGTGCGGCGCCCAGCGCGGCCAGTTGCGACGAGCTCAACCCGGCGATGGCCTGCGTGCTCAGCGCGGCGATGCCGCGCGTGCCGATGGCGACGATTTCATCGGCCGTCAGCGTCGCCAGCTGGCGCGAGCCCAGCGCGCCCAACTGGGCGGTGCCCAGCAGGGCCACCTGGTCGGACGACAGGCTGGCGAAATTGGCGGTGCTCAGCGCCAGCAGGTCGGCCGTCTCGAAGGCGGCGATGGCGTCGGTGCTCAGGTTGGTGAAGGCCCGGGTGCCCAGCGCGGCCACCTGGGCGGTGGTCAGCGCGGCGACCTGCGCGCTGGTCAGCGCGCCCATGAAGCCCGACGGCAGCGCGCCCACCGCGTTCAGCGTGGCAGCCTTGATGGCGGCCAGGTCGCGCGTGGTCAGCACCGCGACGTTGCTGGTGGCCAGCCAGGACAGCTGGGAACTGCTCATCACGGCAAGGTGGTCGGTGCGCAGCGCCGGCACCTGGAGCGAACTCAACGCGACGATGTCCTCGCTGGTCCACGACAACACATCCTGCGTGCTCAGGGCATTGGCGATCTGGTCGGTGGACAGTATGGGGACGAGGGTGCTCATCGCGAGTTCCTTATTTGATAACACCTTTCACTATAGCAGAATTCGCTCTAATTTCCATAAAGCAACGAATTTATTTTACTGGTTTTTATCAAAAATTACATGAAAAATGCCGCAAAATCAAAGACTTTGCGGCATCCTTAACCAACAGGCAACGGCTTTTGTGGCGCGGCGATCAGGCCTTGGCTTCGCCGCCCAGCGCCTCGACCACGTCGGCCATCAGCTTGGCCAGTTCGCCGGTCATCAGCATGAAGTCGCCGTCGAAGCGTTCCTCGTCGTTGCGGGTGCTCGATTCCTTTTCCGCGATCACGTCCAGCGGCTTGATGCCCTTGATCGCCAGCGACTCGGTCAGCACGAAGGAGATCTTGCTGTCCCAGGTCATGGCCAGGCGCGTGCACTGCTTGCCGGCCGCGATGTGGCGGCGCACCTCGTCCGCCTCCAGCGTGTGGCGCACATAGCGCACCGCCGCCTTGCTCTCGCCGGTGGCGCGCAGCTCGGTATCCATGTCGACCGTGAAGCCGGCCGGCGCGTCGTCGGCCTGCAGCCACTCGGTCATCACGCCCACCGGCGAGCGCTGCACGCGCAGGCTTTCCAGCGGCAGCTTGTCGACCGCCTTGAGCAGCAGCTTGATCACTTCGTCGGCCTTGGCCGGGCTGGCCGCGTCGACCACCAGCCAGCCGTTGACCGGATCGATCCAGGTCCAGACGTTGCTGCGGATCGAGAAGGCGCGCGGCAGCAGCTCGTCGGCCACGCGTTCCTTGAGTTCCTTCATCGCCTTCTTGCCGGGGGCGAAGCCTTGTGCCTCTTCCATCTCGGCGGCGCGCGCCTTGGCGACCTGGTTGATGACGGTGTTCGGCAACAGCTTCTTCTCGGTGCCCAGCAGGATCAGCATTTGCTTGTTGACCACGTGCACCAGGCCGCCGTTCGGGCGGGGACGATCCCAGCCCTGGCGCAGCAGTTCATTGCTGCTGGCCGGGACGAAGGAGTGCGGCTCCAGCGCCGCTTCCAGTTGTTCGGGGGTAAAGGCCCAAGGGGCCGGCAGACGGTAAATCTGTAGATTCTTGAACCACATGTGTTGAGCCTTGTTTCAGTAATGCCAGGGGAGCGCCATTTTACACGGTGATGGCGGCGCTGAACCGAATCTGTTGCTTGCCTAGGCGAACAATTCGCCTTGCCGTGGCAGCGAGACCTGCTGGCTAGAGCCGGGCGGCTCCAGCGTGCTGGCGCGCACGCCCAGCAGGCGCAGCCGGCGTTGCAGCGGCACCCGTTTCAGGCATTCGCGCGCGGCCTGCAGGATGCCGGCCGCGTCCGCCACGGGCTGCGGCAAGGTGACGTTGCGGCTGACGATCTGGAAATCGTCGAAGCGCAGCTTGATGCTGATGGTGCGGCTGACGTAGCCCTTGCGCTTGAGGTCGTCCGCCAGCCGGTCGCACAGCTTGGTCAGGATGGACGACAGCGTGCCTCGGTCCTGGCGCGCGTGCAGGTCGCGCTCGAAGGTGGTCTCGCGGCTGATCGACTTGCTCTCCGAGCTGGTGGAAATGGCGCGGTGGTCGATGCCGCGCGCGGCGTCGGCCAGCCAGGCCGAATAGTGGGCGCCGAAATGGTCCTGCAGCAGGCCGGCGTCGGCGGCCGCCAGCTGGCCGATGGTGGCGATGCCCAGCGCCGCCAGCTTCTCGGTGGCCTTGGGGCCGATGCCGTTGATCTTGCGCACGCCCAACGGCCAGATGCGCGCCGGGATGTCGTCGTAGCCCAGCACGGTCAGGCCGTCGGGTTTTTCCAGGTCCGAGCAGATCTTCGACAGCAGCTTGTTGGGCGTCACGCCGATCGAGCACGACAGCCCGGTGGCGTCGCGCACGGCCTGCTTGATGCGCTGGGCCAGCTCATGCGTCTCGCCTTCCACATGGGTCAGGTCGATATAGATCTCGTCGATGCCCCGGTCCTCGAAATCCGGCGCGATGGCGGCCACGGCGTTCTTGAACAGGCGCGACATCTGGCGGTAGGCGTCGAAATTGACCGGCAGCAGGATGGCGTCCGGCGCCAGCTTGGCAGCCTTCATCATGCCCATGGCCGAACCGACGCCCAGCGCGCGCGCCTCGTAGGTGGCGGTGGTGATGACGCCACGGCCGACATAGTCGCGCAGCCGGGAAAAGGTGTGGCTGCCGTCCGCCTGCCGCACCGGCTGGGCGTCGCGCCCGCCGCCGATCACCACCGGCAGGCCGCGCAGCTCGGGATAGCGCAGCAATTCGACGGACGCATAAAACGCGTCCATGTCGAGGTGGGCGATGCGGCGCTGGTCTTCAACCATGATGCGGAGAAAATTACTGTGAATACATACAGTATTCACTAAAACGCATCAGTCCGCAAGACCCCGCCCCATTTGCCGCCGCCGGGGTTACACTGGAGGCCACCATGACCAAGCGCCTGACCTTCGCACTGCTGAGCATGTTGCTGTCCTCCGCCCCGGCGGCAAGGGCGGCGCCGGACGCCTGCCCGCCGGCCAGCGCCGGCCTCAGCGACCTCGGCTACGCCTCCTACCGCGACGGCTCCGCCATCCGTGGCATCACGGTCGACCTGCTGGAGGAAATCCACCGGCGCAGCGGCTGCGTCTTCCAGCTGGGCTGGTATCCGCATGGCCGGGTGTACGCGCAATTCTTCAGCGGCCAGCTGGACGTGACCGGCGCCGCGCTGCGCAACGCCGAGCGCGACCAGCACGGCGTGTGGCTGCCCTACACTTATTCGCAGTTCGAACTGGTGCTGCTCAACCAGAGCGCCGGCGAGTTCCGCAGCCTGGCCGATTTCGTCGAGCGCAGCACGGCGCGCCTGAACGTGGCGCGCAGCATCGCGTATTCGCCCGCGACGCAGGCGCAGATGGACCGGCTGCAAAAGCTGGGCCGGCTGGAATACGTCAACGACTACGGCGTGGTGTTCCGCAAGATCCTGGCCGGCCGCGCCGACGGCACGCTGGCGCCGCCGGCCATCCACGTGCTGCACCAGCGCCAGTTCCACCTGCTGGGCAAGATGCGCGCCACCGCCTTCGCCGAATCGCCGCGCGCGATGGTGGGCATCTACGTGTCGAAGCAGCTGCCGGCGGTGCAGCGGCGGCGCTATGCCGAGGCGGTGCGCGCCATCGTTGGCGATGGCACGGTGCAGCAGATCTATCTGCGTTATCTGAGCGCCGACACCACCCGCCAGATCTTCGCCGGCGGCGTGCGCGACATCCTGGATGCGATGCCGGCGGACTAGCCATGGCGCGCGCGGAACCACGCGGCGCTGGCCTCGTCGGCCGGAAAGAACGATTCGACGCGCAACTCGTGCACGGTGACATCGTGCGGCGTGCCCAGCGTGGCGATAGTGGTGAACAGGTTCAGCTCGACGCCATCCTTGCGCAAGGTCACCGGCAGGAAGGGCAAGGCGCGGCGGTCCAGGTTGGGCGACGCCTGGCCCAGGCCGTCGACGCCGGGCAGCGCCAGCAGCTCGCCCAGCAAGGTGGTGGCCTCGCTGCCGGGACCGTCGCTCATCGCCTCGCGCTGGATCCAGTGCAGCAGGTCGGCGCCGACCTCCTCCCAGTTGTGCAGGTAGCGGCGCGCGCCGTGCGGATCCAGCATCACCTTGAGCACGTTGACCGAGCCGTCGGTGGGGATGGCCGCGTCGGCCGGCAAGTCCAGCAGCCAGCGCATCATGCCGGCCGCCGGCGCGTTGGCCAGCGCCAGGTTCCACAGGCGATCGACCACCAGCGCCGGATATGGCGCCTGCTGCGCCAGCATGAAGTCCAGCGCCCGCCGCACCGCGCCCAGCTCGGGATCGGACAGCTTGCGCTCCTGGTAGGCCGGCGCGTAGCCGGCCGCCAGCAGCATCACGTTGCGCTGGCGCAGCGGGATCTCCAGCACCATGCCCAGCTTCAGGATCAAATCCTTGCTGGGCTGCGAGCGACCGCTTTCCAGGAAGCTGATGTGGCGCTGCGAGATCGTGCTCTCGGTCGACAAACGCAGCTGGCTGTAGCCGCGCTTGCCGCGCCAGTACTTCAACGCGGCGGCGAAGTCGCTGAAATAATCGGTCGCGCCGTGGGCGCCGGATGGATGCGATGCGGACATGCGGGTCTCCTTATCCGGCAATGATAGCCCGGCTGCGCTCACGCCGCGTTCAGGAAACCGGTGACGCGGGTCAGCCGGCCGTCCTCGCCCAGCTCGGCGACGTCGGTGCCGTGCGCCACCGGCGCGCTGCCGGGCACGGCCAGCGTCCACGAAAAGCGCACCACGTCGTTGTGGCCGTCCGGCGTGCCGTCCAGTTCGAAGCGGAAGCCGGGGAACTGGCTTTGCGCGCCGGCGATCATGGCGTCGATGCCGTCGTGGCCGGCGCCGCGCATCATCGGATCGAGGTAGCGGGCGTCCAGCGCGAAGGCGCGCGCCACCAGCGCGCGGCGGGCGGCGGCGTCGCGTTCGTTCCAGACGGCCAGGTATTGGGTAGCGATGTGGGCTGGGGTTTGCATGGTGATCTCCTTGAGTGGTTGATGTCGAATCGACAGAAACCATTGTCCGGAAATCGCTGCGTGGCGGCGATTACGTCCCAGGTAATCGTCGCGCCACCACCAGCACGGCGCCGGCCACCAGGCTGGCCGCCAGCAGGTAGATGCCGTTGGCCGTGCTGCCGGTCGCGTCCTTGATGGCGCCGACCAGGTAGGGACTGGCGAAGCCGGCCAGGTTGCCCACCGAATTGATCAGCGCGATGCCGGCCGCCGCCGCCGCGCCGCCCAGCATCGCGGTCGGCAGGCTCCAGAAGATCGGGAAGGTGCTCAGGATGCCGGCCGTCGCCACGCTCAGCGCGGCCATCGCGATCACGGTGTTGTCGCTGTAGACGGTGGCCACCACCAGGCCCAGCGCGCCGGCCACGGCGGCCGCGGCCGCGTGCCAGCGCCGCTCGCCGCTGCGGTCCGAGTGGCGCGCGGCCAGCACCATCGCCACCGCCGCCACCGAATACGGAATCGCGGTCAGCAGGCCGATGTCGAACACGTTCTTGACGCCGCTGTTCTTGATCAGCTGCGGCAGCCAGAAGCTCACCCCGTACAAGCCCATCACGAACAGGAAGTACACCAGCGCCAGCAGCCACACCGTGCCGCTGGCGAACACCCGCGCCAACGGCAGGCGCTGCTGGTGCTGGCCGTCCTCGGCGATGGCGCGTTCCAGCATCCGCTTGTCGTCCTCGGTCAGCCACTTGGCGGCGCGGATGCCGTCGTCCAGATAGAACAAGGTCCACACGCCGATCAGCACCGACGGCAAGCCTTCGAGCAGGAACAGCCATTGCCAGCCGCTCAGGCCATAACGTCCAGCGAAGGACTGCATGATCCAGCCCGACAGCGGCCCGCCCACCACGCCGGCCACCGCCACGCCGCTCATGAACAGCGCCACCATGCGCGCGCGCCGATGCGCCGGATACCAGTAGGTCAGGTACAGGATGATGCCGGGGAAGAAGCCGGCCTCCGCCGCGCCAAGCAGGAAGCGCAGCAGATAGAACGTCGCCACGCTGTTGGCCAGCATCAGCGCCGACGAGATCAGGCCCCAGCTGATCATGATGCGGGCGATCCAGATGCGGGCGCCGGTGCGCGTCATCAGCAGGTTGGACGGCACCTCGAACAGGAAGTAGCCGATGAAGAAGATGCCGGCGCCCACGCCGTACACGGTGTCGCTGAAGCGCAGGTCGGCCAGCATCTGCAGCTTGGCGAAGCCGACGTTGACGCGGTCCAGGTAGGCGGCCACGTAGCACAGGAACAGGAAAGGCATCAGCCGCCAGCTGACGCGGCGGTACAAGGGGTCGAGTTCGGCATCGGAAATAGTTGTTTTCATTTGCTTATTTTGCAATACAATTTGTGATCAAAGAACAGCCCGGAACCCCACAGACGCCATGATACGCACCCTGCCCATCCTGCTTGCCCTGCCCGCCCTGCTGGCGTTCGCCGATCCCGCCGCACCGCCGGTCGCCGCCAGGAAGCCATGGAGTCAACGCTACCACGGACAGGCGCTGGCCGACGAATACCATTGGCTGCAAAACCGCCGCGACCCGGCCGTGCTGGCCTACCTGAAAGCCGAGAACGCCCACACCGAGGCCGCCACCGCTTCCATTGCCCCGCTGGCCAAACGGCTGGCGGCGGAGATGCGGAATCGCACCGCCGCCAGCGACTTGACGGTGCCGTCGCGCCAGGGCGATTTCTACTACTACAGCCGCGGCATCGCCGGCCAGCAATACCCGCTCAACTGCCGCCGCCGCGCGGCCGCCGACGGCAGCTATGACGACCATGCGTCGGAGCAGATCCTGCTGGACCAGAACCGCCTCGCTCGCGGTAAAAAATTCTTCGCGCTCGAAGGAGTGATGCCCAGCCCCGACGGCAACCTGCTGGCCTACCGCGCCGACACCAGCGGCCAGCACCAGTTCCAGCTGCACATCAAGGACTTGCGCAGCGGCCGCGAACTGCCGCTGAGCGTGCCGCGCGTGACGTCGATGGAATGGGCGGCCGACAACCGCACCATCCTGCTGACGCAGGCCGATCCGTCCACGCTGCGTCCCGACCGCCTGCTGCGCGTGTCGATCGCGGGCGGCAAGCCGGTGGAAGTCTACCGCGAGCGCGACGGCAATTTCCTGCTCGGCATAGGCCGCACGCACGATGGCCGCTACCTCGAACTGATGGCCGCCAGCTCCGACACCAGCGACACCTGGCTGCTGCCGCGCGACCAGCCCGACGCCGCGCCGCGCCTGCTGATGCCGCGCACGCCGGGCCACCGCTACAACGCCGAGACGCATGGCGACCAGCTCTACCTGTTGACCAACAAGGACGCGCCCAACTTCCGCGTGGTCAGCGCGCCACTGGCCGCACCGCAGGACTGGACCGAGGTGACGCGGCCCGAGCCCGGCACGCTGATCGAGTCGATGGACGTGTACCGCGATTTCATCGTGCTCAACGAACGCGCCGCCGCGCTCAGCCGTCCGCGCATCTACAGCTTCGCCAGCGGACAATGGCGCGGCGTGCAGTTCGACGACGAGGTCTACCTGGCGCAGGCCAACACCGAGGCGGCCGGCGTGGCCGGCTACGACGACACCAGCTACCGGCTGCAATACCAGTCGCCGGTCACGCCGCCGATGGTGATCGAGATCGACCTGGCCAGCGGCGCGCGCAAGGTCGTCCAGCGCCAGCCGCTGGCCGGGGTCGACCTCGGCCGCTTCACCACGCGCCGCATCTGGGTCACCGCGCGCGACGGCGTCAAGGTGCCGGTGTGGCTGGCCTACCGCAAGGACGTCAAGCTCGACGGCAGCGCGCCGCTGCTGCTGTACGGCTACGGCGGCTGGGGCTTCCCCAGCGAGGCCAACTTCAGCCTCGGCCGTCTGAGCCTGATGGAGCGCGGCGTCATCTACGCCGAGGCGCAGATCCGCGGCGGCAACGACCTGGGCGAGCAATGGCACGACGACGGCAAGCTGATGAAGCGGAAGAATGTGTTCAACGATTTCATCGACAGCGCCGAACACCTGGTGCGCGAGGGCTATACGCGGCCGGAGCGGCTCATCGCCGAGGGCGGCAGTTTCGGCGGCATGGTGATGGGCGTGGTGGTCAACGAGCGGCCGGAGCTGTTCCACGCCATCGTGGCCGCCGTGCCGCAGGCCGACCTGATCCACGAGATCACCGACCCGACGCTGCCGATGGTCACCTATGAATACCTCGAGTCCGGCGATCCGAAGCAGAAGGCCGCCTTCGATTACATGAAGAGCTACTCGCCGTACGACAACATCAAGCGTCAGGCATATCCGGCGATGCTGGTGACGGCGGGCTTCCGCGACACCCAGGCGCAATACTGGCCGGCCGCCAAATACGTGGCGCGGCTGCGCGCACACAAGACCGACAACCGGCCGCTGCTGCTCAAGACCGACTTCACGTCCGGCCACTACGGCGCGTCCGGGCGTTACGACGCCATCGACGGCAAGGCCTTCGAGCTGGCCTGGATGCTGGACCAATGGGGCATCAACGAATAATTTTCTAAATAATTTACAAAAACCCTTGCGGAACGGATTAGGCAGCTTGTAGAATACGGCCTCGTTCAGCAGTTGCAACAAAGTAGTGAAGCAAAGCTGATATGTTTTCTGGGTGCTTAGCTCAGTTGGTAGAGCGGCGCCCTTACAAGGCGTAGGTCGGGAGTTCGACCCTCTCAGCACCCACCAAGGAAACAGAAAAACGAAATTTGGAGCGGTAGTTCAGTTGGTTAGAATACCGGCCTGTCACGCCGGGGGTCGCGGGTTCGAGTCCCGTCCGCTCCGCCAAATTCCTTTAAGGGCCCGATTCGTCGGGCCCTTAATCATTTCCGCGCCACTTTTATCCCAATTCGTACCAGACGCCGCGCCCACTGCCGTGCCGCCTCAGCTGTCCCTGCTCGACCAGGTTACGGAAGTGCGGTTTCAACGTGTTGCGGTTGCGGGCGGTGATTCGCAAGGCATCGGCCATGGTGACGCGGCCATGTTCCCGCGCAAACTGAACAATCCGCTGCGATAGTTCAGGCAAGGCCGCCAGCACCACGCGTTCCAACTCGATTTTCTTCTCCAGCCGGCGTATCAGTTCGGCCAGGGAGCGTAGCAAAAACAGCAGCCAGGGTTGCCAATCCGGCGTGTCGCTGCGGATCGTCGCTTGTGTTTGCCTCAGCGCCAGATAATACGCCTCCTTGTTCGCTTCGATGACACTCTCCAGTGAGCTGTAAGGCACGAACGCATAACCGGAGCGCAGCAACAGCAGTGTGGTCAAGATACGGCTCAAGCGCCCATTACCATCTTGGAACGGATGTATCTCCAGGAAGACCACCGTGAAAATGGCGATCACCAGCAAGGGGTGCAGCCGCGCTTCGCGCAACTCCTGCGCACTCCAATGGATAAGCTCCGCCATGCGGCGCGGCGTATCGAACGGCGATGCGGTCTCGAACACCACACCCAGCTGCCGGCCATCCGCATCGAACGCGGCCACACTGTTAGCGCTGGTCTTGTACTGGCCGCGATGGCGCGCGTCCTTGTCGCTGTGACGCAGCAGCATCTGGTGCAGTTGCTTGATATGGTTTTCCGTCACGAATATGTCCGGCCAGGAGTGGAACACCACGCCCATCAACTCAGCGTAGCCCGCCACTTCCTGTTCGTCGCGGGTGGCAAACGACTGAAGCTGGAGATTGGAAAGCAAGCGCGCCACCTCGCGATCCGACAGGCTGGCGCCTTCGATGCGCGTGGAAGAACCCACGCTTTCAATAGTGGCGACGCGACGAAGGGCTGACAGGCGATCCGGCGTAAGCCGGCCCAGAGCCCGCCAGGCACCTTTGAATTCATCGATCCCGGCGATAAGATTCAGAATCTCGGGAGTGATGTGCAGAGTATCGGTACGCAGCATTCAACCAATAATACACCCAATTACAACCAATTAAGTCCGGCCTAATTGGCCGGGTGTTATCCTTCCGGCATGCATATTTCGATACCGTTCCAGCACCCCTACCTGCGATTCCGCATGCGCCTGGCGCAGCAGGCAATGCTGCAGTTCGCGGTCAGCTTCAAGAGTTCGCTCGAATACATCCTGCTCGGTTTCGGCCAGGTGCTGGTGGGACTGGTCGCCTGCCTCGCGCTGCCGGGACTGTTCGCGGCGACGCGGCCGTGGCCGCAGGCGTTGGGCCTGTTCGCCGGCCAGGCATTGATCGCCAGCGCACCGGTCTGGCTGCTGCGCAAGCGGCTGCTGCCTGCGCAGGTGCTGCAGTGGTGTCGTCCGCTGCCGATCCCCGCGCGCTCGCAGTGGGGCGCCAACATCGCCGTGGCTGGCATGATCATCGTCCCATTGAGCTTGGCCTACGCGCTGTCCACCGCGATCTGGCTGTTTCAATGGCCGGACTGGCTGCGACCGGTGGCGCCGCAGGCATTGCTGCTGACCGCCGGCTCGCTGCTGCTGGGCTGGATCATCTCGACGCTGGTGCTGGCCCAGCGCTGCCGCATGCCGGCCGCCGTCCGGCTCGATCCCGACCGCCCCGCGCCCGGCCCCTATACACCACGCCTGCCGGCCAGCGCCGGCGCCAGACCAGCGATGCAGCGTGCACGGACCGCGCTCTACCACTGGCGCCAGCTGTTCTGGCTGCCGTTCTGGCGCGCCGAGAATCTGGTCGGCATCCAGCAGACCGTGCTGCTGCTGGGCGCCGTGCTGGGCATCGGCGCGTGGCTGTGGCATCCGGCCGTGGTGCCGCCGGCGCTGTGGGGCTTCAACGCCGCGCTGCTGCTGATGGTGCTGACCGACCGCGGCGACAAGGCCGTCACCGAACAGATCACATTGCTGCGTCCCGTCGCGGCGGCCTGGCCGGTGCGCATCGAGCGCCTGTTCCGCTTCGCCCGCTGGTCGGCGCTGCTGCCCGGCCTGGCCGTGATGGCCTGGTTCGCGCTGCTGACGCTGGGCCACCTGGGCCGCGCCAGCAGCGCCGGCTACAGCACCACCGTGGCCACCGTCTGGCTGTGCTTTGCCGGCGTCGCCCAGGCCGCCATCATCACGCTGCGCCGCCTGAGCGTGCGCGGCCGCGTGGGGCTGGTCATCAGCGCCATCATCATCCTCACCGCCATTGGAAGCGAACTATGGAACTGAAGCCCGTGCTGCGCATACAACAACTGACCTTCGAATACGCCAGCCATCCGCTGTTCCGCCGCTTCGACCTGCAACTGGACGCCGGCATCACCTGGCTGCGCGGCGAGAACGGCGCCGGCAAGACCACGCTGCTCAAGCTGGCCGGCGGCGCGCTGACGCCGCACGCGGGCACCATCATTCTGGACGGCCTCGACATGCTGGCCCAGCCGCTGGCCTACCGCCTGCAGTGCTACTACTGCGGCGGCGACACGCCGCAACTGCCATGGCTGACCGTGCAGGAAATCCTCGACCTGCACCTGTCGCTGTATCCTGGCACCGACCCGGCGCTGCTCAACGCCGAGCTGCAAGCGTTCCACCTGCTGCACACGCTGGACCAGCCGGTGACCACGCTGTCGCTGGGCCAGCACAAGAAGATGCAGCTGTCGCTGGCGCTGGCGCTGCCGGTGCGGCTGCTGCTGATCGACGAGCCGTTCAACGGCCTCGACGTGGACGCCGTGGCCTACCTGCGCCAGCAACTGTCGGCGCCGCAGCGGCTGGCGCGCCAGTGCATCCTGCTCACCAGCCACCTCGACCCGGCCCTGCCGCTGTCCGCCACCGTGCAACTTTAAGTTATCATGGGAATGATGAGCCGGCCCGGCCCGCATTCCCGCACGGAGTTCCCCTGATGTTTGGTTTCCTGAAATCGCCCACGTTGTCGCCGCGTCTGTTGCGCCTGAAGGAATCGGCGCTGTTCGCCACGCTGACTCCGCTCGAACTGAAAATCGTCGACGGCCTGATGCACGAACGCCGCTACCTGGCCGACGAAATCATCTTCGACGAGGGCGAGGAAGGCCAGGCGCTGTACCTGGTGATGTCGGGGCGGGTGATCATCAGCCGCAAGCTGGGCGAGACGCGCGAAGTGGTGGCCGAACTATCGGCCGGCTCCTTCTTCGGCGACCTGGCGCTGCTCGACAACACGCCGCGCAACGCGCAAACGCGCGCGCTGGACAACTGCGAGCTGGCGGTGTTCTTCCGCGCCGACTTCATGGGCCTGATGGAAACCGACGCCGTCATCGGCTACAAGATCTCGCTGGCTTTGGCGCGCCACATCGGCAGCCGGCTGCGCGACTGGATGAGCGGCAAGCCGCAGGTCGAGGCGATATGAACTTCTTGCCGACCCAACAGCGCGCCGGGCCGGTAGTCTGGAGCGGCATCATCGCCGCCACCTGCGTGCTGCTGTTCCTGCTGCAGCAAATGCTGTTCCTCGCCATCCCCTTCCTGCTGGGGATCGTGCTGTACTACATCCTGCAACCGCCGATGCAGCGCCTGATCCGCATGGGCCTGAGCCACAACGCGTCCACGATGATCGTCGGCGGCGTGTTCCTGCTGCTGCTGGCGATGGCCGGGCTGGTGTTCATTTTCTGGGACAGCGGCCCGTCCGACTCGTGGCAGGACATGCTGGGCAAATACCTCACGGGCGGGCTGGAGTTCGTGCGCCACACGATGCTGTCGCTCGAGCGCGAGTTCCCCATCCTCAAGCAGATCAAGCTGGCGCGCACGGTCAACAGCCGCGTGAGCGCGTTCACCGGCACCTTCGTGCAAAAGCACCTGACCGACATCCTGGTATCGGTGGCGGCATGGCTGCCGTCGCTGCTGCTGGCGCCGTTCCTGACCTTCTTCTTCCTGCGCGACGGTTTGCGCTTCAAAAAGTTCCTCGCGCGCGCCGTCCCCAACGCCTTCTTTGAAAAGACCCTGTGCCTGCTGCACGAAGTCGACCAGACCGCGCACCGCTACTTCCAGGGCCTGATCAAGCTGACCATTCTCGACACGGCGGTGCTGGCCATCGGCCTGTGGGCGATCGGCGTCTCGTCGCCGCTGGTGCTGGGGCTGATCGCGGCGATGCTGGCATGGGTGCCGTACGTCGGCTCCATCGTCGGCTGCATGCTGGTGGTGATGGTAGCCTCGACCGACGCGCCGGCCGACCCAGCCGTGGCCTACATGGCGATCGGCGTATTCATCGCCGTGCGGCTGCTGGACGATTTCGTCTTCATGCCGATGACGCTGGGCCGCAGCCTGCACATCCATCCGCTGATCACGGTGCTGATGATCTTCATCGGCGGCTCGGTGGCCGGCGTGGCGGGCCTGATGCTGGTGCTGCCGCTGCTGGGTGTGGTGATGGTCATCGGCGAAACGCTGGGCCGGCTAATCACCGACCCACGCCTGCGCGCCCGCCACCGCAACGCCATGGAACTGCGCACCCGCCAAGCCAGCGTCGACTTAACATAATTGGGGTCAAGTCTGACATTCGGACACGGGCTCTGCTTTAAGCGGGCGCTTTAAAGCAGAGCTCGTGTCCGAATGTCAGACTTGACCCCAATATTATTCGGCGAATGTTGTGACATAAAAAAAGGGCCGCTGTTGTAGCGGCCCTTGTGCTTTGCTGCGATCGCTTATGCGGTCATCGCTTGCTTCTCGGCGGACTCGGCCACCACTTCCTCGTCGTCCGAGCGGATCAGGTGGTCGAAGGCCGACAGTGCAGCCTTCGCGCCTTCGCCGGTGGCGATGATGATCTGCTTGTACGGCACCGTGGTGACGTCGCCGGCCGCGAACACGCCGGGGATCGAGGTCTGGCCACGTGCGTCCACTTCGATCTCGCCGTGGCGCGACAACGCCACCGTACCCTTCAGCCATTCGGTGTTCGGCACCAGGCCGATCTGCACGAACACGCCTTCCAGCTCGACCTTCTTCGCTTCGCCCGACACGCGGTCGTTGTAGCTCAGGCCGTTGACGATCTTGCCGTCGCCGTGGATCTCGGTGGTCTGCGCCGAGACGATCACGGTCACGTTAGGCAGGCTGTGCAGCTTGCGTTGCAGGACCGCGTCGGCGCGCAGCTCGGCGCCGAACTCGATCAGGGTCACGTGCTTGACCAGGCCGGCCAGGTCGATCGCCGCTTCCACGCCGGAGTTGCCGCCGCCGATCACCGCCACGCGCTTGCCCTTGAACAGCGGGCCGTCGCAGTGCGGGCAGTAGGCCACGCCGTGGTTGCGGTATTCCTTCTCGCCCGGCACGTTGATCTCGCGCCAGCGGGCGCCGGTCGCCAGGATCACCGACTTGGCTTTAAGGGTCGCGCCAGTCGCGGTCTGCACCTCGATCAGCTTGCCCGGCACCAGCTTGGCGGCGCGCTGGGTGTTCATGATGTCGACGTCGTATTCCTTGACGTGCTGCTCCAGCGCCACGGCGAACTTCGGACCGTCGGTGGCGGTGACCGAGATGAAGTTCTCGATCGCCAGGGTGTCGAGCACCTGGCCGCCGAAACGCTCGGCCAGCACACCGGTCTTGATGCCTTTGCGGGCGGCATAGACGGCCGCTGCCGCACCGGCGGGGCCGCCGCCGACGATCAGCACGTCGAACACGTCTTTCTTGCTCAGCTCGGCCGCCTGACGGGCGCCGGCGTTGGTGTCCAGCTTGGCCAGGATCTCTTCGACGCTGGTGCGGCCCTGGCCGAAGTGCTCGCCGTTCAGGAACATCATCGGCACCGCCATGATCTGGCGCGCCTCGACTTCTTGCGGGAACACGCCGCCGTCAATCGTGGTGACCTTGATGCGCGGGTTGATCACCGACATCGCGTTGAGCGCCTGCACCACTTCCGGGCAGTTGTGGCAGCTCAGCGAGATGAAGGTTTCGAATGCGTAATCGCCATCCAGGTTGCGGATCTGCTCGATCACGGCTTCGTCGAACTTGATGGTGTGGCCGCCGACCTGCAGCAGCGCCAGCACCAGCGAGGTGAATTCGTGGCCCATCGGCACGCCGGCGAAACGCACGCCGATGTCGGTGCCTGGGCGGTTGATGCTGAACGACGGCTTGCGTTCGGCATCGTCGGTGCGCTTGACCAGCGTGATCTTGTCGCTCAACAGGACGATCTCCTGGAGCAGTTCTTCCATCTCGCGGGCCTTGGCGCTGTCATCGAGAGAAGCGACGATCTCAATCGGTTGCACCACTTTTTCCAAGTAGGCTTTCAACTGGGTTTTGAGAGTAGCGTCTAACATGATTTTTCTTCCTTTTACAAATATTTAGGCGTATGCCGGGCCGGACGCCCGGACCGGCATCGCGGTATTACTTGTGTACTGCGGTCTCTTTCAAGACGTGCTCAGACTTAGATCTTGCCGACCAGGTCCAGCGATGGGGTCAGGGTCGCTGCGCCTTCGGTCCATTTGGCTGGGCAAACCTGGCCTGGGTGCTCGGCCACGTACTTGGCGGCCTTCACTTTGCGCAGCAGCTCGGTAGCGTCGCGGCCGATGCCGTTGTCGTGCACTTCCATCACTTTGATGAAGCCTTCTGGATTGATGACGAAGGTGCCGCGCAGTGCCAGGCCTTCTTCTTCGATCATCACTTCAAAGTTGCGCGACAGGGTGCCGGTTGGGTCGCCGATCAGCGGGTAGTTCACTTTCTTGATCGCATCCGAGGTGTCGTGCCATGCTTTGTGCGCGAAGTGGGTGTCGGTCGACACGCCGTACACTTCCACGCCCAGCTTGGCGAATTCAGGCTGCTGCTCGGCCAGGTCTTCCAGTTCGGTTGGGCACACGAAGGTGAAGTCGGCTGGGTAGAACATCAGAACGGACCACTTGCCCTTCAGGGACTCTTCGCTCAGGTCGATGAACTTGCCGTTGGCGTATGCGGTGGCCTTGAATGGTTTGATTTGGGTATTGATCAGAGACATTGTGGTTTCCTCGTTGGGTTGTGAATCATTGAGACGCCAGTTTAAGGGCTTTTGCCCCATTTGCAAAATTGATTGTTCCAATAGTTTCAATAGCTATCAACTATAGGATTGGCAAACGGAATAGCTATTATCGCTGTTTCGGGACGGGCGTGAGGCGCGCCCGGCCGGGGGGGGGCGGGGTCGCAGGCGAAATCGCGCTAAGGGTGGTGTCCGGTAGCAAGCGGGAAGTACTGGCGTTCTTCTGCCGGTATCGAGCCGTCTTGGTAGCGGCGGTCTTCCCATATCAACCGCCAGCTGATGCTGAGCACATTGCCGGTGCTTTCCACCCCATCGGTTTCCCACAATGTCGGCGCCGGAGTGCCGCCCAGCAGATAGTTCATGCAACCATCCCTGATTTGCGGCTCATAGATTCCGAACACAGGCACCTCGGCGCCGCTGCGGATCACGGTCTCGCCGAGCGGGAGCGGGACATCGTCCAGCCGTGCGGGCAACGGCAATTGCGCATACAACGCCGGCCAGAAGCTGTCCCATGCCTCGGGCGCAGGGGTGTCCGCCATCAGGGGATGCAAATAGCCGCGGTCAGCGTCCGGCCTGGATTTGAAGCAGATCACGCCGCCTGCTGGCGCAGCATCTGGTCGAACTGCTCGGCCGGCATGGGGCGGGCGAACAGATAGCCCTGGCCGTAGTCGCAGCCGGCGGCGGCCAGCAGGTCGCGCTGTTCCGGCGTCTCCACGCCCTCGGCGATCACCCGCAGGCCCAGCTTGTGGGCCATGACGATGATCGCGTCCGACAACGCCATGTCGCTCGAGTCCGGCGCCAGGTTGCGGGTGAAGGAGCGGTCGATCTTCAAATAGTCGATGTCGAACTTCTTCAGGTAGGACAGCGACGAGTAGCCGGTGCCGAAGTCGTCCAGCGCGACCTGGATGCCGGCGTCGCGCAGCTGCAGCAGCTTGTTGCTGACCGTGGTGTTGGCGTCGAGCAGCAGGCCCTCGGTGATCTCCACCACCACCGACTGGCCCGGCAGGTCCAGCGCCTGCAGGTAGCTGAGCCAGGCGTCGTAGGCGCCGTCCTCGCGCTGGAACTCCAGCGGCGACTGGTTGACGCTGACCTGGAACTCCGGATGGTGCTCATGCCGCCAGCGCTGCACCCAGCGCGCCGACTCGCGGAACACCCACTCGCCGATGTCGACGATCAGGCCGCTCGCCTCGGCCAGCGGAATGAAATCCATCGGGCTGACCACGCCGCGCTGCGGATGGTTCCAGCGGATCAGCGCCTCGGCCTTGTGGATGCGCCCGCTCTTGAGGTGGACGATGGGCTGGAAGTACAGCGCGAACTGCTCGCCCTTGAGCGCGCCGCGCAGGTCGTTGGTCAGGCGCATGCGGTTGAGCGCGGCCACCTGCAGGGTCGGCGTGAAATAGCTGTAGCGGTTGCGCCCGGCCCCCTTGGCGGCGTACATGGCCTGGTCGGCGTGCTTGAGCAGGTCGTCGATGTCGAGCGCGTCGTCCGGGTACAGCGTGATGCCGATGCTGGCCGACACGAAGGCCTGCTCCTGTCCCAGCGGGAAGGGCTGGCGCAGGCTGTCGATGATGTGCTGGGCGATCTGCTCGACCCGCTCGGTGCCGTCCAGCTCGGACAGGATCACGGTGAACTCGTCGCCGCCCAGGCGCGCCACCGTGTCCGACTTGCGCACGCAGGCGCCGATGCGGCGCGCCGCGTCCACCAGCAGGATGTCGCCCTGGTGGTGGCCGAGCGTGTCGTTGACCTCCTTGAAGTGGTCGAGGTCGATGAACAGGATGGCGATGTGCGAGCGGTCGCGCTGGCTCTTGAGCATGTCGTGCGCCAGCCGGTCGTGGAACATGCGGCGGTTGGGCAGCTGGGTCAGCGGGTCGAAGTTGGCCTGCTGCCAGATCAGCGCCTCGCTCTGCTTCTTGTCGGTGACGTCCTCGATCATGCACAGGTGGTGCGGGTGGCTGCCCTTCTCGGTCTCGATGGCGGTGACCGACACCTCGATCCACACCAGCTCGCCGTCCGGGCGGAACAAGCGGTTGGTGACCTTGAAGCTGTGCACCTCGTGCGCCAGCAGGCGCCCCATCTGCACCTTGATCTGGGCCACGTCCTCCGGGTGGCCGGCCTCCAGCCAGCGCATCGCGCCCAGCTCGACCTGCGAGCGGCCGACGATCTCCTGGAAGCGCGGGTTGATGTCGCGGTATTCGTAGGTGATCGAGTCGACCAGCGCGATGCCCAGCGGCGAGGCCTCGAACATGGTGCGGAAGCGCTGCTCGCCGGTGCGGATGGCGGCGTTGGCGCGGCGCCGCTCGCGCGCCAGCAGGCTGAAGTGGATGGCCGCGCCCACCACCAGCAGCAGCGCGGCCGCGCCCAGCACGCGGTACAGCCACAGCAGGCTGGCGCCGCCGTCCTGGCGGTACATGAAGCCGTCGAAGTTGGCGTTCTTGGGCACCATGCCCAGGCCGGCGTAGACGTCGGCGATGTGGCGCCAGCGCTCCGGGTTCTGGTAGCCGATCTCGACGAGCACCGGCTGCACCAGCGGCACCATCTGGCGCGCCTCGTACAGCAGGTGGGCGCGGTCGCTGCGGTGCGAATACTTGCGCAGGATGATGTCGGCCATCTCCTCCTGGTGGCTCATGGCCCACTGCCAGCCGCGCATGCTGGCGGCGCGGAAGGCGCGCACCCGGGCCGGATGGTTGGCGATCTCGCGCTCGCTGGTGAACAGGTTGTCGCCGTAGAAGTCGATGCCGACCGCGCGCGGGCTGTAGATATCGTAGGGGAAGCCGAGGCGGTCGAAGGTGTCCGGCTCGTTGGTGGTGTAGACCGCGATGGCGTCCACCCTGCCGTTGATCAGGTCGGCCGTGTTGTAGGTCGGCTCGACCCGCTGGAAGCTGGTGGGCGGGATGCCTTCCTTGACCAGGTAGGCCAGCAGCTCGTCCGCGCTGCCCAGCTCGTCGGTCAGCGAGCCGATCATGGCGCGCTTGCCGATGATGCGGCGGATGTCCGGCTCGGCGCTGGTCTGGCGCATCGCCAGCGCGTACGGCGAGTGCTGGAACACCACGCCCAGCACCACCACCGGCTTGCCGGCCAGGCGCGCCAGCAGCAGGCTGCTCGCGCCCACGCCGTACTCGGCCTTGCCGGACACGACGTCGCGCTCCGGCTCGTTGCCGTCCGATCCTTCGAGGATGGACACGTCCAGCCCGGCCTCGCGGTAATAGCCCTGCTCCAGCGCGGCGTAGTAGCCGGCGAACTGGAACTGGTGACTGTGCTTGAGCTGCAGCGTGATCTTGTCCTGCGCCGCGGCCGGCGCCAGCCACAGCAGCGCCAGCAGCGTCAGGCCGCCAAGGCGCAGCCGGCGCAAGGCACGGGGGGACGGGGAGGAAGCGGGGGCGGCATCGGGTAAAGACACTAGGGTTCCTGAGGGAAGCGACATAGGTGAAATTGTAGCCGCTTCGGCGACCGATATCGTCGCTTTCTGACCATACCCGGCCATAAAACACAACGGACGGCCGGGCTCGCGCCCGCCGTCCGTCGAAACAACGTAGTACTACTTAGTTCGGTACTTTGACCGGGATCGGCGAGTACGGGACGGACAGGCTGCTGCCCAGCTGGCCTTCCTGGTTGCGGCCCCAGCCCCACAGCGTGTCGTCCGCCTTCAGGCCCAGGCTGTGGGCGCGGCCGGCCGCCACGGACAGCCAGTTGTTGTCGGTGCCCACCTGCTGCGGCGTGGTGACGTCGGTGCCGCCGGTGCCCAGCTGGCCCTCGGTGTTGGCGCCCCAGCTCCACAGCGTGCCGTCGTTGCGCACGGCCAGGGTGTGCTGGGTGCCGGCCGCGACCTGCGACCAGTTGGTGTCGGTGCCGATCTGCACCGGCGAGGTCAGGTCGACCGAACCGTTGTTACCCAGCTGGCCATAGGTGTTCTGGCCCCACGCGAACAGCATGCCCGAGGTGTTGATGCCGGTGGTGTGGAAGGCGCCGGCCGACACCGAGTTCCATTTGGCCGTGCCGATCTTGACCGGCGCCGGCACGTCGACCTTGAGCAGGTTGCCGACCTGGCCATAGGTGTTGCCGCCCCAGCCGTACAGGTCGTTGCCGGTCTGGATCCCCATCGAGTGGGTTTCGCCGGCCGAGATCGCCAGCCACACCGCCGTGCCGATCTTGAGCGGCGCGGAGCGGTTGATCGTGGTGCCATCGCCCAGCTGGCCGCGGTCGTTGCGGCCCCAGGCGTACAGCAGGCCGGTGCTCTTGACCGCCAGCGCGTGGGCCTTGCCGGCCGCCACCATGCTCCAGTCCTTGTCCTTGCCGACCTGGACCGGCGCGGCGCGGTTGATCTGGGTGCCGTCGCCCAGCTGCCCGTCCTGGTTGTAGCCCCAGGCCCACAGCGTGCCGTCGGTGCGGATGGCCACGGCGAACTGGTCGCCCAGCGCCACCTGTTTCCAGGCGGTGCCGCCGCCCGACACCAGCACCGGCGCGTTGCGGTTGATGGTGGTGCTGTCGCCCAGCTGGCCCTTGATGTTCTCGCCCCAGCTGTACAGATTGCCGTCGGCCCGGCGGGCGATGGTCTGGTTGCCGCCGGCCACCACGGCGCGCCACGGCGCGGTGACGGTGATGGACAGCTTGCCGGTCACGCCGTCCTGGGTGGCGGTCAGCGTGTCGGTGCCGACCACCTTGCCGGTCAGGTTGCCCGAGGTGGAAATCTGCAGCACCGTGGAATTGGCCGGTCCCCACACCAGGCCGCCGCCTGCGGTCAGCACCTTGCTGGTGCCGTCCGAATACAGGCCGGTGGCGGTCATCTGCTTGGCGGCGGCGGCGACCGCGATGGTGGTGGCGTTGTCGGCGCTGCCGATGGTGATGCTCTTCAGCGTGGGCGTAGCGGTGGACGAGCTGCCGCCACCGCCGCCGCCACAGGCGGCCAGGATGGCCAGCACGGGTACCAGCAGCAGGGTCGAGAATTTAAATTTTTTCATGATCTTCCAGTTCACAGAATGGGGTCTGCGTGCGGGGCCGACCGGAACGGTGGCCAGCTTGCTTGCAAGTGTAGCCGCAAGCGCTCCTCACGCATCGTTGGAGCAAGCCTGAATTATCCACGCAATTGCACCGATCGGGGAATTTAACAACATTTCTTTACGGGAATAGACGAAAAAAAGCGGCGCCCCGGGAGGCGCCGCCGATTCGATGCGGATTGGACCGGTCGCGCGGCTTACTTGCGGCCGCGCGGGGCCGGCTTGGCGCCCTTGGCCGGGGCAGCGGCCGGTTTCTTGACCTTGATGGTGTCGAGGATGGAGGCGCGCGGCTTGGTGTCGAGCGACTGGCGCGCCGTCAGCGAGCCGGTCAGCGCATTGGCGCGCTGCCCCTGCTGGCGCGCCGGCGGCTGGGCGCTGGCCACCACGCCGGAGCGGGCGCCCTTGGCGCTCGGCGCCGGGCCGGACGGCGTGCGCCGGCTCGGGTCCGGCGCGTTGCCCTCGCCCGCCGACCACGACGGGATCAAATGCTTGTCGCCATTGCCGATCAGGTCGCCACGGCCCATGGCCACCAGCGCCTCGCGCAGGATCGGCCAGTTCTCCGGATCCTGGTAGCGCAGGAAGGCCTTGTGGGTGCGGCGGATCTTGCCGCTGCGCGCGGTCTCGACCACTTCCGAATCCTCGGTCACCTTGCGCAGCGGGTTCTTGCGCGTGTGGTACATGGTGGTGGCCATCGCCATCGGCGTCGGCATGAAGGTCTGCACCTGGTCCAGCTTGAAGTTGTTCTTCTTCAGCCACAGCGCCAGGTTCAGCATGTCGAGGTCGGTCGTGCCGGGGTGGGCCGCGATGAAGTACGGGATCAGGTACTGCTTCTTGCCCGCCTCCAGCGAGAAGCGGTCGAACATTTCCTTGAACTCGTCGTAGGCGCCGATGCCCGGCTTCATCATCTTCGACAGTGTGTTCTCTTCCGTGTGCTCCGGCGCGATCTTCAGCAGGCCGCCCACGTGGTGGGTCACCAGCTCCTTGACGTACTCGGGCGAGCGCACCGCGATGTCGTAGCGCAGGCCCGACGAGATCAGGATCTTTTTCACGCCGGGAATCGCGCGCGCCTTGCGGTACAGCGAGATCAGCTTGCTGTGGTCGGTGCCCAGGTTGACGCAGATCGACGGGTACACGCACGACAGGCGGCGGCACGATTCCTCGATCTTCGGATCCTTGCAGGCCAGCCGGTACATATTCGCGGTCGGGCCGCCCAGGTCGGAGATGGTGCCGGTGAAGCCCTTGGTCTTGTCGCGGATGTGCTCGATCTCGCGCAGGATGGACGGCTCCGAACGGCTCTGGATGATGCGACCCTCGTGCTCGGTGATCGAGCAGAAGGTGCAGCCGCCGAAGCAGCCGCGCATGATGTTGACCGAGAAGCGTATCATTTCCCACGCCGGAATGCGGGCCTTGCCGTAGGACGGATGCGGCGCGCGCGCGTAGTTCATGTCGTACACGCCGTCCATCTCGTCCATGCGCAGCGGCAGCGGCGGCGGATTGAGCCAGACGTCGCGCTCGCCGTGCGCCTGCACCATGGCGCGGGCGTTGCCGGGGTTGGACTCCAGGTGGAACACGCGCGAGGCGTGCGCATACATCACCGGGTCGGTGCTGACGGTTTCGTACGACGGCAGCCGCACCACGGTCTTGTTGTGCTTTTCCTTGGCCATGGCCTGGCGCTCTTCGCGGCTCATGATGCGGATCGGCTTGACCACCTCGGCCGGCTTCGGCTCGACCATGCCCTCGTCGGCGCCGCCGTTGCTGGTGGCGCAGGACGCGGTGTTCTGCTGCACCATCATGTACGGATCGGGATGGGCGTCGACCTTGCCCGGCACGTCCACGCGGGTGCTGTTGTGCACGCCCCAGTCCTCGCCAGGCAGCCAGCCGGCCGGCACCATGAAGGCGGTGCCGCGCAGGTCGCGGATGGACTTGATGTCCTCGCCGGCCGCCATGCGGTGGGTCAGGTCGACCAGCGCGCGCTCGGCGTTGCCGAAGATCAGCAGGTCGGCCTTGGAATCGGTCAGCACCGAGCGGCGCACCTTGTCCGACCAGTAGTCGAAGTGGGCGATGCGGCGCAGCGAGGCCTCGATCGAGCCGATCACCACCGGCGTGCCGGGGAAGGCTTCGCGCACGCGCTGCGCGTACACGGTGACCGCGCGGTCGGGCCGCTTGTTCGGCTCGCCGTTGGCGGTGTAGGCGTCGTCCGAGCGGATCTTGCGGTCGGCCGTGTAGCGGTTGACCATCGAATCCATATTGCCGGCCGTGATGCCGTAGTACAGGCGCGGCTTGCCCAGCACGCGGAAGGCCTCGGCCGAAGTCCAGTCCGGCTGCGAGATGATGCCGACGCGGAAACCCTGGGCCTCCAGCAGGCGGCCGACCAGCGCCATGCCGAAGCTCGGATGGTCGATGTAGGCGTCGCCGGTGACGAGGATGACGTCGCACTCGTCCCAGCCCAGCGCATCCATTTCGGCGCGGGACATCGGGAGGAAAGGCGCAGCGGCAGCGCGGGCAGACCGCTTCGGGACGGTCGCAAATAAATTGGTAGGGGAGCTCATATCGGACAGCATTGTACCGGAAATGCCCCCGGTCCGCTTGTGCCTGAAAGAAAAATTCTTTTACTATTCAATCACTTGAGTGAAAATGATGACGGATTCACATTGCTATAGTCCGCAACTTTGCTATAACGGTTAGATACCTATCGCTGGGAGACCATTATGCGACGCAGACTATATTTCATGCTGCCCGACGTGCCGAGCGCCCGCGCCATGCTGGATGAATTGCTGCTGGCCCGCATCGAGATCGGCCACATGCGCTTCATGGCCAGGGACGCGCTGCCCTCGGACATGCCGGACGTGAACTTCATGCAGAAAACCGACCTGATCCATGGAGCCCAGCTGGGCGTGGTGATCGGCGCCATCGTCGGCCTGGGCGCCGGCGTGTTCCTGACGCTGTTCCCGGTGGACGGCATGACCTTGCGCACCGCCGCCATCCTGCTGGTCACGCTGGCCGGGGCGATCTTCGGCGGCTGGGCCTCGGGCATGAACGCGGCGGCCGTGCCGAATTCGCGCCTCAAGCCGTTCGCCTCGCGCATCGAGCAGGGGCAGGTGCTGTTGATCGTCGACGTGCCGGTGCGGCGGGTCGAAGAAATCGAAGAGATGATCGCCAAGCGTCATCCCGAAATCAGCTTTGGCGGTATGGAACCGCCGATGCTGGCGTTTCCGTAACGCCGGCCGCCCGGGGACTTAGGTTCCCCGGGTTCTCCCCGCCTGTTTCACCGCCTGCTTCAGATTCCCATGCTCGACAGGATGTTGCCCAGCTCACGCAGGGCCGGCTCCAGTTGCGGATGCCGCACCGCGAACTTGGCCGAGATTTCCTGCGTGCGCTCGGCCAGGCCGTAGGTCGTGCTCTCGTCCGGCGCGGCCTCGGCGGCGCGGCGCTCCAGCAACTGCTTGATGTCGCCGTCCAGCTGCGTCAGCAACTGCTTCAACTCATCATCGATGGGGCCGGCGCTGGCCAGGTGGTTGCGCAGGGAACTCAGTGTATCCTTCAGATTGCTGTCCATATAAATCCCTAGTCGGTAAATTTCGTGGCGACGTAAAGTTCTTCGACTTTGGCGCGCGCCCACGGGGTCTTGCGCAAGAATTTCAGGCTGGACTTGATGCTCGGATCGCTGATGAAGCAATTGATGTCGATCCGTCGGCTCAGCTGTTCCCAGCCGTAATGCGCGTGCAAACGGGTCACGATGGCTTCCAGCGTCACGCCGTGCAGTTCGTTACTCATGGTTGTATCTTACTCATAAAATGAAAGGGCCGGACGCGATTCTTACACAAATCGCGCCCGGCCCTGCTTCCCTGTCCAGCCTGGAGCTTACTTTTCAGTCAAGCCACGGCGCTCCAGCAGCGGTTCGATGCGGGCATCGCGGCCGCGGAAGTTGCGGAACATCTGCATCGCATCCATGCTGCCGCCGCGCGACAGCAGCATCTTGCGGAACCAGTCGCCGTTCTTGCGCAGCATGCCGCCGTTCTCGGTGAACCAGTCGACGGTGTCGGCGTCCAGCTTCTCCGACCACAGGTAGCCGTAGTAGCCGGCCGAATAGCCGCCCGCAAACACGTGCGAGAAGTAGGTGGTGCGGTAGCGCGGCGGCACCGGCGCGTAGTCGACGCCGGCGGCCTTCAGCGACGCCGCCTCGAAGGCCAGCACGTCGGACGGGATCTGCGACGCGTCCAGCTGATGCCATTTCTGGTCCAGGATGGAGGCGGCCAGGTACTCGGTGGTGCGGTAGCCTTCGTTGAATTTCTTCGACGCGATCACCTTGTCCAGCAGCGCCTGCGGCATCGGCTCGCCGGTCTGGTAGTGCTTGGCGTAGTTGGACAGCACCTCGGGCCAGACCGACCACATCTCGTTGACCTGCGACGGGAACTCGACGAAGTCGCGCGGCACGCGGGTGCCGGCGCAGCGCGGGTAGTTCACGTCCGAGAACATGCCGTGCAGCGCGTGGCCGAACTCGTGGAAGGCCGTGCGCAGCTCGTCGTAGGTGAGCAGCGTCGGCTCGCCGGCGTTCGGCTTCGGAATGTTCAGGTGGTTGGCGATCACCGGATGCGTGCCCATCAGCCTGGACTGCGACACATAGGCATTCATCCACGCACCGCCGCGCTTGTTGCTGCGGGCGTAGTAGTCGCCGATGAAGATGGCCAGCTGCTTGCCGTCCGCATCGAACACGTCCCACACGC
The DNA here is from genome assembly GCF_040362985.1 of Duganella caerulea. Taxonomy (NCBI): domain Bacteria; kingdom Pseudomonadati; phylum Pseudomonadota; class Betaproteobacteria; order Burkholderiales; family Oxalobacteraceae; genus Duganella; species Duganella caerulea. The sequence continues at coordinate 288,776 of NZ_BPWJ01000007.1, read as the reverse complement.
GCACGTCGGGATCGTAGACCGGCAAGTCCTTGCGCTCCTTGAACGTCAGGCCGTAGACCTTGTTCGCGGCGAAGAACACGCCGTTGGTCAGCACGTTGTTCAGCTCGAAGTAGGGCTTGAGCTGGTTCTGGTCGAAGTTGAAGCGCTCGGCGCGTACCTTGTCGCTGTAGAACGACCAGTCGTGCGCGGCCAGCTGGAAGCCGCCCTGTTCCTTGTCAATCACCTGCTGGATCTCCGCGCCCTCCTTCCTGGCGTTGGCCACGGCTGGACGGGCGAACTCGGACAGCATCTTGTTGACCGCTTCCGGCGTATGCGCGGTCTGGTCTTCCAGCGAATAGGCGGCGTAGTTGGCATAGCCCAGCAACGCGGCTTTTTCCGCGCGCAGCTTGGCGGTCTTCAGCACGACTTGCGTGTTGTCGTACTTGCCGCCGTGGCTGCCGCGCGCCAGCGAGGCGGCCATCAGCCGTTCGCGCACGGCGCGGTTGGTCAGCACCGCCAGGTTGGCCTGGCCGGTGGTGTTGACCACCGGGATGGCGAACTTGCCGGTCAGCCCACGCTTGGCGGCATCGGCGGCGGCCGCATCGATCGCCTTGTCCGACATGCCGGCCAATTCCTCGCGGGTGTCGACGATCAGCGCCGAGGCGTTGGCTTCCTCCAGCACGTTCTGGGCGAAGCTGGTCGACAGCTGCGCCAGCTCGCTGTTGAGTGCCTTCAGTTTTTCCTTGTCGGCGTTGGACAGCTTGGCGCCGGCGCGCACGAAGTCGGTGTGGTAGCGTTCCAGCACGTACAGCGACTCGGCGTCCAGGTGCAGCTTGGCGCGCTTGTCGTACAGCGACTTGATGCGCGCGTACAGCTTGGCGTTCAGGCGGATGGCGTCGTTGTGGGCCGCCAGTTTCGGCGACAGTTCACGCTCCAGCGCCTTGAAGCTGTCGTTGGTGTTGGCGCCGGACAGGTTGCCGAACACGCTGGACACGCGCGACAGCAGCTGGCCGGCCTTCTCCATCGCGACGATGGTGTTCTCGAACGTGGCCGGCTGCTTGTTGTTGGCGATCGCTTCGATCTCGGCGGCGTTGATGCGCATGCCCTCGGCGAACGCCGGACCGTAGTCCTCGTTCTTGATCTGATCGAACGGCGGATAGCCGAACGGCAGCGTGCTGGCCTTGGCGAAGGCATTGCTGGCCGGCAGCATCGAAGCTGGCTCGGCCGCATGCGCGACGCTGAAGACAGCCGCCACGCCGGCGGCGATAATCAGGTTGTTGTTCATGTGGCGATTCTTATAAACGGTTTATATTATTTCAGGCCACGACGCTCCAGCAGCGGTTCGATGATCGGATCGCGGCCGCGGAAGTTGCGGAACAGGTTCATCGCATCGTCGGTGCCGCCGCGCGACAGCAGCTTGGCGCGGAACCAGTCGCCGTTTTCGCGCTTCAGGCCGCCTTTTTCCTTGAACCATTCGACGGTGTCGGCGTCCAGTTTCTCGGACCACAGGTAGGCGTAGTAGCCGGCCGAATAGCCGCCGGAGAAACTGTGCGAGAAATAGGTGGTGCGGTAGCGCGGCGGCACCGGCGCGAAGTCCACGCCCATGTCCTTCAGCGACTGCGCTTCAAAGCCCAGCACGTCGGTCGGGATCTGCGCCGGGGTCAGCTGGTGCCAGCGCTGGTCCAGCAGCGAGGCCGACAGGTACTCGGTGGTCAGGAAGCCCTGGTTGAATTTCTTCGAGGCGATGACCTTGTCCAGCAACTCCTTCGGCATCGGCGCGCCGGTCTTGTAGTGCTTGGCGTAGTTGGCCAGCACTTCCGGCCACACTGCCCACATCTCGTTGACCTGCGACGGATATTCGACGAAGTCGCGCGGCACGCTGGTGCCGGAGAAGCGCGGATACTTCACGTTGGAGAACATGCCGTGCAGCGCGTGGCCGAACTCGTGGAAGGCGGTCTTGACTTCGTCGTAGGTCAGCAGCGTCGGCTCGCCCGCTGGCGGCTTCGGAATGTTGAGGTGGTTGGCCACCACCGAGTGCGTGCCCAGCAGCGACGATTGCGAGATGTACTCGTTCATCCAGGCGCCGCCCTGCTTGTTGCTACGGGCGTACATGTCGGCGATGAAGATGGCCAGCTGCTTGCCGTCGGCGTCGAACACGTCGAACACGCGCACGTCCGGGTTGTACACCGGCAGGTCCTTGCGCTCCTTGAACGACAGGCCGTACAGCTTGCCGGCGGCGTAGAACACGCCGTTGGTCAGCACGTTGTTCAGCTCGAAGTAAGGCTTGAGCTGGTTCTCGTCGAAGGCGAAGCGCTGGGCGCGCACCTTGTCGGTGTAAAAGGCCCAGTCGGAAGCGTCGATCTGGAAGCCGCCCTTGTCGGCATCGACCACGGCTTGCAGGTCGGCCGCTTCCTTCTTGGCGTTGTTGACGGCCGGCTTGGCCAGCTCGCCCAGCAGCTTGTTGACGGCGGCGGTGTCGTGCGCGGTCTGGTCTTCCAGCGAATAGGCGGCGAAGTTGGCGTAGCCCAGCAGGGCGGCCTTCTCGGCGCGCGCCTTGGCGATCTTCAGCACCACTTCGCGGCTGTCGAACTCGCCGCCGTGGCTGCCGCGTGCCAACGAAGCGGCCATCAGGCGCTCGCGCACGGCGCGGTTGGTCAGCACCGCCAGCGGCGGCTGGCCGCTGGTGTTGACCAGCGCGACCAGGAACTTGCCGTCCATGCCCTTGGCCTTGGCGGCTGCCGCGGCGGCGTCGATGGCGGCATCGGTCATGCCGGCCAGCTCTTCGCGGGTGTCGACCACCAGCGCCGAGGCGTTGGTTTCCTTCAGCACGTTCTGGGTGAAGGTGGTTTGCAGCGTGGCGATGGCGCCGTTGATGGCCTTCAGTTTTTCCTTGTCGGCGTTCGACAGCTTGGCGCCGGCGCGGACGAAATCGGTGTGGTAGCGTTCCAGCAGGTGCTTGGATTCGGCGTCCAGCTTGAGCTTGTCGCGGTTGTCGTACAGCGACTTCACGCGGGCGTACAGCTTGGGATTCAGGTAGATGGCGTCGCCGTGGGCGGCCAGCTTGGGCGACATCTCGCTGTCGATCGCGTCCAGCTTGTCATTGGTGTTGGCGCCCTGCAGGTTGCCGAAGGTGGTTTGCACGCGGGTCAGCAGCTCGCCGGATTTTTCCATGGCGACGATGGTGTTCTCGAAGGTGGCCGGCTTCTTGTTGTTGGCGATCGCCTCGATTTCCTTCAGCTGGATGCGCATGCCTTCGACGAACGCAGGCTGGAAGTGCTCGTCCTTGATCTTGTCAAATGCCGGATAGTGGAACGGCAGCGTGCTGGCCGTGGCCAGCGGATTGCCGGCCAGCGCAGCCGCCGGAGCGGCCAGCACGGTCGAGGAGAAGGCCAGGCCGAGGGCGGCCGCAATGATGAGCATTTGAGGACGGGACATGTGGGTATCTTTCATAAACGCCGGGGAAAAATGCTGACGCGACAAAGCGCAGCATGGAAGCGCAAGATCATATCAGGGTGATATGGCGGCAGTCACTGGCAAAAAATGCTGCACTGCACTTGATCGGAAAGCGGGTGCTTTTCCCGAAGAATACTTTGTCGAAATGGCATTTTTGCGGCTACACTGAGGCTCCGTTGCAACATGGCCGCAGAAATGAACACTCAACAGCTGAAACGACATTGCCGGCAATATCCCGGCGCGGTGGAAAGCCTGCACGGCGAGCCGTCGAACATCCTGGTCTACAAGGTCGGGGACAAGACCTTCGCCTACTTCAAGACCAGCGAGCCGGAGCAATGGCGCTTCAGCGTGCGCGTGACGCCGGACCGTTTCCTGGAGCTGACCGACATGCCGGGCGTAAAGCCGGCGCGCTACATGGGTCGCTTTCATTGGGTGACCATCGTCGACGTCGGCAAGTTCCCGGCCGACTACCTGGCCGAACTGGTGGACGGCTCCTACCGCCGCGCGGTGGAGTCGCTGAGCAAGGCCAAACAAAAAGCGCTGGCACAGAACGCTAGCGCTGCTCGAAGCGGCGGTCCGGAATAAACCAGGCCATCGCCACCACCACATAGACCGCGAAGCCGGCCATCGGTTCCCAAAGCGACAGGCCGATGCCGACCAGGTACAGCAGCGTGGACAGCTTGCCCTTGCGGTCCTGTCCCAGCGCGAGCCGCAGCGCCTCGTTATTGGCCGCCAGGCACTTCGCCAGCACATAATAGGCGACGCTGGACATGAACAGGATGAAGCCGTAGCAGGCCAGCGGCAGCGCGGCGAAGTGGTTCTCGCCCATCCAGCCGGTCACGAACGGCACCAGCGACAGCCAGAACAGCAAATGCAAGTTGCCCCACAGCGCGCCGCCAGTGATCTTGCTGACGGTGTGAATGAGGTGATGATGGTTGTTCCAGTAGATCCCAACGTAGACAAAGCTCAGCACATAACTGAGGAACACCGGCCATAAAGGCTGCAACGCCGCCCAATCCGCGCCATGCGGCACCTTCAGTTCCAGCACCATGATGGTGATGATGATGGCGATCACGCCATCGCTGAATGCTTCCAACCTGCCTTTACCCATGCGCCGCTCCCTGTTAATCGACGCATTGTGATTCAACTTGTACCTGTACGCAACTCCTCCAGAAGCCTGGGTTCTTTCATCGTCCTGGATGGAAAATATTTTTCTCAAGCGTGTCGATTTTGTGTAACGTCACCCGTCGTAGGGATGAAACACCGGTTGCCTATTCCACTCCACCAAGGAAACGCTATGAAAAATCAGATCATCCTCAACCTGCCCGTGAAGAATCTGGACAAATCCAGGGCCTTCTTTTCAGCGCTCGGCTTCAGCTTCGATCCCCGCTTCAGCGGCGAGAACGCGGCGTTCATGAGCATCGTCGACGACACCATCCAGGCCATGCTGACGACCGAACCCTTCTTCCAGTCGCTGATCGACAAGCCCATCGCGAACGCGAAGGAGACCAATGAGCTCGTCATTTGCCTGAACTGCGAGAGCCGCGAAGAGGTGGACAGCCTGATCGCCAAGGCCACCGCCGCCGGCGCCCGCATACCACATCCGCCTGAAGACAACGGCTTCATGTACGACCAGGGCTTCGAGGATATCGACGGCCACCTGTGGAACCTGGTCTGGACGGCGCCGGAAGCCTGATCCCGAATCAGCGGCACCCCGGCAAGGACACTTCGACCGCCGCGTTACCGGCCACCACGCGCACGCCCTTGCCGGCCGGCGTGGCCGCGCAGCGCACCACGAACGCCTGCTCGCGCCGCATGCCGGGGAAGCTGCCCTGCACCGGCGCGATCGACAGCTTGCCGCCGGCCTGGGTCCAGGTGATGCGGCGGGTCGCCCGCTCGCCTTGGACATAACCCTGGCCGTCGCCGGCATCGTCGTACAGCTCGACACTGCCGTCGCGGCCGGGATAGACGCGCAGCTCCATCGGCTGTTCGCTCCGCTCGTCCGCATACTGCAGCACCGGCCCCAGCGGCAGGATGCTGCCGGCGCGGGCGAATAGCGGGATGGTCGCGATGTCGGCCTTGGCGGCGATGACCTTGCCGCCGGCGTAGCGCTTGTCGGTCCAGAAATCGAACCAGTCGTTCTGCGCCGGCAGGTAGACGGTGCGCACGTCCGTGTGCGGCGTCATCACCGGCGCCACCATCAGCGTCTTGCCGAACATGTACTGGTCGGCGGTGGCGACCGCTTGCGCGTCGGCGCGGAAGTCCATGGCCAGCGCGCGCATCATCGTGCCGTTGCGGCTGGTGACGTCCCATGACGCCGAATAGATGTACGGCAGCAGGCGGTAGCGCAGCTGCGTCATGTCGCGCAGGATCCGCTGCGTGGCCGGGCTGAAGCGCCAGATTTCCTTGCCGTCGCCGGTGCCGTGGACGCGGAACATCGGATTGAAGGCGCCGAACTGGTACCAGCGCGTGTAAAGCTCGGCATATTCAGGATCGGTCGGCTTGCCGCCGAAGAAGCCGCCGATGTCGGCCGACCAGTAGGGGATGCCGCTGAGCGTGAAGTTCAGCGCGGCCGGCAGCTGGGCGCGCAACACGTCCCAGGTCCCCATGGTGTCGCCGGACCAGGTGATGGCCGCGTTGCGCTGCTGGCCGCTGTAGGCCGAGCGCGTCAGGATGAAGGGACGCTTGGCCGGCGCGGCCTGCGCCGAGCCTTCGAACACGGCCGTCGTGTGCAGCAGCGGATAGGCGTTGTACACCTGCGCGCCGGGGCCGGCGGCGGTGGTGACGTCGCGCATCTGGCCCCACCAGCCGCCCAGTTCGGCCTCGCTGGCGTCCAGCCACCAGCCGTCCCAGCCGGCCGGGGCCAGCGTGCGGTTGATCTGTTCCCAGTACAGCTGGCGGCCGCGCGGCGAATAGGCGTCATACCAGCGGCCCTTGCCGGCCGGGTAGACGTTGTTGTACAGCTCGGGATACAGCACGCCCGCCTTGTCCAGCTCGGCCGTGTTGCGGGTGCCGGCGTCGAAGCGAGCCCAGACGGAGAGGATGGCGTGCACGTGCTGCGCGTGCAGTTGGTCGAGCATGCCCTTCGGATCAGGATAGCGCGCCGGGTCCATCTGGTGCTCGCCCCATGCGCCTGGCTGCCAGTACTGCCAGTCCTGGACCACGGCGTCCAGCGGCACCTTCATCGCGCGGTAACGGGCGGCGATGTCGAGCAGCTCGGCCTGGTTGGCGTAGTGCTCCTTCGACTGCCACAAGCCCCAGGTCCAGCGCGCCATCATAGGTGCGCGTCCGGTCAGTTCGCGGTAGCCGGCCACCACCTCGTCCAGCTCGGGACCGAGGATGAAGTGGTAATCGGAGCCCTGTCCCGCCTCGGAGCGGATGACCAGCGGATACGGCCCGGCCGGCAGGCCGGCGTCGACCTGCGTGACCGAGGCGTTGTTCCACAGGATGCCGAAGCCTTCCGGCGTGGTCAGCATCGGCACCGCCACGTCGCGGTTGGCCTGCTGCAGGCGCACCGTCGTGCCACGATAGTCCAGCTTGCCGTTCTGGTGCTGTCCCAGCCCGTAGACCGGGCCGGAATAATCGAATCCCTGCATGACGCCGGCCTTCGAGGCGTCACGCCCGGACTCGGCCAGCAGCTGCTTGCCCTGCGCGTCAAAGAAGCTGACGCCGCCGTAGGCTTTGGCCACGCGCACCGACAGTGCCTTTGTCGTCAGCTGGTAGTAGTCCGCCGTTTCAGTGAGGGTCCAGTCGACGCTGCCCGGGCGGGCGATCACGGCCGGATTGTAGTTGCCGTTCCACGGCGCCGCCGGGCCGGACAGCACGTGCACGATGCGCTCGCTCCACGGCTCGATCCGCACGGTGCCCTGGGCGGTGGTCACCGTCAGGCCGCTGGCGCTCCTGGCCGCGGCGGAAACGGCTGGCGCGGCACTCTGCGCGAAGGCGGGCATCGAGGCCGCGCACAGCGAGGCGATGGCAAGCGCGACGGCGGCGCGCGGAAGATTTTTCGTCATGACAGTCCCCATATTGAAGAGCACACATTCTATCGGCACATGCGCCCGTCAAAAATCCATGCCGACGGATTTCCTCAATAATGTTGGCCCCTTTGGCCATTTTCGTAATTGCTCCACGGCGGACAAGATCGCAGAATCCGCCCTGCCCCCCAAACAATGAGGATTCATGATGGCGACACTCCGCACCGCCGCGCCCCTGCTGGCGCTTTCCCTCGGCTGCATCGGCCTGCCCGCGCACGCCGCCGAGCTCGGCTTGGCAAAGCTGTTCTCCGACCACGCGGTGCTGCAGCGCGACCAGCCCATCGCCGTTTGGGGCACGGCCGGCGCCGGGCGCTCGCTGACCGTGAAGCTTGGCGGCCAGACCGTCACCGCCAGCGCGGACGCGCACGGCAAGTGGCGCGTCGAGCTGCCCCCGCAACCGGCCGGCGGCCCGTACGCGCTGACGGTGACGTCGGACGGCCAGACGGTCAGCCGCAGCGATCTGCTGGTCGGCGACGTCTACCTGTGCTCGGGCCAGTCCAACATGGAATTCGCGGTGCGCGCGTCGACCAACGCGATGGGCGCCACCTATGGCGCGCGCAACGACAACATGCGCTACCTGAACATCGAGAAATACAGCGCGGCCGCGCCGCAGGACGAGTTCAAGGGCAAGGTGGCGTGGACGCCGCTGACGCCGGAATCGGTCGGCGACGCCTCGGCGGTCTGCTACTACATGGCGCGCACGCTGCAGGCCCGCTACAAGATCCCGGTCGGCATGATCAACGCCAGCTGGGGCGGCACCGCGATCCAGAGCTGGATCGGGGCCGAATCGCTGCGCGGCTTCGGCGACTACGCGGCTGGCGTGGCCGCCGTGGCGCAATACGGTGTCGATCCGGCCGAGGGCATGCGCGCCGAGGAAGCGCGCAACGAGGCTTGGTGGCGTGCCCACGATCCGGCCGCCGCCGCACAGCACGCGTGGACCGCGCCCGACTTCGACGATGCCGCCTGGCCCACCGTCACTCCGACCGGCTCATGGAAGGACAGCGGCTTGGCCGGCTTCAAGGACTTCGACGGCGTGGCGTGGTACCGCACCGCGGTCACGCTGACCGAGGCGCAGGCCAAGGCGGCCAACATGCTGCGGCTGGGTCCGGTCGACACCTACGACAGCACCTGGGTCAACGGCGTGCGCGTGGGCGGCGTCAGCACGTCGTGGATCTGGCGCGAGTATCCCGTGCCAGCCGGCGTGTTCAAGGCCGGACGCAACGTGATCGCCATGCGCGTGCTGAGCGGTGGACAGGGCGGTGGCCTGTCAGGTGCGCCTGACAGCCGCGTGATCGGCACCACGGATGGTCAGACGATCGCACTGCCGGCCGCCTGGAAAGTCCAGCGCGGCAGCGTCCTGCGCAACCAGGCCGTGCCGCCGGCGCCGTGGGACTGGCCGAACAGCCTGACCACGCTGTACAACGGCATGATCGCCCCGCTGGTCGGCTACAAATTCAAGCTGGTGGCGTGGTACCAGGGTGAGGCCAACGCGGGCGCCGGGCAGGAATACCGCGGACTGCTGCCCCTGCTGATGCGCGACTGGCGCCAGCGCTTCAACCAGCCGGCGCTGCCCTTCCTGGTCACGCAGCTGACCTCGTTCGCGGGAACGGCCAAGGCGCCCGGCCAGTCCAGCTGGGCCGAGCTGCGCGACGCGCAGGCCGAGGCGGTGGCGCGCGACGCCCATGCGGGCCTGGCCGTCACGCTCGATGTCGGCGACCGCTTCGACATCCATCCGACGCAGAAAACCGTGGTCGGCGAGCGGATGGCGCGCGCGGCGCGGGCCGTGGCCTACGGCGAAAAGATCGTGCCCGGCAGCCCGTCCCCGGTCTCCGCGCGGCACAGCGGCAAGGACATCGTCATCACCTTCCGCGACACGGGCGGCGGCCTGGTGACGTACTCGTCCGACCGTGCCATCGGCTTTGAAGTGTGCGCGGGCGCCAGCTGCCGCTACACTGACGCCCGTGTGGCCGGCGATACCGTGGTCCTGCCCGGCGCCGGCGCAGCCAACGTCACGCACGTGCGCTACGGCTGGGCCGACGCGCCGTTCGTGAACCTGTTCAGTGGCGACGACCTGCCGGTCGGCACCTTCCAGCTCGACACAACAAAATAAATCGGAGACCCTTATGCAAACGACTTCCCGCCGGCCGCCGCGTCTGGCCCTGCTCACCCTGTTCCTGGCCGCCGCCTCGCTGCACGCGGCGGCCGATCCGCTGGCCCCGACCGCGCGCTGGAGCGCCTACACCGCCGGCCGCGCCGCGACGCCGCCGATGGGATGGAGCAGCTGGAACGCCTTCGGCACCGACATCGACGAAGCCAAGATCCTCGGCTCGGCCCAGCGCATCGCCGACAGCGGACTGGCCGCGCGCGGCTACCGCTACATCAACATCGACGACGGCTGGGCGGCGCGCCGCCAGATGCCGGACGGCCGCCTGGTGATCCGCGCCGAGCGCTTCCCGTCGTCCGTGCAAAGCGGCAGCTTCCGCCCGCTCACCGACAAGCTGCACGCGATGGGGCTCAAGGCCGGCATCTATTCCGACCTCGGCCGCAACACCTGCTCGCAAGCGTATTCCGGCGTCGACACCGACCTGCCCAAGGGCAGCGTGCTGGAGCGGGAGATCGGCCTGTACGGCCATATCGACCAGGACATCAACCTGTTCTTCGGTGACTGGGGTTTCGACTTCATCAAGGTCGACGGCTGCGGCCTGCGCGCCTACGGCGCCGACAGCGCCAAGGTCCGCTCGGGCCAGTACCGCGCGCTGACGCCGGTGCTGGACCTGGAATCGGTCAGCCGTTCCGACATCCCGGCGGTGCAGGCGGAATTCACGCAAATCAACGCGGCGCTGAAACGCAACAAGCCGGACGGCGACTTCCTGCTGTCGCTGTGCATCTGGGGTGCCGCCGACGTGCGCGCCTGGGGCAAGAACTACGGCAACCTGTCGCGCACCAGCGACGACATCACGCCCTCGTGGTCGCGCCTGCTGACCAACTTCGACAGCGCGGCACGGCGCGAATTGTATGGCCATCCGGGCAGCTGGAACGACCCCGACATGCTGTACATCGGCAAGGGCGATTTCGACGCCGACCATCTGGTGGAAGCGCGCTCGCACTTCACGCTGTGGGCCATGCTGAACTCGCCGCTGATGCTGGGCGCCGACCTGCGGACCATGGCGCAACCGTTGATGGACATCGTCGGTAACGCCGACATCATCGCGGTCAACCAGGACCCGGCCGGCAACCAGGCGGTGCTGGCCTATGACGCCGACGACCTGGAGATCCTGGTCAAGCCGCTGGCCTCGGGCCAGAAGGCGGTGGCGATCTTCAACCGTGGGCTGGCGCCGATCGACGTCGACCTGACCGCCGAGCACCTCAAGCTGCGCGACAACGCGCCGGTCACGCTGACCGACCTGTGGACCAAGGCGGACAGCACGTTCACCAAGGAGACCAAGGTGCGCGTGATGCCGCGCGAGACGCGGATCTTCCGCGCCAACGGTGAGCGGGTGCTGGCCCAGGGCGTTTATCTTTCGGAACAACCGGGCAGCGTGAATCCGGCCGTCGATGGCGTGGTCCGGCCGCAGGCCGATCCGACGATCTTCCGCTCGTCGGCCGGCTGGACCGGCACCAAGGGTCCGGGCGAACGGCCGATGTACGCCGGCTGGGGCGGCGCGCGCGCCGACAGCACGCCCTACGGCCAGGTCATGCAGATCGCCGGCACGCGTTACGCTTCCGGCATCGGCATCCTGGTCAATTCCCGGCTGGAGGTGCGCAACCAGGGCTACCGCCGCCTGAGCGCGCAAGTGGGCGTGGACGATTCCGCGCAGGACCGCAAGCACGACGTCACCTTCATGATCTACGGCGACGGCAAGCTGCTGGCCAAGAGCAAGCCGCTGCGCTGGGGCCAGCCGGCGCAAGCCTTGAACGCCGACGTGGCCGGCATCCGCATGGTCGAACTGGTGGCACGCAGCGCGGCCGGCACCAATGAGCACTTGCCAGTCAGCTGGGGCAACGCCGCCTTGCTCTCGTCCGAGCGATCCGACTAACGGGGATCATCGCGGCGGCCGAAAACATGGCCGCCGCATCGTTAGCTCTGAATCGCGCATTTTACGTATGAATTCCGCTGCTGGCTCACCCAGATAACGAATGCCGGCCCGGTGTTCAGCCAAGCTTGGAACATGCTGGCGGGGAGGATCGCTTTTTACTATCTTGACGACCGCTTTACCGCGCTTGGTGATCGTCACCTGTTCACCACTTTCCACCAATTCGATCAGCTTGCTCAGCTGCGCTTTCGCTTGAGCCAACGAGAATGTGTACATCGGAACCTCCTGACTATCTGGATGGTCACATGATCATAGCACCACAGTGTGATGACGATATCAATGTCACATACTTCATCGCAGGGGCCGCCGCACCGTCGCGACCTGCGTCAATCGTGTGCGCTATGCCGCGCACGCGCGCAGGCGTAAAGTGGTGGATGCCGCCAAGGAGGCCGCCATGAATGGCAACAACCAACCACAGCAGGAACAGCACCACATCATCGAACGCATAGCCCGTCTTGAAACGGCGGTCGACTATCAGAACCAAGCCATTTCCGTGCTACGCGAGGAGATGCATGTCGGCTTTAGCCGAGCGGACGCAAGCGTAAACACAGGTTTCGCCCATGTCGACGACAAGTTTGCCCATGTCGAAGACAAGTTCGTTCACGTCGACGCCCAGTTCGCTCGTGTCGACGCCGAGTTCGTTCGCGTACATGAACAGCTGATGAAGATACGCACCACGGATTTCCGCATCCTGTTGAGCATCAGCCTCACCACAGCCCTGGGCACCCTCAGCCTGATCGTCAAGGTCTTCGGCCTGTTCTAGCGCCTCACTCGCGGATCTCAGGCTCCACCAACTGCCCCAGCAACTGCAGCGAGTCCTGCCAGCCGAGATAGCACGCTTCCGCCGGGATCATCGCCGGTATGCCTTCCTGCACCACCTTCACCTCCACGCCGCAGAACACTTCGCGCAGCGTCACCGTGGTCTGCATGGTGCCGGGCAGGTTGGGATCGTCGAACTTGCCGGTGTAGACCAGGCGCTGGTTCGGCACAAGTTCCAGGTACTCGCCGCCGAAGTGGTGGCCGCCGCCGGTGGTGAAATTCGTGAACGACATCCGATAGCTGCCGCCCACCTTGGCGTCCAGCGCATGCACCTTGCCGGTGAAGCCGTGCGGCGGCAGCCATTTGGCCAGCGCGTCGGCATCCAGGAAGGCCCGATAAACGCGCTCAGCCTTGGCCTTGAACACGCGGTGCAGTTGTACAGTATTCGTGGTCATGATCGTATCTCCAAAATAAGTCAGAGGACGTCCCTCTGCAAGCTACGACGAACGACGGTCCGCGAATTCGACACGCCGCGCCTATCCTGTCAGTAATAGACAAATACGCAATGAGCGCCTATCCTGCCTGTTTTCAAATTTGAAATATTAAGGATACGCCATGGGACAGATTTTTTCCACCCGGCCGCTGCTGGCCGTGGCGCTGGGCGCCGCTGTCTCGTTGCACGCCGGCGCGGCGCAACCGTACACACGGGCCACCGCTGATTTCAGCACCTGCGCCAAGCCGGCCTGGCCGAAAGAGGCGCTGCGTAATGAGCAGACCGGCACGGTCACGCTGTCCTTCCTGGTCGACGCCGACGGCAGCGTCGCCGACAGCAAAATCGTCCGCTCCAGCGGCTTCCCGCTGCTCGACGATGCGGCAGTGTCCGCCGTGCGCCTGTGCCACTTCAAGCCCGGCACCGCGGACGGCAAAGCCGTCAGCTCCTGGATGCAGATGCAATACGTCTGGACCCTGGAGGGCGGCTCCCGGCCGCACGTCGACCAGGCCAGCGTGAACCGGTACCGCGAGGCCGCGTTGGCCGGCGATGCCGAGGCGCTGTACCAGCTGGCCAAGGCCTACAGCAACGGCGCGGCCAACCAAGCGACGACCCTGCAGCAGTTCCGCGAGACGCTCGACAAGAACCTGGCGGACGCGCAGTTCGAGCTGGCCCACCGGCTGGCGAACGGCAGCAACGCCCCCAAGGACCAGACCGAGGCAACCACCTGGTATCGCAAAGCCGCCGAAGCCGGCAAGTGGCAAGCGCAGCTTGAACTGGGCTACCGCTACGAACACGGCAAGGGCATCACGCAAGACTACGCCGAGGCGATGGTCTGGTATCTGAAGGCGGCGGCCCAAGGCAATCACTATGCGGAAAACAATATCGGCCTGCTGCATGCCTATGGACGCGGCGTCGCCATCGATTTCGCCGAGGCGGCCGTCTGGTACCGCAAGGCGGCCGAGGGCGGCGACGCCTGGGGCGAGGCCAACCTGGGCATGTTCCTCCTGTACGGCCGCGGCGTTCCGCAGGACCTGCCGCAAGCGCTGCAATGGCTGGAGCGCGCAGCCGCCAAGCGCAACCCCGCCGCCGAGCGCGACCTGGCGCTGATGTACCTGAACGGCACTGGCGTGCCGCGCGACGACGCCGAGGGCTTGCGCTACCTGCGGCTGGCGGCGGAAGACAAGAGCGTCCCTTCGCAAATCCGGCTGGGCCTGGTGTTGAGCCATGGCCTGCTGGGCGTGGCCGCCGATCCGGCCGAGGGCGTGAAGTGGCAGCGCGCCGCGGCCAAGAGCGGCAACGCCATCGCCGAGAACAACCTGGGCTACGCCTACGAAACCGGCAGCGGCGTCGCGCAGGACTACGCCGCCGCGCGCGACTGGTATATCCGCGCCGCCGGCCGGGGCAACGGCAACGCGCAGGCGGCGCTGGGCGGTTTGTACGAGCACGGCCTGGGCGTCGACAAGGACCCGGTCCGCGCGGCGGCCCAGTACCAGCTGGCGGCCGCGCAAAACAACGCGGACGGCCTGTATCGCCTGGCGGCGCTGCATGAAGCCGGCCTGGGCGTGCCGCGCAGCGCGTCCACGGCGGCCGCCATGTACCAGCGCGCGGCCGAGCTGGATTTCGAAGCCGCCATGCGCCGCCTGGCCACAGCCTATGAAAAGGGCGAACTGGACCTGAAGCCGGACGCGGCGCTGGCCCGCGCGTGGCAGGCCAAGGCGGACCAGAAGGCCGCCGCGCCGCGATTCGAGTTCCGCTAATCCGGCCGGCTCGGCTACACTGCCGTCTTGTACCGCACGAGGATCAATGATGGAAAATTTTGTCGAGCTGCTGGAAACCCTGGCACAGCAGGAAAAGGAATTGCAATTCACCGCCTTCACCAGCGACACCGCGCTGGCGCTGGGCCTGAAGGTGGTCGAGCTGGCCAGGCAGCGTGAGAAGAGCGTGACGGTCAACGTGACCGTCAACGGCAAGGTGCTGTTCCACCACGCGATGCAGGGCGCAACGCCCGACCAGGCCGACTGGATACGCCGCAAGAGCAATGTGGTGACGCGCTTCGGCCGCTGTTCCTTCCACGTCGGCACCGACTACAAGAATCGCAGCGTGGTGTTCGATGACGTGAAGTATCTCGACCCGAAAGAGTACGCGGCCTTTGGCGGCTCGTTCCCGGTGGTGGTCAAAAATGTGGGGCTGATCGGCACGGCCACCGTCTCCGGCCTGCGCCAGGCGGAAGACCATGCGATCATCGTGGAAGCGCTGCGGGCAGTGCTGGCTTAATCTGCGCTGACGTAATCAGTAATGCGGCGGCGGCTCGTGCGCCAGTGCGCCACCGCCGCCGCTGCTTTGCGCCTGGTCGCGCACATGCTGCACCAGCGCCGCGCACATCTGCTCCAGCTTGTCGATCTGTTGCTGCTGCTCGTAGACGCGCTGGTTCAGCGACTCCACGATGTGCTCCTGGTGCGCCAGTTTGATTTCAATATCGATGAAGCGGTCTTCGGTGGTGCTCACGGCATACTCCCTGCTGGAAAGCCCGCATTCTACTTGAGATAGACCCCACCGCAGACCACCATGTCATCCTCCGGCACGCAGTACATGGCCTTCGGCTCGATCTGCTTGCTGATCGGATTGGTGAACTTGTAGTCCTGCCAGAACGGCTGCTTCTTCTTCGCCATCTCGACGCGTTCCTTGACGAAGGCCTTGCCGTCGACGTCTTTAATTTCCAGCAGGTTCTTGCCGATCATCTTGGGATTGGCGCCGTGCGCGCGCACCACGCCGTCCATGCCGTACACGGTCAGGTACAGGTCGCGGTCGACGAACTGGCCGTCCTTCCGGTCGATTTCGCTGTAGGTTTTTTCCTTGCCATTGGCCTTCAAAAACTTCAGGGCCTTGTGCACCATCGCCTCCGCTTCCGGCTTGGTGGCGAATTCGGCGGCCTGCACCGACGGCAGCAGGGCACAGCTTAAAACCAGCGACGCGATTAACTGATTACGCAAGATTATCTCCAACGGAAGCATGCCGGATCGGCACGTGCCGATGCTAGCACAACCTGCGCGGGATTACGTCTTCGGTGTGGTCAAAAGTTCCTTCATCCGTGCCAGCCGCTCCTTCGGCGTCAGCACTTCGGATTCGGCCGGCACGGCGTTGCCGACGTCGAGCTGCATCTCCTTGATGAAGCGCGACGGATCGCAGTGCACCTGCTCGCCCGCGCGCTTGCGCTTCTTGCACCAGGTGATCTGCAGCGTGCGCTGCGCGCGCGTGATGCCGACGTACATCAGGCGCCGCTCCTCCTGCACGCGGGCGGCGATGGTCTCGGCCGGCGCGTCGGGATCGCCCTTGTGCGGCAGGATGCCTTCCTCCACGCCGACCAGGAACACGTGCGGATACTCCAGCCCCTTCGACGCGTGCAGCGTGGACATGCGCACCGCGTCCGGATCCTCGTCCTGGCCCTCGAGCATGGACATCAGCGCCACCATCTGCGTGAGCTCCAGCACGTTCTTTTCCTCGCCGTCGCGGTCCTTGCCGCCGCGGCCACGCTCCTTGAGCCAGTTGATGAACTCCAGCACGTTCTGCCACCGGCTCTGCGCGGCGCGCTCGTCGAACATATCGTACAGGTAGGATTCGTAGTTGATCGCTTCCAGCAAGTCGTCCAGCACCTGGGCCGCGTTGTCGCCGCTGCCGCTCGGACCGGGCCGGCTGGCGCGCGCCTCGAGGTTGTTGATGAAGTTGCAGAAGTCGCGCAGCGGCCCCAGCTGGCGATCGTTCAGCAGCGCCTCGATGCCGCCCTTGAACACCGCCTCGAACAGCGAACACTGCCATTGGCCGGAGAAGGTGCCCAGCGTTTCCATGGTCGACTGGCCGACGCCGCGCCGTGGCGTGGTGACGGCGCGGATGAAGGCCGGATCGTCGTCGGTGTTGGCCAGCAGGCGCAGGTAGCTGATGATGTCCTTGATCTCGGCCTTGTCGAAGAAGCTCTGGCCGCCGGAGATCGTGTACGGAATGCGCTCCTTGCGCAGCGTCTGCTCGATGACGCGGGCCTGGTGGTTGCCCCGGTACAGGATGGCGTAGTCGGACCACTTGTTCTTGCGCTGGAAATGGTCGGCCGAGATCATGATCGCCACCTGCTCGGCTTCCTGGTCGTCGTTGGCCATGCCCAGCACGTTGATCGGCTCGCCCAGGCCGTGCTCGGACCACAGCGATTTCTCGAACAGCTTGGGATTGTTGCCGATCACCGCGTTGGCCGCCTGCAGGATGCGGGTGGTGGAGCGGTAGTTCTGCTCCAGCTTGATCACCGCCAGGTCGGGGAAGTCGGTCTGCAGCGTCTTCAGGTTTTCCACCGACGCGCCGCGCCAGGCGTAAATCGCCTGGTCGTCGTCGCCCACGGCGGTGAACATCGGCTTCTTGCCGATGCCCGTCACCATCAGCTTGACCAGCTCGTACTGGCAGGTGTTGGTGTCCTGGTACTCGTCCATCAGCAGGTAGCGCAGGCGGCGCTGCCACTTGTCGCGCACCGGCTCGTTGTTGCGGAACAGCTCCACCGGCAGGCGGATCAGGTCGTCGAAATCCACCGCCTGGTAGGCCGACAGCGTGGCCACGTAGCTGCCGTAGATGCGCGCCGACTGCGCCTCGTCCTCGTCCTTGGCGTTCCGCAGCGCGATCGCCGGGTCGACCAGGCCGTTCTTCCACAGCGAGATGTCGGTCTGGATGCGGCGCACCACCTGCTTGTCGGTGGTGATGGCCAGGTCCTGGATCAGCGAGCCGCAATCGTCAGCGTCCATGATGGAGAAGCGGTCCTTGAGGCCGACGCCGTTGGCTTCCTGGCGCAGGATCTTGACGCCCAGCGAGTGGAAGGTCGACACCGTCAGCTGCTTGGCCTGGCGCGGCTGCTTGAGCAGCTTGGCGATCCGCTCCTGCATCTCCAGCGCGGCCTTGTTGGTGAAGGTCAACGCGGCGATGGTGCGCGGATCGTAGCCGCGGTCCTCGATCAGGTGGGCGATTTTCTGGGTGATCACGCGCGTCTTGCCCGAGCCGGCGCCGGCCAGTACCAGGCAGGGGCCGTCCAGGTAGGTGACCGCTTCGCTCTGCGGTACGTTAAGGCCGAATTGTGGTGCTTTGGACATCGAATGGCGCTATGGCAGGGTGACAACCAGCCATTGTACAGCGCCTTGCCTGAGCGGGCGCAGAGGTCGTGGCGACATTTGCGTTACCATGCGGGGATGAGGCGCACGCGCGCCTGGCTTTTAGATGGTTGCCCCATGAAATTCGAACATTTGATTGAAATTAACGACCCGCTCAATCCGCTGATCGATGCGCTGAGCATCAAGCAGTTGTGGAGCGGCCTGGTGCTGCGCGCCGAATCGCCGAAGCTGTTCGTGCCGCACCTGGACGAATGCACGATCACCGAACGCGAGGAGCTCAGCTTCCGCCGCAGCCTGCGCTACGGCCAGCTGGTCATCGAGGACCGCGTGGTGCTGGAGCCGATGCGCGAGGTGCGCTACGAGGTGGCGGCGCAGCAGGACATCAGCCAGTCCAGCCTGACGATGACGATCGAAACGCCGACCGCCGACACGCTGTACGTGCGCTTCCAGTACGACGACGGCCACGACGCGGCCACCGACGCCGCCAACGCGATGTACGATGATTTCCGCCGCTCGGCCTACCAGGAATCGGATATCGACACCATCCGCGTGCTGCGCGACCTGGCGCAGCAGGGCCGGCTGGACGCGCTGCTGAACTGACCGGGGCGCCGCGCCCCACGCCTGGCGTGGCCGGCAGCGCCGCCTTGTTTGAGCGGCGGCGCGGGCTGTTGTCCTAGGGCGCCGGCGTGCAGTCAATGCAGGCGCAGTCATGGGCTGGCGCGTTGGCCAGCTGATGCGCCAGGTCGCGCAGCGCGGTGCGCACGCCTTCCTCCACCACCGGGTGGTAGAACGGCATGTCCAGCATGGCGCTGACGGTCAGCCCGGCCTGGCACGCCCAGGACAGCAGATGCCCGATGTGCTCGGCACGCGGGCCGATCATCTCGGCGCCCAGGAAGCGGCCGGTGGCATGCTCGGCGTACACGCGCAACATCCCCTTGTTCTGCAGCATGACACGGCTGCGGCCCTGGTTCTCGAACGACACCTTGCCGACCGCGAATCGGCCCTTCTGCGAAGCACATAACTCCTCGTAGCTGGCGCCCAGCGTGGCGATCTGCGGCTCGGTGAAGGCGATGGTCAGCGGCGTGCGGCGCAGGCCGGGCTGCACGGCCGGATAGCGCGCCGCGTTGTCGCCGGCGATGCGGCCCTGGTCGGCTGCTTCCGGCAGTTGCGGGCGTTCCTGGTCGGCGTCGCCGGCGATGAAGATGGCGCTGTCGCCGCACTGCATCGTCTGCGGGTTGAAGAACGGAATGCCGTGGTGGTCGCGCGACAGGCCGGTGTTTTCCAGGCCCAGCTTGTGGACATTGGGCCGGCGGCCGATAGCCGACAGCAAATAGCTGAACTGCTCGGTGCGCTGCGCGCCGTCGGCGCCCTCGCTGGTGACGGCCAGGCCATCGGCGTCCGCCACCACGCGCACCACCTTGGTCTTGAAGCGCACGTCGAGCTCGTCGGCCATGGCGCGCCGCGCCACCTCCAGCACGTCCGGATCGCTGAGCTGGGCGACGCTGCCGCCGCGCCCGAACACGGTCACGCGCACGCCCAGCCGCGCCAGCGCCTGGCCCAGCTCCAGGCCGATGATGCCGGTGCCGGCCACGGCGATCGAGTCCGGCAGGTCGTCCCAGTCGAACACATCGTCGCTGGTGATCACGCGCGGGCCGGCAGCGCGCCACTCGTCCGGCACGATGGGCGTGGAACCGGTGGCGATGACGAAGCGTTCCGCCTCGACCAGCGTGTGGTCGTCGATTTGCAGCTGTGTCGGGCTCAGGAAGCGGGCGTGGCCGAGGAGCTTGTCCTCGGCCGGATAGCCATCCACGCTCTCGACGACGAAGCCGACAAACCGGTCGCGCTCGCTGCGCACGCGCGCCATCACGGCCTTGCCGTCGATGCGCGGCTGGCCCGGATGCACGCCGAACGCCGGCGCCGCCTGCAACGCATGGGCCGCCTCGGCCGCCGCGATCAGCAGCTTGCTGGGCATGCAGCCGACGCGGGCACAGGTGGTGCCGTAGACATGGCCTTCGATCAACAGGGTTTTCTTGCCGCCGGTGGAGGCGGCGCGGTAAGCGGTCATGCCGGCGGTGCCGGCGCCGATCACCGCGACTTCGGTGCGTAGCGTTTTCATTCCCAGAGTCTACACCGTTTGGCCGGACCGCATCCTCGGCCAAAAAGCAAGCTTTTCCCGCGCACGATAGCGTGTAATCGAGTTTTACTTAATTTCCAAATGGCATTAGTATTGCTTATCGTTTTTAATTTTTATAAGTGCAGCTTATGGGATCACTGGACTACCGCGCGCTGGCCGTGCTGGACGCCGTCGCCAGCCAGGGCAGCTTCGAAAAGGCCGCCCTGGCGCTGGGCATCAGTCAATCGGCCGTTTCGCAGCGCATCAAGGCGCTGGAGGATGCCGCCGGCCGGCTGCTGATCGTGCGCGGCCAGCCCGCCGTGCCGACCGGCCTGGGCCAGCGGCTGGTGTCGCACCACCGCAACGTCCGGTTGATGGAGGCGGCGCTCGACATTGATATGGGTCACAAAGTGAGCATGCCGGAGATCGCGCTGGCGGTCGACGCGGCCAGCCTGGCGACTTGGTTCCCCATGAGCCTGCAGCCCCTGCTATCGCCGCCGCGCTGCCAGCTGAAGGTGCAGCTGGCCGACCAGCGGCTAGCGCTGCATCTGGTGCAGGAGGGTAGCGTCTTCGGCAGCATCGCCGCCGCCCAGGACCATCCGGACCAGCACGCCAACGGTCCGGAAGTCACGCCGCTGGGCAAGCTGCGCTACGTGTGCGTCGCCACGCCCGCGTTCGCAGGGCACTGGTTCGGCGACGGCTTCTCGCAGGAAGCGGCGCGGCTGGCCCCGGCAGTGATCAGCGACCAGGACATGATGACCGGCTTCCTGCGCACGACGCTGGACCTGAACGGCCCCTATCCACACCACACCATGCCGCAATCGCCCGCCACCACCGAATGCATTTACGGCAGCCTGGCCTACGGCCTGATGCCGCAGATCCAGGTATCGGGCGCGCTGACCGCCGGCCGCCTGGTTGACCTCGCCCCCGGCCACCACGTCGACATCGCCTTGAACTGGCACGCCTGGAACCTCGACACCCCGTTCACCCGCGCGCTGACCGAGCAAATCGTCGCCACCGCGCAACGCTTCTTGCTCTAGCCCATTTTGGGGTCAAGTCTGGCATTCGGACACGAGCTTTGCCGTAGCTTGGCGCTACGGCAGAGCTCGTGTCCGAATGCCAGACTTGACCCCAAATTAGACAAACTAGATGTCCAGCGGGTCTACTTCCAGCGACCACTTCACGCGGCTTTTCATTTCGCGCAGAGTGAGTAGCCACTCTCGCAGGAAGGCTTGCAGCATGGGCCTCGAGGCTGATTCCACCAGCAATTGCGCGCGGTCGACGTTGTGGACCCGCGTCATGCTCATCGGTATCGGGTCGTTGATGGTGATGCCGGGATGCTCGACGCAATCGCGGGCGATGGTGAGGAATTCGATGGCCGTGGCCAACTCGGGCGCCTCTGCCCGCAGCAACGCCTGGTACAGATAGGGCGGCAGGGCTGCCTGCTCACGCTCCTCCAGCAAGGCCGAGGCGAAGTGGTCGTAGTCGTGGTTGACCACCGCGCCGTACAGCGGGTGCTGCGGATACCGGGTCTGGATCAGCACCTCGCTGACGCTGCCGCCTTCGGTCTGGGCGGCGCGGCCGGCCCGGCCAGCCACCTGCATCAGCTGCGCGAACAGGCGCTCGCTGGCGCGGTAGTCCTGCGAAAACAGCGCCGTGTCCGGGTTCAGGATGCCGACCAAGGTCAGGTTCTTAAAATCGTGCCCCTTGGCCACCATCTGCGTGCCGATCAGGATGTCGACCTCGCCCCGGTGCACCGTGTCGAACGCTTCCTGCGCGCTGCCCTTCTTGCGCGTGGAGTCGGCGTCGATGCGCAGCACCCGCGCCTCAGGGAACAGCACCTGCAAGCCTTCCTCCACGCGCTGCGTGCCGCGCCCCAGCGGTTGCAGGTCGACGTTGCCGCACGTGGGGCAATGGCGCGGGATGCGCATCTCCAGGCTGCAATGGTGGCAACGCAGCCGGTGCTCGGGACGATGCAGCACCATGAACGAGGTGCAGCGCGTGCATTCGCTGATCCAGCCGCACGATTCGCAGCAGATCACCGGCGCATAGCCACGCCGGTTCAGGAACAGCAGCGACTGCTCGCCGCGCTCCATCCTCTGCCTGATCGCCGCAATCAGCTGCGACGTCAGCCCATCTTTGGGCTTGTCGCGCTCCATGTCCAGCAGCTTCACTTGCGGCAGCACGGCGTTCTTGACGGCCCGCTCGCGCAGCTCCAGCTTGCGGTAGCGGCCGGATTGCGCGTGGTGCCAGCTCTCCAGCGACGGCGTGGCCGACCCCAGCACGATGGGGATGCCCAGCTGCCACGCCCGCCACACGGCCAGGTCGCGCGCCGAGTAGCGCAGGCCTTCCTGCTGCTTGTACGAGGGATCGTGCTCTTCGTCGATGACGATCAGCTTCAAATTCGGCAGCGAGGCCAGGATCGCCAGCCGCGTGCCCAGCACGATGCGCGCCTTGCCTTGGTGCGCGGCCAGCCAGTGCAGCATGCGCTCGCCTTCGGACAGGCTGCTGTGCAAGGTCGCCAGCATCACGCCGGGGAAGCGCGCGCGAATATTGCCTTCCAGCTGGGGCGTGAGGTTGATCTCCGGCACCAGGATCAGGATCTGCGCGTCCGGCTCGCGCGCCAGCACTTGCGCGCACGATTGCAGGTAGACCTCGGTCTTGCCGCTGCCGGTCACGCCGTACAGCAAGGTCGGCTTGAAGCCCACGGCGCCGCCGATGGCGTCCGCCGCCTCCTGCTGCGAGGGATTCAGCGCCGGCATGTTCAGCGGCGTGCCGTCGTGCGGCGCGTCCAGCTTGGCCAGCTTCTTCAGCGCCCGGTCCAGCGCCACCGTGGTCAGCACGCGCAGATTCTTGGGCAGGCCGGGCAGCGCCACCTCGCCCAGCGGACGCTGGTAATAATCGGCGGCAAAGCCCGCCAGCGCCAGCCATTGCGCCGACAACGGACCCAGCTGGCTGCGCACGGCCAGCGCATCCTTCAACTTATCCACCGGCACATCGGTCTCGGCCGCGACGCCGACGATCAGCCCCATCACCTCGCGCCGCCCGAACGGCACCAGCGCCAGCTGGCCGACCTGCGGCTGCTCTGCCGCGTCGCAATGCCAGCGGTAGTCGAATATCGCGTTCAGCGGCGTATCAAGCGCAATCTGAAGAATGCAATGGTGGAAAAGGCCCTGCATGGATCCCGTCACAGTAGAAAATTCCCGCGGCAATAGGGCGCAAATCCCGCGCCCGCCGGGGCGGTTTGATGTATCCACAGTTTTTGTGGATAACTTTGTGGACAAAGGAATCTTAATCCCCGGAAAGCACAGACTTCAGGCTTGGCATCGTCGTAAACCGGGCAAAAATTCAAAATTATTTCTCTTTAAAATCAAACACTTGGAAAATGCTTCCTAGGAGAAGAAAATTTCGCGTTTTTTCTCCGCCGCTGTGCATAAGTGAAGTATTTAGGATGCTTTTTTTGCTGAAATCAAGCACTTTTTGGGGCTTATCCACCGATATTGCAGAGCACAATGCAATACTATCAACGCGAAAGCCAGCAGGTACTTTATGTATAAGGTTTGTCTGTTCGCAACTTCGTTATCGCGGTCTAAACTTTGCCTAAAAATCGTGCAACGCAACATACACTTCAAGCAAAACAGCAACATTATGGCTAAGTCACGGTTTACTAAGTACTTTTATTTTTTATCCACAGTTTTTGTGGATAACTTTGTGGACAATGAAGAAATAAACTAGTTTCAGCGCACAGTCAAGGTTTACGACTTGCCATCTATTGACTCTTCGTCTACAAAATTTATGCCATGTAATCAATGACTTGCAAGGAGCCCACGGGCTACGAAAAAAGCACTGCCTAATATTTCCGCAGCAAAAAAAATTGTGTATAAGTCGGTATTTGATTTCCCGCGCGCACCAACGAAAAAGGGCACGCCTCCGGAGAAACGTGCCCTCTGTTCGCAAATTACATCAGCCTGCGCGCTGGGCCTTGCTGTAGCTATGAACGGCTTCGACCATGGCGGCGACGTTCTCCGGCGGCGTGAATTGCGAGATACCATGGCCCAGGTTGAACACGTGGCCACTGCCGGCGGCCGGCGTGCCGTAGGCGTCCAGCACCTTGTGCACTTCGGCGCGGATCTGGTCCGGGCTGGCGAACAGGATGGCCGGGTCCAGGTTGCCCTGCAGGCCGACCTTGTGGCCGACCAGCTTGCGCGCCTGGGTCAGGTTGACGGTCCAGTCCAGGCCAACCGCGTCGGCGCCGATGTCGGCGATCTGCTCGATCCAGTGGCCGCCGCCCTTGGTGAAGACGATGGCCGGGATCTTGACGCCGTCCTTGTCGCGCTTGAGCAGGGAAACCACCTGCTGCATGTATTTGAGCGAGAACTCCTGGTAGGCGCCATCGGCCAGCGCGCCACCCCACGAGTCGAACACCATCACCGCCTGGGCGCCGGCGTCGATCTGGGCGTTCAGGTACTCGGCCACGGCCTTGGCGTTGATGCTCAAAATGTGATGCATCAGGTCGGGGCGGTTGTACAGCATCGTTTTGATGGTGTGGAACTCGCGCGAGCCCTGGCCTTCGACCATGTAGCAGGCCAGCGTCCACGGGCTGCCGGAGAAGCCGATCAGCGGCACGCGGCCGTTCAATTCGGTGCGGATCTGGGTGACGGCCTTAAACACATAGTCCAGCGAGCCCAGTTCCGGCGCGCGCAGCGCCATCACATCGGCCTCGGTTTTCAGCGGACGCTCGAATTTCGGACCCTCGCCTTCGACGAAATACAGGCCCAGGCCCATCGCGTCCGGCACCGTCAGGATGTCCGAGAACAGGATGGCCGCGTCCAGCGGGAAGCGGTCCAGCGGCTGCAGCGTGACTTCGGTGGCGTAGTCGGGATTGGTGGCCAGGCCCATGAAGGAGCCGGCCTTGGCGCGCGTGGCGCGGTATTCCGGCAGGTAGCGCCCCGCCTGGCGCATCAGCCACACAGGCGTGTAGTCGGTCGGCTGGCGCAACAACGCGCGCAAGAAGGTGTCATTCTGGAGCGGGGCAAATTGTGGCATGGAAGGCAATCGAAATCGGTCAAAGAGCTATTATCGCATCCTGCGCGGGTTTTTTTTGCTGGATGATCGTCCGTTCATTCACTATCATGCGTAGCACCCGACTTTGGAGACGCCATGACATCCGCCCCACCCATTACCGCCCCTTACGGCGCCTGGCCATCGACCATCAGCGCCGCGCGCGTCGCCGCCGGCGCCACGCCCCTGTCCACGCTGATGCTGGGTGGCGCCGATGGCAGCGATATCTTCTGGCTGGCCGGCCGCGCCGCCGAAGCGGGCCGCAATACCCTGCTGCGCCACCACGGCGTGAGCACCGGCGAATTGACCCCGGCCCCCTTCAATGTGCGCAGCCGCGTACACGAATACGGCGGCGGCGCCTACCAGGTGGACGGCGATACCGTCTATTTTTCGCATTTTGCCGACAACCGCGTCTACAAACTTGATCTAGCCGACGACGGCGCCGAGCCGGTCGCGCTGACCACCGCGGGCAAGCAGCGCTTCGCCGATTTCGTGGTGGACCGCGCGCGCGGGCGCCTGATCGGCGTGCGCGAGCTGCATGGCGATGACCCGCACGCGCAGCCAGCCAACACCATCTGCGCCATCGACGCCGACGGTGGCGAGACCGTGCTGGCGCAGGGCGCCGATTTCTATTCGTCGCCGCGCCTGTCGCCGGATGGCCGCTCGCTGGCTTGGCTGAGCTGGGACCATCCGCGCATGCCGTGGCAGGGCACCACGCTATGGCTGGCCGACATCGGCGACGACGGCACGCTGGCCGCGCCGCTGCGCATCGCCGGCGGCGACGAGGAATCGGTGTGCCAGCCCGAATGGTCGCCGGACGGCCTACTGCACTTCGTCTCCGACCGCAGCGGCTGGTGGAACCTGTACCGCCTGTGCCGGGGCCGCGACCGCACCGAGGGCCTGTGCCCGATGGAGGCGGAATTCGCCTCCCCGCATTGGACCTTCGGGAACTCGATGTACGGCTTCCGCTCGGCCTCCGAAATCATCTGCACCTACATCGACAAGGGCGTGAGCCGCCTGGCGCGCCTGCTGCCGGGCAGCGGCAAGCTGGAAGCCATCGCCAACCCCTACGAGGAAATCCGCGAACTGCGCGTGGCCCCGGGCTACATCGCCATGCTGGCCGGCGGCCCCACCATCCCGATGGAGCTGGCGCGCATCGACTTCACCGAGGAGGGCGTGGAGATCCTGGCGCAGTCGATCGAGGAGCTGCCGGACGAGGACCAACTGTCCATTCCCGCCAGCATCAGCTACCCCAGCGCCAACGGGCGCACCGCGCACGCCTTCTTCTACCCGCCGCGCAACCGCGACGTGACCGCGCCCGCAGGCAGCAAGCCGCCGGTGATCGTCATCAGCCACGGCGGCCCGACCGGCATGACCGTCAACACGCTGAACCTGAAGACCCAGTTCTGGACCAGCCGGGGTTTCGGCGTACTCGATGTGAACTACGGCGGCAGCACCGGCTTCGGCCGCGCCTACCGCGACCTGCTCAAGGGCCAGTGGGGCATCGTCGATGTCGAGGACTGCGTGGCCGGCGCGCGGGCGCTGGTCGAACACGGCCTGGCCGACGGCGAACGCCTGATCATCCGCGGCGGCAGCGCCGGCGGCCTGACCACGCTGTGCGCGCTGACCTTCCACGATGTGTTCAAGGCCGGCGCCAGCTACTACGGCGTCTCCGACCTCAAAGGCCTGGACCAGGACTCGCACAAGTTCGAATCGCACTACAACGAATACCTGATCGCGCCGCAGCCGCAGGCGGAGGCGCTGTACCAGGCCCGCTCGCCGATCAACCACACCGACAAGCTGGCGCGCCCGATGATCTTCTTCCAGGGCCTGGACGACAAGGTGGTGCCGCCGCAGCAATCGGAGATGATGGTCGACGCGCTCAAGGCGCGCGGCGTGCCGGTGGCCTACGTGCCGCTGGAGGGCGAGGGCCACGGCTTCCGCAAGGGCGAGAACATCGTCCGCACGCTGGAGGCGGAGCTGTACTTCTACCAGCGCGTATTTAAGCTAACCCGTGGCCTGCACGACCCGGCCGCCACGCCGCCGGTACACATCGATAACCTGAAAGATTGACCCCGCATGACCGACGCAAAGCTGCTCGCCGAATTTGACACGCTTGAGTTCAACGAAAAAATGATACTGGCGTTGCTCGCCCTGATCGGCGAGCCGGTGGGACGCACTTCCATCCTCGATCACCTGAACCGCGCGCGCATCGAGGACAAGGACGGCAATGCCTACAGCGTCGGCACCTTGGACGAGGCGCTGCGCAAGCTGGAACGGCTGGCCTTCATCAGCGTGGTGACGGGACGCGGCTTTATCTGCAACCCCAAGCTGCGCTGGCCTGCGATGCGCGCCTCCATCGGCACGCACGCGCTGGATGACCTGTGCAATGCCTACGACGAGCTGGTGCCGATGCGCCAGACCTGGAACAGCGTCGAGCCGCGCAGCTACCGCGCCGGCATGGCGCGCCTGCGCATGGGCCTCCTGCGCGGCCAGACGCCGCAACAGATCCAGCCGATACTGGCGTTCTGCCTGGGCAGCTACGAGGCGGCGCAGCTGCATCCCATCGTCGACATCTTCGGCCGTCCGTTCGAGCCGGGCATGCTGGCGCGCGTGCATCCGCTGCTGCAGGACGATGTGCTGATGGTGCTGCTGCAGAACGCGCAGCATGAATTCCTGACCGTGCCGGTGATCCGCGAATTCTGCGAACAGCACCTGCAGCGCCGTCAGGCCGCCAAGGACGACATCAGCCCCGAGCTGCGCATGGCATTGGCGGAAGACGCCATCCTGTGCGGCCGCCTGGACGACGCCAAGCGCTACCTGGAGCGCACCGCCGGCCCGCAGAGCCAATACCTCGCCAGCGCCGTGGTGCTGCTGCGCGGCGCCAGCGGCGCGGCCATCGTCGGCTTCGACGCGGCGCTCAAGACGCTGCGGCGCGACACCGGCAAGCGCAAGCACCTGTTCACCGGCATGGGCGGCTACCTGTACCTGCTCTCGATGCTGCGCAGCGGCGATCCCAAACACCTGAAGGCGGCCGAGGCCTACCTCGAAATCGCCGTACGCATGCCGCAGAACCGCGACACCGCCGTGCACCAGCAGATCGACATGCTGCGCCAGATCCGCGCCGGCACCATGCCTCCAGCCGCCGTCTCCGCGCTGGCGTGGGAGACCGGCCTGCAGACGCAGATGTTCCAGTGCCTGCTGTATTTCTGGCTGTCGCTGCCGCAGCTGTCCGAGCGCAAGGCACAACTGGAGGAGCTGGCGCAGAACGCCGAACGCGCCGGCTACCTGTTCATCGCCGGGCAGGCCGCATGCCTGCTGGGCCACCTGGGCGACGTCGAACAGCAGCGCCACGCCAACGCGCTGCGCTCGCGCCTCGGCTATCCCGACCTGACCGTATGGTTCGAACGGCAGGAGGCGTGGCAGCGGCAGTTGACGGCGCTGATCAACCTGCAGCAGCCCGCCGCCGTCGATGCAGCCGGCAGCACGCGCCTGGTGTGGATGCTGAACTACGATAACCGCCACGGCCTGACCGATGTCGCGCCGGTGGAGCAGAAGCGCGACGCGCGCGGCCTGTGGAGCAAGGGCCGCGCCGTGGGCCTGAAGCGGCTGCGCTTCGAAGCCGAGCAGTTCGATTTCCTCACGCCGCAGGACGTGCGCGCGTCCGAGGCGATCTCGGTGGCGCACCGCACCTACCAGTCCAGCGGCCTCGCTTACGAAATCGATCCGCAGCGCGCCGCCTCGGCGCTGATCGGCCATCCGCTGCTGTTCTGGGCCGACGCGCCGGATACGCGCGTGGAGATGCTGGCCGGCGAGCCCGAACTGCTGATCAAGAAAAGCCCCGGCAACCTGGAACTGCGCTTGCAACCGCCGATCCCGGACGACAGCTCCTCCGTCATCGTCACCAAGGAGACGCCGACCCGCCTGCGCGTGGTCACCATCCTCGATGAACACCGCCGCATCGCCGCCATCGTCGGCGATGGCCTGAGCGTGCCGGCCCACGCGGAACAGCAGGTGCTGCACGCGATCAGCTCCATCTCGTCGCTGGTGACGGTGCAGTCGGAAATCGGCGGCGCCGCGCCGGACATGGAACAGGTGGAGGCCGACATGCGCCTGCACCTGCACCTGCTGCCCTACCAGCACGGCCTGAAGATGCAGGTGCTGGTGCGGCCACTGGCCAACGGCGCGTACTACGCGCCCGGAGCCGGCGCGGACAGCGTGATCGCGGATGTCAACGGCAAGCCGGTGCAGGCGCGCCGCAAATTGATCGACGAGCGCGACGCCGAGCGCGAACTGATCGCCAAGTGTCCGATCCTGGAATCGGCCGAGCAGGAACACGGCGAATGGCTGCTGGGCCAACCGGCGCTGTGCCTTCAGCTGCTGGTGGAACTGCAGGAGATGAACCCGGACAGCATCGTGCTGGCCTGGCCGGAAGGCGAAAGCTTCCGCGTGACCGCCAAGGTGGAGACCAAGCAGCTACGCCTCGCCATCAAGAGCAACAAGGACTGGTTCGCGGCCAGCGGCGAACTGCAGATCGACGAAGGCAAGGTCATGGACCTGAAGACGCTGCTGGAGCTGATGCAGAAGAGCCAGAGCCGCTTCGTGGAGCTGGGCGAAAACCGCTACCTGGCGCTGACCGAGGAGCTGCACCGCCGCCTGATGGAAGTCTCGGTCTACGGCGAGATCACCGGCGACGGCGTGCGCCTGCATCCGCTGGCGTCGTTCGCGCTGGAGGAACTGGCCGACGATATCGGCGGCCTGAAATCGGACAAGCTGTGGAAGGAGCACCTGGCGCGCATGGAGGCGCAGGCGGCCTTCGTGCCGCAGCTTCCGACCACTTTGCAGGCGGAGCTGCGCGACTATCAGCTGGAAGGCTTCAACTGGCTCTCGCGCCTCGCCAGCTGGGGCGTGGGCGCCTGCCTGGCCGACGATATGGGCCTGGGCAAAACGCTGCAGGCGCTGGCGCTGATTTTGTCGCGCGCGCCGCAAGGCCCGACGCTGGTGGTGGCGCCGACCTCCGTCTGCATGAACTGGATCAGCGAAGCCGCGCGCTTCGCGCCGACGCTGAACGTGAAGCTGTTCGGCCCCGGCGACCGCGCCGAGACCATGTCGACGCTGCAGCCCTACGACCTGGTGGTGACCAGCTACGGCCTGCTGCAGCTGGAGTCCGCGCTGTTCGCCGGCGTGCAGTGGAACACCATCGTGCTCGATGAGGCGCAGGCGATCAAGAACGGCGCCACCAAGCGCTCGCAGGCCGTGATGGCGCTCAAGGGCGACTTCCGCATGATCGCCACCGGCACGCCGCTGGAGAACCACCTGGGCGAGTTGTGGAACCTGTTCCGCTTCATCAATCCGGGCCTGTTGGGCAGCATCGAGCAATTCAACCTGCGCTTCGCCGCGCCGATCGAAAAGCCGCAGGACCACCGCGCCGAACTGGGCGCGCGCAACCGCCTGCGGCGTTTGATCCAGCCCTTCATGCTGCGCCGGACCAAGGCACAGGTGCTGACCGAGCTGCCCTCGCGCACCGAGATCACGATGGAGGTGGACCTGTCGGCGGAAGAGACGGCGCTGTACGAATCGCTGCGCCGCGCCGCGCTGGAAAACCTGGCCGCCGTCGAAGGTCCGGCCGAGAAGAAGTCGATCCAGATCCTGGCCGAGATCATGCGGCTGCGGCGCGCCTGCTGCAATCCCAATTTGATCGCGCCGGAGCTGGGCCTGGCCAGCAGCAAGCTGGCGGCCTTCGCCCGCCTGCTGGAAGGGCTGCTGGAGAACCGCCACAAGGTGCTGGTGTTCAGCCAGTTCGTCGACCACCTGTCGCTGATCCGCGCACACCTGGACGCCAACAACATCAGCTACCAGTACCTGGACGGCTCGACCACCATGGCCGACCGCAAGAAACGCGTGGACCTGTTCCAGTCGGGCCAGGGCGACGTGTTCCTCATCAGCCTGAAGGCGGGCGGCGTCGGCATCAACCTGACCGCCGCCGACTACGTGATCCACATGGACCCGTGGTGGAACCCGGCGGTGGAAGACCAGGCCTCGGACCGGGCGCACCGCATGGGCCAGCTGCGGCCGGTGACCATCTACCGGCTGGTGGCGCGCCACACCATCGAGGAAGGCATCGTCGAGCTGCACCAGCACAAGCGCGACCTGGCCGACAGCCTGCTCGAAGGCAGCGATGTCAGCGGCCGCATGTCGGCCAGCGAGATGCTCAACATGCTGCAGGAAGGCCTGAAAAAGTAGATGAACTTTGCCTGGCCCGCTCCGGTCTTACTGGCATCGCCCGCACAGGGTTTGTGAAGAGGAGAGCGCCATGAAAACCATAGCAGACATTATGAGCCGCGATGTGACCAGCGTGTCGCCGGAGGAAACCATACGCCGCGCGGCCGAGTTGATGGACGATCTCGATGTCGGCGCGCTGCCGGTCACCGAGGGCCACCGCCTGGTCGGCATGATCACCGACCGCGACATCACCATCCGCGCCACCGCCGCCGGCCTGGGGCCCGAGGAAACCCTGGTGACCGAGGTGATGACCGAGGATATCTGTTACTGCTACGAGGACCAGAGCATCGAGGAGGTGTTGGAGGACATGGGCGACATCCAGGTGCGCCGGGTGCCGGTGGTCAGCCGGGACGACCACAAGCTGGTCGGCATCGTCGCCATGGCGGACCTGGTGCAGGACGAGGCCATGGAAGGCCGCACGGTAGAGACCTTGCGCGATATCTCCTCCCCGGTGCCGCCGATGTAGCACGGCCGAATAATCGCGGTTTCCGGTTTTTGTCTTGTAACGGGCGCTCTCAAGCGGGTCGATTAGTGATAATCTCCCACGCTTCGACTGAGCCCGCCTCGTGCATGGGCGGGCCTGGTCAAAATAAACAGAGGCTACTTACGATGATCAAGACAAAAATCGCCCTGGCTGTATTGATGACGACGCTCGCCGTCGCACCAGCCGGCGCCAGCACGCACCACAAGGCCGCCCACGCCGCGGCCAAGAGCGGCAGCAAGTCCACACATTCGACCCACGGCGCGCACGCCAAGAGCGGCGGCAAGGCCGCCAAGGGCAGCAGCAAACACAGCACCAGCAAAGGCAAAGGCAAGACCAAGGCGGTCGCCGCCGCCGCCGTGGCCGCCGCAGCCGTGGCGCCGTCGCTGAAGCCGTCCGGCACGCCTGAACGCCGCCAGGACCGCTCCTTCGACGGCCAGAGCAGCCAGTTCCTGAACGCGCTGTGGCGCATCGATTCGGAAAGCGCGATCTACGCCGGCAAGTACGACACCGCCGCCACGCTGTCCATCCCCGACAAGGCCGGGCAGGCCAAGGAGCTGGCCTTCATCGACGAGTGGAAGCAGCGTTTCAGCGCCATCAACGCCAGCCAGCTCTCGGCCAGGCAGCGTACCGACCTGGCGCTGCTGATGAACAAGCTCGACAGCGACCGCTTCCGCCTGACCACGCTGAAAGAATATGAATGGAATCCGGCCAGTTACAACGTGGCCGGCCCGATCGACTTGATCTTGAACACGGAATACGCGGCCCAGCCGCAGCGCCTGCGCACGCTGCTCAAGCGCATCGCCGGCATCCCGGCCTACTACGAGGCGGCGCGCGCCAACATCGTCAACCCGACGCGCGAGCACACCCGCCTGGCGATCGCCCAGGCGCCCGGCGTGCAGACCTTGCTGACCGAGGTGGACAAGGCGGCGCAGGCGTCGATCCTGACGCCGGTGGAGAAGCAGCTGTTCACCCAGCGCGTGAACGCGGCGCTGACGGCGGTGGACGGCTACGTCGCCTTCCTGACCGAGATGGACAAGCAGATGGACACCGTGGGCCGCCGCAGCTTCCGCCTGGGCAAAGACTTGTATGAGCAGAAGTTCGCCTTCGACATCCAGTCCGGCAGCACGGCAGAGCAGACCTACCAGAAGGCGCTGGCCGCGCGCGAGGAGCTGCTGGCCAATATGGAGCGCATCTCCGACGAGCTGTGGGACAAGACCATGGGCGCCACCGCCAAGCCGGCCGACCGCTTCGCCAAGATCGGCATGGTGATCGACAAGCTATCCGAGCGCCATGTGAAGCGCGAGGATTTCTTCGCCGAGATCCGCCGGCAGGTGCCGGTGCTGCAGGACTGGGTGATCAGCCACAACCTGCTGACGCTGGATCCGAAGAAGCAGCTGGAAGTGCGCGCGACGCCCGCCTACCAGGCCGGCGTGGCGGGCGCCAGCATCGATGCGCCGGGGCCGTATCGCCCGCAGGACCGCACCTACTACAACGTGACCCCGCTTGACGGCGCGACGCCGGAGGCGGCCGAGAGCAGCCTGCGCGAGTACAACTACTGGATCCTGCAGATCCTCAATATCCACGAGGCGATACCGGGGCACTACGCGCAGCTGGTGTATGCGAACAAGTCGCCGTCGATCGTCAAATCCATCTTCGGCAATGGCGCGATGGTGGAGGGCTGGGCGGTGTATGGCGAGCGCATGATGCTGGAGTCCGGCTATGGCGACAACGCGCCGGAGATGTGGCTGATGTATTCGAAATGGAACCTGCGCAGCGTGACCAATACCATCCTCGATTACAGCGTGCATGTGCTGGGCATGACCGAGGAGCAGGCCATCGACCTGCTGACGCGCCAGGCCTTCCAGACGCGCAGCGAGGCGGTGGAGAAGTGGCATCGGGTGCAGGTGTCGTCGGTGCAGCTGACCAGCTATTTCAGCGGCTACAGCGAGATCATGGAATTGCGCGAGCAGCGCAAGCAGCAGTTGGGCGCCAAGTTCAACCTGAAGGAATTCCACGAGCAATTCCTGAGCTACGGCAGCGCGCCGGTGCGCGTGATCAAGGGCTTGATGACGCAGTAGGATCACGGCCGTTTGCGTGCGCGCAAACGGCTCATCCATTGATTCGATAGGGTGGGAGCTGGCCTGCGTTTTGGCTGGCTTCTGCTACTATTTAATCGGGGAGTGATCATGACCATGCCCATCAAATTCGACACACTTGAGTACGTTCGAACACTCGTAGAGGCCGGGATACCCAAGCCTCAAGCCGAGGCCCAGGCTCAAGCGCTGATTGAAGCGTTTGCCGAGGCGACCGTCACGCCCAGCGAGCTTGTGCTGCTCAGAACGGATTTCGTCGCCCGCATAGAAATCGTTAAGCACGACATGGATACGCTGAGGCAGATCGTGGATTTGCTGAAGCAAGACATGGAAACGTTGAAGCAGGATCTGGCTATCCTGAAGCAGATCGTGGATTGGCTGCAGCAGGCCGTGGAAACGTTGAAGCAAGACGTCGCTATTCTGAAGCAGGACGTGGCGACCTTGAAGCAAGACTTGGTGGCCTTGAAGCAGGACGTGGTGGCCTTGAAGCAGGACGTGGCGACCTTGAAGCAAGACGTGGCGACCTTGAAGCAAGACGTGGCGACCTTGAAGCAAGACTTGGTGGCCTTGAAGCAGGACGTGGCGGCCTTGAAGCAGGACGTGGTGGCCTTGAAGCAGGACGTGGCGGCCTTGAAGCAGGACGTGGCGACCTTGAAGCAGGACGTGGCGGCCTTGAAGCAGGACGTGGCGGCCTTGAAGCAGGACGTGGCGGCCTTGAAGCAAGACGTGGCGGCTTTGGAGCAGGACGTGGCGGCCTTGAAGCAGGACGTGGCGACCTTGAAACAGGACGTGGCGGCCTTGAAGCAGGACGTGGCGACCTTGAAACAGGACGTGGCGGCCTTGAAGCAAGACGTGGCGACCTTGCAGCAGGACGTGGCGGCCTTGAGGCAGGACGTGGCGGTCTTGGGACGCGGCTTGGAAGCCCTGAAAGCCAGCGTCAAAGCGAAATTCACCACGCTATTCTGGATGATGGGAATTTCGCTGACATTGAATGTCGTGATACTGGTGAAACTGTTTTCCTGAGATCAGGCCTTCTCTTCAGGCGCCGTCGACATGCGCACGAACATCGGCGCCACCAGCAGGCCCAGTTCGAACAGCAGGCACATCGGAATCGCCAGCGAGAACATGCTGACCGCGTCAGGCGGCGTAACGATCGCGGCCACCACGAAGGCACCCACGATGGCGTAAGGCCGTATCTCCTTCAGCTTGGCCACGCTGACCAAACCCATACGCACCAAAATCACCACCACCACCGGCACCTCGAAGGTCGCGCCGAACGCCAGGCACATCGACATGACGAAATCCAGGTAGTTCTCGATATCCGGCGTCACCGCGATCGACTGCGGCGAGAACTCGGAGATGAACTGGAACACGCGCCCGAACACCAGGAAGTAGCAGAACGCCACGCCGGACATGAACAGCACCGACGAGGAAATCACCAGCGGCGCGATCAGCCGCTTCTCATGCGCGTACAGGCCGGGCGCCACGAAGGCCCACAGCTGGTACAGCACCCATGGCAGCGACAGGATGATGGAGATGACCAGCGTCACCTTCATCGGCACCAGGAACGGCGAGATCACACCGGTGGCGATCATCTTCGAGCCGACCGGCAGCGAGGCGATCATCGGCCGCGCGATGAAATCGTAGATATGCGACGGACCGGGCCAGATCATCAGCGCGACGCAGACGATGGCAATGCCGATCGATGCCTTGACCAGGCGGTCGCGCAATTCGATCAGGTGAGAGATAAAGGTCTCTTCGCCCTTTTCAGGAGTAGTCATTTAGTAGAACGAAGAAGAGGAGTTGCTGCCGGGGCGGAAGCGGGCCACGCGCGCGGCGCCGGAAGTCACGTGCATCTTGCCGCCGTTGCGCTGCTTGTACCAGCCTGGGATGGCCGAATTGCGCACCAGCTTCTTGCGGCGGAACTCGCGCGCCTTGCGCGACAGGTCGTCGGTGGTGACGTGGCTGATGGTCGGCGAGTGGATGGTCGGCGTATCGTGCCAGGCGTTCTCCACCTCGGCCACGTGCTGCGACATCGAATTCTCGACGTCCGCCTTCACGCTCTCGGCCGCCGCCTGCACTTCCTTCTGGAGGTTTTTCAACTCTTCCAGTTCGATCTCGCGCGAGACTTCGGATTTGACTTCGTTGAGGTAGCGCTGGGCGCGGCCGTACAGCGTCCCGGCCATGCGGGCCACCTTGGGCAGCTTTTCAGGACCGATGACGACCAGCGCAACCACGCCGATCACAGCAAGTTTGGTAAGACCGAGATCGATCATAAGGTGGTTTCAGCCTGGCAGGGAGCAGCGCTCCCCCAGCTTACTTCTTCTCTTTAGCGTCGACGTCGATGGTGCCAGGCGCGGCTGGCGTGGCCGGCTTGTCGTCCTCGCCCTTGACGCCATCCTTGAAGCCCTTGACGGCCTTGCCGATGTCCGAACCCATGTTGCCCAGTTTTTTGGTACCGAAAACCAGCATCACGATGACCAGCACGATCAACCAATGCCAAATACTAAATGAACCCATCATATTCCCCTTGCAAGGCGCATACGCCCGATTATCCATTGATACGTGAACTGCTGCGACAGTATAAGCGAAGCGCCGCCTGTCATGTAGATGTCATACGGCTTAGCGCTGGCCGCGCCACGGGTGTGGACCGCCGATCACGTGCAGGTGTAAATGGTACACCTCTTGGCCGCCATTCGGCCCACTGTTAATCAGCGTCTTGTAACCGCCGGTCGGCGAGCCGTCCGCATCATAGCTGACGCCGCAGCCGGCTTCCTCTGCCAGACGGGGGGCCAGCGCCAGCATTTTGCCCAGCAGCGGGGCTTCGTTGGCGCTGCAATCGGACAGCGTGGAGAAATGTTTCTTCGGAATCAGCAACAAATGCACCGGCGCGGCCGGGTTGATGTCCTTGAAGGCCAGCAGGTCTTCGTCTTCGTAAACGATGGCGGAAGGGATTTTCTTTTCAGCTATCTTGCAAAACAGGCAGTTTTCCACAACGACTCCGTGAGTGGGGGGTTATTCCTTGCGGGCGGCTTTTTCCTCGATGCCGGAGACGCCTTCGCGGCGCGCCAGCTCGTCGAGCACCTGCTGCGGCTTCAAATCGAACTGGGCCAGCAGCACCAGCGTATGGAACCACAAGTCAGCCACCTCGTACAGCACCTTGCCGCTGTCGCCGCCGGCGCGCGCATCCTTGGCGGCCATGACGGTCTCGGTGGCTTCCTCGCCGATTTTCTTCAGGATGGCGTCGTCGCCCTTGGAGAACAGCTTGGAAGTGTAGGACGTGGCGGGATCGCCCCCGTTGGCCAGTTTGCGCGACTCGATGATGTCGGCCAGGCGGTCCAGGATAGTGCTCATGTCGGTTTCTTTGCTTTGGTTTTCGCCACGGTGGCGGGGGTGTAGATTTCCGATGGATCCTTCAGCACCGGCTCGGTGTTCTGCCAGTCGCCTTCCAGTGCGTCGCCCTCGAATTTCTGGAAGAAGCAGGAATGGCGGCCGGTGTGGCAGGCGATGCCGCCGGCCTGCTCGATCTTCAGCAGCACCACGTCCTCGTCGCAGTCGAGGCGGATCTCCAGCACCTTCTGCACATGGCCGGACTCCTCGCCCTTGTGCCACAGCTTCTTGCGCGAGCGGCTCCAGTACACGGCCTCGCCCAGCTCGACCGTCTTGGCCAGCGCGTCGCGGTTCATCCAGGCGAACATCAACACATCGTTGCTGCCCGCTTCCTGGGCGATGACCGGCACCAGGCCGTGCTCGTCCCATTGGATCTTCTTCAGCCATTTAGCCTTGGCCAAGGCGCTTGGGGTAGTCGACATCGTCATTTTCCAATTAAACCAGGCGCATCGGAATGCCCTGCTGCGCCATGAACCGCTTGGCTTCCTGCACGGTGTGCTGGCCGTAGTGGAAGATGCTGGCCGCCAGCACCGCGTCGGCCTTGCCCAGCTTGATGCCGTCGGCCAGGTCCTGCAGGCCGCCCACACCGCCCGAGGCGATCACCGGGATGTTGATCGCGTCGGACACGCCGCGCGTCAGGCCCAGGTCGAAGCCGGACTTGGTGCCGTCGCGGTCCATGCTGGTCAGCAGGATCTCGCCGGCGCCCAGCTGTTCCATTTTCTTTGCCCACTCGATGGCGTCGATGCCGGTGGCCTTGCGGCCGCCGTGGGTGAACACTTCCCACTTGCCGGGCGACACCTGCTTGGCGTCGATCGCCACCACGATGCACTGCGAGCCGTGCTTTTGCGAGGCGTCGAACACCAGTTGCGGGTTGGTCACCGCCGACGAATTCATCGCGACCTTGTCCGCGCCGGCGTTGAGCAGGCGGCGCACATCGGCCACCTCGCGCACGCCGCCGCCCACGGTCAGCGGAATGAACACCTGCGAAGCCACGGCCTCGATGATGTCCAGGATCAGGCCGCGGTTGTCGCTGGTGGCGGTGATGTCGAGGAAGGTCAGTTCGTCGGCGCCCTGCTCGTCGTAGCGGCGGGCGATTTCCACCGGGTCGCCGGCGTCGCGCAGCTCGGTGAAATTGACGCCTTTGACGACGCGGCCATCGGTCACGTCCAGGCAGGGGATGATGCGTTTAGCGAGCATTATTCTTCCGTGTCTTCTTCTTCGACCAGGTCGCCGCTCAGTTCGTCCGCGCGCAACTGGGCCGAGGCCAGGTCGATGGTGCCTTCGTAAATCGAACGGCCGCAGATCACGCCTTCGATGCCTTCGTCCTGCACCGCGCACAGCGCTTCCACGTCGCCCAGGTTGTGCAGGCCGCCCGATGCGATGACCGGGATCTTCAC
Organism: Duganella caerulea; assembly: GCF_040362985.1. Classification (NCBI taxonomy): domain Bacteria; kingdom Pseudomonadati; phylum Pseudomonadota; class Betaproteobacteria; order Burkholderiales; family Oxalobacteraceae; genus Duganella; species Duganella caerulea. The sequence goes on along the minus strand of NZ_BPWJ01000007.1, from coordinate 250,012 downwards.
AGCCTGCGCCAACTTGACGGTGGCTTCGATGTTCACGCCGCCCATCATGCCGTCGCGGCCGATGTCGGTGTAGATGATCGATTCCACGCCATACGCTTCGAACTTCTGCGCCAGGTCGATCACCTCGTGGCCGGACATCTTGCTCCAGCCGTCGGTGGCGACCTTGCCGTCCTTGGCATCCAGGCCGACGATGATGTGGCCGGGGAAGGCGCCGCAGGCGTCGTGCAGGAAGCCCGGTTCCTTGACCGCGGCGGTGCCGATGATGACGTAGCTGATGCCGGCGTCCAGGTAGCGCTCGATGGTGTCGAGGTCGCGGATGCCGCCGCCCAGCTGCACGGGGATCTCATCGAGGTCGTTTTCCTCGGCGTACTCCTGCACCACTTTCAGGATGGCCTTGACCGCGGCCTCGTTCTTCGGCTTGCCGGCGAAGGCGCCGTTCAGGTCGACCAGGTGCAGGCGGCGCGCGCCCTGTTTCAGCCAATGCAGAGCCATGTCGGCCGGATCTTCGGAAAATACGGTGGCGAGTTCCATATCGCCTTGTTTCAAGCGAACGCAGTGACCGTCTTTGAGGTCGATGGCAGGAATGAGCAGCATGATGGTTTAGGTAGATTTAGGGGTAAATGAAATCAAGGGTTCCAGTGAACGAAATTTTTGTACAACTGCAATCCGGCCGCGGCGCTTTTCTCCGGGTGGAACTGGGTCGCAAAAATATTATCACGGGCGACGGCGCAGCTGAACGGCGCACCGTAGACAGTTTGTCCGACGGTGTGTTCGCTCAGCGCTGGCTGGGCAAAATAGCTGTGCACGAAATAGAAGTAACTATCGTCCGCGATATCCTGCCACATCGGGTGAGACGCGGTTTGATGGACTTGGTTCCAACCCATCTGCGGCACCTTGAAGCGCGAACCGTCCTCCTGGACCTGGCCGTCCAGCTGGAAGCGCACCACCTTGCCCGGCAACAGGCCGAGGCCGGCGGCATTGCCTTCCTCGCTGACGTCGAACAGCATCTGCTCGCCGATGCACACGCCCATCAGCGGCTTGGTTTTGGCGGCCACCAGCAGCGCGTCCTGAACGCCGGATTCACGCAGGCTGCGCATGCAGTCCGGCATGGCGCCCTGGCCGGGCAGCACGATGCGGTCGGCGGATTCAATATCGGCCACTTCGCCGGAGATCAGCACGTTGGCCTCGGGCGCGACGGCGCGCAGGGCCTGCGCGACCGAGCGCAGATTGCCCATGCCGTAATCAACTACTACGATTTTTTTCATGACGTTTTTTTCGTAAGCCCGGTTTTACAGACTGCCCTTGGTCGACGGGATCGTGCCGGCGGCGCGCGGGTCCAGCTCGGACGCCATGCGCAGCGCGCGGCCGAAGGCCTTGAACACGGTTTCGCACTGGTGGTGGGCGTTGGTGCCGCGCAGGTTATCGATGTGCAGCGTGACCAGCGCATGGTTGACGAAGCCGCGGAAGAATTCCAGCGTCAGGTCGACGTCGAAGGTGCCGATCATCGCGCGCGTGAACGGGATGTGGTACTCGATGCCTGGCCGGCCGGAGAAATCCAGCACCACGCGCGACAGCGCCTCGTCCAGCGGCACATACGAATGGCCGTAGCGGACGATGCCCTTGCGGTCGCCGATGGCCTTGGCCACGGCCATGCCCAGCGTGATGCCGACGTCTTCCACCGTGTGGTGGTTGTCGATATGGATGTCGCCGGTCGCTTCCACTTCCAGGTCGAACAGGCCGTGACGGGCGATCTGGTCCAGCATGTGGTCCAGGAAGGGCACGCCGGTGTTCAGCTTTTGCTGGCCGGTGCCGTCAAGGTTGATGGAGACGCGGACTTGCGTCTCGTTGGTGTTGCGGGTGATTTCTGCGGTGCGGTTCATGAAAGGCTCGCGATGGCGATGGCGATAACGTTAGGATGCCAGCGATGCTGCGAAGGCATCGAGGAAGGCGGAATTCTCTTCCGGGGTGCTGACCGTGATACGCAAACAATTGGCCAGCACATCGTGCATTTTACCTACATTTTTGATTAATACCTTGCGGGACAGCAGTTTCGCATAGGCATCATCGGAATTCGGCACCCGTATCAAGATAAAATTCGCCGCCGACGGGAAGACCTGCACCCCGGGCATGGCGGCCAATGCAGCCATCAGATCGGCGCGTGCGGCGCGCAAATCGGTGGCCTGCTGGTTCAGCACCTCCACGTGGTCGAGCGCGAATTCGGCCGCTGCCTGCGTCAATACGTTGATGTTGTAAGGAGGCCGCACTTTGTCGAATTCGGCCAGCAATTCCGGCGCCGCCGACATGTAGCCGAGGCGGATGCCGGCCAGGCCGAGCTTCGACACGGTGCGCATCACCACCAGGTTGTCGAACTCCGGCAGGCGGTGCATGAAGGTCTGCTGCGCGAACGGCTCGTAGGCTTCGTCCACCACGGCCAGGCCGAAGCCGTCCAGCGCCTTGATGATGGCGACGATGTCGTCGGCCGCGAACAGGTTGCCGGTCGGGTTGTTTGGATAGGACAAAAACACCAGCGACGGCTTGTGCTGCGCGATCGCGGCCAGCATGGCCGGCAGGTCCAGCGTCAGGTCGGCCTTGAGCGGCACGCCGACGTAGTCCATGCCGGCGAATTGCGCCGAGCGCTGGTACATGACGAACGACGGCGTCGGCGCCAGCACCACGGCGCGGCGGTCCTGCAGCGCGCAGCCGGTGCAAAGGATGGAGATCAGTTCATCGGAGCCGTTGCCCAGCATGACGTCGTAGCCGGCCGGCACACCCAGCCTGGCGCGCACACGCTGTTTGATGGTCTCGTAGGAGGCGACCGGATAGCGGTTCAGCGTCACGTCCACCAGGCGGTTGGCCAGCTCCTCGCGCAGGTGATGCGGCAGGTGGTAAGGGTTCTCCATCGCATCCAGTTTAATATAGCCACTCGCGTCGGCGACGTGGTAGCCATGGATGGCGCGCACGTCGGAGCGGATGGTGGTGTTGACCAGGGTGTCGATGGAAGACATCTTACTAAGGCTCCTATGAGTTGATTAAACTTCGCTTGGGTGATGCTTTTTTCTTCTTTTCCGGCGGCGCCGGCACTTCCGGCATCGCCAGGCGTTCGGCGATGATGGCGCAGTAGTCGGGATTCAGTTCGAAGCCGACGAAATTGCGGCCGCAGCGCTTGGCGGCGATCGCCGTCGTGCCGCTGCCCATGAACAGGTCCAGCACCACGCCGTCCGGCGGGCACGAGGCCTTGACCATGCGCTCGATGATCTCCAGCGGCTTCTGCGTCGGATGGTCGGCGCGCTCGGGATGCTCCCGGTGCAGGCGCGACACGCTCCACAAATCCTTGGGGTTGTAGCCCACTTCCAGCCATTTCGCGCCGACGAAGATCGAGCGCGAACGGGCCTTCTTGGTTTCGGCGTCATACGGAATGCGCACCGAGTCCAGGTCGAAGTAGTAGTCCTTGCGGCGCACGAAGAAGCCGATGGTGTCGTGCACCGACGAGTAGCTGCGCACGCTGCCGCCCATCGACGGCACGCGGCGGTCCCAGATAATCTCGTTCATCATCGTCATGCGCTTTTTCAGCAGCACGAAGATCTCCGGCGAAAAGCGCCAGGTCAGGAAGATGTACAGGCTGCCGTTGGGCTTGAGCTTGGGCAGGGCAGCGTCGATCCATTGTTCGGTCCAGCGCAGGTACTCCTCCACCGTTTGCGAGTCGGAGTCGTTGCCGTAGTCCTTGCCCAGGTTGTACGGCGGGTCGGTCAGTATCAGGTCGATGGAACCGTCCGGGATGCGCGCCAGTCCGGCCAGCGCATCCTCACAGAAGACCTGATTGATCCACGCTTCGGTCATTTGAGGCGCAGCTCCGCGCTGCGGGCGTGCGCCTGCAGTCCTTCGCCGTAGGCCAGTTCCGCCGCGACCTTGCCCAGCGTTTGCGCGCCGGCTTCGCTGACGTGGATGATCGACGAGCGTTTCTGGAAATCGTACACGCCCAGCGGCGACGAGAAGCGCGCGGTGCGCGACGTCGGCAGCACGTGGTTCGGACCGCAGCAGTAGTCGCCCAGCGATTCGGACGAGAAGCGGCCGAGGAACATGGCGCCGGCGTGGCGGATCTGGTCGGCCCACTGCTGCGGGTTCTCGGCCGAGATTTCCAGGTGCTCGGCGGCGATGCTGTTGGCGATGGCGCAGGCTTCGGCCATATCGCGCACCTTCACCAGCGCGCCGCGGTCGGTCAGCGAGGTGCGGATGACTTCCGCGCGCGGCATCGCCGGCAGCAGCTTGTTGATGCTCGCTTCCACCTTGGCGATGTAATCGGCGTCGGGGCACAGCAGGATGGCTTGCGCCAGCTCGTCGTGCTCGGCCTGCGAGAACAGGTCCATCGCCACCCAGTCAGGGTCGGTGGTGCCGTCGCAGATGATCAGGATTTCGGAAGGGCCGGCGATCATGTCGATGCCGACGATGCCGAACACGCGGCGCTTGGCGGCGGCCACGTAGGCGTTGCCGGGGCCGACGATCTTGTCGACCGGCTGGATGGTCTCGGTGCCGTGCGCCAGCGCGGCGACAGCCTGCGCGCCGCCGATGGTGATGACGCGGGTGACGCCGGCAATCGCGGCGGCGGCCAGCACCATCTGGTTCTTCACGCCGTCCGGGGTCGGCACCACCATGGTGATTTCCTTGACGCCGGCGACGTGCGCGGGAATCGCGTTCATCAGCACCGACGATGGATAGGCCGCCTTGCCGCCGGGGACGTAGATGCCCACGCGGTCCAGCGGCGTCACCTTCTGGCCCAGCACCGTGCCATCGGCTTCGGTGTAGGTGAAGCCGTTCAGCTCCTGCTTCTGGCGCTCGTGGAACACGCGGATGCGCTGCGCGGCGATGTGCAGCGCGTTGCGTTGCGCTTCAGGGATGGCGGCCAGCGCGGCCTGCAGTTCGGCTTCGGGAATATCGAAGGCGGCCATGTTGGCGGCGCCGCCGTTCGGAATGCGGTCGAAGCGGTTGGTGTATTCCAGCACGGCGGCGTCGCCGCGCGTTTTCACGTCGGCCAGGATGCCGGCGACGGCGCGTTCGATCGCTTCATCGGTGCTTGCTTCAAATGCCAGCAGGGCGTCCAGTGACTTTTTGAAATCGGCTTGGGTGGAATCGAGCTTGGTGATTTGAATCGGCATGATGGTTTACTTTTTAGAGGCGCGTTCGAAGGCTTCGATGATCGGTTGCAGGCGGGCGCGCTTAATCTTCAGGGCGGCCTGGTTGACGATCAGGCGCGACGAGATGTCCATGATCGCTTCCACTTCTTTCAGGTCGTTGGCGCGCAGCGTGTTGCCGGTGCTGACCACGTCGACGATGGCGTCCGACAGGCCGACCAGCGGCGCCAGTTCCATCGAACCATACAGCTTGATCAGGTCGACGTGCACGCCCTTCTTGGCGAAGTGCTCGCGCGCCGTCTCGACAAACTTGGTGGCCACGCGCAGGCGCGCGCCCTGGCGCACGGCGGTCTCGTAATCGAAGCCGTTGCGCACCGCGACCGACATGCGGCAAGCCGCGATGTGCAGGTCGATGGGCTGGTACAGGCCTTCGCCGCCATGCTCCAGCAGCACGTCCTTGCCGGCCACGCCGAAGTCCGCCGCGCCATGCTGCACATAGGTCGGCACGTCGGTGGCGCGCACGATGATCACGCGCACGTCGGGATCGTTGGTCGACAGGATCAGCTTGCGCGAAGTCTCCGGGTTTTCGGTGACGGTGATGCCGGCCGCTTCCAGCAGCGGCAGGGTGTCCTCGAAAATACGTCCCTTCGACAGCGCGAGGATCAGCTGCGAATTGGCCTGGAATGCGCTCATGTTATTTAATCCGTTTGATGTTGGCGCCGACCGCGGACAGTTTCACTTCCATCTGGTCGTAACCGCGGTCGAGGTGGTAGATGCGGTCGATCAGCGTTTCGCCGCGCGCGGCCAGCGCCGCGATCACCAGCGATGCCGAGGCGCGCAGGTCGGTCGCCATCACGGGCGCGCCCACCAGCTGCTCGACGCCTTTGATGAAGGCCGTGTTGCCGTCGGTTTCAATCGACGCGCCCAGGCGGTTCATCTCCTGCACGTGCATGAAGCGGTTTTCGAAAATCGTTTCGGTCACGCGGCTGGCGCCGTCGGCGATGGTGTTCACCGCCATGAACTGCGCCTGCATGTCGGTCGGGAAGCCCGGATATTCAGTGGTGCGGAAGGTCACGGGCGCGGGGCGCTTGTCCATCTGCGCGCGGATCCAGTTGTCGCCGATGGTCATTTGCAGGCCGATCTCGCGCAGCTTGTCCAGCGCGGCGTCCATGATGTCGACGCGGGTGTTGCGGATCGTGATGTCGCCGCCGGTGGCAGCCACCGCGCACAGGAAGGTCGCCGCTTCGATGCGGTCGGAGATCACGGCGTGCCTGGCGCCGTGCAAAGCCTCGACGCCCTGGATCGTCAGGCGGTTGGTGCCGATGCCTTCGATCTTCGCGCCCATCGCCACCAGCAGGTTGGCCAGGTCGGTCACTTCAGGTTCGCAGGCGGCGTTTTCCAGCACGGTCTCGCCTTCGGCCAGCGTCGCGGCCATCAGCAGGTTCTCGGTGCCGGTGACGGTGATCATGTCGGTGACGATGCGCGCGCCCTTGAGCTTTTTGCACTTGGCGTAGATGTAGCCGCCTTCGACGGTGATGTCCGCGCCCAGCGCCTGCAGGCCCTTGATGTGCTGGTCCACCGGACGCGAGCCGATGGCGCAGCCGCCCGGCAGCGAGACCTTGGCTTCGCCGAAGCGCGCCAGCAATGGGCCCAGCACCAGGATCGAGGCGCGCATGGTTTTCACCAGCTCATACGGGGCTTCCAGCTTGTCGATGGCGCTGCCGTTGAGCGTGACCTTGTCGCCGTCCTGCGTCACTTTCAGGCCGGTCTGGCCCAGGAGCTTGAGGATGGTCGCCACGTCGTGCAGGTGCGGCACGTTGGACAGTTCGACATCGCCCGACGTCAGCAGGCCGGCGCACAGGATGGGCAGGGCCGCGTTCTTCGCGCCGGAGATGTTGATGTCGCCGTTCAGGCGGTTGCCGCCTTGTATGAGGAGCTTGTCCATGCTTATCCTTGGTATTCTTCTGGGGTGAGGGTTTTCATCGACAGCGCGTGGATTTCCTCGCGCATGCGGTCGCCCAGCGCGGCGTACACGATCTGGTGGCGCTGGATCGGACGCTTGCCGGCAAACGCGGGCGAGACGATCAGGGCCTGGAAGTGCTGGCCGTCGCCCTCCACTTCGAGGTGGGTGCATTCGAGGCCGGCCGAGATGTAGCCGTGGATGAGTTCTGGAGTAGTAGGCATGATGGGTCCTTAAATTATTAGTGGCGCAACCGGTAACCGCTGCGCAGCAAGCGTATCGCCAGCAGCGCCAACGCGACCAGGAAGGCGGAGACGATGCTCACACTGACCAGCGGGTTGACGTCCGACTGGCCGAAGAATCCGTAGCGGAAGCCGTCGATCATGTAGAAGAACGGGTTCAGGTGCGAGACCGTCAGCCAGAACGGCGGCAGCGAATGGATGGAGTAGAACACGCCGGACAAGAAGGTCAGCGGCATGATCAGGAAGTTCTGGAACGCGGCCAGCTGGTCGAATTTCTCGGCCCAGATGCCGGCGATCAGGCCCATGGTGCCGAGGATGGCGGCGCCCAGCAGCGCGAACACCACGATCCAGAACGGCGCCGTGAACGACAGGTGGGCGAACCACGCCGTCACCACGAACACGCCGAAACCGACCACGATGCCGCGCACCATGGCGGCGATCACGTAGGCCGAGAAGATCTCCCAGTGCGACAAGGGCGTGAGCAGCACGAACACCAGGTTGCCGGTGATCTTGGACTGGATCAGCGACGACGACGAGTTGGCGAAGGCGTTCTGCAGGACGCTCATCATCACCAGGCCGGGGATCAGGAAGGCGGTGTAGCTGACGTCCGAGTACACGGTGACGCGGCCTTCGAGCACGTGGCCGAAGATCAGCAGGTACAGCATCGCCGTCAGGATCGGCGCGGCGACGGTCTGCGTGGCCACTTTCCAGAAGCGCAGCGTCTCCTTGTAGACCAGGGTGCGGAAGCCGGTGGAGATGAAGTTCATACAGTCCCCTTGTCCATGATCTGCAAGAAGATGTCTTCCAAATCAGCTTGTTGCAATTGCATTTCGTCGATCACGGCGCCGGATTCGCGCAGGCGCGCCAGCAGGGTTTCGACTTCGGCGTATTCGTTGACGCGCAGGCTGTACTTCTTGCCGTGCTCCGACTCTTCCGGGTGCGTGACCAGGTGGCGCATGTCCGCAGGCAGGTCACCGGCGGCCAGGTTGACCGTCAGCTGCGAGCCGGAGATGCGGCGGATCAGCGACGCCATCGTGTCCAGCGCGACGACCTTGCCGCTCTTGAGCATGGCCACGCGCTTGCACATGGCTTGCGCTTCCTCCAGGTAGTGGGTGGTCAGCACCACGGTGTGGCCTTCGCGGTTCAGGCGCGAGATGAACTTCCACAGCGTCTGGCGCAGTTCAACGTCGACGCCGGCGGTCGGCTCGTCCAGCACGATGACGGGCGGCTTGTGCACCAGCGCCTGCGCCACCAGCACGCGACGCTTCATGCCGCCGGACAGGGCGCGCATGTTGACGTCGGCCTTGTTGGTCAGGTCGAGGTTGTGCATCACTTCATCGATCCAGGCGTCGTTGTTGGGCAGGCCGAAGTAGCCGGACTGCAGGCGCAGCGTCTCGCGCACCGTGAAGAAGGGATCGAACACCAGCTCCTGCGGCACCACGCCCAGCTTCTTGCGGGCGGCGCGGAAATCGCCGGTGACGTCATGGCCGTGGATGGTGACCTTGCCCGCGTCGGGCCGGATCAGGCCGGCGATGATGGAAATCAGGGTGGTCTTGCCGGCGCCGTTGGGGCCCAGCAGGCCGAAAAATTCCCCCTCCTCGATGGAGAGGGACACGCCGCCCAGTGCCTGGAGCGACTTGTAGCGCTTCTCGACATTACTTATTTGGATCGCTGTCATGCTTGACTTATCTGTAAGGTGCGGCGGCGCGAACCGGCGCGGTGTGGCCTAAACTTGGCGGAAGGTGCTGCGGGCGCCGCGGCTCTCGGGCAGCGGCAACGTTCAATTATATTGGAAATTCGGATCGGCAGAGCCGGACTGGCTTTTTACCAGGAGTACAGCGGGCGGCGGGGTGGGGCGGGGGTCAATGATGGTGATGCGAAGACGAGTCGTCGGCGAGACCGGTCTTTTTGGTGAAGAAGGATTCCGGCGCGTCGACCGGGGCAAACTCTTCGTGGGCGGGATTGGCGGGTGCGCCGCAGCCCTGGTCCAGCTTGACGTCGGCCGGGAACAGCAGCGAGCACACGCCGTACAGCTTGGTCAGGCTTTGCAGCGCCGGCGGCAGGTTTTTCAGTTCCAGCTTGACGCCGGCGTCCTGGGCGGCGCGCTGCCACGCCAGCATGACCGACACCGCCACCGAATCCACCGTCAACACATGGCGCAGGTCGAACACGGTCTGGCCGGCCTTGAGGGCCGCCAGGCCGCGCTCCAGCGCCGCAGAGGCGTTGAGCACGGTCAGGGTCGTGAGCGACTGCAGGTTGTCGGTGGCTTCGGAAACGGCGGTGGACATGGCGTTATGGCTTACTTGGCAACGGTTTTCAGGGGCTTGTTGGCCAGCGACTTGTTCTTTTCCGTCAGCGTCTTGATCAGGCCGTCGATGCCGCCCTTGCTGATTTCGGAGGCGAACGTGCCTTTGTAGGTCTCGACCAGCCACGCGCCCAGCACGTTGATGTCGTAGATCTTCCAGCCGGCCGGGGTCTTGGCGACGCGGTAGTTCAGCGGGATCGGTTCGCCGCGGGTCACGTTGACCTGCGAACGGACTTCCACTTCGTTGTCGGACGGGTCGGAGCGCATCGGCTTGAACTCGACGGTTTCGTTTTTAATCTGCGACAGCGCGCCCGAGTAGGTGAAGATCAGCAGCGTGCGGAACTGGTCCGACAGCGCTTTTTGCTGCTCGGGGGTGGCGTCGCGCCAGAAGCGGCCGGCCGCCAGCGCGGTCATGCGCTGCGAGTCGACGTAGGGCAGGATCTTGCTTTCGACCAGGTCCAGCACTTTCTTCTGGTCGCCGGCCTGGATGGCTTTGTCCGCCTTGGCGGTCTCGATCACTTCCTGGCTGATGCGCTTGACCAGCACGTCCGGCGCTTCGTTGGACGGCGCGGCGGCCGCGTGGGCGTTCACGGCCAGCGCGACAGTTGCCAGGGCGATAAGTTGTTTAATCAATTTCATGTTGTCGTTACCTTTGTGTGGTTCTTCGGGGTCACTGGCTGACGGTTGCCGCAGCCGGTGCGCCAGAGTTTAACTCTTTTGGCGCCGATTCGGATGACACAGGGGTAGAACTTTCCGCGGCGGCGACCGGTTTGGCTTCCGGTTTGGCTTCCGGCTTAACTTCTGGCTTAGCCTCGGGCTCGGCCGAGTCATCCTTGGACGGCTTGCGCGGCGCGTCGTCGCCGTCCGGATGAATCTGGCTTTCGCGGCGCTGCAGGAAGCCGTCGCGGATGAATTCGTAACGGTCCAAGGCGGCGTCTTCCAGCAAACTGGTCGCGTTCAGCAGGTTAGCACGTTGATCGACGGCGCGGAGCGCGGTACCGGTGTTGCGGATGTAGACCGGTTCCTTGTAGCCCCAGATATCGCCCTTGATGTCCAGCGGCAAGGCCACCGTGTCGCGCACGGTCGAAGGGCCCAGCAGCGGCAGCATCAGGTACGGGCCGGACGGCACGCCCCAGGTGCCCAGCGTCTGGCCGAAGTCTTCCTTGTGCTTCTGCAGGCCGGCTTCCGAGGCGATGTCGAACAGGCCGACGATGCCCAGCGTGGAGTTCAGCGCGAAGCGGGTGACGTCCGACATGCCGGCTTCGCCATGGCCTTGCAGCAGGTTGTTGACGCCGGTCCAGGCGTCGGCCAGGTTGCCGAAGAAGTTGTTGACGCCGGTCTGCACGAAGTTCGGCAGCACGTTGTGGTAAGCCGTCGCGGCCGGCTTGAGCGCGTAGGTGTCGACCGTGTCGTTGAAGCTGAACATGGCGCGGTTGAAGCCCTCGTACGGGTCGCGCGGGTTCGGGCCGGCGCAGCCGGCCAGCAGCACGGTGACGCCCAGCGCCAATGCGGCGCTGCGGAGGTGTTTGGCGGTGCGTTGCGTCATTTGCTGTCCTTTCCTTCTGCAGCTTTGCTGTAGATGAACTGGTTAATCAGGTCTTCCAGTACGGCGGCCGACTGGGTACGGGCGATCTTGTCGCCGGCGGCCAGGTTGTTGGTGTCGCCGCCGGCCTCGATGCCCACGTATTGCTCACCCAGCAGGCCGGCGGTCAGGATCTTGGCCGAGCTGTCTTTCGGGAACTTGTAGCCTTCTTCCATGTTCAAGGTTACCAGCGCCTGGTAACTCTTGTCATCAAACTTGATCTCTCCCACACGGCCTACCACCACGCCGGCCGCCTTGACCGGCGCCTGCGGGCGCAGGCTGCCGATATTGTCGAACTTGGCGGTGATCGGGTAGGCCTTGCCGAAGGACATGGAACCCATGTTGCCGGCCTTCAGCGCCAGAAACATCAGCGCGGCGACGCCGACGACGATGAACAGACCGACCCAGACATCCAGAGATTTACGTTGCATAGCGATTCCTTAGTTTCTTATCTTGTACTTTTACGCTTACTTGCTGAACATCAGCGCCGTCATCATGAAGTCCAGCCACCAGATCATCAGCGATGAAATCACGACCGTGCGGGTGGTGGCGCGCGCCACGTCTTCCGGGGTCGGCTGGGCTTCGTAGCCCTGGTACAGCGCGATGAACGTGATGGCGATGCCGAACACCACGCTCTTGGCAAAGCCGTTGTAGATATCTTTCCAGATGTCGACGCCGCCCTGCATCTGCGACCAGAACGCGCCCTCGTCGACGCCGATCAGCTGCACGCCGACCAGGTAGCCGCCGAACACGCCGACCGCGCTGAACACCGACGCCAGCAGCGGCACCGAGATCACGCCGGCCCAGAAACGCGGTGCCAGCACGCGCTGGACCGGGTTGACGGCCATCATCTCCATCGCCGACAGTTGTTCGCCCGCCTTCATCAGGCCGATTTCGGCCGTCAGCGAGGTGCCGGCGCGGCCGGCAAACAGCAGCGCGGTGATCACCGGGCCCAGTTCGCGGGTCAGGCCCAGCGCCACCAGCAGGCCCAGCGACTGTTCCGCGCCGTATTTGTTGAGCGTGTAATAACCCTGCAAACCCAGCACCATGCCGACGAACAGGCCGGACAGGGTGATGATCAGCATCGAATAATTGCCGATGAAATGCAGCTGCTCGACCACCAGCGACGGCCGCTTCAGCAGGCCGGGCGACACGCCCAGCATGTTGGCAAAAGTGCGGCTGCCGTAGCCGATGCTTTCGACGTAATCGCGCAGCGGCGCGCCCAGCTTGGACAACCAGTTCTTCAGACTCATACTTGCACTCCCAGGCCCAGGTCATCGGCCAGGGATTTGCCTGGATAGTGGAACGGCACCGGGCCATCGGCCTCGGCGTTGACGAATTGCTTCACATACGGGTCGGTCGACACCATCATGTCGTCCGGCGTGCCGTGCGCGACGATCTTGCCTTGCGACAGGAAGTACACATAGTCGGCGATGGCGAAGCATTCCTTGACGTCGTGCGACACCAGCACCGTGGTCGAGCCCAGCGCGGTGTTCAGGTTGCGGATCAGGTTGGCGGTGACGCCCATCGAGATCGGGTCCAGGCCGGCGAACGGCTCGTCGTACATGATCAGTTCCGGGTCCAGCGCGATCGAGCGGGCCAGCGCCACGCGGCGCGCCATGCCGCCGGAGATTTCGCCCGGCTTGAGCTTGGCGGCGTTGCGCAGGCCGACCGCGTGCAGCTTCATCAGCACCAGGTTGCGGATCAGCTCTTCCGACAGGTCGGTGTGCTCGCGCAGCGGGAAGGCGACGTTTTCGTACACGGTCAGGTCGGTGAACAGCGCGCCGTGCTGGAACAGCATGCCCATCTTGCGGCGCAGCAGGTACAGGCCGGCGGTATTGAGCTTGTGCACCACCTGGCCCTGCACTTTGACATGGCCGCGTTGCGGGCGGATCTGGCCGCCGATCAGGCGCAACACCGTGGTCTTGCCGCTGCCCGAGCCACCCATCACAGCGATCACTTTTCCACGTGGGAAGTCCATCTGGAGGCCCGACAGGATGGCGCGCTTTCCATAGGAGAAGTGTAAATCACGGATTTCGACTAGATTAGCCACGACTGTACTCATTATTTTGAATGCCGTATTGTAGTGCAGAAAGGTTAATCTCTGCTGGCGCCCCCTTCTTTTGTGACAGAGAGAGACATGTTAAGTGGCAGATAATACAACACTACTGAACCTAAAGTCAGCAATTTACACCCATCAAGAATTGTAACATTGCTGCATCGCACAAGTTTCAGGCAAAAAAAACCGGTGGGAACGGGGATCACCCGTTGCCACCGGCGCGAAGAAGGCTTTCGCGGACCGCTGGGATTAGCGTGGAAGTTCCGACGAGCCCATCAAAAACTCATCGACCGCGCGCGCGCACTGGCGGCCTTCGCGGATCGCCCACACCACCAGCGACTGGCCGCGGCGCACGTCGCCGGCGGCAAACACGTTGGGGGCGGAAGTCTTGTAGCAGCCTTCGCCGTCCGTGGTGGCCTTGGCGTTGCCGCGTGCATCTTTCTCGATGCCGAATGCGTCCAGCACGTTGGCGACCGGCGACACGAAGCCCATCGCCAGCAGCACCAGGTCGGCCTTCATCTCGAATTCCGAGTTCGGCACTTCGCTCATCTTGCCGTCTTTCCACTCGACGCGGCAGGCGACCAGCTTCTCGACCTTGCCGTTCTTGCCTTCCAGGCGCTTGGTGGCCACCGCCCAGTCGCGCTCGCAGCCTTCCTCGTGCGACGAGGAGGTGCGCAGCTTGGTTGGCCAGTACGGCCACACCAGCGGCTTGTTCTCTTGCTCCGGCGGCATGGGCATCAGTTCGAACTGGGTCACCGAGGCGGCGCCGTGGCGGTTCGAGGTGCCGACGCAGTCGGAACCGGTGTCGCCGCCGCCGATCACCACCACGTGCTTGCCGGTGGCTTTCAGCTGGTCCTTCACCTTGTCGCCGGCGTTGACCTTGTTTTGCTGCGGCAGGAAGTCCATGGCGAAATGCACGCCCTTGAGCTCGCGGCCCGGCACCGGCAGGTCGCGCGGCTGCTCGGCGCCGCCGGCCAGGACCACGGCGTCGAATTCCTTCTCCAGGTCCTCGGGGAAGATGGTTTCCTTGGCCCAGTTGTTGACGTTGGCAGGGAAGTCCTTGCCGACCAGCACGCTGGTGCGGAACACCACGCCTTCGGCTTCCATCTGCTTGATGCGGCGGTCGATGTGCGACTTTTCCATCTTGAAGTCGGGAATGCCGTAGCGCAGCAGGCCGCCGACGCGGTCGCTCTTCTCGAACACGGTGACGGCGTGGCCGGCGCGCGCCAGCTGCTGCGCCGCCGCCAGGCCGGCGGGGCCGGAACCGACCACGGCCACTTTCTTGCCGGTCTGCTGGGCGGCCGGCTGCGGCACGACCCAGCCGTGTTCCCAGCCTTCGTCAATGATCTTATGCTCGATCGACTTGATGCCGACCGGATCGTTGTTGATGCCCAGCGTGCAGGCGGCCTCGCACGGCGCAGGGCAGATGCGGCCGGTGAACTCCGGGAAGTTGTTGGTCGAGTGCAGGGTGTCCAGCGCCTCGCGGTAGTTGCCGCGATAGACCAGGTCGTTCCAGTCCGGGATGATGTTGTTGACCGGGCAGCCCGTGTTGCAGAACGGGATGCCGCAATCCATGCAGCGCGCGCCCTGCACCTTGGCCTGTTCGTTGGTCAGGGTGATGACGAATTCGGAATAGTTTTTCAAGCGCGTAGCAGGCGGCAGATAGCTCTCGTCCTGACGCTTGAATTCCATGAAGCCGGTGATTTTACCCACGATAATTCCTTAAATATTGTTCTGTACGGTCAGCATCAGGCTGCGATCGGCTGCGCGGAAGCGGCTTCGTTCGCCACATCCTCGGCCATCTCCACCAGGGCGCGCTTGTATTCGCTCGGGAAGACCTTGACGAATTTGCCGCGGCCTTCGGCCCAGTTGTCCAGCAACAGGCGGGCACGGGTGCTGCCGGTGTGCTTGAAGTGGCGCTCGATCAGGCGCTTCAGGATCACCTCGTCCGCTTCGCGGCCGTGGTCCTTGTGCTGCACGTGCCAGGTTTCGCTCTGGGCTTCCTGCTCCTTGGCGGTCAGCACCGGTTCCAGCGTCACCATCGCGGTGTTGCAGCGGGCTTCGAAATCGCCTTCCGGGTCGTACACGTAGGCGATGCCGCCCGACATGCCCGCCGCGAAGTTGCGGCCGGTGGCGCCCAGCACGACCACGGTGCCGCCGGTCATGTATTCGCAACCGTGGTCGCCGGTGCCTTCGACGACGGCGGTGGCGCCCGAGTTACGCACAGCGAAGCGCTCGCCAGCCACGCCGTTGAAGAAGGCTTCGCCGCTGATCGCGCCGTACAGCACGGTGTTGCCGATGATGATGTTGTTCACCGCCCAGCCGCGGAACTCGGTGTTTGGACGCACGATGATGCGGCCGCCCGATAAGCCCTTGCCGACGTAGTCGTTGCCCTCACCGACCAGGTCGATGGTGATGCCGTGCGCCAGGAAGGCGCAGGCCGACTGGCCGGCCGTGCCTTGCAGCTGGATGTGGATGGTGTCGTCCGGCAGGCCGGCGTGGCCGTAGCGCTTGGCCACTTCGCCCGACAGCATGGTGCCGACGGTGCGGTTGACGTTGCGTACCGGCGAGATGAACGAGACGCGCTCGCCCTTCTCCAGCGCGGCCTTGGCTTGCGCGATCAGCTTGTGGTCGAGGGCCTTGTCCAGGCCGTGGTCCTGGTCCATCGTGTGGTAGATGGAATCGCCGTTCGGCACTTCCGGCGAGTAGAAGATGTTGCTAAAGTCCAGGCCCTTGGCTTTCCAGTGCGTGATCGCCTTGGACTTGTCCAGCAGGTCGACGCGGCCGATCAGCTCGTCATACGTGCGGATGCCCAGTTGCGCCATCAGCTGGCGGGCTTCTTCGGCAACGAAGAAGAAGTAGTTCACCACATACTCAGGCTTGCCGGAGAACTTGGCACGCAGCACAGGATCCTGCGTGGCGACGCCGACCGGGCAGGTGTTCAGGTGGCATTTGCGCATCATGATGCAACCCTCGACCACCAGCGGTGCGGTGGCGAAGCCGATTTCGTCGGCGCCCAGCATGGCGGCGATGACGACGTCGCGGCCGGTGCGCATCTGGCCGTCCGCCTGGACGCGGATGCGGCTGCGCAGGCCGTTCAGCACCAGGGTCTGCTGCGTTTCCGCCAGACCAAGCTCCCACGGCGTACCAGCGTGCTTGACCGACGACAGCGGCGAGGCGCCGGTGCCGCCGTCATGGCCGGCGACCACGACGTGATCGGCCTTGGCCTTGGTCACGCCGGCGGCCACGGTGCCGATACCGACTTCCGACACCAGCTTGACCGAGATCGAAGCACGCGGGTTGGCGTTCTTCAGGTCGTGGATCAGCTGTGCCAAGTCTTCGATCGAATAGATATCGTGGTGCGGCGGCGGCGAGATCAGACCCACGCCCGGCACCGAGAAGCGCAGCGTTGCAATGTACTCGGACACTTTATGGCCCGGCAGCTGACCGCCTTCGCCCGGCTTGGCGCCCTGCGCCATCTTGATCTGAATCTGGTCGGCCGAGTTCAGGTAAGCCGCGGTCACGCCGAAACGGCCGGACGCCACCTGCTTGATGCGCGAACGCAGCGAGTCTCCCGCCTGCAGCGGAATGTCGACCACCATCTGCTCTTTGCCCATGACCGAAGCCATGGTCTCGCCCTGCTTGATCTTGATGCCCTTCAGTTCCATCGTGTAGCGCGATGGATCCTCGCCGCCTTCGCCGGTGTTGGACTTGCCGCCGATGCGGTTCATCGCCACCGCCAGCGTGGCGTGCGCTTCGGTAGAGATCGAACCCATGGACATCGCGCCGGTCGCGAAGCGCTTGACGATTTCCTTGGCCGGCTCGACTTCGTCCAGCGGGATCGCCTTGGTTGGATCGAGCTTGAACTCGAACAGGCCGCGCAAGGTCAGGTGGCGCTTGCTCTGGTCGTTGATGATCTGCGCGTACTCTTTATAGCTGGAGAAGTTGTTGCTGCGGGTCGAATGCTGCAGTTTCGCGATCGCATCCGGGGTCCACAGGTGGTCTTCGCCACGCACGCGGTAGGCGTACTCGCCGCCGGCGTCCAGGTGGTTGGCCAGCACGGGATCGTCGCCGAAGGCCAGGTTATGCAGGCGCAGCGCTTCTTCCGCCACTTCGAACACGCCGATGCCTTCCACGTTGGAGGCCGTGCCCTTGAAGTATTTGTCGACCAGCGACTTGTTCAGGCCGACAGCTTCGAAGATCTGCGCGCCGCAGTAGGACATGTAGGTCGAGATGCCCATCTTGGACATGACCTTCATCAGGCCCTTGCCGACCGCCTTGGTGTAGTTGTAGACCGCCTTCTCGCCGGTCATGTCGCCCGGCATGCCCAGCGCCATCTCGACCAGCGTTTCCATCGCCAGGTAAGGGTGGATCGCTTCGGCGCCGTAGCCTGCCAGCAGCGCGAAGTGGTGGGTCTCGCGGGCCGAGCCGGTCTCGACGACCAGGCCGGTGGACGCGCGCAGGCCCTTGCTGACCAGGTGCTGGTGCACGGTCGAGGTGGCCAGCAGCGCTGGAATCGCCACGCGATCAGGGCCGACCGAGCGGTCCGACACGATCAGGATGTTGTGGCCGGACTTGACCGCATCGACCGCCTCGGCGCACAGCGACGCCAGGCAAGCTTCCACGCCGTCCTTGCCCCATGCCAGCGGATAGCAGATGTTGAGCTCATATGACTTGAACTTGCCGCCGGTATGCGCGCTAATGCCGCGCAGGCGGGCCATGTCGTCGAAGCCCAGGATAGGCTGCGAGACTTCCAGGCGCATCGGCGGATTGACGTTGTTGGTGTCCAGCAGGTTCGGTTTAGGGCCGATGAAGGACACCAGCGACATCACCATCGCTTCGCGGATCGGGTCGATCGGCGGGTTGGTCACTTGCGCGAACAGCTGCTTGAAGTAGTTGTACAGCGGCTTGAGCTTGTTGGACATGACGGCCAGCGGCGAGTCATTGCCCATCGAGCCGGTCGCTTCTTCGCCGGCGGCGGCCATCGGCGCCATCAGGAATTTCAGGTCTTCCTGGGTGTAGCCGAAGGCTTGCTGGCGGTCCAGCAGCGATGGCGTGGCTTTTTCGCCCTGCGCCGGCGCGACGTCCTTGGCGCGGTTGTGCGCCAGCTGGCTTTCGCTCAGCTTGATTTCGTTGAGCTTGATGCGCACCGCGTTGATCCATGCCTTGTATGGCTTGGCGTTGGCGTAGGTGTCTTTGAGCTCTTTATCGTCGATGATGCGGCCGGCTTCCAGGTCGATCAGGAACATCTTGCCTGGCTGCAGGCGCCATTTCTGGATAATTTTCGATTCCGGAATCGGCAGCACGCCCGATTCCGAGGCCATCACCACCAGGTCGTCGTCGGTGACGATGTAGCGGGCCGGACGCAGACCGTTGCGGTCCAGCGTGCCGCCGATGTAGCGGCCGTCGGTGAAGGCCATGGCGGCCGGGCCGTCCCATGGTTCCATCATGGCGGCGTGATATTCGTAGAACGCGCGGCGATTGTCGTCCATCGTGCCGTGATTTTCCCAGGCTTCCGGGATCATCATCATCATCGCCTGGGCGATCGGATAGCCTGCCATCAGCAGCAGTTCCAGCGCGTTGTCGAAGCAGGCGGTGTCCGACTGACCTTCGTAGATCAGCGGGAACAGCTTGTGCAGATCATCGCCCAACACGGCCGACTTCATCACGCCTTCACGGGCGCGCATCCAGTTGAAGTTGCCTTTGACGGTGTTGATCTCGCCGTTGTGGGCGATCAGGCGGTACGGGTGGGCCAGCGGCCATTCCGGGAAGGTGTTGGTCGAGAAACGCTGGTGCACTAGCGCCAGCGCCGAGACGCAGCGCGCATCCTGCAGGTCCTTGTAGTACACGCCGACCTGGTCCGCCAGCAGCAGGCCCTTGTAGACGATGGTACGGGCCGACAGCGAGGCCACGAAGAATTCTTTGCCGTGGATCAGCTTCAAGGCCTGGATCGCGTGGCCGGACGATTTGCGGATCACGTACAGCTTACGTTCCAGCGCGTCGGTCACCATGATGTCGGCGCCGCGGCCGATGAAGATCTGGCGGATCACCGGCTCTTTGGCGCGCACGGTCGGGGACATCGGCATGTCGCAGTCGACCGGCACGTTGCGCCAGCCCAGCACGACCTGGCCTTCGGCGCGCACGGCGCGCTCGATTTCCTGTTCGCAAGCGATGCGGGAAGCGTTTTCCTTCGGCAGGAACACCATGCCGACGCCGTACTCGCCTGGCGGCGGCAGCTCCACGCCCTGCTTGGCCATCTCGTCGCGATAGTACTGGTCCGGGATCTGGATCAGGATACCGGCGCCATCGCCCATCAGCGCGTCGGCGCCCACGGCGCCCCGGTGATCGAGGTTTTTCAGGATCAACAGACCCTGTTCCACAATGGAGTGGCTCTTGTTGCCTTTGATGTGGGCGACAAAACCGACGCCGCAGGCATCGTGTTCATTGGACGGATCGTACAGACCTTGGGCTTTCATGGGCTCTCCACTGCAATTTTGACTAACGAAAAGCTAGAGTAGTGCAATGCAGCGTAAACTTCAACAATAACAATTAGGGTCGGAGTCGAATTAATTTTTTATAAGTCGCCGGAAATTTTAATTAGGGACAGAGTGATGGCCGCTATAAAAAAACCGTGGGATCCCTCGATTCCCACGGTTCTGGCTGGCTGTTCAGGCCGCTTCAGGCTTGATTTTGAACGGCCGGCCGCGCTTGGCTGGCAAGACCTGGCGCTTGACCTTGTGCTGCAACGCCGTCTTGAATTGCTCCGTACCCAGCGGCCAGCCCTTGAGCAGCGCCTTGCTGATGAGGGTGATCTCGTCTTCGCTCAAGGCCGGCTCGGCCAGCGCGATGTAGGCCGCCTCGCGCTGGAATGGCGTGTTGCCCAGTTCCCAGAACTTCGGATGGTCGACGATCAGGCCGTCGGAGCGCAGGCCGGCGTGGTGCGGATAGCTGGACCACGGATAATCCTCGGCCCTGGCCACCATGCCGTTGCGCACCGGGTTGAACTCGATATAACGGCTGCACGACATGAAGTATTGCTCGGCGTCGATCAGCGATGTTTTGTAGCGTCCGTTCCACAAAGTGCCGCTGCGGCCGTATTTTTGGTTGAAATAGGGCACGTAGTAGCGGCCTATCCACTGCATCATCTGGCCCAGGCCGTCCGCGTCGGCCGGCGTGACCAGCAAATGCAGGTGATCCGGCATCAAAACATAGGCGTGCACCGCCACTTTGTAGTTCTTGGCGGCGGTGCGCAGCCAGCCGAGGAAGGCCTGGTAATCCTCGGCCTCGCGGAAGATCGGTTGGTTGTTGTTGCCGGTCTGGATAACGTGATGCGGCTGGCCGGGGACGATCAAGCGGGGTAGACGTGCCATAAATTTCAGCAAAAGGAATCGGAAACACCGATTCTACACCACTCTGTCCCCGATTAATCAGGTACCCAGCAAAATCGGCCTGACTCTGTCCCTGTTTTTTGGCCCAGGGCCGGAAAGCTGGAATACGCTGACCACGCGGGCCAGCGCCCCGCTCTGGTCCTGCAATGCGGCGGAGGCCGCCGCCGCCTCCTCGACCAGCGCCGCGTTCTGCTGCGTCACCTGGTCCATCTGCGCGATGGCGCGGTTGATCTGCTCGATGCCGTTGGTCTGCTCGGCGCTGGCGGCGGTGATGTCGCCGATGATATCGGTCACACGCCGCACGTTGACGACGATTTCCCGCATCGTGCTGCCGGCCTGGGCCACCAGGCGCGCGCCGCTTTCCACCTTGTCGACCGAATTGTTGATCAATTCCTTGATTTCCTTCGCCGCGCTGGCGCTGCGCTGGGCCAGGTTGCGCACCTCGCTTGCCACCACGGCAAAGCCACGGCCCTGGTCGCCGGCACGGGCCGCCTCCACCGCCGCGTTCAAGGCCAGGATGTTGGTCTGGAAGGCGATGCCGTCGATGACGGCGATGATGTCGACGATCTTGTGCGCCGACGTGCTGATCTCGCTCATGGTGTCGACCACTTCGTCGACCACGGTGCCGCCCTTGACCGCCACTTCCGAGGCCGACAGCGCCAGCGTATGCGCCTGGCGCGAGTTGTCGCCGTTCTGCTTGACGGTGGCGGTCAGTTCCTCCATCGACGAGGCGGTCTGCTGCAGCGAACTGGCCTGCTGTTCGGTGCGGGCCGACAGATCGAGGTTGCCGGTGGCGATCTGGCCCGAGGCGGTGGCGATGGTGTCGGTGCCGCTGCGGACCTGGCCGACGATGTTGATCAGGCTGGCGTTCATGTCCTTCAGCGCTTGCAGCAGCACGCCGGTCTCGTCCTTGCTGCGGACGTCGATCTTGCTGCTCAGGTCGCCTGCGGCGACGGTCTGCGCCACGCGCACCGCCTTGTGGATGGGGTCGGTGATCGAGTGGCCGATCATGTAGGCGAACCAGGCGCCCAGCACCAGCGCGCCGGCCGTCAGCGCCAGCAGGAAGCGCTGGCCGGAGTGGTATTGCTGCTGCACGTCCGCCGCCAGCGCGCGGCCGACGCCGGCCTCGTAGTCGCCGATCTTGTGCACGCTGTCCAGGTAGGCGTTGAATTGGGCTTCCAATTTATTGTCGGCCAGGGCACGGGCGCCGGCGATATCGCCGCTCTTCTTGAGCTTGAACAAGAGATCGCGGCTGGCCGCATAGCCCTTGCGCACCGACGCGACCGATTCCAGCAAGGCTTTTTCCTCGGTGCTGGTCAGCAGGGGTTCGAGTTGCTTCTGGATGGCGTTGACGCGCGCGCGGGTGGCAGCTGCCTTCTCGGCAAGCGCCGGGGATTCGGC
The DNA here is from genome assembly GCF_040362985.1 of Duganella caerulea. Taxonomy (NCBI): domain Bacteria; kingdom Pseudomonadati; phylum Pseudomonadota; class Betaproteobacteria; order Burkholderiales; family Oxalobacteraceae; genus Duganella; species Duganella caerulea. The sequence continues at coordinate 227,949 of NZ_BPWJ01000007.1, read as the reverse complement.
GGTTTCGGTATTGCGGGCGAAGGCCAGCACGCTCACGCCGCTGATGCTGATCTGGTTATGCCATTCGGCGGTCAGGCGCTCCTTGACGCTGGCGCTGCCGACCATCTGTTCGGTCAGGTCGCCCACCGCCTGCAGGCGCCACATGCCGGCCATGGCCATGCCGACGATGAGCAACATCACCAGGCCGAAACCGCCGGCCAGGCGCATCCCTATCTTCCAATCGCTGTAGCGCATTACAATTCTCCCCAGTTTTTTTAAGGTGGAAAATTCATGCTACGACAAAGCTGCACTTAGGAAACTCACAGATTTCCACAGTACAGAAATACTATTGAGTTCGACTCAAGATAAGTTGAAGCTGGCGGAGAGGCTGTAGCCCTCGCCATAGGCGCTGCGCAGGGGCAAGTCCTGGCCAAGGCCGGTGCGGGCTTTTTTGCGTAAACGATACACCAGCATGTCGACCCGGCGGCCGGCGTCGGGATCGTCGCCGCCGATGCCGGCCACGATGACCTGGCGCGGTACGGGACGGGTGTTAATCGTCAGCAAATGAAGGAAATTGCATTCTTTCTCGGTCAGCGTGATCGCCATGCCCTGCAGTTCCAGCTGGCGGGCGCTGACGCGCAGCGTCCATTTGCTGGGGGCCGGGACGGTTTCCTGCGGGCCGACGCGGCGGTCCAGCGCCTCGATGTGGGCGGCCAGTTCCGGGAATTTGATCGGCTTGGTCAGGTAGTGGTCGGCGCCCAGGCGCAGGCCGAGGATGCGGTTGTCGAACGCGACCCGGCCGGTCAGCACCAGCAGGCCGATCTGCGGATACAGCTGGCGCATCCGGGGTATCACATTGAAACCATCTTCGTCCGGCAAGCCCAGATCGAGCACCACCACGCCGACATTGCCCTGGCTCAGGGCGGACCACATTTCGCTGGCGTTGTTGGTGATGTGTACTTCGTGTTCAAGCTCAGTCAAGAACTCTGCCATTTCCTCGGCATAGTCCAGATTGTCTTCCACGATAAGTATTTGCGTCATTGATGCGCCATTCGATCGATTATTGAGCGACAGTGCTCAGTCCTGCCCTACTGCTTCAGCTTGCGTCCAAGGAATTATCACTGCTGCCACCCGACCGCGCAAGGCTTTTCCCGGCAGCGGGCCCAACCGGCAACCAAATCCGAAATTCCGCGCCGCTTTCAGAAACATTTGTTGCAGTCACCGTGCCGCCGTGGACGTCCACCACCGCGCGCGCCATGTACAGGCCCAGGCCCGATCCGGCGACGCCGACAGCATTGCTGCCGCGGAAGGATTTGTCGAACACATGCGCCAGTTCGGCCGCCGGCACACCGGCCCCGTGATCGCGCACCAGGAACTCGACACCACCCTCGCTTGCCATTTTGCCTATCAATTCTATCGGAGTATTGGCACTTGTGTACTTAATTGCATTGTCCAGCAAGATTTCCAGACATAAGCGCATGCCGGCGGGGTCGCAGCGCATCCATTGCGGCAGCGCATCGGTACGCACGCTGACCGCGTCTCGCCGCCGGCGCGCCTGTTCGGCCACCGATTCCAGCAGCGTGGCGGGTGAGATTTCGTTGGGCTGGCGCTCGCGGCCGATGCTGGCCATGCGCTCGGGCGACAGGTACTCGTCCAGCATGACCAGCATGCGGTCGACCGCGGTCTGGATCTTGCGGTAGCGCTTGCGGGTGGCTTCGTCGTGGTGGGCGCCGGTCATTTCCAGGCGCTGCACGGCGCCGTCGATGGTCGACAGCGGCGTGCGGAATTCGTGCGACAGCATGGAGGCGAATTTCTTTTGCTGCGCCGCCAGCTCGCGGCGCGCGCTCAGGTCGCGCACGATGCCGACCACCGAGACGGCGGCGCCGTGCTCGTCGAGGATCAGCGTCGATTCGATTTCCACCGGCAGCATGCGGCCGTCCGCGTGGGGCAGCTCGGTTTCACGCAGCAGGCGAAGGCGGCTCGGGTCGCCGCCAGCGTGGCGCGCCAGCCGGGCCGGCAGCTGTTGCAACAGGCCGGACGCCAGCGCCTGCGCGGACTCCAGCGTGTAGCCGAACTGGCGCTCGGCCGCCGGACTGAGCCACGTCAGGCGCAGGCTGGCGCAGTCGGCCATCCAGCTGACCTCGCTGCTGTGCTGCAAAAGCAGGCGGTACCGCTCCGCTTCCTCCTGCGACTGGCGCAGCGCCGCTTGCAGTTCGGCGACGGTCGCCACTTATTCCGCCAGCGGGGCGAAGATCTGCTGCAAGTCCTCCTGGGTGAGCGCCATTTTCTGCGACTCGCCTTCGGCCAGGATGGATTGCGCCAGATCGGATTTCTTCTGCTGCAGCAGCTGGATTTTTTCCTCCAGCGTGCCCTTGGCGATCAGCTTGTAGACGAACACCGGCTTGTCCTGGCCGATGCGCCAGGCGCGGTCGGTGGCCTGGTTTTCCGCCGCCGGATTCCACCACGGATCGTAGTGGATCACGGTGTCGGCCGCCGTCAGGTTCAGGCCGACACCGCCGGCCTTCAGGCTGATCAGGAAGATCGGCACCGCGCCTTGCTGGAACGCCGCCACTTGCGCGCTGCGGTCCTTGGTCTCGCCGGTCAGCAAGGCATACGGGATATCGCGCGCTTCCAGTTCCTCCTCGATCAGCTCGAGCATGCTGGTGAACTGCGAGAACACCAGGATCTTGCGGTTTTCCTCCAGCAAGTCCTCGACCATCTGCATCAGGTCGAGCAGCTTGGCCGAGCCGGCCGTCTGCTTCTTCGACGGCAGCGACTTGACCAGGCGCGGATCGCAGCACACCTGGCGCAGCTTCAGCAGCGCCTCCAGGATCACGATCTGGCTGCGCGCCACGCCCTTGCGGTCGATTTCCTCGCGCACCTTCTGGTCCATGGCCAGGCGCACCGTTTCGTACAGGTCGCGCTGGGCGCCGGTCAGCTCGACCTTGCGCACCATCTCGGTCTTGGGCGGCAGTTCCTTGGCCACGTTGTCCTTGGTCCGGCGCAGCAGGAAAGGCTTGATGCGGCGGTTCAGCAGCGCGCGCCGCAGCGGGTCGTCCTGGCGTTCGATCGGGTGGCGGAACACGGTGTTGAAACCCTTCTCGTCACCCAGCAAGCCGGGCAGCAGGAAGTGGAATTGCGACCACAGCTCGCCCAGGTGGTTTTCCAGCGGCGTGCCGGACAAGCACAGCCGATGGCGCGCGCGCAACAGGCCGGCGCTTTGCGCGGCCTTGCTGCGGGTGTTCTTGATGTAGTGCGATTCGTCCAGGATGACCAGGTGGAAATCATGCTCGCGCAGTTTTTCCTCGTCGCGCGGCAGCAGCGCGTAGGTGGTCAGCACCAGGTCGGCTTCCTCGATCTGGTCGAACTGGCCCATGCGGTCCTTGCCTTGCAACAGCAGCACGCGCAGGCCGGGGGCGAAACGGGCGGCCTCCTCCTGCCAGTTGCCCATCAGGCTGGTCGGCGCGATCACCAGCGCCGGCGCGGTCAGGCGGCCGGCTTCCTTCTCGACCAGGATGTGGGCCAAGGTCTGCACGGTCTTGCCCAGGCCCATGTCATCGGCCAGGATGCCGGCGAAGCCGTATTCGCGCAGGAACTGCATCCACGACAAGCCGTCGGTCTGGTAGTCGCGCAGCGTGGCCTGCAGGCCGGCCGGCGTGGCGATGCGCTTGACGGCGCCGAACTGGTTCAGGCGGGCGCCCATTTCGCGCAGCTCGGCGCCGCCAGTCCAGTTGAGCTCGACGTTGCGGGCCAGGTCGTCCAGGCGCGCCGCGTCCAGCGTGGCCATGCGCAGCGAGGTCTTGATCTTGTCGTTGAAGTACAACTCGCCCAGCGTGTTGAGGATGGGCTTGACGCGGCCCCACGGCAGCGCGACACGGCTGCCGTCGGGCAGCACGGCCAGCATCTGGTCCTCGTCGCCGTGCTGGGCGATGGTTTTCGGGTTGAAGTCGTTCGGCGCGCTGCGGATCATCTGCACCAGCACCGGCAGCAGCGGCACGCGGTCCTGCTCGACCATGATGCCCAGTTCCAGCTCGAACCAGGCGTGGCCGCCGTCGGCCGGGTCTTCCACCACATCGGCATACCAGTCGCCGACCTCGGTCACGTCGTAGCGGTACTTGACGGTTTTTTCGACCTTCCAGCCGGCTTGCTTGAGCGCGTCGATGCCGTCGCGGGCAAAGCGTATCCATTCGGCTTGGCTGGGCAGCAACAGGCCGCCCTTGACGCTGCTCAACGGCAGCGCGACCGGCGGGTGGAAGTGGCGCTCGGTCAGCAGCGACAGGGCCAGCTCCTCGGCGGCGCTGTCGCGCTGGATGATTTCGGTCACTTCGCCCTTCTGGCGCACCACGCGCTGCGACGGGTCGAAGGAGACGCGCTCGCCGTCGTAGTCGAAGGACAGCACGGCGAAGTCGTGCCAGCGTTGCAGCGAGCCGTCGGCCAGCATGGCCGCGTCCAGCGTCAGCACCGGGCGCGGCTTGACGTCATCGCGCACCCGCTGCGGCAGCGGCTGCGGCAGCGGCATCAGCTGCTGCAGGCCGTGGGCCAGCAGCAGCTGCGACACGCGCATCTTGTCGTTGTTGGTCAGCAGCGGAGCTTGCGCCACCAGCGCCTGCAGGTCGGCCAGCGGGATCGCCGCGCCGCCCTGGTTCAGCTGCAGCACGCCGCAGGAAAGATTGTCGATGTACCACGGCGGATCGGTCGGCAGCATGTAGTCGACCTGGTCGGCGCCGACATGCTTGGCGTTCGGCGGCGCCTGCACTTGCCAGCCCAGCCGCAAACCCTTGCCTTCTTCGCGCCAGGCCAGGTTGGCTTCGCGCATCACGCCGCCCTTGAGCGGGTAGACCAGGCCGTTGCCGACGTCGGCCCAGGAGTTTGCCCAAAGCAATTTATCCTGTTCGGCCAGCATGTTGAGCAAAGCCGCGCCGATCTTGCCGCGCGGCTCGGTGGCGGAGCCGGTCTGGGAATTCTGTCCGCTGCGCATTGCAACAAAGAAACGGATCAAGTCCTCGTCGCCGGGCGCGAGGAAGCTCGGCGGGGCCGACAGCAGCGAAAATATCTCGCTCACCGGGCTGGCCGCGGCGACATCGCCGTTCGAGCGCAGCCGCGCCTTGTACAGGCACAGCGCCACATGGCGGCCGCCGCTGGTGGGCGCCATCACGTAGATCAACTTGTATTGGGTCTGCTGCTTGGGATCGTTATCGACCGGCGGCGCGTTCAGTTTGGCTTTTGGATGCGCTGCGGCATCCACACGCTGCAGCCAGGTGGCTACGGCGTACGACAATTGATTCGCGGGCGGCGCAGGGCGTACGGGGGCTGCCGGGGCAGCTGGGACATCGGTGGCGTCGTCGCGGGTAAAATCCATAGGTCGCATTGTTGGTCAGCATGGTTCAAAAACGGCAACAGGCGATATTATCCGCCATACACGCCTTCGTGTTTGCGGATTCTTCAAAAACCCGCAGATAAACGTGTTACTTCGGCCGCCCACAGTCCGTTTGGACTGTCAAGACTGGCGCATTCGCGCCGATTGCGTATCATTCCGGGCTTGACTGCTTAGGAATCGCCCACATGTTGCCTTCAATCGAACAACGTCTTGCCCTGGAACTGACTTGCAAACCGGTGCAGGTCGCCGCCGCCATCGCCCTGCTGGACGAAGGCGCCACGGTGCCCTTCATCGCCCGCTACCGGAAAGAAGCCACCGGCGGCCTGGACGACATTCAATTGCGTCTGCTCGAAGAGCGGCTGCGCTACCTGCGCGAGCTGGAAGACCGCCGCGCCGCCATCGTGGCTTCGATCACCGAGCAGAATAAAATGACGCCCGAACTGTTAGATGCAGTCATGCATGCAGAAGACAAGACCCGTCTTGAAGACTTATATCTGCCCTACAAGCAAAAACGCCGCACCAAGGCGCAAATCGCCATCGAAGCGGGCCTGGCGCCGCTGGCCGACGGCCTGCTGGCCAATCCGGAACTGAACCCGGAAATGGAAGCCAACAAATACCTGCGCGACGCCTTCACCACCGCCGAGGGCAACAATCCGGGCGTGGCCGACATCAAGGCGGCGCTGGACGGCGCCCGCCAGATCCTGATGGAACGCTTTGCCGAAGACGCCACCCTGCTGCAATCCCTGCGCGAATATGTGCAAGAGCATGGCATCGTGGAGTCCAAGGTTATTGAAGGAAAGCAAGACGAGGGCGAAAAGTTCGCCGATTACTTCGATTATTCCGAAACCATAGCCACCGTGCCGTCGCACCGCGCGCTGGCCCTGCTGCGCGGCCGCCGCGAAGGCATCCTCGACGTCACGCTGCGGCTGGACACCGAGGCCGAGAAACCAAAGTGGGATGCGCCGCACAATCCGTGCGAAGGCCGCATCGCCGCCCGTTTCGGCATCAAGAACCAGGGCCGTCCGGCCGACAAGTGGCTGGGCGACACGGCCCGCTGGACCTGGCGCGTGAAGAGCTTCATGCACCTGGAAACCGAGCTGATGGGCGCGCTGCGCGAGCGTTCCGAGCAGGACGCGATCAACGTCTTCGCCACCAACCTGAAGGCGCTGCTGCTGGCCGCGCCGGCCGGCCAGCGCGCCACCATGGGCCTGGACCCGGGCCTGCGCACCGGCGTCAAGGTGGCGGTGGTGGACGCCACTGGCAAGGTGGTCGACACCGCCGTGATCTACCCGCACCAGCCGAAGAACGACTGGGACGGCTCGCTGCATACGCTGGGCAAGCTGGCGGCCAAGCACAATGTTTCGCTGATTTCGATCGGCAACGGCACCGCCTCGCGCGAGACCGACAAGCTGGCGCAGGACCTGATCAAGCGCTTCCCTGAGCAAAAGATGAGCAAGATCGTCGTGTCGGAGGCGGGCGCGTCGGTGTATTCGGCGTCGGAATTCGCCTCGCGCGAACTGCCGGACATGGACGTGTCGCTGCGCGGCGCGGTGTCGATCGCCCGCCGCCTGCAGGATCCGCTGGCCGAGCTGGTCAAGATCGATCCGAAATCGATCGGTGTCGGCCAGTACCAGCACGACGTCTCGCAGACCCAGCTGGCCCGCTCGCTGGACGCGGTGGTCGAGGATTGCGTGAACGCGGTCGGCGTGGACGTCAACACCGCCTCGGCGCCGCTGCTGGCGCGGGTGTCGGGCCTGTCGGCCTCGGTGGCGCAGGCCATCGTTTCCTACCGCGACGTCAAGGGCGCGTTCACCTCGCGCGCGGCGCTCAAATCGGTGCCGCGCCTGGGCGACAAGACCTTCGAACAGGCGGCCGGCTTCCTGCGCGTGATGGGCGGCGAGAACCCGCTGGACGCCTCGGCGGTGCACCCGGAATCGTATCCGCTGGTGGAGAAAATCCTCGGCGACATCAAGAAGGACATCAAGGCCGTGATCGGCGAAACCGCGCTGATCAAGACGCTCAACCCGGCCAAGTACGCCGACGACAAGTTCGGCGTGCCGACCATCTCCGATATCCTGAAGGAGCTGGAGAAGCCGGGCCGCGATCCGCGTCCCGAGTTCACCACCGCCACCTTCAAGGAAGGCGTGGAAGAGATCCGCGACCTGCGCCCGGACATGATCCTGGAAGGCGTGGTCACCAACGTGGCCGCGTTCGGCGCGTTTGTCGACATCGGCGTGCACCAGGACGGGCTGGTGCACATCTCGGCCTTGTCGAACACCTTCGTCAAGGATCCGCACACGGTGGTCAAGGCCGGCCAGGTGGTCAAGGTCAAAGTGCTGGAGGTGGACGAGAAGCGCAAGCGCATCGCGCTGACCATGCGCCTGACGGACAGCGCGCCGCAAGCCGGTTCGCAGCCGCAGCAGCGCGGCGACCGCAACGACCGCAAGAGCATGGGCCAGCACCAGAAGCAGGCCGCCAAGTCCGAGCCGATCGGCGGCAGCATGGCGGCCGCCTTCGCCAAGCTGCGCGGTTAAACCTGTTTCAAGTCGCGGATGCGGCGGCTGATCCTGGCGATGCCGTAGAGCAGCAGCAATAGCACGGCAAGGTTCAGCGACGCCGTGATGGCAGGGTAGACGGCAATGTCCGCCTTCCTTGCCAGCAGTTCGCGCCAGTTCCGGAAGTTGATCCATATCGACGGCACCTGCGCCACCATGACCAAAGTCAGCACGCCGAGCACTGCCCGATACTTGCGGATCCGACCTGCGCTGTCGGTAAAGATTTCCATCGCCGTGCCGGCCTTGCGGGTCTTGCGCCAGCAATGCCAGCCCAGCGTGGATGCTACGTATTCCCAGCCTGCATCCTGGAACAGCTGCATGTATTCCGGGTCGCGCCGCCGCTGCTTGCCCACGTCCCAGCGATACACCACATCCGCCGGCATGCCGCGCACAAAGGTATGCATGCCGATGCAGTTGGTGTCACGCAAATGCAATCCTTCCGCCGCCATCCGCTGCAGCCACTGCTCGTGTTTCTCATCCTGCCAGACAAACCACCATTTGTACTTCCGCACTACGGTACCGTTTTCCACACTGCCTCCTCAAGCGGCTCGCAGCAGCGCATGCGCGTTGCCGACCATGATTTCCAGCCGGCGCACCTGCTCGGCCAGCACCTTCCGTCCCAACTCCGTCAGCGCGTAGACCTTGCGCCGTTCCTCTTCCGCCACCTTGACGATCAAGGCCTGCTTTTCCAGCGTGCCGAACACGCCGTACAAGGTGCCCGGCCCCAGGGTGACGCTGCCGCCGCTCATCGTTTCCACCTTCTGCATGATGGCGTAGCCGTGCAGCGGTTCGTTCAGCGCCAGCATCACGTAAAACGTGGCCTCGGACAGCGGCAGATACTTCGAGTAATGGATATCGCCCATCGCGTTCCTCTGTATCGTTAAACGGTATATCGGTAGTCGATATATCGATAGACGCTATACTACCAATGATTTTCGCCGTGTCAACCACGCGGCGGCCGCATTTCTTATAAAATGACGGCATCTAATTACATCTTTTCACTGAGGCAGCTATGAGCGACGTACAAACCTGGATCAAAGAAACCGTGACCGCCACCCCTGTGGTGCTGTTCATGAAGGGCACCGCCCAGTTCCCGCAATGCGGCTTTTCCGGCCGCGCCATCCAGATCCTGAAAGCCTGCGGCGTTGAGAACATTGCAACCGTGAACGTGCTGGAAGATCCTGAAGTTCGCCAGGGCATCAAGGATTACTCGAACTGGCCAACCATTCCCCAGCTGTACATCAAGGGCGAATTCATCGGCGGTTCGGACATCATGAATGAAATGTTCGAGTCGGGTGAGCTGAAGGCCCTGCTGGATGCCTGATCGACCGCAGCGGATCATTATCGCCATCACCGGCGCCACCGGCGCGGTGTATGGCGTGCGTCTGCTGCAACAGTTGCAACACACCGCAGGCATGGAGACGCATCTGATCGTCTCGGACGCGGCGGTCCTCACGCTGCACCAGGAAACCGGCTTGCAGCGGCGCGAGGTCGAGGCGCTGGCCCACGTAGTGCACAAGGTGCGCGACGTCGGCGCGGCCATCGCCAGCGGTTCCTTCCAGTCGGATGGGATGATCATCGCGCCATGCTCGATGAAGACGCTGGCGTCGGTGGCGCACGGCCTGTCGGACAACCTGGTCGCGCGCGCGGCCGACGTGGTGCTCAAGGAGCGCCGCCGGCTGGTGCTGATGGTGAGGGAGACGCCGTTCAACCTGGCGCATCTGCGCAATATGACGGCGGTGACGGAAATGGGCGGGATTATCTTCCCGCCGCTGCCCAGCTTTTACCACAACCCGCAAAGCATTGCGGAGATGGTCGACCACACGGTCGGCCGGGTGCTGGATTTGTTCAGCATCGAGCACACGCTGGCCCCGCGCTGGAACGGCATGAAGCCGGCCAGCGAACCGAACTAACCCGCCTGTACCGCGCTAGCGTTTATCGAACTGCGAACCGCTGGCCTTCTTCAGATCCCGTGCTTCCTCGACCATGCGACGGTGGGCGATACGCTTGCGCATCACCTCCGCGTGCTGGGCGGCGGTCATCGGGGGGGCGGTCATCAAATCTTTTAGCTGCGCGACGTTGCTGTAGTTACTTTTCATAAGACGGCTCAAAAGCTAGGCTCCCGAAGTAAATGCTGCGGCTCAGCGGCGCTGATTACCTATTGTGCCTCAAAACCGTGTCGAAACTATGACAATTCATAAAGCCCCCTAAAATAAAAAAGGCGCCCCCTTGGGGACGCCCATTCCGAACAAAAACTTGATTTCCCGTGAAACTAGTTTCACACGGAAACAGTCCAGTCTTCAGCCACAAACGGTAAAAATAACTCCGTAGTAGTACATAAAATGACTACTTTTGGTAGTTGACACGCACCAGCATGCGTATAAATTCGCGTGCGATCTGGCGATGATGCTCGTCCAGGCGTTGCAAATCCGCGATCAACTTGACGTCGGCCGACTCGAAGCGCGACAGGCCGTTGCCGCCGTCGCCAGTTGGCGCGTCCGCTTCGGCGCCGCCAAAGCGCAGCCATTCGGCCGGCACGCCCAGCCATTGCGCGATCATGCGCAGCTTTTCCTGGGTCGGAATCGCCTCGCCTACCAGCCATTTACGGGCGGCGTGGACGGTGATGGGCCGGCCATCGAAGCGGATGTTGAATTCCCGCGCCAACCGGGTTGGACTGTCGGGCGAGTAGTGGGCGTTTTTGAGAGCCTGTTGCAAGCGCTGGCTAAAGCTTTCGCGTTCATTGGAAGAATTCATAATTGCACTATTTCACGTTGCGTCATGAAAGTCAGTCTCTTGTTTTTAAGATCTGATTGTGACGTGATGGGATTTTATAATTAACACTTTATCCTCTGTAAGTGCAAGCGCCCGCAATAACAGGCGCCGAACTTTATTCGGTTTCCCGCTGCGAAACGGGCCGGGGCCTCGGAGCCGTTTCCAGCGGAAATAGTGAAGTTATTACAATAACACTACTGCTAGTTTACGGCCAGACTTTCGACGCTACGCCACGCGGAAGCGTATGATGCCGTCCGCCCCTGTTTGACGGCGCACGATACCGTCGTGCCACAAATTGTGCAGATGGGCCAGCGCCTCGCCCAGCGCAAAGCTCAGCTGGTGGGCGTCCAACGGCCGTTTGAACATCAGCGGCACGATGTCGGCCGCCGATTGCCAATCGCGGCAGGCGTCGACCACTTCGGCCAGCCGCTCGACGTGGTGCTGGCGCAATTGGGCGATGCGGGTGTGCAGGCCGCGGAATGGTTTGCCGTGTGACGGCAACACCAATACATCGTTCGGCAAGTCAACAAACTTGCTTAATGATTCCAAATACAGCGTCAGCGAGTTGGCTTCCGGCTCGACGGCGAAAACCGATACATTGGTGGAAATGCGCGGCAGCACCATGTCGCCGGAAATCAGCACGTTCAGTTCCGCGCAATACAGCGCCGCGTGCTCGGGGGAATGGCCGAAACCGGTGATCACCCGCCACTGTTGCTCACCGACAACGATCAACTGTCCGTCCTGGATGCGGTTGTAGGCGGCCGGCACCGACGGCACCAGCGTCGGATAGTAGTTTTTCCGGCTGCCCATCTTTTCCAGCATCTCGGGATCGCGCAGGCCGTGGCGCTGGAAGTGCGGCAGCGCCGCCAGGCCGTCCACGCCCGGCAGCGCGGCCGACATCATGCGCGCGAAGCCGTACTCGCCGGTGGTGGTCCACAGCGGCGCGTCCCAGCGGCGGCACAGCCAGTCGGCCAGGCCGATGTGGTCGGGATGGCAATGCGTGGCGAACACGCGCCGCACCGGCAGGCCGTCCAGGCCGCTTTCGAAGATGGATTCCCAGGCGGCGCGGGTGGCATCCACCGCCACGCCGCTGTCGACCACGCTCCAGCCCTCGCCGTCACGCAGCAGCCAGAGGTTGATATGATCCAGCGCGAACGGCAGCGGCATGCGCAGCCAGCGCAGGCCGGGCGCGATCTCGTGCACGGCGCCGATGGCCGGGATGGTGTCGCCCAGCGGGTAGTCCAGTTGCGATTCGAGCGGGTTCATATTTTCTTCTTTCGGAAAGTCAGGCGCGCTACAATGTGCTTGACGTTGACGTAAACGGAAATTGTACGACTTTACCGCAAACCTAGAGATGCCCACCTACACCATCACCGAACTGGCCCGTGAATTCGACATCACGGCGCGCGCGATCCGCTTTTACGAAGACCAGGGCCTGCTGAGCCCGTCCCGCGAAGGCGCCGGCGGCCGCAACCGCGTCTACACGCCGCGCGACCGCACCCGCCTCAAGCTGACCCTGCGCGGCAAGCGCCTGGGCCTGTCGCTGTCGGAAATCAAGAGCCTGGTCGACATGTACGAATCGCCCAAGGATACCAGCGCCCAGATGAACCGCTTCCTGGGCGTGCTGGCGCAGCACCGCGAAACGCTGGAACAGCAGCGCGAGGACATCGAGATGTCGCTGGCGGAAATCACCGCCCACGAGGACGAATGCAAGCGCCTGCTGGCCGCCATCGGCGAACCCCGGCCGGCCACCATCTGACAAAAATAACAAGATTGCGTGACGGCCCACCGTCACCGCTGCTTTACGTTTACGTTAACGTCACACCGGCGTATTATTGACGCTTCCACCAAAACACAAGAATGAGGACGACATGCTCCATCTCCCAGGCCTGACCTTTGACCACGGCGAAGACATCGCCGCCCTGCGCGAAGCCGTGCAACAGTTCGCCGCCGCCGAAATCGCGCCGCGCGCCGCCGAAATCGACCGCAACGACCAGTTCCCGATGGACCTGTGGCGCAAGATGGGCGAGCTGGGCGTGCTCGGCATCACCGTCGGCGAGGAATACGGCGGCGCCAACATGGGCTACCTGGCCCACATCGTGGCGATGGAGGAAATCTCGCGCGCCTCGGCCTCGGTCGGCCTGTCGTACGGCGCCCACTCGAACCTGTGCGTCAACCAGATCAAGCGCAACGGCACCGAAGAGCAAAAACAAAAATACCTGCCCAAGCTGATCTCCGGCGAACACGTGGGCGCCTTGGCGATGTCCGAGCCGAACGCCGGTTCCGACGTGGTCAGCATGAAACTGCGCGCCGACTTCAAGGGCGACCGCTGGGTGCTGAACGGCACCAAGATGTGGATCACCAACGGCCCCGACGCCGACGTGCTGGTGGTTTACGCCAAGAACGACCTGGAAGCCGGCCCGAAAGGCATGACCGCCTTCCTGATCGAAAAAGGTTTCAAGGGCTTCTCCGTGGCCCAGAAGCTCGACAAGCTGGGCATGCGCGGCTCGCACACCGGCGAGCTGGTGTTCGACAACTGCGAAGTGCCGGCCGAGAACGTGCTGGGCGGCCTGGGCAAGGGCGTCAACGTGCTGATGTCCGGCCTGGACTTCGAGCGCACCGTGCTGTCCGGCGGCCCGCTGGGCATCATGCAGGCCTGCATGGACGCGGTCGTGCCCTATATTCACGACCGCAAGCAATTCGGCCAGCCGATCGGCGAATTCCAGCTGATGCAGGGTAAGATTGCGGATATGTACTCGACCATGATGGCGTGCAAGGCATATGTGTACGCCGTCGGTCAGGCCTGCGACCGGGCCAAAACCCCGGAAGCGGTCCGCCAGTTGCGCAAGGATGCAGCGGGAGCCATTTTGTATAGCGCAGAAAAAGCGACCTGGATGGCCGGCGAGGCGATCCAGACGCTGGGCGGCAACGGCTACATCAACGAGTATCCGGTCGGCCGCCTGTGGCGCGACGCCAAGTTGTACGAGATTGGCGCCGGCACCAGCGAAATCCGCCGCATGCTGATCGGCCGCGAACTGTTCGCGGAAACCAAGTAAGCATCGTGTGCGTTGGCTGGACCGGCGGCAGTATTAACCCACCGCCAACGCACACCAGGGCTGACCCATGATCCAGGCTGCTTTCCCCAAACTGCTGCGCTCGCAGATCGCGTTCGACATCGCGCGCACCATCCGCGACGGCTTCGACAAGCACTACCGCCTGTTCCGGCTCACCAGCCAGCAGGCCAAGCAGCATTTCGAGCAGGGCGCCTGGCGCGTGGCGCAGCAAGCCGCGCGCGAACGCATCGGCTTCTACGACCGCCGCGTGCAGGAATGCGTGCAGATGCTGGAAGACGAGTACGACCCGGCCGAGCTGACCGACGAGGTGTGGCGCGAACTCAAGCTGCACTACATCGGCATGCTGTCCGATCACAAGCAGCCCGAGCTGGCCGAGACCTTCTTCAACTCGGTCTGCTGCAACATCCTGCACCGCCGCTACTTCCACAACGAGTTCATCTTCGTGCGCCCTGTGGTCTCCACCGAGTACATCGAAACCGAGGAAGTGGCGCCGACCTACCGTGTCTACTACCCCGGCACCGACGGCCTGCACTACACGCTCAAGCGCATCATCACCAACTTCCAGCTGGCCACCAAATTCGCCAACCTGTCGCGCGACGTGGCCCAGGTCGAAGGCCGGCTGCGCACGCTGTTCGGCGGCATCAAGCTGGAGCCGAACCACCAGATCCATGTGCTGTCGAGCCTGTTCTTCCGCAACAAGGGCGCCTACATCGTCGGCAAGGGCATCAACGGCAACAAGGAATATCCGTTTGTCGTGCCCATCCTGCACAACAAGCACGGCGAGCTGATACTCGACACCGTGCTGTTCGACCACGAGCAGATCACGATCTTGTTCTCGTTCACGCGCGCCTACTTCCTGGTCGACATGGAAGTGCCGTCGGCCTACGTGCAGTTCCTGCGCACGCTGCTGCCGCGCAAGCCGCGCAGCGAGATCTACACCATCCTCGGCCTGCAAAAGCAGGGCAAGACGCTGTTCTACCGCGACTACCTGCAGCACCTGAAGCATTCGTCCGACCTGTTCGACATCGCGCCCGGCATCCGCGGCCTGGTGATGCTGGTGTTCGCGCTGCCGTCGTTCCCGTACGTGTTCAAGGTCATCAAGGATTTCTTCCCGGCGCCCAAGGAAACCTCGCGCGCGCTGATCAAGGAAAAATACCTGCTGGTCAAACACCACGACCGCGTCGGCCGCATGGCCGACACGCTGGAATATTCCAACGTCGCCTTCCCGCGCCACCGCTTCAGCGAAGAGCTGATCGCCGAGCTCAAGCATTTCGTGCCGTCGCTGCTGGAGGAAGAGGGCGACCAGCTCGTCATCAAGCACCTGTACATCGAGCGCCGCATGGTGCCGCTCAACATGTGGCTGACCAACGCCGACAACGACAACGACGACGTGCAGATCGAGCACGGCGTGCTGGAGTACGGCAACGCCATCAAGGAACTGGTGGCCGCCAACATCTTCCCCGGCGATATGCTGTACAAGAACTTCGGCGTCACGCGCCACCAGCGCGTAGTATTCTACGATTACGACGAAATCGAATACATCACCGACTGCAATTTCCGCGTGATCCCGGAAGCGCGGACAGAGGAGGAGGAAATGGCCTCCGAGCCGTGGTACCCGATCGGCAAGTACGACGTTTTCCCCGAACAGTTCGGCCGCTTCCTGCTGGGGAACGCCAAGATCCGCAAGTATTTCATGAAGCACCACAGCGAGCTGCTGACGCAAGCCTGGTGGCAGGCGCGCAAGCAGCGCATCCTCGACGGCTATGTGGAAGACGTGTTCCCGTATCCGCAGCACATCCGTTTTTGCAATCAACACACCACCCCACCGGCGGCCATCCAGCCGCCATTTATGGAGACTCTAGAAAATGAATGATCCTATCGTAATCGTTGGTGCAGCCCGCACCCCCATGGGCGCCTTCCAGGGCGACTTCTCCGGCAAGGCCGCGCACGACCTGGGCGCCGTCGCGATCCAGGCCGCCGTCGAACGCTCCGGCATAGCCGCCAACCTGGTTGAGCACGTCTACTTCGGCAACTGCCTGATGGCGGGCCAGGGCCAGGCGCCAGCGCGCCAGGCGCTGTTGAAGGCCGGCCTGCCGACCTCGACCGGCGCGGTCACGCTGTCGAAAATGTGCGGCTCGGCCATGCAGGCCGCGATCTTCGCGCACGACCAGCTGGTCGCGGGCAGCGCCGAAGTGGTGGTCGCCGGCGGCATGGAATCGATGACCAACGCGCCCTACCTGGTGCCGAAGGCGCGCGGCGGCTACCGCATCGGCCACGGCATGCTGTTCGACCACATGATGTACGACGGCCTGGAAGACGCCTACTCGCGCAACGAGAAAACCGGCGAAGGCCGCTCGATGGGCACCTTCGCCGAAGAGTGCTCGGCCAAGTACGAGTTCACCCGCGAGGCGCAGGACAACTTCGCCATCGAATCGGTCAAGCGCGCGCAGGTCGCCACCAGCGAGGGCTACTTCAAGTGGGAAATCGCGCCCGTCACCGTCACCAGCCGCGCCGGCGACACCGTCATCGACAAGGACGAGGGCCCGCTCAAGGCCAAGGTCGACAAGATCCCGACGCTGCGCGCCGCGTTCAAGAAAGACGGCACCATCACCGCCGCCTCGTCGTCGTCGATCAACGACGGCGCCGCCGCGCTGGTGATGATGCGCGAATCGACCGCCAAGAAACTGGGCGCCACCGTCATCGCCAAGATCCACGGCCACGCCACCTTCGCGCAGGAACCCAACCTGTTCACCACCGCACCGATCGGCGCGGTCGAGAAGCTGTACAAGAAAATCGGCTGGGGCACCAAGGACGTCGACCTGTTCGAGATCAACGAAGCGTTCGCCGCCGTGCCGATGGCCGCCATGCGCGACCTCGACATCCCGCACGACAAGGTCAACATCCACGGCGGCGCCTGCGCGCTGGGCCACCCGATCGGCGCATCCGGCGCGCGCATCATCGTCACCCTGATCGGCGCGCTGAAGCGCACCGGCGGCAAGAAGGGCGTGGCGGCGCTGTGCATCGGCGGCGGCGAAGCGACCGCGATGGCCATCGAGCTGGTGTAAGCGGATGGCGACAGCACTGATCATCGGCGCCTCGCGCGGCATCGGCCTGGAACTGGCACGCCAGTACCTGGCCGACGGCTGGCGCGTGATCGCCACCGCGCGCAAGCCGGAGGACGTGGACGCCTTGGCCGAGCTGGGCGCCGAGGCCCACGGGCTGGACGTGACCAACGTCGAGGCCGTTGCTGGTTTGGGCTGGAAGCTGGACGGCGAGGAGCTCAACGTGGCCATCCTCAACGCTGGCGTGTACGGCCCGCGTCACGACGGCTTCCCGCTGCAGTCGGACTTCGACACGGTGATGCACACCAACGTGCTGGCGGCCATGCGGCTGCTGCCCATCATCGCGCCGATGGTGTGCGCGGTGCGCGGCAAGCTGGCGGTGGTGTCGTCGAAGATGGGTTCGCTCAGCGAGCGCGGCAATCCGAGCGGCTCGCTGTACCGCGCCAGCAAGGCGGCGCTGAACTCGGTGCTGATCGATACCGCGCTCAGCTTCGGCAAGCAGGGCGCCACCTGCGTGGCCCTGCATCCGGGCTGGGTGCGTACCGACATGGGCGGCGGCGAGGCCGACCTCTCGGTGGAGGAAAGCGCGGCAGGCATACGCGCAACGCTGGCGGCGCTACCCGCGTCCGACCGGGCGGTGTATCGCAACTACGATGGCACAAGCATCGGCTGGTGATTCAATAACGATAAACGAGACAACATGATACTGAGCGAAGAACACGAAATGATACGCGACGCCCTGCGCACGTTTGCACAGGAGCGCTTGGCGCCCAACGCAGCCCGCTGGGACAAGGAACATCACTTCCCGAAAGAGGAGCTGAAGGAGCTGGCCGCGCTGGGCGCGTTCGGCGTCGCGGTGCCGGAAGCGCTGGGCGGCGCCGGCATGGATTACGTGTCGCTCGCGCTGGTATTGGAGGAGATCGCGGCGGGGGATGGCGGCACGTCCACCGTCATCTCGGTCAACAACTGCCCGGTGTGCAGCATCGCCATGATGTACGCCAACGACAAGCAGAAGCAGCAGTGGCTGCGTCCGCTGGCACAGGGCGAGATGCTGGGCGCGTTCTGCCTGACCGAACCGCACACCGGCAGCGACGCCGCCGCGCTGCGCACCACCGCCACGCGCGATGGCGACGAGTACGTGATCAACGGCGTGAAGCAGTTCATCACCAGCGGCAAGTATGCGGACGTGGCCATCGTCATGGCGGTCACCGACAAGGCGGCCGGCAAGAAGGGCATCAGCGCGTTCTGGGTGCCGACCTCGACGCCGGGCTACATCGTGGCGGGGCTGGAGCAGAAAATGGGCCAGCACTCGTCGGACACGGCGCAGATCCTGTTCGAGAACTGCCGCATTCCGGCGGAGAATTTGATCGGCGAGGAAGGCCAGGGTTACAAGATCGCCCTGTCCGGGCTGGAGGGCGGACGCATCGGCATCGCCTCGCAGGCGGTGGGCATGGCGCGCGCGGCGTACGAAGCGGCGCTGGCCTACGCGCGCGATCGCGAAAGCTTCGGCAAGCCGATCTTCGAGCACCAGGCGGTGCAGTTCCGCTTGTCGGACATGGCGACGCAGATCGAAGCGGCGCGCCAGCTGATCCGCCACGCGGCCTCGATGAAGGATGCCGGGCTGCCGTGCCTGAAGGAAGCGGCGATGGCCAAGCTGTTCGCGTCCGAGATGGCGGAGAAGGTATGCTCCGACGCCATCCAGGTACACGGCGGCTACGGCTACGTGTCCGACTTCCCGGTGGAACGCATCTACCGCGACGTGCGCGTCTGCCAGATCTACGAAGGCACCAGCGACATCCAGAAACTGCTGATCGCCCGCGCGCTGTGATGTAACAGCCGCTAGCCGCGCGGTGAAATCACGGCAACCACCTTGCCTACCACCAGCGCGGCCGGCACGAAGCCCCAATACCGGCTATCCAGGCTGTTGTCGCGGTTATCGCCGAGGACAAAATAGCTTCCGGCGGGAACCTCGCAGCGCACCGTTTCCTGCTCGACGGCGCATTCCTTGGGCAACTGGTAGGAGGCATCGTTGGCCCGTGCCGGCGCACTCGGGTTCAACAGAATGTCATAACTCGCGTTACCGATTTTTTCATGGACGAGGGTCAGGTAGGTCATCCATTCGGGCGACAGGTAATCGCCCGATTTGGCGCCGGTCACGTCCACACCGTTCAGCTGCAGGTGCTTGTCGCGGTAGACGATTTTATCGCCCGGCAGGCCTATCAGGCGCTTGATGAAGGTCTGGCTCGGGTCGCGCGGATAATCGAAAGCGATGATATCGCCGCGTTCAATTGGCGCGGAAATCTGCCCACCGGCGAAACGCATCCCGAACGTGGTGTAGTGACCGTAGCCCCATTTCTTGACGATCAGATTGGACCCCAGCGGCACGGCCGGCGTCATCGACAACGAGGGTGCGCGGAACGGTTCGTAGCAGAAGGCCCTGAAGAGGGCCGTCACCGTCATCAATGCGATCAACAGGCCGGTCAGGCCATACCACCGTGCGTGCCAAGGTCGGACGCCCTCGCCGCTCTGGCGCGCGGCCAGCTTGTACGCGGAAACGGCCCAGGCCACGCCAATAACGATCGAGATGATCGAAAACAGCAAGCTTGCATCCTTGCCGGGCACCATGAAACCGGCGGTCCCGACCACAATGCTCACTACCAGGCTGGCCGCCGCCCAGCGGGGTGCACGTACATACAAAAAGGCCAGCGGCGGCACTACGAAGCCCAGCACGGCCGCGACCCATTTTTTCGGTTTGGTGTTCAAAATAATTCCTCAAGGCAAATCAATACCGCATCTTTGCACGAAAAGATTATCAACACAACAACCGCTTCAAATGAGGCCTCAGGTGTCCTTGCCCACCACCGACTTGTCGCCGATGGCGTAGAAGGTGCCGCCGGCGATGTAGTGCAGGCTGCGCCATTCGGGGCCGGCGGATTCGAACTCCCAGTGACCGTTGCGGAACACGCGGCTGTCGGCCCAGGCCGAGACCACTTCGCCGATGAACAGGTCGTAGGTCTGCTGGTTGTGCGGCTCCGGCACCACTTTGCAGATCAGCCAGCCCGAGCAGCCCGCCACCAGCGGCGTCTCGTGGCCTTCCACATGAAACAGCTCGACGCCGCAGCGCGCCAGCTTGTCCGGCACATCGGCCAGGCTCATGCTGCCAACCGCGTGCGTCAGGTCGATCTGCGCCATGTTCGGCACCTGGAGCGCGAAATAGCCGCTCTGCTCGACTAGCCCGCGCGTGCTGGTCGATTTGTCCAGCACCACCGTGATCTTCGGCGGCATGAAGTCCAGCGCGCACGACCACGCCGCCGCCATCACGTCGACGGTGCCGCCATGCGTGGCCGAGACCAGCACCGTCGGGCCGTGATTCAACAAGCGATATGCTTTTTCCAGTTCGACTGGCAGGATGTGCGGGTCCATCAAATCTTCCCCAGTTGCCGGTTGATCGCCTTCACCGAACGCTCGTTGCGCTCGCTGTAGCGGTCGGTCAGGTAGTCGGTCCTGCCGCGCAGCAGCAGGGTCATCTTGAACAGTTCTTCCATCACGTCCACCACCCGCTCGTAGTAGCCCGAGGGGCGCATGCGGCCGGCGTCGTCGAATTCCTTGTACGCCATCGGCACCGACGACTGGTTGGGAATCGTGAACATGCGCATCCAGCGTCCCAGCAGCCGCAGCGTGTTGACCACGTTGAACGATTGCGATCCGCCGCACACCTGCATCACGGCCAGCGTGCGGCCCTGGCTCGGGCGCAGCGCGCCTTGCTCCAGCGGTATCCAGTCGATCTGGTTCTTCATCACGGCGGTGATCGCGCCATGGCGCTCAGGGCTGCACCACACCTGGCCCTCGGACCACAGCGACAGCGCGCGCAGCTCCTGCACCTTGGGATGGTCTTCCGATACGCTGCCTACCATCGGCAACTCGGTCGGGTCGAAGATTTTTACCTCTGCGCCAAAGTGCTCCAGGATGCGCGCGGCCTCCTCCGTCAGAAAACGGCTGAACGAACGCTCGCGCAGCGATCCATACAGCATCAGGATGCGCGGCGGATGATCGAGGTCGCCGACCGGCGCCAGCTTGTCCAAGGTCGGCGTATCCAGCAGGGCTGGGTTGATGTTGGGCAGGTCCATGCAGACTCCTCAGTTAAGGCGCAGGGCCAGCGCCGCCAGCGTCACCAGCAACACAGGCAAGGTCAGGCAGATGCCGACGCGGAAGTAGTAGCCCCACGAAATCTTGATGCCTTTGTTTTCCAGCACATGCAGCCACAGCAGCGTGGCCAGGCTGCCGATCGGCGTGATCTTCGGCCCGAGGTCGCTGCCGATCACGTTGGCGTAGACCATGGCCTCGCGTGCCGCGCCCTGCGCCGTGCTGGCGTCGATCGACAGCGCGCCGATCAGCACGGTCGGCAGGTTGTTCATGATCGACGACAGGATGGCGGTGATGACGCCGGTGCCCATCGCCGCCCCCCACACGCCGTGCTGCGCGCAGGCGTTGAGCGCAGAGGTCAGATAGTCGGTCAGCCCGGCGTTGCGCAGGCCGTACACCACCAGGTACATGCCCAGCGAGAAGACCACGATCTGCCACGGCGCGTTGCCGATCACCTCGCGCGTCGAGATGCGGTGCCCGCGCGCCGCCACCAGCAACAACATGGCCGCGCCGACGGCGGAGGTGGCGCTGATCGGCACGCCCAAGTCCTCCAGCCAGAAGAAGCCGATCAACAGCAAGCCCAGCACCCACCAGCCGGTGACGAAGGTGGCGCGGTCGTGGATCGCGTCTTCGGGACGCTTGACCTGCGCCAGGTCGTAGTCGGCCGGGATGTCGCGATGGAAGAACCACAACAGCACCGCCAGCGTGGCGGCCACGGCGACAAAGTTCACCGGCACCATCACCGCCGCGTAACGCGCGAAACTGACGTTGAAGTAGTCCGCCGAGACGATGTTGACCAGGTTGGACACCACCAGCGGCAAGCTGGCCGTGTCGGCGACAAAGCCGGCCGCCATCACGAAGGCCAGCGTGGCCTTGCCGGAAAATTTCAGCTCGCGCAGCATGGCGATGACGATGGGCGTGAGGATCAGAGCGGCGCCGTCGTTGGCGAACAGCGCCGATACCGCCGCGCCCAGCAGCACGAACATCGCGAACAGCAGCTTGCCGCTGCCGCGTCCCCAGCGCGCCACGTGCAGCGCGGCCCATTCGAAGAAGCCGGCCTTGTCCAGCAACAGGCTGATGACGATGATGGCCACGAAGGTGCCGGTGGCGTTCCATACGATGTGCCACACCACGGGGATGTCGCCGACGTGGATCACGCCGGCCAGCAGCGCGACGCAGGCGCCGGCCACCGCGCTCCAGCCTATGCCCAGGCCGCGCGGTTGCCAGATGACGAGGGTCAGCGTCGCCAGGAAGATCAGGGAAGCGGCCACCATCAGGACACGCTCAGGCCGCCGATGCGGTCCAGTTCCTGTTTGAGTTGGTGCTTGTCCAGGCCCTGCGGCAAGGCCAGAAAGGCCTCGATGCGAGCGCGGATGATGCGGTAGGCGTGCTCGAACGCCGCCTCGATCTCTTCCTCGGTGCCGACCACATGGCTGGGATCGTCCACGCCCCAATGCGCGCGCAGCACCTGGCCCAGGTAGGCGGGGCAAGTCTCGCCGGCGGCGCTGCCGCAGACCGTGATGACGATGTCCGGCGTGACCGGCAAGTCATTCCACGATTTGCTGTAATAGCCCTCGGTGGAAATGCCCTTGCGCGCCAGCAGCGCCACCGCGCGCGGATGCAGCGCGCCCATCGGCTGGCTGCCGGCGCTGATGGCGCGCCAGCCCGCCGGCGCCAGGTGGTTGAAGACGCCTTCGCTCAACACGGAGCGGCAGGAATTACCGGTACAAAGAAAGAGAACGTTCATGGTGTGCAGTCATTGACGCCGCAGGGCAGGCCGCTGCAGCAGTTTTCGGTAAGGAAGCCGATCAGGCCGTTCATCGCGCCCACATCGGCCGCGTAGATGACGAAGCGGCCATCCTGGCACGAGCTGACCATGCCGGCATGGCTCAGCTCCTTCAGGTGAAACGATAGCGACGACGGCGAAATAGCGAGCCGTTCCGCGATTTTACTGGCCGCCATGCCGTCCGGCCCAGCCTGCACGAGCAGCCGGAACACGGCCAAGCGGCTTTCCTGGGCCAGCGACGATAAAGCCGCCAAAGCTTGTTTAGTATCCATGCGGCGATAGTAGCGCAATCGATTCGACATTTCAAATAATATCGAAATGAATCGGCCATAAAAAAAAGCCCGCATCTCAGCGGGCTTCGTTCCAATGTATTACCAATGCTTTAATCGTATGCCGGAATCCAGTGCTATCTGCAAAGTGATTCCAGAGTCTCGGACGCCCATGCTATCTGCGTGGTGCCTCCAACGTGTAAATCGACCATCGTATCCGGAATTACAACTCCAGGCTTCGCGTCAACTGCGGTTCGGTCTTACACATATCGAATCGCGGCGCTCCACTTGGACGTGGGACTGTTTTCCGGGATTCCTCCCTTTCAACCTCAACCACGAACGTAGTGTAACACAGTTTTTTGTGCGACGCACAAATTATTTTACTTCTGTAGCTTGGGTAGTCATCGGCACCGGGGCGTGCGGCTGGCGGTGGCGGCCGACCCGTTCGAACTCGGAGATGACTTGGGCGCCGAACAGCAGCAAGGTGGCGCCGATCTCCAGGCTGAACATGACGACAATGGCGGTGGTCATCGAGCCGTACACCACGTTCACCTGCGACAAGGTTGAAAAATACCAAACCAGGATGTGGCGCGCCAGTTCCCACAGCAGCGCCGCCGTCACGCCGCCAATCAGCGCGTGCGACAGCGACAGGCGTCCCACCGGCATCACCAGGTAGATCGAGGTCAGCACCAGCACCTCGCCGCCCAGGCCCAGCAGGTACAGCAGCACGCCGGACACGCCGTGCAGCGACCAGCTGTAGCCCAGGAATTGCACGCTTTCCTCGCCCAGCACCTGCAGGCTGCCCGCCACCAGCGTCACCAGCAGCATGCCCACGCCCAGCGACAGGATGTAGCAGTAGGGCATGATCGCCGAGATCAGGAAATGCCGGCGCCGTATCTCCACCCGGTGCTTGAAGATCACGCACATGGCGTTCTCCAGCACAGTGAACGCCAGCGAGCTGAAGAAAATCATGCTGACCACCAGCACGCCACCGATCAGGTCGCGGTGGTCGAGGAAATGGCCGACCTCGGTCACGATGGCCTTGGCCTGGCCCGGCACCAGCCAGTTCAGGTAGCGGCCCAGCGTGGCCAGCAGTTCATCCTGCGCGATCACGTGCGACAGCGCGACCACCACCAGCATCACCAGCGGCACGATGGACAGCAGCGAGTAATAGGCGACCGCGCCCGCCAGCAGCAAGCCTTGATTGGCGCGGAAGCCCTTCACGCATTGCACCAGGAAAGCCATCGGGTGCGCGCTGACGTGCAGCAACGCCCTGCGATTGAATAGTCTCATGCGGCCATTGTACGCATGACTCAGCGCGGCGTATGTGCGGCTACGTCCAGATAGCGCCAGTTGGTGAATTCGACCGGATGGCGCTGGTAGTTCTTCAGCCACGGCTGCTGCAGGTCGGCGGAAATCGGATGGGTCAGCAGCACCCACGGCGTGTAGGCGTGGATGAGCTGCGCCATCTCGTCGTACAGCGCGGTGCGCTGCGGCGAGTCGCCCATTTTGCGGCTCTGCTCGTAGCGCTGGTTGTAGGCCGGCAGGTTGAAACGCGCGTAGTTGGCGCGGCCGCTGTTGGGGCCGTACAGCAGCTGATAGAAGTTCTCGCCGTCAGGGAAGTCGGCCACCCAGTTGGTCTCGAACATCATCACCGAGCCCAGGCGCGAGGCTTTGATGATCTCGGTTTTCTTGTCGCTCTTGAACGTGACTTTCAGGCCGATGGCGTTCAGGTTCTTGCGCCACAGCTCGTCGCGCAGGCGGCCGACGGTGGACGATTCGCTGTGCATCACCAGCGTCAGCGGCTTGCCGTCGGGCTGGGTGCGGAAGCCGTCGGCGCCCTTGCGGTAGCCGTAGCGCTCCAGCAGCGCGTTGGCCAGCGCGGGATCGTAGGCGACCGGGCTGCGATAGGCGGGATCGTAGCCCAGCACGTTCGGCGGCAGCGGCGTGGCGGCCGGCAGCGCCAGGCCCTTCTTCATCAGCGCCACGTCCTCGCCGCTGTTGTAGCCGAGCGCGATGGCGCGCCGCAGGGCCAGCTTCTCCTTGCTGTAGCCACCGATCAGCGGGTCTTCCATGTTCATCCACATGTAGTACGTCTGCAGCACGGGGAAGGGCGACAGCACCATGCCCTGCCTGGCCAGTGCCGGCTTCAGGGTCGGCTTGGCGTCGGCGGTCAGCACCATGTCCTTCATCGATTCCGGCAGCTGTTCGAGGAAATCGAATTCCCCGTTCAGGAAGCCCAGCACGCGCGACTGGTATTCCTCGACGATCTTGATGTCGACCTGGTCCAGCAGCGGCAGGCGGCGGCCCTGGAACATCGTCGGGCGGAAATCGCGGTTGGCCAGCAGCGTGATCTGGTCGCTGTGCTTCCAGCGGCCCATCAGGAAGGGACCGGTGCCGACCGGATGGTTGCCGGCCTGCGCGCCGTAGGCCTCCATCACCTCGCGCGCCACCACGCCGGTGGACGGCGTGGCCAGGTAGAACAGGAAGTTGGGATCGGCTGCGTTGAGCTTGATGCGCAAGGTGAACTTGTCCACCGCTTGCAGGCCGGCGATGTTGCTGTCGTAGCTGAATTTTGTTTTCAGCGCCTCGTCGCCGGCGATCTTGCCTTCCAACAGGAACAGCCATGGCGATTTCAGCGTCGGGTCGTACAGGCGCTTGAGGCTGTAGACGTAATCCTGCGCGGTCACCTGCCGGTGCGCGCCCTTGAACGCCGGATCGGGCGTGAAGTAGATGTCCTGGCGCAGGTGGAAGGTGTAGCTCAGGCCGTTGTCCTCGACTGTCGGCATGGCGCTCAGCGTGTTGGCCTGCAATTTGACCGGGCGGGCCAGGTAATCGTAGCGCAGCAGCGGATCGAACAGGTTCTCCAGCAGGCTCAGGCTGGCGATATCGGACGCCACCGCCGGATCAAGTCCGGTCTCGCCGGTGCTGAGGAAGGCGTGCAGGACTTTCGGCTCGGCGGCAGCGGCGGCGCCGGCCGATAACACCAGCGCCAGCAGGGCTGCGGCATAACTTTTGGGCATCAGGTCCATTCCACCTCGCATACGTAAAGCGGCAGCTTATAACTTTTTTGGCAGGCTTACCCGCTATACTTTGCGCATCGCCCACTGCTTTCAGGAAAATTTCTCGATATGTCGCTCAATTACATCTGGTCCGGCTTCTTCCTGGTCGGCTTTGTGGCAGCGCTGGCGCAGTTCCTCCTGACGGGCGACACCGAGATTTTCAAACGCATCATCGACGGCACCTTCGACTCCGCCAAGGCCGCCGTGATGGACATCGCGCTGCCGCTGGCCGGCGTGATGACGCTGTGGCTGGGCATCATGAACATCGGCGAAAAGGCCGGCGCCATCGACCTGCTGGCGCGGCTGATCGCGCCGTTCTTCTCGCGCATCTTCCCCGGCGTGCCGAAGAACCACCCGGCCACCGGCCACATGGTGATGAACTTCTCGGCCAACCTGCTGGGCCTGGACAACGCCGCCACGCCGTTCGGCCTGAAAGCCATGGAAAGCCTGCAAACCCTCAACCCCAGCAAGGACGAGCCGACCGACGCGCAGATCATGTTCCTGGTGCTGCACACCTCGGGCCTGACGCTGATCCCGCTGGCCATCATGGCGCAGCGCTCGATCCTGGGCGCGGCCGATCCGTCGGACATCTTCATCCCCTGCATGATCGCGACCTACGTGGCGACCGTCACCGGCATCATCGCCGTCGCCATCCGCCAGCGCATCAACCTGTTCAACGGCGTGGTGCTGGGCTGGCTGGGCGGCATGGCCGCCGCCATTGGCGGCATGGTCTGGTACTTCACGCACTACATGACCAAGCTCGAGATCGAACAGTTCTCCAAGGTCTTCAGCAACCTGGTGCTGATCGTGGTGATCGCCGGCTTCATCATCGGCGCGCTGCGGCGCAAGGTCAACGTCTACGAGGCGTTTATCGAAGGCGCCAAGGGCGGCATCCAGACCTCGATCACCGTGATCCCCTACCTGGTCGGCATGCTGGTGGCGATCAGCGTGATCCGCAACGCCGGCGTGTTCGCCTACGTGATGGACTGCTTCGGCTGGCTGTTCGGCCACCTCGGCGTCAACACCGATTTCGTGCCGTCGCTGCCGACCGCGCTGATGAAGCCGCTCAGCGGCAGCGCCGCCAAGGCCATGATGATCGACACCATGCGCACCTACGGCGTGGACTCGTTTGTCGGCCGCCTGGCCTGCGTGTTCAACGGCTCGGCCGACACCACCTTCTACATCGTCGCGCTGTACTTCGGCTCGGTAGGCATACGCAAGACGCGCTACGCGATTTCCTGCGGCCTGATCGCCGACCTGGCCGGCGTCATCGCCGCCATCTTCGTCTCCTATCTCTTCTTCCATTGAACAAGGTCACCATGTTCCGTCGCCTCATCCTCGCCGCGCTGATCGCCGCCGGCACCGCCCACGCCGCCGACCTGCCGGAGCCGATCAGCGCGCTGCTGCAGGCCGCGCATATTCCGCCGGAGGGCGCCGGCATCGTCGTGCTGCGCGGCGACACCGCGCTGGTCTCGCACAACGCGCAGCAGAGCATGCAGCCGGCGTCCACCATGAAGCTGTTCACCACGATGACGGCGCTGGAACAACTGGGCCCGGCCTTCCGCGGCCGCACCGAGTTCCGCAGCAGCGCCGAGGTGGTCAACGGCGTGCTGCAAGGTGACCTGATCCTGCGCGGCGGCGGCGATGTCGACCTGAACGAGGACGTGCTGCTGCACATGCTGCAGGCGCTGCGCAACCAGGGCATCCGCAAGATCAAGGGCGACGTCTTGCTGGACCGGCAGCTGTTCCAGCCGGCGCGGCCGGACGTGGGCCAGCCGCCATTCGACGAGTATCCGTGGGCCTACTACAACGTGATTCCCGATGCGCTGCTGACCAACACCAATCTGCTGAAAGTGGAAATGCGCTCGACCGGCAACAAGCTGGGGCTGGTGATGATGCCGGAGATGGAAAAAGTCGGCATCCGTTCGGAGATGAAGCTCATCGATGCGCCGTGCGGCTCGTGGGAGGCCGGCTGGCGCTCGCCGGGCGTGACGCGCAGCGGCGACAAGATCGAGGTGGTGTTGCATGGCAGCTTCCCGAAGAACTGCATCAAGTCGACCAGCGTCGACGTGATGGACCACCACGACTACCTGGAGCGCCTGCTGCGCGCGACGTGGCGCAAGCTGGGCGGCAGCATCAGCGGCGACGTACGCGAAGCCGATGCAACTGCCACCGCGCCGACCGCCACCGTGACCACCTCGCCCGCCGCCAGCGCCGTGCCCGCCAACCCGGACGCAGACGCCAGCCCGGCCGCGAACGCCGACGCTCCGGCCGCGCCGCTCTCCGCAGCTGTTGCGACACCGGCCCCGTCGGCTACAACGGCCGCCGCAGCGGCAGCGACACCCGCCCCTGGCGCCGCGACGCCGACCCCGGCCACCCGCCTGCTGGCCGAACACGTCTCCCGCCCGCTGCCGGAAATGCTACGCGACATCAACAAATTCTCCGACAACACCCTGGCCCGCACGGTGTTCCTGATGCTGGGCAGCCTGCAAGCCGACCCCGTGCTGGGCAGCCGCCCGATCGCCCCCGACGGCAGCGCCGCCAGCACGCCGATGCGCGCCGAAACCGCGATCCGCGCCTGGCTGCAAACCCAGCGCATCGACGCCAACGGCCTGGTCTTCGACAACGGCTCCGGCCTGTCGCGCACCGAGCGCGCCACACCGGCGCAACTGGCCGGCGTGCTGCAAGCCGGCCTGAAGAGCCTGTGGATGCCCGAGTTCCTGTCCAGCCTGCCAATCGCCGCCACCGACGGCACCATGCGCAAGCGCCTCAAGGACAGCCCGGCCGCGCTGCGCGCCCGCATCAAGACCGGCAGCCTGAAAAGCGTGATCGCCATCGCCGGCTACGTCACCGACGCCAACAACCAGCCCTGCATCGTGGTCGCCATCCTGAACGACGAACACGTCGCCAACGGCGCCGGCCGCACCGTGCTGGACGGCGTGATCGACTGGGTGGCGCGCAGCAAATGAGCCGTAATTTTCCAAACTGAAATTCGCGTAGAATGAGTTGAACACAACGTCGCGGGGAACATTGCAAGATGTCCTTAACCGTCACCGAAATACTAGGCCGCTCCCAGGAAGGACAAACTCGTCCTTACATCTGCCGGTGAGATGACGGTGACGTCTACTTCGTCAAGGGCAAATCCACCACTCGATATCAATTGATCGCCGAGTGGATATGCGCTCAGTTATGCTCAGCATTGGAGTTGCCAATTGCGCACTATGCATTGGCGACGGTACCCGTCGAAATAGTGGAAGCCGACTTAACTGGCGCCTACCAAGACTTGGGTTCCGGGCCGGTCTTCGCCTCGCGCCGAGTGAACGCGAAGAACCTGATGCGCAGCCATATCAAACGAGTGCAGCGAAGTCTGCGTCGCGACATCGTCTTGTTTGACTGGTGGGTACGGAATGCGGATCGCAACTTAACGGATATCGGCGGCAATCCCAATGTGATACGCTTCCCTTAGCTTGGCACTTTATCGACGCCGAAATGACTATGCCGGCCAAGTTCCCGTTTGATGAAATCAAGCGGCTTCTGGAGCGCGCTCTAACAGATGCATTCTGGCAGTTGCCACCAACATGAATATCGCCTGTCATTACGCCATTGTTCGCTTTACCCCGTTCATCGAGACGGGGGAGTTCGCCAATGTCGGCGTGGTGATGCTTGCGCCTGGCATACGCTATTTCGGCTTTAAGCTTTTGGTCAACCGATACGCTCGCGTTACCAATTTCTTTGAAGGACTCGATCCCAAGGTTTTCAAAGCCGCTATCGGCGATCTGAACGAGGAGATGAAACGGCTCGATTTGATATTCAACCAGACTGGCAGTTACGATAAAGAAGCTCTGCTGCGCATTTGGACAGAGCTGGTTAAGCCTCGCGAAACCATGTTGCGCTTTAGCGAACCACGTCTGGTGTTGGCCGAGGACTGCACGTCGAAATTGCACGAGCTCTATGACTACTATGTCGGGCACAATTTTGCGAACAAGGAGTATCAGGAAAAGCTGCTGGAACGCGATGTCAGCGGATGGCTGCGCGATGCCGGGCTCCAAAACAAATTCCATGCGGCGCGCATCGGCAACGAGGAATATCACGCGCATTTTCCTTTCGTGGCAGGCACGGAAGAGCATCCCGAAAAAATCATCAAGCCACTCAACCTCAATTACACCGACGCCGCGAAAATCATAGACCACGGCGGCCAATGGCTCTACCGTATTGATTCGCTTAAAAAGCGCGATCTGTTGCCCCCTCAAGTCCTCTTTGCCGTCAAAGGGCCCGAGGCCAATGAGCCTACGCCGCGCGGCCGCGCCCAAGGCGAGATTGTCGCTGAGTTGAAAGCAAAGAACGTCATCGTGGTTAGTCACGACAACGTTGCGCCGATCCTCGCATTTGCTCGCTCCCGGTAATCACATCCCCGGCAATCCTTCCTCCACCAGATAGTCGATGAACGCCCGCACCTTCAGCGCCAGGTGCGGGCCGGGCATATAGACCGCGTGCACGGTGCCGGCGTAGGGCTGGTCGAAAACCCACTCCGGCAGCACCTGCCGCACCCGCCCCTGCGCCAGCGCCGGACGGGCCGTGAAATCCGGCACCAGGCCGATGCCGCCGCCCGCCTCCACCACCGACAGCAAGGCCCCGCTGTTGTTGATCGTCAGCCGCGACGGCACGCGGATGCTGGCGGTCTCGCCGCCGCGCCGCATGCTCCACGCGTCGCCGAAGCGGGCATAGCCCAGGTAGCTGCACTGGTGCGCCGGCAGCTCGTGCGGCGATTGCGGCTCGCCATGCGCGTCCAGGTACTGCTGCGAGGCCACCAGCACATAGCTCACCGGCCCCAGCGTGCGCGCGGCCAGTCCCGGCGCCAGTTCGGTGGCGATGCGGATCGCCAGGTCCATGCCTTCCTCGATCAGGTCGATCTTGCGGTCCATCAGCTGAAGTTCGACATCGACCTCGGGATAGCGCGCCAGGAAACCCGGCAGCTTGGGCGCCAGCCACACCTGCCCCAGCACGATGGGCGCGCTGACGCGGATCGTGCCGTTCGGCCGCGCGCTGTAGCTGCCGGCCAGCGCATGCACCTCGCGCGCCGTGCTCACCATGCGCGCGCAGGCCGCGTGCACCTGCTGGCCCAGCTCGGTCAGCGACAGCGAACGCGTGGTCCGCTGCAGCAGCCGTCCGCCCATGTGCGCCTCCAGCCGCGACACGTGGCGGCTGACCGCCGACGTGGTCAGCTCCAGCTGCCGCGCCGCCGCGGAGAAACCGCCGCTATCGACCACCTGTGCAAAGATGGCCATCTCCTTCAACATTTCCATCGCCTCGCTCCACCGTTGCAGCTGCATCAACAATGCTTTGCATTGTAAGTGGATTGTGTATTTTTTGTGCGGTCGCCATACTAAAAGCACCACATCAAGCAGGAGTCATCATGAAACAACGCACTTTAGGCAGCCAGGGTCTGACGGTATCGGCGCAGGGTCTGGGCTGCATGGGCATGAGCAATACCTACGGGCCGGCCGACCAGACCGAGGCGGTCGCCACGCTGCACCGCGCGCTGGAACTGGGCGTCAACTTCTTCGACACGGCCGAGCAATACGGCCCCTACGACAACGAGGCGCTGCTGGGCCGCGCCTTCGCCGGCCGCCGCAGCGAGGTGATCCTCGCCACCAAGTTCGGCTTCGACATCCGCGACGGCAAGACCGTCGGCGTGACCAGCGATCCGAAACATATCCGCGAAAAAGTGGAAGGCTCGCTGCGCCGTCTGAACACCGACCACATCGACCTGCTGTACCAGCACCGCATCGACCCGCTGGTGCCGATCGAGGAGGTGGTGGGCGTCATGGCCGAGCTGGTCCGCGAGGGCAAGGTGCGCTACCTGGGGCTGTCCGAGGCGGGCGTGGCCAACATCCGCCGCGCCCATGCGGTGCACCCGATCAGCGTGCTGCAAAGCGAGTATTCGCTGTGGGAGCGCAACCTGGAGGCCGACGTGTTGCCGGCGCTGCGCGAACTGGGCATCGGCCTGGTGGCGTTCAGTCCGCTGGGACGGGGCTTCCTGGCCGGCACCGCCAAGCGCGCGGAAGAGTATCCGCCCAGCGATTTCCGCCATCTGGATCCGCGCCTGCAGGGCGAGAACTTCGACCGCAACATGGAAGCGGCCGCCATCGTGCGCGAGCTGGCCGATCATCGCCTGGTCACGCCGGGGCAGATCGCGCTGGCCTGGGCCATGCACAAGGGCGACGATATCGTCACCATCCCCGGCACGCGCCGCCGTACTTTCCTGGAGCAGAACGTGGCCGCGGCGGAGATCGCCTTGGATGCGACCGAGATGGCGGTGCTGGATAACGCGCTCAAGCAGGTGTCCGGCCCGCGCTACAGCAAGGAGCGCATGGCGATGGTGGATCGTTAAAGTACGCGGATGTAGTCGCGGCGCACCAGCTGGCGGTCGCCGCAATCGAAGTGCCACCATTCGCTGTTGATGCCGACCCAACCGGCTTGGAACATGGCCTCGCGCAGCAGGCGGCGGTTGGCGACGTGCTGTGCGCTCAGTTCGCCGCGCGCCAATAGTTCGGCCTCCAGCGCGGGATGTGAGCGTTCGGATAAATCATCGAAGCCGGTGCCCATGTCCAGCTCGCGGCCTTGCGCGTCGAGCAGGGTCAGGTCCAGCGCCATGCCGAAGGAGTGGATCGAGCCGCGCGCCGGATCGGCGATGTAACCCAGCAGCTCGGTGCCTTGCAGCGCCAGCCACAGCTGCTCCTGCACGCGCTGCGGACGCAACGCATCCAGCACCAGCAACTTGCAGTCGGGCCGGCGCCTGCCCAGCCACGCCACCACGCGCTCCAGCGCCTCCGCCGCATGCTGGTGCAGCCAGGCGCAGTCGAGCGGCGAGTACAGGTCGCGGCCGACAAAGTTGTCCGGCGTGGCATAGCGCAGGTCGACGGCGATGCCGGCGATGCTGTCGAGCCGCCGGAAATCCGGGTGGCCGGCGATTTCTTCACAGCGAACGGTGACAGCCATGTTGCGCTCCCAGCGGATTATTCGGTCGGCACGGTGCCCGGCGCCGGTTGCGGCGGCGGCATCACGGTGGGCGGGACCGCCATCTGCACCGGCAGCGGGCTGGTCAGCACATCGAGGATGGCCGCCGTTTCCGCATCCGGCTCGCCGTCGTACAGCGACTGCCGATACTTGGACTGGAACACCACCATCACGTTGCGGGTGGCCTGGTCCAGCTCGCCCGTCTGCGGCACCGCGTAGCCATGCTGGGCCAGCTTGCGCTGGAACCACGCCACGTCCGGCACCTGCTGCTGGAACAATTGCAGGCGCGCGGCAACGCGGCTCGGCTCCGGCCACGCGACCAGGCCGGCGTCGGCCAGCTGCTTCCATGGGAACATCGGGCCGGGGTCCTGCTTGCGCTGCGGCGCGATGTCGCTGTGGCCGAGGATGTTCTCCGGCTTGATGTCGTGGCGCGCGACGATCTGCTTCAGCAACAGGATCAGCTGGTCGATCTGCGCCTGCTTGAACGGCGCGTACACCCGGCCCTGCGGCGTGTCGACAAAGCCGGGATTGACGATCTCGATGCCGATCGACGCCGAGTTGAGCTGGTTGTAGATCTTCCAGCTGCTCAGGCCGGCATGGTTGGCCTGGCGCGACTCGTCCACCAGCGTGTAGAAGAAGGGCTGGTCCGTGTCGGTCAGCAGGTAGTGGGCGCTGACTTCCTGCTGGGTCAGGATCTTGATCGAGCGCGGCAGGTCGCTGACCGTGTAGTGCAGGATGATGTACTTGATGCGGTCGCTCTGGCTGCGCGCCGTCAGCGTGGTGTCGAGGCGCGGCACGGGCGGCGGCACGGTGGCGCAGCCCGCCAGCAGGGCGACGGCGGTGGACAGGGCGGCAA
Organism: Duganella caerulea; assembly: GCF_040362985.1. Taxonomy (NCBI): domain Bacteria; kingdom Pseudomonadati; phylum Pseudomonadota; class Betaproteobacteria; order Burkholderiales; family Oxalobacteraceae; genus Duganella; species Duganella caerulea. Next base: position 193,997 of record NZ_BPWJ01000007.1, on the reverse strand, counting down.
GCGGCAGGAGCTTCATCATTAGCGGTCTCGGCAACGTTTCAATACCGTGAGTGTAGTGCAATGCGGGCCGCCGCGTGGTGCGCCTGCGCTTCTTTTTGCCGCAGCGGAAGTTCCGGCGGCAGCGCAGCGCGCATCGCCTGCGCGATCAGCGGATGCAGCGTGGCGGCCCGGCCGCTCAGCACCAGAGGGCGCGGACCGTAGCGGCCCACCAGCGCCAGCCCGATGCGCGCCAGCTCGCGGCCGGCCTGTTCGAGGATGGCGCGCGCCACCGGATCGGCGTCCGCGCTGGCGGCCACGGCCAGGGCCAGGCGGCCGATGGCGCCCCGGTCCTGGCCGTAGATGAACTGGCGCGACAAGGCCCAGTCGCTGCCGCCGACCTGCTCGAACACCGCGCGCGCCATCGGCGATTGCTGCCAGATGCCGGGTTGCTCGTCCTCCAGCCGCCAGATGTGGCGCATCGCTTCGCGCGCGATCCAGAAGCCGCCGCCGCCATCGTCCAGCGTCACGCCGCGTCCGCCGGCGCGGTGGAAGGTGCCGTCCTCGTCGATCCACGCGGCGATGGAGCCGGTGCCGGCGTAGACCAGGTAGCCCTCGCCCGGCGCGAAACTGTCGAGGTAGGCGATTTCCACATCGTTGCGCAGCGCGACCGACGGCGGCGCCACTTGCAGCAACTCGGCCAGCCATTGCGCGGGCAGCGTGGCGAGGCCGTCGAAGCCGGTCAGGCCAGCGCACACGGCTTGCGGCTTACCCACCGCCAGCACCTGCGCCGCCAGCAGCGAGAAGATCCCGCGCACCGCGTCGCGGCCGGCGGTGTTGCCCATCTGCGTGGCGGACAGGCCGGCCACCGCGCCCTCGGCCACGATCGCGCCCGCCGCGTCGGCCAGCGCCCAGCGGGTCTGCGTGCCGCCCGCGTCGATGCCCAGTCCCAGCTCGCCCATGGCCCGCTCCCTGATGGTCAGCGCATCACGCTGACGCGTTCGCTTTCATTGCCCAGGCGGTCGATTGCGCTGACCACGACCGCCTGCGCCGCGCCTGCCGCCGCATCATCCGGCAACAGCAGCACCGGACGCGAGGCCGGCGCCACCGCGAAGCGCCATTCCGAACCGTAGCGCGACCAGATCGCGTAATGCGCGACCGGCTTGCCGGCGCTCGCCGACAGCTTCAGTCCCACACCATTGCCTTCGCGCCGCACGGCGACGGCCGGCGCCAGCGGCAACTCCGCGCCCAGCCACGGACTGGCCGGGGCCAGCGCGGCGGTCTGGTAGGTCTGCGTGCGCAGCTGGTCGGCGATGCCCTTGCGGTTCTCCATCAGCGCGGCGATGCTGAAGTGCAGGTGGCCCTGCACGCCGGCGCGGCTGCGCGTGACGCCGATCTGCTTGACGATCTCTTCCGGCGCGAAGGCCTTGGCGCTGTTGTCGATGCGGCTGGTGTACAGGCCCGGCCAGACGTGGCGCGCGCGCGTGTTCTGCGCCAGCCAGTAGTCGAGCAGCACGTCGAACGCCTGCGGCGCCTGCGCCACAGGCCAGTACAGCTGCGGCGCCAGGTAATCGAGCCAGCCGTTGGCCAGCCACAGCTCGGCGTCCGCGTACAGCTTGTCGTACTGGCTGAAACCGACAATGCCGGCCGGACGCCGGTCCGGACGGCCGATGCCGAACGGACTGATGCCGAAGCGCACCCAGCTCTTTTCCTTGTGGATGCCGAGGTAGAGCGCCTCGATCAGCGAGTTGACGTTCTGGCGGCGCCAGCCGGCGCGGTCCAGCGTGCCGCCGCCCAGCAGGTAGCGCTGCCACGACGGCTGGTCCGGGAATTCCAGCTCCTGCTTGGGGCTGGCGCCGGCGTCCAGCACCACGCCGTCCGCCCCGGCCGTGTCGATCGGGTAGGGATAGAAATAATCGTCGATGTGGACGCCGTCGATATCGTAGCGGCGCACCACGTCCAGCACCACGTCCAGCGTGTGCTGCGAGGCGGCCGCCTCGCCCGGATCCATCCACAGGTAGCGGCCGTAGGACTTGACCACCTCGGGATTGGTGCTGCCGATGTGGCTGCGCGCCAGCGGCGACTTGGCGGTCGCGTGGCGCGCGCGGTAGGGGTTGAACCAGGCATGCAGCTCCAGCCCGCGCGCGTGCGCCTGCTCGATCCAGAATTGCAGCGGATCCCAGGCGGTGGCGGGCGCGCGGCCCTGCTGGCCGGTCAGGAACTCGGACCACGGCTCCAGCTCGGACGGGTAGATCGCATCCGCGCTCGGCCGCACCTGCAGCACGATGGCGTTCAGGTGCAGCGCCTGCGCGCGGTCGAGAATGGCGAGCGCCTCGGCCTGCTGCTTGGCCATGGTCAGGTTATTGCGGCTGGGCCAATCGATGTTGGCCACGGTCGACACCCAGGCGGCGCGGAACTCGCGCGGCGCCGGCGGCGGCATGTTCAGGTCGACCGGCGCCGGGGGCGCGGTGTTGCCGGGCGCCGGCGGGCGCGGCGCGGAGCCGGCCTCCGGGGCGGGTGCTATCGGTGTGCTGGAACAACCGTCCAGCAACACGGCCAGGGCGCCGGCCACGCCGGCCGACAGCGTCAGCCGCTTTTTTGCATTAAAAACCAAAACCATTCCCCGAATCTATTGAGCACCCGTATTGTAATGCGCTTGCCGTTTATTTCCTGCCGAATTCGGGATCGATCCGTACCAGCGCCGTCATCGCGAACGCGGGCAGCGTCGAAATGCAGGCCCAGATGAAGAAATGTTGATAACCCAGGTGCTGCTGTATCCAGCCGCTGACCATCCCCGGCAACATCATGCCGAGGGCCATGAAACCGGTGCAGATGGCGTAGTGCGCGGTCTTGTGCTCGCCGTCCGCCACCAGCACCATGTACAGCAGAAAGGCCGAGAAGCCGAAGCCGTAGCCGAACTGTTCCACCGCCAGGCAGGCGGAGATCAGCGTGGTGTCGGTGGGCAGCGCGGTGGCCAGGTAGACGAACACCAGGTCCGGCACGTGCATGATGAACACCATCGGCAACAGGCTGCGCTTGAGGCCGAAGCGGGAGATGACCACGCCGCCGGCCAGCCCGCCCAGCACCAGCGCGCACACGCCGACGGTGCCGTAGACCACGCCGAAGGTCTCGGTGCTCAGGCCCAGGCCGCCTTGCGCGCGCGGATCCAGCAGGAAGGGCGCCGCCATCTTCAGCAACTGCGCCTCGCCGAGGCGGTACAGCAGCAGGAAGCCCAGCGTGGCCTTGATGCCCGGCTTCTGGAAGAAGCTATGGAAGGTGCGCAGGAAATCCTGCCACAGCGCGCCGCCGGCGGTGTGGCTGCGGTCGGTGTCGGGACGGGGCAGGATCAGCTGGTGATATGCGCTCAAGGCCAGCATCAGGGCCGCCATCAGGCCGAACACCATGGACCAGGCCCAGGCGGGATCGCCGCTGGATGTGGCCAGCCGGCCGGCCAGGTAGACCAGGCCGCCTTGTCCGGAGATCATCGCCAGCTTGTAGAACGCGCTGCGCACGCCGACGAAAGCTGCCTGCTGGTGCTGGGTCGGCAAGCCGAGCATGTAGTAGCCGTCTGAGGCGATATCGTGAGTGGCCGAGCTGAAGGCCATCAGCCACAGCACGGCCAGGCTGATGCGGAAGAAATCGGGCAGGTGCAAGGTCAGCGCCACGGAAGCGAGCGCCGCGCCGGTCAGCAGTTGCAGCAGGACGATCCAGCGCCGCTTGGTGCCGAACAGCTCCACGATGGGCGACCACAGCGGCTTGATCACCCAAGGCAGGTAAAGCCACGCGGTATAAAACGCCAGGTCGGTATTGGACACGCCGAGGTTCTTGTACATCACGGTCGACAGCATCATCACCGCGACGTAAGGCACAGCCTGGCTAAATGAAATACTAGGCACCCAGGCCCAGGCATTGCGTTGTTGCTTCATACTGCCTTTCAACTTGGGGTCAAGTCTGACATTCGGACACGAGCTCTGCCGTATAGGTCGCGCTACGGCAGGGGTCGTGTCCGAATGTCAGACTTGACCCCAATTTTGTGTCCGAATGTCAGACTTGACCCGAATTTTATTTGATGGCCTTGCGGACGTTGCCGTCCGAGGCGTCGAGCAGGTTTTGCGCGTCTTCAATGGAGGTGTTTTTCAGCAGCGCGACGATCGCGACCTTGACGTGGAAGTGGCACCGCTCCAGCACGCCCCGCGCGATGTCCGCGTCGACGCCGGTGGCGTGCATGGTCAGCCGCACCGCCCGTTCGACAAGCTTGACGTTGGTGGCGTGCATGTCCACCATCAGGTTGCCGTAGACTTTGTTCATCCGCACCATCAACGCGCTCGACAAGGTGTTGAGCACGATCTTCTGCGCCGTGCCCGCCTTCAGCCGCGTGCTGCCGGAGATCACTTCCGGCCCGGTGTCGAGCGTGATGCCGACATCCGCGTCGGCCGTCAGCGGCGTGCCGATATTGTTGGCGATGCCCACCGTCAGGGCGCCCACCGTGCGCGCGGCCTGCAACGCGCCCAGCACATACGGCGTGGTGCCCGACGCCGCCACCAGCAACACGACGTCGTTATACACCGGATACAGCAGCCGCAAATCGGAAGCGCCCTTGGCGCGGTCGTCCTCGGCCCCTTCCACCGCCTCGAACATCGCGCCCAGCCCGCCGGCCAGCAAGGCGACGGCGCGCTCATGCGGCCAGGAGAAAGTGGGGAACAGCTCCACGCTGTCGAGGATGCCCAGCCGCCCCGACGTGCCGGCGCCGACATAGATCAGGCGCCCGCCGGCGGCAATGCGCGGCGCCATCGCGTGCACGGCGGCGCCGATGCTGGGCTCGGCTGCCTGCACCGCGCGCAGCGCTTGCGTCTGGTCGTCAACCAGCGCCGCCACCAATGCCTCAACCGAATATTGGTCCAGCTGCGCGTGCTGCGTACTCGGCGTTTCGGTTTTTAGCATAGGTAATTATGTTACGTAGCCCGACGCATCTCCGCGACGAAATCATAGTGATCGCTGTGGCAATAGGAATGCGTCAGCTCCATCGCCTCGCCCGATTCCAGATAAGCAATACGGGTAATGTACAGCACCGCCTGCCCCTCGGGAACACCCAGTTGCTTGGCCAGCTCGGCCGAAGCGTTCATCGCGCGGATGTGCTGCAGCGCGCGCGCCGGCGCCTGGCCGATGCTCTCCAGGTACTGGTACAGCGAGGCGCCGACCGCGTTCGGATCGTTGAGCACGGTCTGCGGCAGCACCGACACCTCGTACGCCATCACCACGTCGTCGGCAAGGCGCAGGCGCTCCAGCCGCGCCACCTTGGAATACGGCGACAGGCCCAGGCTCAGCTGTTCTTCCGGCGTCGGCGTCACCACCGCGCGCTTGAGCCAGCGCGAGCCGGGGATGTGGCCGCGCTGCTGCAATTGCTCGGAAAAACTGGTCAGGTTGGACAGCGGCTGCTCGATGCGCGGCGCAATGTAATTGCCCGATCCGCGACGGCGCACCACCAATCCCTGGTCCACCAGCTGGTCGATGGCCTTGCGCGCGGTCACCCGCGACACATTCAGCAACTCCGACAAGGTCCGCTCCGACGGCAGCGCCTGGTCCACCTGATAGCGGCCGTTGTGCACATCGTCGCTCAATTTGCGGGCTATCTGCATGTACAGCGGCGTACTGTCGTTGGCGTCCGCCTTGAATTCAAAACTGCTCTGGCTCATTCATATCTCCTCACGCCTCTAGTGTAATAGCGTTACAGAAAACATGTGGGGTTGAAAATAACAATATTTGTTCACATAGCAGAACGGCAAGCCCGGCGGAATGCGGCCTTTTGGCGGATAATGCTGGATCGTTACACCAGCCCCACCATCCGAACACATGTCCAAGAAGTCCACCGCGCCCGCGGCCTGCCCCTGCGGCGGCCCCTCCCTGGCGAGCTGCTGCGGCCCGTACATCGCCGGCGCCGCCATCCCGCCCACCGCCGAAGCGCTGATGCGTTCGCGCTATACCGCCTATGTGCAGCGCAACGAGCCCTACCTGATGGCCACCTGGCACGCCAGCACCCGTCCGGCCGAGCCCATCATGAGCAAGGAAGAAAAATTGCAGTGGCTGGGACTTGAGGTAAAATCTGCTTTACGTTTACGTCAACGTAAAGTCGAAGTTGCCAACAATGAGGCCGACCCGACCAAGGATACGGTGGAGTTTGTCGCCCGGTTCAAGACCAATGGTCGGGCGCAGCGCCTGCACGAGATCAGCAACTTTGTGCGCGAGCCGGCCGAGGGCGGGCTGCGCTGGTTTTACGTTGACGGTAGTTTTCCAGAATAAATCATCAGGACGCGGCGGAGACACCGCGCAGAAAAAAGGAAAAGCAATGCCGCAGATCGAAAGCAAACTCAATCCCCGCAGCGAGGATTTCAAGGCCAACGCGGCCGCCATGCAGGCCGTCGTCGACGACCTGCGCGACAAGGTCGCCAAGATCGCCCTCGGCGGCGGCGAGGCGGCATCGGCCAAGCACGTCGCCCGCGGCAAGCTGCTGCCGCGCGACCGCGTGCAGATGCTGCTCGATCCCGGCACGCCCTTCCTCGAACTGTCGCAGATGGCCGCCTACGGCATGTACCAGGACGCCAACGGCGTCGACGCCGCGCCGGCCGCCGGCATCATCACCGGCATCGGCCGCGTGGCCGGCCAGGAGTGCGTGATCGTCTGTAACGACGCCACCGTCAAGGGCGGCACCTACTATCCGATCACGGTCAAGAAGCACCTGCGCGCGCAGGAAATCGCCGACCAGAACAACCTGCCGTGCATCTATCTGGTCGACTCGGGCGGCGCCAACCTGCCCAACCAGGACGACGTCTTCCCCGACCGCGACCACTTCGGCCGCATCTTCTACAACCAGGCCAACCTGTCGGCCAAGGGCATCCCTCAGATCGCCGTGGTGATGGGCTCCTGCACCGCCGGCGGCGCCTACGTGCCGGCGATGAGCGACGAATCGATCATCGTCAAGGAGCAGGGCACCATCTTCCTCGGCGGCCCGCCGCTGGTGAAGGCCGCCACCGGCGAGGTGGTCACCGCCGAAGACCTGGGTGGCGGCGACGTCCACACGCGCCTGTCCGGCGTGGCCGACCACCTGGCGCAGAACGATCTGCACGCGCTGTCGCTGGCGCGCACCATCGTCTCCAATCTGAACCGTACCAAGCCCCAGCAGGGCGCGTTGCGCGAGGCGGCGGAACCGAAGTACCCCACCGAGGAACTGTACGGCGTGATCCCGGTCGATACCCGCAAGCCCTTCGACGTGCGCGAAGTGATCGCCCGCATCGTCGACGGCAGCGAGTTCGATGAATTCAAGGCGCGCTACGGCACCACCCTGATCTGCGGCTTCGCCCACATCTTCGGCATGAAGGTCGGCATCATCGCCAACAACGGCATCCTGTTCTCCGAGTCCGCGCTGAAGGGCGCGCACTTCATCGAGCTGTGCGCGCAGCGCAAGATCCCGCTGGTGTTCCTGCAAAATATCACCGGCTTCATGGTCGGCCGCAAATACGAAAACGAAGGCATCGCCCGCAACGGCGCCAAGATGGTGACGGCTGTCGCCACCGCAGCCGTGCCCAAGTTCACCGTCATCATCGGCGGCAGCTTCGGCGCCGGTAACTACGGCATGTGCGGCCGCGCGTTCTCGCCGCGCTTCATGTGGATGTGGCCCAACGCCCGCATCTCCGTCATGGGCGGCGACCAGGCCGCGTCGGTGCTGGCCACCGTCAAGCGCGACGGCATCGAAGGCAAGGGCGACTCGTGGACGGCGGAGGAAGAAGCCGCGTTCAAGCAGCCGATCAAGGAACAGTACGAGCACCAGGGCCACCCGTACTACGCCACCGCGCGCCTGTGGGACGATGGCGTGATCGATCCGGCCGACACCCGCATGGTGCTGGGCCTGGGCCTGTCGGCCGCGCTCAACGCCGAAATCCCGGACACCAAGTTCGGCGTCTTCAGGATGTAAGCGGAAGATGACCGTGCAGACCCGATACCGTCAAGGACTGGCCGCGCCGCTGCTGGCGACGGCTTGCGCTTTGGCGCACGCGGGTTCGCTGCCGGTGGTCGATGCGGGCATGGGCGAGCAGGTCGTCGCCATCCCCGCCAGGATAGGCGGCGCCGACATCGATCTGCAAACCACGATCTACAAACCGCCGGGCGATGGCCCGTTCCCGGTGCTGTTCATGAACCACGGTAAAGCCGGCGGCGACGCGCACCAGCAGGAGCGGGCGCGCTACCCGGTCATCAGCCGCGAATTCGTCAAGCGCGGCTACGCTGTCGTCATCCCGATGCGGCTGGGCTTTGCCGGCTCGGGCGGCACCTACGTCAACTCGCACTGCCACGCCAGGGAAAACGGCGAGGCCCAGGCGTCGTCGCTGTACTCCGCGATGGCGTACGTGATGAAGCAGCCGTGGGCCGACCAGCAGCACGTGATCCTGGCCGGCCAGTCGCACGGCGGCCTGACGGCCATCGCCGCCGGCAGCCATAACATCAGCGGCGTGCGCGGCGTGATCAACTTCGCCGGTGGCGTCAACAGCCGCTCGCACTGCGACTGGCAGGCCGCGCTGGTCGACGCCTTCAAGGCCTATGGCGCGGTCAGCACCACTCCCACCATCTGGTTCTATGGCGCCAACGACCATCATTTCGGCCCCAAGCTGGCCGCCGACGTGTACGCCGCCTACACCGGCGCCGGCGGCAAGGCGCAGCTGGTGGCTTACGGACCTTTCAAGCGCGACGCGCACGGCATGAGCTCCAGCCCGGACGGCGTGGCCATCTGGCTGCCGGAGACCACGCGCTTCCTGCAAAGCGTCGGCATGCCGACCGAAATCAAATACACGATCAAGGACTAGAGATGAGCTTTACCACGCTGACCATCAGCCGCGAAGGAAAAGTCGCCACCGTCACGCTGAACCGCCCGGACGTGCGCAACGCCTTCAACGAAACCACCATCGCCGAGATCACGCAAGCCTTCGGCGAACTCGGTGCGGAAGAAGACCTGCGCGCCATTGTGCTGGCCGCGAACGGCCCGGCCTTCTGCGCCGGCGCCGATTTGAACTGGATGAAAAAAATGGCGGGCTACACGCACGCCGAAAACCATGCCGACGCTCTGCAACTGGCGGAGATGCTGCGCACGATCTACCTGTGTCCCAAGCCCGTGGTGGCCAAGGTGCAGGGCGATTGCTACGCCGGCGGCATGGGCCTGGTCTCCGCGTGCGACATCATCGTCGCGGTGGACCAGGCCAACTTCTGCCTGAGCGAAGTGAAACTGGGACTGATCCCCGCCACCATTTCGCCCTACGTGATCAAGGCCATGGGCGAGAACGCGTCGCGCCGCTACTTCCTGACCGCCGAACGATTCGGCGCGCAGGAAGCACTGCGCATCGGCTTCGCGCACGAAGTGGTGGCCGCCGACGCGCTCGACGCCAAGGTGGCGGAGATCGTCAAGGCCTTGGTCAACAACAGTCCGAACGCCGTGCAGCAAGCCAAAGTGCTGGTGCGCGAAGTGGTCGGGCAGACCGTCAACGATGCGCTGCTGGCCGATACCGCCGAGCGCATCGCCCATATCCGCGCCTCGGAACAGGGCCGCGAAGGCGTGGCCTCGTTCCTTGAGAAGCGCAAGCCGTCATGGCTAAGTTAATACCGTTCTCCCCGCGCAGCGGCGAGAACGAAAGAATAGTCTGGAGCTTCTTTGGAACAGAATAAACAAAGCGACTGGGTCGCACGCAGCCTGCGCAGCGTATGGCATCCGTGCACCCAGATGCAGCACCACGAAACCGTCCCGCTCATCCCCGTGAAGAGCGGCAAGGGCGCGTGGCTGGTCGACCATGAAGGCCGCCGCTACCTCGATGCGATCAGCTCCTGGTGGGTGAACCTGTTCGGCCACGCCAACCCGCGCATCAACGCCGCGCTGAAGGACCAGCTGGACACGCTGGAACACGCGATGCTGGCCGGCTTCACGCACGAACCGGTGATCGAGCTGTCGGAAAAACTGTCGGCGCTGACCGGCCATGTGCTCGGCCACACCTTCTACGCCAGCGACGGCGCCTCGGCGGTGGAGATCGCGCTGAAAATGAGCTTCCACTCCTGGCGCAACAACGGCAAGGGCGGCAAGCAGGAATTCGTCTGCCTCAAGGGCAGCTACCACGGCGAGACCATCGGCGCGCTGGCCGTGACCGACGTCGCCCTGTTCAAGGACGCCTACGGCCCGCTGCTGCGCGCCTCGCAGACGGTGATGTCCCCCGACACCCGCAACGCAGCCACCGGCGAAACCGCCGAAGACATGGCCCGCAAAGCCGCCGCCGACGTCGAACGCCTGTTCATCGAACGCGCCGACAAGATCGCCGCCATCATCATCGAGCCGCTGGTGCAATGCGCCACCGGCATGGCGATGCACGATCCGCTCTACCTGAAGCTGGTGCGCGAACTGTGCGACCGCCACTCGGTCCACCTGATCCTCGACGAAATCGCCGTCGGCTGCGGCCGCACCGGCACCTTCTTCGCGTGCGAGCAGGCCGGCGTGTGGCCGGACTTCCTGTGCCTGTCGAAGGGCATCAGCGGCGGCTACCTGCCGCTGTCGCTGGTGATGACGCGCGACGCCATCTACCAATCCTTCTACAGCAACGACGTCACGCGCGGCTTCCTGCACTCGCACTCGTACACCGGCAACCCGCTGGCCTGCCGCGCCGCGCTGGCGACGCTGCAAATCTTCGAGGAAGACGATGTGCTGGCAACCAACCGCGTGAAGGCCGCGCGTCTGACCGCCGCACTGCAACCGCTGGCGCAGCATCAGCAGGTGCGCAACTTCCGCCAGCGCGGCATGATCTGGGCCTTCGACGCCATCGACGCCACGCCGGACTTCTCGCGCCGCTTCTTCGCCACGGCGGTGGAGCACGAACTGCTGATGCGCCCCATCGGATCCACCGTCTACATGATGCCGCCGTATATCCTCAACGACGAGGAAATCGACGGCCTCGCCGCCAACACGCTGGCCGTATTCAACCAAGTAATGGCGGGCTGACCATGGAAATGCTGAATCAACTCAAGCGCCAGCTGCAAGCGCTGGAAGAACAGGACCTGATCCGCACCCGCCGCACGGTCGACACGCCCTGCGGCCCACGCGTGTCGGTCGGCGGCCGCGAACTGCTGGCCTTCTGCACCAACGACTACCTCGGCCTGGCCAACCACCGCAGCATCAAGCTCGCGCTACAGGAAGGCGCGGCGATGTATGGCGTCGGCAGCGGCGCCTCGCACCTCATCAGCGGCCATGGCCGCGCCCACGCCATGCTGGAAGAGCGGCTGGTGGAATTCGTCGGCGCCCATCTGGAATCGCCGCGCGCACTCACCTTCTGCACCGGCTACATGGCCAACCTCGCCATCGTCACCGGCCTGACCGCCACCGACCGCGACGCCGACATCTTCTCCGAATCGCTGAACCACGCCTCGCTGATCGATGGCGCCCGCCTGTCGCGCGCCAACGTCAAGGTCTACCCGCACGCCGACCTGGAAGCGCTGGCGCAGCTGCTGGCCGCCTCCAACGCCGCTACCAAACTGGTAGTGACGGACAGTGTCTTCAGCATGGACGGCGACCTGGCGCCGCTGCCGCAGCTGCTGGCCCTGTGCGAACAACACGGCGCCTGGCTGGTGGTGGACGACGCCCACGGCTTCGGCACGCTGGGCGCCAACGGCCACGGCGCGCTGGAGCACTTCAACCTGCGCTCGCCCAACCTGGTTTATATGGGCACGCTGGGCAAGGCGGCCGGCGTCAGTGGCGCCTTCGTGGCCGCGCACGAGACGGTGATCGAAACGCTGATCCAGAAAGCCCGCCCCTACATCTTCACCACCGCCACCCCGCCGGCGCTGGCGCACGCGCTGCTGACCAGCCTCGAACTGCTGGAAGGCGACGAGGGCCGCAGCCGTCGCGCACACTTGCAGGCTTTGGTGGCACAATTGGACGACGGCCTGCGCTTGAAGCGCTGGCAGCGCATGCCCTCGATGACTGCGATCCAGCCCATCCTGATCGGCGATAATGCCGAGACCATGCGCGCCGGCGCGGCCTTGTACGAACAGGGCCTGTGGGTCGGCACCATCCGTCCGCCGACTGTGGCGCCGGGCACCTCGCGCCTGCGCGTGACGCTGTCGGCAGGCCATAGCAGCATGGAAGTCGCCAAGCTGATAGCCGCGATCAACGCATTGGAAAGGACTTGATATGAGTCTCGACGATCCCGTCATAGCCGTGGTCACACCGCTAACGCAGGTGCAGCCCGCGCCAGCCGCCACCGGCATTCCGCCCCGGTTCAGCTGTTTCGTCACCGGCACCGACACCGAAATCGGCAAGACGCTGGTCTCGTCGGCGATGCTGCACGCGCTGGTGCAGGCCGGCCAGCGCGCCTGCGGCATGAAGCCGGTGGCTGCCGGCGCCGAACTGCGCGACGGCGCCTGGCACAACGACGACTGCGACCAGCTGGCCGCCGCCGGCAATGTCCACCTGCTGCAATCGATCACCACGCCGTTCCTGCTGAAGGAGCCGGCCGCGCCGCACATCGCCGCCGCGCTGGAAGGGGTGACGATTTCGCCGGTGCCCATCCTGGCCGCCTACATCGAAATCAACGCCGCCTCCGACGCCTCGGTGGTGGAGGGCGTGGGCGGCTTCCGCGTGCCGCTCAACGATGATTTCGACACGGCCGACCTGGCCGAGCAGCTCGACCTGCCGGTGGTGCTGGTGGTCGGCCTGCGGCTGGGCTGCATCAGCCACGCGCTGCTGACGGTGGAAGCGATCGAAGCGCGCGGCCTGCGGTTGGCAGGCTGGGTCGCCAACGAAACGCAGGACGACATGGACTTCGCCGACGAAAACGTCGCCGCGCTGGAGCAGCGCATCAGCGCACCGCTGCTGGGCCGCATCCCGCGCCTGGCCGAACCGAGCGCGCAAGCCGCCGCCGAATATCTCGATTTTACGCAGCTGCCCAACTGGCCAGCTCAGAACAAACTTTGAACGAAGAAGGAAACACGATGTCCCAAAACACCCTCCAGGAACCGAAAACCGTTGAGCTGCACCGTCCTGTGGCCGCCATCACCTTGCCACCCGCCGCGACCTGGCCGCTGGAAGACGTGATGGCCTTGTTCGACCTGCCGTTCAACGACTTGATGTTCCGCGCCCAGCAAACGCACCGCGCCAATTTCCCGGACGGCGACGTCGAACTGGCCACGCTGTTGTCGATCAAGACCGGCGGCTGCGAGGAAGACTGCGGCTACTGCCCGCAAGCTGCGCGCTACGACACCGGCGTCGAAGCCAAGAAGATCCTCGACATCGACACCGTGCTGGATGCGGCCAAGCAGGCCAAGGACAACGGCGCCACCCGTTTCTGCATGGGCGCCGCATGGCGCAGCCCTAAAGACCGCGACATGGACAAGGTCGAGGAGATGGTGCGCGAAGTGAAGGCGCTGGGCCTGGAGACTTGCGCCACGCTGGGCATGCTGGAAGAAAAACAGGCCGAGCGCCTGAAGGCCGCCGGCCTCGATTACTACAACCACAACCTGGACACCGCGCCGGAGTTCTACGACAACGTCATCTCGACCCGCGAATACCAGGACCGCCTGGACACGCTGGGCCGCATCCGCGAAGCGGGTTTGAAGGTCTGCTGCGGCGGCATCGTCGGCATGGGCGAATCGCGCCTGCAACGCGCTGGCCTGATCGCGCAGCTGGCCAACCTGAATCCGTATCCTGAATCGGTGCCGGTCAACCACCTGGTGCAGGTGGAAGGCACGCCGCTGTACGGCATGGACCCGCTGGACCCGTTCGAATTCGTGCGCACCATCGCCGTCGCCCGCATCACCATGCCGAAGGCGCGCGTGCGCTTGTCGGCGGGCCGCCGCCAGATGGGCGAGGCGGTGCAATCGATGTGCTTCCTGGCCGGCGCCAATTCGATCTTCTACGGCGACAAGCTGCTCACAACCGACAACCCGGAAGCGGAAGACGACCGCGCGCTGTTGAATAAACTGGGCCTGAAAACCCGCGGCGCCGTGCTGGACTCGGCACCGAAGGAGAAGTGCGGCTGCTGATCCAGCCCGTCGATTCGCCACACTATAAAAAAACTTCCAGCCATAAGCTGCAAAGAGAGAGACCATGTTCACAAAAATACTGATCGCCAACCGTGGTGAAATCGCCTGCCGTGTGGCCGCCACCGCGCGCCGCATGGGCATCAAGACCGTCGCCGTGTACTCGGAGGCGGACGCCAACGCCAAGCACGTGGCGGTGTGCGATGAGGCGGTGCTGATCGGCCCCGCAGCCGCCAAGGAAAGCTATCTGCGCGGCGAGAAAATCATCGCCGTCGCCAAGGCCACCGGCGCGCAAGCGATCCATCCCGGCTATGGCTTCCTGTCCGAGAACGCCGAATTCGCCGACGCCTGCGCCGAAGCGGGCCTTGTATTCATTGGTCCGCCTGCGTCGGCGATGCGCGCGATGGGCTCCAAGTCCGCCGCCAAGCAGCTGATGGAGAAGGCCAACGTGCCGCTGGTGCCCGGCTATCACGGCGAACAGCAGGACGCCGACTTCCTGCACGCGCAGGCCGACAAGATCGGCTACCCGGTGCTGCTGAAGGCTTCGGCCGGCGGCGGCGGCAAGGGCATGCGCGTGATCGAGAACTCGGCGCAGTTCAAGGACGCGCTGGCGTCGTGCAAGCGCGAGGCGATCAGTTCCTTCGGCGACGACAAGGTGCTGGCGGAGAAATACCTCCAGCGCCCGCGCCACATTGAAATCCAGGTTTTCGCCGACACCCTCGGCAACTGCATCTACCTGTTCGAGCGCGATTGCTCGGTGCAGCGCCGCCACCAGAAGGTGCTGGAGGAAGCGCCGGCGCCGAACATGCCGGCCGAACGCCGCGCGGCGATGGGCGAGGCCGCAGTCGCCGCCGCCAAGGCCGTGGGCTACGTGGGCGCGGGCACGGTGGAGTTCATCGCCAACCAGGACGGCTCGTTCTACTTCATGGAGATGAACACCCGCCTGCAGGTCGAACACCCGGTCACCGAAATGATCACCGGGACCGACCTGGTGGAATGGCAGCTGCGCGTGGCCGCCGGCGAGCCGCTGCCGAAGCAGCAGCACGAACTGGCCATCAACGGCCATTCCATCGAGGCGCGCATCTACGCCGAGAATCCGGAGAAGGGCTTCCTGCCGTCGATCGGCACCCTGCGCCACATGGAGACGCCGGGCGCGGTCGCCTTTGAACTGGGCGGCGCCGTCAACCTGCCGGCCGGCGTGCGTATCGATTCCGGCGTGCGCGCCGGCGATGCGATCTCGCCGTTCTACGATCCGATGATCGCCAAGTTGATCGTCTGGGGCGCGGACCGCAAGCAGGCGCTGGCCCGCATGGCGCAGGCGCTGTCGCAGTACCAGATCGTCGGCCTGGCCACCAACATCGCCTTCCTGAAACGCCTGGTCGAAGGCCATGCCTTCTCGACGGCCGACCTGGACACGGGCCTGATCGAGCGCAATCACGACGCGCTGTTCCCGGCCGCGCACGCGGCGCCGGACGCCGCGCTGGCGCTGGCCGCCGTGTCGCTGATCGAATCCGAGAAGGACCGCTCAGCCGCGCAGTCCGGCGCCAACGCCGCCGACCCGTGGGGCCAGGCGCTGGGCTGGCGCATGAACCATCCGTACGTGCGCGCGCTGTCCTTCGGCGATGAATTCACCGCGGCGGCCCAGCCGTACAGCGTCAACGTCAGCTACCGCGCCGCCGACTGGCTGTTCAGCGTCGGCACGGCTCAGCCGCAGATACTCAGCCTGATGTCGCAGGACGGCCATGATTTCAGCATCAAGCTGGGCGAGCAGGCCGTGCACGGCACGGTGCGCCGCGACGGCGACATGCTGCACGTGTTCACCAACGGTGCGCACTATCCATTGGCCTACAATGACCCGATGGCGCACGCCGGCGAAACCGAGGCCGAAGGCGGCCGCCTGACCGCGCCAATGCCGGGCAAGGTGGTCGCTGTGCTGGCCGCCAAAGGCCAGGAAGTGAAGAAGGGCGACGCCCTGGTCATCATGGAAGCCATGAAAATGGAGCACACCATCGCCGCGCCGCACGATGGCGTGGTCGACGAGGTTCTGTACGGCGTGGGAGACCAAGTGGCCGATGGCGCCCCACTGCTGGCGTTCAAGACGGCGTAAGGGAGGACATCATGCGTATTCTTTTACATCGCGCGGACGGCAAGACCGAGCCGTGGATCAAGGATTTTGCGAAATACCTGCCGGAAGCGGAAGTCGAAATCTGGCATGCCGGCGAAAAGTGCGAGGCTTGCGACTATGCGGTGGTGTGGTCGCCGCCGGAGGCGATGCTGCCGGACCTGGCGCAGGTAAAGGCGATCTTCGTCACCGGTGCCGGCGTGGACGCGCTGCTCAAGTTCAGCGACGCGCTGCCGCCGCACATTCCCATCATCCGCCTGGAAGACGCCGGCATGGCGCTACAGATGGCGGAGTACGTGACCTACTCTGTGCTGCGCTACTTCCGCCGTTTCGATGAATACGAGACCCAGGCGCGCGCCGGCCAGTGGCTGCCGCTGCCCCAGTATCCAAAGGAAGACTTCTCGGTCGGCGTGTTGGGCATGGGCGTGCTGGGCACGCGCGTGCTGCAGGCGCTGGCGCCGTTCGGCTTCCCGCTGCGCGGCTGGAGCCGCAGCGAGAAGAGCATGCCAGGTGTGCAGTGCTTCCATGGCGCCGATGGGCTGGACACCTTCCTGCGCGGCAGCCGGGTACTGGTCTGCATGCTGCCGCTGACGGCGGAAACCAACAACCTGGTCAACCGCACCAATATGTGCAAGCTGCCGCAAGGCTCGTACCTGATCAACGTGGCGCGCGGCGCGCACCTGGCCGAGCCGGACCTGCTCACGCTGATCAAGTCCGGCCACATTGCCGCCGCCACGCTGGACGTGTTCCGCAACGAGCCCTTGCCGGCGCAGCATCCGTTCTGGCAGGAGCCGCGCATCACGATCACGCCGCACATCTCGGCGCTGACCTTGCGCCGTGAGAGCGTGCAGCAAATCGCCGAAAAAATCCGCAAGACCGCGCAGGGCGAAACCGTCGCCGGCGTGGTCGACCGCAAACGAGGATATTGATATGAGCAGTATGCCGAAACAGGTAAAGATCGTCGAAGTCGGCCCGCGCGATGGCCTGCAAAACGAAAAAGAGAGCGTGCCCGCCGAAGTGAAGATCGAGCTGGTGAACCGCCTGACCAGCGCCGGTTTCCAGAACATCGAGGCGGCGTCGTTCGTGTCGCCGAAGTGGGTGCCGCAGATGGCCACCAGCAAAGAGGTGATGGCCGCGATCGCGCGCAAGCCGGGCGTGATCTACTCGGCGCTGACGCCGAACATGCAGGGCTTCGAGGCGGCGCTGGCGGCCAAGGCGGACGAGGTGGTGATCTTCGGTTCGGCCTCGGAGGCGTTCTCGCAAAAGAACATCAACTGCTCGATCGCCGAATCGATCGCGCGCTTTGAAGGCGTGGCGAAAGCGGCCAAGGACAACGGCCTGCGCCTGCGCGGCAGCATCAGCTGCTCGTTCGGCTGCCCGTACCAAGGCGAGGTGCCGCTGGACGCGGTGGCCGACGTGGTGGGCCGCATGCGCGACCTGGGTTGCGACGAGATCGACATCGCCGACACCATCGGCGTGGCCACGCCGCGCAAGACGCAGGCGGTGATGGAGACGGCGATCCGCGCCTTCCGGCTGGACGGTTTGTCCGGCCACTTCCACGATACGTATGGACAGGCGCTGGCCAACATCTACGCCAGCCTGGAACTGGGCATCTCGATTTACCACTCGTCGGTGTCGGGCCTGGGCGGCTGTCCGTATGCGAAGGGCGCCACCGGCAACGTCGCCACCGAGGACGTGCTGTACATGATGCAGGGACTGGGAATTGAAACCGGCATCGACCTCGATATCGTGGTCGACGCCGGCCAGTTCATCTCGCAGTTCCTGGGCCGCAAAGGCGCCAGCCGCGCCGGCAACGCCATCGCCGCCAAGCGCGCCGGCTAGACCAACGTCACTCGCGTACCAGCTTGTCCGCGACGTACATGCGGTACTGCTTGATACGCCCGGTGACGGTGTCGGTCCCCTGGCGCGGCGTGTAGCGCACGCCCGCCACCTCCACCTGCTGACCCAAATCGATGATCAGCTGGTGCGGGTGGCCGGTGCCGCCGGCAAACGCCGTGTGCCAGTGGTCCGACGCCTGCCCGTTAATGGCGTTGAGCGCCGAGCCGTCTTCCTTCTTCAACTCCTCGCTGCTGGCGTAGGCGATCGTCCACGATTGCTGGTTGATGGTCTTGCCATCCTTGCCCAGCAGTGAAATCTCGGCCACCGCCGCATACTGCTTGCCGTCGAAGGCGCTCAGCGATTCAAGGCAGAACTGGCGGCCCTTGACCGGCGCGGCGAACATCACATCCTGCGTCGCACCACCAGCCGCGAACTCGCCCGCCTGCGCCGGCGTAACGCCTTCCAGCGCCGGCTTGACCGTGCTCGGTGGACGCGCCAGGTCCAGCTCCGGATTGAGCTGGTCGAGTATCGGCTCCGTCAGGCCGGCGATGCGCGCGCTGCGCGGGCCGGTCAGGTCCAATACCACGATCTCGTTGCGGCCCTTCCTGATCCACGGGCCGGGCAGGTACATGGTCTGCGTCGGTCCGATGCTCCAGTAGCGGCCCAGGCAGCGGCCGTTGATCCACACGATGCCTTGCCCCCAGCTCGACATGTCGAGGAAGGTGTCGGCCTGCCGGCTGGCTTCGAAACCGCCACGCCAGAAGGCCGGCCCCTTGGCGCGTCCGCGCTTGAACGACAGCGGCGGCAGCACGCCATCGGCGTCGAAATCGATGGCGCGGATTTCCCAGTTCTCCACAGCCTGCGCCGCGCCGCCCTTGGCGGTGAACGTCACCGGACCATGCAGGCCTTTGCGGTCGTGGACTTCCAGACCGAAGTTGACCCGCGCGATGGTGTACAACAGGATCTCCACCGTCACCGCCTTGCTGCGCGCCGGCACGGCGACCGAGAAGCGGCGATGGCGCGTGTCCATCGTTCCCGCCAGCTTGCCGTCGATGTAGACCCAGGCCAGGTCACGCACCTTGGCGGCGGCCAGCAGGCCCGCAGGTCCGGCCGGCAGCTGCACGCGGTAGGCGACCAGCCCTCGGCTGATGTCGTACTGCTCGATCGGCTCCGGCGACACGGCCTTGATCGCGCGCGGCGGCAGGTTCGCCAGCACCGGCGCCGATTCGCTCAGCGCGAACGCATCGATGCTCATAACGGGATTGCGCGCCGGCGCTTCGGGCAGCACTTCGCCCGCAGCCAGGAAGGGACGCATACCCTCGCGGTAGGCGTTGAACTTGGCGCCCATCCATCCCGCTTCGCTGATCGGCGCGTCGTAGTCGTAGCTGGTGGTGTCCGGCCGGAAGGGACGGTCGCAACCGCCCCACAGGCCGAAGGTGGTGCCGCCGTGCGCCATGTAAAGGCTGAACGAGCCGTTCGCCTTCAGCATGGCCTGGATGTCGACGACGGCGCTGGTGTTGTCGCCACGGCGGTGTGGATTGCCCCAGGTGTCGAACCAGCCGGAGTAGTATTCGCCGCACATCAACGGCGCCTGCTGCACCGCCGCCAGCGCCTTGAAGCCTCCGGCCGGATCGCTGCCGAAGTTGGCCACGGAGAGCATGCCGGGCAGGTGGGTCTTGGCCACCGCGTTGGTCGGATTACACTGGAACAGCGGCACGTCGAAGCGGGCGTCGAGCAGCGCCTGGCGCAGCACGCGCATGTAGTCCAGGTCTTCGCCGAAGAAGCCGTATTCGTTCTCCACCTGGACCATCAATATCGGCCCGCCCTGCGTCACCTGCATCGGCCCGAGCACGCGGCCGACTTCACGCAGGTAGCGCCGCGCCGGATCGATGAACGCCGGATCGCGCGTGCGTAGGAAGGCGTCGCCCGGATTCTTCTTCAACAACCACCACGGCAGGCCGCCCATCTCCCACTCGGCGCATGCGTAGGGACCGGGACGCAGGATCACCCACAGCCCTTCCTGTTGCGCGAGACGGCAGAACTCCACCGCGTCGCGCTGGCCGCTCCAGTCGAACTTCCCTTCGCGCCATTCGTGATAGTTCCAGAACAGGTAGGCGCACACCGTATTCAAGCCCATCGCCTTGATGGCCTTCAGGCGATGGCCCCAGTACTCGCGCGGCACGCGGGCGAAGTGCATTTCGCCGCAGCGGATCTGGAACGGCTTGCCGTCGATGAGGAAATCGCTGGCGCCGACCGCGAAGCGCGGCGCAGCTTGCGCGCCGGCTTGGATCGGCAACAGGGCGCCACCAGCGGCGGCGGCGGCGCCTTGCAGCAGGCGGCGGCGTGGCAGATTGGTACGCGTCATTTAGAAGGCCACTCGCAAGCCAACGTTGGCGCGGCGGCCGACATCTTCCAGGGTGAGGAACTGCGATTCGTTGTTGGCATATTCGTGCATCCGCGAGTTGGAGAGGTTGATGAAGTCCGCGTACAGCGCCATCTTCGGCGTCAGATTGTAGCGCAGGCTGGCGTCGGTCTGGCCATAGGCCGCGCGGTTGCGTGGCAGCGTGCTGCCACCGCCGCAATCGACGGAGAAGTGGTTGCGCCAGTTGTAGCTCACGCGTGCCATGAACTTGTCGTTCTCATAGAAGATCGAGCCGTTGTACGACTGCGGCGACAGGCCAGGGTAGCCGCAGGCCGGTGCGCTGGCGTCGGATTCGCGGGTGGCGCTGGCGTCCACGTAGGTGTAGTTGGCGGCGACGC
This sequence comes from Duganella caerulea, assembly GCF_040362985.1. Classification (NCBI taxonomy): domain Bacteria; kingdom Pseudomonadati; phylum Pseudomonadota; class Betaproteobacteria; order Burkholderiales; family Oxalobacteraceae; genus Duganella; species Duganella caerulea. The sequence goes on along the minus strand of NZ_BPWJ01000007.1, from coordinate 173,248 downwards.
CGAAGCCTTTCAGCCACGAGACGCTGTTGTCGAAGGCGTACTGGCCGGCCAGTTCCACGCCCTTGATCTTGCCCTCTTGTCCGTTGCGCACGCGGGTGTCGTGGACGATTTCATCGTACTGCGGAATCTTCATGTCGACCATTTTGGTCTCCAGGAAGTTGGAGACGTCCTTGCGGAAGATGGCGGCGCTGACGTAGTTGGTCTTCGACAGATACCATTCATACGACAGGTCGTAGTTCTTCGACTGCATGGGCTTCAGGTAGGGATTGCCGCCGCCGGTCTGCACGTCGCCGAAACGGCCGCCGTAGGAATTGCTGACGCCCATCTGGTTCAGCGTCGGACGGGTCTCGGTCTTCGATGCGGCAAGGCGCAGCAGCATGTCCGGCGTCAGGTCGATCTTCAGGTTGGCCGATGGCAGGTAGCTGTTGTAGCTGTTGCTGACGGAGTTAACCGCGTTCGGGCCCCAGTTCAGGATATAGGTCGTGTCGTTGGGACTCTTGGTCGCCGACAGCAGCACGCGGCTGATGCCGGTCGACGTGGAGTTCACGTGCACCACGCGCACGCCGGCGTTGGCCGACCAGTGTTCGCCTTCCCATTTGGAGTCCAGGAAGAAGCTCGATACCTTTTCCTTCACGCCCCACATGTCAGGCTTGGTGTAGTCGATCGCCATCGGGCCGTTCGGGTACTTGCTCTTGTCCAGGTACAGCGCCGGGTCGTTCGATTGCGCCAGCAGCGAAGGCTGGTTCAGGTAGTTCATGTACTCATACGGATTGAATCGGAGATAGGCGCTTGGGATCTGCGCGCCATTGCCGAGGAAGTTATCCATCGGCGTGACCGTGAACAGCGACGACGGCAGGGAGACGTGGTAGCCGCTGAAGGCGTTCCATGCGTCGTTGTTCCACTGCGTGCGCTCGACGTTGCGCTCCGAGTGGGCCACGCCGGAATCGATGCCCTTGAAGTAGCCCATCTCGTGGTTCCACGACAGGTTGAAGCGGCCTTCCTGCAGGTCGTCGAGATTGCGAATGTCGCCATACGAGACGGCGTGCGCGCGCACCGCGGTCGGGTCGGCGATGCCGTCGCCGAACACCAGGCCTGGCGTGCTGCCGAAGGTCAGCACGTCGCCGTTCTTCGGCACCATGCCGGCCACGATCCACATGTTCGGCGACTTGGAGGTGGTGCGCGAGCTGGAGATGTCGCCTTCCAGTTTCAGCTCCGGCATCAGCGCCCATTTCGAGTTCAGGCCGAACGCCTGCGTAGTGGACAGCCGGTCGCCGCCCTTGACGATCATGTCGTTCGAATTGGCCTCGCCCAGCAGCTTGCCGCTGCCGGCCAGTTCCGGATTGTTCGCGTAGAAGATCGAGCCTGGGCGCAGGAAGCTGGTGACCTGGTTGTTCGAGTCGGTCTTCACGCCCAACTGCTGCGGATTGTTCCAGTCGCTGAACGCGATCACGTCGTTCTTCTGGTCGAGGCGCGAGTACAGGGCGTCGGCCGTCAGTTTCCAGGTCGGCGACGGGTTGTATTGCACCGTCAGGTTGCCCACCAGGCGCTTGCGGCTTTCGTTCTCCTGCTGGAAGCCGTAACTCTGCGGCATGTAGAGCTTCTTGGTGGTGACGTCGGCCATGGTCAACCCCTTGGAATTGAGGTCGCCGTTGATCATCGAGACGTCGCGGTAGTTCCAGGCGTCGTTGACGGCCTTGTTCTGCTTGGAGGCGCGGTCGGTGTAGGAGAGCGAACCGGTCACGCCGAAGGTGCGGTTCTCGTTGGCGAACGAGTACATGCCGGCGATGTTGGGCGTGTTCTTCTTGGAGTTGGTGTCGTACGAGTCGGAGACGTTGACCACCGACGAGTGGCCCAGCTTGCCCGACAGCGGACGCGCGGTCTGGATGTCCACGGTCGAGCCGATGCCGCCCTCGGGCAGGAAGGCTTGCGACGTTTTGTAGACCAGCGCTTTCGAGATCAGGTCGGAGGACAGCAGGTCAAACGAGAACTCGCGGCCGCCGGTGTCGCTGGTCATGGTGCGGCCGTTGACCAGCACGTTGTTGAACTCAGGCCCCAGGCCGCGCACGGAGATGTAGCGGCCTTCGCCGTTGTTGCGCTGGATCTGCACGCCGGTGACGCGCTGCAGCGATTCGGCGATGTTCGTGTCCGGGAACTTGCCGGCATCCTCGGCGGAGACCGCGTCGACCACGCCGTCCTGCAGGCGCTTGGTGGTCAGCGACGACGACAGCGAGGCGCGGATGCCGCTGACGACCACGGTGGCGCTGGTGTCGAGCGGCTTGGCCTCGCCGGCGGTTTGCGCCGACGCGCCCGCCATCATCAACATCTCGGCGATCAGGGCGGCTATGACCGTCTTGGAAGTATTCATTTTCATTGTGTCTCCGTGCTCTTATTAGGAATGAATGAATGTGCGAAGGCCTGCCTGTTTCGGCATATAGCTCTGGTTTTGGATAGCAGGCGCTCGCGCGATGCGGCGAGCTAGCAGGCGATGGGGCGGCTGAACTTAGTCGAATGCATGGTCTCTCCGTAATTTTCTTATGCGCGTTTTGCCCGCGCTCATTTCATATTACGTAAGAGCTTGCTTGCCAACCAATTGCGTATTCAATCGAATCTATGATCAATTCGTATAGCTCGATGAACCGTGGAGGATAAAAAAAAGACCCAAGAGCCGAAACTCTTGAGTCTTTTTTTCTGAAACTGGTCGGAGTACAAGGATTCGAACCTTGGACCCCCTGGTCCCAAACCAGGTGCGCTACCGGGCTGCGCCACACTCCGAAGAAGCAAGATAATACAAGCTGGTTCAGTATCCGTCAAGTGCCGCTATGAAATCAGTATGGACCATGGCGAAATTTTTTCAATGTGAGATTATGTCGGGTGTGGATAAATTATCTAAAAAGCCATGAGCGCGACCCTGACCTCATTCCAGCCCGCCCCGATGCGGCGGCCGGGGATTGTTGCGGGCATCGCCGTTTCGCTGGTGCTGCATGCGGCGCTGATCTTCGGCTACCGGTTGGCGGCGCCCACCGCGCCCGAGCAGCCGCAGCCAGCCAAGGCAATGACCGTGTGGCTGAGGCCGGCCGAGCCGCCCAAGCCCATCGTCGCCAAGGTGGAGCCGCCGCCGAAGCCGGAGCCGGTCCAGCCGCGCAAGCGCGAACGGCCGCAGGTGGCCGAGCGCGCCAGAGCGCCGGCCAAGGCGGAGGTGGAGGCGCCCGCACCGGTCACGGCGCAGGCGATCACGCTGCCGGCGCCGGCCAGCACCGCGCCCGATCCGCTGCACCCGGAATTGCAACCGAAAAAATTCGACATGAACGCGGCGCTGAAAACCGCCCGCAAGGAAGCCAACGCCAAGGATCCGGCCCGTGCCGGCCTGCCGGTGGCGCAGCTGGACGACCACCCGCTTTATCCCGAAGAACGCGAAACCAAGCTGGGGCGCAACATCCAGGGCGCCACCCGGCCCGACTGCCGGAAGGGCGGCGGCGGCCTGCTGGCGCCGCTCATCTGGATGCTGGACAAGAAGGACAGCGGCTGCAAGTTCTGATCAGTCGCCGCCCTTGAGCTGCAGCGCGCGGTCATACAGCGCGTTCTTCTTGCGGCCGGTGATCTGCGCCGCCAGATTGGCGGCCTGCTTGACCGAGCACTCGGTCAGCAAAATCTTCAGGATGCGCTCGGCCTCCACGTCCTGCTCGTCCTCGGCCGCCGGCGCGCCGGCCAGCAGCACGACGAACTCGCCTTTCTCGCGGTGCGGGTCGGCCTTGATCCAGGCCTCCGCCTCGGACAGAGGACAGCGGTGGATTTCCTCGAACATCTTGGTCAGCTCGCGCGCGAACACCACCTGGCGCTCCGGCTCGAACACCGCCGCCAGCGCCGTGGCGCAATCGAGGATGCGATGCGGCGCTTCATAAAACACCATTGTGGCCGTCACCGCGCGCAGCGTGGCGAGGAAGTTCTCGCGCTGCTTGGCCTTGGCCGGCAAAAAGCCGACAAAGTAAAACTGATCATTCACCAGCCCGCTGGCCGACAAGGCCGTCACCGCCGCCGACGCGCCCGGCAGCGGCAGCACGCGCAAGCCGGCGGCCCGCACCGCGTCCACAATGCGCGCGCCCGGGTCGGACACGGCCGGCGTGCCCGCGTCCGACACCAGCGCGATGCGCTCGCCGGCCTGCAGACGGGCGATCAAGGTTTCCGCCACTTCGCGCTCGTTGTGCTGGTGGGCCGCGATCAGCGGCTTGTGCAGGCCGAAGCGGGTCATCAGCTGGGCGGTGTTGCGGGTGTCCTCGCAGGCCACGGCATTGACCAGGCTCAAAACGTGCAACGCCCGCAGGCTGATATCCGTCACATTGCCGATCGGGGTCGCCACGACGTACAAGGTTGCGCTAGGATAGGTCTGGTGCGCCGTTTCGCCCATCACGGGCAGGGTGGCGATGGAGCTGGATTCTTGTGCGGTCATTGTGGGGGTAGGATGAATAGTGTGAAGTTGTCGCTGCTGTGTGCGGCCGCGGCGCTGGTGAGCGCCTGCAGCACGCCGTTCTGCGATGCGCCCGGAGGATTGTGCGCGCCCGGCTCGTCAAATACAAGTGTCGCGCCCGCCGCGCTGCCGCCGCCGGCTCCCGCGCCGCTGCCCAAACCGCCGCCCGAGCCGACCCCGCCGCCCGCCGAAACCTTCGCCGTCACGCTGCCGGGCATGGCCCCCACCGCGCCGCCGCGTGCCGGCGCCGGCCTGACCGTCACCCCCGACCAAGGGCCGGTACGCATGGCCGAGGCTCCCGCAGCGGGGTCTTCCGCGCCGATCCGCATGGCGCTGCTGCTGCCGCTGCGCTCCGAGACGCTGGGCCTGGCCGCCTCGTCGGTGCGGGCCGGCTTCCTGGCGGCGTGGGAGCGCGACCGCGACAACATCACCGTGGACGTGATCGAAACCGGCGACGTGGCGCAGGACGTGCTGGCCAGCTACGCCCGCGCCCAGCAGCAGGACGACATCATCGTCGGCCCGCTGGCGCGCTCGGCCGTGGCGGCCATCGCGGCCAGTCCGCTGGTGCAAAAACCGACCGTCGCGCTGAACTACCCGGACGGCCACGGCATGCCGGGCGCCGCGCCGCTGCCGCCGCAGATGCTGGCCATGGGCCTGTCGATCGAGGAGGAAGCGCGCCAGGCCGCCCAGTGGGCCGCCGCCGACCAGCCCGGCAGCACTGCCCTGATTTTAAGCACCAGCACGCCCTGGCAGCGGCGCGTGGCGGCCGCCTTCGCCGCGCAATGGGAGCGCCATGGCCTGCCTTCCAAAACGATCGAGCTGGGCGCGCCGGACGGCTACCTCAGCGATCCGGAACTGGTGCAGCTGCGCGCCCGCCTGCGCGACGATCCGCCCGGCCTGCTGTTCTCGGCCATGAGCGCCGACCAGACCCGCCAGCTGCGCGGCGCCCTCAGCGACGGCGTCAGCACCGAGCCGACCAATCCCATCTTCAGCACCGCCGACGCGCTGCCGCCGCCGCCCGTGTCCGCGCCGGGGCCGTCGCTGCGCGGCCTGCCGATCTACGGCACCTCGGCGCTGAACCCCGGCAGCGGCAGCAACAGCCCGACCCAGGAGCTGGACGGCGTGCACCTGCTGGACCTGCCTTGGCAGCTGCAGCGCGACCATCCGGCGGTGATGGTCTACCCGCATCCGCTGCAATCGAACAGCGCCGACATCGAGCGCCTGTACGCGTTGGGCATCGACGCCTACCGCGTGGCGCGCGAGATCGGCCGCCATCCGGTGGGGCGCTTCCAGCTGGACGGCGTGACCGGCCGGCTGAACGTGGACTTCGGCGAGGGCGCGGCCAGCTTCGAGCGCACCGAGCAGCCGGCCGTGTACCAGAACGGCGTGGCGCGGCCGGTCACGCCGTGAGGCCGCCATGCCGCAGACCGAACAGCAGCGCCTGGGCCGGCTCGGCGAAGACCGGGCGCTGGCCCACCTGAGCGCGGCCGGGCTGGTGCTGGTCGAGCGCAATTTCCTGTGCAAGGCCGGCGAGATCGACCTGATCATGCAGCACGGCGCCCACCTGGTGTTTGTCGAGGTGCGGCGGCGGGCCGGCAGCCGCTACGGCGGGGCGGCCGCCAGCGTCACGCCGGCCAAGCAGCGGCGGCTGATCAACGCGGCCCAGTTCTACCTGCTGCGCTACCGGCATCTGCCGCCGTGCCGCTTCGACCTGGTCGCCATCGATGGCGAAAAGTTGTCATGGATGCAAAATACGCTGCAAATGTAAGCATTTTTAACAGCGCTTGTCCGGCTCGTTGTGCGGCTGCACTATAATCAGCACACTATGAATAATCAACGCATACTCTCGCACTTCCACGAAAGTGCCGAACTCAAAATCCAGTCCGCCACCGTCCTCGCTCCGCACATCGCGCAAGCGATCGAGCTGATGTTCTCGGCGTTGTCCAACGGCAATAAGATTCTGGTGTGCGGCAACGGCGGTTCGGCCGCCGACGCCCAGCACTTCGCGGCCGAGCTGGTGGGGCGCTTCGAGCGCGAACGCTTCCCGCTGCCGGCCATGGCGCTGACCACCGACACGTCGATCCTGACGGCGGTGGCCAACGACTACAGCTACCGCGAGATCTTCTCCAAGCAGGTGCAGGCGTTCGGCCAGGCCGGCGACATCCTGCTGGCGTTCTCGACCTCGGGCAACTCGGCCAACGTGATGGCCGCGATCGAGGCCGCGCTGGAGCGCGAAATGCGCGTGGTGGCGATGACCGGCAAGGGCGGCGGCGCCATCGGCAAGATGCTGACCGACGCCGACGTCCACATCTGCGTGCCGGCCGACCGCACCGCCCGCATCCAGGAAGTGCATCTGGTGACCATACATTGCATTTGCGACGGCATCGACGTCGCGCTATTCGGAGGAGATGTGAATGACTAATCCCGGCGTAATCTGGAAAAAAGTACAGCGGCCACTGGCCATGAGCGTGCTGTGTGGCGCCATGCTGGCCTCGCTGTCGGGCTGTGTCGCGCTGGTCGCGGGCGGCGCCATTTCCGGGACGCTGGCCGCAACCGACCGCCGCACCCTGGGTGCGCAGACGGAAGACCGGGCGATCGAAGTCAAGGGCGGCATCAAGCTCAACAACGTCGTCGGCGATGCGGGTCACATCAACATCAACAGTTTCAACCGCCGGGCGCTGCTGACCGGCGAGGTGCGCGACGAGGCCATGAAGGCCGCCGCCGAGCGCGAGCTGCGCGGCATCGAGGGCGTGCTGTCGGTGATCAACGAGCTGGAGATCGCCGGCCCGTCGAGCTACACCTCGCGCTCGAACGACGCGCTGATCACCACCAAGGTCAAGGCCAGCCTGGTCGACAAGAAGGACATCTCGGCCAACTCCTACCAGGTGGTGACCGAGCGCGGCGTGGTCTACCTGCAGGGCCGAGTGACCCAGCGCGAAGGCCAGATCGGCGCCGACGTGGCGCGCGGCGTGAGCGGCGTGTACAAGGTGGTCAAGGTGTTCGAGTACATCACCGAAGACGAGTGGAAGAGCCTGCAGCCTGCCAAGCCGGCCGACAACTCGTAATCCGGATGGGGTCTATAATGGCCCCATCGCCTTTTTAGTCCGAGCCCATCATGCAACAGACGAAATCTTCCCCCGGCTGGATCAAGCCGGTGCTGGCCGCCGTGGTCATCGCCGCGGCCGGCTTTGGCGGCTACCTGTCGCTGAACAAGCACCAGGCCGCGCCCGAGGTCACCTTCCTGAGCATCAAGGGCGACAAGATCTCGCCGGAGAGCCTGCGCGGCAAGGTGGTGATGGTCAATTTCTGGGCCACCTCGTGCACCACCTGCGTGGGCGAGATGCCGAAGATGGTCGATACCTACAACAAGTTCAAGGGGCAGGGGCTGGAGTTCGTGGCCGTGGCGATGAGCTACGACCCGCCCAACTACGTGCTGAACTACGCCGAGACGCGCCAGCTGCCATTCAAGGTCGCGCTCGACACCGACGGCTCGGCCGCCAAGGCCTACGGCAACGTCGCCATGACGCCGACCACCTTTGTCATCGGCAAGGATGGCAAGATCCTCAAGCGCTACCTGGGCGAGCCGGACTTCCCGGCGCTGCACAAGCTGCTGGAAGAATCGTTGCGCGGCTAAACGCCGGGAACGCCGCGCCGCCTGGCACGGCGCTTGCATCGCATAGGGCTCTCCTCAACCACTGGAAAGCCCATCATGGATCGCAACCAAGTCACGCAAAAAATCCTGTCCGTCAAAGTCGCCAAGCAGCTGCGCTGGGCTGATCTTGCCGCCGAATTCGGTCGCAGCAAGGAGTGGACCACCGCCGCGCTGCTGGGCCAAATGACCTTCAACCGCGCCCAAGCCGACAAGGCGCAGGCGCTGTTCGGCCTGACCGATGAAGAAGCGGCATGGCTGCAGATCGTGCCATACAAGGGCTCGCTACCGACCGCGGTGCCGACCGACCCGCTGATCTACCGCTGGTACGAGATCGTCAACGTCTACGGCACCACCATCAAGGAACTGATCCACGAGGAATTCGGCGACGGCATCATGAGCGCGATCGACTTCTCGATGGACATCCAGCGCGAAGCCGATCCCAAGGGTGACCGCGTGCAAGTGGTCCTCAGCGGCAAATTCCTGCCCTACAAATCCTACTAACCCGTTTGGGGTCAAGTCTGACATTCGGACACGAGCTCTGCCGTAGACGCGCGTCTACGGCAGAGCTCGTGTCCGAATGTCAGACTTGACCCCAATTTAGAAGCCGGCCTGGAGCGACAGGTACAGGCCGTGCTGGCGCTTCGGATTGAAGATGGTGATGTCGCCCAGGTCGGCATACGCGGCCGTTAGCGAGAAGTTTTTGCTCGGGAACCAGGCCACGAACACGTCGTAGTACGCCTTCTCATTGTCGACACCCAGGTTGTGCGGCTTGCGGCGGTATTCGGCGCCCAGCGCCAGCTTGCGGTTGACCAGGTAGGCGGCCGAGATTTCCGGCATCAGCCGCAGGCTGTCGCCCTTGTCGCCGCCGAAGCCCAACAGGCCCATCTGATTGGCGCGGGTCGCGCGCAGCGTGCCGTTCAACAGCAGGCTCTGCTCGAACAGGATCTTGGTGGCTGCCACGTAGTAGTCGTAGCCGTGGTCATCCTTGGCGCCCAGTTGCTTCACATTGCTCACGCCCAGCGCGCCCAGGCCGCCCACGCCCTGGTTGCGCTTGTAGAGCATGCCGATGGACACCTGCGGCATCGGGCTGTCCTGCCCGTACACCGCGTCGCCCGCCACCCTCACTTTCACTCCGACGATGTCCTGCCGGATGTCGAGCAGGTTCAGCGGCGCCAGGCTGCCCTGGAAGCGCTGTTTGGCCAGGGTCAGCTCCAGCCGGTCGGCGATGCCCACCGCCACGCCGTAGCTGTCGAGCTTGTAGTCCTGGGTGGCGAGGCGGGTGTAATGCGCGTTGGCGCCCCAGCTGTCGCGCGTGCCGTAGCCGCTGATCAGCGCCCAGGGCGTGATGCCGCCGCCGCCCGCGCCCTCGACCTGGCTGACGCCGCCGGTGGCGAGGAACTTGCCCATGTCCGGCCGCCCCTGCGCGGCCCGCTCGGTGACGATGTCGCGCCGCATCGGCGCCAGCTTGGCGATCAGCTTGTTGGCCACGCGATTGGGCACCTGGTTGCGTTCCATCGCGATCTGCAAATCCTCGGTCAGCGCGTTGAACATGGCATCGGTGATCTTCAAGTCCTGATGCACGGTGGCCATGTCGCGCACGGTGCCGACGCCATCCATGGTCCGGTCGCGGTGCTGGCCGGTGTAGCGGCACGGGCCGCCGGCGAATTCGCAGAACTGCTCCCGCAGCCGCGCGTTCAACTGGGCCATGTCGAAGTCGTCGAAGGTTTCCTTGATGCGCGGATCGGCCAGCACCAGCGGGATGAAGGTGTCGACGATGCGCTTGATGCCGTCCTTGCCGCCGAGGCCAACGTAGGTGGCGTCGTCGGTATAGGGCGTTTGCGCGGCGGCCAGCGGCGCAGCCACCATCAGGCCAAGCATGGCCGTCCTGCAGAATTTGATCATCTCGGTTTTCCCCGTGCGGGATCGGTGCCAGCCACGAATTTAGCAGTTATTTCGGGTACAAAACCATCTGCGTGCAGCGGAACAACGCTATCGTTTTACCAGTGGCCTGGTCGCTGACGACGGCGTCCCAGACCTGCGTGGTGCGGCCCAGGTGCACCACCTTGGCGGTCGCCTCGACCACGCCCTCGCGCGCCGTGCCCAGGTGGTTGGATTTCAATTCGATGGTGGTGAAGCTGTGCGCGCCTTCGGGCAGGTGCGAGAAGCAGGCGTAGCCGCAGGCGGTGTCGGCCAGCGTCACCACGCTGCCCGCGTGCAGGAAGCCGTTCGGCGCCAAGTGCTGCGGCGTGACGGCGAACTCGGCTACGATCTCGCCTTCGCGCACGCCGGTGATGACGATGCCCAGGTGATCGGGCAGCGTTCCCTTGCCGAAGCTGTTGAAATATTCCGGATTGAACTTGCTGGCGTCCATGACAGCCTTTCGCGAATGGGGCCGAGGCCCGACACCCGCGATGATAGCAACTTTCCCCCTACATCACCCGGACCCAGCGTCCCTTGTACAGGATCGGTCCGGTCGGCCCGTTGGGATTCGGCGAGCCGCCCTTCGGTTCCAGCGTGACCGCCAGCAGCGCCACATCGTCGCCGATGGCCTTGCTGGTCATCGCCAGCCGGACCTCGCCGCGCTCGCTCAGCAAGCCCAGCGAACGCGGATTGCCCGACTTCGGCACCGCCCACAGTTCCAGCGATTTGTCGCCCGGCACCGCGGCCGCGCCCACCGCCCGCACCGTCATCGCCTGGTGGCGCAGGTCGCCGGTCAGCACCAGCGCGGTCTGCGCCTGCTCGTCGGTCAGCGTGGCCACGTAGTCGAGCTGCGGCGCCTGCAGCGTGCGCACGCCGATCGCCACCACCAGCAGGGCGGCGACGGCGGTCGACGCCACGCCCAGCGTGCGCCAGAACGTTACCGACTCGCTGCGCCAGAACTGCCACGCCGGATGCGCGCGCCGCAGGTTCAGGCGGCGCTCGATGCCTTGCCACACCTGCTTGCGCGGCTGCTGCGCGCTGGAGAACTCGGCCAGCGGCACCAGCCGGTCCTGCCATTCGGCGACGATGCGGCGCAGCGCCGCGTCGTTGTGCAGATGGCCTTCGAAGCGGCGGCGGGCGCCACCCTTGAGCGTGCCAAGCACGTATTCGGCCGCCAGCTTTTCGCGCAGCGAGGCGTTGTCGCGGAGGTTCATGCGCGCTCTCCCTTGGCCAGGCACGTCTTCAGCTTGTCGAGGCTGCGGCGTATCCAGGTCTTGACGGTGCCGATCGGCAGCGCCATCTGCTGCGCCACCTCGCTGTGCGACAGGTCATGGAAAAAGGCCAGGCCCAGCACCTGCCGGTGCAGCCCCTCCAGCGCCGACATGCAATAGGCCAGCGCCTTGGCGTCGCGGCTCATTTCCAGCGCCTCGATGGGCGTGGCCCCGGGATCGTGCAGTGCATTGATCACCTCGCTATCAAACTGTTCGCCGTCGATTTCGGTGGTCACATCGCTGCGGCGTAGCAGATCGAAAGCCTTGTTGCGGACGATGGTCGTCATCCAGGTCATGGGTGCGGCCAGTTGGCTTTGATAGGTGCCGGCGTTGTTCCAGATCGCGACGAAGCTTTCCTGCAGCACCTCCTCGGCCAGTTCGCGCTTGATCAATATACGCAGCGCAAAGCCAAACAGTTTCGCCGATGTGGCGTCGTAGAGCGCACGGAATGCGGCGGCGTCGCGGTTGGCCGCACCTTGCAGCCACAGGCGCAGCTGCCGGGGATCGAGAGTGGTCGCGTCGGACAATGCGGGCCTTCGGGAGGTTGGAGGAATAATTTGCAAGCGTGACGAAAGTACCATATCGCCCCCGCGCGCGGCCAGACATTTATTTTGAATCCGATCCGCCTCCGGCGCCGTATATCAACACGCAGTATCTGGCAGATCAACCAATTGGGGAGAAAACGAAATGCAAACTATCGTCAAGCACGCGATGCGCGCGGCCGTCATCGGCGCCGTGGCCAGCGCATTCGCACCGGCGGCCGTGGCGTCCAGCCACCGCGAGGCGCCGTTCGTCACGCAAAGTCCCAAAGTCGACGGCACCGACTTCTACATGTTCCGCAGCTACGAGCCCGGCCGCGCCGGCTTCGTCACCCTGATCGCCAACTACGTCCCGCTGCAGGACGCCTACGGCGGCCCGAACTACTTCGCCATGGACCCGAACGCGCTGTACGAGATCCACATCGACAACAACGGCGACGCCAAGGAAGACCTGACCTTCCAGTTCCGCTTCAACAACGCCAACAAGGACACCAAGCTCAACGTCGGCGGCAAGCAGGTGTCGATACCGCTGGTGATCAACGGCGGCGCCATCGCCGGCCCGAACGCGGCCGGCGCCAACGTGCGCGAGACCTACACCGTCAGCGTGGTGCGCGGCGACCGCCGCACCGGCGCCAGGGCCTCGGTCAGCAACGCGGCCGACGGCACCGCCACCTTCGACAAGCCGCTCGACAACATCGGCAACAAGTCGATACCGAACTACGCGGCCTACGCGGCGGCCCACGTCTACAACGTCAACATCCCCGGCTGCGGCACGCCGGCGCGCATGTTTGTCGGCCAGCGCAAGGATCCGTTCGTGGTCAACCTCGGCGAAACCTTCGACCTGGTGAACATCAAGGCCCCGGCCACCGAGTTCAACGCCAACGCCGAGAAGGCCGCCAGGGACGACCTGGCCGACAAGAACGTCACCTCGATTGAACTGGAGGTCGCCGCCTCCTGCCTGACCGCGTCCGGCGGCAGCGATCCCGTGATCGGCGGCTGGACCACGGCCAGCGTGCGCCAGGCGCGCCTGCTGAACCCGACGCCGAATACCGGTGCGCCATCGAAGGAGGGCGGCGCCTGGACCCAGGTATCGCGCCTGGGCATGCCGCTGGTGAACGAAGTCGTCATCGGCCTGAAGGACAAGGACACCTTCAACAGCAGCAAGCCTTCCGGCGACGCGCAGTTCGCCACCTACGTCACCAATCCAACGCTGCCGGCGCTGATCGAAATCCTGTACGGCAGCGCCGGCGCCAAGGCGCCGACCAACTTCCCGCGCAACGACCTGGTGGCGGCCTTCCTCACCGGCGTCAAGGGATTGAACCAGCCGGCCACCGTGACCGCCTCCGAGATGCTGCGCCTGAACACCTCGACGCCGGCCGTGGCCATGGGCGCGCAGAACCGTCTGGGCGTGATCGGCGGCGACAATGCCGGCTTCCCCAACGGCCGCCGTCCCGGCGACGACGTGGTCGACATCGCGCTGCGCGTGGTGATGGGCAAACTGTGCACCTTGAACCTGGGCTGCGCACCGGCCGACGCACCGGCCGGGGGCCTGCACTTCACCGACGGCGCCTACCTGGACGACAGCTACTTCACCGCCGCCTTCCCGTACCTGAAGACGCCAATTCCGGGCTCGCCGCAAAGCTCGGGCGTGACCGCCGGCCGGAGCCAGCCATGAAGTACCTCGGCCTGATGGCGCTGCTGGTGCTCAGCGCATGCGGCGGAAGCACCCACTATGACGACCCCACACCGGCCACGCCGCCCACATCGCCGCCGGTGGTGATGCTCGACGCGTTCTACACGGCGGTACTGGCCATCGTAGGCGATGGCAGCGAGACCACCACCGAGCCGATGGCGACCGACAGCATCGTTGCCACCGCGCCGGAGGACTCGGAGCCGGTCGCGTACAAGTAAGCCTTGCAGCATAAGGGCGCAGGCAATTGCCTTCGCCCTTTTTCCGTTTGAGGTCGATATGAAAAAGCTGATTTACGCCGTGCTGCTGGCGGCGGCGGGCGCCGCCCACGCGGCGCCTTACCTTCCAGCCAGCGGCCAGCAGGTGATCGAGACGCTGCCGCGCCGTGGCGATCCGGTGCAGCAGGAGTTGCGGCGCATGCGCAGCGAACTGGGTGCGCGTCCCAACGACGTGGCGCTGGCCACCGCGCTGGCCACGCGCTACATCGGCCTGGCGCGCAGCGAAACCGATCCGCGCTACCTCGGCTACGCGCAGGCTGCGCTGGCGCCGTGGTGGCGGCTGCCGTCGCCACCGCCGCAGGTGCGCCTGCTGCGCGCCACGCTGCTGCAAAGCACCCATCAGTTCAAGCCGGCGATGGACGATCTGAAAGCCGTGCTGGCGGCCGACCCGGCCAACGCGCAGGCGTGGCTGACGCAGGCCACCGTGCAAACCGTGCAGGGCGATTACGCCGGCGCCACCGCCAGCTGCGCGCGCCTGTCCGCGATGTCGGTGGAACTGATCACCATCACCTGCATCGCCAACGTCGGCGCGGCGACCGGGCGCTCGCTGAAAAGCGAACAGCTGCTGGAGCTGACGCTGGAACGCAGCGGCAATGCGCCGGCCGAACTGCAGGTATGGGCCTTGACGCTGCTGGCGGAGATGGCGCAACGGCGCGGCGCGGCGGCCATCGCCGAGGCGCACTACAAGCGCGCGCTGGCACTGGGCCCGCGCGACAGCTATCTGCTGGGCGCCTATGCCGATTGCCTGCTGGAGCAGCGCCGCGCAGACGTGGTGCTGGCGCTGCTGAAGAACCAGACCCGCATCGACGCGCTGCTGCTGCGCCGCGCGCTGGCCTTGCAGCAGCAGGGCAACGCGGCCGAAGCGTTGGCCGCCGACGTGAAGGAACTGGCGGCCCGCTTCGACGCCGCCGCCCAACGCGGCGACACCGTGCACCAGCGCGAACAGGCCCGCTTTGAACTGATGCTGCGCCACGATCCCGCCACCGCGCTGACGCTGGCGCGCAAGAACTGGGCGGTGCAAAAGGAAGCGGCCGATATCCGTATCTATCTGGAAGCGGCCGTGCAGGCGCGCGACGCCAGCGCCGCCAAACCGGTACTGGACTGGGTCGCGCAGCACCGCACCGAGGACGTGGTTGCGGCGCGCCTGGTCCGACAACTGCAAGCGGGGACATGATGAAACGCCTGCTACTGTTTTTTGCGCTGCTATGCGGCGTCGCGCTGCCGGCCCATGCGCACAAGCCCAGCGACAGCTATCTGTCGCTGGCGGTGCAGGGCGAGCGCATCACCGGCCAGTGGGATATCGCGCTGCGCGACCTGGATTTCGCCATCGGCCTTGACCAGGATGGCGACGGCAAACTGACGTGGGACGAGATTCGCGCGCGGCACGCGGCGATCGCGGCATACGCGCTGGAGCGCCTGAGCATCGCTACCGAAAAGGGGGCGTGCACCATCGACGCCGGCCAGCAGCTGATCGACGACCATACCGACGGCGCCTACAGCGTGTTGCGTTTCCACGCCAGCTGTCCCGGCCCCGTGGCGGCGCTGACCATCGACTACCGCCTGTTCGCCGATCTCGATCCCCAGCACAAAGGCTTGCTGCGGCTGACGCGCGACGGCCTCACGTCGACCGCGATTTTCGATCCGGCGCATGCGCGCCAGGCCTTGTCGCTGACATCGCCGGACCGCTGGCGGCAGTTCGGCGCCTACGTCAAGGATGGCGTGTGGCATATCTGGACCGGCTACGACCATCTGCTGTTCCTGCTGTCGCTGTTGCTGCCGGCGGTGATGCCGGGCGCGCGCGGCACGCCGTCGGCCAGCATGCGCGCGTCCTTCATCGACGTGCTGAAAGTGGTGACGGCCTTCACGCTGGCGCATTCGCTGACGCTGACGCTGGCCAGCCTGTCGTTGATATCGCTGCCATCGCGCTGGGTGGAATCGGCGATCGCCGCGTCGGTGCTGCTGGCGGCGCTCAACAACATCTATCCGCTGTTCCGCGGCCGGCGGCCGCTGGCGGCGTTCGGATTCGGGCTGATCCACGGCTTCGGCTTCGCCAGCGTGCTGGTCGACTTGGGGCTACCGCAAGGCGCGTTGCTGGCCAGTTTATTCGGCTTCAACCTGGGTGTGGAAATCGGCCAGCTATGCATCGTGGCAACCTTCCTTCCGCTGGCGTTCGCGCTGCGCGACAGCTGGTTCTATCGACGCCTGTTGACCGGCGGCTCGATGGCGATCGCGCTGGTGGCGATGGTGTGGCTGGCCGAGCGCGCGTTCGACTTGAAACTGACCGGCGCCTGAAAACGGTTCGCGAGCGGAAGGCTGCAGCCCCCGCTCGCGATGATGACGACGCTGCGTGTTAGAAGTGGTAACCCATCGCCACCTTGAAGCTGCGGCCCGGATCGAACCACGAACGCCCCGTGTTGCCGATGAACTGCTGGTTGGTCTGCTTGGTCACCGTCTGGGTCAGGTTGCTGACGCTGGCGCTGGCCCACAGCTTGTCGGTGAAGTTGTAGTTGAGACTGGCGTCCCACTGTCCCACAGCCTCTTGCCAGACCGGCAGTCCCCAACCCACGTCCGTCGGCGCGACCCCGTTGACGAGGCGGGCCGGATCGGCGCTGACGGCGTCGCCGCCGCCGGCGCCGAACGCATTGGTCGCCAACAAGGTGCGCGAGCGCCAGCTATACGCCAGCCGTGCCGAAACCGGCCCGCGGTCGTACATCAGGCCCAGGTTGAAGGCATGCTTGGACAGGTTGACCACCGGCAGGTCCTTGAAGGGCAGGCCGTTGGTGTCGCAACCGTAGAGATTGGTCAGACTGTCGCTGCTGCCGCTCTTGGGGCAATAAGGCGACGTGTACGGGTGGTACAGGTCCTGCTTGCCGTCCAGGTAGGTCCAGTTCGCGGAGATGCCGAAGCCCTTCGCCCAGTCGGGTATCCCGGCCAGTCCCGGAATTTTATCCAGGTAGGTCTGGCCGGCGATTTCAATCCCGCCCTCCCACAGCTTGGCCGCGTTGGCCGGCCCGGTGATGACAAACTCCTGCGGATTACCGGCCAGGTCCTTGATGCTCCTGGTGTAGGTATCGGTCATGATGATGTCCTTGATCTTCTTGTAGAACACCACCGCCGTGAGCGACTGGCCGCTCTGCGGATACCATTCCAGCGACAGATCGAAGTTGTTCGATTTCAGCGGCTTCAGGTTCGCATTGCCCGAGTTGGTGCCGACGTAGCTGACCGATTTGATCGTGCTGACGCCGTTGACGGTGGCGTTGTCCACCTTCTGCTGCAGGCTGACGTACTCCTGCACCTGATCGAAGCCAGGGCGGGAAATGCCCTGCGACAGCGCAAGCCTGGACTGCAGCTTGTCAGTCAGGCTCACCTTCAGGTTCAGGCTGGGGATCACGTCGACGTGGCTGCCCTTGACATCGAGCGGCTCGTTGAACACCCCGAACCGCGGCAAGGCGGGATTGGTGGTCTCGGAATACTGCGGATTGAAGACAGTGTAGCCGTGGGACTGCGCGCTCGACCGGACCACCCGCGCGCCCACATTGCCCTCCACCGGATACTTCAGGTCGTCGAAGCCGAAGCGCAGCGTGCCATACATGGCCTGGGTGTTTTCGCTGGCCGTCGACAGCGCGCCCTGCAACGGGTTTTGCGGGTTGATGTCCGCTGGGTTGTCCGAGAAGATCATCGGCCGCCAGTCGGCGCCCTGCGTCGAACAATCGTTGTTGGTGTTCTTGAGGCGATTGCCGTCTTCGCATTGCAGGCGCTTGACCGCCACCAGCGCCAGGTCCTGGGCCGGATAGTTGCGCACCGCGGCCATCGTCGGCACCACGATGGTTGGCGGCGAGCCCACCCTGCCGTTGAAGAAGTTGGGGAAGGCGTATTGCTGGACGGGGGCGAGCGCCGCATATCGCGGATCGCTCAGGTAGCCGAAGTTGCCGCGGGACTGCCAGGAATTGCCGATCTCGGCGGCCGTCGGTGGCCGGCCCGCTCCAGGGCTCTGGAACACCGACCACGGCTCGGACAGGGAATACCAGCCGCTGCCAACGCCGATCGCATGCGACGACGAGCGCTTGGTCAGCCGCACGCCAAAGCGCAGGTCGCGCAGCACGTTGCTGTCGAAGACGAACTTGGCGTCGCCCTTCCACGCATACATGTCGCCCTTGGACTTGTTCAGGTAAGGCTGGAGGTTGTTGAAGAAGTAGTTGCCGGGATCGGCCAGGGCGGCGCGCGCGGCCGCGTCGAAGCTGACCGTGGGCCGTGGCGTGGTGAGGTCGAAGCTCATGCTGGGCACGAACGTCCCCATGTTGATCATGTTGCCGTCCCCGCCATTGGTGGCGTGCACCCACTGCAGATCGCTCTGGAAGGTCCAGCGCTCATCCATCCGCCATTTCGCGTTCCAGGAGATGTCGCGCGTGCGTCCATGCGCATTGTCATAGGAGCTGCTCGTGCCCGCGGACAAACCGCCGGCCGCGAACTGGTTGCGGCCCAGGCCGCCCGGATAGCTCAACGTGCCTTTTTGCAGCACGCCGTGGGCGTCGTACTGGGCGTTGGTGAGCGTGAGGTCATACGGCGTCAAGCCGGAATTGCCATCCGACGCGGTGCTGAAGAAGCTGCCGTTGACGCTCTCCGAACGGAAGCCCGAATCGAAGTAAGTCAGCGACGACTCCTTGTCGTTCTTCTTCCATTGCAGCGCGGCGTAGACACCCGCGCGTTCAGACTTGCCCTCGCCGGTGCCCCAGGAGGTGCCGTTCGGCACCCACACCGTCTGGCCGGGGACCGGCTTGCTCAGCGGGTAGTAGGCGCCGAGGCTGTAGGAGTCGGAGCGGAACGCGGACTTGCCGTAGGAGACATCGATCAGCGCGCCGATCTCGCCCATGTCGGTGGACCAGCGGTTGGAGTACAGGCCGGAGAAGGACGGCGTGTTCTTCTTGCCGAACGGGGTGTAGCTGTCCGAGACGGAGAAGGCGCCGCTCTGCCCTTTGGAGTCGAACGGCAGGCGCGTGCGCAGGTTGACCTGGCCGCTGATGCCGCCTTCGATCAGTTCGGACGACGGGTTCTTGTAGACGTCGACGCCGGCCATCAGTTCCGGCGGGATGTCGCCCCAGCTCAGCTCGCGCCCCGGGAAGCCGGCCGAGAAGCCTTCGCGCCCGTTCAGCGTGGACGAGCCCCACGACAGGCCGCGGATCTGCACGCCCGAGCCTTCGACGTTGTAGGACAGCGGATTGCTGGCCGCGTTGGTGCGGGTGCGCGAGGTGTTGCGGTCCATGGTCACGCCCACCACACGCTGCAGCACCTCGGTGATCGACTTGTCCGGCAGCTTGCCGGCCTCGTCGGCCACGACCGAGTCGACGATCTGTTCGGCCTCTTGCTTGATGCGTTGCGAGGTCTCCAGCTGCTTGCGCTGGCCGGTCACCACCACCACTTTTTCCGCCGGCACGTCCTGGGCATCCGCCGGGGAACCGGCCTGCGCCAGCGCGCCGCCGCTGTACATCAGCGCCAGCTGCGCCGCCGCGATCGCCAGCGCGGTCATCTTCAGGGGTTTCCGGCTACCCAGTGTCTCAATCTTCTTCATTCTATTTGTCCTCTTGTCTATGCCTTGATTGCGCGCCGCGCCGTCATTGGAAGGTGATGGCGCCGGTCAGCGTGAGCTTGGTGGTGAAGGTCAGCGCGGCCGCGCCCGGGGTCGACACCGAGGTGTTCACGCCCGCCGCCGAGAATTCGACCTTGGAGATCGGGTAGTCCTGCAGCTCGTTCCACAAGTCCAGCCCGGTCAGGCCGCACGATTCGTTGATCGTGAACTTGTCGCGCAGGCTGACGCTGTAGTCCGTGGCGGCGGCGGCGGTGGGCTTGACCACGGCGCGCAGCGTGACGTTGCAGGCCTTGCCTTCTTTGATCGCGAAGTGGCCGAGGGCCAGGTCGACATTGACCGCGTTGTTACTGGTGCTGAACCATTCGCTGTTCATCGCCATGTTGAACTTCACCGCCGCCTGGGCATCGATGCGCACGCCGGTCAGCGTGTCGCCATTCGCGGCCAGATCGGTCAGGGTGCCGGCGAACAGCTTGATGCCCCAATACGCGCCGATGCCGGCTGGATCCTTGGGCTGGATGTTGTAGAAATACGTGAAGCTGGCGCCATCGCTGGAGACCGAGCTGCCGCACCAGTTCGAGCCGCAATACCAGCCGTCCACGCTGCTGCCCGAGTAGGGGCTGACAGTGCCGAGCTCCTTGGTTTGGCTGGTGTCCTTGTAGCCGGTCAGGAACGGCACGGCGGCCGCCTGTTCGGTGCCGATCGGAATATTCTTGACCGTCGTCGCCTTCGCAAAGATGTCGCTGCCTTCCTGCGTGGCGGTGACGACGCACAGTCCATTGGCGAGCTTTGACAGCGAGGTGCCGCTGACCGAACACACCGCCGGCGTGCTGGTCGTGAAGACCACGGGCTGCCCCGTGTTGGTGGCCGCGGCCAGCGTCACCGGCTGCGCATCCAGCGCTTGCCAGCCAGGATTACGGAAGACCACCATCTGCGGCCGCTTGGGAATGACGAAGATCTGGCTGTGCGAGGCCGCGGCGTAGCCTTGATAACCGGACTGGGTGGCGGTCACCGAGCACTCGCCCGCCACCAGCAGCGACACGGTGTCGCCGCTGACGGTGCAGACCGTCGGCGTATTCGAGGTGAAGGTGACCGGTCCGCCCGAGCTGGCCGTCGCCACCAGCTTGGTGGTCGCGACGGTGGGCGGAACCCCGACCACCGCCCCGCCAGGGAAATCGAACGCGATCGTCTGCACCGCGCCGCCGCTGCCGCCGCTACCGCCTCCGCCGCCGCCACAACCGGCCAGCAACGCCACGCAGGCCAGCCCGATGGCCGACAGTTGGAATCTTGTCGCTTCTTTTATCATCATTATTGTCTCCTCTTGTATGCTTGTTTTTAAATGTCTCGTCGCCGCTTCAGCGCGCCAGCATCCTGCGCAGATAGGCGTCGTGGGTGGGCATGGCCGCCACCAGGGCGGCGATGGTCTCGCGCCGCTGGCGCAGGGCCTGCAGCGCCTCGTCGCGCGGCAGCTCGGCCAGCTCCGGATCGGCACGCTCCGGCCAATGGCCCATGCCGGCGTGGATCGCCAGCCAGCTGTTGGCGTCGAAGCCTTCCCACTGGTACTGGTGCAGCACGCCGGCCTGGCGCCAGGCGTGGATCTTGTAGGCCAGCGTTTCCGGCAATTCCATGCTGGCCATGTGGCGCCACAGTTCGCCGTCGCGGCGCGCCGTGAGGCAGTAGTGCAGGATGATGAAATCGCGGATGCGCTCGAACTGGCGCGCCATGCCGGCGTTGTAGCCGCCGACCTCGGCCGTGGTGGGCCTGCCTTTCTGCAGCAGCGGGATCAGGTTGCCCAGGCCGCTCTGGATCAGGAAGATGCTGGTCGACTCCAGCGGCTCCAGGAAGCCCGAAGCCAGGCCCAGCCCGACCACGTTATGCACCCAGCAGCGCCGCCGGTGGCCGGTGGTGAAGCGCAGCAGGCGCGGCTCGGCCAGCGCCGGGCCGTCCAGCTGCGCCAGCAATTGCTCGCGGGCGCGCTCCTCGTCGAGGTAGCGGCTGGCGAACACGTGGCCGTTGCCGACCCGGTTGCGCAGCGGGATGCGCCAAGCCCAGCCCGCCTCCAGCGCGGTGGCGCGCGTGTACGGCGTCAGCGCCGGGCCGCTGGGTTCGCTGGGCACGGCCCAGGCGCGGTCCACCGGCAGCCAATGGCTGAAGTCGGCGAAGGGCTCGTCCAGCGTGCGGCCCAGCAGCAGCGAGGCGAAGCCGGAGCAGTCGATGAACAGGTCGCCGGCCAGCTCGCGGCCATCGGCCAGCTTGAGGCTGGCCACGCCGCCGTCGGCGCGCCGCGCCACGTCGACGATGCGGCCCTCGGTGCGGCGCACGCCGCGTTTCAGCGCCAGCGCGCGCAGGAAGCCGGCGTACAGCGCCGCGTCGAAGTGGTAGGCATAGTTGAATGGCTGGTTCTCTTCCGAGGCCAGGCCCTGGAAGCGGCCCTGGCTGGCCATCACGCTCGACAGGCATTGCTCGCCCAGCGTGCCGAGGGTGGCGTCGCCGACCCGGCGGAAGTGGCCCCACAGCGCATCCGGGCCGGTCAGTTCGCCGAAGTCGCCGAAGGTGTGGAAATAGCTCTCGCCCTGGATGCGCCAGTCGCGAAACTCGATGCCCAGCTTGTAGGTGCCGTTGGTGGCGCGCAGGAACTCGGCCTCGTCGATGCCGACCAGCCGGTGGAAATTGCGGATCGATGGAAACGTGGCTTCGCCCACGCCGACGATGCCGATCTCCTCGGATTCAACCAGCTCCACGGCGCAAGCCGGCAGGGCGGTCGCCAGCGCCGTCGCGGCCATCCAACCAGCCGCGCCACCACCGACGACCACGATACGTTTGTATGCGGTGTCCATGCATGTCCCCTCATAGACTGGCGCCTCAAGGCCGTTGCTACGGCGAGGGCATCAGTTCTTTATATATTGGAAACATCATTTTGAGAGATGATGCCTCCGGGGGACAATTCCAATAACTATCAAAACAACAGAGGAAATTACGTAAATGCACAAAGGGCTCCTTGCGGAGCCCTCTTTATCAGCCTGCGGCCAGAACGTTGTGCGCCTGTTCGTCCGCGTGGTACGAGGAGCGCACCATGGCGCCGACCGCCGCGTGCTTGAAGCCCATCTTGTAGGCTTCTTCCTCGAACATCTTGAACACGTCCGGATGCACGTAGCGGCGCACCGGCAGGTGGCTGTTGGACGGCGCCAGGTACTGGCCGATGGTCAGCATGTCGATGTTGTGCTCGCGCATGTCGCGCATCACCTGCAGGATTTCCTCGTCGGTCTCGCCCAGGCCGACCATGATGCCGGACTTGGTCTTCACCTCGGGGTACAGCTCCTTGAATTCCTTCAGCAGCTGCAGCGAGTGCATGTAGTCCGAACCCGGACGCGCTTCCTTGTACAGGCGCGGCACGGTTTCCAGGTTGTGGTTCATCACGTCCGGCAGGCCATCCTTGAAGATGTCCAGCGCCTTTTGCAGGCGGCCGCGGAAGTCCGGCACCAGCACTTCGATCTGGGTCTTGGCCGACAGCGCGCGGGTGTTCTGGATGCACTCGACAAAGTGGCCGGCGCCGCCGTCACGCAGGTCGTCGCGGTCGACCGAGGTGATCACCACATAGCTCAGGCGCAGTTCGGCGATGGTCTTGGCCAGGTTGGCCGGCTCGTCCTTGTCCAGCGGATCCGGACGGCCGTGGCCGACGTCGCAGAACGGGCAGCGGCGGGTGCACTTGTCGCCCATGATCATGAAGGTGGCCGTGCCCTTGCCGAAGCATTCGCCGATGTTCGGGCAGCTTGCCTCTTCGCACACGGTCACCAGCTTGTTCTCGCGCAGGATGTCCTTGATCTCGTAGAAGCGGGTCGAGGCCGACGCCGCCTTGACGCGGATCCACTCCGGCTTTTTCAGCCGCTCAACCTGCTCGATCGGCACGATCTTGATCGGGATGCGCGCGGTCTTGCTGGCGCCTTTTTGCTTTTCGCTCGGGTTGTAAGCCGGGGCAACGCTGGTGGTGGTTTCAGAGGTCATTTGGCTGCGTGCCCTCGCGGGCGAAGTTTGGTTATTCGTGTACTGCCGGTTCGGCCGCCTGCGCCAATACGCGGATCAGCTCCTCGGCCAGTTGCTGTTGCACGTCGGACAACACGGCGGTCGCGCCGACGCTGCGCATGTCGGTCGTTTCCAGCCCGGCATAGCCGCAGGGGTTGATCCAGGAAAACGGGGCCAGGTCCATCGCCACATTCAGCGACAGCCCGTGATAGGTGCAACCGTTGCCGCGCACTTTCAGGCCGAGCGCGGCGATCTTGGCGCCTTGCTTGGGTCCGCCGGCCATGTAGATGCCCGGCGCGCCCGCAACGCGCTCACCGGCAAGATTATACGCCCCTAACACGTTGATGATCGCTTGCTCGATTTTATAGACGAATTGCCGGGCGTACAGTTTGCCGCCCGGCTTGTTGCGGCGCAGGTCCATCAGCATGTAGATCACCACCTGGCCGGGGCCGTGGTAGGTGACCTCGCCGCCGCGGTCGGTCTGCACCACCGGGATGGCGGACGCGCCCGCCAACAGGTGGCCACGGTCGGCACCCAGGCCCAGCGTGAACACGGGCGGATGCTCGACGATCCACAGTTCGTCGCGGGTGTCCGGCGTGCGCGCGTCGGTGAAGGCGCGCATCGCGGCGAACGTGCTGTCGTAGTCGGAAAGGCCGAGGTGGCGGATCAGCGCCGGCTCGGTGGAGGTAGGGGACGTCATCCCGACATTATAAATCAGCCCGGCTGGTGACGCTCCAGCCATTGCTGGACCGATGGGCGTTGCCACTGGCCTGCGGCGTAGTCCTTGAGCTTTTGCGGCACCTCGTCGCCGTTGAGGATCAGGCGGTTGAGCATCAGCGCCAGGTCGACATCGGCCAGCGACCAGTCGCCGAACAGGTTGGGGCTGCCTTCCTGCACGAACCGGCTGGCGGCGTGGATCAGCTTGTCGGCGGCGGCCTGGCCGGCCTCCGTCAGCGGCGCGCTGGCCTTGCCGAAAAATACGGTTTCCGTGTCGCGCTCGGCGCGCACCGGCAGCAGGTCGCTGCGCAGCCAGGCCTGGATCTGCCGCGCCTGGGCGCGCTGGCGGCGGTCCTTCGGATACAGCGAAATGTATTCCGGCGCCGGAAAGCTCTCGTCGAGGTATTCGGTGATGGCGGTCGACTCGGTCAACACAAAATCCCCCTCGACCAGCGCCGGCACCCGGGCGGTCAGCGCGCGCGTCGCGTAGGCGCTGAGCTTCTGCTGGCCGGCCTCCAGGTCCACCGTCTTGACGCTGAACGGCAAGCGCTTTTCGGTCAGCGCCACAAAGGCCGACATGGCGTAAGGGCTGGTGAACAGGCTGTCGACGTACAGTTCAAAAGGCATGGCGGCTCCGGCTAGAGTAGATTTATTCACATGGTAAGCCTTGCCGTAGCGCCTGTATAACGTTATATTTTCGTGATTCTAGCTAATTTTATTCACATAGTTATCCACAGCATGCCGACCTGATGAGCGCCAGCCGCCGCCTGCCCAATTTTTCCGCACTGCGCGCCTTCGAGGCGGCGGCACGCCACGAGAACTTCTCGCGGGCGGCGGAAGAGTTGCATCTGACGCATGGCGCGATCAGCCATCAGGTGCGCGCGTTGGAGGAGGAATTGGGCCGGCCGCTGTTCGTGCGGCACGGGCGGCAGGTGAAAATAACTAGCGATGCGCTGAAATTTGCCCAGTTTCTGGGCAAGTCTTTCGGGGATATCGCCGCTGCGGCGGACGCCATGCGGGCCTCGGCCGTCAACCAGCGGCTGACGATTTCATCGATTCCGTCGTTCGCCGCGCGCTGGCTGGCGCCCCGGCTGGGCCGCTTCATCGACCTGTATCCGGATATCGAGGTGGTGCTGCAATCGAGCGGCCAGCTGCAGGACTTGGCGCGCGACGGCATCGATGTCGGCATCCGCTTCGGGCGCGGCAACTATCCGGGGCTGGTGGTGCAGCGGCTGATGGGCGATGTCTATTATCCCGTAGTGAGTCCCCACTATCGCGGCGGACAGCTGCCCGCCGCGCCGCAGGAGCTGAGCCGGCACACGCTGCTGCGCTCGGTGGAGCCATGGTCGCCGTGGCTGCGCGCGGCCGGGGTCGACATGGCCGAGCCGTCCGGCGGGCTGATGTTCGAGGATTTGTCGATGCTGATACGCTCCGCCGCCGATGGCAACGGGGTGGCGCTGGTGCGCCATGTGGTGGCGATGCAGGAGATCGCCTCCGGGCAGTTGCAACGGCTGTTCGATACCGCCACGCCGTGTCCGGATGAGTATTTCTTCGTCTCGCCGCCCGGCGCGGCCGGACGGCCGCAGGTGCAGGCGTTCCGCGACTGGCTGCTGGAAGAGATTGCCGCCTTCCAGCGCCAGCAAGCCTGAATTACATGACGATTTTCACCATCGGATGTGCCGACAGCTCGGAATACAGCGCGTCCAGCTGCTCGCGGCTGATGGCGCGCACCACCACGGTCAGGCCGGTGTAATTGCCCTTGGCCGAAGGACGCACTTCCATTTTGCCTTCATGGAAATCCTTGTCATGCTTTTGCACCACCAGCACGATGGTCGGGGCGAAATCGATATGAGTCGGGCCCATCACCTTGATCGGGAAGTCGCTCGGGTACTCGATGAGGGACTCTGACGGCGGGATCGCTTGCATATTCATTCCAATCAAAAAAGAAAACCGGCGGCGCCAACACGGCGCCCCCGGCCTCTATTGTAGCCAATTCAGCGCAGGCTTATGCTTTGCCCAGCGCCAAGGTGGCCGGTTCCTGCGGCGCGGCCAGCTGCGCCTGCTGCTGGCCGGACAGCCGCTGCAGCCGCGCCAGCGCCGATTCGTTAGCGATGCCCGGCTGGCTGACCGACTTGCGGATCGCCTCCAGCTCGGCCGCCTGCTCGTACGGACGCTGGCCGATGTCGGTGACGATCTTCATGCCGGCCGCCTCGTTGCTGATGGCCTGGGCGCGGCGGGTCAGCGCGTTCAGCGCGCTGGAGTTGCCCTTCATGCCGGACAGCCCGGCCAGCTGGCTCTGGCGCTCGGCGCGCAGGTTCTGCAGGTCCTGCTGCGCGCGGGCCGAGGCCAGCGCCTGCATCGCCTTCTTGGCCGCCGAATCGAAATCCGCCAGCTGCTTGGACAGCGCGTCGACGATGGTCTGCAGCTCCTGCATGTACTGGCGGGCGTCGGCTTCCTCCTGCAGTTCCTGCGGCATGCGCGCCTTGTTCGCCTCCAGCTCGTCGCAGAACAGGGTGATGGTCGCCTCCGAGATCTTGCCGGCGGCCAGGCGCTCGGCCAGCGTGCCGGCCGCCTGCTCGTCGGTGGCGATCAGCTGGCGCAGCTGGACCACGTCGGCCGCTTCCTTGTCGAAAGAGCTGCGGGCGGCGGCCAGTTTTTGCGCGGTCAGGCGCAGGCTGTCGGCCAGCCGGTCGCGGTCGGCCTCGGTGGCCGTTTCCGGATCAAAATTGGCGATCGCTTCGGAAACACGGTCGCCCAGCGCGCCAAAATGTTTGGAAATCAAGCGCGCGGTCAAACCCCAGCCATTCAAGTTGCTCATGTCAGTCGTCCTTAAAAAATTGCGCGTCATTGGATAACGACGCGTTGCTGCTCAACCGGGATGCCAATGACGAAGTCGACATGGATCCCGCGTTTCGATGCATCGCCGTTCACGCTGTTGATGATTTCAGTCGTGATCAGCAAATATTCCTTGCCGCCGCCGCGCAGTTCCCGCACGTACGGCATGAACACCATTTCCTGGCGCAGGCCGGTGCGGCCGCTGGCGTCGTCCAGCCGGGTCTCGGTGCCGGAGAACGGCGTGACGAACTCGGCGTTGGGATCGCCGGCGTCGCGCCAGTAGTCGACGCCGTCGCCCTGGCCGAACACCAGGTCCAGGTCGGACTCGTCCAGGCCCACATCGCCCAGCTGTTCGCGCCATAGCGTGTAGCTGCGGTCGCCCAGGCCGGCGCCGCCCTGGCCCAGGTAGGCTTCCTGGTCCTCCGCCGTTTCCGGGATCACCCGCGCCAGCTGGGTGCAATACATCACCTCGGACACTTGCCCCTGGGCGTCCTGGTACACCTGCAGGAACTTCTCCTTCGCGTCCAGGTCGCCGGTGTCCAGGTAGTAGCGGTACAGGCCGCCGCTCTGCTGGAGCCGGAGCTGCGACACCGCGACGATGCGGGTGTCGCCCGCGTCCGGCAGGGTGATCAGCGAACCGTCGCCGGCGGCGCGCAGCAGCGGCGACTGCTGCAGCTGGATCACGCTGCCGATGCGCGCGCCCAGCGGCAAGTCCCGGTCCGTGCGCGGCGCGTCGGCCCCGCCCAGCCTGGCCGCGCCATTGCGCAGGTAGTTGTATGCATCCGACCAGCCCATCTCAATTCCTTTCAAATGAATAATTCGTCGCGTTACCTGCCCGCAGGCGGCGCAGCTTGCGCACCGTGTACACCGCCGCCCACGCCATCACCCCCAGCACGCCCAGCCACACCAGCCAGCGCGCCACGCGGGCCAGGAAGGACGGCGGCGGGGCGGCCGGGACCGGCTCACCCAGTCCCGGCATACCGTTAACCATGCCCGCCTGGGCGGCGCCGCTGCCGGCCTGGCTGGCGCCGTAGTCGACCGGGGCGCCGGCGGGGGCGGGCGCATTAGTGGCCGGGTACGACACCGGCTGATGGCTCTGGCTCATCGCCCGTCCCAGCATGAAGCCCAGCACGCCGTGCATCAGGCCGCTACTTGGCTGCTGCACGATGACCGGCGCCTGCTGATACACCGGGGGCGTCTGATACACCGGCGACGGCTGCGGCCGCGAAACCGTATCGTTCAGCGGCGGCGCGGTCGGCGCGGCGGCCGCGGCGCGGCGGGCGTCCAGCGTTTTCAGGGCGTTGGCCTGGGCCGCGCTCTGGTCGAGGTCGCGCGAGGCGGCCGAGGTGTTGCGCGGCGTCGCCGAGGCCGGCGAACCGGCAGCCTTGCCGAACGCGCCGGGACCGCTCTGGCGGCTGGCCGGCGGCGCGGCTGGCGTGCTCCGCGGGGAGTTGCTCTTTTGTGAAGAAAATCCACTTTTATACGACGACGATGTGCCAGAATGTGAAGACGTTCGCGCCTCCGCCATCCCATCGGTGCCGAGCGCAAGGCATAACGTCAATAGCAGCGCAGAAGAAAAGGACTTCATGATGTCTTTTCGCAAAGAAGTTGAATGAAAATCAGCATAGCGCCGCGCGCCGGCGACTGCATCGGTAATAAAAGGCTAGCTTCACCATGACACGCAAATACCTGGACATGAATCAACACGACGCGCTGTACAAAGTGGCGCGCAGCTACCCCGGCGGCATCGACGCGCTGGCGCAGGCGATGGGCATCTCGGTCAACGTCCTGCGCAACAAGCTGGCGCCGACCATCGCCTCGCACTACCCGTCGTTCGAGGAGGTTTCGACGGTGGTGCACCTGTGCCACCAGGCCGGCGTGGCGGACGCCCACCTGCCGCTGCACGCGCTGCTGGTGCGCCACGGCATGGCGGCCTTCGTGGTGCCGACCCCGGACAACATCGGCGACGACGACCTGTCGCAGACGGTGTGCAAGGTGATGAGCCAGGTGGGCGCGGTGGCCGAGGCGGTCTCGACCGCGCTGCTGGATGGCAAGGTCACGCCGGCCGAGGCCGACCTGATCGAGCGAGAATTCCAGGGCGCCTTGTCGGCGCTGGGCGAATGGCGGGCGCGGCTGCGCCTGAAGGCCGGGCAGGGCTAGGCCGCCGCGCCAAAAAAAAGCCAGCCGCTAGGGCTGGCAAAAACTATTCTCTGATCGGAAATTGGGAAAATCCGGAAAATAGTTGGGGCAAAGAGGCACTGTCTCGACGGTCCTGCGTGGCGGATGTCGCCATCCTTGTTCTCACGCTTCCCGCCGGCTTTGTCGATTTTGCAACGTTACACTTTGCAAAAAGCAAAAGCCATCCGCATGTGACGAACTGTCGATTTGGCACCCTGGACCCCGCATTTTCCGGAACAAACGGTCATTGGCGGTTCTGGTTGCGGTTGTCGCCGCGCTCGCGGCCTTCTTCCTTGCGGCGCTCCTGCTGCTTGTCGTGGCCGCTGTCGCGGTTCTCGCGCGGCTGCGGCTGGATTTGCGGCTGCGGCCGCTGCTGCGCCGGCTGCGGCATCGGCTGCGGCTGCATCGACTGTTGCTGCATCGGCTGCTGCGGCGACACCTGGCGCCGCTCCTCCGGCTGGCGGAACTGGCGGCGGTTGTCGTCGCGCTCGCGGTCGTAACGGTCGCGGTTGGCCGGGAACGGCGTCGGCACGGCCGGCGCCGGCACCGGCGCGGCGGTGATCGGCGGATTGCCCCGCTGGATATTCGGGTTCACCACGATGGGCGGATTGGCCTGCTGGATGTTCGGCGTCACCGCGATCGGCGGGTTGGCCTGCTGGATGTGCGGCGTCTGCCCCGGCCGGCCGTACGGACGCATATCGATACGCACGTCGCTGGGCTGGATGGTTTGCGGCGGCGCGTCGGGACGGCCGAACTGCCCCGGCGCCAGCGTGCTGATCTGCGGACGGCCCGGCTGCGTTGGCGCCACCGGCTGCGGCACCGGCGGCGCGGTCAGCACCCGGCCCGGACGATCCGGACGGCCATCACGGTCGCGGTCTTGCCAGTCGCGGCGGTTGGTGTCGAGCGTGCGCGCGACCGCCGGCTGCGGCGGCGCCACCACCGGCGCGGCGGTCGCCGCCAGCGCGGAAGTCGGGATCACCTGCGGTCCGCGCGGCACCTGCACGCTGCGGTGGCGGCCCTCGAACTGGTCGCGCGGCAGCACGGTCAGGCCCTCGTGCCGCCCGGGATCCACCGCGCGCGGCTCGAACTGCCGGCCGGTGTGGGTCCACACCAGGCGCCGCTCATGATCGGACGACACCTGGTAAGGCGGCACATAGCGCTCGCGCGGCGACAGCGGGAACCAGCCCAGGCCGGGCCGGTGGTCGCGCACGAAGCCGTTGCCGCCGACCCAGCCCACCAGCGCCGGCGCCCACACCGGCCGTCCGGCGGGCCGCCCCGGCGCCCAGCACCAGCGGCGGTTGACCACCACCCAGCGGCCGTAATGCGACGGCGCGTAGGCCCAGGGCGCGTTGTCGACCCAGGTCCAGCCCCACGGCGCCAGCCAGACCCAGCGGCCATCGCGGTAGGGCGCCCAGTCGACCGCGACATTGCGCGGCGTCCACAGCGCGCCGTACTCGACGCTGTCGCTCCAGCTGCCGTTGCGGTCCAGTTCCTCGTAGCCGGTCATGCCGGTGGAGACGAAGCGCGAGGCCACCACCACCTCGGCGGCGCGGTCGCGCTCGTCGGACCAGACATCGAAGCCGTCGCGCCGCGCCACGCTCGTGCTGACGTCGACGCTGCTGACGTCGACATGGCGGCCGGGACTGACCGTCACCGACGAGCCGGCGCCGTCCACCCGCGCGCTGCCGGCCAGCACGCTGACCTGGCTGGTGTCGGCCACGCGCTCGACATCGACCCGCAACAGGCCCGGCTCCAGCAGCGTGATGCGCGCCTGCGGCGTGTTCAGTTCGAAATCGCGCAGCAGCTCCGGGCTGCGCACGCGGATGCTGATGCTGCCGTAATTCAGGCGCAGCCGCAGCAGCTCGTCGTCCAGTTCGGTGATTTCCAGGTCGGAGTCGCCATCGAGCCGCACCGCCGTCGAGCCGACCCGGAACTCGGTGCGGCCGCCGCTGGCGGTGGTGAGATGGCTGGCACCGGTGACCGGCCAGTTCAGCCCGGCGGCGACCGGCTCGTCGTCGCCAACCAGCGTGACCTGGCCCTGCACCGCCGAGATGCGCCCGACCATGGCGGGCGGATCCGCCAGCGCGAACGAACAAAAGCCGGCCAAGGCGGCCAGCACGGCGGAACGGATGATTTTGCGGCTCATGGCGGCGTCTCCTAGTTTGTTTTTAATGTAACGCCGCGCCGGGCAATTCGACTACCGGGATTACACCGGGTTACAAATCATAGGCAAATCAGGCACTTGCGCCGCCACGCTTGACGAAGAACAAGGCCGCGCCGACCGCCATCAGCAGGCCGCCGAACACCCGGTTCTGCTTCTTGACGGCGCTGGCGTCGCGGAAAAAGCGTTGCATCGACGAGGCCAGGAAAGCATAGCTGTGCATCACCACCAGGTCGATGCAGCACATCGTGGCCGCCATGATCAGCAATTGCGGCAGCAGCGGCGAGCCCTGGGTGATGAACTGCGGCAGCACCGCCACCATGAAGATGATGCCCTTGGGATTGGTGGCGTTGGTCAGGAAGCCGGTCAGGAAGCGCTTGCGCGCGGTCGGCACCACCACCTCGGCGCGATCCTGCTGCGCGCTGACGCTGACCCTGGAGCGCCACTGGCTCAGGCCCAGGTAGATCAGGTACAGCGCGCCCACCGTCTTGACGATGTTGAACGCCACCTCCGACGCCAGCAGCAGCGAGCCGACGCCAGCGCCGGCGATGAAGAACAGCAGCATCAGGCCGCTCTGCAGGCCGAGGATGGTGGCGGTGGTGCGGCGCACGCCGAACGACAGGCCGTGCGACATCGACAGCACCGCGCCCGAGCCCGGCGAGACGGCGATGATGCAGGCGGCGATGAAAAAGGTGATCCAGGTGGCGAAGCTCATGATGGTCCCGTGCGGTGGGCCGCAGCACCGTGCTGCGAGGCAAAGCACATTGTAGCGGGCTTAGCGTGCCACCGCCCGCCCCGTCATCGGTTAATATTGCTTATCAACCAAGGAAATCCCATGACCCATTCCCCGCAGGAGCAACGTTAATGGCCGGCACCAGCCTGCTGGCGCTGATCGACGACATCGCCTCCATCCTCGACGACGTCGCCCTCATGAGCAAGATGGCGGCCAAGAAAACCGCCGGCGTGCTGGGCGACGACCTGGCCCTCAACGCCCAGCAGGTGGCCGGTGTGCGCGCCGACCGCGAGCTGCCGGTGGTGTGGGCGGTGGCGCTCGGCTCGCTGAAGAACAAGGCCATCCTGGTACCGGCCGCGCTGGCCATCAGCGCGTTCGCGCCGTGGGCCATCACGCCGCTGCTGATGGCCGGCGGCCTCTACCTGTGCTTCGAGGGCTTCGAGAAGATCGCCCACGGCCTGCTGCACCAGGACGAGGAGGACCAGCACCTGGGCGAGCTGGCCGACGCCGTCAGCGATCCCGACGTCGACCTGGTGGCGCTGGAAAAGGACAAGATCCAGGGCGCCATCCGCACCGACTTCATCCTCTCTGCCGAGATCATCGTGATCGCGCTGGGCACGGTGGCCGGCGCCGGCTTCCTGCAGCAGGTGACGGTGGTGGCCGGCATCGCCGTGGTGATGACGGTGGGCGTGTACGGCATCGTGGCCGGCATCGTCAAGATGGACGACGCCGGCCTCTACCTGAGCCGGCGCGGCGGCGGCGCGGTGCGCGCGCTGGGCCGGGTGCTGCTGGCGGCCGCGCCCAAGCTGATGAAGCTGCTGTCGGTGGTGGGCACGGCGGCCATGTTCATGGTCGGCGGCGGCATCCTGACCCACGGCCTGCCCGGCGCCCACGATGTGATCCACCACGCCACCGAGGCGGCGGCCACGGTGCCGGCGGCCGGCCCGCTGCTGGCCTGGGCCACGCCGGTCGCGCTGGACGCCCTGGCCGGGGTGGTCGCCGGCGCGCTGACGCTGGCGGTGGTGATGCTGGGCGGAAAACTGTTGCGAATTATCAGAAAATAACATTGGCCTTTTTGATATGATCCGGCAGCGGGCGCCGTCCGGCGCCGCCATACCCCACTGCAAGGAGCACACATGGCCCATACCACCCACCAAGGCCCGACCACCGCCTTTATCGCCGCCTCCTGGGTCGCCCTGATCGCCGGCGCCCTGACCTACCTGATCGGCCTGTGGAACGCCACCATGGCGCTGAACGAAAAAGGCTATTACTTCACGCTGCTGATGTACGGCCTGTTCGCCGCGGTCTCGCTGCAGAAATCGGTGCGCGACCGCAGCGAGGGCATCCCGGTCAGCGGCCTGTACTTCAGCCTGTGCTGGACCTCGATCCTGCTGGTCATCGGCCTGCTGGGCGTGGGCCTGTTCAACGCCACGCTGGCGCCCAGCGAAAAAGGCTTCTACGCCATGGGCTTCGCGCTCAGCCTGTTCGCGGCGGTGGCGGTGCAGAAGAACGTGCGCGACGTCGCGGCCATCAAGACCGGCGGCGCCGGCGAGCTGGGCTGATCCAGCTTAAAAAATTTCAGCCGGCCACGGAACTTTTTTCCGTCCTGTCGCTCAAACAGCGAAAGGAGGCCGGTATGGAATCGACGCAGCGACATCTGCGCATGGCCCTGGACGCCGCGCGCATGATGATCTGGGATTCGGACCTGTCGAACGGCAAGGTCATCGACAGCACCGTCAAATGGTTCGCCGCCGGCACCAGCCTGCTGGGCCTGCCGCCGGGGGACCTCACCCAGCCATTCTCGACCTTCCTGCAAATCGTCTGCCCCGAGGACCGCGACCACCTGCTCGACACCATGCAGGAGGCGGTCGACAAGCGCACCGGCTACGAGGTCGAGTACCGCGTGCAGTGGCCAGACCGCAGCCGCCACTGGCTGGCCGCCAAGGCCCACGTGTTCTGCGACGAGCACGGCGTGCCGGTCGGCACGCTGGGCATCGTCTGGGACATCACCGAGCGCAAGGAAAACGAACAGGCCACCGCGCGCCAGCGCGAGCTGGCCGCCGTCACGCTGCGCTCGATCGGCGAGGGCGTCATCACCACCAACGCGGACGGCGAGACCGACTACCTGAACCACGTGGCCGAGCAGCTGACCGGCTGGACGCTGGAGCAGGCGCGCGGCCTGCACATCTCCACCACGCTCAAGCTGATCGACGACACCGGCGCGCCCATCCCGGAACACGCGGCGCTGCAATGCCTGCGGCTCAAGCAGGCCATCGGCGCCTCGTCGCACAACCAGCTGGTCACGCGCGACGGCCGCCACGTGGCGGTGGAGGAATCGGCCGCGCCGATCTGGTCCGACCGCGGCGAGCTGCTGGGCGCGGTGGTGGTGTTCCGCGACGTCAGCCACGAGCGCAAGCTCAGCAAGCAGCTGTCGTGGAACGCCAGCCACGACACGCTCACCGGCCTGATCAACCGGCGCGAGTTCGAGGTGCAGATCGCCGACGCGCTGCACAGCGCCAAGCAGGACAACCACGTGCACGCGCTGCTGTACATGGACCTGGACCAGTTCAAGATCGTCAACGACACCTGCGGCCACAGCGCCGGCGACCTGCTGCTGCAGCTGCTGGCCAAGATGCTGCAGACGCAGATGCGCGACAGCGACATCCTGGCCCGCCTGGGCGGCGACGAGCTGGGCGTGCTGCTGCCGCACTGCCCGCCCGACCAGGCGCTGCTGATCGCCGACCAGCTGCGGCAATCGATCAAGAACTTCCGCTTCGTGTGGGACGACCACACCTTCGAGCTGGGCGTGAGCATCGGCCTGGTCGAGATCAACCACCTGAGCAAGTCGATGACCGAGCTGCTGATCGCCGCCGACCAGGCCTGCTACCTGGCCAAGGAGCGCGGCCGCAACCGCGTGCACCTGTACCAGGATTCGGACCTGCGGCTGGCGCGCCGCCAGGGCGAGATGCTGTGGGTGTCGCGCCTGAACGAGGCGTTCGAGCACCAGTATTTCCGGCTGTACGCCCAGCCCATCGTCGGCCTGTGCGGCCACGGCGGCGGGCACGACGAGGTGCTGATCCGCATCCAGCCCGCCAAGGGCGAGCTGATCCTGCCCGGCGCCTTCATCCCCGCCGCCGAACGCTACGACATGATGACCGCCATCGACCGCTGGGTGATACGGGCCGTGTGCCGCCACGTGCAAAGCGTGCGCGACAGCCTGGGCCCGCAGCAGGCGTACATCGCGCAGCGCCAACCGGCGCCGGCCCAGTACTCGGTCAACCTGTCGGGCAGCTCGCTGAGCGACGAGGGCCTGCGCGACTACATCATCGAGCAATTCGTCGAGCACGACGTCGCGCCCGAGCAGATCTGCTTCGAGATCACCGAGACCGCGGTGATCGCCAACCTGATCAAGGCGCAGGATTTCATGGCCGGGCTGAAGGCGCTGGGCTGCCGCTTCTCGCTGGACGACTTCGGCAGCGGCCTGTCCTCGTTCGCCTACCTGAAGGCGCTGCCGGTGGACTACCTGAAGATCGACGGCGTGTTCATCCGCGACATCGCCAACAACGCCATCAACCGCGCCATGGTCAAGGCCATCAACGAGGTCGGCCACGTGATGGGCATCAGCACCGTGGCCGAGTACGTCGAGGACGAGCCCACCCTGGCCGTGGTGCGCGAGCTGGGCCTGGACTACGCGCAGGGCTACGCGGTCGGCACGCTGCGCCCGCTCAGCGTGAGCGACTAGGATGGACGACCAGGTGGACGGCTAGGCCACGGCCACCAGCTCGGCCTGCAGCGGCGTGCCCAGCGCGCGCAACGCGGTGTTGAAATCCTCCAAGCTCAGCTCGGCGCTGGCGGTGGCCACGCAGCGCGTCAGGCCGCCGCCGGCGCTGGTGTGGGGCGCCAGCTCCGCCAGCACGCTGTCGGCCGGGTCGAGGAACTGCACGTCCGGCGCGGCCGCCTCGAAGAAGGGCTTGAGCCACGGCAGGTGGGTGGACGACATCGTCATCACGTCCAGCAGCGGATGGGCCGCGCGCAGTTCGCCGATGAAGCCGTTGACGGTGGCCTGGGTCGCCTGCGGCCTGTGGACAAAATCAAAGTTCTCCACAAGCTCCACCAGCGACGACGCGTTCACCAGCAGCACCTCGCCGGCGCCGCGATGGGCCGCCGCGTAGGCCTGCATGGCGGCGCTGTCCACCATCGAGCGCACGCCCAGCACCGCCACCCGGCCGCTGGCCGAGCGCCGCACCGCCTCCGCCACCGGCGGGAAGATGCCGATCACCGGCACGCCGGCCGCCGCCCTCAGCGGCTCCAGCACCACCACGCTGGGCGCGTTGGACGCCAGCACCACCGCCACGCAGCCCTGGTCCCGCAGGAACGCGGTAGCACGTTGCACCACTTCCAGCAACTGCCGCGGCGATTTGGCGCCGTAGGGAAAACTAACGCGGTCGGCGAAATACAGCACGTCCTGCGCCGGGAAGGCCGCGCGCACGCGCTCGACGATGGCGTAGCTGCCGATGCCGGCGTCGAAAATACCGATGGGGAGTTGAAGTTTCATGATTTCCTTGTCAACCCCAATCTGGGGATTTTTGATCCACATCAATAAAATTGGCGACCGGACTCCGTAAACTGATCATATCAATTGCGATAAAGCAATATATATCCCTCGGAGCCTCGTATGCGCAACAATCAGCCCGTCAGCAACCGCGAAGTGGAAGTCCTGGATGACCAGGCCATCGTGTCAAAGACTGACCTAAATGGCAATATTGTCTATGTAAATCCTTACTTCACGCAAGTCAGCGGTTTCAGCGAGGCGGAGCTGCTGGGTTCGCCGCAAAACATCGTGCGCCATCCGGACATGCCGGCCGAGGCCTTCGCCGACCTGTGGAGCTCGATCCAGGGCGGCATGCCGTGGACCGGCATCGTCAAGAACCGCTGCAAGAACGGCGACTTCTACTGGGTGCGCGCCAACATCACCCCCATCCGCGACAACGGCAAGACCACCGGCTACATGTCGGTGCGGGTCAAGGCCGAGCGCCACCAGATCGAAAAGGCCGAGCAGGCCTACCGCGCCATCCGCGCCGGCGGCAAGCACGGCCTGCGCATCAAGAACGGCCAGCTGATCCGCACCGGCGCCGGCTCGCTGCTGTCGCGCCTGCGCCATGTGTCGCTGGCCATGCGCATCTGGCTGGCCACCAGCGTGGTCAACGTGCTGCAGGTGATCGTCTGCGCGGCCGCGCTGATGGGCGGCGGCGGCAACAGCTACGGCATCTTCGCCGCCACCTTTGTCGGCCTGCTGATCAACGTCTTCCTGTGGTACACGCTGCGCGTGTCGGTGCTGCAGCCGCTGGGCCGCGCGCTGCAGGGCGCGCGCTCGATCGCGGCCGGCGACCTGTCGTGCTCGTTCGAGACCGACGCCACCGACGAGGTCGGCCAGCTGGTGCGCGCGCTGCAGCAGATGAACTGCAACCTGATCGCCACCATCCGCGACGTGCGCAACAACGTCGAGACCATGGCCGTGGCCACCCGCCAGATCGCCGCCGGCAACGCCGACCTGTCCGGCCGCACCGAGGCGCAGGCCGCCAGCCTGGAGGAGACCGCCTCCAGCGTCGAGCAGTTCTCGTCCACCGTCAAGCAGAACGCCGACAACTCGGCCCAGGCCAACGAGCTGGCGCAGAACGCCTCCAACGTCGCGGTGCAGGGCGGCGAGATCGTCGCCGACGTCATCGCCACCATGGACGAGATCAACACCTCCTCGCGCAAGATCGTCGACATCATCGGCCTGATCGAGGGCATCGCCTTCCAGACCAACATCCTGGCGCTGAACGCCGCCGTCGAGGCGGCCCGCGCCGGCGAACAGGGACGCGGCTTCGCCGTGGTGGCCGGCGAGGTGCGCAACCTGGCCCAGCGCAGCGCCACCGCCGCCAAGGACATCAAGAACCTGATCGACGTCTCGGTCGGCAAGGTCAGCGCCGGCATGGTGCAGGTCGACCGCGCCGGCGCCACCATGAAGGAAGTGGTGGCCTCGGTGCAGCAGGTGACCGCCATCATGCATGAAATCTCAGTGGCCTCGCACGAGCAGAGCATCGGCGTCGACCAGGTCAACGCCGCCATCGCCCACATGGACAAGGTCACGCAGCAGAACGCCGCGCTGGTCGAGGAGGCGGCCGCCGCCACCGCCAGCCTGGCGATGGAAGCGGGCGGCCTGACGCAGGCGGTCAGCCTGTTCAAGTTCGGCACCACGCGCAAGGTGCGTCCGCTGCGCGCCACCTCTCAACCTCAACCGATGAAACGCCTCGCGGCATGACCATGAACACCACTGTAAGCCACACCGGCGGCGCATTCCCCGACGTCGAATTCGACGCCGCCATCATCGGCAAGCTGAGCCAGTCCGGCCCACGCTACACCTCGTACCCAACCGCCGACCGCTTCCAACCGGAATTCGGCTACGGCCAGTTCCTGGAGGCGGTGGCCAGCCTGCGCATGCGCCGCAGCCAGCGGCCTCTGTCGCTGTACATCCACATCCCGTTCTGCGACACCATCTGCTACTACTGCGGCTGCAACAAGATCGTCACCAAGGACCACAGCAAGGCCGCCACCTACCTCGGCTACCTGAAGCAGGAGATCGACATGCAGGGCCGCCTGTTCGCCGGCATGGGCCAGATCGAGCAGCTGCACTTCGGCGGCGGCACGCCGACCTACCTGAGCGACCGCCAGATGGGCGACCTGATGACCCATCTGCACGAGAACTTCCAGTTCGCCTCCGACGCGCAGGGCGAGTACTCGATCGAGATCGATCCGCGCACCGTCAGCGTCGAGCGCGTGCATTCTCTGCGGGCGCAGGGCTTCAACCGCATCAGCCTGGGCGTGCAGGACTTCGACCCCGAGGTGCAGAAGGCCGTCAACCGCATCCAGCCGGAAGCCGAGACCCGCGCCGTGATGGACGCGGCGCGCGCGGCCGGCTTCCGCTCCATCAGCATCGACCTGATCTACGGCCTGCCCAAGCAGACCATGGCCAGCATGGAGCAGACGCTGGACAAGGTGATCGCCGCCAACCCCGACCGCATCGCCTTGTACAACTACGCCCACCTGCCGCACCTGTTCAAGCCGCAGCGCCGCATCGCCGAGGCCGACCTGCCGACGCCGGCCGTCAAGCTGGACCTGCTGGCGCTGTGCATCCGCCGCCTGTGCGCGGCCGGCTACGTCTACATCGGCATGGACCACTTCGCCAAACCGGACGACGAGCTGGCCGTGGCGCAGCGCCAGGGCCGGCTGCAGCGCAACTTCCAGGGCTACTCCACGCGCGCCGAGGCCGAGCTGATCTCGTGCGGCGTGTCGGCCATCAGCGCGGTCGGCGCCACCTACAGCCAGAACGAGAAAACGCTGGAGGCGTACTACGAAAAGCTCGACGACGGCAAGCTGCCGGTCACGCGCGGCATCAAGCTCGACACCGACGACCTGCTGCGCCGCATCGTCATCCAAAAGCTGATGTGCAATTTCGAACTGTCGATCTCGTCCATCGAGCAAGCCTATCCGATCCGCTTCCGGCAGTACTTCGCCGCCGAGCTGGACAAGCTGCGCGCCTTCGAGGACGACGGCCTGGTGCAGGTGGACGAGCAGTGGATCACGGTGACGGCCAAGGGCCGCCTGCTGATCCGCAACATCTGCATGGTGTTCGACCGCTACCTGAGCCTGCCGCGCAGCGAAGGCCCGCAACCGCTGCGCTATTCGAAGACGATCTGAGCGCGCCATGAACGCACTCCAGCTCTTGCCGGTGATGGTGGTGGGCCTCGCGGGCAGCGTCCACTGTGTCGGCATGTGCGGCGGCATCGTCGGCGCGCTGTCGGTCGGCACCGCGCCGCCGCCGCGCACGGTGATCCCCATCGTGGCGGTCCCCCAGACCAGCGCGCTGACGCGGGTGCTGTCCTACAACGCCGGCCGCATCGCCAGCTACATGACGGCCGGCGCGCTGGCCGGCGGACTGGCCGGCGGCGCCCACAGCATCGCCTCGCTGGCCGGCTTGCAGCTGGGCTTTTACTGGCTGGCCAACCTGATGCTGGTGGCGCTGGGCCTGTACCTGATGGACGCCTGGCGCGGCCTGGCCGTGCTGGAGCAGGGCGGCCGCGTGCTGTGGACCCGCGCCCAGCCGGTGATCGCGCCAATGATGAAATCGCTGATGCCGGCCACCCGCCCGCACCAGGCCTTCGCGCTCGGCGCGCTGTGGGGCTGGCTGCCGTGCGGCATGGTCTACAGCGTGCTGCTGACCGCCATGCTGAGCGGCTCGGCCGGCGACGGCGCCGCCGTCATGCTGGCCTTCGGCCTGGGCACGCTGCCCATGCTGACCGGCCTCGGCCTGGCCGGCGCCCGCCTGCAACGCGCCCTGCAACAGCGCCGCGTGCGCATCGCCTGCGGCCTGCTGGTGCTGGCCTTCGGCGTGCTGGGCCTGGCCCGCGCGGCCGGCGGCATCGCGCCCGACTGGATGGATACCCTATGCCTGACACCACATCAATGAGCACCTTCGCGCCGCCGGCCGCCGCCGCCGGCGTCTGCTACCACTGCGGCCTGGCCCTGCCGGCCGCGGTCAATCCCGCCTGGACCGTGCGCATCGCCGGCGCCGAGCACGCCATGTGCTGCCCCGGCTGCGCGGCGGTGGCGCAGACCATCGTCGACCTCGGCCAGGAATCCTACTACCGCGAACGCTCGGCCTTCGCCGCCAGCGCCGAGGGCGCGCAGATGCTGCCGCCCGAGCTGCGCCTGTACGACAACGCCGACCCGCGCTTCGCGCTGGACGAGGACAGCCGCGAAACCACGCTGACCGTCGAGGGCATCCGCTGCGCCGCCTGCGTGTGGCTGATCGAGCAGCGCCTGGCCAAGCTGCCGGGCGTGGAAAGCGCCCAGCTCAACGTCGCCACCGAGCGCCTGTACGTGCGCTGGCGCAGCGAGGCCTGCCAGCCCGGCGACATCCTGGCCGCGCTGCACGCGATCGGCTACGCAGCCTATCCGTACGACGTCGAGCGCCACAGCGAGCAGCAGCGCAAGGCCGCCAGGACGCTGGGCCGCCAGCTGTTCGTGGCCGGCCTGTCGATGATGCAGGTGATGATGTACGTGGCGCCGGCCTACCTGGCCGACGCCGGCACGCTGGACGACAGCATGGCCACGCTGATGCGCTGGGCCAGCCTGCTGCTGACGGTGCCGGCCATCTGCTACTCGGCGCTGCCGTTCTGGCGCGGCGCCTGGTCCAGCCTGCGCGCGCACACGCTGGGCATGGACGTGCCGGTGGCGCTGGGCATCGCGGCGGCGTTTGGCGCCAGCGTGGTGGCCACCGTGCGCGGCCAGGGCGACGTGTATTTCGATTCGGTCACGATGTTCATCTTCCTGCTGCTGTGCAGCCGCCACCTGGAGCTGCGCGCGCGCCGCAAGGCCGGCGCCGCGCTGGAGCGCCTGCAGCACGCGCTGCCGGCCTCGGCCACGCTGCTGGAACACTATCCGGACAGCCACGCGGCCAGCCTGGTCAAGGCCGCCGCGCTGGCGGTGGACGACGTCATCATGATCAAGCCGGGCGAGGCGGTGGCGGCCGATTGCGTCATCGTCGACGGCCGCACCGTGCTGGACCTGTCGCTGCTGAGCGGCGAGAGCGCGCCGGTGGCCAAGGACGTGGGCGACACGCTGCCGGGCGGCGCCATCAACGCCGGCTCGGTGATCCTGGCGCGCGTGACCCGCATCGCCCAGGACAGCACCATGTCGCGCCTGGTGCAGCTGATCGACCGCGCCGGCCGCGACAAGCCGCGCATCGCCCAGTGGGCCGACGACGTGGCCGGCTGGTTCGTGCTGGCGCTGCTGCTGTTCGCGCTGGCCACCTTCGCCTTCTGGTTCTGGCTGGACGGCGACAGCGCCCGCCGCGCCTGGCCGATCGCCATCGCGGTGCTGGTGGTGTCGTGCCCGTGCGCGCTGTCGCTGGCCACGCCGACCGCGCTGGCCGCCGCCACCGATGCCCTGCTGCGCCAGGGCGTGCTGGTGACCGGCCCGCAGACGCTGGAAACGCTGCACCGCGCCACCCACGTGGTGTTCGACAAGACCGGCACGCTGACCTACGGCCGTCCGGTGCTGCAGGAAATTCAACAGCTGGGCCTGATGCAGTCCGACTTCTGCCTGCAGGTGGCGGCCGCGCTGGACGCCGGCAGCGGCCATCCGCTGGCGCGCGCGCTGGTTGGCGCGGCGGCCGAGGCGCAGGGCGGCGCGCGCGCCGACTGGCAGCCGGTGGCGTCCAAGGAAATCCCCGGACGCGGCATCGAAGGCGTGCTGCACAACCGCCTGTACCGGCTGGGCAGCGCAAGTTTCGTGGCCGAGCTGAGCGGTGTGGCGCCGCCGCACGATCCGGGCAGCGGCGTCACGCCGGTCTACCTGGGCGTGGCCGGCCGGTGGCTGGCCTGCTTCCATCTGCACGACGGCCTGCGGCCCGAGGCCCAGGCCACGGTGGACTACTTCCGCCAGGCCGGCAAGACCGTGGTGCTGCTCAGCGGCGACCACGACTTGCTGGCGCGCCAGGTCGGCGACCAGCTCGGCATCCGGACCACCATCGGCGGCTACCTGCCCGATGAGAAGCTGGCCTTCGTCAAGCGCCTGCAGGAAACCGGGGCGGTGGTGGCGATGGTGGGCGACGGCATCAACGACGCCGCCGTGCTGAGCGCGGCCGACGTCTCCTTCGCGATGGGCGCCGGCGCCGCGCTGGCGCAGGCCCACGCCG
Source organism: Duganella caerulea (assembly GCF_040362985.1). Taxonomy (NCBI): domain Bacteria; kingdom Pseudomonadati; phylum Pseudomonadota; class Betaproteobacteria; order Burkholderiales; family Oxalobacteraceae; genus Duganella; species Duganella caerulea. The sequence goes on along the minus strand of NZ_BPWJ01000007.1, from coordinate 130,470 downwards.
ACGCGGTGCTGCTGTGCGGCCGCCTCGACGCCGTGGCCGACAGCGCCCGCGTGGCCGATAAGACCATGCGCGTGATCCGGCAGAACCTGGGCTGGGCCAGTGTCTACAACGCGGTGGCGATCCCGGCGGCGGCGATGGGCCTGCTCAACCCCTGGCTGTCCGGGGTCGGCATGGCGCTCAGCTCGGCCGTGGTGGTGGCCAACGCGCTGCGCCTCAGAAGGAGTGCATGATGGAAGCCTTGTACCTGCTCATCCCGCTCAGCGTGCTGCTGGTGTTTGTCGCGCTGTGGATCTTCTTCAGCGCCTCCGACAACGGCCAGTTCGACGACCTGGTCGGCCCCGGCCTGCGCATCCTGCAGGATGACGACAAGCCGCAAGACGATTGACCAGATCGGGAAAATTTTGATTCACATCAAGGTTTTTTAAGTCTCACCTAAGTAACCTTTGACTCACATCATCAAAGCGTTCTTGGGAGAACTTCAAGTGGACCTTGCACAGAACTACAACTACAAGATTGTGAAGCAATTCGCAATCGCCACCGTGGTCTGGGGTATCGTCGGCATGCTGGTAGGCGTCATTATCGCCGCCCAGCTGGCATGGCCGGCGCTGAACCTGGACATTCCATGGTTGACCTACGGCCGCCTGCGGCCTTTACACACCAATGCCGTCATCTTTGCGTTCGGCATCTGCGGACTTTTCGCGACTTCCTACTACGTGGTACAGCGTACCTGCCAGGTGCGCCTGTTCTCGGACAAACTGGCCGCCTTCACCTTCTGGGGCTGGCAAGCGGTCATCCTCAGCGCCGTCGTCACCCTGCCGATGGGCCTGACCCGCGGCAAGGAATACGCCGAGCTGGAATGGCCGATCACCTTGCTGATCGCCGTGGTGTGGGTGTCCTACGCCATCGTGTTCTTCGGCACGCTGATCAAGCGCAAGGTCAAGCACATTTATGTGGCCAACTGGTTCTTCGCCGGCTACATCCTGGCCGTGACGATCCTGCACGTGGTCAACGGCGCCAGCATGCCGGCAACCTTGTTCAAATCCTACTCCGCCTACTCGGGCGTGCAGGACGCGATGATCCAGTGGTGGTACGGCCACAACGCGGTGGGCTTCATCCTGACCGCCGGCTACCTGGGCATGGTCTACTACTTCATTCCGAAGCAGGCCGAGCGTCCGGTGTACTCGTATCGCCTGTCGATCGTGCACTTCTGGGCGCTGATCTTCACCTACATGTGGGCCGGCCCGCACCATCTGCACTACACCGCGCTGCCGGACTGGACCCAATCGATCGGCATGGTGTTCTCGCTGATCCTGCTGGCACCAAGCTGGGGCGGCATGATCAACGGCATCATGACCCTGTCGGGCGCCTGGCACAAGCTGCGCACCGACCCTATCCTGAAATTCATGATCGTCTCGCTGTCGTTCTACGGCATGGCCACCTTCGAGGGCCCGATGATGTCGATCAAGACCGTCAACGCACTGTCGCACTACACCGACTGGGGCATCGCCCACGTCCACGGCGGCGCACTGGGCTGGGTTGGCTTCATCACCATGGGTTCGATCTACTATCTGCTGCCGCGCCTGGCCGGCCAGCAAAAAATGTATAGCACCAAGCTGATCGACCTGCACTTCTGGGTCGCCACCATCGGCATCGTGCTGTACATCGCCGCGATGTGGATCGCCGGTGTGATGCAGGGCCTGATGTGGCGCGCGGTCAATCCGGACGGCACGCTGACCTACACCTTCGTCGAAGGCGTCAAAGCCACCTATCCGTACTACGTGGTGCGCTTCACCGGCGGCCTGCTGTACCTGACCGGCATGTGCGTGATGGGCTACAACACCTGGATGACCTTGCGTAACCGCGAGACCGCCGTGGCGCGCATTCCCGCGCTCAACGCCGGCCACGCCTGATATCGGAGCAAAGCATGAAATTTTCACATGACTGGATCGAGAGAAACCCCTGGCTGCTGATCGTGCTGGTGACGCTGGTGGTCAGCGTCGGCGGCGCCGTCGAGATCGTGCCGCTGTTCTTCCAGAAGTCCACCACCGAGCCGGTGGCCGGGCTCAAGCCCTACTCGCCGCTGCGCCTGGCCGGCCGCGACATCTATGTGCGTGAAGGCTGCTACAACTGCCACTCGCAGATGGTGCGTCCGTTCCGCGCCGAGACCGAACGCTACGGCCACTACTCGGTCGCCGGCGAGTTCGTCTACGACCGTCCGTTCCAGTGGGGTTCCAAGCGCACCGGGCCCGACCTGGCGCGCGTGGGCGGCCGCTACAGCGATGAATGGCACCGCACCCACCTGAACAATCCACGCGACGTGGTGCCGGAATCGAACATGCCGAACTACCCGTGGCTGGCCAAGACCGCGCTGGTGCCGGAAGCTATCGTGCCGCACATGAAGGCGCTCCAGCGCCTGGGCGATCCGTACACCGACGCCGAGATCGCCGCCGCGCCGGCCGAGCTCAAGGACAAGACCGAAGAAGACGCCCTGATCGCCTACCTGCAAGGCCTGGGCACATTAATCAAGACGAGGAACTAGCATGGCTATCGATAACCTGTTTGACCGCGCCAGCAGCGTGATGACGGTGATTTCCTTCATCACCTTTGCCGGCATCCTGTGGTGGGCTTTCATCCACAACAAGGAAGCCGATTTCGCCACGGCGGCGCAGCTGCCGTTCGACGACGACGACAAGGAGACTAGCCATGGCTGATTTCACCAACGGCTTCTGGGACCTGTACATCGTGGTGCTGACCCTGCTCGGCATCGCCGGCTGCGGCATCCTGCTGTTCTCGCAATCCCAGATCAAGGGCAAGGCCGGCGAAACCACCGGCCACGTCTGGGACGAGGACTTGAGCGAACTGAACACGCCAATGCCGCGCTGGTGGATGTGGCTGTTCTACATCACCATCGTGTTCGGCCTGGCCTATCTGTTCCTGTATCCAGGGCTGGGCAGCTACGCCGGCAAGCTGGGCTGGAAATCGTCGGGCCAGTACCAGGCCGAGCTCAAGCAGGCCGAGACCGAATACGGCCCGCTGTTCGCGCAATACCAGAAGCAGGACCTGAAAGCGGTGGCGGCCGATCCCAAGGCCCACGCCATCGGCGAACGCCTGTTCCTGACCTACTGCGCGCAGTGCCACGGCTCCGATGCGCGCGGCAACAAGGGCTTCCCCAACCTGACCGACAAGGACTGGCTGTTCGGCGGCGCTCCCGAGACCATCAAGGAAACCATCCTGCACGGCCGCACCGGCATGATGCCGCCGATGGGCGCCGCGCTGGGCTCGGACAAGGACGTGGAAAACGTCGCGCACTACGTGCTGAGCCTGTCCGGTTCGACCTCGGATCCGATCAAGGCCTCGTTCGGCAAGGACAAGTTCGGCGCCTGCATGGCTTGCCACAGCGCTGGCGGCACCGGCAACCAGGCCATCGGCGCGCCTAACCTGACCGACAAGATCTGGTTGTTCGGCGGCAGCGCCGAGACTATCATGGAAACCATCCGCAAGGGCCGCACCACCACCATGCCGGCGTTCGAGGACTTCCTCGGCGACGCCAAGGTGCACGTGCTGGCTGCCTACGTATGGAGCCTGTCCAACGACGCCAACCGCGTTGAAACCTCACCGGTCGCGGCGGCGACAGAACCCGCCCCGGCAACAAAATGAACGATCCTGCACCACAAGTCATCAAGATGTATGCGAAGCGCGAGCAAATCTACCCGCGCGAAACCACGGGCCGCTACGCCCGCCTGCGCTGGCTGTTTGTCTGGCTGACGCAGCTGGCCTTCTACTGCAGCCCGTGGATGCAGTGGAACGGCCGCCAGGCCCTGCTGTTCGACCTGGTGGCGCGCAAGTTCTACATCTTCGGCCTGGTCTTGTGGCCGCAGGACTTCATCTATCTGGCCGCGCTGCTGATCATCTGCGCCTACCTGCTGTTCCTCGCCACCGCGGTGGCGGGGCGGGTATGGTGCGGCTTCGCCTGTCCGCAAACGGTGTATACCAAAATCTTCCTGTGGATAGAACTGAAGATCGAAGGCCCGCGCAGCGCGCGCATGGCGCTCGACCGGCAACCGCCGTCGGCCGCCAAGTTTGGCAAGAAAACCGCCAAGCACCTGGCCTGGGGCGCGGTCGCGCTGTGGACCGGCTTCACCTTCGTGGGCTACTTCACGCCGATCAAGCTGCTGGGTAACGAGGTGCTGACCTTGAGCTTCGGCCCGTGGGAATGGTTCTGGGTGCTGTTCTACAGCTTCGCCACCTACGGCAACGCCGGCTGGCTGCGCGAGCAGGTGTGCAAATACATGTGCCCGTACGCCCGCTTCCAGAGCTCGATGTTCGACCGCGACACCCTGATCATCACCTACGACAGCGAACGCGGCGAACCGCGCGCGCCGTTGTCCAAGCGCGAGGAACTCAAGGGCGGCTCGTGCATCGACTGCAGCCTGTGCGTGCAGGTCTGCCCGACCGGCATCGACATCCGCAAGGGCCTGCAATACGAATGCATCGGCTGCGCCGCCTGCGTCGACGCCTGCAACGGCGTGATGGACAAGATCGGCGAGCCGCGCGGCCTGATCCGCTACAGCACCGAGCGCGCGATGCTGATGCACTACACGCCGACCGAGATCCGCAAACGCACGCTGCGCCCGCGGGTCAAGATCTACTCCGGCATCCTGGGCCTGATCGTGATCGCGGTGGTCACCGCGCTGTCGCTGCGCACGCCGCTCAAGCTGGACGTGATCCGCGACCGTGGCGCCATGGGACGCGAGGTCGAGGAAGGCATGATCGAGAACGTCTACCGCCTGCAGATCATGAACACCTCGGAGCAGGCCCACACCTACCGCATCCGCGTCAGCGGCATCGACACGCTGACGCAGGTCACGCCGGACCAGGTGCGGGTGGAAGGCACCGAGACCAAGGCCTATCCGATCCGCCTGCGCAGCGCGCACGGCGCCGGCAAGCCGGGCTCGAACAAGATCGAGATCGAACTGACCGCAGTCGACCAGCCGTCGCTGCATGTGGAAGAACACGCGGTATTCTTCGTGCCGCGCTAAGGGGAAGCATATGACCGTATCGATGATGACGCCGCCCGCCACGCCGTGGTGGAAGCAACGCTGGCCGTGGCTGCTGATGCTGGGCCCGGCCGTGGTGGTGGTGGCCGGCACCTACACCGGCTGGCTGGCCTACTCGCGCCAGGACGCGCTGGTGGTGGGCGATTACTACAAGCAGGGCAAGGCCATCAACCAGGACTTGCGGCGCGACCGCCTGGCCGCGACGCTGGGCTTGTCGGTGGACGTGGGCTACGACGCCACCCAGGGCGCGCTGACCGGGCAGCTGCGCCGCACCGCCAGCGACAACGGCAAGACCGAGCGCCTGTTCGTGCACCTGTCGCACGCGACGCAGCCGGAAAAGGATATCCAACTGGTGGTGCAGCCGAACGAATTCGGCGCCTTCCAGATCAACCTGCCGATGCTGGAACGCAGCCGCTGGGTGGTGCTGGTGGAGGGCGAGCGGCGCGACTGGCGCTTGGCCGGCACCTGGAGCTGGCCGGCGCAACGCTCGGTGACGCTGCATGCCGACCTGCCGCAACCGGCGGACAATTAAGGCTTAACTACAAGCCTTAACTGCAGGTCTGCGTGCCGGCCGTGATGGCCTTGAGCCGTATCGGTTCGAGCAACTCGATCTCGCGGTTGCTCACGCGCAGCAGACCTTCCTTCTTGAACTTGGACAGCAGGCGGCTGATGCTCTCGATGGTCAGCCCCAGGTAGTTGCCGATCTCCTCGCGCGACATGCGCAGCTGGAACACGTGCGGCGAATAGCCGCGCGCCTCGTAGCGCGACGACAGGTTGACCAGGAAAGCGGCAAACCGCTGGGTCGCCTGCATATTCCCCAACAACAGCATCACGCTTTGCTCGCGGGTGATTTCCTGGCTCATCATGCGGTGGAAATGACGCAACAGTGTCGGCATGTCGGCCAGCAGTTGCTGCAGGCTGCCGAACGGAATCTCGCACACCTCGCTGTCCTCCAGCGCCACGCCGGTGCAATGGTGCTGGTCGGCGCTGATGGCGTCCATGCCCAGCAGCTCGCCGGCCATCTGGAAGCCGGTGATCTGTTCCACGCCCTCGCGGTTGACCTGGTAGGTCTTGAAATGGCCGAGCCGGATCGCATACAGGCTCTGGAAGGAATCGCCGATGCGGAACAGCGGGGCGCCGCGCGCCACCTTGCGGCGGCGGCCGATGATCTGGTCCAGCCGGTCCATATCGTTGTTGTCCAAGCCCATCGGCAAACACAGCTGGTGCATGCTGCACGACGCGCAACTGGCCTTGAGGTTGTCAAGGGTGGCGCCGGGCAGCACCAACTCGGGAAGTTCTCGTATCATGGCCCCAGTGTAGACCATTTGTCGCTAATTGGGGCTGATGCCGCAGTTAGCCGATCAGGTATTCGCGCGCCATCGAGCGCGCCCGGTGCAGCCGGCTCTTGACGGCGGCCGTGCTGTCGCCCACCTCGGCGGCGATCTCGGCGATGGACATTTCGGCGAAATCGCGCAACAACACCACCTGCAGATAATCGGCCGGCAACGACTCCAGCGCGTTGACCAGTTCCAGCCGCAGGCCGGCCGTGTCCTGGCTGGCCAGCCACTGCTCGGCGCGCTCGTCGTCCCACGGATCGTGGCCCAGCGCGGCGCGGCCCAGCCGGTGGCAGGCGCGCTTGACCACCTGGAACATCCAGCCGGAAAACGCCGCCAGCGCGCGCACCGACGACAGCCGCCGCGACAGCACCAGCAAGGCTTCCTGCACCGCGTCGTCGACGTCGGCCACCAGGCAGTTGCGCTGGGCGTAGCGGCGGATGTCGGGCTGGCACAGCCGCAGCAGCTGCGCCAGCGCGGCCGGATCGCCACGGTGGGCGGCGTCCAGCACCGGCAAGTGTTGTGTTGCAAGACTCATGATTTCCTGTCGAGGCGGCGGCCGACCAGCGCGCACATCGGGCAAAAGCCGAACAGCCCGGACGCCACGATCCCGGCCGCCGAGGCCGCCAGCACCAGGCCCCACACGCCGCCCAGCACGGCGATGCCGGCCCAGGCCGCGATCACGCCGGCCACCACGCGCAGCGCGCGTTCCCAGTTTGGTACGTTTTTCACATAAAACATCATGCACTCCTAATTGTCGCAGAGGAAGTCCCTCGGCAGCTAAGAGGCGCGGCGGGGCGGTTTGGATTCGCGCTGCAGAAAAATATTTTTAAAAATACGTTGCGCGCTATTGAATTGCACGCTATAGTTCATTCCATCAGGTAGCGCACTACTTAATCGCCAACTACCGATAACCAACCACTCAACCTAAAGGACCTCATCATGAAACGCACTCTGATCGCTACCGCACTGCTGGCCTCCGCACTGGGCGCCCAAGCCGCCACTCCTGCCGCCGACACCACCGTCGTGCTGGTCCACGGCGCCTTCGCCGACGGTTCCAGCTGGAACCAGGTGATTCCGCTGCTGCGCGCCAAGGGTTACAAGGTCGTGGCCGTGCAAAACCCGCTGAGCTCGCTGGCCGACGACGTTGCCGCCACCCAGCGCGTGATCGATGCGCAAAGCGGTAAAGTGGTGCTGGTGGGCCACTCGTGGGGCGGCACCGTGATCACCCAGGCCGGCACCAGCGACAAGGTCAAAGCCCTGGTCTACGTGGCCGCGTTCGCGCCGTCCGAGTGTGAGGCCACCGCCGACCTGGGCAAGGACTACGCCGTGCCGCCCGGCATCGCCACGCTGCAGGCCGACGCCGGCGGCTACCTGTGGCTGCCCGCCGACTCCGTCGCCAGGAACTTCGCACCGGACGTGCCGCCGGCCACCGCCGCCCTGATCGCCGCCACCCAGGGCCCGATCAGCGCCAAGGCCTTCGCCGACACCACCACCGTGGCCGCGTGGAAAACCAAGCCGAACTACTACATCGCCTCCGCCGACGACCGCATGATCGCGCCGGCGCTGCAGCAAGCCTTCGCCAAGAAGATCAACGCCACCACCGTCACGCTGAAAACCAGCCACGTGCCGATGGTGTCGCAGCCGGCCAAGGTGGCTGAAGTGATCATCGCCGCCGCCCAGCGTTAATCCTGTTGCCAAGGCGGGGCTTTGATAGGAGAATTTGCTGTCAGTTTTGCATTCTTCCTATCCCAGCCCCGACTCCGCCCACAAGGATGAAATGAAGTCACCCGGCATCAAGGCCAAAGTAGCGCTGGCCACCAGCATCACCTCGGTCCTGATGATCGCGCTGGTGACCGTGCTGCAAACCCACCGCATGCAGGAGGACTACACCAAGGTCCTGTTCACCCAGCAGACCGCCCTGATCAACCGCGCGGCGGAGGAGCTGGACGACAAGCTGACCATGCTGCTCGACATCATCGCCATGTCGGCGCGCAACCAGCCGCCCGCGCTGGCCGGCTCCGCCGCGCAATTGCGGGCCTACTACCAGGACCGCGCGGTGCTGTCCCTGTTCGACGACCTGCTGGTGCTCAACCCGCACGGCACCATCATCGCCGACCTGCCGCAGCAGGCGGGCCGGGTCGGCATCGAGGCCGCCGACCGCGAATACTTCAAGACCGTGATGCGCACCCGCAAGCCGATGATCACCGAACCGCTGATCGGCCGCGGCAGCGGCCAGCCCATCGTGCAGATCGTGGCGCCGGTGCTGGACGCCAAGGGCGAGGTGGCCTGCGTGCTGGTCGGCGTGCTGAGGCTGTACAAGGACAACCTGCTGGGCCACCTGCGCAAGGCCAAGGTCGGCCGCACCGGCTACTACTTCGCGCTGACCCGCGGGCCGGCGCCGGTGTACGTGCTGCATCCCGAACAGAGCCGCCTGCTGCAGCCGCGCCAGCCCAACGCCAACGCCGCCACCACGCGCGCGCTGGAGCAGGGCTTCGAGGGCACGGTCGACAGCATCAACGGCGTCGGCGAGCGCACCCTCAACAGCTATAAATCGCTCAAGGCGGTCAACTGGGTGCTGGCCACCTCGCTGCCGGCCGAGGAGGCGTACGAGCCCTTCACCGGCGTGCTGTACCGGCTGATGCTGTGGGGCGGCCTGGCCTCGCTGCTGGCGGCCGCGCTGATCGGCTGGCTGACCTCGCGCCTGCTGGCGCCGCTGGTGCGGCTGCGCGACGCCATCGTCGCCCTGCGCGATCACCCCAGCCGCTACACGCCGCTGCCGGCCCACGCGCAGGACGAGGTGGGCCAGCTGACCACCTCGTTCAACGAGCTGATGCACGAACGGCTGGCGGCCGACGCCCGCCTGCAGAGCCTGCTGGAATTCGCGCCCAACGCCATCGTGGTGGTCGGCGTCGACGGCCGCATCGAGACCTTCAACCGCGAGAGCGAACGCTGCTTCGGCTACCCGCGCGACGCGGTGCTGGGCCAGCCATTGGAAATGCTGGTGCCGGAGCGCCAGCGCAGCCAGCACGCGGGCCACCGCGCGCGCTTCTTCGCCGACCGCCTGAGCGCCGAGCCGGTGCGCATGGGGCGCGGCACGGTGCTGTTCGGCCTGCGCCGCGACGGCAGCGAGTTCCCGCTCGAGATCAACCTGAGCGCGGTGCGCACCGACCAGGGCACCAAGGTGCTGGCGGTGATCTCCGACATCACCGAGCGCCACCGGCTGCAGCTGGAGGTGGAGGCGCGCGCCGCCGAGCTGGAGCGCGAGCGCGACCGCGCCGAGGCCGCCAACCGCGCCAAGAGCGAGTTCGTGGCCAACATGAGCCACGAGATTCGCACGCCGATGAACGCGGTGCTGGGCATGGTCTACCTGCTCGGCAACACGCCGCTGACGCCGCAGCAGCGCAAATACCTGAGCATGGTGCGGGTGTCGGGCCAGTCGCTGCTGGGCATCCTCAACGACGTGCTGGATTTCTCCAAGATCGAGGCGCGCCACATGGCGCTGTCGCCGGTGGAGTTCACGCTGGACGACACCATGAACTCGCTGGCCACGCTGATGACCATGAACGCCGGCGACAAGGAACTGGAGCTGGCCATCAGCGTCGACCCGGCGGTGCCGCGCCACCTGCGCGGCGACGCCATGCGCCTGCAGCAGATCCTGGTCAACCTGGCCGGCAACGCCATCAAGTTCACCGAGCACGGCGAGGTGGTGGTGGCGGTCGAGCTGAGCGCGCGCGACGCCGGCCACGCGCTGCTGCGCTTCGAGGTGCGCGACACCGGCATGGGCATGACCGCCGACCAGCTGGCGCAGCTGTTCCAGGCCTTCTCGCAAGGCGACCAGAGCATCACGCGGCGCTTCGGCGGCACCGGCCTGGGGCTGGCCATCACCAAGCGGCTGATCGAGCTGATGGGCGGGCAGATCGCCGTCCAGAGCGAGCCGGGCCAGGGCAGCCGCTTCTGGTTCAGCCTGCCGTTTGACGTGCTGCCCGAACTGCCGGACGAGCGCCGCAAGCCGGCGCTGGGCAACCTGCGGCTGCTGGTGGCGGACGACAACCGCACCAGCCGCGAGGTGATCGCCAAGCTGATCCGCGCGTGGGGCTGGCAGGCCGACGAGGTCGACTCCGGCGCGGCCGCGCTGCAGCGCTACCGCCAGAGCCAGCAGGCGCAGCAGGTGTACGACGTGGTGCTGGCCGACTGGCACATGCCCGGCATGGACGGGCTGGCCACGGCCAAGGGCATCCGCGAGGCGGCGGCCGGCGCCAGCCAGCCGATCGTGGTGATGGTCAACGCCTTCGCCCGCGACCACGCCGAGGAAATCTCCAACGCGCCGGAGGCCGACGTGGTGCTGGTCAAGCCGATCACCAGCTCCAACCTGTTCGACGCGCTGCACCAGGCGCTGGTGGCCAAGAGCGACGGCCAGCCGCAGCCGGTGGCCGATCCCGGCATCGCCGGCAGCCTGAGCGGGCATCACTTCCTGCTGGTGGAGGACAACGCGCTCAACCAGATGGTGGCGCGCGGCATCCTGGAACACGCCGGCGCCACGCTGGACGTGGTGGGCGACGGCCGCCAGGCGGTCGACCTGCTGCGCACCAGCGCCAGCCGCTACGACCTGGTGCTGATGGACATGCAGATGCCGGTGATGGACGGCTTCACCGCCACCCGCGTGCTGCGCCAGCAGCTGGGCCTGACGCTGCCCATCATCGCCATGACGGCCGGCGTGCTCGGCTCCGAGCGCCTGCGCAGCCAGGAGGCCGGCATCACCGATTTCATTCCCAAGCCGATCGAGGTGGACGAGATGCTGGCGGTGCTGCAACGCCACCTGCCGTCCAGGGCGCCCGCGCAGGACGAGCTGCTGGCCGCCATGGCCGCCGCAGCTGCGCCAGCTTCTGCGCCGGCTGCGGCTACGCCAGCCGCACCGGCCCCGGCGGCATCGGCAGTCCCCGCGACATCGGTGGCCCCCGCAACCTCGACGCCCCCGGCAACGCCAGCGCCCCTGCCAACTCCGGCGGCGGAGCCATCGCCCGCCGACGCCACCGCCTTCAGCATGGACAGCCTGATGCGCGTGATGGGCAAGGACGCCAAGGGCCGCGCGGTGATGGTCAAGATGGTGCGCGACGTGGTCGACACCGGCATGCAGCCGGCCGACCAGGCCGGCCAGGCGCTGCAGGAAGGCCGGCTGCGCGACGCCGCCCGCCAGTTCCACAGCCTGCGCGGCGCGGTCGGCGTGCTGGGCGCCAAGCGCCTGATCCAGGCCACCGTCGAAGCCGAAACCGCCATCAACGACCAGCGCGACGAGCTGCTGGAAGCGCGCTACCAGGCCGTGCGCGCCGAGCTGGAGCAGACGCTGGCGCTGGCCCGCGACTGGCTGGCCAGCCAATCCTCCTGACCGCTCCGCCCGCCATTTTCACATATCGGAACGCTATTGATAATAATTCGCATTTACATAAGTTAACTTCATTGTTACAATCCTCCGTCACGATCCGGCAGCCAGACGCGTGCAGCGCAGCCCGCCGCTTACATTCTCGGAGAAAGTAGCAAATGATTAAGAGTCGCAAACACGCGCAGTCGCGCTTCAACCAACAGATGAGCGCGGCACTGGCCGTGATGCTGCTGCCGGTGGCCGCCCACGCGGCGGCCGACACGGGCGCCGACCCGGTCATCGTGGCCGGCAACAACCAGACGCTGCAGGAAGTCAAGGTCCGTGGCGAAGCCATCAACGACTTCAAGGCCGAGAAGGCCTCGTCCGCCAAGTACACCGAGAAGCTGGTCGACACCGCCCAGACGCTGACGGTGATCAAGAAGGAACTGATCGAGCAGCAGGGCGCCGTCACGCTGACCGAGGCGCTGCGCAACACCCCCGGCGTGGGCGCCTTCTTCCTGGGCGAGAACGGCAGCACCAACACCGGCGACGCCGTCTACATGCGCGGCTTCGACGCCTCCGGCAGCATCTACGTGGACGGCGTGCGCGACGTCGGCTCGATCTCGCGCGACACCTTCAACATCGAACAGATCGACGTGCTCAAGGGCCCTGCCGGCACCGACAACGGCCGCAGCTCGCCGACCGGCTCGATCAACCTGGTCAGCAAGAAGCCGCTGATGGAAGACGCCTACCTGGGCGCCGTCACCGTCGGCAGCGGCCAGCAAAAGCGCGTCACCGCCGACCTGAACAAGATCATCAACGCCGACACCGGCACCGCCTTCCGCCTGAACGTGCTCGACCAGGACAGCGGCACCCCGGCGCGCGACGTGGTCAAGAACAAGCGCTGGGCCATCGCGCCGTCGGTCGCCTTCGGCCTGAACGGCCCGACCCGCGTCTACCTGAACTACCTGCACGTCGACCAGGACAACATCCCCGACGGCGGCGTGCTGACCATCGGCCTGCCGGGCTGGACCCCGCCGGCGCCGGTCGTGCTGAAGGCGGCCACGCCCACCACCCCTGCCGTGCTGGGCCCGAGCTTCGCCTTCATGGCCGGCGCCAGGGCGGTCGATCCGAAGAACTTCTACGGCTCGGTGCTGGACTTCGACCGCGTCAAGGCCGACATGCTGACCGTGCGCATCGAGCACGACTTCGCCGGCGGCGCCCGCCTGCAAAGCACCACCCGCTACGGCCGCACCAAGCAGGACTACCTGCTGACCTCCTTCATGTCGACCGGCGCCAACCTGCGCAACGTCGTGGCCGGTTCCAATCCGGACAACTGGATGATCGCGCGCACCAACCTGAACTACAAAGACCAGCTCAACGAGATCGTCACCAACCAGACCACCGTCACCGCCGACTTCGACGGCGGCGCGCTCAAGCACACCGTGGTGGCCGGCGTGGAACTGGTCAACGAGAAGCAGACCAACTACACCAACGTCAACGCGCCGGGCGCGACCGGCCTGCCGCTGGTCAGCATCTACCATCCGGACAGCAGCCAGCCGGTGACGCCGGCCCAGGTCAGCCTGGTGCGCAACGGCGCGCGCGGCGACGGCACCACCGCCACCGAGAGCGTGTACGTGTTCGACACCGCCAAGCTGGGCGACAAGTGGATCTTCAACGCCGGCGTGCGTCTGGACCACTACAACACCACCTACAACGGCGTGACCGTGCAGGGCACCGCCACGCCGCAGACCATCCCGGTCGGCACGCTGCTGGCGAACTCGCTGACGGCCTCGGACAACCTGCTCAACGGCAAACTGTCGGCGCTGTACAAGCCGACCGTCGACAGCAGCGTCTACGCCCTGGTGGCGACCTCGAAGGCGCCGCCCGGCGGCACCAACTTCACGCTGAGCTCGGCAGCCAACAGCTCGGCCAACCCGAACTACGATCCGCAAATCACCACCAACTACGAGCTGGGCACCAAGTGGGATCTGCTCAAGCAGAAGCTGTCGCTGTCGGCCACGGCCTACCGCACCGACGTGCGCAACGAGATCGAAGCCGACCCGAACAACGCCGCCAACTTCTACCAGACCGGCAAGAAGCGCGTGCAGGGCATCGAGCTGGGGGTGACCGGCGAGATCCTGCGCAACTGGCTGGTCAGCGCCGGCTACACCCGCATGTCGACCCAGGTGGTGTCGGGCAAGGTGGTGACCGCCGCCGGCGACAACCTGCTGAGCTACACGCCCAAGCAGGCGTTCACGCTGTGGACCTCGTACACGCTGCCGATGGGCCTGCAGCTCGGCGGCGGTGCCCGCTTCAGCGACAAGCTGGCGCGCGGCACCGACGGCGCGGTCGGCACCCCGGCCTACGCCGACTCGTACTGGGTGTACGACGCCATGGCCTCGTACCCGATCAACAAGCACGTCGACCTGCGCCTGAACGTCTACAACCTGGCCGACAAGCAGTACGTGCAGGCGATCAACAAGTCGGGCTACCGCTACACGCCAGGCGCGCCACGCTCGGCCAGCCTGACCGCCAACTTCAAGTTCTAAGCGCCAGCCATGCTGTGACGCACTGGCCCCGCCCTCACCGGCGGGGCTTTTTTATTCAAGGAGAGTTTCGATGATGCTGCACATCCCCGGCGTACTGAGCCGCGAACAAGTGGCCGCCATGCGGCGCCGTCTGGACCAGAGCGACTGGGTCGACGGCCGCACCACGGTCGGCGCCCAGGGCGCGCAGGTCAAGCAGAACCGGCAACTGGCCGAGGGCTCGCCGCTGGCGCAGGAGCTGGGCGCGGAAGTGCTGGCGGCGCTGGCGGCCAGCCCGCTGTTCTTTGCCGCCGCGCTGCCGCTGCGCACCTGTCCGCCGCTGTTCAACAGCTACGCCGGCGGCGAGCACTACGGCTCGCACGTCGACGGCGCGCTGCGGCGCGTGGCGGCCAGCGGGCAATGGCTGCGCACCGACGTGTCGTCGACGCTGTTCCTCAGCGATCCCGAGGACTACGACGGCGGCGAGCTGATCGTCACCGACGCCTACGGCGAGCACGAGGTCAAGCTGCCGGCCGGCGACCTGATCGTCTACCCGTCGACCAGCATCCACCGCGTGCAGCCGGTCACGCGCGGGGCGCGGGTCTGCTCCTTCTTCTGGACCCAGAGCATGGTGCGCGACGACATGCGCCGCTGCATGCTGCTCGAGCTGGACCAGAACATCCAGAGCCTGCGCGCGCGCCTGGGCGACTGCGAGGAACTGGTCGGCCTGACCGGCCACTACCACAACCTGCTGCGGCAGTGGAGCGAGGTCTAGGCCTGGCTCAGGGCGGCGGCTTGGGCGTAGCGGCGCTCGACGCGCGCGCCCAGCGGCCGCAGCGTGAACATCAGCGCAAACACGATGTTGGCCTTGCCCGGCGCGACGTAGCCGATCAGCAGCGCCAGCGCCGCGACCGACATCACGCCGAAGCTGCGCACCATCGTCGCGCGGTAGGCGCCCAGGCTCATCGGATGGGCGCACAGGCCGGGATGGCGGTGGATATGGCGCGCCACCAGCAAGGTGGCCACGCTCAGCCAGATCATCACGCCGGTATACACCATCTGCCCCGTGGTCGAAACGAACTGGCCGTTGACCGCCGAGGCGAACGGCAGCAGGGAGGCGCCGGACAGGCTGAGGATGGTTAGCCACAGCAGGCCCGGATCGGCGTGCCGCACGTAGCTGTACAAGCGATGGTTGGCGATCCAGAAGATGGCCAGCACGAAAAAGCTGACCAGCCACGACATCAGCTTGGGCAGCAGCTCCACCAGCGCCTCGCGCAGCGCGGCCTCGGTGGCCAGGTGCGCGTGCTCGGGCAGGCGCAGCTCGATCACCAGCAAGGTCATGGCGACGGCGAAGATGCCGTCCACCAGGGCTTCGATACGGTGCTTGCTCAGCTGCGGCTGGCCATCCGGGCTCAGGTCGGTCATCGGTGATCCTGTTGTGAATGAGACAGCCGCCATTCTTGCCGCGGACTGTGAAAATTGCAACATTCAGCGCGCGGCCAGGCGGGTCGCGTGGTAGCGGTCGATGCGCCAGGCGCCGCCCTCGCGCTTGAGAATGGCCGTCTCCAGGAAACCGTAGGGGGTTTGCTCACCGTTGTTGGCGATCCACACCGCGTCGTTGCGCGCCGTGGTCCAGGCCACATCGCCCAGCACCCGGGTGCGGAAATCGTGCAGGCTGGCCCGCTGCCGGCCCAGCGCGGCGCTGCCCGTCAGCAGCGCCAACAAGGCGGCCCGCTCCAGGATGCGGTCCTGCTCGATCATGACGAACTCCGCCGTGAGGCCGGCCTCGAGCGCGCCCCAGTCGTGCCGCTCCAGCGCGCGGTGCCAGTCGCTCAGGGCCGCCTCGGCGGCGAGGGTATCGGACTGCGTGGCTTGCATGGACGCTCCTCTCGGAATAGGGCACTGCCTGGCCCCGATGCCGAAAAGCTTAGCACGCGGCGCGCGCGAGCGGTGCGCCGGCCCGCTTACCGGGCCACCAGCCTGCGCAGCGCCAGGCCGTCGTCGCGGAAGGCGTGCAGCGCGGTCGCCGGCAGCGCGAACGCCACCGTCGCACCGGCCCGCAGGCTCTCGTCCTGCGTCTTGGCGACCAGCAGCGGCTGGTCGTCCGCCCAGCGCAGATGCACATAGCTGTGCTCGCCCAGCGCCTCGATGTGGACGATCTGCGCCTGCCACGCGCCCTGTCCCAGCACCACGTGCTCGGGACGGATGCCCAGCGTCAGCGCGGCGCCCGGCGCCAGACCTACACCATCGACCGC
Organism: Duganella caerulea; assembly: GCF_040362985.1. Lineage (NCBI taxonomy): Bacteria > Pseudomonadati > Pseudomonadota > Betaproteobacteria > Burkholderiales > Oxalobacteraceae > Duganella > Duganella caerulea. The sequence continues at coordinate 113,937 of NZ_BPWJ01000007.1, read as the reverse complement.
GGCGTCGCAGGCGCGGCCCCGCAGTGTGGCGACGATGCCCTGCGGTGTTGCGGCAGACAGGCTGGCGTCCAGGAAGTTCATGGCCGGCGTGCCGATGAAGCGGGCCGCGAACAGGTTGGCCGGATGGTGATACAACTCCAGTGGCGTGCCGATCTGCGCCACATTGGACTGGCCCGGCGCCTCGGCGGCCGGCCTCAGCAGCACGATCTTGTCGGCCAGCGTCATCGCCTCCACCTGGTCGTGGGTGACGTAGATCATGCTGGCTGAATTCAGGTCGCGATGCAGGCGCGCGATCTCCAGCCGGGTCTGGGCCCGCAGCGCGGCGTCCAGGTTGGACAGCGGCTCGTCGAACAGGAACACCTTGGGCTTCTTGACGATGGCGCGGCCGATCGCCACCCGCTGGCGCTGGCCGCCGGACAACGCGCCCGGCTTGCGCGCCAGCAGCGCGTCCAGCTGCAGGATGCGCGACGCCTCCGCCACGCGGCGCCCGATCTCCGCCTTGTCCAGCCGCTGGCGGGTCAGGCCGAACGCCATGTTGTCGTACACCGTCATGTGCGGGTACAGCGCGTAGCTCTGGAACACCATGGCGATCTGGCGCTGCGCCGGCGGCACGTCGTTGATGGTCTGGCCGTCGATGGTCACGGTGCCGGCGCTGACCGGCTCCAGCCCCGCGATCAGCCGCAGCAGGCTCGATTTGCCGCAGCCCGAGGGACCGATGAACACGCAGAACTCGCCCGCCGCGATGTCCAGGTTGATGTCGTTGAGGACGTGCTGGCCGTTATAGGCCAGCGCGATATGTTGGAGGCTAACTTGCGTCATGGATTTCTCGTTTTACTTGATGCCGCTGGACTGGTCGTTGATGTTCAGGAAGTGCCGGTTGAGCACGATGTACATGATCAGGATGGGCAGGATGGAGATCACCGAGCCGGCCATGATCAGGTTCCACGACGAGGCCTTGGCGTACTGCTTGGCCACCGCGTTCAGGCCCTGCGTCAGCAGGTACTGGTCGACGCTGGAGATGAACAGCAGCGGTTTCATGAACTCGTTCCAGATGCCCATGAAGACAAAGATGGCCTGGGTCGCCAGCGCCGGCTTGGCCATCGGCAGCACGATGCGGAAGAAGCGGTGGAACGGCCCCGAGCCGTCCAGCGTGGCAGCCTCTTCGATCTCGACCGGGAAGCTGATGAAGAACTGGCGCATCATGAAGATGTAGGCGATCGACACGGCCGAGGTCAGGATCACCGACAGATGCGTGTCGACCAGGCCCATGCGCGCCACGATCATGTAGGCCGGGATCATGGTCACCTGGCTGGGCACCATCACCAGCAGCATCAGGGTCTGGAACAGCAGGCCGCGGCCGCGGAAACGCAGCCGCGCCAGCGCGTAGCCGGCCATGGTGTTGAACAGCACGTTGAGCAGCGTGACGGCCAGCGCCACCGTGAACGAATTCCACAGCCACTGGTAGAACGGGCCGTGCAGGATGGTCTCGTAGGCCGCCAGCGTCGGCGCCTGCGGCCAGATGTGCTCGGCGCCGGCGATCTCGCGGGTGGTCTTGAGCGAGGTCAGCACGGCCCAGGCGAACGGCGCCAGCGTCAGCAGGCTGTAGCCGGCCAGCACCGCGTACAACGCGCCGGCGGAATAGGAGGGGCGCTTCATCGGTTCGCTCCGTTCAGTCGCACAAAGCGGTTCAGGATCAGCGTGGCGCAGAAGATGATCGCGGTCAGCACCACCGCCAGCGCGCACGCCAGGCCCATGGTGTTGTAGTTCTTGAAGGCGAAGTGGTAGATCAGCAGCGTGAAGGTCAGCGTGGCGTTCTCCGGCCCGCCCTCGCCGCCGGACAGGATGAAGGCCTGGTCGAACACCTGGAAGCAGCCGATCAGCCCCATCGTCAGCACATAGCAGGTGACCGGCGTCAGCTGCGGCACGCTGATCTCCCAGTGGCGGCTGAACGGACCGGCGCCATCCAGCAGCGCGGCCTCGTACAGCGCCGCCGGGATCTCCTGCAGGCCGGCCAGGAACACCACCATGTAGCCGGGCGTGGTGGAGAACACGTTCATCAGCATGATGATGCCCAGCGCCCACTTGGGGTCGCCCAGGAAATTGATGCCGACGCCGAAGTGCTGCTGCAGGAACTGCACCACCAGGCCGTTGTTATTGAACAGCCACATGAAGATCATGGTCATCGCCGCCGACGAGGTCAGCGTCGGCAGGAACAGCAGCGTGACGAAGCTGCGCTTGAAGCGTATGCGGCTGTTGACCGCGCACGCCAGCGCCATCGCCAGCGCGGTCTGCAGCGGCACCACCACCGCCACGTACACCATGGTGTTGTGGCAGGCGGCCCAGAACTTGTCATCCTCGACCAGGTAGGCCAGGTTGCGCAGGCCGACAAAGCTGTGGCGCCCCGACACCAGGTCCATTTTCTGCACCGAGACCCACAGCGCGTAGGCGATCGGCGCCAGCGTGAACAGGCCGACCACCAGCAGCGCCGGCAGCAGGAAGGCATAGGCGCTGATGCCGGCGCCGCGCGGCAGGCGCGCGCGCCACGGCCGCCGTGCGGCCGCGCCATCGGGCAGGGGGGTCATCATCGCTGGCGCTCGATTTCGCGGTTGGAGACGGTCTCGGCTTTTTCCAGCGCCTGCTGCAGCGACTTGTTGCCGTTGAACGCGGCCAGGAACTGATTGCCGAAGTTGGTGTTGAGCACCGGCAGTTCAATGCCGCGCGACCAGACCGTGGCGTAGGCCGCGCCGGCCACATGGGCCGCCAGCGCCGGCACGGCGCGCACCTGCATGGCCGCCTCGACACTGCGCCGGGTCGGCAGCGTGCCCGAGGCGCCGGCCCACACGCGCATGCCGGGTCCAGTCATGTAGCGAGCGAAGCGCAGCCCGGCCGCCTTGTTTTTGGCGCCGCGCGGCACCGCGTAGCCGACCACGAAGGCCATGGTCTGCTTGCGCTGGTTCACGGTCGGCATCTCGCGGGTGATGAAGGGCACGTCGTCGTAGTCGCGCTGGAGCGCGGGCTGCACCCAGTTCCCCTCCATCATCATCGCGGCCCGGCGCGTGCCGAAGGCGGCGCCCGGCCAGTCGGCACCGAGGTCGTCCTTGGGCGAGTACAGGTACTTCAGCACATGGCCCGTGACCAGCTGGTTCAGGTAGGCGTAGGCCACCGCGTTGCCGGTGAAATGGGCACGGCCGTCGGCGCCGATCAGGGGCTGGCCCGAGGTTTCCAGCGCCGCCAAGTGGCGGGCCAGGTCCTTCTCGATGATCATGGCCGCCACGCCGCGCGGCAGGCGCGCCTGCAAGGCCTGGGCAAAGCGCATCAGGCCGTTGAAGTCGCGCGGCACGTCGTCCGGGCGGTAGCCGGCCTGCTTGAGCAACTGCGGGTTCAGGTACAGCGCCAGCGTCGAGTAATCCTTGGGCAGGCCGTACAGCTTGCCGTCGCGGCCGCGGAAGGCCTGCAGAAAATGCGGATAGAAATCGGCCTGGTCGGCCGCGTCCAGCGCCAGCGGCTCCAGCACGCCGCTCTCGATCAGCACCGGCGCGTCGGAGGCGTCCAGGTAAAACACGTCGGGCGGGTTGTTGGCGGCGAAGCGCGACTTCAGCACGTCCTGGTACTTGTCCTCGATGACTTGCTTGTGCACGGCGATGCCGGTGCTGCCGGTGAAGGCGGCGGCGGCCAAGTCGAAGGCCGCCACCTCGGCGGGCGACGAGCCCCAGACGGCCACCGTGACCGCCTCCGCGGCCCGTCCCGGCGCCGCCAGCGCCAGCGCGGCGCACAGCGCGGCCGCGCGCAGGCGGCCTGGTAAATCGTTCATTGCTTGGTCTCCTGATACTGCGGTGGCCGTGATCGGCGCATGGTGATTGGCGGCATGGACGGGACGCTATGCGGACATTGTAGCGGCGGCCAGCGGCGGACGGACCGCCAGGTAGACCGTGCTCCACAACTGCGCCGCGTTCGACTCGTCGGCGGTGGCCGCGCCCGGCCCGAACGGCTGCATGCGGTAGGCGCCGTCCGCCCAGGTCCAGGACCACAACTCGGAATTGCCCTGCGCCTGGGTCGGCAGGATGACCGCCCACAGCGCCTGCTGCGCCTCGGCCAGCATGGCGCGGGTGCGATCGGGCAGGTCGCCGCGCGCCAGCTGGCGCGCCAGGCCGGCCGCCAGCAGCGCCTGCTGCCACGACCACACCACGGCGCCGTGGTAGCGGTCCGGCCCGAACAGCGGCCGCAGCGCGGCATCGGCATAGGCGCCGTTGGCCACCACCAGGCCGACCCCGGTCATCAGTCCGGCCGGGAAGGGCCGCATGACGGCCGCCAGCTCGCGCTCGATCAGCGCCGCCGGCGGCTGCTGCAGCATCAGCGCGAAGCCCAGGTCCGAGTGCATCACCGGCACCGGCCGGCCCTGCCCGTCAAGCGCGATGGCGTTGAAGGCCAGCTCGCCGCCCGCCAGGCCACTCAGGCTGGCCAGGGCCGGCGCGGGGTCGATGCCCAGTTCGGCGGCGCAGGCGTCCACGCCGGCGCGCGCCGCGTCGGAGCCGAGACGCACCGTGAAGTAGCCCGGCACCTGCTCCTCCCACAAGCCCGCCAGCGCGGCCGCCTCCTCGGCGCGGTCCTCCAGGTAGGGCGCCAGCAGGCCACTGGCATGCAGCGCGGCGATGGCGCGCAGCGCGGCCGGCACCAGGATGGCGTTGACGTTGTACGAGACCACGCCGCCGCCCAGCCCGTCGGCGCTGTCGCGCCAGTCGCCGGTCGGGTGGCCGTCTTTCAGGTGGATCAGCGCGGCCACGCCGGGCTGCCGCGCATACGCGCCCGCCAGCCGCATCACCAGCTCAAAATTGCGGCACAGCGCGGCGCCGCGCGGCTGGCCGTCGGCGCCGGCCCCGGCCAGCCACCGCGCCGCCCTGCCGGGCTGATCCAGCAGATAGGCCATCGCCACCGGCGCCAGCATGAAATCGTCGTCGACCATCTTGTAGTCGTACACCGGGGCGCCGCAGCCGCCATGCAGCAGCGCGCACTCGCCGATGTCCTCCTCGTGCGCGACGGCGCCGCGCGGATCGAGCCGGTCCAGCACCGACGCCAGCCCGGCCTCGACCGCCTGCGGTGTCAACGCCGGCATCAACAGCAGCAGCGACATCAACGTGTCGCGTCCGAAGTAGGTGTTGAAGCGCCACGAACCGGCCAGCAGCTTGTCGCGATAGCTGAGGAAGGCCAGGCTCTGGCGCGCGCGCAGGGTGCCGGCCGACGGGTCGCGCAACAGCTGGTCCGGCGGCAGCGGTTGCAGCGCGGTCTCGCCCGACAGCGCGGTCAGCCGCAGGCGCAGGCTCTTGCCGGCCGCCGCGATCAGGATGACGCGGCCCTGGGCGTCGGTGTCGACCCGGCCGTTCAGCACGTCGAGCCCGATGGCGTAGCCGGCGGCGCCGTCCAGGCGGTCGCGCGACCAGCGCACGCTGTCGGCCGTGAAGTGGATGGCGTTGTGGATGCCGAGCGGCAGGCGGCGGTCGTGCTGGTAGTCGCGCAGCACGCGCGCCGAACTGAGCACGGCGCCGCTGACGGTCAGCGTGGCGCGGTCAATGCCGATCTCGGTGGCGATGCCGTACAGCGGACGGCCCTGGTCGTCGCTGCCCTGCACGGCCTGGATCTGCGCGGCGCCGTTCCAGCGCAGCGGCGCGCCGTCCGGCTTGAACCACAGGCCGGTGGCGCTGTTCCCGGCCGGGAAGGCGGCCAGCAGGCGCGGCTCCATGCCGGAGCTCAGCAGCAGGTGAGCGGCGACCGGTCCCTGGCGCAGGAATTCATTGGCGACCAGGCCCTCCGGCAGCGAGAAGCGCAAGGCGGGTTCGGCGGGGTCGGGCAGCGGGTGGATCTGTTCCATCGGAGGTTCCAAAAACGGGTTGGGGAAAATACGCCGGCGCGCACGCCGGCCGGGAAAAATATTGCCTCGCCTAGGGCAGCGCAAACGTCGCGTGTTCGGCGCCGACGCCGCGTATCGTCAGCCTGGTCCAGCGCTTGGGCAGCGCGGTCTTGCGCTGGCTGATGCCATGGTCGTCGATGCGCAGTCCGCCCAGGCCGAACAGCAGGGCCTGCAAGGTGCCGCCGGCGCCGGTGGCGAAATACGGGTTGCCGCCGCCGGGATACTCCTCCAGCACGCCGAACGGCGCCAGCCGCAGGCCCTGGTAGCTGCGCTGGAAGACCTGGTACGCCTGCTCGGCCTGGCCGGCGCGCGCGTGCAGCGTGGCGACGATGGACAGGCCCATGGCCGGTCCCTCCGGCGCCAGCCGTGGCGCGTAGTAGGCCAGGTCCCGGGCCACGCGCTCCGGTTCGCTGACGATGTCGAGCGGATAGGCCAGCAGGTTGACGTCGGCCTGCTTGATCGGCACGCCGTCGTAGCTGGCGTTCTCGCGCGTGGTGCCGTCGGCGAAACGCAGGATGGGAATGTTGTCCGCCACCAGCGCCCAGTCCGGATCGGGCGCGATGCCCAGTTCGCGCGCGGCCTGGCTGGCGTAGCGCAGGACGGTGATCGCCATGCCGTTGGTGAAGGCGTTGTTGTCGATGTTCTCCTGCCACTCGTTGGCGCCGATGACGTTGTTGATCTCGTAGCGGCCCGGCCCCTTGCGCTCCACGCGGCTGGCCCAGAAGTCGGCCACTTCCTTCAGCACCGGATAGCCGCGCTCGCGCAGCCATTGCCGGTCATGCGTGACCTGGTAGTACTTCCAGAACGCCCAGCCGACGCAGCCGGTGATGTGCTGCTGGAACGGCCCGGTCAGCGCCGGCACCGGCGTGACCTCGTGGCCTTCGCTGGCCGACTCCCAGGGGAACATGGCGCCCCGGTAGCCGTGGTTGCGCGCGTTCTCGCGCGCCGCGCCCAGGCGCTGGAAACGGTATTCGAGCATCGACCTGGCCAACGCCGGCTTCAGCGCCAGCAGCGGCGGCAGCATCCACAGTTCGGCATCCCAGAACACGTGGCCGTTGTAGCCCAGCCCGGACAAGCCCATCGGCGACAGGCTGAAGGCCGTGTCCTCGCGCGCGAACGCGTACAGGTGGTACAGCGCCAGCCGCATGTCGCGCTGGGTCTGCGGATCGCCTTCGATGACGATGTCGCTGCTCCACAGCGCTTCCCACGCCTGCAGGTGGGCCGCCATCAGGCGCTCGCGCCCCTGCAGCGCGGCGTACACGGTCAGGCGCTCGGCCTCGTTGTGCGGGTCGGCCAGGTCGGCCGAGCTCAGCATCGATCCGACCACCGAGAAGCGCAGCGTCTCGCCGGCCTTGAGCGCGCGGCTGAACCGGGCCGCGTGGCGGTTGTGGTCGCCGTCCTCGTGCACCAGCTCCGGCTGCGCGCCCCGGTCGAACATGAAGCTGACAGAAGCGGCGATGGTGTGCCGCCCCGTCGGGCTCTTGCCCACCGAGGTCAGCAGGGGAATGCGCGCGTGCGGCCGGTCGACCTGGGCGTACAGCTGGCGGACGTCGCGCAGGATGTCGGGCGCCTCGATCAGCGCCGACGGCGTGACGGTGGTGTCGCGCCGCGCCGTGATCTCCACCGTGGCAAGCGCGGTGTGCGGCAGCTGGCGCAGCGCGGCGACGCTGTGGCGGACGTGGACCCGGTCCTGGACATCGAACTCGGTGATCAGCAGCGCCCGCTTCATGTCCAGCGTCTGCCGCAGGCCCGACACGTGGGCGGCGTCGGCGCGCCGGCCGTCGACGTCGAGCTGGATGTTCATGAAGTTGAAGCCCTTCAGGATGTTGTCCACCCGGCCGCGGCCGTAATTGTCGAATGCGCCGTTAAGCACCACTTCGCCTATCGTCATCGGCTCGGCCGCCGACACCAGGCCCAGCACGCCATTGGCGACCGTCACGCCGTGATAGCGGGCCGGGTCGATGGCGGACGCGACGATGGTCCAATCGTCGTCCGCGCCGGCCCGGACCGCCGAGCTGACCAGCAAGGCCGCAATGCCCAGGTATTTCATCATGGATGGATTCCTCCGTCTGAAAAAAATCCGGCCGACGCGCGCGCCGGCCGGCAAAGGACGCACAATCAGAACGATGCCGTCAGGCTGAACTGCAGATTACGCCCCAGGATGGCGCGGGCAAAGAAGTAATTGCCGCCGGCGACTTCGGTGAACCCGGCGCGCGGATTGCCCTCGGTCAGGCCGATGGTGTTGGTCAGGTTCTGCACGCTCAGGTTCAACGCCAGCGTCGGCGACAGCTGATAGTTTCCACCCAAGTCCACCGTGTGGTAAGCCGGCAGCACGAAGGAGTTGGCGGCGTCGGCGAAGCGCTTGCCGACCTGGTGGTACGACAGGTAGACCTCGCCCTTGTTATCCGGCAGCAGCAGGGCCGGCGTGATGGTGTAGTTCTGGTCCGGCGAGCGCTCAGGGTGCGAGCCCAGGCTGGCCGTGTTGATGGTCGAGGCCGACGGTCCGCTGACGCTCTTGATGTTCATCGACGACTTCTGCACCACGCCGGTCAGGTTGATGCGGGCGTAGCGCACCGGCCGCCATTGCAGGTCGTATTCCAGGCCGTTGACGATGATGTCGCCGCCGATCTTGGTTTCCAGGCTGTCGCCTTCGAGCAGGCGACTGAACTGGTAGTTCTTGAAGTTGGTGCGGAACGCCGTCAGCGACGCCGAGAAGCCGCGCCGCTGGTAGCGCGCGCCCAGCTCGCCAAAGCTGATGTGGGTCACCGGATTCTCGTTGTTGGCCTGGTAGCTTTGCGAATAGCGCGCGTAGGCCGCCAGGTTGTCGTTGATCAGGTAGTTGGCGCCGGCCGTGGCCGAGCTGTGGTTGGCGGCGCCGTTGTCGACGTAGTCGTACTGGCCGTTGAAGGCCGGCATGGTGTTGTTGACCATGATGTTGTCGGCGTCACTGCCGTCCGGCTTGTTCGCTCCCGGTATCGCCACCGTCGAGCCCTGCGGACGCCATACGCGGTAGTGGAAATGCTCCAGGCGCATGCCGGCGTCCACGCGCAGGCGCTCGTTGAACTGGTACTCGTCGTTCAGGTACAGGTTTTGCGACGACAGCGAGGAGCGGCTCAGGCCCACGCCCCACGGGTTGTACTCCAACACGCCCTTGTCGGTCAGCTGGCCCACCACCTTGCCGGCACCGTCGACGGCGACGATGTCGAGGCGGGCCGGGTTGTTCCTCACCTCGCCCAGGAAGCGGGTGTTGCCGTCGTTGCCGCCCTGTTCATCCTGGTCTATGGTCAGCAGGCCGGCGGTCAGGCTGTTGCCGGCCGCGGTCCAGGTGAGGCTCAGGTCGTTGACGAAGTTCTGGCGGTAGGCGCGGTTCTTGGCCGAGATGTTATCCGTCAGCAGGCCGTTGCCGCTGACGTTGGCGAGATTGGCGCCGGCATACACGGTGCCGCTGGCCACGCCGCGGATGGCCGCCGTGGTGCCGGGGAAGCGCGCCAGCATGGCCTTGATGTCGCTGTTGGTGGCCGGGTTCAGGCGGTCGGTGGCCGAGCGCAGGCTGTTGTTATCGAACGTGAACACGGCGTTGAACTCGTTCTTGAAGTCGGTGTAGCGGCCCTTGGAGCGCACCGTGAAGGCGTCGTTCAGGCGTTTCTCGAAGTTGTAGCCGATCGAGGTCGACTTGGTGGCGACGCCGTCGTTCAAGTCGTTGGTCTGGATGCCGTTGGTGTTGCGGCCGGCCTGCACGCCGTTGTCCGCGCTGAGCAGGGTGCCGTAGTTGCCGTTGAAGCCGGGCACCGGCTGCGGATTGGACGGGTTCTGGAACGGCGTCGGCAGCAGGAAAGTGTTGTGGTCGTTGACCAGCTTGACGTTGACGCTGAATTCGCCGTCGCCCCATTTGCGGCCCACATAGGCGCGCAGCAGGCCGCCATGGTCGGCGGTGAAGCCAATGTCGCGCACCGAGTCGGAGCGGCGGTAGAAGCCGCCGAAGCCGGCGTACCAGCCGTTGCCGATCGCGCCGCCGTAGCGCAGGTCGATGCGCTTGGTGCCGTAGTCGGAGCCGGTCAAGCGCAGCGCGCCCTCCGGTTCGTCCTTGGAACGCACCGTGATGAAGTTGACGGTGGCGCCGGCGCCATTGACCGTCAGGATGCCGGAGGTGCCGCCGCGCACCGCCTCCATGCGGTCGATCGACAGTTCCTGCTTGAGGATGGTGTCGGCCAGGCCCGGATGGTAGAACACCGGCAGCCCGTCCTCGGACAGCTGGACGAAGTTCTGGCCGCCGCCGGCCAGGCCGCGCACCGTATAGTTGTTGGACACTTCGCCGCCGGAGTCCTCGACCATCATGCCGGGGATCAGTTCCAGCGCGCTGGCGGTGCTGCGCGGCGCCTTGCGGTCGAGGTCGGCGCGGTCGGCGCTGGTGACGGCCACCGAGCTTTCGCGCACGGTGCGCTTGAGCGAGGTGCTGCCGGTGACTATCACCTGGTTCAGCTTGTCGTCGGCACGGTCCTGGCCGGCGCCGTTCGGATTGCCGCTATCGGCGGCGGCTGCTGCGGCGGCTTCCTGTGCCTGTGCCTGATGGGCCAGGGCCCAGACAGCCAGCGTGATGGTGGACAGCAAAAAACGCTTGCGATTCTTCATTTTTGTCTCCGTCTATTATCTTTTTAACTATAGCTGTATAAGCGGTCGCTGCGGTATGGCTGGGGATCAATGCTGACGGATGTGTGAGGTTTTCCGAAATTATCGATTGAGCAACCGGTGTTTCATATTTGCGCAACCGGTTGCGCAACGATTTGATTATGCAGCGTTCCAAATTTATTTGCAATTTATTCCGCTTCAACGATGCAATTAGCAACACATGCGGCGAAACGGGCAAATGGCGGTATCATGCCGCTTTTGGATCGCATGCCAGGGCCCCGGGGGAAGCGCAGTGAAGATGACGTTGGACCAACTTGCATTGAATCTCGGCCTGTCGAAGGGCACGGTCAGCCGTGCCCTGAACGGCAAGGGCCGCATGGCCGAGGAAACCCGCCAACGCATCCTGGCCGCGATGAACGCCTCCGGCTACTCGCCCGATCCGACCGCGCGCGAATTGAGCCGCCGTTCGCGCCACAGCGTCGGCATCTCGCTGAGCAAGGGCGGCTTCGGCCCCTACTTCACCCTGTTCTGGCGCGCCCTGGTGCAAGTGGCGGGCGAGCGGGGCACCCGCTTTGTCGAGATGAACGAGCCGCTGGAAACCTACACCCGACTGCCGGACGCGGTGCTGCTGCACAACACCGACGCGGTGCAGGAACGCCTGGCGCTGCTGGCGCAACGCAAGGTGCCGGCGGTGGTGCTGGGCCACCAGCCGAACGCCGCCTTTGTCGTGCCGGACGACGCCGGCGGCGGCGCGGCCGCCACCCGCTGCCTGCTGGACTTGGGCCACCGCGCGATCGGCTTTGTCGGCATGCCCACCGCGCAGCAGTCGGACATCGACCGCCGGCAGGGCTACCGCACCGCGTTGACGGCGGCCGGCGTCGCGTTGCGCCCGGAACTGGAGCTGGATGGGCAGTTCTCGGTGCTGGGCGGCTACCGGGCCGTGCGCCGTGCCTGGGAGAGCGGATTGCGCTTCACCGCCCTGTTCTGCGCCAGCGACGAGATGGCGATAGGCGCCATCGGCGCGCTCGAAGACCTGGGCTTGCAGGTGCCGCGGCAGGTGTCGGTGGTCGGCTTCGACGGCCTGCCGGGCTTGCCGTACGAGTTGACCACGGTGGTGCAGGACATCGAACGCATCGCGGTGGAAGCCATCACCCTGGCCGAACAATTGATCGACGGCGGACCGCTGCGCGAGATCGTGGTGCCGGTGCGGCTGCAGCTGGGCGCCACCACCGCGGCATGCGTGCCGACAGGTACAATAGCAAAAGATCAATAACCATTCCGGGGATATCCATGCGCATTTCGCAGGCAGCACGTTCCACCTTGACCTTCATCGCCACCCTGCTGTGCGCCGGCTGCGTGGCCATCGTGCCGCAGTCCGGCCAAGCCTCGGCCCGCGCCGACGGCGGCCCGTCGTTCTGCCAGACGTCGCCCGACGGCAAGGCGGTGGCCTGCGGCCCCGCCGCCAGCTTCTGCCAGAAATCATCGGCCGGCAACGCGGTCGCCTGCGGCCACAAGGCCAGCTTCTGCGATACCTCGTCCGATGGCAAGCAGGTCGCCTGCGGCGGCGAGGCCACGTTCTGCGCCAAATCGGCCGACGGCAGCGCCGTGGCCTGTGGCGGGGAAGCTTCCTACTGCGAAAAATCGGCCGACGGGCAGCACGTGGCTTGCGGCGGCAAGGCGAGCTACTGCGAACAGTCGGCCAACGGCCACGAGGTCGCGTGCGGCGGCCAGGCATCCTTCTGCCAAGCCTCGGCGGACGGCTCGTCGGTGGCCTGCGGCGGCCGCTGAGGCCCGCCCTCGCTCCGTGCACCAGCCCGCCGTGAGCGGGCTTTTTTGCGCCCCCAGTGGGCTGGCTTACTATCAGCAAGCCACTGACAAAAAACAAGCCATCGTCGACATTTTGATCGCAACGGACTTCGAGCGCTTGCTCGCCGAAAGCGGCCACGCACAATCGCCGTAACCGCCCGTCCTCCTACCGCCGCCGATTCACGCGCTTCGCCCGGAGCGCCGGGCGGCGTGGCTTCCCTTCCGCCTTCCGCACACCCAGCCGCACGGCACCACAGAATTCTCATCCGCAATAGCTTGCTGTTGCCGGTCGCATCATTCCACTTCCCCTAGGAAATTTAAGCACCAAAAAGTAGCACATGCCCCGTTTTGGTGCATTGACATTTGTCAAATCGCCAATCATGCAAGTAAGTTATCGTTCGCCCTGTCTTTGATCTGACGCAGAAAAACCCCTCGTCAAACTTGAACTTTTTTGAGCCGCATCAGTAGCTTGCCTACGACTGAAAGGAACCCCTGGATGACACAGTATTCCGACATTTGCATCATTGGCGCCGGCCTGGGAGGGTTGGCATGTGCAACTCAGTTGATTAAAGCGGCTTTCGGCAAGCATCTCCGCATCCGCATCTTCGATCTGAACGCCAGGGTCGGCGGACGCATCCAGTCGCGCATGGTGGGCGACGAGGTCGCCGAACTGGGCGCGGCCCGCTACTCGCCGCAGCTGCATCCGCATTTCGACGAGCTGATGCAGGACAGCGGACTGGAGCACGCGACCTATCCCTTCACCGAGGTGGCGGCCGGCGGACGCGAGCAGGAAAAGCTCAAAGCCACGCTGCACAGCCTGAGCGCGATGCTGAAGGAACACCCGACCGAATCCTTCCTGCAATTCGTCAGCCACTACCTGGGCGAGGCCGAAGCCATCCGCATGATCAAGGCCACCGGCTACGACGCCTTGCTGCTGCCCATCGTCTCGGGCGCGATGGCCTACGACATCATCAAGAAGCATCCGGAAACGCAAAGCTTCAGCGAAAACGCCGGCAACGAATGGCGCTACGCCACCGACGGCTACGCCGAACTGCTGGCCCAGCTGCAACGCCAGGCGCAGGCCGCCGGCGTCGAGTTCCAGATGGAGCACCGGCTGCTGTCGGTCGAACGCGCCGGCGCCGACCACGTGCTGGTCTTCAGCCACCAGGGCGATACCAAGGTGCACCGCACGCGCCACCTGATCATGGCCGTGCCACCGTCGGCGATGCCGCAGCTGAACCTGGATTTCCCGGCCGCGTGGAGCTCGTTCGAATACGATTCGCTGCCCTTGTTCAAAGGCTTCCTGACCTTCGACCACGCCTGGTGGGAAGCGCTCGGCCTGACCGACAAGGTGGTGATGACCAACAACCCGCTGCGCAAGATCTACTTCAAGGGCGACCAGTACCTGCTGTTCTACAACGACAGCGACAGCGCCACCTATTGGCGGGAATGCCTGGAGCAGGGCGAGGACGCCTACCTGGAACAGGTGCGCCGCCACCTGGAGGACGCGCTGCCGCTGGACGGCCAGCCGATGCCGCCGATCAAGGGGCATTTCCACAAGCATTGGCCGCACGGGGTCGAGTTCTACACGGATCCGCAAAGCGCGCACCCGGCCGTGCTGCTGCACCAGGACGGCATCATCTCCTGCTCGGACGCCTACACCCAGCACTGCGGCTGGATGGAGGGCAGCCTGATCAGCGCCCGTTACGCCACCCGCCTGCTGCTGGAGCGCCTGCGCCAGCAAGCCGAAGCGGCCGGCGAGGCCGATGAGCTGGCCACCACGTCGGATGAGGGCGCATGAGCATCCTCGACCTGCCACGGCTGCACTTCCGCGGCTTCGCGCGCGCCAACGTGCCGACCGCGAACCGCAACACGCACGGCCACATCGATATCGCCACCAACGCGATCTCGATGGCGGGCGAGCCGTTCGACCTGAGCCGCCCGCCGTCCGAGTTCCACCAGCACCTCAGGCAGCTTGAGCCGCGCTTCAACGCCGCCGGCAAGCCTGACCCGGAAGGCGTGTTCAGTCAGGCGGCCGGCTACAACTTCTGTGGCAACAATCACTTCTCGTGGGAGAACGTGCGGATCACCGGCGTGCAACTGCACGAAGGCGACATCGACACGGAGGACGCGCTGGTGGGCGCCAGGCTGGCCTTGTGGGGCCACTACAACGACTACCTGCGCACCACGTTCAACCGCGCCCGGTGGGTCGACAACAACCCCGGCCAGCCGGACACCACGCTGATCTACGCCGGCCAGTTCACGCTGAGCGGCAAGCAGGCCACGCCGCACACGCCGACGCTGTTCAGCGCCGACATCCCGCAGGCGCACTCGGTGCGCTGGCTGGGCGGCGGCCACATCACCGAGCGCAGCGGACACTTCCTCGATGAAGAGTTCGGCCGCGCGCGGCTGTTCCAGTTCTCGGTGACCAAGCAGGACCGCAACTTTCTCTTCAATCCCGACGCGCCGCTGCCGTCCAGCCTGTGCGCGCTGCAGCACGCGCTGGACGACGACGACGTGCTGGGCCTGACCATCCAGTACGCGCTGTTCAACATGTCGACGCCGCTGAAGCCCGATTCGCCGGTGTTCTACGACCTGGCCGGCAGCATCGGCCTGTGGCGCCGCGACGAGCTGGCCACCTACCCCAACGGGCGCCTGCTGCTGCCGCGACAGGGCAGCCTGGGGCCGGTGCTGGTCAAGCTGCACGCGGACCGCGTCTCGCTCAACATGCCGACCGCCATTCCCTTCACCACCCGCGACGCCAGCGCCGTCTCCGAACAGCATCCCACGCACGCGCTCGGCGGCAAGCAGGCGCTGGGCGAGCTCACGCTGCACGACGCGGCCGGCGCGCTTGTCGCCCGCATACCCGAGCAGCTGTACCTGGATCACTGGCGCCACAACGGCGTGTTCGACGTGCCGCTGCGCCACGGCGCCACGCCGTCCGGTTCGCTGCGCCTGGGCAGCGCGCACGCGCAATGGGACGAGGCCGACTGGGTGGTGCAGTCCGACAGCAACCAGCTGTACCTGGAAGCGCCCAACTGTGGGCAACAACAGGATTATCCACAGACGATCACGCTGCAAAGCCGCTTCTGCGGCGAGCTGGCCGCGCATCCCGCGCTGACCGCGCAGGCGCAGGACGCCGGCATGCTGGCGCTGCAACTGCAACCGTCCGCACGCGGCGAAGGTTACGCCGACCTGACCGTCACCGGCCGCCGCTCCGGCGCCACACGCATCGTGCTGGGCGAAGGCCGGGAAGCGCAAACAATAGGCGCGCGCGTGCTGCCCGACGACTGGCACCTGGACGACGTCCCCGCCGAACAGGTCGACTACGACTTCCTGTACCGGCATGTGATGAGCTACTACGAGCTGGTCTATCCCTTCATGTCGGACAAGGTGTTCAGTCTGGCGGACCAGTGCAAGACCGAAACCTACTCGCGCCTGATGTGGCAGATGTGCGATCCGCAAAACCGCGACAAGAGCTACTACATGCCGAGCACACGCGAACTGTCGCTGCCGAAATCGCGCCTGTTCCTGAAATACCTGACGCAGGTCGAGGCCGCCGCCAGGACCACGCAGCCGCAGCCCGAAAAGCCGCGCGCCATCGGCAGCAAGCACGAACTGATCGCCGAACTGAAAACAGCGATCGACCTGGAACTGTCGCTGATGCTGCAATACCTGTACGCCGCCTACACGATTCCCAACTACGAGCAGGGCGCGCAGCTGGTGCAGGCCGGCCGCTGGCAGCAGGACGAGCTGGAACTGGCCTGCGGCACCGAGGACCGCCGCCGCAACAGCGGCACGCGCGGCGCACTGCTGGAAATCGCCCACGAGGAAATGATCCACTACCTGGTGGTGAACAACGTGCTGATGGCGCTTGGCGAACCCTTCCACGCCGGCACGCCCCTGCTGGGTGAGCAAGCGCGGCAATGCTTCGGCCTGGACACGGAGTTCGCCTTCGAACCGTTCTCCGAACACGTGCTGGCCCGGTTCGTGCGCTTCGAATGGCCGGACTACCTGCCCACGCCGGGCAAGTCCATCGCCAGCTTCTACATCGCCATCCGCCAGGCGCTGGCCGAACTGCCCGAGCTGTTCGACCCCAACGGCGGCAAGCGGGGCGGCGAGCACCACCTGTTCCTCAAGGAGCTGACCAACCGCGCCTATCCCGGCTACCAGCTGGAAGTGTTCGACCGCGACAGCGCGCTGTTCGCGATCGACTTCGTCACCGAGCAGGGCGAGGGCGTGGCGGTCGACTCGCCGCATTTCGCCTCCTCGCATTTCCAGCGGCTGCGCGCGATGGCCGGCAAGTACACGGCCCGCGACAAGCCGTTCGAGCCGGCCGTGCCCGCGCTGAAAAACCCGGTGCTGGAAGCGCGCGCCGACTGCACCGTGGTGACCGATCACAAGGCCCGTTCGCTGATGCAGCTGTACCAAGGCTGCTACGAGCTGACCTTCCAGCTGATGGCGCACCACTTCGCGCAGCAGCCGCTGGGCAGCCTGCGCCGCTCGCGGCTGATGAACGCGTCGATCGACATCATGACCGGCCTGCTGCGGCCCCTGTCGGCCGCGCTGATGAACATGCCGTCCGGCGTCCCCGGCCGCAACGCCGGGCCGCCGGTGCCGACGCCGCCGGGCCGGCAGGTCGACAGCGACTTCAGCCAGGGATGCGAACAGCTGGCACACAAATGCCTGTCGCTGGCGCAGTACGCGCGCGGCCTGCAGGCCGGCGTGGTCGGCCTGGCGCAGATCGAAATGTTGGAGTTCTTTAATCAGCAATTGACCGATTTATCTCGGGGAAGGATGTCAAGGGAAGCGTAAATGAAAAAGACCATCATCATTGTCGGCGGCGGGCTGGCCGGCAGCCTGACCGCCATCTACCTGGCCCAGCGCGGATACGACATCCACGTCATCGAAAAGCGCAGCGATCCGCTGCAGGACAACTCCGCCACGGCCGACCCGGTCAGCTCGCGCGCCATCGGCGTCAGCATGACCGTGCGCGGCATCAAGGCCGTGCTGGCGGCCGGCATCAGCCGGCAGGAACTGGAGCAGTGCGGCGAGCCCATCGTCGGCATGGCGTTCTGCGTGCGCGGTCAGTTGAAGGTGCGCGAGCTGAGCCCGCTCGAAGACATGTTCCCGCTCTCGCTGGACCGCAACGCCTTCCAGCGCCTGCTCAACCGCTACGCCGTCAAGCACAACGTGAAGTACTACTTCGAGCACCGCTGCCTGGACGTCGACCTCGAACACAAGACCGTGCTCATCCAGGGCAAGGGCGGCGTCATGCAGCACCTGCACGGCGACCTGATCATCGGCGCCGACGGCGCCCACTCGGCCGTGCGGCGCGCCATGCAGAGCGGCATGCGGCGCTTCGAATTCAAGCAAAGCTTCTTCCGCCACGGCTACAAGACGCTGGTGCTGCCGAACGCCAAGGAACTGGGCTTCCGCAAGGACTTGCTGTACTTCTTCGGCATGGATTCCAAGGGCCTGTTCGCCGGCCGCGCCGCCACCATCCCGGACGGCAGCATCAGCTTCGCCATCTGCCTGCCCTACAGCGGCATGCCCAGCCTGGCCACGCTGCACCGCGAAACGATGGCGGATTTCTTCAGCCGCTACTTCAGCATGCTGCCGGAGGCCAGCCGGCAAGCGCTGGTGGACCAGTTCATCGCGCTGCCCAGCAACGACCTGATCAACGTGCGCTCCAGCACCTTCCACTACAAGGGCAATGTGCTGCTGCTGGGCGACTCGGCGCACGCCACCGCGCCCTTCCTCGGCCAGGGCATGAACATGGCGCTGGAGGATGTGTACGTCTTCATCACGCTGCTGGAAAAGCACGGCGAGGCGCTGGACGTGGTGCTGTCCGAATTCACCCGCCAGCGCAAGGTGCAGGCGGACGCCATGCAGGACATGGCGATCGCCAACTACGAGGCGCTGAGCAACCCCAATTTCATTTTCTTCCTGCAGACGCGCTACACGCGCTTCATGCACAAGAAATTCCCCAATGTTTATCCGCCGGACATGGCGGAGAAACTGTACTTCACATCGGTTCCCTACGATGAGCTGCAGCAAATCCAGAAGAAGCAAAACGTGTGGTACAAACTTGGAAGGGTAAATTAATGAAGATTCTCGTTATCGGCGCCGGCCCGGCAGGATTGATTTTTGCCAGCCAGATGAAACAAGCCCAGCCCGGCTGGGACATCAGCATCGCGGAAAAGAACACCAAGGAAGAAGTGCTGGGCTGGGGCGTGGTGCTGCCCGGACGGCCGCCGCGCCATCCGGCCAATCCGCTGTCCTACCTGGAGCAGCCGGAACTGCTGAACCCGCAGTTCATCGAAGAGTTCAAGCTGGTGCACCGCGACCAGCCCAACCTGATGAGCACCGGCGTGACCTTGTGCGGCGTCGAGCGCCGCGGCCTGGTGCAAGCGCTACGCGCCAAGTGCGTGGCGGCCGGCATCGACATCAGCTACGAGACGCCGATGCAAAGCCGTGAGGAGCTGGAGGCCGAGTACGACCTGGTGGTCGTATCCAACGGCATCAACCACAAATCGCTGGAACTGCCGCCGGCGCTGGCGGCGCAGGTCGACTTCGGACGCAACAAATACATCTGGTACGGCACCACCCAGCTGTTCGACCAGATGAACCTGGTCTTCCGCAGCAACGACAAGGGCATCTTCATCGGCCACGCCTACAAGTACTCGGACAAGATGAGCACCTTCATCGTCGAGTGCAGCGAGCAAAGCTATGAGCGCGCCGGACTGGACAACATGACCGAACGCGAAGCGGCCGCCTACATCGCCAGCACCTTCAGCGCCGAGCTGGGCGATCACGGACTGGTGAGCCAGCCGGGCCAGGGCTGGCGCAACTTCATGACGCTCAGCCACGACCTGGCCTACGACGGCAAGTTCGTGCTGATCGGCGACGCGCTGCAATCGGGCCACTTCTCGATCGGCCACGGCACCACGATGGCAGTGGTGGTCGCGCACCTGCTGGTGAAGACGCTGGCCACCGGGCCGGACACCGCCGCCGCGCTGAGCAACTTCAACGACCGCGCGGTGCCGCTGGTGCAGCTGTTCAAGGAACACGCCAACAGCAGCCGCCGCTGGTTCGAAACCGTCAGCGACCGCATCGGCCTGAGCAACGCCGACCTGACCATCAGCTTCGACGCCCGCCGCAAGGACCTGCCGCCGCTGCAGGACGCGCTGATGGCCGCGCTCGGCTACGCGCTGGGCCGATAGGAGCCGCCATGCCAGTCCACGCCACGCCGCCGCTGCTGCCGATGCAATGGAGCAGCGCCTACGTCTCCTATTGGTCGCCGATGCAGCCGGAGGACCAGCTCACCTCCGGCTATTGCTGGTTCGACTACACCCGCAACATCTGCCGCATCGACGGGCTGTTCAACCCCTGGCCGGAAAAGGAGAAGGGCTACCGGCTGTGGATGTCGGAGCTCGGCGACGCCGGACACAGGCAAAGCCGCAAGCGCAAAGTGGCCTATGCAAGGGAACGCACGGCGGCCGGCGAGCAGCTGCTGGAGACCGTGCTGGACGACGAGTTGTCGTCCTTCCCCGAGCTGTTCCTGCCGCAGGCCATCCTGCAGGACGGCGGCGCGCTGCACAACGGCCGCCACACCGTGCTGGGCCAGGCCGCCGACGCCTGGGTGGTGGAGCGGCCGGGCGCGTCGTCGGTGTTCTACCTGCAGGCCGGCGGCAACCGCCTGCTGCGCATGGTCACCGGCAACGACCCGCAACACCAGTCGGTACGCGACTTCCCGAACTTCTGCACCGGGGACATCGCGGACAGTATTTTCTCGCGCTGACGGCGGCGCATCCAACCCGGGCGCGGGCCGCATCGGCGGCTCGCGCCCATTCCCCCAATCTCGAAGGAACCCTTTATGCCGTTGGTTGTCTACATACTCGGGTTGACGATATTTTCGTTGACCACGTCCGAATTCATGGTGGCCGGCATCATGCCATCGCTGGCCCAGGCGCTGAACGTGCCGGTGACGCAGATCGGCTATCTGATCTCGCTGTACGCCATCGGCATGGTGGTCGGCGGGCCGCTGGCGACGGTGGGCCTGCTCAAGCTGCGCGTGCCCAACAAGCAGGGGCTGATGGGGCTGCTTGGCCTGTACGCGCTGGCGCAGTCGGTGGCCGCCTCGGCCGACAGCTACGACATCATGGCCATCGCGCGCGTGGCCACCGGCGTGGCCGGCTCGGCGTGCTTCGGCATGTCGCTGGCGATCAGCGCCGAGGTGGTCAGCCCGACGGTGCGCGGGCGCGCCGCCGCCGTCGTCATTGGCGGCCTGATGCTGGCGGCGGTGGTCGGCGTGCCGGTCACCACGCTCATCGACCAGCACCAGGGATGGCGCGCCAGCTTCTGGCTGGTGGTGGCGCTGACGGGCATGTGCATGGTGCTGGTCGCGCTGCTGGTGCCGCGCTCGCGGTCGTCCGAGCAAATCAGCCTCGGCAAGGAGATGGTCGAGTTCAGGAATCCGCATTTGTGGGCGGCCTACGCCACCAGCGCGCTCATCATCAGCGCCATCTTCGCCGCGTTCAGCTACTTCACGCCCATCCTGATCCAGATCACCGGTTTCGCGCCCTCGGCGATCCCGTGGCTGCTGGGCGCGTATGGCGTGGCCAACGTGGTCGGCAACGGCGTCGTGGGACGGTATGCGGACCAGCACACCATCCTCATCATGGTGTGGGGCATGATCGTGCTGGGCGTGAGCCTGGCGCTGTTCGCGGTGTTCGCGGATGACAAGACGATCAGCGTCATCCTGCTGGTCGTGACCGGGCTGGTCGGCGTGTCGATGAATCCGGCCATCATCGCCCGCGTGATGAGGACCGCGCATCCGGGGCCGCTGGTCAACACGGTGCACACGTCGATCATCAACATCGGCCTGGGCGCGGGATCGTGGATAGGCGGCGCTGGCATCGCCGCCGGCTACGGCCTGCGCGCGCCGCTGTGGCTGGGCGTCGCCCTGGCCACGCTGGCGCTGGTCAGCTTGCTGCCGTATGTCGGACAGAAGTCACGCAGCCTGGACCGCGTATCCATGGCTGGCCGCCAACCGGCGTCCCGCGCCAGGCAGGCCAACTGAAGAAGCCAGCGCGCTACAGCTCGGCAAGGCTGGCGCGGGTGGCGTCAGCCTGCTCCTGCAAGGCTTGCTTGTCGGCGTCGCTCATGCGGCCCAGCTGGCGGTAGACCATGCCGAGCCGGTGGTTCTTGTCCAGCCGCTGTGCATTGCGGAGAAAAAAATCCCAGTACAGCGCGTTGTAGGGACAGGCGCGCTCGCCGGTGCGCTGCTTTTTTTGGTAGTGGCAGCCCTTGCAGTAGTCGCTCATGCGGTCGATGTAGGCCGCGCTCGACACATACGGCTTGGTGGCCAGCAAGCCGCCGTCGGCATACTGGCTCATGCCCAGCGTGTTCGGCAGTTCCACCCATTCGAAGGCGTCGATGTAGATGCCCAGGTACCAATGATGCAGTTCCTGCGGAGACAGCCCCGCCAAAAGGGCGAAATTGCCGATCACCATGAGGCGGTTGATGTGGTGGCTGTGCGCGTGCTCCAGCGACTGGCCGATCGCCGTCGCCAGGCAGCGCATGCGCGTGTCGCCGCTCCAGAACCAGTGCGGCAGCGGCGCCGTATGGCCAAAGGCGTTGAGAAGGTCGTAGCCCGGCATCCGTTGCCAGTAGACGCCGCGCACGTATTCGCGCCAGCCGAGGATTTGCCGGATATATCCCTCCGCCGACGCTAGCGGCACCGCGCCGTCGCGCCAGGCCGCCTCCACCCGTTCCACCACCGTGCGCGGATCGAGCATCTTGCTGTTCATCGCGAACGACAGCAGCGAGTGGAATAAACGCCATGCGCGCAGGCTCATCGCATCCTGGTAGCGGCCGAAATGCGGCAGCGCGTCGCACACAAAGCGCTCCAGCTGCTGCAAGGCTTCCTCGCGGTTGAGCGGCCAGCGGAAGTCGCCGGCGTGCGGTTCGCCGAAGCTGCGCACGCCCGCCGCCGTGATGATGTTCCACAACGCGCTGTGGTCGTGGCGCGGACGCGCATCGGCCGGCTCCCATGGCAGGCCCGGCCAGGCCTCGCGGTTGTCGTGGTCGAAATTCCACTGGCCGCCCGCCGGCGCGCCGGCCTCGCTCATCAGCACGCCGTGGCGCTTGCGCATGTGGCGGTAGAATGGTTCCATGACCCACGCGGCGCGGCCGTCGAAAAAGCCGGCCGCCTCGTGGCGCGCGGCGTAGAAATGCTCGCTGTCGTCCATCCAGGTTTCGATGCCCAGTCCGGCGGCGTAGTCGGCCAGTTGCCGGTCCAGCCGCCATTCGTCCGGCGCCTGCCAGGCGAAGGCGTCCGCCGCGTAATGCGCCAGCAGGTAGTCCAGGTTGGCCGGCAGCGACTGGCGGTTGTCGGCGTCGTCGATGGCGAGGTAGTGCACGCGGTGGCCGGCCTCGCGCAGCCTGCGCGCCAGGTCGCGCATCGCGGCGAAGATGGCAATGATCTTTTGCGCGTGGTGCAGCACGTAGTCGGTTTCCTGGCGCACTTCCATCAGCACGAACACCACGTCCGGGCTGGGCTGCGCGAACCAGCTGTGGCGGCAGTTGAGCTGGTCGCCGAGGATCAGCTTGAGCGTGGTGCTCATGCCGGCACGGGCACGCGGAAGCGGCCACGCAGCCAGCGGATCGGCGGACCGACCAGCGGAAGCTTTTGCAGCAGCTCTTCGGCGGCGTCCCAGTAGTCGCGGTGCATGACGACCAGGCCGTCCGCGTTGAAGCGCAGATGGCTGCCGCCGTCGATCTGGTACCGCACGCCGCGCAGGCGGAACACGAACTGCCAGGTGACAAAAACCTGGCTGCCCTGCGCGATGCGCTCGTCGATGAGGAAGCGCGGCTGCTCGGTGTGCTCGAACATGTGGCGGAAGATCGCCTCGATCGCGGCCACGCCGCGCACGTCGTTGAAGGGGTCGCGGAACTGCGCGTCCGCCGCGTAGAATTCGCCGGCCCGCGCGACCGTCTCCGGGGTCAGCGAGGCATACCATGCCAGCAGTGGTTCAGCGTCGTTCATTGTGGCACCAGGAAGTGAGTGATAAGGGCGAAGCGCCAGCGGTACGGCAGCCAGCGCAGCAGCTTGACCAGCAGCGTGAAGCGCTTCGGAAAATGAATCTCGAACTGGCCGGCCGACAGTCCGCGCACGATCGCGCTGGCGGCTGCCTGAGGGGTCTGCAGTGCCGGCATGGCGAACTTGTTCTGTTCGGTCAGCGGCGTCTGCACAAAGCCGGGATTGATCAGGTACACGTCCAGCCCGCGCGGCTGGAGGTCGGTGTACAGCAGCTCGGCCAGGTTGATCAGCGCGGCCTTGCTGGGCCCGTACACGCTGGCGTTGGGCAGGCCGACATATCCCGCCACGCTGGCGACGATGGCGATGCCGCCGCTGCCGCGCGCCAGCATCGCCGGCAGCACCGTGGCCAGCCCCGTGTAGACGCTGCCCAGGTTGACGGCCAGCGTGTTGGCCGCGCCGTCCGGGCTGACGTCCCAGCTACGCTCCGGCCGGTAAGCCGCGGCGCAGAACACGATCAGGTCCACGCCGCCCATCTGCGCGCAGATGTATTCGTAGCTGGCGCCCCACGCGTCCTGGTCGAGGATATCGAACGGCGCGACCACGGCCTGCGCATGTCCGGCCGCGACGCCTTGCAGCAGGGCGGCACGGCGCGCCGACAGCGCCACCCGCGCACCGGCCAGCAGCAGCGCCTGTGCCAGCGCGGCGCCGATGCCGCTGGACGCGCCGACCAGCCACACGCGCCGGCCCGCCCATGCCGTGACGGGCCGGTTCAGCGGGCGCATGCGCGCCTCCGGAACATCAGCGTCACCTGGCCCAGCTCGACGCCGAACTTGGCCATGCTGGCGCGGTTGATCATGGTGCAGTCATCGATCAGGAACATCCAGTCGTCGAAGGCCATTTCGTACGTGCTGCCGCCCACCGGCAGCAGCAGCGTGTATTGCCAGCGCAGTGCGTTGCCGGCCAGTTCTCCCAGCGCTTCACCCTTGACGTCGTCCGCGCGGCCACGCCAGCGGCCATCGGCGCCTCGCGTCAAATGCCACACGCGGCGCTGTGTACTGCCGTCGTCGTACTGGAACTGTTCGTCCAGCGTCAGCGTGCCGTCGCCGCCGGTGCCGGTGATGACGACATGGAAGCGCTTTTCCACCGTGCCGCCACGCCGCTGGAACATGCCCCAGGCGTCGGTGGTGCCGTGGAAGTAAGCCGCCAGGTCCAGCACCGGCTGCTGCGCCTTGTATTGCTGGACGTCGGGGCCGGCACAGCCGGCGAGCAGGGCCAGCAGCAGGGCGGGGAACAGCTTCTTCATGATCGGCTCCGGTAAAGTTGGACGGGCATCGGCACCGGCTGCGGCCGCAGCGCGGCCATGGCCAGCAGTTTGAGCAGGCAGGGCAAGCCGGCGTACACCAGCGCCAGCGCGGCGCCGCCGGCGACGCCTGGGCGGTAGCCGAGCACGGCCAGCAACGGCAACGCCAGGCCGGACAAGGCCAGCGCCAGCTTGCCGAGCAGCGTGAGCACGCCGTAGTAGGCGCCGGCGGCGTCATCGTCGGCGATCAGCCCGGCCAGCAGCACGGGCGGCATGGCCAGGTCGGCGCCCAGCGCCACGCCGGCGCCGAGGCAGACGGCAAAGTACGGCAGCACGTCGCCCGCGCCCAACAGGCCGGCGCCGGCAAAGCTGGCGACCGCGAGCCCCATGCCGATGCGCCAGCACGGCAACACGCCGATGCGGCGGGCCAGCGCGGTCCACAGTGGCAGGCCGCAGGCGGCGCCAGCAAAATAGCAGCCGAGGAAGGCGCCGGCCAGCGGCGCCGCCTGCAACTGGTCGCGGATGAAGAACAGCGCCAGCGTGGCCGGCAGCGACACCGAGCAGGCATTCAGGAAGTACGGGCCGAGCAGGCGCAGGAAGGCGCGGTTCGACGCCATGCGGCGCGACGCGTTGCGCCAGCCGTTGGGCTGCGGCGTGGCGTGCGGCCACGCGGGCGCCAGTTTCAGCAGCGCCAGCAGGGCTGCCAGCAGCAGCGCGGCAAACGCCAGGCTGTACAGCGCCATGCGCACGGGGATGCGGTCGGTGTCGCCGCTGAGGATGGTGGCCGGGATCACGCTGGCGATGAGCATGCCCGCCAGACCCGCGCCCTCGCGCCAGGCCGAGGCCGACAGCAGGGCGCCGTTGCCGCTCAGGCGCGCGCCCCAGGTCAGGTAGGCGATGTTGAGCATGCTGTGGGCGCTGTACGCCAGCACCAGCATGGCGCCCAGCCACACGGCCGGCGGGATGGCCGAGGCGGGCGGCTGCCACAGTCCGGCGAAGGCCAGCGCCAGCAACGCGCCACCCAGCAGCAGCCAGCGCGCGATGCCGCGGCGCAGGCGGTCGATGAGGTGGCCCTGCAGCGGATCCTGCACGGTGTCGAGCAGCCGCGCGGCGAACAGCACCCAGCCCAGCGTCGCCAATGCCACGCCGCGCTGCACGGAATAGTACGCGGCCACTTGCACGTAGACGGGCAGCGCGGCCATCGCCAGCGGCAGGCCAAGCAGGCCGTAGGCGGCCAAGCGCCAGCGTGGCGGAGAGACGGTGGCGGCAGCGGCCGTGGCGGCGTCGGCGGCAGCAGTGGCCGTGATGGCGTCGGTGGTGGCGATGGCCGGGGCGCTGGCCGGCGTCATGGCGGGTTTCCCATCAGCTTGCGTCGCAAGCCCTGGTCGCGGGTTTGCTCGTCAAGCCAGATGCCGAAGAAGGCCCGCGCCAGACGCACGTCGTCGATGTCCGCCAGCAGGCGCTGCTGGTTGTAGAAGCGCATGCCGTGGCCCGGCGCGTACACGCCGATCAACTCGTCGCCCGGCGCCACATCGGTGAACGCGCGGTTCAGCAGCTTGTCCCACTGCGCCAGCGTGGCGGCGTCGATGGCGGTGCCGTTCAAACGCTGGATTTCGTCCAGGCTGGTTTGCACCAACCGCTCGCGGCTGATGTTGCGGTAGTAGCGCAATTGCAGCGCAAACCCGCGCTCCGGCTGGAACGGCCGCTGCTCGGCCCACAGCGTGGCCTGATAGATGCGAAAGCCCAGCCAGCGCAGTTCACCGTTGCCCAGCGCCTCGGCGCGCGGCAGCTCGTCGCGCCAGCCGCCGGCGCGGCACGGGGCGCTCGTCAGCACGCAGCACAGCAGGGCGCACAGCAGCAGCCATGGCCGGACGCGATCAGGCCTTTTGCAGCAGGAATTGGACAACATCGGTACGCCCCTCATCAAAGGCCGCCTCGCAATAGGCGAAGTACATCTCCCAGATCCGCATGAAATGCTCATCGAAACCCAGCCCGGCAATCTGATGCTGGTGCTGGCGGCACTGCGCATCCCAGCGGCGCAGCGTTTCCGCGTAGTCGCGGCCGAAGGCGTGGCGCTCCACCGGCCGCAGGCCGCAGCGGCCGGCCAGCCGCTCGAAGCGCTCGACGCTGGGCAGCATGCCGCCGGGGAAGATGTACTGCTGGATGAAGTCGGCGCTGCTGCGGTAGCGCGGGAAATACTGCTCGCCGATCGTGATCGACTGCACCAGCGCCTGCGCGCCAGGCTTGAGGCGCGCCTGCACCGTGCGGAAAAATTGCGGCCAGTATTGTTCGCCCACGGCCTCGAACATTTCGATCGACACCACGGCGTCGTACTCGCCCTGCAGGTCGCGGTAGTCGCACAGTTCCAGCTGGACCAGCTCGGTCAGCCCCTGCGCCTGCACGCGGCGCTGCGCCACTTCCAGCTGCGACGGCGAAATGGTCACGCCATGCACGTGGATGCCCTGCCGCCCCGCCAGCTCGGCAAAGCCGCCCCAGCCGCAGCCGATCTCCAGCACGCGCTGTCCGGGACGCAGCTGCAGCGTGTCGATGATGCGCTGGTACTTGCGCTGCTGCGCGGTCTGCAGCGGCAAACTGTAGTCGCCGTCGAACAACGCGCTGGAATAGGTCCAGCTGGGATCGAGCCACAGCCGGTAGAAGTCATTGCCGATGTCGTAGTGGGCGTGGATGTTGCGCTGGCTGCCCTGGCGTGTGTTGGGACGCAGCCAGTGCAGCAGCCGGTACCAGCAGCGCGCCAGCGCACCGCCGAACATCAGCTGCTCCAGCGACGCCTCGTTGCGCAGCGCCAGGCGCAGCAGCGCGGTCAGGTCGGGCGTGTCGGCCCAGCCGGCGGCGTAGGCTTCGGCAAAGCCGATGTCGCCCGCGCGCAGGATGCGCTGGCAGGCGCGCCAGTCGTGCAGCTTGAGCGTGGCGCCGCTGGACGCATGGGCGTCGCCGAACACCATGCGGGTGTTGCAGGGCGTGATCAGCTCCAGGTGGCCATGGCGGATATGGCCGAGCATCGCCAGGAACAGCCGGGCGCCGGCGGGCGCCGACAGCGCGGCGGTGGATACGGTGGACTTCATCGGGCAGTCTCCTGGTGCACGGTTGTGTGGTGATCGGGGGCGGGCGGCTTGCTGAACCACGGCACGCGCTTCAGCCACAGCCTCAGCGCCTGCCAGTGGATGCGGAACACGATGCCCAGCCCCAGCAGCGGATAGCGCAGCAGCGCGCCGGCCACTGCACGATCGGTCATGGGCACCGGGCGGCCGCTGAGTGCGGTCCTGAGCAGCGGGCCGTCGCCGTCGTCGTAATCAAGGCCGGTGCAGTGGCTGGCGCCGTCGAGGCGGAAGCGGAAACGGTAGTGTCCGCGCACGGCGCAGAACGGCGATACGTGCAGCTGCTTGTCGGCGGTGGCCGTGGCCGTGCCGCCGGCGTTGTGGGCGACGCGCATCAGGTAGCGGTGGGTCTCGCCAAAAGTGTTGTTGACCTCGGCCAGCACGGCGCACAGCCGGCCCACCGCGTCGTGGCAGTGCCAGAAGCTGACAGGATTGAAAACATAACCGGCCACGCGGGGGAAGGTCTGCAACCAGATCTCGCCGTCGGCCTCGATGCGGTGCTCGCGCAGCAGCGCGCGCATCCATTGCTCCAGGCTGCTGCCGTCGCGCGGACCGTAGTCGCGGCGGCGGATCGACAGCGGCCGCCAGCGGTCCACGCCGAACCAGCGCGTGTTGCACTCGTCCAGCCGGGCCAGGTTCAAACGCACGTAGAACAGCGGGTAGACGAAGCGGTGCTGCGCAGGGCGCAGGCGCGCGTGCATCACCTGGCCGTGGACCAGCTCGGCGGCGGGGCGGCTCACGGCAGCGTCGTCCAGGCAGGGGCCGCGTCGAACGCGGCCGCGATGCGCAGCGCCGATTTCAGGCCGTCCTCGTGGAAGCCGTAGCCGGTCCAGGCGCCGGCGTACCAGATGCCGCCGTCGCCCTGGATCTGCGCCAGCTGCTGCTGCGCACGCACGGTGGCCTGGTCCATGATCGGGTGGTCATATTCGAATTTGGCCAGCAGCTTGTCCGCGGCCGGCGGCGTGTGCGGGTTGAGCGTGACGATCACCGGCGTGGCGAACGGCAGCGCCTGCAGCTGGTTCAGCCAGTAGCTCACGCACACGGGGCGCTGCCCCGCCGACGCCGCGCCGGACAAGTAGTTCCACGCCGACCAGACCTTGCGCCGCCGCGGCATCAGCTGCGCATCCGTGTGCAGCCAGGCGGTGTTGGGCTGGTAGCGCACGGCGCCGAGGATGGCGCGCTCGGTCTCGTTGGCCTCGGGCAGCAGCGCCAGTGTGTTGGGCGCGTGCGTGGCCATCACCACGGCGTCGAAATCCTCGCTGCCGGCGCTGCCGCGTGCGACTTCCAAACGGCCGTTGCGGCGCCGCACCGCATGCACCGGCGTGCGCAGCCGCACGTCCGGCAGCACGGCGGCGATCCGCTCGACATAGTTGCGCGCGCCGCCCGCGACGGTGCGCCACTGCGGGCGGTCGTTAACCTGCAATAGCGCGTGGTTGAGGCAGAAGCGCAGGAAGGTCGCGGCCGGGAACCGCAGGATGTCGTTCGGCGAACTGGACCAG
This sequence comes from Duganella caerulea, assembly GCF_040362985.1. NCBI lineage: Bacteria > Pseudomonadati > Pseudomonadota > Betaproteobacteria > Burkholderiales > Oxalobacteraceae > Duganella > Duganella caerulea. Next base: position 84,641 of record NZ_BPWJ01000007.1, on the reverse strand, counting down.
ATCGCCGCCGCCATCGGCAACAGGTAGGCATCGCGGAAGCGCGCGCCGTAACCCTGCTGCTGCAACAGCTGTCCCAGCGTCAGGCCGGTCTGGTTCGACAGTTCAAGAAAGCGCTCGGCATTGCGGTTGAAGTGCAGGATGTCCCACAACATGCGCAGGAAGGAAGGCGAGCCCATGTTGGCGCGCTGCGCGAACACGGTGTCGAGGCTGGTGCCGGCCCATTCCAGCGCGCCGTCCCCCATCGACACGCCGAACGACATGTCGCTGGCGATGCTGGCCACGCCGAGCTCGTCGAACAGCGCCACCAGGTTGGGGTAGGTGTGCTCGTTGTAGACCAGGAAGCCGGTATCAACGCCGTGGCTGCGGCCCTCCAGCATCACGTCGACGGTGTGGGTGTGGCCGCCGAGATAGTCCGCCGCCTCGAACAGCACCACGTCGTGCTTGCGGCTGAGGAAATAGGCGCTGGCCAGGCCGGAGATGCCGGAGCCGATGATGGCGATGCGTTTGCGTGGCGGTGTCATGTCGTTATGATGGTTATATTCTGGCCGTCTCTGTACCGGCGTGCTAATATTACTACCATCACATAACAAAAGCTACTGATTAGTAGCGGAAATTTACCAATGAGTATTCTTCCCAGATTAAGCTTTAAGAATCAAGCATTTAAGCTGCGCGAGAACGCGATCCTCGATGCCGCGACGGCGGTGCTGAGCCAAAAAGGCTATGACTTGATGACCATGGACGACGTCGCCGGCGCGGTGGGCATCTCCAAACCCAGCCTGTACAAGCACTTCAAGTCGAAGGAGGAGCTGGTGGGCGAGGCGCTGATCCGCCTGCTGGACGGCGCGCTGGATTACGTGGCGGCGATCGATCCGGTGCTGAGTCCGGTGGAGAAATTGTCGGCCCTGCTGGAGTGGGCGCTGCGGGTGCGCCTGGACGGCGGCCTGCCGTTCCTGCCGTCCACCAGCCCGCACGTGCGGGACATGCTGATCCGGAACGTAAAGTATATGCTGCGGGTGATGAAACTGAACCGGCAGCTGGAGGCCCTGGTAAAGCAGGCGCAGCAGCAGGGACAGCTGAACCGCGACCTGCCCACCGACGTGATCCTGTTCAGCTACTACGCGCGCACCTGCGACCCGGCCGTCGAATATCTGCAAAAATACAGCAAGATGGAAGCCGACGACATCGTCCGCCACATGCTCAAAGTGTCGTTCGAGGGCTTCCGGTGACATAGGAGACCCGGATGCAGGCAAGCGAACATGAAGTCATCATTATCGGCGGCGGCCCCACGGGCCTGATGCTGGCGGCCGAGCTGGCCCTTGCGGATGTGGACGTGGCCATCGTCGAGCGCAAGCCGACGCAGCAGCGCGTGGGCGGACGGGCCGGCGGCCTGCATGCGCGCACGCTCGAAGTGCTGGACCAGCGCGGCATCGTCGACCGCTTCCTCGCGCTGGGCAAGACGCACCCGAAGGTCAGCTTTCACGCAGCGCTGGACATCAGCGACTTCCCTACCCGGCACAACTACCTGCTCGCGCTGCCGCAGGAACGGAGCGAACGTCTGCTCGCGGCGTGGGTCGAAGAGTTGAAGGTGCCGGTCTATCGCGACAGGGAGATGCTGGCCTTCGCCTGTGACGAGCACGGCGTCGATATCACGACGGCGCAGGGCGCCATGCGCGCAGGCTGGCTGGTGGGCTGCGACGGCGGGCGCAGCCGCGTACGCAAACTGGCCGGCATCGGCTTTCCCGGTTGGGACGCCTCCACCAGCTGGATCATCGCCGAAGTGAAGATGACTGGGAAGCCCGTGCTCGGCTTCCACGAGGACGCATCCGGCCGCCACGCGATGTCGATGATGGAGGATGGCGAGACGGTCGGCGTGGTGCTGGCGGGACGCGATCCGCACGCCAAGGGCGAGCCGTCGCTGGAAGAGCTTGCCGCAGGCCTGCGGGACATCTACGGAACCGATTTCGGCGTCCACTCACCGACTTGGCTGTCCCGCTTCAACGACGCCACGCGCCAGGCCGACACCTACCGTAAAGCTCGCATGCTGCTGGCCGGCGACGCCGCGCATATCCATCCGCCGCTGGGCGGACAGGGCCTCAATCTCGGCGTGCAGGACGCCGTCAATCTCGGCTGGAAGCTGGCGCAGGTAGTGAAGGGCGTTTCGCCCGCCCCCCTGCTCGACACTTACCAGGCCGAGCGCCACCCGGCCGCCGCCCGCGTGCTGCGTAACACCATCGCGCAAGGCGTGCTGCGAAGGACGGATGAACGCATTGCCGTCCTCGGCGAATTCGTCGCGGAGATGCTGGCGATGGACGAACCACGCAAGCGCTTCGGCGGCATGATCTCGGGCCTCGACATCCGCTACGACCTCGGCCAAGGCCATCCGCTACTGGGCCGCCGCATGCCCGACCTGGACATCGAGACGGCCAACGGGCCAACCCGCGTCTACGCATTGCTGCATGATGCGCGGCCGGTGCTGCTCAACTTCGGCGCGCCGGTCAGGATTGGAAGCGATCGCGTCAAGCAAATCGACGCGAGCTTCCAAGGGGTCTGTGAATTGCCGGCCGCCGGCGCGGTGCCGCTGCCGGCCGCGATACTGATACGGCCGGACGGCTACGTGGCGTGGACCGGAGATGCTGGCGACGCCAGCCTCCCCGAAGCGATAGAGCGCTGGTTTGGCGGAACGCAGCCTCAGGAGGCTGCAGCGTCGACTGGAAAGCCGTAGTCCGGCTGTGCGTTATCCGGCATCCACGGCCAATCGGAGCGCTTGGGGATGGCCCGCCTGGCAGCGGCGAATTCCTCTTCGGTGAGAAACAGGCCAAAGAGATCATTGCCGCCGTTGAGCGCGTAGAGGCGGTGAGTAGAATTTTTCAACCTGGCGTTCACGATCTGGAAGAAAGCGACGGTAGCGCGTTCCCAGCCATCTTCGTTTTGCACGCCGTCGACCACTTCCCAGATGACATATTGCTGGTCGCTGGCATACACCGAGTAGCCAAGCCCGTCGTTGTCGATGACTTCCCTGACTTCAAGCGGAGAGGGTGCATACGGTTCGAGCCGCGCCGACAACTCCGTGTACGCACTCAGGATGCCCTGTTCCGCCAAACTTTCAGCATCCAGGTGGACGAGCTGTTCGTAGTCCAGCGGGTCCTCGGGCAGCGCGGCAGGCAAAGGAACGTCGCCACGTCCAAACAATGACTTGATGCGATTGATGAGAGGGGCCATGGGAGCCTTTAATTGTATACATATGAGAATAGCATCGATGGCACTAATGCCGCCGCCGGGCAGGAATCTCCCCGGCGCGCATTTCTGTTGACAGTAGTCCGCCTTCGTATAAAATGAGTGAGTACTCAGGCATAATCTAAACAGGAGAAATCAATGACGAGCACATTGAGCAGGCGGCGCTTTTTGCTCGCCAGCGCCGTTGGCGCGACCGCATTGGCCAGGGGCTACGCAATGGCCCTAGACCACAACAAATCAGGAGAAAACAAAATGATAAGCAAAGTCAGTATCGACCGCGACGGCCTGGCATTGGCCGGCGACCTGTATGTGCCGGACAACTTCGACCCTGCCCGCCGTTACCGCGCGGTGATCGTGGCCGGTTCGTTCAGCTCGGTGAAAGAGCAGATGGCGGCGATTTACGGCCGCGCGTTCGCCGAACATGGTTTTATCGCGCTGTCCCTGGACTATGCCCATTACGGCGCCAGCGCCGGGCAGCCACGCCAGTACGAATCGCCGCAGGAAAAGCTGCGCGACCTGCAGGCTGCCGTCACCTACCTGCTTGGCCAACCATTCGTCCAAGCGGTGGGCATGGTGGGCGTATGCACGTCCGCCAGCAACGCGCTGTACCTCGCCGCCGGCGACAACCGCCTCAAGGCCGTCGCGACCGTCGCCGGCTTTTTGCCCGATGCCGGCTTGCTCAATATGATGTTCGGCGAGGCGGAACTGGCGCGGCGGCGCCAGGCCGGGGCCGCCGCGCGCCTGAAGTACGAGCGCACGGGCGAGGTGGAAATGGTGCCCGCGTATAGCCATACCGATCCCACGGCGGTTAACCTGGCGCCCGCCGGAACCTTCGATTACTACTTCAATCCGCAGCGCGGCGGCGTGCCCGAATGGACCAACAAATTTGCCGTCATGGCATACGAGGAGTGGCTGCAAACCGATCCCGTCAGCCAGGCCTCGTCGGTCAGGGTGCCCGCCATCATGGTTCACTCGGATGGCTGCACCTTCCCCGAGCAGGCCAGGAAAACCTACGCCCTGTTCAAGGGCGAGAAGACGCTGGCGTGGGGCGAGGGCACGCATTTCGACTACTACGACAACCCGCGCCAAGTCGCCTACGCCGTTCGGAACATCACGGAATTTTTCAGCCGGCACATGGCGTAAGCCGCGCTGCGCAGCTGTTTAACGGCGCTGGTAGACCACGCCTTTGACGGCAATCTGGTCCGGCTCCGGCGCTTCGTCGAAGTGCCGGTTTGCCTCGGCAATCTCGGCCTGGTTGGTGGACGCCCAGTTGACCAGGGCCTTTACCGGCTCGAGCAATGTCCGGCCCAGATCGGTGAGCTCGTAATCGACGCGCGGCGGGATCGACGGATACATGGTCCTGGTGACCAAGCCGTCGCGTTCGAGCCCGCGCAAGGTCAGGGTTAGCATGCGCTGGGAAATGCCGTCGATATCCCGCCGCAGCTCATTGAAGCGGCGGGAGCCGTTGGCCAGCATCGCAACGATGTACAAGCTCCACTTATCGCCGATCCGGTTCAAAATCTGCCGCGTGAACTGGCAGGCGGAAGGGTCGGGATTGCAGATGATGGGTACTTTGGTGTGGGTAGGTGACATGCATGTGCCTTCTTGCGGAGCGTCGATGAGAACAATACTATCCTCGGTATAGACTGGTTTTCGAGGCATTCTTGAACACCAGGTTACTATATTATACTTGGACTACATATGACCCATCCTTCAACGTTGCATGACCACAAAAAAACCATCGTGCTGTTTGGTGCCGGCAGCGGCCTCGGCGCTTCTCTGGCGCACCGATTCGGACGCGAAGGCTATCGCGTCGCCCTGGTCGCGCGTCGCGGCGAAGCGCTGCAACAGCGAGTCGTCGAACTGGCCGAACATGGTATCGAAGCCAAATTTTTCGTGGCCGACCTCGGCGACGTCGCCAACATGCCCACCCTGGTCGCGGCGATTGAAGCGCAACTGGGCGCCATCGACGTCGCCGTGTACGCGCCGGTGCCGGCCGATTTGAGTTTCGTCCCGGCGGTGTCGCTGGACGCGCCGACGCTGCGGTCGCTGATGGACCTCTACACCTACGCGCCGATCGAAATGGCGCGCTCCGTGGTGCAAGGCCAGCTGGCCAAGGGCGATGGCGCGATCGTCATCGTCGGCGGCCTGTCCGCCGTGCTGGCCATCCCCGGCATGAGCGGGGTCGGTCCCGCCATGGCGGCCACCCGCAACTATGCCCACACGCTCAACGCCGAGGTGGCCGGGCAGGGCGTGTACGTAGGGACGGTCAATATCGGCGCCTTCATCCGGGGTTCCGGCTCCTACAATGCCGCCACGGCGGGCGGCAATACACTGGCAGGCCAGTTCCCCATCATCGAACCTGATTTGATCGCACAGGAAATCTGGACCATGGTGCACCAGCGCGACCGCGTGGAAGCGGTGCTGCCTCCACTGCCGCGAGCGCCGCAATAGCAATCGGCGACGCGCCATGGCTCCGCTGCTGGGGCCATGGGACCGCATGTTATGATGAGTGCCCACTCATAAATCAAGCAAGTCGTATGGCCCGTCCACGCAGTGAAGATAAACGCCAGGCCATCGTGCGCGCCGCTACCGGGTTATTTGCGCAAGAAGGCCTGAGTGCGCCCACGGCGCGCATCGCCAAGGCAGCCGGGGTGGCGGAAGGGACAATCTTCGTGTACTTCGCCAATAAGGACGAGCTGCTCAACCAGGTTTATCTGGAACTCAAGTCGCAACTGCGGCTGTCGTTCGAGTTGCCGCCGGCATCGGCGTCGGTGTCGCTTAACGAGCGCCTCGAGCAATTCTGGACCGCCTACGTGGCATGGGGCCTGCGCCACCCGCTCGAGCGCGTGACATTGTCCAGGCTTGAAGTATCGGATCGCATCACGGACGCCAGCCGGGAACTCGCCGCGCAAAGCTTCCACGACGTCATTGCGCTGCTGGTGGAGGCGATGGCGCTGGGCGTGCTGCGCCATCAACCTCCGGCGTACATCGGCGCGCTGTGCGTAGCAATGGCCGAGGCGACCATCGACTTCATCAGCCAGAACCCGGATTCGCGCAAGCAAACCAGCGCCGATGGCTTTGCCGCATTCTGGCGCGCGTTGACAGCGCGCTGAATCGCATCCATGACAACCGATGCGTATCTACAAATCGACGGTCATGAATCGGTGCCACTGCTCTCAAGTCAGAAATGCCTCTGGATGGAGCTTCAATTTCGCCGTCTCAATCTGCGGGCGGGACAACTTCAGCTTTCGTAAAAGACTATTGTCCCGAACGCTGGTGAGGAATTCCAACCCTTTGGCGCTAGTTGTCCGTTTGATTTCTCGCTGAAGTTGGACGTAGGCCGTGTACACGTCAAGTAGACGTGTAGAGCGATACTCCGCCGGCGTCCTTTCAGATTTCTCCAGGTTGACGATGTACCGGATGTCGTCATCGGTCAGCTGCCGAGTCTGCTGGAACCGATCGTAGATGACCTGAAGTGCTTCAAATCGAATGCCGGGCACGATACCTGGGATGTTTGCGACTCGATCCATGCGTAGCAGTAAGTAACGCGTGGCGAATCCCCGCGCCTTGTCGTCCGCCGACGCGCCGAGGCTTCCCGAGCCCCCGCCGCCAGCCTTGCCGGTCCCTTGGTCGCCGTCGCCGGAGTCTGGGGTGAAATCCCTGGTAGTGAAGTCGGGAATGCCTCGAAGCGCCTCTTTGCCGCCCAAGACTATTTCAGCGCATTTGGGGCCGAAAGGCTGTTCGTCCCCGGTGTCTTCATTCAGCAGGATATACGCGGTATGGGTCTTAAAGCCATGCCGGCCGTTGCCACCGGTACGAGTGCAAACAACGTCCAAGTCGACGAAGTCGATGCGCAGAGGGGTATATGTCACATCAGCTCCTTTTCATTCTCCATGCCGAAGCTACTTCTAGTGCGAAAATGTCCCTATCGCTGTACAGGATCTGTCGCGCTCAACCCCCTGTCGCTAATCGACAGGCGGGCCGGGGGCATGCGCAGTACCACTTCCAGATTGGCCCGCGCGGTGTCGCGGATGTGTGCTGCGACCTCGGGTGGCTGAGGGTTCTGTTGTTCCGATTTGTGCGCCAGCGCCATGAAGGTTCCTATCATCGCGGTCTGCTCATACAGGTTGCGCAGTTGTGCGGCATCGACGCGCCGCAGCGCGGCCTGCATCGACGCCTGCTCGCGCAACTGTTGAGCCACGGTCCGGAAAGCGTCGTCAGACACTTCCACATCGTTCAGCACCATATAGTTCCCGACGAGGAAGGCGGCGAGACTGCCGGCCATGTCGCGCTCCGGCAGCCCCAGTTTCTTCTCAAGCTGGGTATAGACGTCCATGGAGCGCCGATAGGCTTGCTCCATTTGCGGACGCTGCTCGACCGGAAAGCGTGTCGCGAGCTCGTGCGCATTTGCCGCCACGGCCGAACGCGCCGGCGCCTTGAGCGGCGAATCTGCCGGCACATGCGGCTTTGCGGCCGCCGGTTTGTCGGGCCCTTGATAGTTGGGTATCGGCACGCGCAGGTCTGGCTGCGGCCAGACCTGGAAGCAGCAGCCATATCCGGCCAGCTGCGCGTTGGCGTGCGGGGCAACGCCCGTTAACAAGACTAGACTCAACAGCAAGGTTCGCATGTGCATTCCTCGTATGATGATGCTGCTTTGGATCGAATGGCACCAACACCCGCGGAGTGCTTAGGTCAGCTCCGGGAGACAGAGTGGAAAAGCTACTCGGCCAGCATTGCTGACGACGCCTGTGACTTCGTCGACTGCAATCACGTACATGCTTCGGTTGCTCGACTTTTGGCAGTTGGGGGGCGTCACCATCCGTCCGCCGTTCTCACTGCTGATACCCAAATTTCTGGTCAATGGGACGTAGCCTCTACCCGGCTCCCAACTGTAGAAAACCAGACCTGCCGCCGGTCGTACCAGCAGCTGGTCAACGGTGCTGGCGGTATTTTGTTGGGCCCACCAGCTCTCCGTGGCGTTCCGGGGCAGTTGCTCGGGATGGGCATACCCTGCGTAGGCCCCCTTGTTGGCGCGACGGTTGTTGTCACGACTCCCACTCTGGAATAAAACACAGACATGGTCCGAGGGGCGGGTCTCACGCCACACCGCACCTTGCTTGCAAGTATCCGGGCCGTAGGCTCCGCCCCCCGGTTGCCTGAGAGACGCGCCACGTGCATTCTCGTCCCATGTTTTCTGCCGCCATGACGGGCTGACGCAAACATAATCCTGAGGCACGGCCTCCCGCCATACGAGTCCATTAACGCATGTATAGGGGCCGTAATCCACCTTCGCTGTTGGAACAGGCGCGTTGTTATGTTCCACGGTGTTAGTGGCCCAAAGGGCGCGGCCCTTCGCTGCGTTGCCAGGTTGGTAGATGACGAGATTGCCATCCGGCTGCGCCGTGACCCAGGCACCGGGATGGCGGTTGGTGTTCGATGCCCACAGCACCTTGCCATCACTTCGCAAAAGAACGAGATTGCCATCGCCTTGCATGATCGTGACGCAACCTGGCCCCTGCTTGTCGGTGTTGGTTGCCCACACCGCCTTCGCGCCATGATAGACGACGAGGTTGCAATCACGTTGCATCACAAAGCGCATGTCTCCCGCCACAAGCGCCTGGTCAAACGTTGCCACCAGCGACTGGCCCGGTAACAGAAAGGTCCGCGGCTCGTTTTGAGCGTCCGCCGATGTGGTCAGAAAAAGGGCTGCAGCAAAAGCGACGGCGATAGAAGGCAATTTCATATGGCACCCACGGGTCGTATGCAAATAGGCATAAAAGAAGGTGGAGTGCGAGAACGGACCTGTCGCATCACCTTGCGCTGGTTGGCTTGCTTCCACCAGCTGAACTCGGTGGATTGAGCCACCATAATAGCGGCCCGATTCCATCCGTTAGTTGTTTTTATGCTACTGTACGCCGCAGCGCTGGCGAATTGCACCCGGCCTCGCCGGGTTGCTCCAGTCACTACCTTGGGGATCTACTTACTCAACCGTCACCGACTTGGCCAGATTGCGCGGTTTGTCTACATCGGTGCCACGTGCCAGCGCCGAGTGATAGGCCAGCAGCTGCAGCGACACCACGTGCAGGATCGGCGACAGCAGGCCGTAGTGTTCCGGCAGACGGATCACATGCACGCCTTCGCCCGAGGTGATGCGCGAGTCGACGTCGGCGAACACGTACAGCTGGCCGCCGCGCGCGCGCACTTCCTGCATGTTGGACTTCAGCTTCTCGATCAGCGCGTCATTCGGGGCGATGGTCACGACCGGCATTTCTTCCGTCACCAGCGCCAGCGGGCCGTGCTTCAGTTCGCCGGCAGGATAGGCTTCGGCGTGGATATAGGAAATCTCTTTCAGCTTCAGCGCGCCTTCCAGCGCGATCGGGTAATGCATGCCGCGGCCCAGGAACAGGGCGTTTTCCTTGCGGGCGAAATCTTCCGACCAGGCGATGATCTGCGGCTCCAGCGCCAGCACGGCCGAAATCGCTACCGGCAGGTGGCGCATGGCTTTCAGGTGCTGCTCTTCTTCGGCGTCGGTCAGGCGGCCGTTGACTTGCGCCAGCGACAGCGTCAGCAGGAACAGCGCGGCCAGTTGCGTGGTGAAGGCCTTGGTCGAGGCCACGCCCACTTCCACGCCGGCGCGGGTGATGTAGGCCAGCTTGCACTCGCGCACCATGGCGCTGGTGGCGACGTTGCAGATCGTCAGCGTGTGCTCCATGCCCAGGCTGCGCGCATGCTTGAGCGCGGCCAGCGTGTCGGCGGTTTCGCCGCTTTGCGAGATGGTCACAACCAGCGTGTTCGGGTGCGGCACGCTGTCGCGGTAGCGGTATTCGCTGGCGATCTCGACGTTGACCGGGATCTTGGCCACCGATTCGATCCAGTACTTGGCGGTCAGGCCGGAGTAGTAGCTGGTGCCGCAGGCCAGGATCAGCACGCGGTCGATCTGCTTGAAGACGTTGTAGGCGCCGTCGCCGAACAGTTCCGGCATGATGCCGGTGACGCCTTCGAGCGTGTCGCCGATGACGCGCGGCTGTTCGAAGATTTCCTTCTGCATGTAGTGGCGGTACGGGCCCAGCTCAGCCGCGCCGGTGTGCGCCAGCACAGTCTTGACTTCGCGCGTGACCGGCTTGCCGTTCACGTCGACGATCCAGGTGCGCGCCAGTTGCAGGTCGACCACGTCGCCTTCCTCCAGGTAGATGATCTGGTCGGTGGTGCCGGCCAGCGCCATCGCGTCCGAGGCGACGAAGTTTTCACCCTGGCCCAGGCCGACGATCAGCGGCGAGCCCTGGCGCGCGGCCACCACGCGGTGCGGTTCCTCGCGCGCGAACACGGCGATCGCGTAGGCGCCGTGCAGGCGCTTGACGGCTTGCTGGACGGTGTCGAACAGGTCGCCGTTGTACATGTGGTCGACCAGGTGGGCGATCACTTCGGTGTCGGTCTGGCTCTGGAAGACGTAGCCGAGCGCGGTCAGTTCGGCGCGCAGTTCGTCGTGGTTTTCAATGATGCCGTTGTGGACCAGGGCGATGCGCGCCTGTTCGGTGGTCGGCGAGAAGTGCGGGTGGGCGTTGTGGGATGCCGGCGCGCCGTGCGTGGCCCAGCGGGTGTGGGCGATGCCAGTGAAACCCTGCATGCCGACATCGGCGATCTGCTTTTCCAGGTCGGCCACACGCGAGGTGCTGCGCGAGCGCTGCAACTGGCCATTCACGTGCAGGGCGACGCCGCAGGAGTCGTAGCCGCGGTATTCCAGACGCTTGAGGCCTTCGAGCAGGATGGGGGTGATGTTGCGTTGCGCTACCGCGCCGACGATGCCGCACATAGAAAACCTCGCTGAAAATTAGTGTAGCCATGCTAGAGCATGACTCCTGAAATATGCTTTCTAATTCCTGTATATTTTGGAATATTCTTTCACCGATGTTGACGTGTGAAATATTATTTCATTTTTGAGGAATATTTTTATGGATGAGATAGATCGTCGCATTTTAAATGCGTTGCAAGTTGATTCGTCACAAACAAACAGCGAGCTGGCGCTGGCGGTCCACGTCTCCGCGCCGACCTGTTTGCGTCGGGTCAAGCATCTGACCGAGAGCGGCGTGATCCAGCGCCAGGTGGCCATCGTGGCGCCGGAGAAGGTTGGCCCCAGCCTGACGGCGATTGTGGAGATATCGCTGGATGTCCAGGCCGCCGAGCGCATGGCCGAGTTCGAAGCCCATGTGGCGGGCGATGATGCCGTTCTGCAGTGCTACCGCGTGGCGCCGGGGCCGGATTTCGTGCTGGTCGTCCAGGTGGCGGACATGCCGGCCTACCACGCGCTGGCGCACCGCCTGTTCGCCACGCAGACCAATGTGCGCAACGTCAAAGCCTACTTTTCCACCTTCCGTAGCAAATTCGAGACGCGGATCGCGGTTTAGCGACTTATCCCGGGCTTGTTCAATGGCTTCTGCACAGGCTTATCCACACTGGCGTGACAACAGGAAATGTTTTCCCGCCTTTTCCACGGCTTTTCCAAGGGCTATGCACGGGCTTATACCCAACCTTATCCACAGTAAATAGTTATCCTAATTTACTCACATGATTTCCCACAGGCTTATCCACATCACAGGCTGAAGTGTGGCTACATGCCGTCGCGAAGGGTCGCTTTTCTCCTGCTAGCATAGTTGTGCAACTGTTTTCCCCGGCTTATACGCGGCTTTTTCACCGCTTATCCGATGGCTTCTCCACATCGTTATCCACAAATGAAAAAAGCCGGGACATGTCCCGGCTTCCTGTGGAGTGCGATGCTGTTACTTTGGCTTTTTAACCGGACGGCTCCAGTTTTCGACGGTGATCTGGCGCGCGCGGGAAATCGTCAGCTTGCCGGCCGGCGCATCCTTGGTCAGCGTGGTGCCCGCGCCCAGCGTGGCGCCCTTGCCCACCGTCACCGGTGCCACCAGCTGGCTGTCGCTGCCGATGAAGGCGTCGTCTTCGATGACAGTGCGGAACTTGTTGGCGCCGTCGTAATTGCAGGTGATGGTGCCGGCGCCGATGTTGACGCGCGAGCCGATCGTCGCATCGCCGATATAAGCCAGGTGGTTGGCCTTGCTGTGCGCGGCGACCTGGCCGTTTTTGATTTCGACGAAGTTACCCACATGCACATCCTCCGCCAGCACGGTGCCGGGGCGCAGGCGCGCGTATGGGCCGATGATGGAGACTTCACCCACCACCGCCTCTTCGATGTGGCAGAACGGCTTGATCTGGGCGCCGGCCAGGATGCGGGAATTGACGATCACGCAGTGCGGCCCGATGCGCACGCCATCGGCCAGCTCGACTTTGCCTTCAAACACGCAGCCGACGTCGATGGTGACGTCGCGGCCGCAGACCAGCTCGCCGCGCACGTCGATGCGGGCAGGGTCCATCAGCGTCACGCCCTGTTCCAGCAGTTTCAAGGCGATATTGGCCTGGTGGATGCGTTCCAGCTCGGCCAGCTGCACCTTGCTGTTCACGCCGGCCACTTCCCACTGCGCCGACGGCTGGGCCGAAACCACCGGCACGCCATCCGCCACCGCCATGGCGACGATGTCGGTCAGGTAGTACTCGCCTTGGGCGTTGTTGTTCTTCAGCGCGCCCAGCCATTGCTTGAGGCGCGCGGTCGGCACCACCATGATGCCGCTGTTGATCTCTTTGATGGCACGTTCGGCTTCGTTCGCGTCTTTTTGCTCGACGATACGGACGATTTCTCCGTTTTCACGGACGATGCGGCCGAGGCCGAAAGGATTGTCCTGGACCACGGTCAGGATGCCCAGCTTGTCGTTGCCGGCCACGTCCACCAGCGCCTGCAGCGAGGCGGCGGTGGTCAGCGGCACGTCGCCGTACAGGATCAGGGTGGCTGCGCTGTCGTCCAGTTCGGGCAGGGCCTGCATGACCGCATGGCCGGTGCCCAGCTGCGGCTCCTGCAGCGCGGTGGCCACTTTCTCCGGCTGGGCAGCCAGCATCTCCAGCACGGCTGCGCCGCCGTGCCCGTAAATCACGCATAATTGGCTAGCAGACAGGCTACGCGCCGTATCCAGAACGTGCGACAACAGCGGCTTGCCCGCCAATGGATGCAACACTTTCGGCAGCGCGGATTGCATGCGTTTGCCCATGCCGGCTGCGAGGATAACTACGTTCATAGGTGCCAAGTCAAAGAGAATTAATCAAAGCGAAAGTTTAACATGCCAATTATTCACAACCGCGCGCTACGCCGCCTTTTGCTGGTTGTTCTGCTGGCTGTCCTGGCCGGCTGCAGTTCGCTGCGCCTGGCCTACAACCACGGCGATACGCTACTCTACTGGTGGCTGGACGCCTACGTCGACCTCAACTCCGATCAAAAGACCTGGGTCAAGCGGGATATCGACGAGCTGTTCCGCTGGCATCGTAAAACCCAACTGCATGACTACGCGCAAATCCTGCAAACGGCGCAGCGCCAGCTGGCCGGCAACCCGACCACAGCCGACCTGATCGGCGACTACGACGAAGTCAAAAGCCGCACGCAATTGCTGCTGTTCAAGGCGCTGCCGGAATTGGCCGACCTGGTGCGCTCGCTGCAGCCGGAGCAGATCGCCACGCTGGAAAAGAAATTCGCCGCCAACAACGCCGAGTTCCGCAAGAAAAACATGAAGGGCGACCAGGATGCCCAGCTGAAGTTCCGCTATAAAAAATCGATGGAGCAGTTCGAACTGTGGTTCGGCAACTTCAGCCCGGAACAGGAAGCGCAAATCCGCAAGGCCTCCGACGCGCGACCGCTGGACAACGACATCTGGCTGGACGAGCGCATGCGCCGCCAGAAAAATATCCTGACCCTGGTGCAGAAGGTGCAGCGCGAAAAGCTGAACAAGGAAGCGACGATGGCGCTGATCCACACGCTGGTCAGGGACACCTTCGAGCGCCTCGAACATTCCGAGCGCAAACAGTTCTTCGACGCTTACGAAGCCTCCACGGCCCAGCTGGTCCTGACGGTCGTCAAGATCGCCACGCCGGCCCAGAAGGCCCACGCGCAGAAGCGCATGCAGGGCTGGATCGACGACTTCAACAGCCTGTCGGCGGAACCCCGCTAAGGCCCATATGGTATAGTGGCCCCTGTTGAATCAATGACTTAGAACACAGCCACATGCCAAAGAAGCCCGCCAGCAAAGCAGCGAAACCCGCCAAAGTCCCGGTCCACGGTCCCCAGCACAGCAACCAGGTGCGCATCATCGGCGGCGCCTGGAAGCGCACGCCGCTGCCGGTGCTGAGCGCCTCCGGCCTGCGCCCGACGCCGGACCGCGTGCGCGAGACCGTGTTCAACTGGATCAATCACCAGCGCGACGGCTATTGGGCCGACGCCCAGGTGCTGGACTTGTTCGCCGGCAGCGGCGCGCTGGGTTTCGAGGCGGCCAGCCGCGGCGCGCAATCGGTGACGATGATCGACACCGTGGTGCCGGTGGTGCGCCAGCTGGAAGAGATCAAGGCCAAGCTGAAGGCCGAGAACGTGCAGGTCATGCGCGCCGACGCGCTGGCCGTGGCCCAGTCGGCCGCCGCGCGCGGCCAGAAGTACGACCTGATCTTCCTTGATCCGCCGTACCAGCAGGAATTCCTCGAACGCTGCCTGCCGCTGTGCACGCGCATCTTGAAAGAGGGCGGCCTGATCTACGCCGAATCCGGCCTGGCGCTGGAGTTCGCCGAGGGCGACGAGCCGGAATGGATGGCGCCGTGGGAAGTGATCCGGGCTGACAAGGCCGGGATGGTGTTCTATCATTTGTTGAAGCACAAGGCCCCCTAAACGCCTGTATTTGCCGTTAAATAGACCCCAAGCAGCCCCAAATTAAGGCAGAAAGGGTTTTTCAGGCATAATGCGCGTTCTATATTGGTGCACTGCAAGGAGCCGCGATGGTAGTAGCCGTTTATCCAGGAACTTTTGATCCGCTGACCCGTGGTCACGAAGATCTGGTGCGTCGCGCATCCGGTCTGTTCGACACGCTGGTGGTGGGCGTCGCCGACAGCAAGAACAAGAAACCGTTCTTCTCGCTGGAAGAACGCCTGACCATCGCCAACGAAGTCCTGGGCCACTATCCCAACGTCAAGGTCGAGAGTTTCTCCGGCCTGCTGAAGGATTTTGTGCGCGAGCATGACGCCCGCGTGATCGTGCGCGGCCTGCGCGCCGTGTCCGACTTCGAGTACGAGTTCCAGATGGCGGGCATGAACCGCTACCTGCTGCCGGACGTCGAAACCCTGTTCCTGACCCCGTCCGACCAGTACCAGTTCATCTCCGGCACCATCGTGCGCGAGATCGCTGTGCTGGGCGGCGACGTATCGAAGTTTGTCTTCCCATCGGTCGACCGCTGGCTGCAAAAGAAAATTGCCGCCAACAACGCCGCCGAGCAATAAGCGAGTTCCAGCATGGCCTTGATGATCACCGACGACTGTATCAATTGCGACGTTTGCGAGCCGGAGTGCCCGAACGACGCCATCTACATGGGCGCCGAAATTTACGAAATCAACCCGGACAAGTGCACCGAATGCGTCGGCCATTTCAATGAGCCGCAATGCCAGCAGGTGTGCCCGGTCAGCTGCATCCCCTTCAATCCCGCCTGGCGCGAGAGTGAGGACCAACTGCGCGAAAAATTCGAGCGTTTGCAGGCCGCCAAGGCCTGACGAGCCTAAAAAAGCATGACCGTGCGGCCAATTTGCGCCGCAGCGCGTTTTTGCGCCACTCCCGGTGGTATATTCCAGCAACGCCCGCATCGCGGGCAATGACGCTGGCATTTACCATCCTCGGAGACAATTCATGAATCGCAGAAACATCATCAAGAGCCTGATGGCAGCCGCCTTCCTGGCCGGCAGCTTCAGCCTGCCCGCATTTGCCGCCGTGGAAGTGGCCGGCGTCAAATTCGACGACAGCATCAATGTCGCCGGCAAGGAACTCAAACTCAACGGCGCGGGCCTGCGGACCAAGGTGATCTTCAAGGTCTACGCCGCCGGCCTCTACCTGACCGAAAAGAAAACCACCGTGCCGGACGTGCTGGCCACGCAGGGCCCGCGCCGCGTGGCGATCACGATGCTGCGCGAAGTGAGCTCGGAAGACTTCGGCAAGGCCTTCATGGAAGGCCTGAACAACAACACCGACAAGAACGAGCGCAGCAAGATCCTGCCGCAGACGATGAAGTTCGGCGAGGTGTTCGCGCAGATCCAGACGCTGAAAAAGGGCGACCAGCTGACGCTGGACTGGACCCCGGGCGAGGGTACGCAGTGCTATCTGAACGGAAAGAAAATCGGGGAATTGATGCCGGACGTGGCGTTCTACAACGCCGTGCTGCGCATCTGGCTGGGCGACAAGCCGGTCGACAGCTCGTTGAAGCCCGCCCTGCTGGGCGAGAAGTAATGTTGCGGCGCGGTACCGGTGGCCGGTACCGCTGCTGAATATTTAGGCACGCGAGGCCATGGCGCGCAATTCGGCGGCGTGGCTCGGGTCGCGTTCCATCGAATTGAGCATGCGCTTGAGCATCATCGCATCACGCATCTGGCGGCGCTGCAGCTGCTCTTCCTTGCTGCGCTTGGGCTTGACGACCAGCACGGCGGCGCGCGCCAGGCCGCGCAGCAGCGGTTTGAACAGGACGGCCAGCGCGCACACGGCGCCGCTTGCCAGCGCCAGCTCACCGGCGGCGATCAAGGAAATATTCTGTACGACTGAGATGATGGTAGACATGTTGTTATACTGCATTTAGAATCAAGTGTAACTATAGTGCAGCGCAACATAAGTATCCAATTTACTTCCCCGATAACAATTATTCGTTTGGTGAATGGGATCTCTTGTATTGACGGGAAATCCATATTTCTCGATACTGCACTGACCCCAACCCCACATCCCGAGCCGACATGAGCTTTTTGACGCTGGACTTGAATTTGTTACGCGTCTTCGACGCCGTGATGACAGAGCAGAACCTCACACGCGCCGCCGGCCACCTGGCCATGACCCAACCCGCCGTCTCCAACGCCATCAAGCGCCTGCGCGAGAGCCTGGGCGACGAGTTGCTGATCCGCACCGCCTACGGCGTCAAGCCGACCCCGCGCGCGGAAGCGCTGTGGCCGTCGGTGCGCAGCGCGCTGGCCAGCCTGGAAGCGGCGGTGGCGCCGGAAACGTTCGACGTGTCCGCCGCCCACGCCACCTTCCGCATGGCCATGGCCGACGCCACCGCCGCCTTCTGGCTGCCGTCGCTGATGCGTTCGATCGAAAGGGAGGCGCCGGGCGTCAACGTGCGCATGGTGCCGTTGACCACGCGTGAGCCGCGGCCGATGCTGCTGCGCGGCGATATCGACTTGGCGGTGGGCTTCTTCCCCGGCGTGGCGGCGCAGCTGTCGTACGAGACCGGCTCGCCGATCCGCCACGAGCGCCTGTATTCGGGACATTATGTTTGCGTGATGCGGCGCGACCACCCGCTGTCCAAGGTCGACCTGACCCTGGACAACTATTGCAAGGCCAATCACTTGCTGGTGAGCTTCTCCGGCCGCGCGCACGGCCTGGTCGACGAGGCACTGGCGCAGATCCAGCGCGAACGCCGCATCCTGCTGACGGTGAACCAGTTCTTCACGGCCGGCCGCGTGGTGGCCAATTCCGACCTGATCACCGTGCTGCCGCGCCACCTGATCGCCTCGACCGGCATGACCGACGCGCTGATTTCCAAGGAATTGCCGTTCCAGCTGCCGGCCGTGCACCTGGACATGCTGTGGCACGAGCGCGATGCGCGCAGCCCTGCCCACAAGTGGCTGCGCATGAACCTGGAAGGCATGAACACCGTGGCCCAGCGCACCGCGCCGGGCACGGCGCCCAAGAACGACACCTACTGATTACTGGTGGCTGGAGCGGTAGCCGATGCGGAAACCGCCCCAGTGCTTGCCGTTCACATAGATCGGCGCCGACAGGTCGTGCATCACCTCGCCGGTGTCGCGCTTGTAGGTTTGCAGCAGGAAAGGCTTGGTGTTCGAGCCGCAGCGCTTGCCGGTGCGGTCGCTGAAGATGCGCTTGGTGCGGTTGTTGACCATGTCGACGTCGTAATTGCCCGTCAACGGCTGCGAGAACTTCTTGTTATGGGTGGGGAAATATCCATTGTTATCCACAGCGCCGGCATAGGCCAGCTGCGGCATTGCCGCCAGCACGCCTTCCTGCAACTGCGGCAAGGCGCGGTCGGTGAAATCGTCGAAGCGGGTCTTGTGCTTGGGCGGATCGGTGTTCGGGATCGGCGTGTATTGGCGGTCGAACAATGCCTCGCGCGTGATCTTGCCGGAGGCGATGGCGGCCTCGAACAAGCGTCCCACCTGCGCGGCCGCCTGCTGCGCGGCGATGCGGATCGCGTCGTGCGAGGTTTCGATCGACGACTCGCCCAACGCGCCGGTGATGACTTCGGCCCGTTCCGCCAGCGCCATCGCCGAACTGGCTGCGCGTGGCAATTCCTTCTCGGTGGATAACAGGCTGTCGCGGATACTGGCGATGGCGGCGGCGATTTCATCGGTGGTGGCGACGTGTTCGCGCGAGGCCCGCGCGATTTCGCCGATCTCTTCCTCCGACACCCCGGAGGAGCGCTCGATATTGCCCAGCAAACCATGGACGGTTTCCACGTTGCCGGCCGCCTCGCTGACCTTGGCCGCCAGCGAATTCATGCCGGTGGCGGCCTTTTCGGCCTGCTGGTTGATTTCGCGCACCATGGTGCTGATTTCGTCGGTGGCTTCCTTGGTGCGCAGCGCCAACTGGCGCACCTCGCTGGCGACCACGGCAAAACCGCGTCCCTGCTCGCCGGCGCGCGCCGCCTCGATGGCGGCATTCAGCGCCAGCAGGTTGGTGCGGGCCGAGATTTCGCTGATGGCCTCGGTGAAGCCGTAAATCTTACGTGAATTCGTTTGCAAGCTGGCCATGACGGCCGCCGCGGTTTGCGCATCCTCGCGCGCCGTATTGATGCGCTGCAAACCATGGTCGGCCTCGGCGCGGCCGGTCACGGTTTCGCCGCGCACCTGGGCGGCGATCTTGGCGGCGCGCTCGGCGTTGGCGGCAATCGCGGCGGTGGCCTGCGCGTTGTGGGCGGAACTGCGGGCAATGCCGCCCGCCGTGCCAACATCCAGCTCGATTTTCTTTTTGACGGAATCGACGAAATACGAGGTTTCCGCCGCGCCGATCATGATGGCATCGATTTCATCGCCGACCACTTGAGCGAAGCGTTTGACGCCACCCTCGTCGCTGTTCTGCCGGGCGCCCCACCACGCCACCACGGCCCCGGCCAGCGCCGCCGGCGCGGCCGTGTAGACCAATGCGGCGCCGTCACCGGCGGCCAGCTTGAATAGATATGCCAGGCAAGTACCACCAGCCGTCGCGCCCAATAACCACAATCCACGTTGCACCAGCTTGTGCTGCAAAAGCTTCATTTGTCCCCCGTTTTACCAGGCGCCTTGGGCGTCTCGACTAATTTATTTCCGTGACGCTATTTTATAGGTAACTTGGTGGTATTCTTCACTTCTTCCATCACGGCGTAGGTGTGGGTTTCACGTACGCCCTTCTGGAGCAGGGTTTTACCCAGGAATTCGCGGTAGGCCGCCATGTCCTTGACGCGGGCTTTGACCAGGTAGTCGAAGCCGCCGGCAACCATGTGGCATTCCAGCACTTCGGGGATCACCTGAACGCTGTGCTTGAAGGCGTCGAACACTTCGGGCGTGGTGCGATCGAGCACCACTTCGATGAAGACGAGCAGGGACACGTCGAGCAGCTGAGGATTCAGTTGCGCGGTGTAGCCCATGATGTAGCCGGACTCGTGCAACTTGCGCACGCGCTCCAGGCAAGCGGCCGGTGACAGGTTCACGCGCGCCGCCAGTTCCACATTGCTGATGCGGCCATCGCTCTGCAATTCCATCAAGATTTTCTTGCTGATCTTGTCTAACATTTCCGGGAACTCCCAAATAAATATTATTTGGTTAAATTGTCGCACTAAAAACAATCTATTGCTAGTCCCCTGCAATACCAGAATTAATCCAGAAGAAATCACTTTACAATCGAATCATCAGCAGTTCACACAGATTCACGCTCGCCAGCACCCGCCGGTCGAGCGTTTTTTTGTAATGAACCGCGCCAAAATTTCCTTTCTGAGAGTATTCAATGCAAGTAGCAGCAGCCACCGGTTTCACCCCTTTCGCCGCCTTGCAGGATGAGATCCTGCGTGACCCGATTCCCCTGCGCGCAGCAGTGACGGCGGCCTATCGCCGCGACGAAGTCAGCGCCGTTCAGTGGTTGTTGGAACAGATCAAAAACAACGACGCCGGCACGCTGCAGCAAGCCCAGCAACTGGCCCATAAACTGGTCAGTTCGGTGCGCGAACAGCGCACCCGCGCATCCGGCGTCGATGCCCTAATGCATGAATTTTCGTTATCATCTGAAGAAGGCGTGGCACTGATGTGCCTGGCCGAAGCACTGTTGCGTATTCCCGACAACGCCACCGCCGACCGCTTGATTGCCGACAAAATCAGCAAGGGCGACTGGCGCAAGCACCTGGGCGAGTCGCCGTCACTGTTCGTCAACGCCGCCACCTGGGGCCTGCTGATCACCGGCAAGCTGGTGTCCACCAGCAGCGAGACCGGCCTGGGTTCGGCGCTGACCAAACTCATTTCCAAGGGCGGCGAGCCGCTGATCCGCAAAGGCGTGGACCTGGCGATGCGCATGCTGGGCAACCAGTTTGTCACCGGCCAGACCATCAACGAAGCCATCAAGAACGGCCAATCCAACGAGGCGCGCGGCTACCGTTATTCTTACGACATGCTGGGCGAGGCCGCGCTGACCGAGGCCGACGCCAAGAATTACTACGCCTCCTACGAAACCGCGATCCACGCGATCGGCAAGGCATCGAACGGCCGCGGCATCAAGAGCGGCCCCGGCATTTCGGTGAAGCTGTCGGCGCTGCATC
The DNA here is from genome assembly GCF_040362985.1 of Duganella caerulea. Taxonomy (NCBI): domain Bacteria; kingdom Pseudomonadati; phylum Pseudomonadota; class Betaproteobacteria; order Burkholderiales; family Oxalobacteraceae; genus Duganella; species Duganella caerulea. The sequence continues at coordinate 63,483 of NZ_BPWJ01000007.1, read as the reverse complement.
CGCGCTACAGCCGCGCCCAGCGCGCCCGCGTGATGGACGAGCTGCTGCCGCGCGTGCGCGAATTGATGCTGCTGGCCAAGCACTACGACATCGGCCTGAACATCGATGCGGAAGAGGCCGATCGCCTGGAACTGTCGCTGGACCTGATCGAGGCGCTGGCGCACGATCCCGAGCTGGCCGGTTTCGAAGGCATCGGCATCGTCGTGCAGGCCTACCAGAAGCGTTGCCCGTTCGTTATCGACTACCTGATCGACCTGGCCAAGCGCAGCGGCCGCAAGTTCATGGTGCGCCTGGTCAAGGGCGCGTACTGGGATGCCGAGATCAAGCGCGCCCAGGTCGACGGCATGAGCGGCTATCCGGTCTACACCCGCAAGGTCTACACCGACGTGTCCTACCTGGTGTGCGCGCAAAAGCTGCTGGCTTCGACCGGCGTGATCTATCCGCAGTTCGCCACCCACAACGCGCAAACCCTGTCGACGATCTACACCTGGGCCAAGCGCGACGGCGTGACCGACTACGAATTCCAGTGCCTGCACGGTATGGGCGAATCGCTGTACGACCAGGTGGTCGGCAAAGACAACCTGGACAAAGCTTGCCGCATCTACGCCCCGGTCGGCACCCACGAAACACTGCTGGCCTACCTGGTGCGCCGCCTGCTGGAAAACGGCGCCAACTCCTCCTTCGTCAACCAGATCGTCGACGAAGCGATCCCTATCGATTCGCTGATCAAAGATCCGGTCGCGCTGGCGCGCGAGCAGGGTGGCTTGCCGCACACCGGCATTGCACTGCCGCTGGACATGTTCGGCGCCGAGCGCAAAAACTCGGCCGGCTTCGACCTGGCCAACGAGGACGTGCTGCGTAAAATTTCGGCGGAACTGGCCGCGCCGCGCCGCTGGCACGCCGCGCCTTTGCTGGCGGGCGGCCTGAGCGCCGGCCAGCCGGTGCAGGACGTGACCAATCCGGCACAGCGCAGCGACATCGTCGGCCAGCTGGTCGAAGCCAGCGCAGCCGACGTGGAAACCGCGCTGACCAGCGCCAGCAATTTCGCCATGGATTGGCAGACCACCGAGCCGTCGCAACGCGCGGCCGCACTGAACCGCGCCGCCGGCCTGTTCGAAGCCAACGCCATGGAACTGATGACGCTGGCGATCCGCGAAGCCGGCAAATCGCTGCCGAACGCCATCGCCGAACTGCGCGAAGCGGTCGACTTCCTGCGCTACTACGCGGCCGAAGTGCACGGCTCGACCAATACGTTGGCGCTGGGTCCGGTGACCTGCATCAGCCCGTGGAACTTCCCGCTGGCGATCTTCACCGGCCAGGTGGCCGCCTCGCTGGCGGCCGGTAACGTGGTGCTGGCCAAGCCGGCCGAGCAGACGCCGCTGATCGCCCACCGCGCTGTCGAGCTGCTGCACGAAGCGGGCGTTCCGCGCGCCGCGCTGCAATTTCTGCCGGGCCGCGGCGAAGTGGTCGGCGCCGCGCTGACCGCCGACGCGCGCGTCAAAGGCGTGATCTTCACCGGCTCGACCGAAGTGGCGCAGCTGATCAACCGCACCCTGGCCAAGCGCGCCGTCGCGGAAAACGCCGACATCCCGCTGATCGCCGAGACCGGCGGCCAGAACGCCATGATCGTCGACTCGTCGGCGCTGCCGGAGCAGGTGGTGCAGGATGCGATCTCGTCGGCCTTCGACAGCGCCGGCCAGCGTTGCTCGGCGCTGCGCGTGCTGTTCCTGCAGGAAGATATCGCCGACAAGACCATCAAGATGCTCAAGGGCGCGATGCAGGAGCTGAAAGTCGGCTGCCCGGACCGCCTGGCGACCGACATCGGCCCGGTGATCGACGCCGAAGCCCAGCAAAACCTGCTGGCGCACATCAACAAGCTGAAGGCCACCGCGCTGAACTACTTCTCGCTGGACCTGCCGGCCAGCGTGACCACGGCCGGCACCTTCGTGCCGCCAACCGTGCTGGAAATCCGTTCGCTGTCCGAGCTGACGCAGGAGGTGTTCGGCCCGGTCCTGCACGTGATCCGCTACAAGCGCGCCGACCTGCCCAAGCTGATCGAGCAAATCAACGAAAGCGGCTACGGCCTGACGCTGGGCGTGCACTCGCGCATTGATGAAACCATCGACTACATCAGCTCGCGCGCGCATGTGGGCAATATCTACATCAACCGCAACATCGTCGGCGCCGTGGTGGGCGTGCAGCCGTTCGGCGGCGAAGGCAAATCCGGCACCGGCCCAAAAGCCGGCGGTCCGCTGTACCTGAAGCGTCTGCAACGCGGCGCCATCATCAGCACGCAACACGAACGCCAGGCGACGCCGGGCCTGGATGCGCTGACCGTCTGGTCGAAAATGCACGGCCACGAACGCATCGCCAACCTGGCCGAGCAATACAGCCGCACCACGATGCTGGGCAGCCTGACAGTATTGCCAGGCCCGACAGGCGAACGCAACACGTTGGCGCTGGTCGCGCGCGGCTGCGTGGTTTGCGTGGCGGGCACGCAAGCCGGCCTGCTGAACCAGGTCGCGGCGACGCTGGCGACCGGCAATATCGCGCTGGTGACGGCGGAATCATCGAAATTGCTGCCTGCGGACCTGCCTGCGGTGGTCAAGGATCGCATCCAGGTTATCGGTAGCTTGGACAGCTTCAATGGCGATTTCCAGATCGCATTGGTGGAGACCATGCTGGTCGGTGGCCTGCGTGCCTCCCTGGCGGCCCGTAGCGGGGCGCTGGTGGGCTTGATCGACACCAACGAGGATGGCGCCATCCCTCTGTGGCGTTTGCTCGCTGAGCGCGCTCTGTGCGTGAATACGACCGCTGCCGGCGGCAACGCCAGCCTGATGACGCTGGACGCATAAACCTATCACCTGTTGTTGTTTTGGGGCCGGGGTAAAACCTGGCCCTTTTTTTTGCCTGATCAGGCCAGCGACCGGACGACCCGGAAGCCGAGATCGTCGATGGCAAAGGTGGGATGGCTGCGGCGGCGGTTCGTTGCCAGGCAGCCCCGTTCGCTATCCGACCAGCCGCCGCCCCGGAACACGCGGTACGGCCCATACACCTCGGGATCGTACTGGTCTTCGCACCATTCCCAGACATTGCCCAGCATGTCGTGCAGGCCCCAGCTATTGGGCTGTTTCTGGCCAACCGCTTGCGTGCAGCCGCCGGAATTCTCCCGGTACCAGGCAATTTCGTCGATATCACCATAGCGCGGGCCATTGGTGCCGGCCCGGCAGGCGTATTCCCACTCGGCTTCTGTGGGCAGGCGATAGCCATTGCTGCCGGCAATGCGCGACGCGCCCATGCCGTCGTCGTCCAGCGCATAACCAGCGCGTAAACCGGCGCTATCCGACAGCAAATTGCAGAACCGGACAGCATCGAGCCAGGAGACATTCTCCACCGGACACCGCCCAGCAACGCGGACCGATGGCCAAAGCCCGGTGACGGCCGCATATTGCGCTTGTGTGACTGGGTGGCAGCCAATCGCAAAAGACGGCAGCTCGACTACCCAGGCTCGGCTGGTTCTATCGTCCCGCATGGCGATGGTTCCGCCAGGGACAACCATCATTTCAGACGGATCGAACATGTTCTTTGCAAAAACGTTCAATCACGTCAAAAGCATAGCGGGAGGCCACGGTTTTGATGAAATGCATGAAATCAACGGCCGCGTCGTCGTTGGCGTTGTCCGAGATCGTGCGGATGACCGCAAACGGAATGCCGAGCTCAAAACACACCTGCGCGACGGCAGCGCCTTCCATTTCCACTGCCAATAAATCAGGCAAAGCAGCTTTCAAAGTCTGAATCTGGGCCAATTTGCCTATAAATTGATCACCACTGGCGATCATTCCACGGTGTACGCGCGTGGTTTGGGCGGCTGCGGCAGCCAATTGTTCGGTCAAGACAGTGTCGGTTGCGAAGCGTGACAAACCCGTCAAAGGGATTTCAAACTGTGGAAAAAGCGGGCTGGCATCGAAATCATGCTGAACCAGTTCCTCAGCGACGACGATATCCCCGACTTTTACATCTTTATCCCCACTTCCGGCGACGCCGGTGAAGACGATGTGGGTAACTCCGAACTTTTCCACAAGGATGGAGGCTGTCATGGCCGCTGCAACCTTGCCTATACGCGACAGAACGCACACAGCGTCGATTTCCCAGAGCTTCCCTCCCGTGTACTCACGCATGCCGTGGACGAGCTTGTAGGGGCTCTCAAGGGCTTCTATCAGCCCATGCTGTTCTTCAGCCAACGCGCTGATGATGCCTAAACGCATACTTTTCCTTGGTTTGCAGGGGTGAAGGCTGTGGATTTCAAACGGTTTTTCCACAGAGGTTTACGAAAAACGGTCGATTTTAAGGCGTTTTTTGTGCTCTGGGGTCTTTTCAGAACGCGAGCAGGCGTTCAGATTTGGTTTACTTGTTTACAAAGAATTTATATAAAAATAGTAGTAATAGTAAACGAGCAAAAGCCTGTGGATAAGTCATGTATACGTTTACAAATCATTTGTTTACGCGAAAGATAAGCACATGCATAAGCGCTGTACCAGTTCAGGAGCAATTCTGTATAAAATGTCGGCCTTTGGACAACTTCGTCCTTACTCACAAGTCGTCCTGTGGATATCCAGCGAGTTATTCACAGGCGAAAGCTGGTTTTTGATCTGTTTTTCCAATTCTTCGGCCGAAATCGGCTTGGAAAACAGGTATCCCTGCCCTAAATCGCATCCGGCAGCTGTCAAAGCGTCAAGTTGTTGAGGTGTTTCGATGCCTTCGGCGATCACTTTGATGTCCAGCTTGTGCGCCATGGCGATAATTGCCTCGCAAAGTACTACGCCGTCGGTCCCGTTCGAGAGATTGGACACAAAAGTCGGGTCGATTTTGATGTAATCGATATCGAAGCGCCTTAAAAACGCTACCGAGCAATAGCCGGTGCCGAAATCATCCAGCGAAATCTGCATGTGGGCATGTTGAAGCGCCAACATTCGCTCCGAAACCGAGTTCGCCGTATCCAGCAGCAAGTTTTCCGTCACTTCGATGATGATGCTGTTGGCATCCAGATGCAGTTCCTGGAGAAAATCCAGCCATTGTTCGTAATTGCTGCCGTTATCCCGGAACTGCCACGCGGATTTGTTCACGCTGATCTGAAAATCGGGCAATCCCAGGGCCTGCAGCTTCTGCACTTCCCGCGCCGCCTGCTTGAAAACCCAGTCACCGATGCCCACGATCATGCCGCTGCTTTCCGCGATGCTGATAAATTCAGCAGGATTTAGCAGTCCGCGCACTGGATGTTGCCAACGCACCAGCGCTTCCGCCTTGCAGATCTTGCCGCTGGCCAGGTCGATAATCGGCTGGAACAAGATCCGCAACTCATCGTGATTAACCGCTTCGCGCAGTTCGTTGACCAAAGTCATGCGCACGCGCGTCGCTTCCTGCATGAACGGGGCGAAATAATTGAAGCGGTTCCGGCCCTGCTGTTTGGCCGCGTACATGGCCTGGTCGGCGTTTTTGATTAAAGTTTCAGCATCGGCGCCGTCCTCGGGATAAAGCGTGATGCCAATGCTGCTGGAAATATGGGCAATATGCTTGTCCCCGGCATTGCCCAAGTTGAACGGCGTGCTCATTTGCTTGAGGATTTCCTGCGCCGTGCGCACCACGTCGCCGGCGTTGTGCAGCTCGCTCAGGATGACGGTGAACTCGTCACCGCCCAGGCGCGCCACCGTATCGGTCCCCCGGACGGCGCCGGACAAGCGGATTGCCACTTCTTTGAGCAGCAGATCGCCCTTGTCGTGGCCCAGGGTGTCGTTGATTTCCTTGAAGTGATCGAGATCGATAAACACCAGCGCCATCGGCAGGTGGGAGCGATCGGTTTTTTTCATTTCCTGGCGTAGATGCTCATGGAACATGCGCCGGTTTGGCAGTCCGGTCAGCGCATCGAAATTGGCCTGGCGCCAGACCAGTTCTTCCGACGCTTTCCTTTTGGTGATATCGCTCAACAGCGCGACGTAGCGGAATGGATTGCCCAATTCGTCATAAACGGTGTTGAAGCGCATCGCCACCAGATACTCTTCGCCGTCCTTGTGTTGATGCCAGAGTTCGCCTTCCCACTGACCGGTATGGGCGATCGACTCGAACATGCGCGTGTAGAAGTTGATGTCCTGGCGGCTGGTCGTCAATTCATAGCCACGGTGGCCGATGACTTCCTTTTCCGTATAGCCGCTCAGCAGGGAAAAGGCCGGATTCACGGTCAGGATCCGGCCATCCGCGTCGGTGACCATCATGCCTTCGCCGCTGTTTTGGAAAAGCAGGGCCGCCAATTTCATGGATTCTTCGTTTTTCTTGCGCTCCTCCTCGTTGGCCAGCAGTTTTTGTTCCATCTCCCGGCTGGCGGAGTAGAGCGCGCGGAAGCGCAGTTCGCGTTCTTCCTGTTTGGTGTAGGTGCGCAGCGAAAAATGACCGGCGCCTGCCATCAGTATCAGCAACAAGATCAGCCCAGCGCCAGCAATCAAGGAGTTTTGCTGAAGCAATCTGGCCGACTCGGAATCGCTGCTGCCAACGACAACGATCAACGGAAGTTTTTCAAAAACGCGATAGCTGAATATGCGCGTGAGCTTGTCGGCGTTGCCGATGGTTTTGTAGGTGCCGGAACTGGCGCGGCGAACATTGTCGAACAGGTCGGTCGATCCCAGGTCGCGGCCGAAGGACTCTTCAAAATTCGGTACGGCGGCAACGACCTTGCCGCGGGCATGGACCAGCGCGATCGAGATGTCCGAATTGAAGCGCGAATTTTCAAATACGGTGAGGTAGCGGCTGACGTTGAGCGGGGCGACGATTACTCCGAGAAATTCTCCCTTGGCGCTTTCAACCCGGCGGCTAAGAAAAAACAATCTTTGGCTATTGCGCAAGCCAAGTGCGGGTTCTCCAACGAACAACTTGCCGCGCATTGCGACATCCAGGTGGGCTTTGAAGTAATCGCGATCGGCGTATCGGGAACCGTTGATGTTGTTGCCGGTCGAAGTGGCGATGGCGACGCCCTTGGTGTCGAGAAAAGTGATCCAGTACTCGCCGTTGAATGTGGAACCGCGCGAGGACAACAGTTCCGACATCATTTCCGGCGAGTTCCGTTGTTGCGCATTCAAGACTTTGATGGCGTTCGCGAAGCCAATCAGCGACAAGTCGACGGATTGAAGCGAATACAGCACATGCGCTTCCATCGCCTTGACGTGATGTTCGGTCTGGGTCTTGACCGCGAGTTCGCGTTCAACGTAGGTGGTGCGAAATTGGGAAACAACGACGGCAATGGCCAGGGTAGCCATCAGGAAAAGGCCCGTGATCAGACGTCGCCGAAAGCGCAGGTAAGCCGGCGACCGCAGATGTTTGCGCTGTGAGGACAAAATGTCTCCGCATGAGGCTGGTTGTTTGCGAATTCAGTATAGGGGAAAGCAGATGTTGGCGAAATTTTATTTCTGTTCCAGTGGGGTATCAGGCCGTCCAGGCGCTTGCGCCTGTGGTTTTTGGGTTTATGGTTTACTCTAAAGATGTATATATAAAAATAGTAGTAGTTGTTAACGCAGACACTTTTCTGTGGATAAGTGTTCATTTTGGATTAAAATCAGGCGTTTACGGACTGCATAAGCGGGCGGGAAAGCCGTGTATGAGCAAAGAACTGTTTTGGGATAAGAAAAAGCGTCCTCAGAAATTTTTTGTTTACACACATTTCGTGCCTGTGGATATCCATAGACTTATCCACATGTCGTAAACGCCATTTTTAGTGAGAAATCCGATGAATTTGGCATCAATTTTTCCTCATCCCATCATTCAGGGACCGACTGCTGGCGGCAATAACAATCCCGCTCAGGTGGCTGCGGTCTCCAATGCAGGAGCTCTGGGTTCGTTGGCCTGCTCCTTACTTTCGCCGGACGTCATCCGCAGCCAGACCGAGCAAATCCGCGCCCTGACCGACAAGCCGTTTTGCCTGAATTTCTTTGTCTTGGAAACGCCCCAGCCGGCTCCGGAAGAAGTGGCGCGCGCCAAGGAATGGCTGAAGCCGTTCGCCACGTCGCTGGGCTGGACCGAGGTGCCGACGCCCGCGAAATGGTGCGAAGAGTTCGCCGTCCAGTTTGAAACACTGATCGAATTGCGCCCCGCCGTCGCCAGTTTTACCTTCGGCATCCTCAGCGCGGAGCAGATCCGGCGCTTGCATGACGCCGGCATTTTCGTCATCGGCACCATCACCCATGCCGACGAAGCGCTGGCCTGGCAGAGCAGGGGCGCCGATGCGGTGATCGCTTCCGGCACCGAGTCCGGCGGCCATCGCGGCACGTTCATCGGAGCGCAGGAAGACGCCAAACTCACCACTTTCGAGCTACTGCCGACCATCGTCGAGGCGGTGCATATTCCGGTGATCGCGGCCGGCGGCATCATGGACGGCGCTGATATCAAGCGCGCGCTGGACGGCGGCGCCCAGGCGGTGCAGATGGGCACGGCGTTCCTGGTGTGCGACGAATCGTCCATCAATCCGCATTACAAGCAGCGGCTGCTGACCGCCGGCGATCATCCGACCCGGCTGACGCGCACGTTTTCTGGCCGCTATGCGCGCGGTTTGGAGAACCGTTTCATGCTTGAAATGGTCGCTGTGGAAAAACAGATTCCGCCTTACCCTATACAGAATGCCTTGACCGGCGCCATCCGCGCCGAAGCGGGCAAGCGCGGTGAGACCGAACTGATGTCGCTGTGGTGCGGAACCGGCGTCGCGCGCGCGCGGCCGATGTCGGCGGCGCAGCTGGTAAAAACCTTGTTGGCGGAGATAGCCGCCGCCTGACCGAAGCACCGCTCTTGGAGGAGAAGTTTTTGGAATCAGCAGGCATTTACGATTACATCATCATTGGTGCAGGCTCGGCTGGCTGCGTATTGGCAAACCGCTTGAGCGCGAACAGAAACGCGAATGTCCTGCTGATCGAGGCAGGTGGCAAAGACGATTATGTGTGGATCCATATCCCCGTTGGTTATCTGCATTGCATAGATAATCCGCGGACCGATTGGATGTTCCGCACCGAGGCCGATCCAGGCCTGGGCGGGCGCAGCCTGCTGTACCCGCGCGGCAAAGTACTGGGCGGCAGTTCGTCCATCAACGGCATGATCTACATGCGCGGCCAGGCCGGAGACTACGACCGCTGGGCCGAGCTGACCGGCGACGATAGCTGGCGCTGGTCGTCGGTGCTGCCGCTGTTCAAAAAGAGCGAGGACTATCACGGCGGCGCTTCCGAACTGCACGGCGCCGGCGGTCCATGGCGCGTGGAAAAGCAGCGCCTGTCATGGAAAATCCTCGACGCGTTTCGCGACGCGGCGGAGCAAACCGGCATCCAGAAAGTGGACGATTTCAATCGCGGCGACAACGCCGGCTGCGGCTATTTCGACGTCAATCAAAAGCGCGGCATCCGCTGGAATACGGCGAAGGCGTTTTTGAAACCGGTGTCGATGCGGCCGAACCTGACCATCATGACCGGCTGCCATGTGGAACGTCTGCAGATCGAAATGAGCGATCGCGGACCGGTGTGCAAAGGCGTGATTTTCACCGGTGGCGGTACGCACTTCACCGCCACCGCCGACAAAGAAACCCTGCTGGCGGCTGGTGCCGTTGGTTCTCCACAGATTTTGCAATGCTCGGGTATCGGCGCGGTAGACCGTTTGCGCGAGCACGGCATCGAGCCGCTGGTCGACCTGCCCGGCGTCGGCGAAAACCTGCAGGACCATCTGCAACTGCGCATGATCTACAAGCTCGGCGGCGGCGCGCGCACGCTGAACACGATGGCATCCAGCTGGTACGGCAAGATGAAAATCGGCCTTGAGTACGCGATGTTCCAGAGCGGGCCGATGTCGATGGCGCCTTCGCAGCTGGGCGCTTTCGCGCGCTCCGATTCCACGCAGGCCACGCCGAATCTGCAGTACCACGTGCAGCCGCTGTCGCTGGAAAAGTTCGGCGAACCCTTGCACGCGTTCCCCGCGTTCACGGCCAGCGTTTGTAATCTGCGGCCGACCTCGCGCGGCCACGTGCGCATCGCCAGCGCGGATTCGTATGCGCAGCCGAAGATTTCGCCGATGTATTTGAGCACGCCGGAGGACCGCAAAGTGGCCGCCGACGCGTTGACTTTGACGCGCCAGATCGTCGCCGCGCCGGCGTTGAAACCCTATGCGCCGGAAGAATACAAGCCAGGCGTTCACTACCGCACCGAGGAAGAATTGGCGGCGGCGGCGGGCGCGATCGGCACCACGATTTTCCATCCGGTGGGCACCTGCAAAATGGGCCGCGTCGATGACCGGAGCGCCGTCGTCGACAGCGCCTTGCGTGTAATTGGCATACAAGGATTGCGCGTCGTTGACGCTTCCGTCATGCCGTTTATCACCTCGGGAAATACCAATTCACCGACGATTATGATCGCGGAGAAAGCTTCAGAACTGATTCGTTCAGAGTGGAAATGAAACCCTGTATTCGCTAGGTCTAGATCAAAAGTAGACCGTAGTTATACTGTATTGTTAGCCAATTTGTTACTGTGTATGATTTAAAAAAATTTAGTAGTTTGAAAAGAATAACTAGGAGACAGGATGTCCGGCGTTATCTTGGAAACAAAGCACTTGACCAAGGAATTCAAAGGTTTTACCGCGGTCAATGATGTGAATTTGAAAGTGCAGCGCGGCCACATCCATGCGCTGATCGGCCCCAATGGCGCCGGTAAAACCACATGCTTCAATTTGCTCACCAAGTTTCTGGTGCCCACCTCGGGCCAGATTCTTTTCAACGACAAGGACATCACCTTCGCCAAGCCGGCGCAGATCGCCCGCATGGGCGTGATCCGTTCCTTCCAGATTTCCGCAGTCTTTCCGCACCTGACGGTGCTGCAAAATGTCCGCATCGGATTGCAGCGCCAGCTCGGCACCAGCTTCAATTTCTGGCAGAGCGAACGGTCGCTGAACAAGCTCAACGACCGCGCGATGCAGCTGCTGGCGGAGGTCGACCTGACCGAGTTCGCCGACACCGTCACCGTCGATATGCCTTATGGCCGCAAGCGCGCTTTGGAAATCGCCACCACGCTGGCGATGGAGCCGGAGCTGATGCTGCTGGACGAACCGACCCAGGGCATGGGCCACGAAGACGTGCACCGCGTGACGGAGCTGATCAAGAAAGTGTCGGCAGGCCGCACCATCCTGATGGTTGAACACAATATGAAAGTGGTGTCCGGCATCTGCGACAAGATCTCCGTTTTGCAGCGCGGCGCGATGCTGGCGGAAGGCACCTACGCCGAAGTTTCAAGTAATCCACAAGTGATGGAAGCCTATATGGGTACCGAAGCCGCAGTGCTGGAAGGAGCCCACTGATGGCTGCCGCTCTGGAAATCTCCAACCTGCAAACCTGGTACGGCGAATCGCATATTTTGCACGACGTGAACCTGACGGTGCAGCCGGGCGAAGTGGTGACGCTGCTGGGCCGCAACGGCGCCGGCCGCACCACCACGCTGCGCGCGATCATGGGCCTGACCGGCGCACGCAAGGGTTCGATCAAGGTCAACGGCGTGGAAGCGATCGGTTTCCCGACGCACAAAATCGCCCACCTCGGCATCGGCTATTGCCCGGAAGAGCGCGGCATTTTCTCGTCGCTGTCGACCGAGGAAAACCTGATGCTGCCGCCGCAACTGGCCACCGGCGAGAAGGGTATGTCGGTCGAGGAAATCTACGCGATGTTCCCCAACCTGGAAGAGCGCAAGCACAGCCAGGGCACGCGGCTGTCCGGCGGCGAGCAGCAGATGCTGGCGGTGGCGCGCATCCTGCGCACCGGCGCGCGCCTGCTGCTGCTCGATGAAATCTCCGAGGGCCTGGCGCCGGTCATCGTGCAGGGCCTGGCGCGGATGATCACCACGCTCAAGGCCAAGGGTTACACCATCGTCATGGTGGAACAGAATTTCCGGTTTGCCGCCCCGCTGGCGGACCGGTTTTATGTGATGGAACATGGTCAGATCGTCGAGACCTTTGTTGCATCGGAATTGAGCGCCAAGATGCCGGTCCTGACCGAGCTTTTGGGCGTCTGAGTAAGTGTACAAAAAATAGACCAGCACTACTTCTTGAACGAACGGAGACAAAATGAAACTCAAAGCCATCACCATCGCAGCCACCGCCGTGTGCGCACTCGGCCTGTCCTTTGCTGCCCAAGCCCAGGTTTCCGGCGACACCATCAAGATCGGCATGATCACCGACATGTCCGGCCTTTACACGGACATCGACGGCGCCGGCGGTGCCGAAGCAATCAAGATGGCGATTGCCGACGCTGGCGTGGTCATCGCCGGTAAAAAGGTCGAGTTCATCTCCGCCGACCACCAGAACAAGGCTGACATCGCTGCGTCCAAGGCGCGCGAATGGTTCGACCAGCAGGGCGTCGATATGCTGATCGGCGGCACCAACTCCGGCGCCAACCTGGCCATGGCCAAGGTCGCGGCCGAGAAGAAAAAAATCTTCATCTCGATCGGCGCGGGCTCGGCCCGTTTGACCAACGAGGAATGCACGCCATACACGGTCCATTACGCCTACGACACCATCGCGCTGGCGCGCGGCACCGGTGGCGCCATCGTCAAGCAGGGCGGCAAGAGCTGGTACTTCCTGACCGCCGACTACGCCTTCGGCCAGTCGCTGGAAAAAGATACCGCGGACGTGGTGAAAGCCAACGGCGGCAAGGTGCTGGGTTCGGTCAAGCATCCGCTGTCGGCGTCGGACTTCTCCTCCTTCCTGCTGCAGGCGCAATCGTCGGGCGCGCAGATCCTCGGCCTGGCCAACGCCGGCGGCGACGCGATCAACTCGATCAAGGCCGCCAACGAATTCGGCATCACCAAGAAGATGAAACTGGCGGGCTTGCTGATCTTCATCAACGATGTCCACTCGCTGGGCCTGAACCTGACCCAGGGCATGTACCTGACCGACGGCTGGTACTGGGACGCGAATGCCGACACCCGCGCCTGGTCGAAGCGCTACTTCGCCAAAATGAAGAAGGAGCCGTCGATGCTGCAGGCGGCCGACTACTCGGCGGCCGCCAACTACCTGAAGGCGGTCAAGGCCGTCGGCAGCGACGACACCGACAAGGTCATGGCCTACCTGAAAGCGAACAAGATCAACGACATGTTCGCCAAGAACGGCGTGATCCGTCCGGACGGCCGCATGGTCCACGATATGTACCTGATGGAAGTGAAGAAGCCATCGGAATCGAAATATCCATGGGACTACTACAAGGTCGTCGCCACCATTCCGGGCGACCAGGCTTACGCCACCAAGGCGGAAACCAAATGCTCCCTGTGGAAATAAGCTGAGTTGCACACAGGCCGGGCGCCCTTGCCCGGCCTTTTTCTGGTGTCGCGCCGTCCCGTCCGGGACGGTGACCTTTATATTGTGATCTCATGGAAATATTCGGCTACCCTTTGCCCATGATTATGAGCCAGCTGATGCTGGGCCTGGTCAACGGCTCCTTCTATGCCATGCTGTCGCTCGGCCTGGCGGTGATTTTCGGCCTGCTGAACGTGATTAATTTCTCGCACGGCGCGCTCTACATGATGGGCGCGTTCGTCGCTTGGATGGGCATGGCCTACCTCGGCCTGAACTACTGGGTGATGCTGGTACTGGCGCCGCTGATCGTCGGCGTGTTCGGCATCGTCATCGAAAAAACCATGCTGCGCTGGCTCTACAAGCTGGACCATCTCTACGGCCTGCTGCTGACCTTCGGCATCACGCTGCTGGTGGAAGGCGTGTTCCGCTCGTTCTACGGCGTGTCCGGCCAGCCTTTCCAGGTGCCTGAGGCGCTGGCCGGGGCGACCGACCTCGGCTTCATGGTGCTGCCGAACTACCGCGCCTGGGTGGTGGTGGCCTCGCTGGCGGTGTGCCTGGCGACCTGGTTCGTCATCGAAAAGACCAAACTGGGCGCCTACTTGCGCGCCGGCACCGAGAATCCCAAGCTGGTTGAAGCGTTCGGTATCAACGTTCCGCTGATGGTCACGCTCACCTACGGCTTCGGCGTCGCTTTGGCGGGCTTTGCAGGGGTGCTGGCGGCTCCCGTGATCCAGGTGCAGCCCCTGATGGGTCAGAACCTGATTATCGTCGTATTCGCCGTTGTAGTGATCGGTGGCATGGGTTCGATCATGGGCTCCATCGTGACCGGCCTCGGCCTGGGCGTGATCGAGGGCCTGACCAAGGTGTTCTACCCCGAGTTTTCGTCGACGGTGGTGTTCCTGGTGATGGTCGTTGTGTTGTTGATCCGTCCAGCCGGCTTGTTCGGCAAAGAAAAATAAGAGGCCGCAGATGAATAAAAACCTAGGTTATCTCGTCGCCTTCGCGATCGCGCTGGCGGCGCCGTTTGTCGGTTATCCGGTGTTCCTGGCCAAGCTGCTGTGCTTTGCGCTGTTCGCCAGCGCCTTCAACCTGCTGATCGGCTTCACCGGTTTGCTGTCGTTCGGCCACGCGGCCTTCTTCGGCGCCGCCGGCTATGTGGCCGGCAACGCCATGAAGGTGTGGGGCTGGCCGGTCGAGCTGGGCCTGCTGGCCGGCGTCGCGGCCGGCGCCTTCATCGGCCTGGTGATGGGCGCGCTGGCGATCCGCCGCCAGGGCATTTATTTCTCGATGATCACGCTGGCGCTGGCGCAGATGGTGTACTTCGGCGCGCTGCGCGCCGGCGAGTTCACTGGTGGCGAGGACGGCCTGCAGGGCGTTCCACGTGGAAAACTGCTGGGCATGGTCGACCTGACCAACGACACCGCGCTGTACTTCTTCGTGCTGGGCATCGCCGTGCTGGCCTTCATGCTGATCGTTCGCACCGTGCATTCGCCGTTCGGCCAGGTGTTGAAGGCGATCAAGGAAAGCGAGCCGCGCGCGATCTCGCTGGGCTACGATGTGGACAAGTACAAGCTGCTGGCCTTCGTGCTGTCGGCCGCGCTGGCCGGCCTGGCGGGCGCGTCCAACATGCTGGTGCAGGGCTTTGAAACGCTGACCGACGTCCACTGGAGCATGTCCGGCCTGGTGATCCTGATGACGCTGGTGGGTGGCATGGGCACGCTGGCTGGCCCAATGCTGGGCGCCATCCTCATCATCGCGCTGGAGAACAAGCTGGGCGATTTCGGCATCTTCATGGTCTCGCACACCGGCATCGAATGGTTCAACACCATCGGCGAAGCGGTCAACATGGTGATCGGTTTTATCTTCATCGTTTGCGTGCTGTTGTTCCGGCGTGGCATAGTCGGCGAGATCGTCGCCAAGTTCGGCCTCGGCGGCGCCAAAAAAGCAGCTTGATGCAGCACACACGCCGGACGTTCTGTCCGGCGTTTTTATTTCACCGGTAGTACATTTCGTCTGGCCGCAGGCCGGAGTGGGAGTAGTCCGTCCGTAACTTTTTATCGACATAGAGGATGACATGCACATCAAGAAAATCACGCTGGCGCTGGCCGGCATTGCGCTGACCGCCTGTGGCGCCAACGAGCACGACGCGGCCGAGGATTTAAACGTGCTGCCGGCGTATCTGGGCACCATCACCAGCAAGACCTACGACGGCACCACCGACGACCTGCTGACCGCCGGCCTGGGCGCCACCGGCCTGGCAGCGCCCACCGCGCCGGCGTATGCCGATCCGTCCAATCCCACGGCTGCCGAGCTGCGGCGCAACGCCATCTACGCCAACTACCGAGCCGTGCTCGACATCAACATCAACAGCGGCTACGGCACGCTGTACGGCCCGAACGTGGATGCCAGGGGCGCGATCGGAACGGGGCAGGGCATGATCGCCGGCACCGAGTACATCGCCTACTCCGACGACGGCACCGGCAACCAGAACGTGACCTTGATGGTACAGATCCCGAACGGCTTCGACGTCAACAATCCCTGCATCGTCACCGGCACGTCGAGCGGATCGCGCGGCGTGTACGGCGCCATCGGCAGCGCTGGCGAGTGGGGCCTGAAGAACAACTGCGCGGTGGCGTACGCCGACAAGGGCAGCGGCACCGGTCTCTACACCTTCGACGACGACAGCGTGAACCTGCAAAGCGGCGTGCGCTCCACCCGCGCCGCGGCCGGCAAGAACGCCATGTTCGCGCCGGCCCTGAGCGACGCCGACCGCGCCGCCTTCGCCTCGTCATCGCCTGGACGCATCGCCTTCAAGCACGCGCACTCGCAGCAAAACCCGGAAAAGGACTGGGGCAAGTTCACCCTGCAATCGCTGGAATTCGCCTTCTACGTGCTCAACGAAAAGTACGGCGTGCTGGCCAAGGACAACAAAAGCCACATCGTGCGCCTGACGCCGAAGAACACGGTAACGATCGCCTCCAGCATTTCCAACGGCGCCGGCTCGGCCCTGCTGGCTGCGGAACAGGACACCAAGGGCCTGATCGGCGGCGTGGCGGCCACCGAGCCGCAGGTCCAGCCCAAGGCCGCCACCGGCTACACGGTGCGCCAGGGCGGCGTCAACGTGACAGGGCAGGGCAAGGCGCTGTTTGACTATTCGACGTTTGCGGCGCTGTACCAGCCCTGCATCGCCTCGACAGCCGCCGCGCCGGGCCGCTGCACGGCGCTGGCAGCCAAAGGCTTGTTGACCGGCACCGACCTGCCATCGCAACAGGCGGACGCCAAGGCGCGCCTGAAGGCCTACGGCTGGCTCGCCGATTCCGACATCCTGCAGGCGGCGCACGCCGGCACCAACATCCTGGTGGCGGTAACGTATGCGAATGCCTACGGCAAGTTCTCGGTGACGGACAAGGTGTGCGGATTCTCGTTCGCCCCGACCGACGCGACCGGCTCGCCGGTGGCGTTCACCGCCGCGCAAAAGGCCACCAGCTTCGCGACCCAGAACGGTATCATCGGCAGCGTGCTCTACGAGGATTCGGTGGGCGGCGCCAAGGCCTACAACTTTGGCGTGTCGCCAAGCAGCAACCTGGCGGACCAGTCGCTGGACGGTTTCCTGTGCCTGCGTTCGCTGGCGACGGGCGTCGATCCCGTCACCGGCGGCGCGCTGAGCGGCACGCTGGCGGCGCAGAGCGCGCGCGTGAAGGCGGGCATGGCCGAGGTGGCGGCGACCGGCAATCTGCACGGCAAGCCTGCCATCATCGTGCAGGGCCGCAGCGATACGCTGATCCCGGTGAACTTCGCGTCACGCTCGTACGTGGGCTTGAACGCGTCGGTGGAAGGTGCTGCTAGCAAGCTGCGCTACATCGAGGTGACCAACGCCAACCACTTCGATTCCTTCACCAACGCGCTGCCGGCCAACATCGTGCCGTTGCACGTCTACCTGTTCCGCGCGCTGGATGCGATGCTGGCCAACTTGCGCAGCTCGGCAACGCCGCTGCCAGCGTCGCAGGTGGTGCGCACGGTGCCGCGGGCCGACAACACCACGCCGATCACCGTCGCCAACGTGCCGCCCATCGCCGCCACGCCCGGCACCAACGCGATCACGGTCAGCGGCACCACGGTCGATGTGCCCAACTAAGGTCTACAACGCCGCCGCGTAGATCGCCCTCGCATCGTCGCGCGTGACGGTGCGGGGGTTATTCCCCAACAAGCGGGTCTGGAGCATGGCGTCATCCGCCAGCCGGTCCAGATCCGTTTCTCTGATCCCCACCTGCTGCAACGTCCGCTCTATCCCGGTGATGATGGCTATTTGCTGCATCGCAACAACCAACGCCTCCGCCCTCGCCTCGACGCTGCCGCTGGCCTGAGGCACGACGATCTCCGCCAGTTCCGCATACAGCGCGGCCGCCTCGGGCGCATTGAAGCGCAGCACGTGCGGCAGCACCAGCGAGTTCGACAGCCCATGCGGCACGTGGAAGATGCCGCCTATCGGATACGCCAGCGCGTGCACCGCCGCCACCGGCGCGTTCGAGAACGCCTGCCCGGCCAGCATCGCACCCAGCAGCATGGCCTGGCGCGCCGCCAGGTCCCCGCCGTTTTCACAAGCGCGGATCAGGTTGGCCGACAGCAGACTGAGCGCCTTGCGCGCAAAGATATCGGACAGCGGATTCTTTTTGTGGCGGCTGGTGTAGGCCTCGATCGCATGCACCATCGCATCGATGCCGGTCGCGGCGGTGACCATGGGCGGCAGGCCAAGCGTCAGCTCGGCGTCCAGCAATGCAAGATCGGCATAGAGTTGCGGCGCGACGACGCCCATTTTTGTGGTAGCCCCGGTGGTGACGATGGCGATGTTGGTCACCTCCGAACCGGTGCCTGCGGTGGTCGGAATCTGTACCAGCGGCAGCCGCGCACCCTTCACATTGCCGATACCGTAGATCGCGCTGATCGGCTGGTCGCTACCGGCCAGCACGGCGATCAGCTTGGCGACGTCCATCGAGCTCCCGCCGCCCAGCCCGATGACGATGTCGGCCCGGTGCTCGCGGGCGGCTGCCACCGCTTCCAGCACCACCGCCTCGGGCGGGTCCGCCACCACGTTGGAATAGATCGCCACCGCCAATCCCGCCGCACGCAGGCTGGCGGCCGGTGCATCGACCAGGCCGGTTTTCAGGAAACCGGGATCGGTGACGAGGAGGGCGCGCGTGGCCGCCGGGAAGCGTTGGATGATGTGCTCGCCCAACCGGCCGGCGGCGCCAAGCTCGGAAACGATGTGGGCGACGGTGCTGAACGAGAACGCTGGGAAGTCGGTCATGGCGGTTCCAAGGTGGTGGATTTCACGTGAAGCTTACCTGATTTGCGCCCGCCCGGGCCATGCAGGATGCGCATAAGCCGCATTGAATTTCTTCCGTACAATATAGCCTTTACATGGTTGAGGATGGCAAGGCGATGGTCGATTATCTGGTGTTGGGTGTGGCAGCGTTCGGTGCGGGTCTGGTGGATGCGGTGGTCGGGGGCGGGGGACTGATACAACTCCCGGCCATGTTCTCGGTGTTTCCCAACATGGCGCCCGCCACGCTGATCGGCACCAACAAGCTGGCCAGCATCTTCGGCACCAGTGTCGCGGCGGTCAGCTACGCGCGCCGTGTCGCCATCGCCTGGTCGGTGGCCACGCCGGCCGCCTTGGCCGCGCTGATCTTCGCCTTCCTCGGCGCGTACACCGTGACCAAGGTCTCGGCGGACTTCATGCGGCTGCTGCTGCCGGTGGTGCTGGTCGCGGTCGCCATTTACACCTTCGCCAAGAAGGACTTCGGCAGCGTCCACGCGCCCGTGCACTCGGGCGCCAGGGAGCAGACGCTGGCGCTGGTGATCGGCGCCGGCATTGGCTTCTACGACGGCTTCTTCGGTCCCGGTACCGGCAGCTTCCTGGTGTTCCTGTTCGTACGCATCTTCGGCTTCGACTTCCTCGGCGCGTCGGCCGTGGCCAAGATCGTCAACGTTGCTTGCAACTTCGCCGCGCTGGTCTGGTTCGGCTACAGCGGCCACCTGATCTGGCAACTGGGCGCGACCATGGCGGTGGCGCAGATCGCCGGTTCCATCATCGGCTCGCGCATGGCGATGAAGCACGGCAGCGGCTTCGTGCGCAAATTGTTCCTGGTCGTGGTCGTCGTTCTGATCATAAAAACTGGCTACGATGCATGGTTGCGGTGGTGACACTGTTTCACGTGGAACAAAAGAAGGGCGCTTATTGGGAACGATAAGCGCCCTTTTTCAATGTTTCACGTGGAACAATCGAGCGATATTTTTTTGCTTAAAAAAGTCGCAGCAGCAAAAAGACTCTATAATCTGAGCTTGATCCCTTCGCTTTAACCAATTCCAACATGCTATTTCCTACAAAATTCGACGTCATCGTCGTCGGTGGTGGTCACGCCGGCACCGAGGCCGCCCTCGCTTCGGCCCGCATGGGCCAGAAGACTCTGCTGCTCACGCATAACATTGAGACGCTGGGCCAGATGTCGTGCAATCCCTCCATCGGCGGTATCGGCAAAGGCCATCTGGTCAAGGAAGTCGACGCCATGGGCGGCGCCATGGCCATCGCCACCGATGAGTCGGGCATCCAGTTCCGTATCCTGAATTCGTCCAAAGGCCCAGCCGTGCGCGCCACCCGCGCCCAGGCCGACCGCATCCTGTACAAGCAAGCCATCCGTTCGCGCCTGGAAAACCAGCCCAACCTGTGGCTGTTCCAGCAGGCCGTGGACGACCTGATGGTGGAGGGCGAGCGCGTCATTGGCGCCGTCACCCAGATCGGCCTGCAGTTCCTGGCGCCCGCCGTGGTGCTGACCGCCGGCACTTTCCTCGACGGTAAGATCCACGTCGGCCTGCAGAACTACTCGGCCGGCCGCGCCGGCGATCCTCCGGCGATCTCGCTGTCGGCCCGCCTGAAGGAACTGAAGCTGCCGCAAGGCCGCCTGAAGACCGGCACGCCGCCGCGCATCGACGGCCGCAGCATCGACTTCTCGCTGATGACCGAACAGCCCGGCGACCTGGATCCGGTGCCGGTGTTCTCGGTGATGGGGAATGCCGCCATGCACCCCGAGCAAATGCCGTGCTGGGTCACGCACACCAACACCCAGACCCACGACATCATCCGCGCCGGCCTGGACCGCAGCCCAATGTACACCGGCGTCATCGAAGGCGTCGGCCCGCGCTACTGCCCGTCGATCGAAGACAAGATCCACCGCTTCTCGGCCAAGGAATCGCACCAGATTTTCCTGGAACCGGAAGGCCTGACCACCAACGAATTCTATCCAAACGGCATCTCCACCAGCCTGCCATTCGACGTGCAAATCAACCTGGTGCGCTCGATGAAGGGCATGGAAAACGCCCACATTTTGCGTCCCGGCTACGCCATCGAATACGATTATTTCGACCCGCGCGGCCTCAAGGCGTCGCTGGAAACCAAGGCCATCAACGGCCTCTACTTCGCCGGCCAGATCAACGGCACCACCGGCTACGAGGAAGCGGCAGCGCAGGGCATGCTGGCCGGCATCAACGCCGCGCTGCAAACCCAGGGCCGCGAAGCCTGGACGCCGGCCCGTTCCGAAGCCTACCTGGGCGTGATGGTTGACGACCTGGTCACGCAGGGCGTGATGGAACCGTACCGCATGTTCACCAGCCGCGCCGAGTACCGCCTGAGCCTGCGCGAAGACAACGCCGACATGCGCCTGACCGAGATCGGCCGCAAGCTGGGCTGCGTCGGCGATGCGCAGTGGGAAGCCTTCGAGACCAAACGTGAAGCCGTCGCGCGCGAGCTGGAGCGTCTGCGTTCCACGTGGGTGAATCCACGCATCCTGGAAGCGGCCGAATCCGAGCGCGTCATTGGCCAGGCGATCGAGCGCGAGTACTCGCTGGCCAACCTGTTGGCCCGTCCCGGCGTCGACTACGACAAGCTGATGAGCCTGTCCGGCATCGACGGCCGCGACCTCGCCGGCCCCGGCGTCAGCGACGACGCGGTGCGCGAACAGGTGGAAATCCAGCTCAAATATTCGGGCTATATCGACCGCCAGACCAAGGAAGTCGAGCGCCACGAGCACTACGAAAACCTGAAATTGCCGGAAGGTTTCAGCTACCTGGACATCACCGCGCTGTCGGTGGAAGTGCGCCAGAAGCTGCACGCGCAGCGTCCGGAAACGCTGGGCCAGGCATCGCGGATCTCCGGCGTGACACCGGCCGCGATTTCGCTGCTGCTGGTGCACCTGAAGAAGGCCGGTTTCGGCGGTTTTGTGAATCAAAAAGATGAGGCTGTTCAATGAAGGTGTTTGACCGTGCGGTACTCGCGGATGTTTTAAAACAAGGCATCAACAGTCTGAAGCTGGACCTCGGCGACGACCAGGTGGAGAAATTGCTGGACTACCTGGCGCTGCTGAACAAGTGGAATGCGGTGTACAACCTGACCTCGGTGCGCGATCCGATGCAGATGGTCACGCTGCACGTGCTGGACTCGCTGGCTGCGGTGCCCGCCTTCGCCGGCGCGAGCAACGTGCTGGACGTGGGAGCAGGGGGCGGTTTGCCGGGCATGGTGCTGGCGATCAGCCGTCCGGACATGAAGGTGTCGATGATCGACACGGTGCACAAGAAGACCGCCTTCCTGAACCAGGTGAAGGCGGAGCTGGGCCTGGCCAACGTGACGGTGTACACCAAGCGTGTGGAGCAGCTGGAAGTGAAGACCAAGTTCGACGTCATCACCTCGCGGGCGTTTGCCGACCTGTCCGACTTCGTCAACTGGTCCGGGCACCTGCTGCAAGAGGGCGGGCGGTTCATTGCCCTGAAAGGGACGGCGCCGGCAGAGGAGCGCGAGCGGCTGCCAGAGCCATGGAAAGTGCAGAAACTGGAACCTTTGGAAGTGCCGGGGCTGGACGCGGAGCGCCACCTGGTATTCATCCAGGCAGAAACCAAGTAAATGATTTATACGATATAAACGGTTTATACAGTTTATTCTGTATAAACAGTATAAATCGTTTATATCGTTTTAATAGTATAAATAATTAAGAAGCACAACACAAAGAAATACATGGCGAAAATTTTTTGCGTAGCGAATCAAAAGGGTGGTGTGGGGAAAACCACCACGACGGTAAACCTGGCCGCCGGATTGGCAAAGCTGGGCCAGCGGGTATTGCTGGTCGACCTGGACCCGCAAGGCAACGCGACGATGGGCGCGGGCATCAACAAGGCGGGCCTGCCCGCGTCGACCTATGAGGTGATGCTGGGCGAGTCCGACGTGGCCACCGCGCGCCAGCGTTCGGAGCCGGGACAGTTCGACGTCCTGCCCTCCAACCGCGAGCTGGCCGGCGCCGAAGTCGAGATGGTCTCGCTGGACAATCGCGAGCGCCGCCTGAAGGATGCGCTGGCCGTGGTCGACAAGGAGTACGACTTCATCCTGATCGACTGCCCGCCCGCGCTGTCGATGCTGACCCTGAACGGCCTGTGCGCCGCGCACGGCGTCATCATCCCGATGCAGTGCGAGTACTACGCGCTGGAAGGGCTGTCCGACCTGGTCAACACCATCAAGAAGGTGCATGCCAACCTGAACCCGGACCTGAAGATCATCGGCCTGCTGCGCGTGATGTTCGATCCGCGCATGACGCTGTCGCAGCAAGTATCGGCCCAGCTGGAGCAGCACTTCGGCGACAAGGTCTTCAAAACCATCATCCCTCGCAACGTGCGGCTGGCCGAAGCGCCATCCTACGGCCTGCCGGGCGTCACCTTCGACCCATCCTCCAAGGGAGCGCAGGCGTACATCGCCTTCGGCGCCGAGATGGTCAAGCGCATCAAGAAAATGTAAGGCAATCACATGGCAACCAAAAAACTCAAAGGCCTGGGTCGCGGCCTGGAAGCGCTGCTCGGCGGCGACGGCGACATCACCACCCCGGACGCGAACACGCCATCCGAACTGCCGGTCACGCAAATGCAGGCCGGTAAGTACCAGCCGCGCACGCGCATGGACGAGGGCGGCCTGCAGGAGCTGGCCGCATCGATCAAGACCCAGGGCATCATGCAACCGATCCTGGTCCGTCCGGTCGGCACCGACAAGCTGACCGGCGCCACCAAGTACGAGATCATCGCCGGCGAACGCCGTTTCCGCGCCGCGCAAATCGCCGGCCTGGAAGTGCTCCCTGTTTTGGTGCGTGACGTCGACGACCAGGCCGCCGCCGCGATGGCCCTGATCGAAAACATGCAGCGCGAGGATCTGAATCCGCTGGAAGAAGCGCAGGGCATCCACCGCCTGATCACCGACTTCAGTTTCACGCACGAGCAGGCGGCCAACGCGGTGGGCCGTTCGCGCAGCGCCGTGTCCAACCTGCTGCGCCTGATGAACCTGGCCAATGCGGTCCAGACCATGCTGATGGCCGGCGATATTGACATGGGCCACGCCCGCGCCCTGCTGTCGGTGGACGCCGCGACCCAGATCAACCTTGCCAACATGGTCATCGCCAAACGGTTATCCGTGCGTGAAACTGAAAAGTTGGTGGCAAAAACGCTGGAAGATCAAAAAGCGCCGCCGGCCGAAGCGCGTCAAAAAGAGAAATCCGGCGATATCGTCCGCCTGGAAGAAGAATTGTCGGACAAGCTGGCCACCCCGGTCGTCTTCAAGATGGGCAGCAAGGGCCGCGGCCAAATGATCATCGACTTCGCCGACCTGGACATCCTCGACGGCGTCCTCGCCCGCCTGCGCGCCTGACAAAATTGGGGTCAAGTCTGACATTCGGACACGAACTGCGCCGTAGACCGTCGTTACGGCTGAGGTCGTGTCCGAATGTCAGACTTGACCCCAAAATGCTCTGAAAAAACGAAAACGCTTAACTGGTTCCAACTTGGTGCAACCGGTGCGGAATTGTTTATAAAAGCGTCGCTTTCGTGCACCAATTGCTCTGCTGCGGTGCAGCAATGTTTGACGTGATACAGTAAAGACACATATAATCCCGTGTCTTTGGGTTTTATCGGCTTTTTTTGGAGCTCGCCAGATGAGTGATTCGACGAGTATTTCAAAGCCGATTTTTAAAGTCGTCGCCCTCCAGTTGGCTATCGCCACTGGGTTCGCCTTGCTCGCCTGGAACTTGGGCGGAGTACTCAAAGCTTGGTCGGCCGCCTATGGCGGAGCAATCGCAGTCATCGGGAGTCTGATGTACGCGATGATTGTTGCGGGCGGAACAAATGACGCCAAAAAAGCTTTCCGGTCGCATGTACGCGCCGAAGTTGTAAAAATATTTATCACGGTAGTGCTGTTTATTTTGGCACTGGCGCTGTTTCAGTCGGCCTCTTGGTTATGGCTGATCTTGGGTTTCGCGGTGGCAACCTTAGCCTATTGGTTTTCACTGCTCGCAATTTAATCACCAAAATCTAATACTTTTATGACCACAGAAAACGCTGTAGGGGCACACGAAGCGCCCACCTCCATTGAGTACATCCAGCATCACCTGAGCCATCTCAAGAATGCTGACGCCACCTTCAACCTGGATACGTTCTGGGTTTCGGCCGTTCTGGGCATGATTTTCCTCGGCGTGTTCTACATGGCTTCGCGCCGTGCGACCGCCGGTGTGCCGGGCAAGCTGCAAAACTTCGTCGAAGCCATCATGGAGCTGGTGAACGAAGTGGTCAATTCCGCATTCCACGCCAAGAGCAAGGTTATCGCGCCGCTGGCCATCACGATCTTCTGCTGGGTTTGGCTGATGAACGCGATGGACTTCCTGCCGGTCGATCTGCTGCCTAAGATTCTTGGCTACTTTGGCGTCCACAAGCTGCGAGTCGTGCCGACCGCGGACGTCAACCACACTTTCGGCATGTCGTTCGGCGTCATGCTGTGCATTATTGGTTTCTCGATCAAAGCCAAAGGTCTCGGCGGCTGGGGTAAAGAGTTGCTGACCGCGCCGTTCCACGCCCATGGCTTCATGGCTGTCGTGCTGGCCCCGGTCAACTTCGTCTTCCAGATGATCGAGTTGCTGGCCAAGCCACTGTCGCTGTCGCTGCGACTCTTCGGCAATATGTATGCCGGCGAGCTGCTGTTCATTCTGATCGCTCTGCTGCCATGGTGGGCGCAGTGGCTGCTGGGTGGTCCTTGGGTTATCTTCCACATCCTGGTGGTGACCCTGCAAGCGTTTGTGTTTATGGCGTTGACTGTTGTGTATCTGAGCCTTGCGGTTGAGAAACATTAAGCAACAAATCGTTTTTAACTTTTCAGTATCGTAGTCTTTTTTAAAATCTTAGGAGAAATTCAATGCAAGCTCTGATCGCACAAGTACAAAGCATGACCGTTCTGGCCGCAGCAATCATCATCGGTCTGGCCGCTATCGGCACCGCACTCGGTTTCGCAATTCTGGGCGGCAAATTCCTGGAAGCTTCGGCTCGTCAACCAGAACTGATGCCACAACTGCAAACCAAACTGTTCGTTATCGCCGGTCTGCTGGATGCGATCTCGATGATCGGCGTCGGCGTTGCTCTGCTGTACACCTTCAGCAACCCATTCCTGGCAGCTGTTCTGGCAGCACATTAATTCGCTCCCTTCTAGGAGAAACTTTTAGTTAGGAGCAAAGGTATGGACATCAATATGTCTCTCATCGGTCAGATGATCACCTTCGCGGTGTTGGTCTGGGTTTCGATGAAGTTCGTATTTCCATCGCTGAATGCAGCGTTGGATGAGCGTGCCAAGCGTATCGCTGACGGTCTGGCTGCGGCCGACCAAGGCCAGCAAGCGATGGTAGTGGCTGAGAAGCGCGCCAGCGAAGCGCTGGCAGGTGCACGCGAAGAAGCTTCGCAACGCGTTGCCGACGCTGAAAAGCGCGCGCAACTGGTGGCAGAAGAAATCAAAGCTAATGCACAAGCCGAAGCGGACCGCATCATTGCGCAAGCCAAGGCCGACGCCGATCAGCAACTGGCCAAGGCGCGCGAAGCGCTGCGCGCTCAGGTGGCTGACCTGGCTGTGAAGGGCGCCGAGCAAATCCTCAAGCGCGAAGTCAACGCCTCGGCCCACGCCGATCTGTTGTCGCGCCTGTCTGTCGAGCTGTAATCATGGCAGAAAACGCAACCGTCGCCCGTCCCTACGCGGAAGCTTTGTTCCGCGTAGCCCAAGCAGGTAAGGAATCGTTCAACCTCGCGGCGTGGTCCGAACTGGTGGCCGAACTGGCCCAGATCGGTGCCCACCCCGAGGTGCAAGCATTCGCCCGCAACCCGAAAGCTTCGGCTAGCGATGTGAGCGCCGCCATCACGGCACTGGTCAAGTCGCCGCTCAACACGGAAGCGAAAAACTTCCTGGCGATGCTGGTCGAAAACGGCCGCATCAGTCTGCTGCCGGAAATCGGCGCGCAATTCCAGGCGTTGAAAAACGCCGTGGAAGGTGCGGCAGACGCCGACATCACCAGCGCCTTCGACCTGAGCTCGGCTCAAGTGAGCGAGCTGGTCGCCACGCTGGAGAAGAAATTCAGCCGCAAGCTGAACCCGGTCGTGACCGTGGATCCCGCGTTGATCGGTGGTGTGCGCGTCGTCGTTGGCGACCAGGTGCTGGACACGTCGGTCCGCGCCAAGTTGCAGCAAATGCGTGTTGCGCTGGTCGCGTAAGCGCCGCTTAGAACAGATTCTTCATCTCGCGCAAGCTGAGAGAAACACTTTTAGGAGTTAGTATGCAACTCAACCCATCTGAAATCAGCGAGCTGATCAAGAGCCGTATCCAAGGCCTTGATGGCGGCGCTGAAGTACGCAACCAAGGCACGGTTATTTCCGTGGCCGACGGTATCGTCCGCATCCACGGCCTGTCGGACGTGATGCAGGGCGAAATGCTGGAATTCCCTGGTAACACCTTTGGTCTGGCGATGAACCTGGAGCGTGACTCCGTCGGCGCCGTGATTCTGGGTGCTTACGAGCACATCTCCGAAGGCGACACGGTCAAGTGCACCGGCCGCATTCTGGAAGTGCCGGTCGGTCCTGAACTGCGTGGCCGCGTGGTCAACGCCCTGGGCCAGCCGATCGACGGCAAAGGCGCTGTCGATGCCAAGCTGACCGCACCAATCGAAAAGATCGCGCCAGGCGTTATCGCCCGTGAGTCCGTCTCGCAGCCGATGCAGACCGGCCTGAAGTCGATCGACGCGATGGTACCAATCGGCCGTGGCCAGCGCGAGCTGATCATTGGCGACCGTCAAACCGGTAAGTCCGCCGTTGCGGTTGATGCGATCATCAACCAAAAAGGCCAGGGCATGACCTGCATCTACGTGGCGATCGGTCAGAAAGCCTCGACGATCAAGAACATCGTGCGTTCGCTGGAACAGCACGGCGCGATGGAGTACACCATCGTTGTGGCCGCATCGGCAGCCGAATCGGCAGCGATGCAGTACATCTCGGCCTACTCGGGCTGCACCATGGGCGAATACTTCCGCGACCGCGGCGAAGACGCGCTGATCGTGTACGATGACCTGTCCAAGCAAGCCGTGGCCTACCGTCAGATCTCCCTGCTGCTGCGCCGCCCACCAGGCCGCGAAGCCTACCCAGGCGACGTGTTCTACCTGCACTCCCGTCTGCTGGAACGCGCAGCACGCGTCAACGCCGACTACGTCGAAGCCTTCACCGGCGGCGCAGTCAAAGGCAAGACCGGCTCGCTGACCGCACTGCCGATCATTGAAACCCAGGCTGGCGACGTTTCGGCGTTCGTTCCAACCAACGTGATTTCGATTACCGACGGTCAGATCTTCCTGGAAACCTCGCTGTTCAACTCGGGTATCCGTCCTGCGATTAACGCCGGTATCTCGGTGTCGCGCGTTGGTGGCGCCGCCCAGACCAAGGTCATCAAAAACCTGTCCGGCGGTATCCGTACCGACTTGGCACAGTACCGTGAACTGGCTGCGTTCGCGCAGTTCGCTTCCGACCTGGACGAGTCGACCCGCAAGCAGCTGGACCGCGGCGCCCGCGTGACCGAACTGCTGAAGCAGGCTCAGTACTCGCCACTGTCGATCTCCATGATGGCCGCTTCGCTGTTCGCAGTGAACAAGGGCTACCTGGACGACGTGCCAGTCAAGAAAGTTCTGCCGTTCGAAGCTGGCCTGCACGCCTACCTGAAGACCAAGCAAGCTGACCTGATGTCCAAGATTGAATCGTCGAAGCAACTGGACAAAGACGGCGAAGCAACGCTGTCGGCCGCCATTGCTGACTTCAAGAAATCCGGCGCATATTAATCGGCACGGCGGCTCCCCGGAGCCGCCTTCAGCGCAGAAGGAGTAAGGACTCATGGCAGTAGGCAAAGAGATACGTGGCAAGATCAAGAGCGTAGAGAATACGAAGAAGATCACCAAGGCGATGGAAATGGTCGCCGCATCGAAAATGCGCAAAGCGCAGGATCGCATGCGCGCCGCCCGTCCCTACAGTGAAAAGATTCGCAATATCGCCGCTAATCTGGCTACCGCAAATCCGGAATACACCCACCCGTTCCTGGCTGAAGAGCAAAAGGACACGGCGAAGGCAGTTGGCTTCGTGATCGTCACCACCGACAAAGGTCTGTGCGGCGGCATGAACACCAACATCCTGCGCATGGTGACGGCGAAAACCCGTGAGCTGGAAACAGCCGGCAACAAGATTGCCGCGGTAGCTATCGGTAACAAAGGTTTGGGTTTTTTGAATCGCGTGGGCATCCCTGTCGTTGCGCAAGTAACGCAGATCGGCGACACGCCGCACCTGGAAAAACTGATCGGACCGGTCAAGGTCATGCTGGAAAAGTTCCAGAATGGCGAGATCGACGCAGTCTACCTGTGCTACACCAAGTTCATTAACACGATGAAGCAAGAGCCGGTCGTGGAGCAGTTGCTGCCACTGCCAGCGGCCAAGACGCAGGCTGACGCGGGTAATCACAACTGGGATTACATCTACGAGCCAGACGCGGCGACCGTGATTGATGAGCTGCTGGAGCGCTATGTGGAAGCGCTGGTGTACCAGTCGGTGGCGGAAAACCTGGCGTCCGAGCAATCGGCGCGCATGGTGGCGATGAAATCGGCAAGCGACAACGCCGGTAACGTGATCGGCGAATTGAAGCTGATTTACAACAAGACCCGTCAAGCTGCGATTACCAAAGAACTCTCCGAAATCGTCGCCGGTGCGGCTGCGGTTTAAACGAATTTAACTATATTTGAAGGAACGAACATGGCTGATGGCAAAATCGTTCAGTGTATCGGCGCTGTGGTGGACGTAGAGTTTCCACGCAACGCGATGCCTAAGGTATTTGATGCCTTGAAGATGGCTGGCTCCGAGCTGACCCTGGAAGTACAACAACAGCTGGGCGACGGCGTGGTCCGTACCATTGCTCTGGGTTCGTCCGACGGCCTGCGCCGCGGCATGATGATCCAGAACACCGGCAAGCCGATCATGGTGCCAGTGGGTAAAGCTACCCTGGGTCGCATCATGGACGTGCTGGGCAACCCGATCGACGAATGCGGCCCGGTCGCTCACGACCAGATCGCCTCGATCCACCGCACTCCTCCTGCATACGACGAACTGTCGCCGTCGCAGGACCTGCTGGAAACCGGCATTAAAGTTATTGACCTGGTCTGCCCGTTCGCAAAAGGCGGTAAGGTCGGTCTGTTCGGCGGTGCAGGTGTGGGCAAGACCGTGAACATGATGGAACTGATCAACAACATCGCTAAAGCGCACTCGGGTCTGTCCGTGTTCGCCGGCGTTGGTGAGCGTACCCGCGAAGGTAACGACTTCTACCACGAAATGGCTGACGCTAAAGTGGTTGACCTGGAAAACCCGGCCAACTCGAAAGTGGCGATGGTCTACGGTCAGATGAACGAACCACCTGGTAACCGTCTGCGCGTCGCGCTGACCGGCCTGACCATGGCGGAAGCGTTCCGTGACGAAGGCAAGGACGTTCTGTTCTTCGTCGATAACATCTACCGCTTCACCTTGGCCGGTACCGAAGTATCCGCACTGCTGGGCCGTATGCCTTCCGCAGTGGGTTACCAGCCTACCCTGGCCGAAGAAATGGGCCGTCTGCAAGAGCGCATCACCTCGACCAAGACCGGTTCGATCACCTCGATCCAGGCCGTCTATGTTCCAGCGGATGACTTGACCGACCCATCGCCAGCGACCACCTTCGGTCACCTGGATTCGACCGTCGTTCTGTCGCGTGACATCGCCTCGCTGGGTATCTACCCTGCGGTGGACCCACTGGATTCGACCTCGCGTCAGCTGGATCCGCTGGTCGTCGGCCAAGAGCACTACGACACCGCGCGCGCCGTTCAGGGCACCCTGCAGCGCTACAAGGAACTGCGTGACATCATCGCGATTCTGGGCATGGACGAACTGGCGCCGGAAGACAAGCTGCTGGTATCGCGCGCACGTAAGATGCAGCGTTTCCTGTCGCAGCCGTTCCACGTTGCTGAAGTGTTTACCGGTTCGCCAGGTAAATACGTTTCGCTGAAAGACACGATCAAGGGCTTCAAAATGATCGCTTCCGGCGAACTCGATCACCTGCCAGAACAAGCGTTCTACATGGTTGGCACGATCGACGAAGCAATCGAAAAAGCCAAGAAACTCAACTAATCGTTGAGCTTTGAGCGCGGCCCTGTGCAAGCGGGGCCGCATCACACCGACAGGACACACATGGCAAACACTATTCACGTTGACGTGGTTTCCGCCGAGGAGTTGATCTACTCGGGCGAAGCCGAATTCGTCGCGTTGCCGGGCGAGCAGGGCGAGCTGGGGATCTATCCC
This sequence comes from Duganella caerulea, assembly GCF_040362985.1. NCBI lineage: Bacteria > Pseudomonadati > Pseudomonadota > Betaproteobacteria > Burkholderiales > Oxalobacteraceae > Duganella > Duganella caerulea. The sequence goes on along the minus strand of NZ_BPWJ01000007.1, from coordinate 32,406 downwards.
AAGCACACGCCGCTGATCACCCGCATCCGTCCGGGCGCGGTGCGCATCCAGGTACCAGGTCAAGCCGAGGAAGAATTTGTCTTCGTCGCGGGCGGCCTGCTGGAAGTGCAGCCGGGCGCCGTGACGGTGCTGGCGGATACCGCGATTCGCGGCAAGGATCTGGACGAAGCCAAAGCGGCAGCGGCCAAGAAACGCGCCGAAGAAGCGCTGGCGAACAACACCTCCGGGATCGACTACGCGAAAGCGCAAGCCGAACTGGCAGCGGCCATCGGCCAGCTGGCAGCGATCGCCAAACTGCGCGCCAAGCACTAAGCAACGCATCAGCATCACAGCAAAAAGGCAGCTTCGGCTGCCTTTTTTATTGCGCGGCGCGGGTCAGTTCGCAGCAGGCGGATGGGTCAGGGTTGCCAAGACTTCACTCGGCCGGTAGCGAGCCTGAAGCAGCGTGCGCGTCACGGTCGCCAATATCGCGAATTGGGAAGTCTGAAGCGCGAGGACCGTTCTGGCTGACGACAACACGCACTTCATCGTTCGGGAAAAAGACCATATAGATGTCACCGAGCCTCTCGTATTTTTCGACTTCTACAACTTTTTCCTTCACGATGTGCTGGTGTCCCACAGGCATATCCCAACGCACCAATACCTTCATCCCTGGATGCCACACCTCCGGGATGGAAGTGCAGCAGATATTGGCGAAGCCTTCCCCCCAGCGCGCCATATTCCCGCCACCGGCACCATCAACCGATGCGGAATCAATGTAATTGCCGGTGTGGTTAACAATTCCGATCTGAGCATTGGCTCGATCACTCGGCTGCGCCCGTGATTGATGCAACGCGCACCCCGAGATGGCTACCGTCGAGGCGATGGCGAATAAGTGTATAAATCGTTTCATTTCGTGATTTCTTCACTCAGCCTGTGGTCAGTTCGAAGTCGGAGGCGCGTCAGGGTTGCCAAGGTGGTGAATTGGGTGCTCGGAGCTGCTCGGTGCAAATCGACTGACCACGACACGGACCTCGTCGTTAGGGAAAAAGTGCATGTAGATGCTGCCTGTCTCTTCATATTTCTCCACTTCGACTATTTTCTCTTTCACGATGTGCTGATGCCCCTCAGGCATATCCCATCGGACCAAAACCTTCATACCCGGATACCACACCAATGGGATAGAAGTGCAGCAAATTTCGGCCCCCCCACTCCCCAACGTCCCATATTCCCGCCCCCAGCACCATCTACCGAGGCCGAATCAATGTAATTCCCTGTATGATTAACAATGCCTATCTGAGCAGTGGCCCTATCGCTTGGTTGCTCCTGCGATCGATGCAGCGCGCATCCCGAGATAGCTACCGCCGAGGCGACGGTGAATAAGTGTATAAATCGTTTCATTTTGTGATTTCTTCACTCAGCCTGTGGTCGTCTTGAAGCGGGCGCGCGTCAGGATTGCCAAGATGACGAATCGGATATTCGGGACTACCCGGTATAACCGGACTAACCACTACACGGACTTCGTCGTTCGGGAAAAAGTGCATGTAGATGCTGCCTGTTTCTTCATATTTCTCCACTTCGACTATTTTCTCTTTCACGATGTGCTTATGCCCCTCGGGCATATCCCATCGGACCAAAACTTTCATACCTGGATACCATGCACGCGGAATGGAAGTGCAACAAATATTGGCGATGCCCTTTCCCCAACTATCCATATTTCCGCCGCCGGCGCCGTCTAATGTGGCCGAATCAATGTAGTTACCGGTATGGTTGACGATCCCGATCTGAGCAGTGGCCCTGTCGCTCGACTGCTCCCGCGATTGATGCAATGCACATCCCGAGATAGCCATCGCCGAGGCCAGCGCGAATAAGTGTATAAATCGTTTCATTTTTTAAGTCCAACCTGTTGCGCTGGCGCGGCGATGGCCGCCCGCAGACGCCGCTCCACTCGTGGCGACATGAGGTGATTATTTTTTAAACAACTTGCATTAGAACCGACAAGTCCAGGCGGACACAAGAGTGATTCGATTGATCGTGATTTTTCATAGCGCGACCATGTCCGCCAGCAGTTCGGCGAAGGCGGTGGCCGCCGCGCTTTGGTAAGCGCCTTTCCGGCTCAGCAGCGCAACGCCGCGGTGTGCGAAGGTCGGCGTCAGGCCGATGGCCCGCAGCCCCTCGTGTTCGCGCGCGATCGCCTCCGGCAGTATGGTCGCGATGCTTCCTCGCCGGATGATCTCGACTATCCCGCTGATCGTGTTGGCCTCGACAGCTATCCTCGGGCGCACGCCCTGCGCCTGGAAGTACGCGTCCACATGCACGCGGGTGGCGAAGTCGGCGGTGAGCAACGCCAGCGGTACGGCCGCCAGGTCGGCCGGGGCGATGCCGTCCGCTCGCGCGGCGAACGGATGGCCGGCGCCCACCACCACGCTGAGCTGCTCGACAAATAGCGCACGGCAATCGAGCTCCGCCGATCGCACCGCGCTGAAGGCGATGGCGAGGTCGACCTCGTCCTCCGCCAGCGCGGATTCGATGGCGTCCAGCGCCATCTCGCGGATGTTGATGGCGATGCCGGGATAGCGGGCGTTGAAGCGCTCGATCGCCGGCCCCACCAGATAGGCGGTGAAGGTCGGCGTCATGGCCAGGCGCAGCGAACCGCGCGACAGGTCACGCACGTCGTGGATGGCGCGCTGTCCCGCTTGAAGTTCCCTCAATGCCTTGCGCGCGTATTCGACATATGCCGTTCCGGCGTCGGTCGGCCGCACCGTGCGTCCGCTCCGGTCCAGCAGCTGGGCGCCCAGCGTGTCTTCCAGCTGGCGGATCTGCTGCGACAGCGTCGGCTGCGATACATGCAGCACCTCGGCGGCGCGGGTGAAATTCTTGTGCTCCACGACGGCGAGCAGGTAGCGGATATGGCGCAGTTGCATGGTCTTCTAACTATAGGCATTGCTTATGGACTTGATTGTATATGAGTCTTGGACGCAATAGCTCCGCCGCCTCATCATGATGTCACTGCCTCATCACACAAGGAGAAACGCCATGAAGTCCATCGTCGACGGAGTGATCAAATTTCAGCAGCATGCCTTCCCGGCGCTGTCGTCGCTGTTCAAGGAGCTGGCCACCACCCAAAGCCCGACCGCGTTGTTCATCACCTGTTCGGACAGCCGCGTCGTGCCCGAACTGCTGACCCAGCAGGATCCCGGCGACATCTTCGTCATCCGCAACGCCGGCAATATCGTGCCTTCCTACAGCTCCGAACCCGGCGGCGTGACCGCCACGGTCGAGTACGCAGTCGCGGTGCTGGGCGTGACCGACATCGTCGTCTGCGGCCACTCGGACTGCGGCGCGATGACCGCCATCTCCAGCTGCAAGTGCCTGGATCATTTGCCGGCCGTGGCCAGCTGGCTGCGCCACGCGGATTCGGCCAAGGTCGTCAACGCCGCCCGCACCCATGTGTCGCCGGCCGCGCGGCTCAACGCCATGGTGCGTGAAAACGTCATCGCGCAGTTGGTCAACCTCCGTACCCATCCGTCGGTGGCGCTGGCGCTGGAGCAGGGCCGCCTGAACCTGCACGGCTGGGTCTACGACATCGAATCCGGTTCCATCGTGGCGCTGGACGGCGAGACCAGCAGCTTCGTCCCGCTGGCCGACTATCCACAAACCCGCGCGACGCAAGCCAAGCATAGCGCCCTGGTCGCTTAACCATCATTCCCCCGTTGATAAAGGAAAACACCATGCAACAATCGAACGTATTTCAAGATCCCCGCCTCGAAGTCACCTATCGCGTGCTGGCCGCCAAGGCGCTCAAGGACCTGTCCTGGAAAGAGATCGCCGCCGGCAGCGGCCTGAGCGTCCCGTACGTGACCGCCGCGCTGCTGGGCCAGCACACGCTGAACAAGGAAGCGGCCGAGCTGGTGTGCCAGCGCCTGGGCCTGGACCAGGCCGACGCCGCGCAACTGCAAGCCATTCCTCTGCGTGGCAGCGTCCCCGGCGGCATTCCCACTGATCCGACGATTTATCGTTTCTACGAAATGGTGCAGATCTATGGCACGACCCTGAAGGCGCTGGTGCACGAGGAGCTCGGCGACGGCATCATCAGCGCGATCAACTTCAAGCTGGATTTCAAAACGGAAGACGATCCGGAAGGCGGCAAGCGCGCCGTGATCACGCTGAACGGCAAGTTCCTGCCGAACAAGCCGTACTGAGGCAGCGCCGGGAAGAAAGATTGACAAATGTGACAGTGGGCACATCAGCGCAGTTCTGATCATCCTATGATCGGCGGCTACTTTGTGAAAAGAGCCTGATGAACCGAGCACTGCTGACCATCCTTGCCACCGTTGTCCTGAGCGCCGTCGGCATCGGGCTGACCATGCCTATCATTCCGCAACTGATGCGCGATGTCGGCCATACGTCCGAGCTGGGCTGGCGCTTCGGCGCCTTCACCGGACTGTATGCGCTGATGCAGTTCATCTTCTCGCCCATCCTCGGCGTGCTGAGCGACCGCATCGGCCGACGGCCGGTGCTGCTGCTGTCGCTGGCCGGCACCGTGGTCGACTATCTGTTCATGGCGATGGCGCCGACGCTGGTCTTGCTGTTCGTGGGCCGCGCGATCGCCGGCATCACCGGCGCCAGCATGGCCGTGACGTCGGCCTACATCGCCGACGTCACGCCGGAAGACCAGCGCTCGCGCCGCTACGGCCAGCTGGGCGCCTGCTTCGGCATCGGCTTCATCATCGGCCCGGTGATCGGCGGCCTGCTGGGCGAGTGGTGGGTGAGGGCGCCTTTCCTGGCGGCCGCGGCGATGAACGCGGTCAACCTGGTGCTGACCTTGCTGGTGGTGAGCGAATCGCACACGGCGCGCGGTAGCGACGTTGGGGCCAAGGGGCGCATGTCCTTCAATCCACTGGCCAACCTGCGCTGGGCGGCCAGCTTCAAATCGTTATTGCCGCTGATCGGCGCGTCCGGCCTGCTGGTGGTGATTGGTGAAATCGGCGGCACCGTGTGGGTGCTGTATGGCGAGGACAAGTTCGCGTGGGACTCGCTGACCATCGGCATCTCGCTGGCCTGCTTCGGCGCGTTTCACGCGCTGGCGCAAGCGTTCATCGTGGGGCCGCTGGCGGAACGCTGGGGCGAACGCCGCGCGCTGATGGTGGGCATCGCGGCCGACACCTGCGCCTATGTCCTGATCGCGCTGGCCAACCAGGGCTGGATGGCGTTCGCGCTGATGCCCTTGTTCTGCTTGGGCGGCATCGGCGCGCCGGCTTTGCAATCGCTGGTGTCGGCCAGCGTCGGCCCGGACCAGCAGGGCAAGCTGCAAGGCGTGCTGGCCAGCACCGCCAGCCTGGCGACCGTGATCGGCCCGGTGGCGATCAGCACGATCTACTTCATGTCGCGCGGCAGCTTCCCCGGCCTGGTGTGGCTGATCGGCGCGGGCCTGTATGGGCTGTGCCTGCCGGTGTTGATGCACAAGCCCGACATGCCGTCCGAGGCATCGTAGCCGGCGGCACGGCCAACCGGAGGCTGGCGCTACCAGAGGTTCTTGCCGTCGATGACCACGATGTGGGCCGCGGCGGCGTCGAAGTTATCGAAAAGACGGGCGTTGACGCCGATGCGGCGGGTGTGCTGGTCCCAATTGCCGTCGGGCTCGAACGCCGGGCTGTCGGAATAGGTCGCGCATCCGCAGTTGGCGCAAAAATGGTGGGCCACCAGCTTGGTCTGCCAGCGATACACCGCATCGTCGGGCGCCGCCGAAGTCACGTGAAACTGGTCTGGCTCGCAATATGCCAGCAAGGCGCCGCGCTTGGCGCAGAACGAGCATGTGCAACGGGTCAGTGTGGCGGGCATGTCGATGTCGACACGAAACGTGGTCTTCCCGCAGTGGCAACTTCCTGTGATCGGCATAAGGTTCTCCCTGGTCTGGGTTAGGTGGAGCGCGACCGGTATTCCGTGGGGCTCATCCCCTCGGTGCGCCGGAACGCGGCGGCGAAGGCGGACGGGGTCTGGTAGCCGATCGCCAGCGCGACCTGGGTCAGCGGTATCGAAGGATCGGCCATCAGTGCGCGGGCGCGCGCCATGCGCTGGCTCAGCAGCCATTGGTGCGGCGTCAGGCCGGTGCTGCGGCGGAAGGCGGCGCAGAAGTAGAAGCGGGACAAGCCGGCCAGCTTCGCCAGATCATCCAGCCGGACTTCCTCATCGAGCCGCTCCCGCAGATAGTCCGTCACGCGGCGCACCTGCCAGTTCGCCAGGCAGCCGCTGGCTCGCTTGGCCTCGTCGCGGCAGGCGGTCGAGTGGGCGCGCACCAGTTGCATGCACAGCAGGTCGACCGCCTGCTCGACAAACAGACCGTTGCCGGCATCGTCGCGGCAGGCTTCGGAAGCAAGAATTTCCAGTAAGGCGCTGGCGGTGGGATCGGGCAGCGCCACCCGGTCCAGCAGCTGTACCGCCGGGCCTCGATGGCCGGTCGCCTCGGCGCAGGTCTGCAGGCGCGCGTCCGAAAAATAAACATGCGAAACCTCGATCGCGCCGGCGATCATCCAGGCCGCCTCGTGGCCGCTGGGGATCAGCGTGACCGACTTCTGCCGCGTGACGCCTTGCTGGTAGCGGTGGCCGTCGCGCCACTCGATTCGTTGCGGCGCGCCGTAGTAGGTCATGACCACATGGTCCGCCATCGGCTCGACATGGGATGTGAAGCCACTGTGGGCCCAACGCTCGGTGATGCAGGCGCCATGGCCGCACACGTCGGGACGCAGGCGCGGCGCGACATCGAGTACGCGATTCATCTCCTGCATGGCGCTGCGGTCCAGCATGGCTTGATATCTCCATTGGCGACAACCTTGTAAGGATATCACTGCTTTAGACCGATCCAGCGCATGCGTGACATGGCACATGGTTCCAGCAGCAGCAACTCGGCGTGGGTATCGAGCGCGGCCTCGGTCGCGCGCAGGGCAGGGTGCAGGGCGGCCAGCGCCTGCATGTCTTGCACGATGGCTATCCAGACCACGCAATCGGTATCGACGGCCTCCAGCAGGGCCGCCTCCACCACGCCGACGCCGCGGTAGCGGCCCACGAGCTCGTCGACGCGTTCGAAGCAGGCGCCGTGGAACAGGTGGACCAGCACCACGCCGCGCCTGCGGCGAGGTTCTCGCAGCGGATCGGCGGGGGGCAGAAGCGGGAGGGCATGCATTGGATCGGGTGCCTTCAACAGCATCGAGTATTCTGTTAGCGGCGTTGCCGCCTGCGCTGCGCGCGCGCCCTTCATGCTGGGATAAGCCCGCAGCGAAAGATGATTGCCGCGTCGGCCGGCCTCCGTGAAGCAGCCGTACGCGGCGCCGTCGCGACAGGGCTGCAACCGTGGCGGGCCACGGTGCAGCAGGATGATGGCGAAGGGCTTGTGTTCCATGCTGGCTCCTGACGTGGTGGAAGTTTGGCTTGCGCGAAGATTTTCACGTTAGCCAGGCTTCCTTGCTGTTCAGGAGTTGTTGGAACTATTCCGAAATTGCTGCCTCGGAAAGTGGGCGTTATCGCTTGCCGAACTTGTCCTTCGAGCGGGCCACGGCGGCGCGTTGCATCACTTTCCACTTGGCGACTTCGGCGATGCGGTCCAGCGGCGTCTGCTGGCTGCGGCGGGCTTCGCGCAGGAGCTTGTGGTAGTTCAGCAGGCGGTCCTCGTCCACCGCGCCGCGCACCGCGCAGCCGGGCTCGCCCGCGTGGCGGCAGTCGCGGAACTGGCATTGCGCCGCCAGCGCGTCGATGTCGTCGAAGGCGGCCGTCAGGCTGGCCTCGTCGGCGTCGGGCTGCCAGCTGCGCAGGCCCGGCGTGTCAATGATGCAGGCGCCGCCGGCGCAGCGGTGCAGCGAGCGCGACGTGGTCGTGTGCCGGCCACGTCCATCCCCCTTGCGCACGCCGCCGGTCTGCTGGCCGGCCTGCGTCAGCGTGTTGGTCAGCGTGGACTTGCCGGCGCCCGAGGAGCCCAGCAACACCAGCGTCTGGCCCGCGCCCAGCCATGGAGCTAGCTGTGTCGCGGCGTCGTCGCTGAGCGTGTTCACGGCCAGCAGCGGAATGTTGGCGGGCAGGCGCTGGCGCAGCAGCTCCATGCGCTGGTCCACCTCGTCGCCGATGTCGGCCTTGCTCATCACCACCACCGGCTCCACGCCGGCCGTCTTGACGATGGCGAGGTAGCGCTCCAGCCGGCGCGGATTGAAGTCGTGGTCCAGGCCCATCACCAGCAGCGCCGTGTCGACGTTGCTGACCAGGCTGTGATGGCGGCCGTCGTTGCCGCGCCGGGCGATGTGGGTGGTGGGCGGCAGCAGCGCGCTGAGCCAGCGCTCGTCGTGGGCCAGTGTGGTGCTGAGCACCCAGTCGCCGACGGCCAGCGCGGCGTCGTGCAGCGCCGGCAGCACGCGCGCGCGGAACTCGTCGTGGCCGTCGTGGACGGTGAGCCAGTCGCGCTGGATTTCGGTGATGCGCACCAGCTGGGCGTTGGCCGGCGCGTCGTGTAAAAGATAAAGCTGGCCGGCGATGGTTTGCGTTAAGCCGATAAGGCGCAGCGATTCAAAATCGATGTCGATCATGGTGTGTGTGTTTCCTGATTCCGGTAAGACGAGCAATACCCTTCGCGATTGGGCGAATGGGTGGCGAATACGGGAAGTCAGCTGCGCGAGAACGCGCGGATCAGCACACTACAGAGGGGAGTCCCGACGTAATCAGGCAGCCGACAGGAGGGCAGTATCTACTTGGCGCATTTTATGGTCTCCTGTGGGGTGGGTAAGGCGCACAGTGTCTCATCGGACGATGGCGCCGTCAATTGTCTTCACACTTCCAGAGGCTGATTGGCGATTGCGACTAGCGCTTCGGGGTGGCGGAGCGCGATGGCTATCAGGGTCCGTACCGCACCGGTCGGCGGATTGCGGTCTTGCTCCCAGCTTTCCAGGGTGTCGACGGAAATTCCGAGCAAAGCGGCGAATTGCTCCGGAGTCAGGCCGGTATTTTTCCGTGCAGCGATCAAAGGGGAATAGACCACGCGCCCAAGCCCCGCGCGCATTTGCTCGCCGGCTTGCAATAACTCGGCAGCCAGGTCGCGGGTCGCTTCAAATGCTTCAAGCTCTGCATCGCTGAGAGGCAATTTACTATTCGTAGACACGGCGAATTTCCCTCAATGCTGCGCTGGACAGATTTGCGGTATCTGCCTTTGCGTATAGCGTCAACAAAACAATCTCATTTGCGGAGTTACGGGTGAAGTAAATTACCCGCACTCCCGCTGATTTTCCCGATCCTGCGCGGCGCCAACGGACCTTGCGAACGCCTCCCGTACCCGGTATCACGTCACCTGCCGACGGATGCATTGAGATGTAGGCTGCAAAAGCCCCCCGTTCGTCCTCGCTCCAATAGAGAGGCCAGCGGCTTTGGAACAACGGCGTTTCAATGACGGTGTACATGAAACGACTGTACCTTCAGGAAGTATAGTCGATTTGGCGTAGCGTCAAAGGCAGTAGCTCTTCGTGCGTTGGCTAGCTGGTCGTGCTGCCTTCCACGATGGTTTTAGGTTCCAGGAACGCTTCCAGTCCGAACACCCCGAATTCCCGGCCGATCCCCGATTGCTTGACGCCGCCGAATGGCGCCAGCAGTTCGGGCACGATGCGGTTGATCAGCACGGTGCCTGCCTCGAGGCGTCCGGCGATCCGTTGCGCGCGCTCCGGCTGCGATGTGAACACGTAGGCTTGCAAGCCGTAGTCGGAGTCGTTGGCGATGCGGATCGCTTCCTCCTCGTCGTCGTAGCCGATCATCGACAGCACCGGGCCGAAAATCTCTTCCCGCGCGATGTCCATGTCGTTGCGCACGTTGGCGAACACGGTGGGCCTGACGAAGAAGCCCGCGTCCAGGCCAGCCGGCTTGCCCTCTCCGCCGGCGATCAGCGTGGCGCCCTGTGCCAGGCCGCGTCCGATGTAGTGCTGTATGCGCTCGTACTGGGCGCGGCTGGCCAGGGGGCCGATGTGCGTGTCCGGGTCGCGTGGATCGCCGACGCGCATGCCGGCCACGATGGCGCCCACGCGTTCGGCGATTTCGTCCATGCGGGCGCGCGGCACCAGCAGGCGGCTGCCGGCCACGCAGGCCTGGCCGTTGTTCATGAACGCCGCGTTGACCGCCTGCGGCAACGCGTGCGCCAGGTCGGCGTCGTCCAGCAGGATGGAGGCGGACTTGCCGGTCAGCGCCAGGCTGACCCGCTTCATGGTGTCGATGCCGGCGCGCGCGATCAGCTTGCCGGTTGCGGTCGAGCCGGTGAAGGAAATCTTGGCGATGTCGGGATGCCTGCTGAGTTCATCGCCCACGTCGCTGCCCGAGCCGAGCAGGATGTTGAAGACGCCGGGCGGCAGCTCCGCCGCATGCAGCGCCTCGGCCACCACCTGCGCCTGGATCGGTCCCAGTTCGCTGGGCTTGATCACGGAGGCGCATCCCGCCGCGAGCGCGGAAGCGAGTTTGCTGCAGATCGATCCGGCCGCGCTGTTCCACGGCGCGATCAGCGCGGCCACGCCGACCGGCTGCATCAGCACGGTCGCCTCGCCGATGCGCCTGACCGGTTCATGCTGGGTCAGCGCGTCGGCCGCCGTGGCGAAGCACTGCGATGCATACTGGCTGATCCAGCGGGCGCGCGCCAACGGGCCGCCATATTCCTCGATCGTCACATCGCGGATGCGGTCTGTGTGCGCCAGCACGGCCGCCTGCAGGCGCCGCAGCATGGCGATGCGCTCGTCTTTGCTGGCGTGCCGCAATCCCTCCTGCGCCCGCTTGGCTGCGGCGATGGCGCGCCGCGCGTCGTCGCGGCTGGCCAGCAGGGCGGTGCCGATGACCTGCCCGGTGGCCGGGTTCACGCTTTCCACCACGCGCTCGCCGTGCACCGGCACGAAGGCGCCGTCGATATAGGCGTGGCGGATGTTCCACGCCGGAGTTGGCTGATTGCTCATTGGGAGGCCTCGTATCATTGCAGGTGGTCGACGTCGATCACGGCCTGGGCAAAGGCGCGCGGCGCTTCCTGCGGCAGGTTGTGGCCGATGCCGCCGGAGATCGTTTCATGCTTGTACTTGCCGGTGAAGCGCTTGGCATACGCGGCCGGCTCGGGGTGCGGCGCGCCGTTGGCGTCGCCCTCCAGCGTGATGGTGGGCACCGTGATGGCGGGCGCTTGCGCGAGGCGCGCTTCCAGGCCGGCGTACTGCGCTTCGCCGGACACCAGGCCCAGCCGCCAGCGGTAGTTGTGCACCGTGATGGCCACGTGGTCCGGGTTCTCCAGCGAGGCGGCGCTGCGGTCGAAGGTGGCGTTGTCGAAGCGCCATTGCGGCGAGGCGGTTTGCCAGATCAGCTTGGCGAAATCGTGGCGGTTCTTTTCGTAGCCGGCTTGGCCGCGTTCGGTGGCGAAGTAGAACTGGTACCACCATTGCAGCTCGGCGCTTGGCGGCAGCGGCTGCTTGCCGGCCTCCTGGCTGCCGATCAGGTAGCCGCTCACCGACACCAGCCCCTTGACCCGCTGCGGCCACAGCGCCGCCACGATGTCGGCGGTGCGGGCGCCCCAGTCGTAGCCCGCCAGCACGGCCTTGTCGATCTTCAGGGCATCCATCAGCGCCACTACGTCGGCGGCCAGCGCGGCTGGCTCGCCGTTGCGGACCGCCTTGGCATCCAGGAAGCGCGTGCTGCCGTAGCCACGAAGGTGCGGCACGATCACGCGGTAGCCGGCCTTGGTCAGCAGGGGCACGACGTCGACGTAGCTGTGGATGTCGTACGGCCAGCCGTGCAGCAGGATCACGACCGGGCCGTTGGCCGGCCCCGCATCCACGTAGCCCACGTTGAGCACGCCGGCGTCGACCTGCTTGATCGTTGCGAACGGCTGCTGCTCCTGGGCCATGGCTGGCAGGGCAAATTGCGTGGCGATGGCGGCGGCGGTGGCGATTGCGAGGATGCGGATGTTCTTCATGGTTCACTCCTGGGTTGGCGGATCGTTTGGGATGAATTACTTATCGCGATAATCATTATGAACGTAAATATATACCGGTATTCCGCACTTTTCAAGTACGATAATGATTATCTCGATAAATAAATTTTGGAGTTCATATGAGCAACGACCACAATGCCCGCAAGAACGTCGCGAAACTGGGCGATTTCATGTGCTTTGCGATTTATTCGACCAACCTGGCCTACTCGCGCGTCTACAAGCCCGTGCTCGAGCAGCTTGGCCTGACTTACACGCAGTACGTCACCATCATTTGCCTGTGGGAGGAGGACCGGCAGACGGTCAAGGGGCTCAGTGAAAAGTTGTTCCTGGAGCCCAGCACGCTCACGCCGATGCTCAAGCGTCTGGAAGCCATGGGCTATGTGCGCCGCGAACGCGACACCGAAGACGAGCGCAGCGTGCGCGTGTCGCTGACCGACGCCGGGCGCGCGCTGCGCGAAAAAGCGTTCGATTACCGGGAGATCACGGCCAAGGCGGCCGGCCTGGCGCCCGAAGACTTCAAGGCTTTGCAGAAGGCGGTGGTCAACTTACGCACCAACCTGATGGATGCGGCCGACCCGGCATCGTGATCCGCCCTCAAGCGCGCATGACGCCGTCGACGATGGTGACCGTTTTGCCGCCTATCCACGGTTCGCCATCGCGGCAGGTGACGGTCACGCGGCCGTCGCGGCCCAGCGCCGTGCCCTGGCGCACGGTGTAGTCCCGGCCGGCCAGCACGCGGGCGATGCAGGCGTTGGCGCTGCCGGTGACCGGGTCTTCGATCAGCACACCATTCTCCACGCACACCGCGCGCACCTCGTAGTCCGCCGGGCCGCCTGACGGATGCGGGCTGTAGACCGCCAGCCCATCGACGTTGGCGCGCCGCGCCAGGTCGACCAGCGTGGCGGCTTCGAAGGTCACCGCCATGCAATCGGCCGCGCCGCCGAGCCGGACCACCAGCCAGCGTATGCCCATGTCCACCACGAGCGGCTGCTGGTCCGCGACCAGCGCCGCGTCGCCAAGCACGGTGAGTAGCAGCGGCATCAGGCCGGCGTCCAGCGCGGCGAGCGTGGCCGGCGGCGCGCGGAACGCCAGGCTGCCGCCGTCGCCGATGCGCACCGGCACCAGGCCGACGCCGCATTCCTGCACCAGCATGCCCGCCGTTTTCGGCCGCAGTCCCGCCTCCAGCAGCGCGTGGGCCGTGCCCAGCGTGGGATGGCCGGCGAACGGAAACTCCTCTGCCGTGGTGAAGATGCGTACCCGGTAATCGGCGGCCGGATCGGTGGGCGGCAGCACAAAGGCGGTCTCGGATAAATTGGTCCAGCGGGCGATCGCTTGCATCTGCTCGCCGCTGAGTCCTTCCGCATCCAGGATCACCGCCAGCGGATTGCCCATGAACGGCGTGGTGGTGAAGACATCGACCTGCTTGAAACGACGACTCATGCTTGCTCCCTGCAACTGCGGCGGTAGTCGGCCGGCGGCTTGCCGACCAGTTTTTCGAAATCGGTGGTGAAGTGGGCCTGGTCGTAATAGCCCAGCGCCTGCGCCAGCGCGGCCAGGTCGACTTCGCTGCCGTGCGCCAGCTGGTCGGCCGCGTCCAGCAGGCGGTTGCGGCGTATCACCCATTTCGGCGTGGCGCCCACGTATTCCTTGAACAGGATCTGCAGGCTGCGCACGCCAATGCCGATGTGATCGGCCAATTGCTGCACTTGTGTGATGTCGGGATGCCGCTGCACCGCCTCCAGTATCTGCGCGATGCGCGCGGTCTGCGGATCGGGCGCGGGCAGGGCGCGGCGCAGGATGGCGCTGGCCGCTTCCACCATGCCGGCGTCGTCGGGCGCCGCCAGCACGCTGCGCTCGGCCTCGTCATCGTCGCAATTGAACAGCGCCGACAGCGGCAACTCTCGGTTGGTCGCGGACTGCACCGGCTGCTTCAGGAAACTGCGGAACGCCCCCGGCAGAAAGCGCACGCCGAGGATGCGGCCGCTCCCCTTGAGCATGTATTCGAAAGCTCCCGTCATCACGCCGAACACCGCCGTGCGGCCGGCGTCGAACACCAGGTGGATGCAGGGCGAGGGCAGGGTGCGCTGCACGTGGACCACTCCGTCCGGCAAGGAGTACGCGATCAGCCAGAAATACTCGACAAACGGCGCCAGGTCCGGCGGCGGCAGGTAGCGTTCAAGGCGGAAGGCTTTCTCGGCCGCGGCGGGATTGATCACGCCTTTGGGCCGGCTCGTCACGGTTTGCATGATCGGGTTCGCGTTTTTACAAGACCGTCATCATAGCAAGAGATAACGTGGCGTTTCTTCACCATCGACAGGAGAAACACCATGGCACCTCAACTGACCTTGTACCATTGCCCGTATTCGCGCTCCACCGGCGTGATGACCTTGCTGGAAGCGCTGCACGCGCCGTACGCGCTGCATGTGATGAACATGAAGAAGGGCGAGAACCGCGAAGCCGCCTACCTGGCCGTCAACCCGATGGGCAAGGTGCCGGCGATCCGCCACGGCGACGCCATCGTCACCGAGCAGGTCGCGATCTACCTGTACCTGGCCGACCTGTTCCCGGACGCCAAACTGGCGCCGCCGCCGGGCGATCCGCTGCGCGGGCCGTACCTGCGCTGGATGGCCTTCTACGGCAGCTGCTTCGAGCCGGCCATCGTCGACAAGTGGATGAAGAACACGCCGGCCGACAAGTCGTCCTGCCACTACGGCGATTTCGACACCATGTTCAACACCTTCATCGAACAGCTGTCCAAGGGGCCGTACCTGCTGGGCGAACAGTTCAGCGCGGTCGATGTGCTGTGGGCCACGTCGCTGGGCTGGATGGGCGCCTTCGACCTGCTGCCCAAGCTGCCCGTGATCGAGCAGTACGTGGCGCGCGTCACCAGCCGGCCCGCGTTTGCCGCGGCCAACGCCAAGGATGGCGAACTGGCCGCCGCCCAAGCCGCCTGAGTACACGGCGCAACAAACATGCCGCGCACAATAGCGTTGCATATTGTCATCGTCTATTTCCTGAGTGATAATTTGGTTGGCACTTAGGCCACCCAGAGGGGAAATACATGAAGACAATGCTCGTGCTGTTGGCCGTCGTGGCGATGACCGGTTGCGCATCGGTGGTGGCGGAGAAAGCGCAACCGCTGGCAACGATGACGCAGCCGCTGGCCGCGCCCGCCGTGGGTGTCAACGAACCGGTCGTCGATGTGCCGCTCAAGCTGATGTCGCCCAGCCAGAGCGCCGCCAGGGTCAACTGATCGCGGGAGGCGCGCGCCGCACCGTGCTGACCTGGCAGGCGGCCGGCTGCAGGGCCGCCTCGATGATGGCGAGCGCCACATCAGGCTGCGCGCTGCCGCACATGAAGATGTCGGCGGCGGCAAAGCCGCATTCGGGCCAGGTGTGGATCGAGATGTGCGATTCCGCCAGCAGCACCACGCCGGTCACGCCCAATCCTTCCCCGAAACCGTGGAAATGGCTGAACAGCACACGCGCGTGCGCGGCCCCGGCGGCCGCGCGCAGCAACGCCTCCAGCTCCGCGCAATCGCTCAATTTTTCGGCGGCGATGCCGCTCAGGTCCGCCAGCAGATGCGTGCCGGCCGGCTGATGCACGGCCGCGACGGCCGCCCGGTCCGGGAGCGCCTCGCGTTTCACTTGTGGCCTCCGCCGCCGGAGCCGCCGCCGTAACTGCCGCCGCCGCCGCCGGTGTTCGAGCTCCATGTGCTGCCCCGGTAGCCGCTGCTGTAGTTGCTGCTGCCGCTCATGGCGCGCATCCAGCTGCTGCCCGAGGTGACCACGGAAACGATGACCGCGTAGATGAAGAATTTGCTCATGATTTGTCTTCGTTATCCATAAACCAGGCGGGCAGGTAGATCGCCGCCGCGCCGAGCAGGCTGAGGAACCAGGTGCCGGAGAAATTCATCAGCAGCGGGATCGCATTAATCGCCAGCATGAACCAGATGATGTACTTGGCGGTGTCGCGGTAGCGGCGCTTGCCGCCCTTGGCCGCCGCCGGCGCGCCCACGCGGCCCTTGAACTTGTCGCCGAACCAGGCCTTGAGCTGGTCGGCCGATACCGGCGACGAGCGTGACCACGTCATCTCCTGCTCCGTGGTCTCGGCCGCCAGGCGGATCTGGCCGGCGGCAAACTCCGCCACCCGCGTGCGGTCGCCCGCCGCCACGCGCCAGTTGAAGGCGCCGGCGGCGAAGGTCACCACCGAGCCGTAGTCGTACAGACGCGAAAACCGCGACCGGTCCACCGTCACCTCCGGCGCGCCGGGCGCGTACGCCACCGGCCACTCGGCCATCACGTTCGCGCCGGACCAGCCTTCATCCGTCTCCACCAGCCACGAGAAGCCGGCGCGGGTGCCATACATCAGGTACTCGTTCCACTGCGTGCCTTCATCGTCGGCGCGGCGCATCATGCCGATGATGGTGAAGTCCTGGTTGTTGATTTTGGCGGTCGCGCCCAGTTCTATCGTCATCGGCACGGCGGCCACGCGTTCGCCGGCGGCCAGCACTTCGGCCTTCGGGCTGGCGGCGTCAATCTGCGCGTGGCAGGCCGGGCACACCAGCGTGGCCGTCACGCCGGGGATGTACTTGATGCCGCTGCCGCAGGACGGGCAGTCGAGCGCGTCGAGCTTGCCGCGATAGCGTCCGGCCGCGCGCTGGATGGTGTCGTCGTCGCGCAGCAGCTGGCACTTCATGCTCTCCAGCGTGACGGCCAGGCCGGTGTAGACCACCGGGCGCGGCGAATCCGAATAATCGAGCGTGATGAATTCGGCGCCACGGCGGAAGTCCGCCACCTTGGCCTGATAGCCTTCGCCCACCTTGAACGGCAGCTCGCCCTGGCCGCCGATGCAATCGGCGGTGCGGATCTCGGCGGCGGTGTACAGCGCGCCGTTGATCGGGAAATTCTGCCCGGGCTGCAGCTGCTCGAACACCGGCAGCTGCGTCGCGGCCACGGGATCGATCTTGAATTCGGCGGTGACCGTGTACATGCCGGACGAATCGCCCAGCCACGAGGTCACGCCGTCGTCGAACAGCAGGTACCACTCGTTCCACATGCCGGCCGAGTAGCGCAGCTGGATGCGGCCGACCACCGTGAACTGGCGCTTGCCCAGCACACCGGAGGTGCCGATCTGGATCGGCGAGTAGTCCTCCAGCACGGACGACATCTTGCCCAGGTCCTTGACCGAGTCGGCGTCTTTGAGCACGCTGGTGCTGCAATACTCGCAGACAGCCATAACCGAGGCATGCGAGCGGAATTTGACTTCCGCGCCGCAGCTGGGACAGGAGACGATTTGCATGTAGTGCGCTTAACCGAGCAGTTTTTTCAGCAGTTCGGCCTTGGTGCTGTCGTAGTCGGTAGCCGAGATCAAGCCCTTGTCGAGCAGACCCTTAAGTTTTTCCAGCCGCGCCTCGATCGAGTCCTCGGCCGCTGCCGCGGGAGCCGGTGCTGGAGCACCCGGCGCCAGCGACGCGCCGAGCGCCTGGCCCATCACCTGGCCCAGCTGCACGCCCGCGCCCAGGCCGACGCCGATGCCGGCCATGCCGCCCTCGTTCTGCGCCGCCAGCGGGATCGCGGTGGCGGCCTGGTACTTGGTGAAGCCGGCCATCTTGTCGGCGCTCATGCCGCCCTTCATGCCGGCGGAGATACGCTCGTCCAGCGCGGCCTGCAGTTCCTCCGGCAGGCTGACGCTGGCGACGTTGAATTCATCGAGGCCGATGCCGTAGCGGCCGAACGCCGTGGCCAGGTCGCCCTTGACCTGCTGCGCCATCAGCGCCTGGTTGGCCGCCATGTCCAGGAACGGCACTTGCGCGCTGCCCAGCGAGCTGGCCATGGTCGCCATCAGGATGCCGCGCAGCTGTTCTTCCACCTCGTCGCGGGTGTAGGCCTCGCGGGTGCCGCTGATCTCCTTGAAGAACAAACGCGGATCGGCCACGCGGTACGAGTACATGCCGAAGGCGCGCACGCGCACCATGTCGAAGTCCTTGTCGCGGATGGTGATCGGTTGCGGCGTGCCCCATTTGCGGCCGGTCTGCACGCGGGTGCTGAAATAATAGACATCCGACTTGAACGGCGAATCGAACAGCTTGTCCCAGTTTTTCAGGTTGGTCAGCACCGGCAGGGTTTGCGTGGTCAGCTTGTGGGTGCCGGGGCCGAACACGTCGGCGATCTGGCCCTCGTTGACGAACACCGCCATCTGCGATTCGCGCACCACCAGCACGCCGCCATTCTGGATCTCCTGGTCCTGCATCGGATAGCGCCATGCGAGGACGCCGTCGACTTCCTCGTTCCACTGCAGTACGTCGATAAACTGCTTCTTGATAAAGCTGCCTAAGCCCATGATGGTCCTCGCTAATTAGGAAATGCAGGCGCCGTTGATGGCGCCGATGGAAATGGAGATCGCGCCCAGCAAGCCGCCGAAGGCCGCGTTGTTACCCTCGATCTGGTCCTTCGCCATGTTCAGCGCGCGCGTGGTGATGGCATAGGCCAGCATCTGCACCACCATCGCGCCGAGCGACCAGGCGGAGAACTCGCGGTAATCGGCAGTATGCACCAGCGCCGAGGCGATGGTGACGGAAAAACCTATCAAGGCCCCGCCCAGCGATAGCGCTGCGGCGAAATTCCCCTGCCGTATCAGCAGCACCTCGTCGAAAGGCGTCATCCACGTGTAGGCTTTGAAAAAAATTGCCAGCAGCACTGCAGCCAGTAAAAGATGAATAAGGTAGTTTTGAATGGCGGGCACGGCGCACCTTGGGTTAAAGTGGTTAACTTGCTAACGCTCAAACATATTAGTGCAAAAATAGCTAAATGACCAAAAAGATTCTCATCCTGTCCGTCTTCGTCGTCGCTTCCTGCGGCCTTGCCTACGAATTGATCGCCGGCGCCTTGTCCAGCTACCTGCTGGGCGACTCGATCCTGCAATTTTCCACCATTATCGGCTGCTACCTGTTCGCCATGGGCGTGGGCGCGCACTTTTCCAAGTATGTCAGGGATGAGGATGTGCTGGCGCGCTTTGTGGACATCGAACTGGCGGTCGGCCTGGTGGGCGGCCTGTCGGCGGCCGTGCTGTTCCTGACCTTCTCGTGGATGGCGGCGCCGTTCCGCACGCTGCTGTACGTGATGGTGTTCCTGATCGGCGCCTTCGTCGGCATGGAGGTGCCGCTGGTGATGCGCGCGCTGAACGAGCGCAAGACCGAATTCAATGAGCTGGTCAGCCGCGTGCTGACCTTCGACTACCTCGGCGCGCTGGCGGTGTCGCTGCTGTTTCCGCTGGTGCTGGCGCCGTATCTGGGGCTGGTGCGCACCGGCTTCTTGTTCGGGATGCTGAACGTGGGCGTCGCCCTGTGGACAATTACGGCGTTTCGCACAGAGCTGAAGAACGTCACCGGCCGCATGCTGCGCGCCGCCAGCGTGATGTGCGTGCTGGTGTTCGGCTTCGCCTTCGCCGACAAGATGACCTACTGGGGAGAGCATGGCCTGTTCGGCGACGAGATCGTGTTCGCCACCACCACGCCCTACCAGCGGCTGGTGATCACGCGCTGGAAGGACGACCTGCGCCTGTACATCAACGGCAACCTGCAATTCTCCTCGCGCGACGAGTACCGCTACCACGAGGCGCTGGTGCACCCGGTGCTGCAACCGCTGCCCTGGGCGCGGCGCGTGCTGGTGCTGGGCGGCGGCGACGGCCTGGCGCTGCGCGAAATCCTGCGCTATCCGAACATCCAGCAGGTCACGCTGGTGGACCTCGATCCCGCCATGACCGGCGCCTTCACCAAGCGCGAGGAACTGGTCAAGCTCAATCACGGCTCGTTCAGCGACAAGCGGGTGCGCGTCATCAACGCCGACGCGGCCATCTGGCTGCAGCACAACGACGACATGTTCGACGCCGTCATCGTCGATTTCCCCGATCCGTCCAGTTTCGCGCTGGGCAAGCTGTATTCGGTGCCGTTCTACGGCATGGTGAAGAAGCACCTGGCCGCCAATGGCTTGATGGTGGTGCAATCGACGTCGCCGTTCTTCGCGCCGCACGCCTACTGGACCATCGACGCCACGCTGCGCGAGGTCGGCCTGAAGACCTACCCGTACCACGCCTACGTGCCGTCGTTCGGCGAATGGGGCTTCATTCTCGCCACGCCCCAGGCGGACTACAAGCCGCCCACCGAGTACCGCCTGCCGATGCGCTACCTGAACGCCGACACCACGCGCGAGATGTTCGTCTTCCCGCCGGACATGAAGGCCTTGCCGATGGAGCCGAACCGCCTCAACACGCAATCGCTGGTGCACGAGTTCGAGCAGGACTGGCGCCGGGTGATACGCTGATGCTGCGCCGTTCCTTCCTGGTATGGGCCGGCGCCAGCGGCGTGGTGGCGGCGGGCAGCGTGGCGGGATTTCATCGCTGGCAGGAGATCACGCCAGCGGTGCATTATCCGGGCCGCGCCGAGGGCCACTTCCTGCGCGAGCGCCGGCCCTTGCCGCCGCCGTCCAAAGTTATCCACACCGATGTCGCCATCCTCGGCTCCGGCGTGGCCGGCCTGACCGCCGCGTGGAAGCTGAAAAAACTCGGCAAGACCGATGTGCTGATGATCGACGGCCCGCAGCCGCATGGCAACGCGGCCGGCGGCGCCTTCGGCGACCTGGAATATCCGACCGGTGCGCACTACCTGCCGTTGCCGTCGCCGGAATCGGTGCACGTGCGCGAGATCCTGGCCGACCTGGGCATCATTCAAAAAGATCCGATGGCGGAGAAGCCCTATTACGACGAGCGCTACATCCTGCACGGGCCGGAGGAGCGGCTGCTGTTCAACGGCCACTGGCAGGACGGCTTCATCCCCACCGACGGCGTGCCGCAATGGGAGCGCGACGAACACACGCGTTTCTTCGCCGAGGTGACGCGGCTGCGCCAGACGCATGGCGCGGACGGCCGCCGCGTGTTCGTGTTCCCCACCGTGCTGTCGTCGGAAGATCCGCAGTGGCAGGCGCTGGACCGCATCACGCTCAAGCAGTGGCTGGAGCAGAACGGCTACAAGTCGCCGACCCTGCACTGGTACCTGAACTACTGCTGTCGCGACGACTACGGCACGCGCTACGACCAGGTTTCGGCCTGGGCCGGGCTGCACTACTACTGCAGCCGCTGGGGCCAAGCCGCCAACGCCGGCAACGGCGCCTGGCTCACCTGGCCGGGAGGCTTGCAGCCGCTGGCTTCCGGCATCGAGCGCGCATCCGGTGTGCAGCGCATGGCCGGCACCGCGGTATCGCTGAAGAAGACGGCGGACGGCGTCGAAGCGCTGTGCTTCAAGCTGGAAAACGGCCAGCCGTCGAGCTACATCGTCCGCGCCCGCAAGGCCATCTGCGCGATGCCGACCTACGTGGCGGCGCGGGTGGTGGAGAACATCGCCGCCTACGGTTTCGACCCGTCCCAACACGTGCCGCAGTACGCGCCGTGGATGGTGGCGAACTTCCTGCTCAAGCGCTTCCCGGACGAGCGTCCCAGCCAGCCGCTGTCCTGGGATAACGTGGTGTACACCGAGCCGGGACTGGGCTTCGTCGTCTCCACCCACCAGGACATCCGCGTGCAGCCGCCGGAAAAGACCGTGTTCAGCGCCTACGTCGCGCTGTCGGACCGCAAGCCAGGCGCCGCGCGCCGCTGGATGGAAGCCGCCACGCCGGAGGAGCTGCTGGCGCTGGCCAGCACCGATTTGAAGGAAGCCTACGGATCGCAGTTCGCCTCCTGCGTCGAGCGGGTCGACATCACGTTGCGCGGCCACGCCATGGCCTCGCCGGGCCCCAACTTCCGCAGCAACGCCGGCATGAAGGCGCTGCGCGAGGCCGATGGCCCCATCCTGTTCGCGCACGCCGACCTGTCGGGCTTCTCGGTATTCGAGGAAGCCGCGTGGTGGGGCTGCCGTGCCGCCACACTTGCCGCAAAGTGATAAGCTAATCCCATGACACATAACGCCCGCCAGCGCTTCGGCGCCTCCGCCAAACTGAAACTGCGTGAAAGCGACGCAGACGACGCGGTTTTTTCCAGCCGCTCCGCCAACCCGGAACTGAGCAAGTCCAAGGCCAAGGCGCTGGACCTGAAGCGCACCGCCGCGCTGATCGCCCGCATCGACGCCTTGCAGGACAAGCTGTACGCCGAACACGATCGGAAGGTGCTGTTGATCCTGCAGGGCATGGACACCGCCGGCAAGGACGGCACGATACGCGCCATGTTCAGCGGCATCAGCCCGATGGGCGTGCGCGCCGCCGCCTTCAAGAAGCCGACCGACAACGAACTGGCCCACGATTACCTGTGGCGCGTGCACCAGCAAGTGCCGGTCAAGGGCGAGATCGCGATCTTCAACCGCAGCCACTACGAAGACGTGTTGATCACCAAGGTGCAGGGCATGATCGACGGCGCCGAGTGCAAGCGCCGCTACGCGCAGATCCGTGATTTCGAACGCATGCTGACGGAGACTGGCACGGTGATCGTCAAGGTGTTCCTGCACATCTCGAAGGAAGAACAGCGCGAGCGCCTGCAGGAGCGGCTGGACGATCCCGACAAGCAGTGGAAATTCAACCCGTCCGACATCGACCAGCGCAGCAAATGGGACGAGTACCAGCGCGCCTACGAACGCGCCATCCGCGAGACCAACGCGCCGCACGCGCCGTGGTACGTGGTGCCGGCCAATTCCAAGACCCACCGCAACCTGGTGGTCGCCAGCCTGCTGCTGGAGACTTTGGAAGCGATGGACCTGGCCTATCCAGAACCGCATCCCGACTTATCCTCGTTCACCGTGGAGTAAAGGAGCTTACCCATGTTGCAGCTTAAAGATCCCACCCTGCTGCGCCAGCAGGCCTACATCGACGGCGCCTGGAGCGACGCCGACAACGGCGCCACGCTGGCCGTGACCAACCCCGCCACCGGCGAGCAGCTCGGCACCGTGCCGCTGATGGGCGCCGCCGAAACGCGCCGCGCCATCGCCGCCGCCAACGCGGCCTGGCCGGCCTGGCGCAAGAAGAGCGCCAAGGAGCGCGCCGCCATCCTGCGCAAGTGGAATGACCTGATCCTGGCGAACACCGAAGACCTGGCGCAGATGATGACGGCCGAACAGGGCAAGCCGCTGGCCGAGTCGCGCGGCGAGGTGGCATATGGCGCCTCCTTCATCGAATGGTTCGGCGAGGAAGCCAAGCGCGTGGCCGGCGAGACCTTGGCATCGCCATGGGCGGACCGCCGCCTGCTGGTGACCAAGGAGCCGATCGGCGTGTGCGCCGCCATCACGCCTTGGAACTTCCCGATCGCGATGATCACCCGCAAAGTCGGCCCGGCGCTGGCCGCCGGCTGCCCGATGGTGCTCAAGCCGGCCGAATCGACGCCGTATTGCGCGCTGGCGCTGGCCGTGCTGGCCGAGCGCGCGGGCGTGCCGGCCGGCGTGTTCAGCGTGGTGACGGGCACGCCGAAGGAGATCGGTGGCGAGATGACTTCCAACCCCACCGTGCGCAAGCTGACCTTCACCGGCTCCACCGCGGTGGGCCGCCTGCTGATGGAGCAGTGCGCGCCGACCATCAAGAAACTGTCGCTGGAGTTGGGCGGCAACGCGCCCTTCATCGTGTTCGACGACGCGGACCTCGATGCGGCGGTGGAGGGCGCGCTGGCCTCCAAGTACCGCAACGCCGGCCAGACCTGCGTCTGCGCCAACCGCATCTACGTGCAGGACGGCGTGTACGAGCAGTTCGCCGAGAAGCTGGTGGCCGCCGTCGCCAAGCTCAAGGTTGGCAACGGCGCGGAGGAGGGCGTTACGCAAGGCCCGCTGATCGACGACAAGGCGGTGCAGAAGGTCGAGCAGCACGTGGCCGACGCGCTGGCCAAGGGCGGCCGCCTGCTGGCCGGCGGCAAGCGCCATGCGCTGGGCCACAGCTTCTTCCAGCCGACCGTGATCGCCGACGTCACCAGCGACATGATCGTCGCCAGCGAGGAAACCTTCGGCCCGTTGGCGCCGCTGTTCCGCTTCACCACCGACGAGCAGGCGGTGGAACTGGCCAACAGCACCGAGTTCGGGCTGGCCAGCTACTTCTACTCGCGCGACATCGGCCGCATCTGGCGCGTGGCCGAAGGGCTGGAGAGCGGCATGGTCGGCGTCAACACCGGCCTGATCTCCAACGAGGTTGCGCCGTTCGGCGGCGTCAAGCAATCGGGCCTGGGGCGCGAAGGTTCGCACTACGGGCTGGACGATTTCTTGGTCATCAAATACATCTGCATGGGCGGGATCTAACGCTGCACCAGCACGGCGGCCGGCGCCACGCCGGTCAGCCGGTCCACCATGCGCTTGACGGCCGCCATCTGGTTGCCGGACTTTTGCGCATAGCGCGGGTCGTCGTAGGCGAACCAGTCCCAGCACGCCTTGGGATTGGTGTACGGGTAGATCGCCGAGGCCTGCGGATACAGTACCACGATCTTGTTGCTGTCGGCCCAGGCGTTGTAGCCGGCGCGCTCGACGAAGGTGGTGCCGATGTCGTCCAGGTCCTGCTGGCAGCCGTGGAAGGCCACATGCAAGCGGCAACCCGCGCCGCTGCTGGCGTCACAGGCCTTGGGCACGTACAGGTAGCCGGTTTCCGCCATGCCGTGCCAGCCCGGCAGCGGCAAAAATTCCGCCTGGTCGAAGGCGATGAAGCGGCCACTGAGCGCGCCGTTGTTGCGCGGCGTGAGCGGTCCGTAGATCCAGCGCAGCAGTTCGCCCGCCGCGTCGTAGCCGCAGTTGTTGATGTAGGGCGTGCCCAGCGTGGCGCAGCTGTTGCCGAACTGGTCGGTCGGCATCGCGTGCTCGGCCGGCAGGTTGCGGGTGTAGGAGATGTGGTCGGCGTCGATGTAGTGGCGATAGTAGAAGTACAGGTCGTTCATCACCGGCTGCGGCACGACCGTATCGGCGCTGCCGGAGAACATCCAGATGTGGTGGCCGGCCAGGGCGGCGGGCGGGTCGATGCCGCCGGCGCCGGCGAACCAGTCGGTGAAGGCGATCAGTTCATTGATGCGGGTACCGCCGGGGCGCACGCGGCACGGGAACAGCTCGCTGGTGCAGCTGCAGCTGATGGTGGCGATAAGCGCGCTGCCCTGCGAGCAGAAGTACGGCCCGCCGGCGACGATGCCGGCGCCCTGCACCGTCTGCGAGAAGGCCACCTCGAACTGCACCGCCATGTAGGCGCCGGACGACAGGCCGGACACGGTGACCTGGGTGGCCGTCATGTTGGGCAGCGTGACCGTTTGCGCCGGGGCGGCGCCGGCCAAGAACAGGCACAGCAGGCAGAGCAGCTTCATCATGGCATCCTCGCGTGAGCTCAGGTCTGGCATGCAGTGTGGAGCAGCAGGGCGCATTTTGCTTAATTTCGCTCAATCGTGCGCGGGCAACCGGCCGGCGTAGTTGACGAATTATCGGGAGAAAAAAATGTTGGTCAGGATTTATTTGGCGTTGTCGTTGGCCACCGTTTGCGTTGCCGCCTTCGGGCAGAATGAAAATGATCTCGAAAAAAAGATGCTCACGAACTGTCAAGTCCTGGCAAAGGACTTGAATAAGTCGCGTGGCGTTGGCATCAGCCCGGAGGGCATCTCGCCGCTCGTCACCTGGCGCGCGGCTTGCGCCGAGCGCCCGCCCACGGGACCGGGCAATGTAACCGCGCTGTGCCAAGGCAAGCGTGTCAGCGCCCAAGGCGAAGAGGGCGTGTTTTTCTGGCAGAAGTCACAGCACGGAAAATTGAACAGCGGGTACTTCATTTGTGGTGGTGATTAATCATCCCTTGCGGGTGGCCGGGTTGGCATATAGGGCTCCTTAAGCAAGCTTGTCAGGATTGGCTTAAAATGGTTTTTTCCCCCTTTTCGGCCCATCACCATGTCCAAGACCTTTGCCCAGTTCTGCCTGCTGTCCTCGCTGACTTTGCTGGTCGGCGCATCCGCATTTGCCCAGGCGCCCGCCGCCGCACCGGCGGCGTCTCCTGCCGCGGCGCCGGCCAGCTGCCCGGCCATCCTCAAGCAGACCTTCAAGCGCCTGCAGGACGAATCGCCGCAGGACCTCTGCCAGTATTCCGGCAAGGTGATTTTGGTGGTCAACACGGCCAGCTACTGCGGCTTCACCAACCAGTACGAAGGGCTGGAGGCGATGTACGCCAAGTACGGCAGCAAGGGCCTGGTGATCCTGGGCTTCCCGTCGAACGACTTCGGCCAGCAGGAACCGGGCAGCAGCAAGGAAATCGCCGACTTCTGCTACAACACCTACGGCGTGAAGTTCCCGATGTTCGCCAAGTCGGTAGTGTCGGGCAAGGAACCGAATCCGCTGTTCGCCAACCTGATCAAGATCACCGGCAAGGCGCCGGCCTGGAACTTCCACAAATACCTGATCGACCGCAACGGCAAGGTGGTGGACAACTTCGGCAGCAAGGTCACGCCTTCGGACAAGCAGCTGGTGGGCGCGGTGGAAAAAGCGCTGGCGATGTAAGCCAGCCGGACTAGTCCAGCTTGTAGCGCTTCTGCAGGGCCTTGAGCTCGCCGGAAGCGTCCAGCTTGTGCACGCCGTCGGCCAGCGCGCGGACCCAGGTGTCGGCGCGGATATCCTGCGTCGCAAAGCCGATGGTCAGCGGCAGCGCGTTGTCGAGGCAGCCCGCCTGGCGGATGCGGCCTGCCACATCGAGCCGCCTGCTCAGTTGCGCCATGACGGCGGAATGTTCCAGTACCACGCGATACCGTCCGCCCAGCAGCTTTTGCACATTGGTGGTGCCGGCCGATGCGCCGAAGGCCAGCGCGATGCGGTCATGCTGTTGCCGGTTTTCGGCGATATAGGCATCCATCGGGCCGTCGTCGTAGCCGTAGTCGTCGATCACGCCCACCACCTGTGTCTTGAGCGAAGCGATGGAGTGAAAATTCCAGTCGTCGCCGGCCCGCGTGTAGAAGCAGGCCCGCGACTGCGCCACGGGCGCGCTCAGGCGCAGGCGCCGGTCGATCGGCGGCGCGTAGACGCCCTCGATATCGCCATGCACCGTTTGCGTGATGGCGCGGTTGAGCGGCATGAGCACCGGCTCAACCCGATAGCCTTCCGCAGCCATCGCCATCGTCGCCAGTTCCACCAGGTAGCCTGTGGGCGGCTTGCCGTCGAGCGCGCACACGTAGGGACACCAGTCATCCGAGCCCAGCCGGATCAGCGGGCCGGCCTGCGCCGAGCCCGCCGAGGACAGCAGGCAAGCGAGCAGCGCAGCGGCAGACAGCCGGCCGGCGTTGAGGGGCATCGAGTACTCCCGGATATCCTGCGGATGGAGCCACCAGTATAGCGAAACGCGTTGGCGGAGTAAGCAGCGCTGAACTTCGGTGTACGGCAGAGGTCTATCAGTGATGGCTGCTTCGGCGGCTTAACCACTGATGCGGGGAGACTTTATGGTGCGTATCGCGAAAAGGGCGGCAGCCGTGGCCAGCGGGCCGATCGATATCTCGTGTGGCGGCATCGTCATCCGGCCGAGCATGCCGACAGCCCGGCAACTGGTGCGGGCGCGCGGCGAAGGCAGGCGGACCGCCATTATGCTGGTCGAGCCCGCAGGCGATATCGACGTCGAACCCGGCACGCCCGTTTTCAGCCTCGATTCGCTCGATCCCCAACTGGTAGTCCGCGAGCTCGACGGCAGGGCGACCAAGGGCTATTTCAAAGGCGGGAAGTTTATCGAAGTCCTATAGTCTCAGGCGGTCGCCAGGGCAAAGCCCTCATCCAGCCAGCCGGTGATTCCGCCCGGCATCAGCTTGACCGGACGGCCCAGCCGCGCCAGGCGCACGGCGGCGCGGGCGGCGCCGTTGCAGTGCGGGCCGGCGCAGTACACGACGAACAGCGTGTCGGCCGGGAACTCGGCCAGCCTGGAGCCGATGATCTTGCGGTGCGCCAGGTCCAGCGCGCCCGGCACGTGGCCGGCTTCATATTTCTCCGTGCCGCGCACGTCCAGCAGGACGAAATCCCGCGGGCCGTTGGTCAGCGCGTCGTGCACATCCCAGCAGTCGGTTTCATAGCTGAAGCTCGCTTCAAAGCGGGCCAGCGCGTCGCTGCTGGCGGCGGCGGGAATGGCGGCGACGAGGGACTTGGCGGACATCGTGATCTCCTTCATTGAGTGGACAGTGACGCCATTGTGCCGCCCCGCCCGCATCGCCGGCAGTGGCGCACCAGCCATTCTGCGTTAAGATTGCGCCATGAAAAAACATCTGGTTGTCGCACTGGCCTACGACCGCTTGTGCACCTTCGAGTTCGGCTGCACGGTCGAGCTGTTCGCGCTGGAGCGCCCCGAGCTGGACGTGGACTGGTACGACTTCGCGGTCTGCGCCGTCGAGCCCGGCCCGATCCGCGCGGCCGGCGGCATCATAGTGCAGGCGCCGTACGCGCCCGAGCTGCTGGAGCGCGCCGACACCATCGTCATTCCCGGCTGGCGCGACGCCGACGAGCCGCCGCCGCCGGCCATGCTGGAGGCGATCCGCGCCGCCCACCGGCGCGGCGCGCGCCTGTGCTCGATCTGTTCGGGTGTGTTCGTGCTGGCCGCCGCCGGCGTGCTGGACGGCCAGCGCGCCACCACCCACTGGCGCTACGCCGACCGCCTGGCGCAACGTTACCCACAGATCCAAGTCCAGCCCGACGACCTGTACGTGGACAACGGCCAGGTCATCACCGCCGCCGGATCGGCCGCCGGCCTCGACATGCTGCTGCATCTGGTGCGGCGGGATCACGGCGCCAAGGTCGGCAACTTGGTGGCGCGGCGGCTGGTGGTGGCGCCGCATCGCGAGGGCGGCCAGGCGCAGTTCCTGCCGCGGCCGATGGCGCGCGGCGAGCAAGGCCGCCTGTCGCGGCTGATGGACTGGCTGCGCAGCCATCCCGCGCAGCCGCACACGGTCGACAGCATGGCCGAACGCGCCGCGATGAGTCCGCGCACCCTGCAGCGCCAGTTCCAGCAAGCCACCGGTTTCGGCCCGGTCGAATGGCTGATCCGCGAGCGCATCGCGCTGGTCAAGGACATGCTGGAAGAGCCCGACCTGCCGCTGGCGCGGATCGCCGAGCGCGCCGGTTTCGGTTCCGAGGAATCGCTGCGCCACCACTTCCGCCGCCTGGCCGCGACCACGCCGGCCGCCTACCGCCGCCGCTTCACCCACCCCGCCTGAGCGCCAAACAGTCCAAATGGACTGTTTTTTTTGGGCAACTCGATCTCTATAATTGACAAGATTGACTTGTCAAATGAGTCACGCTGCGCTTTTGTCAATCAAGCCGTGGCGGCCCCTTCACATTTTCCTTACTAGGAACCGGATATGGACCCCTACCTGGGCGAAATCAGGATCATGGCCTTCAATTACGTGCCGCGTGGCTGGGCGAGGTGCGATGGGCAGATACTCCCCATCCAGCAGAATACGGCACTGTTTTCCCTGCTGGGGACGAACTACGGGGGCGACGGCATACGCACCTTTGCGCTGCCCGACCTGCGCGGCCGCATCCCCTTGCACGCCAGCGGCACGGCATATTGGCTGGGCCAGAGCGGCGGCGAGGACACGCATATGCTGACCAACGCTGAAATGCCGGCCCACAGCCACACACTGCTGGGCAGCGGCGCGCCCGCCGTCACCGGCGCGCCGGCCAACGCGGTGCTGGGGACCAAGGGCCGCCTGGGCCGCGACCTGATGGGGCCGGCCAATTCCACGCTGGCGCCGGCCGCGCTGAGCGTCGCCGGCGGCAACCTGCCGCATGAAAACATGCAGCCCTACCTGCCGCTGACCTTCGCCATTGCGCTGACCGGCGTTTTCCCACCTCGAAACTGAGCGACTCCATGAGTGAACCATTTATCGGCGAAATCCGCCTGTTTGCCGGACAGTTTGCCCCGCAGGGCTGGGCATTTTGCGACGGCAGCGAGCTGCAAATCTCGCAGAACGACGCCTTGTTTACCCTGCTCCAGACGCAGTACGGCGGCGACGGCCAGCAGACCTTCGCGCTGCCGGACCTGCGCGGGCGCGTGCCCCTGCACACCAACCAGGGCGCGGGACCGCGCCCGTTTGTGCTGGGCCAACCGGGCGGCAGTGAAACGGTGGCGCTGGTATCGCAGACCATGGGCGCCCACAACCACACGCTGCCGGCCAGCCAGGACCGCGCCACGCCGGCCTACGCCCAGGGTGGCGCCGGCGCCTTCGCCAACACGGGCGGCGCCCCAGTCTACGGACTGGGCGGCAGCGGCGGCACCGCCACTTTGCGGGCCGACACCATCACGCGGGTCGGCAGCGGCCAGCCCCACAACAATATGGCGCCGTATTTGGGCCTCAACTTCATCATTGCGCTGACGGGTATCTACCCGTCTCAAGGGTGACAGGACAATTCCATGAGCGATCAATTTATTGGCGAAATCCGCATGTTCACGTATGGCTTCGAGCCCGTGGGCTGGCTCCGGTGCGAAGGGCAGCGGCTGGCGATACGCCAGTACACGGCCCTGTTTGCCGTGCTGGGCACGGTCTATGGCGGCGATGGCACCAGCACGTTTTGCCTGCCCAACCTGGGCGGGCGCATGCCCCTGCATGTGGGCGGCTCTCCCTCGCCGTACCTGAGCGAACATCAGCTGGGCGAGCAGGGCGGCGAAGCCACCGTCACCCTGCAGCCCAGCCATCTGCCGCCGCATACCCACACCGTCACCGCGCTGACCGGCGCCGCCACGCAGAGCGCGCCGGGGCCGTCGACGCTGCTGGCCGACGCTGGCGCGGTGCCGGTGTACACGGGAGCGGCCGGCGGCATGGCGGCGCGCGGCGCGACCGGCACGGCCGGCGCCAGCCAGCCGCACAACAATATGCCGCCCTATCTGGCGCTGAGCTTCTGCATCGCCACGCAGGGCAACTTCCCGTCGCAACCATGATCGGCCGCCGCGTGCCGGACACCCCCCTCACCAACGGAGAAACACCATGATGAAACGCCGCGAACTCTTGAAAATGGGCGGCGGCTCGCTGGCGCTGGCCGGCCTGGGCCTGATGGCGCCGGCGCGCGCCGGCGGCCCGGCGGCCGGTGTCGAGGCGGCCGCCGGCAACGACTACCAGTGGACGGCGGACGGCGCCCGCGCGCTGGTCGGCCAGCGCTTCTGGGTCAACGATCCGGCGCAGGGCGCGGTCGCGCTGACACTGGAGACTGTGCGCGAGGTGCCGGCACGCGCCACCGCCGCCGCACCGGCCATCGCGCAATTTACGCTGTACTTCGCCGGCCCGGCCGGCGGCGCGCTGGCCGCCGGCAACTACGAAATGGACCACGACCAGATCGGCCGCTTCGCGCTGTACCTGATCCCCGGCGAAAAGCGCACCGGCTCGCGCCTCTACCGCGCCGAATTCAGCCTGCTGCTGGCCTGAGCACTCCTTCCCCCGCACCCCGAACCCGTACGGACACCCCATGCATAAACACGCCTCAGCCAACCGCTTCTACCGACTCGTCTGGAGTCATGTGCACGCCTGCTGGGTCGCCGTCGCCGAGGGCGCGCGCGGACAGGGCAAGCGCGGCTCGACCCGCCGCGCGGCGCGCCGCCTGGGCGTGCTGCTGGCGCTGGGGACGGCCGGCGGCGCGGCGCTGGCGGGGCCGCCCGCCGTCAACGCGCTGCCATCCGGCGCGCAGCTGGTGGCCGGGCAGGCGTCCATCGCCACCAGCGGCAACCAGATGACGGTGACGCAGGGCAGCAACCAGGCCATCCTCAACTGGCAGCGCTTCGACATCGGCGCCAACGCCGGCGTGCGCTTCGACCAGCCCTCGGCGGCGGCGGTGGCGCTGAACCGCGTGATCGGCGGCGACCCGTCGCAGATCTACGGCAAGCTGTCGTCCAACGGCAGCGTGTTCCTGATCAACCCGCAGGGCGTGCTGTTCGGCGCCGGCGCACAGGTCGACGTCGGCGCGCTCAGCGCCTCGTCGCTGAACCTGTCGGACAGCGCCTTCCTGAGCGGCCGCTACGACTTTGCCGGCACCAGCGGCGCCGGCGCCGTGCGCAACGACGGCAGCATCCGCGCCGCCGCCGGCGGCTACGTGGCGCTGATCGGGCCGTCTGTGGTCAACCACGGCAGCATCAGCGCGCCGCAGGGCGGCGTGGCGCTGGCGGCCGGCGAGCAGATCAGCGTTGACCTGCGCGGCGACGGCTTGATCGGCGTGCGCACCACGCGCGGCGCGCTCAAGGCGCTGGCGGAAAACAGCGGCGTGATCAGCGCCGACGCCGGCCGCGTCGTGCTCAGCGCGGCGGCGGCTGACACCCTGACCCGCTCCACCGTCAACAACACCGGCATCGTGCAGGCGCGCGGCCTGGTGGGCGACGGCGGCAGCATCCGCCTGGTCGGCGACGGCGACGTGCATGCCGGCGCGCTCGACGCCTCCAGCCGCGCCGGCGCCGGCGGCGCCATCGCGGTCGATGGCCAGTTCGTCGCGCTCGACGGCGCGCTCAACGCCGACGGCGCGCGCGGCGGCAGCATCGACG